>JACJNX010000025.1 GCA_014695255.1 Cyanobacteria bacterium FACHB-63
CTCTACTACCTGTAAGTGTGCGAGAAATGCGCCGTTGTTTGGGGCAATGGGTGTTCCAGATCAAGCAGAGTTTTGAGCACTTTGTGCACTGGCAACAGTGGCGCAGGATGCATGGCAGCATCGCCCAGTACTATCACTACAAGCGCCGTGCAGTGCGGCTTTCAGACGATCTACAACTGTAGTATTAGAACCTGTGGGTGTAGTTCAAGGCTAGTAGTCCGTGGCTTGGACGGCAATGTGATTATGGATCAAAGGGTTTAACATTGCATACGATCGAGCAGGGTTTAATCAAGCGCCTGGAAATCAAGTAACTAAACCAGTCGATCGAGTAGCAGATTTTCAACTTAACAAAAGGCAAAAGAAACCAAGCTGTTTTGGTGCAATTGTACTGCTATAATACAATCGCTTCATTAGGCTTTCTTTAGCAAAGACGCATCACAGCACCGCTCCAAATCTCTGATCGACTCAGTTTCCAATGAAGGAGAATTCAGATATGGACGACAATCCCAGCATTCTTTCCCATATTTCGATCGGCACCAACGATTTTGAACGAGCGATCGCGTTCTACGATCAAGTCTTACCAACATTAGGCTGTAAGCGATTGATGGAATATCCAGGCGCGATTGCCTATGGCAAACAGTATCCTGAATTTTGGGTAGGAATCCCATTCGATGGACAGCCCGCAACTGTGGGCAATGGTACTCATATCGGCTTTATTGCTCCCGCGAAAGAAGCCGTTCATGCTTTCTATGAAGCAGCACTGGCAGCAGGGGGCAAAGACGAAGGTGCGCCGGGTGGCAGACCCGACTACAGTGAGCCATACTACGGTTGCTTTGTTCGCGATCCGGATGGACACAAGATAGAAGCTGCCTTTTGGGATGAGCAGCTTGAACAAACCCTGAATCAAAGCAGGTCTGAATAAGGTGAACGATCGAATCATTCATTCCCAATTAAACAGGAGCTTGTATGTCTGACATTCCTAATATCATCAACATGAACGATCTGGACTGGCAGGAAGAGCATTATTCTGAACATTACACAGGCTGGTCAAAGCGGCTATCCTCCCCAGCAATGGATCGCAAACAAGGTCACATCGGGGTGAGAGTCGATCGACTGCGCCCCAAAGCGCTCTCTTGCCCTTTTCATTACCATGTTCACGAAGACGAGTTTTGCCTGATTCTCAAAGGCAAAGCTACACTTCGGTATGGCGACAGAACGATCGAAGTAAAAGAAGGGGATGCAATTTCATTCCCCCGCAATGAAAGAATTGCTCATCAGTTCTATAACCATACGGACGAGACGGTAGATATTTTGATGATGGGTGAAAATTTGCCGCATGAGGTGTGCTACTATCCCGACTCAGATAAATGGCTGTCCCGATCGATCGGCAAAGTTGGCAAATTCGAGGGTACAAATTATTGGGCAGATGAACCTAACCCGCCTACTCTGAAATCTCAGGGATAATTGCTGCATGAAGTACGGCTACATTGAACGCGAACGAAGATTTTTGGTCAAATCGCTGCCGTTCAATTTGAATTTGGAACAGGATTATCGCCGAATCTGCGATCTCTACTTCCCCAATACATTTCTACGACTGCGGGAAATTACATCACCCACAGGTCAACTGCTCCAGCAAAAGTTTGCCCGTAAAGAAGCAGTCAGCGATTCTAACGGTCATGCTCACATCACAAATCTTTATCTGACTCCGCATGAGTATAACTTGCTGTCTACCTTAGATGGATTAGAGCTTCACAAGCGACGGTATCACTATTCATACCTTGAGTCTATCATTGCCATTGATGTATTTGAGGGGCAGTTAGCTGGGTTAGTTCTGGCAGAGATCGAATTTACTTCTGATGATGCAATGGCAAAGTTTCAGCCTCCTAGCTTTTGCGCTGTTGAGGTAAGCGATGACCCGTTTTTCAGTGGCGGACACTTAGTAACGGTACAGGCTGATGTTCTGCGTCAAGAACTTCATGATCGATTTCAGGCTGATGAGTCCAAATTCTTTTCTGGTCTTGGATGATCATCATGCCCCTGGATGCAAAACGATTTGGCTGGTCGCCAGACTTTCCGATCTGGCTCAGGAGTTTGGGTGGGATTGCGTTAGTGCCTGCTTTCTTCTTGTTTTATCGATCGTTTACCGACAACACGTTTCTATCTCCGCTCGTCCGCATCCAAGCTGAACGAAAACAGCGCGTCGCTTCTACAGGCGTTTATGGGTTTGTGAGACATCCAATGTATTTGGGTGGCATCTGTTTCTTTATTGGAACACCGATCTTACTTGGCTCTCAATTCGGGATTTTGCTGAGGCTTGTCTGTTCACTGCTGCTGGTCGCGAGAATTATCGGAGAAGAAAAGATGTTAGTCGAAGAATTAGAAGGGTATGCCGATTACCAAACTAAAGTGAAGTACAGACTTTTTCCTCTCGTTTGGTAACGTAATTGTGACTGATCCTGCTCAAAACCAACTGCCTTTAATTCTTCCGCGATCGCCGCTTCTGGTCAGTGACGGCTCGAACTGGACAAAGATTCACTTTGCCCACTTTCAGCAACCACCTTGTGATGTTCCGGAGCATATCTCGCCTCGACATACGCTTTGTCTCAATGTTGGCAAGCCAGTACGACTGGAGCAAGCTGTCGATGGGCAACAGAAAGCCGTTGACTCGATTGCCGGAGATTTAGCAATTTATCCCGCTTATTCAAGCCAGCAGTTTCGGTGGGACAAAGAAACTGAGTTTTTCAATTTGTTTCTAGAACCATCTTTTCTAACTCAGGTGAGCTATGACGTGTTCGGTCGCGATCGCTTGGAACTGATTCCCCATCTTGCAACACTTTCTGATCCATTGGTGCAGCAGATTGGCTTTGCGCTGAAAACATCGCTAGAAATTGATGGGATTAACAGTAGCTTGTATGCGGATGCCATCGCTCATGCCTTAGTCGTTCATCTCTTAGCCCGATATTCAACGCATTCACGCCAGATTAAAACGATTACAGGCGGTTTTACTCAAGCCCAATGGAAACAAATTGCTGATTTCATCGATGCAAATCTGGATCAGAATATTCACTTGGCTGAACTAGCAGGAATCGTGCAATTCAGTCCCTACCATTTTGCTCATGTGTTCAAGAAATCAACCCAGATATCGCCGCATCAATATGTCATTCGTTGTCGAATTGAACGGGCTAAACAACTAATTGCAATCGGTGATTTGTCGATCGCAACAATTGCTCAGACGGTTGGTTTTGCCAGTCAAGGACATTTTACCTACCATTTCAAACGGCTTGTGGGCGTGACACCTAAAGTTTACTCGCAGTATATAACTTCGCAAGAACCTTGAAAACGATCGCAAGAACCTTGAAGCAAAGCACTCTAAAACTTCTGCAAACTGAAGGGGTAATCGTTTAACCCCTTTGTGTGTAGGAAAGGAACTATTATGTCAGATAAGAATATTGAGACTGCTCGCCGTTTGTTCAAGGCGGTCGAAGAACGTGATGTCGCTGGCGTGCTTGCCACTTACGCTCCTGAGATTGTCATCCGCGATGCAGCATCCCTGCCTTATGGTGGTACTCATCACGGTCTCGAAGGGGCAAAGCAACATATTGAAGTAGCTGCTCAAACCTGGAATCATCTCCAATCTGAAGCTGCCAGAAAGATGAATGGTGTCTTTCTGAATGCAGGGGAGTACGTCGTCGTGCTTTGGCGGCTCAAAGGACTGGAGGTGAGCAGCGGCAGAACGCTCGATTCACCCGTTGTGAGCGTCTATAAGATACGGGACGAAAAAATTATTGAATCCCAGATGTTCTACTCGGATACTGCTACGATCGTGCAGTTTCTAAACGGCGAAACCCAAGCCTGAATGTAAGCAATTGTAGACTGCGTGAGAAGCGGAATCAATTGTTTTCCCTCACGCAGTCTGCGTCAACCGATCCAACGATTCCAAAGGTAAAATGATAATTCGCAGGGCACAACTGGGCGATGCTAAAGCTTTATTGACGCTTGCTCAACAATTGGCGACATCCTTTGTCATTGACCCGCAGGCGTTTGAGATTGCTCTACCAGAAATCCTCGCTAATGCGTCAAGCTATTTGGCTGTGGCGATTCGCAATTCTTCAGAGCAACGTGCAGCAGCGGATTGTGACAACTGGGCAGGCGAAGTTGAATCAAAGGCAGCTTCGGAGATTGTGGGCTATGTTCTTGGCTTCAATCACTTCACGTTCTACGCAAAAGGACGAGTTGCCTGGGTCGCAGAAATTGTTGTTCATGAAGCGTTCCGCAAAAGGGGAATTGGAACATTACTCATGCAAAGCTTTGAAGCTTGGGCGGCTCGACAAAATGCGAAGCTTGTCGCTCTGTCTTCCCGTCGGGCAGTTCCTTTCTATCAGGCGTTGGGGTATGAGGAGTCTGCACGCTACCTGCGAAAGTTTCTCTAAACTTATTATCACAGTCTATTCAATCGCAACCTGAGCAGGCAACCATGTCTCAACATCTGGCAACTGTTTACTGGCAACGCAATGGCGTGACATTTACCGACAATCAATATAGCCGAGAACACCTTTGGCAGTTTGATGGAGGAGTAAAAATTGCGGCATCCGCTTCTCCGCACAACGTTCGAGAACCCTATGCCAATCCTGCCTGCGTTGACCCTGAAGAAGCCTTTGTCGCCTCGCTGTCAAGCTGTCACATGCTCTGGTTTCTTGCGATCGCCGCCAAGCTGAAGTTTGTTGTGGAGAGCTACACCGATCAAGCGGTTGGCGTGTTGGAACAGAATGAAAATGGAAACTTGGTGATTACCCAAGTTCACTTGCGCCCCCACATCATTTTTACTGGAGAACACCAACCGACCAATCATCAGGTAGAAGAAATGCACGAGGCAGCCCATCATCACTGTTTCTTGGCAAACTCGGTCAGGACGCAGATTGTGGTGGAAACAATCGCCTCGTCACCAGCGTGATCCTGTTTCCCTCGCATATCTGTCAGGCTGCCAGATTCATAGCGACGCAACTCAGGATAGAAGATGCCACTGTCTACCCCCAGGATTGTGCTCGACCTTACGATCCGTTCAAATCACATGAATTTAGGAGAGCGATCGCGCAATTTCTAGCAGGCAAAATTTGAGTCTGCTACGGTGTGATCAATTCCTTGAAATAGATTTTGACTCGATCAGGTGCGCTCGAAACATAGGCGATGTAGTTATCAGGTCGCAGTAGGACGCTAAACGATTGATTCGCACCGAAGACTTCTACTAACTGAGGATTAAGTGGGAGGAGATTGAAGACAACCCATTCCGTATTCCAGCTTTCGAGTTCTGTTTTCAACGCACCAAAATCGCTTAGTGTATTTGAGAACATCAACAGATGAAACTTCGGTTGATGCAGGTTGTCATAAATACTTTCATCTTCGACTTGAAAGAGCTATTTTTGCCCGCAAGCGCAAACATTAGCCTGACTTAAACCTGATAGCTGACCAGTCTATCACCCTTTGAATAAAGTGTTGGCTGAATGGAGGGGCGATCGCGCGGAGGGGAAGAGCTTTCGCACAATCCTGAGTCAAAATCTTGAGTTCGATCGGTTGGTGATTGAGTTCGATCTTTTCTTGTTGTCTTCAGGGTCAGACAAGGCTGAACACGGGAAGAAGGCTAGCGATCGTTCTATCTGGATGTAATATACAGAAAGATTCTTGCTATCCATCTAATTTTTGAAGATAGGCGAAAACTTTCTCTCCAAAAAGAAGTTAGGTGTCACACTACGACAGAGCGGCGAGTTTGCAATCCCCTGGAGTCTTCCAATGATCCCTATCATCACCGCATTTGAACAGTCGCCCGATCGCGGACAGGGGCTGGCGCGTGATATGCCCGTGCGCTGGGCGCTTGAAGAAGTGGGTCAGCCTTATGAGGTTCGGCTTGTGTCGTTCAGTGCGATGAAGGAAGCCGCGCATCGTGCGCTTCATCCGTTTGGGCAGATTCCGACCTATGAAGCAGGCGATCTCGCCTTGTTCGAGTCGGGGGCGATCGTGTTCCATATCGCCGAGTGCCATGTGGGACTCCTGCCACAGGATACAAATGCCCGGTCGCGCGCCATCATGTGGATGTTCGCCGCGCTCAGCACGGTGGAGCCACCGATCGTTCAGCTTGAAATCGCTACGTACTTGGAGCGCGACCAGACTTGGTATGAGCAGCGTCTACCTATGGTCGAGGATAGCATTCGTAGCCGCTTGGCGGAGCTGTCTGATCGGCTTGGGGGCACTGACTGGCTCGACGATGTGTTCAGTGCTGGTGACCTCCTAATGGTGCAGGTGCTACGCAGGCTGAGCGGATCGAGTTTGATTAAGGAATATCCGAACCTCTGCGCCTATGTCGCCCGCGGTGAAGCGAGACCGGCCTTCAAGCGTGCTTTCGAGGCTCAGTTGGCAGTGTTCACAGGCAAGTCGCCCGATTGATTGGAAGGAGTACACTTTATTCAAGCTGACGCTTCACGGCGCGGCTTAATTCACGCAGTCTAGGAGGTGCACTTGGCTTTATCATCCCGCTTCAGCATTCACCCAATCGCACCCAACGAAATCGCGTTGATGGAAGCCTTGTTGTTAACTTTCGGCGAAGCCTTCGATGACGTAGAAACCTATAGCGGGAATCGACCGAGTGCAGCTTATCTTGAACGGTTGCTTAGTAGCGACTCCTTCATCGCGATCGCTGCATTGCAAGACAGCGAAGTCGTCGGTGGCATCGCCGCCTATGAACTGATCAAGTTCGAGCAAGAGCGCAGCGAGATCTACATCTATGATTTGGCGGTTGCCGCAACTCATCGTCGCCAGGGCATCGCGACCGCTTTGATTCAGGAAGTGAAGAAGATCGCTAAAGTCCGAGGAGCTTATGTCATTTATGTGCAGGCGGACATTGATGATGAACCTGCGATCGCGTTGTACACAAAGCTGGGTGTCCGCGAAGAGGTACTTCATTTTGATATCGCCGTTGAGAACGGCAACGGCACTGCATAGCGACCAGATTGTAGACCTGTTCAATTCAGCAGCTTCTAGCGGTTAGGACTCTGGGATGGACGATGGAAGTGGACAAACTTCCATGGCTTGAATCAAGCCGTGCTCAAAGGTGAATCGATGACCCACGTGCTCATCGGCAAGAACGACTCCAGCCAAGTCGCGTACGACCTGATGCACATTAACCAAAATGCGCCCGGTCTCCTCTAAGTAGAAGAAAATTGGCTCGACGTGCGCACTGATCTCGCTCCATTGTTCCGTCCAGTAAGCGCGAACTTCTTCAGGTCCATGGACAAAACCGCCTTTGAACGCTCTTGGCCAAACTACGTCCGGGGTCATGAGGGCAAGGGCAGCGTCGATGTCTCGTGCGTTGAAGGCTGCGTACGCCCTATGGAGCAGTGCGATTTCTGGTGCAGGTTGATCTGAGGTGAGTTGATTTGACATAAGAGGTAGGGTGACAGCAGGTTTCATGGTGCAAATTAGGGTTTCAAAATGAGAATTGCTGTTGCTGAGAGTTGCTCCACAAGCTAGTTCCATCCATGGTTAAAATCTTCATGACGGTTTACTCCGCGACTTGACTGGCATGACCTGCGACGATTTGCCACCGATTCTGGCGCTTTGCCCAAACGCGAGTAAAGCGATAGGTTCCTGAAAATACTTTTGCTGTTATCTCTGCTTTGAGTGTGACGACTGCCCAATCGCCGTAGTGATGAATTTGTCGATCGTCAATCTCAATTCTGATAAACTTCTGAATCCCAGAGCGGTGTGCTTCTAAATCGGTTTGCTTATCAATGACTAAGCCTGTGGGCAGTGTAAAAAGCAAATCATCTGCAATCAACTCATCGAGTGTAGAAATATCACTGTTGAGCATAGCTTGGCGCAAATGTTCTTCGAGTGCCTCGATCGTCGTCTCTTTCATGTGCATGGTGATATCGCTGCTAATTTCTACGATTGTGCCCGTTAAAAATCTTCATTCTGGTTAATTAGCTTGCATGATGTGATCAATTAATCCGTAGGCTTGTGCTTCAGTCGCTGACATAAATGCCCGTCGATCGCTATCTTCGGCAATTCTCTCAATGGGCTGTCCCGTTGCTTCAGCATATAGTTCATGTAGAATGTGTCGTTGCCGAAAAACTGTTCTTGCCGCCGTTTCAATCTCGTTCGCAGTGCCTCCAGTGAACCTTGCTTCAGGCTGCGCCAATCGAATTCGAGCATGAGGCTGTGCCGATCGTTTACCGAAAGTGCCGCTTGCTAAGAGTAATGATCCAATCCCATCTGCACTGCCCGTACACAGGGTATGAACAGGAGATCGCAAACTCTTAATTGTGTCGTAAATTGCCAGTCCAGCCGCAACGGAACCTGCCTCGGTGTAAATACAAAACTGAATGATGTCGGAGTCTTCTCCATCCAAATACACAAGCTGAGCAATCAATCCATTGGCAATCTCATCAGTGATCGGTTGCCGTAGGAATACTGTGCGCGACCAGAGCCAACGGTTGCTCCACAGTTCCCCAAAGGGGTAATCGTAACTATCGCCTTCAGTGTTTGAAGCATTATTGAACAGGTACATGGAGCGTTTCTCCCTGCAATCTAGCTTGCTTGAATAGGGTTCTAGCCGTCCGTGAGGCTGACCGCTGCAACGTTTTGGTTCAAGACAGCGATCTTAGTTCTAGGATGACGATCGCACGTCAGTTGCAACAGTTGCAGTTTCTCGCCCACGATCGCCGCTAAAATTTGCTCAAATAGCAGATTGGCATCGACTTCTGATTTGCGATGTACTGCTAACATCAGATTCGAGTTTTTGAGTAATATCTCAAGCTTTAACATGATGATTCTTCCATTTATTCTTATTGTTTGCGATTCTGTGATGCGGTTGCTTCAGAGGCGACTATGCGCGGAATCGCTCACAGGGTCAGAACTGAGCTTCTGTTCAAGCCTAATCAGACGGTGATGCCAGTGTGCCTGTAGTTCCAGATTGGGTTCTGGTATCAGGGAGATAGAGCCTGAAGGCTGCATTCGTGAACAGTCATTCCATGACTCTCCGATGATGACGCTTGTCGGAGAATCATCCGCTTTTCCGTATGGAATGGAGTCAAACATTGCCCTCGGTTGGGTCTGTGCTGCGCTTTGCCCAAATCGTTGCAATAAGACTGAAGGACTAATGGCTGTCGTCTGCACGAGTTGAAGATGTCGCAGTTGCAGTGTCGTTCCGCCTGATACTGGGGTCAGTGTCCAGATGACGATCGTTGAATCCTCTGTTTGAGCCTCTTGCCAGCGATAAGCGAGTCGGTTTGGCGGTTCTAGTTCAATCACCTCGCAATCAATGCAGCGATCGAGTCCAAATTCATCCGTTTGCCGGAAGTGAAATTTGTGCCCTAATCGCGGCTCAAAATTGTTGTCCATCATCCACGCTGCCAGTGCACGACGATCAGTGAGGGCTTGCCAAACTCGCTCCTGGCAGTGGGGGTAAAAGACTTCTAAGGTGACAGTTTGGTTCATAGTTGTTCCTCCAAGTAATCGCCCAAAGCATCGAGTTTGCCAGTCCAGAATTGCTCGTACTGACTGATCCAATCAGAAACCTGTTGAAGCGGTTGAGGATTTAAGCGATAGATGCGCTGTCGCCCGTTGCGGGATTGAGTCACAAGTTCCACCTCGCATAACACCTGTAAGTGCTGCGAGATCGCAGGGAGTGACATGGCAAAGGGCTGAGCTAACTGTGTCACCGACTGTTCGCCCTGCTGCAATTGGTCAAGTAGGGCGCGACGAGTGGGATCTGCGATCGCATAAAAGATATCAGCACTAGCACTAGGTCGGCTCATGTCGGAATATTTAAGTGAATGCTTAAACCACTTCAATATACTTAAGCATTCACTTAAATGTCAAGTGGTTCCGATTTCTAGAACGTGGTGAAGTGTCATGATGCTCTGCGCCACGGTTTGACCTGCTGTATCAATCACGAGATGCTCCGTGTCCCACGGTTCGTAACTCCGCTTTACGACGGCATCCCAAGTAGACGCTTAAACCCAGCGATAGTCATTCTAATTCGACTGACTGAATTTGCTCCTCACCTAGCAATTCTTCTCTGAGCGTCCTGAATTACAGGAGTTCATATTGTCATCTGCGTAGATAAAGGAGCACAATAGAAGTCCTCCAACCCGTTTCAGCGAGCCATGAGAACACCAAAGACAGTGATCGAGCAGATTGACTTTAGCTGCCAGCAGACCGCAGACTTTCTGTTGCCGCATCCTGCGATGCTGAAGAGCTTTGGCTGGGAGCATCTCCATTTTGAACATCATCACCAACCGCAGTTTGATACACCAGAGCATCAGGGCAATTGGCATGTGATTGCTTACTGTCCGCCCAGTACATTCGGAGAACCACTTCCTCTAGAAATGCGACCGGGTGAACGATGGCTCGATGGTAAGCTGAAACGAGAAGCCCGCAACGAGGGAGACATTGCAATTATTCCAGCAGGCATTGCTCAGCGATGTAGCTGGAGAACGGCAGCCCAGTTTACGATCGTGGCAATTGACCCCACATTTCTCCAGCACGTCGGTCAAGATTGGGTCAATCCCGATCGCATTGAACTCGTTCCCCACTTTATGACCCAGCAAGATGTCCTGATCCAAAGCATTGTTTCGACGTTGAGAGCAGAAGTTGAACAAAGCAAAATCGGAGGAAAGTTGCTGATCGATAGCTTAAGAACTACTTTAGCGATTCATCTGCTACGGAACTACTGCACCACGCACCCGAAACTCTCTAGTTATGCAGATGGATTATCGCAACTAATACTGCAACAAGTAAGGGAGCATATTCAGGAAAATCTACATCAAGATATTAAGCTGATCGAACTGGCAGCGATCGCTCAAATGAGTCCCTACCATTTTCTACGTCTATTCAAGCAGACACTTAGTGTGACACCGCATCAATACATTTTGCAGTGCCGAATTGAGAAAGCTAAATTTCTACTACAACACAGCGGATTAAGCATTGCAGAGATTGCGAACCAAGTCGGATTCTGTGACCAAAGCCACCTGACGCGATGCTTTAAGCGAAGTTTGGGTGTAACTCCAAGACAATTCCAGCTAGCGTAATCGCAAGAATGTCCTAAAATCGAGCAATTTTTTTCTAGAATCCTCAACCGTAGACTTTCTATGCTGTTGTCAAATCTTATTAAGACAAACCTTATTAAGACAAAAGGAGCGTATTCGCATGTCTCGGCTAGATGGAAAAATTGCGTTGATTACAGGTGGCACGAGTGGAATTGGGTTTGCAACGGCTCAACTGTTTGTGCAAGAAGGAGCTAAGGTTGCAATCATCGGTCAAAACCAAAAGCGACTAGCGCAGGCTTCTGAGACTCTTGGGGCAGAGGTTTTAGCAATTCGGGCAGAAGTGCGATCGTTAACTGATTTAGACAGAGCAATGGCTCAAATCAAAGAACAATGGGACAGACTCGACATTTTATTTGTCAATGCTGGGATTGCTCAGTTCAGCCCATTACTTGATGTAGATGAGACATTTATCAACGAAATGATGGACATTAACTTCAAAGGAGCATTGTTTACGGTACAGAAAGCCGTCCCTTTGATGCCAGAAAACAGCAGCATTGTTTTCAACACTTCCATTAACAATCAGATGGGAATGCTCTATTCAGGCATCTATGCTGCTTCTAAAGCAGCACTAAGGTCTCTAGTTCGCGTGTTAGCCGCTGAACTGATTGAACGCAAAATCCGAGTTAATGCGGTGAGTCCAGGTCCAGTCAAAACCTCCATCATCAGCAAAACTGCTGGAATTTCTCAAGAACAGTTAGAGCAAGTTACTGCAAAACTTCAGCAATCCGTTCCCCTAAAACGATTCGGACAGCCAGAAGAGATTGCGAAAGCAGTGCTATTTTTAGCGAGCGATGAGGCATCGTTTGTGTTAGGAGAAGAACTGGTTATAGATGGAGGTTGGACGGAATTGGTCACAGGTTGAGAGATAGTCACTATTACTGGAAAAAGGTGATGCAAATGTTCAACGAGATGACTGTCTCGCTTTGGGGATTAGTAGTTTTCATTCTGTGGACGATCGCGATCGTCTGTCTCTTACTCATTGTTAGAATTCGGCATCTCGCAGCAGGGGGTGCAGTACAGGATTTCGGCATCCAAAATGACAAAAGCTTACTATGGCGACTCTTTCGGGTTCAATCCAACTTGGTCGAAAATCTGCCGTTGTATCTTGGCACGGTGTTCTTGCTCACTGTTCGAGGAGTTTCTGGAACCGCAATCGATGCTCTAGCCACGACATACATCGTGTTCCGTTTGTTGCATTCAGCGATTCATATTGCTGGAATAAATCCAATCTTTCGAGTGTTCTGTTTAGCCATTCAATTTACCTGTCTAATCGTACTAATAATCTTGTCGATTCTCTAGTGTAATAGTTATCCTTTTTACTCATAGTGATGCACCACACCGTCTAGCAACACCGCTTTAACACCCGTAGCCTGCACCTTGAAAGACCCGATCGAGTTGATTGTTTTTGTACTCATAGATCTCAAAGCTAGTACTCTCATAGCCTGTACGTTTGACGATCGCTTCTTGGATGCCATCACCATTGATATCGATCGTCTCCAGCAGATCATAAGGAAACCGCTGTGAGCCAGATAGGCTCACCGATGCTTGAGTCGTCTCCATCAGTTGGGGTTGACCTGCTCGGTAAGAGAACCAAACTGCTGCAAATCCAATAGGATTACGCGATTGGGTCGTGTTCGCAGGACTGCCCTGTTTGACTTTGCCAAAAATCTCTGGTGATCCATCTTGATCGAGGTCAACCACTTGAATGGATTCAATCGAAGCTTCCCCGGTGACTTTTCCTGCATTTGCAACTTTCGCGATCGCAGCTTTCCCAAAGGTCAATGCGGCTTGTCGATGTCGGTCGAGATCGGCTTCGGAAGGAGCGGGCAGTTTAGCCAGTGTAGGAGCCTGACTGATCGCGGTCGCACTCCGCCATGTCTCATCAAACTTCTGTTGACCAATCGACCCTGCGAACCCACCAGATTGCGGAAGTTGCTCGAAAATGGTTGGCAATGAAGACTGACCCCGAAGATTGCCTTGACCTGTAATCACAGCAGAACAAGTAAACTGGCTGACAACTGGTTTTTCAACCTGAAATTCGCCCAGCTTTTGGTGATTGCTAATGATCGTAAAATCTTTGATTGCATTGGTGACAATTCTTTGATTGTTGATTTGAAGAATGCGATCGGACGACCCCCTATTTCTGACATCTTGAGTAACATCATTGCTGACTTCTAAATAGCGATCGTTCAACAATAATGCGATCGGGTAAATCTCACCTCGAAATTCATTTTTTAGATTGTCTTTCTTGACAAACAGCAGACCAACTAGATTGCTTCTATATAGATTTTGAGAGGGGATAGTCTTGGTTGGAGTACTTGCTGGTTGAGATAGATTACAAGCGGCAAGACTCAGAAGCAGACCTGTAGCGATTGCCTGCCCAATGTAAGATTTCAGGAGCATGAATTTCACGAAGCTATCCTCTGGCTGAAAATGGAAAATCGTAAAGCTATTGACTCACACACCTCCAACAAGCTTGATTTCGTAAAATCGCAACAATCTCTTTCAATCGTTAAACCACATCTAACGTTGGACATAGAAATGAAAAGGCGCAAAAATTGTAAAATTCGCAAACTCTATTCATAGCTGTGTTCACGAGCTTTTTATTGTAGAGAGTATAAACAATGTTGCTGCCGCGATCGCTGCGATCGTCCGAACATGGTTCCAGAATGTCCAATTAGTTAAGTATTTTGCCCAGAGAGTAGCACCTTCAGGGCTGTCTGGCTTAACAATTGCCAAGGCATCATTGAGCGGCACATTGCAGGAGATCGTTACACCGATCGTACCAATGAGGTAGAGCGAGCTACCTCCTAGCAGATAGACGGCACCTGGTTGCTGCCATTTGAACAAGACAGAAATTGCTAACAAGAGGCAAGCGAGCGCCGTGCCAAACAAGGCGATCATGAACAACGGATTAATCGCTCTAATGTTGATCGACTGCATCGCAGCAATTCCTTGAGGTGGCTGAAGTCGAGCTAGGGCAGGCATGACAAACGTAGAGAAGGCGAAGAAAACTCCAGCGTTTAACCCGCTGCCGACAGCCGCGAAAAGCAGGAGCGGAAAGCGCAAATTGTGAATAGTTGCCATAAAATTCTGAATCATTGACCCTTTCAGTTTAGGGAAATGATTGTTGTTTAGCTATCTAATTTCTGTGAGACTATCAAAATCTTGCGATAGCACTCGCGAACGTGTTGGCGGTGCATCTGATTCGACGATACACTGCCACTCAACCGCAGCATCCCATCTACGAGGGCGGATTGCCTCAGCGTCAGTTGTCGCAGGTTTCAGTTATCACAGGTTATAGACTACATCCATAATCATCTGAGCAAGACATTAAACTAGCAGATTTAGCGGCATTATTAGATGTGAGTCAGTTTCATTTCAGCCATGTGTTTAAGCAATCGATCGGCACATCTCCCTATCAATATTTGCTTCAGCAGCGCATCGAACGGGCAAAACAGTTATTGAAGGAGAGCGATCAATCCATCATGAGGATTGCTTTTCTGTGTGGCTTCAATAGCCATAGTCATCTGAGCAAGCAGTTTCGCCAATTTACAGGAGTAACCCCGAAAGGTTACAGAACGAACTGAGTAGATTACTCTGCCGCAATTTAGTTGAAGCTTTGCGGTGCGACTCACTGGATCGACACAGAGGAAAAGTTGTTACCCTACTCTCTTCTAAACGGTTTATGCGCTTATGAAAGTAGAAGTTGTTTCACCTGACCCGACTTGGAAGCAAGACTTTGAGGCAGCATCCAAGCAAATTATCTCAGTCAAGGCTCGAACATAGCGGGGAGGGTGCATAGGAATGGGTAAAAGTTGTGTATCATCTTCACGATATCTGCTCCTCGCTGTTGACGCAAAATAGGTTCCTTAAGACTGCACTAGAGAAAACAGCGATCGCTCAGTCAAAAAATACTGATCTCTAGAATTATGAATAGATCGCGGAACTTACACATTCACTCCCGCTCGTGCATTTTTTGAGCGAATGGAGGAGAAATTATGGTTTGGCAAGGTGATGCAGTGCAAGTTCGGGCATTGGTCGAACCATTGACCAAATCTGGAGGTTAAGTTTTTTCCAAACTCATCCTTAAGAGCGAGTAGTGTCTGTAGTATTACGTAGTATGACTAGAGTGCAATCTCATCGCTTGTACTCTCGATCGCTGCATCGATCTTTTTGAAGGTGTTAACTCCCCGTCAATTGTTTTCTATCATGTTGCATAAAAATCCCAGCCGGACTGAACTTACAGCACGAGCAGTCGCAGCAGTCGTTTCGATCGCTGCGACTCACGACGTGAAAGTCAATGCTCCTCGTATCCTTGCAGATGCTTATTCTGTCAGAATTCATCTACATCCTGCGCCAATTGTGGCGCGTGTCAGTACTCTCACTACGCTACTCCGCTCTCCAATCAAATCGTGGCTAGCCCGTGAGCTTTCTGTCGTTGAATTTCTTGCCTTGCGGGGTGCTCCTGTAATTCCGCCCAGCGATCTCCTTCCCGCAGTTGTACATCAGCACGATGGACTTTTCATGACTTTTTGGCACTATGTCCAGCCTACCTCTGATGCAGTTCCCAATTCTGAAACCGCTGGACAAATGCTAGCTGAATTACATGCGGCTCTCCGCGATTATCCGGGTGATTTGCCACTCTTAGCCCCAGCCCTAAACGATATTCCACAAGGTCTGAAACGTTTGAAACAGATAGGTAATATTTTGCCAAGCAGCGACTTAACATTGCTGCAATCAGCCTATTGCCCCAACTCTACCAAACTGATCACCTCCAACCCTTACATGGCGATGCAAATGGTTCAAATTTAATTTCAACTGAAACAGGTTGGCTCTGGAACGACTTTGAGGACACGTGCAAAGGGCATGTCTCTTGGGACTTAATCAACCTAGATGATGCAGGCAGAGCAGCCTATCTCGATATCCCAGATCCTACAATGCTAGAGCCATATATCAAACTGCGACAACTCCACGCGATCGTCTGGGTTTACTCGTTACTTCCAGAGTTTCCTGATTGGGTAGAACACGTCAAAATCATGCTCGATGGTCTGCGCGATACTACAATTTGAACAGTCAGATGAACTAGAAAAGTGAGGAAGCTAACAATGAATATACATGAAACGAGTGTTGCTCAGCATGACAATCAGACCGATTTTGAGATTGCTAAAACAATTTCTTTCAGACCATTAGTTGCCTCCGACCTGCCAATGCTATACGAGTGGCTGCACCGATCGCATGTCTCGGAATGGTGGGACAATCCCGCAACCTACGCCGACGTATTGCGTGACTACCTACCCTCTACAACAGGCAAATCGACCACCCAAGCGTACATTGCCTTACTTGAAAGTGAACCGATTGGATTCATTCAGTCTTACGTGGTCATGGGATCGGGAGATGGCTGGTGGGAACAGGAAACCGATCCGGGTGCGAGAGGCATTGACCAATTTCTATGCAACTCGGAACAGCTTGGTCGCGGTTTGGGTTGTGCCATGATTCAAACCTTCGTCGAGCGACTTTTCCAAGATCCAGCAGTGACCAAAGTGCAAACTGACCCCTCACCTAACAATGAGCGAGCAATCCGATGCTATCGACGAGCTGGATTTGTGGATGTGGGTGAGGTGATGACGCCCGATGGGTTAGCGTTACTGATGGTTAAAGCGCGATCGTTCAGCTAAATAACACCATTTGGAGAAGAGTTTATGCAGATCACTGCTTCCGCGATTTCACTCAATGTTGAGGATGTCACCGCATCAGCTAATTTCGTCGAAAAACACTTTGGCTTCAGCGAAGAGATGTCAGCCGAGGGCTTCGTATCGCTCTCTCGACCGGATGCTGGGTTCAATCTAATTTTTCTACAAACTGGACTGAAAAGTTTCAAGCCGATTCACCTGAGCGGACATCGGGCAGATGGATTGTTGATTGTCTTTGTGGTGGATGACATCGACTCTGAATACACCCGATTGCAAGCTGAAGGAGTGAAGATCATAACGGCGATCGGGACTGAACCGTGGGGAGAGCGGTTTTTCCAGGTGAGCGATCCCAATGGCATTGTGATTCAACTCGTCCAGTGGGTGACTGAAAACAATTGAAAACCGATTGCATTGGGTCAAAGATGTCGCGTTTAACGAAGACAACGCACCGCAGTCAGGTCGATATGCAGCCGCGAATGGGTCAGTGGTTCGCAACTTCTTCATCACCCTAGCTCGCTCAGTCGGCTTTACTTCAATGGAAACTGCTAAACGACAGTTCGCCAATCAACTCCAGCGAATATTTCCTCTTCTACAATGAAACAGCCCTACCAGTTTTCTGTGCAGCGTTTGAATCTTAATCTAAGAATCGACGAGGTGCAGGGTCGCGATGTTGAAAAACTTTTGTAGATTGGCAGAATTTATCCTTTGAATTTACGAATACTATTCAGACAGGATTCTTGGTATCGTTTGAGCCATCATGACCTTAGACGGACAACTAAAACAGATTGCGGTGGAAGCTTAACGGCATCCACCCAAAACACCAGAACGACAGCGATCGCTGACTCAACTCATGCGGGCAATTTTTCAATCCAAAAAATTAGTTCGCCCATACTTAGGACAATATCCAGGGATGTCTGAGGAGATTTATGCAGAAGCCCAACAACGATTGTTTTTTTATCTTTGCAAGGAGATCGATCGATACAATCCAGAGTTAGAGGTGATGCAGTGGGCGAATTTTTTGATGAAGAAGCGGTTCTTTATTGAAGCGAGTCGTGACCTGCTGCATCTACGACTCCCGCCCCGATTATCGTTGCTTTGACAGGCAGTGCTTTTGAGGAAGATCGGGTCACTGCCTTGTCCGCAGGCTGTGATGATTTTGTTCGTAAGCCTGTCCATGCAGCCGTAATTTTTGAGAAAATGGCTGAACATTTGGGCATCCGTTATTGTTATGCAGAAGAAGCCCTGTCTCAAGCGCAATCTGTTCCACAAACGAACAATCAAACCGCTTTACAGGCTGCAAATCTGCCTCCTGCTAGTCTGACATCCTCGGATTTTCAGGGAATGTCGATCGACTAGATCAATCAACTGCACGCTGCTGCAATGAAAGTGAGTACAACACAAGTTCTTCAATTAATTCAGCAAATTCCTGAATCTAAGTCCTCCCTGACGAAAAGCTTAAGCGCTTTAGTTCACAACTATTGCTTTGAAGAAATCATAGCTGCAATTCCAGAGCAATTAGAGGAAACCTCGAAAAATTAACTATTTAAGACCAACTGTTCAAATTTAAGCGAGAAAGCAGACTCTTTATTGCCCAGTGAGCAAGAACCGATCGGCGTGAAGGGCATACACCAGCTTCATGATCGGCCCTTGGGGTTTTTCGATTGTATTTCAAGAAGAGATCCCAAATGGATTCTATAACTGGTTCACCGCCGCTTTTCTTTCACCCGATGGTCAAACCTTATTTACAGCAGACTCTATCAGTACAATTCAGCTTCGAGATCCTCAAACTAGGGCAGTGCGATCGACTTTTCCCGCTCGGACTCGTGGGGCAGGGATTGCGACGCTGACTCGTGATGGACAGACCCTGATCGACGCAACAGGTGCAGGAGGCGACTTTGGCATTACGTTGTGGAATTTGAGTACTCAGTTCTCAAATCAGTTCTGATGGTCGCACCTTAGCGATCGGCTACTACAACCACATTCGCCTGTGGAACCTCAACACGAATCGATTGTTGCACAACTTGCCTGCTAATGCCCTCGGTTCTCAACTCTTGCGCTTTAGCCCAGATAGTCGGTTCCTGCTCAATACAGACGAAGAAGGAAGCATGATTCGCGTGTGGCAGCTTGTACCCTAACCATTGCCTCAAAAAGCCCTCATCCTAGCTTCCGGGACATAGACCAGAAAGTGACCAATGAGAATCCAGCGAGCGCAATACCATCAAGGATGATACGTTGAGTCAGGGGTTCTAATAACGTTTGTTTTAGTGCTGATGCAGCGTAGGTTGCAGGACTAAAATATCCTGCTATTTGTACAATCTCTGGTAAACGACTAGTTGGTAACAAAACCGGACCAATAAATAGGGCTAACATTGTGACTAATAGCGTTAAACTTCCGCCGACTTCTGGGCTAGGAGCATTTGCCCCAATTACGGCACCGATTCCAGCTAGCGGTAGTACACACAAGGGAACCACCAGCAAGACCAATGGATGAAGCATTAAGTTTAAGTGCAGAAACCATGTGCCAAACATGACAGTCAATAGCAATGCCGGGAATGAAAGGACGAAAAACGCGAGAACGACCGCAACGATCAGCAGCGATCGACGAATGGGTAGCGTAGCATAATAATCTAATGCACCAGAGAAGCGCATATAAGCAAATCGAGAAGATACATTTCCCAAATTGCCAAACATGAGCGACATAACCAGGCTGCCAACGAGAATGGCATTCAGCGATTCGAGATCGTTCCTAGAGGCAAAGCTACCTAGAGCAATAATGCTTAATACCGGACTAATCGTCGCAGTTAGCACCATGACCTGCCATGACCACCGCCAATTGCTCAGCTCCATACACAGCAGATCGAACAGTTGCAGCAGAAATGGTAGGGGCTTACGGTTGAGTTGCATAGTGCAGATATAGGTCTTCTAATGTAGCAGAGTACAAACGAAAATCATCAATCTGAGCCGGGTCAAGCAGGTTAAGGGTTTGCTCTACTTGCTGCCATTTTAGAAAAATGCGCCAATGTCCCGGAGCGCGTTGCTCATAGTGAAGCCCTGTGGGTAGGACTGGAGGATTGTTAGGGTCAAAGAATAACTCCAGACGCAGCATTCGATCCACCTGTTGCTTTAAGTCACTCGGACGACCGATCGCGACGAATTTACCGTTTCGCAAGATTCCGACTCGCTGAATCGCTTTCTCAGCCTCGATCGCATCATGAGTCACCAAAATAATCGTAGTTCCTTGTTCCTGATTCAGTTGGCGCAAATTATCCCAGACGAGTTTGCGGCGTTGTGGATCGAGGTCGTTTGTTGGCTCATCTAGAATCAAGACTGGAGGAGAACCTGCCATTGCTACGGCTAATCGCAGTAATCGCAATTGACCACCGGACAATCGAGCGGCTGGCTGATCGCGCCAGTCTGTTATTTTCCACTGGTGCAGTAAGCGATCGCGTTCATGACGTGCTTCACGCCGACTCATTCCCCGTAAATGGGCAGTGAAATACAGACTTTCTGCGATCGTTAAGTTTTTCACTGCGCCACTTTCCTGGGGCATATATCCCACATTCATCTGCACCAGTTGGGGAATCGTCGTGATATCTTTGCCCAAAAACTCGATTTGACCAGCACTACTGGTTAACAAGTTCACCATCTGTCGTACAAGGGTACTTTTACCTGCACCATTACCACCCAAAATGCCAAAAATTTCACCTTCATAAATCTGAAGCGTGATGTGATTGTTCACAGCTTCGGATTGCCCTGGATAGACCTTAACAAGGTCTTGAATGTTGTAAATAATCATGCAGTCATAAAATTTTAGATTGAGCAATCTTCAACTTGTTAACTCATCTCTCACTCAACAATACTTCGGACAGAATTATGCGGCGATAATGCCGTAATTGCAAAGGCTTGAGTAGTTGGGATGAGATTTAATTTGGCTTGGCTCCAGGTCTAAGTTGCAAATAAATCGGTC
>JACJNX010000026.1 GCA_014695255.1 Cyanobacteria bacterium FACHB-63
ATTGTTCCCGGTGTCTTTGGAGTGATTCTGGCAATCTACCCCAGTCTACTCGCTGCCTTAGCCATGTCGCGTGAGAAAGAACAAGGCACCATCTTGCAGACTTATGCTTCTAACATCAGTGCGGCTGAATTATTACTGGGAAAATGTCTGGCTTATTTTATCGTTGGCATCGGTCAGGCGTTGTTTGTAATTGGCTTAGGGTGCGCGGTTTGGCGACTTGGATTTGCGGGTGATCCAAGCCCTTTGTTCGTTGGAGGTGCGATCTTTCTGATTGCGAGTGTGATGTTTGGATTGTTTATTGGAGTGAGGGCGAACAATCGATCGGTAGCAGTGCAAGGGGTAGCAACGGCTGGATTTTTACTAGCGTTATTGTTGTCTGGATTTATTTACCCACTGCATAACATTCCTTTTCCGCTATCGCTGGTGAGCAACATTGTTCCGGCTCGGTATTTCATTGAAATTTCTCGCGATGCGTTTGTTCGGGGAACAGGCTGGAGCGGGGTTTGGCTCGCTCCCCTGCTGCTCGCGGTGCTTGCCTTTGTCTTGTTCAGTCTTTCTCGCCGCATTCTCGGTCGGATGCAACTTCCTGGGTAATTGATATGAACCTTGTTCGACGTTTCTTAGAAAGCCGTTTCTTTGCGCTTGCAGTCAAGGAAATTAGTCAAATTCTGCGGAATAAACAACTTATTTTTCTACTCGTGTTCCCGCCAACAGTCCAATTGTTGATCTTCGGATTTGCACTCAGTCCGAATGTGGAGCATATCAAACTCGGTGTGATGGACTACTCAAACACGCCGATGAGTCGCGAACTTACAGCAGCAATGACGGCTAACGGGGTCTTTGATGTGAAGTCAAGGACGATCGACGAAACTGACCTGAGCAACCAAGTAAGACGTGGTGATGTGGCAGCAGGGTTAGTGATTCCGACGGATTTTAACCGATCGCTCCACAGCGATCGACCTGCTGAAGTTCAAGTCCTAATTGATGCGGTCGATGCCAACACTGCGGGCATCGCCAGTGGTTACGCCACTCAGATTATCAATCAGTTTGGACAGCAATTTACGCCTGAAGCTGCGCCTCCGATTCAAACTGAAGCCACAATTCTCTACAATCCGGGGCTTGTTTCCAGTTGGTTTATTGTTCCAGGTGTGATTGGGCTAGTGCTAAATCTAGGCAGTTCGCTGGTGTCTACATCTGCGGTGGTGCGCGAAAAAGATACCGGAACTTTGGAACAGCTTCTGATGACTCCGGCGGCAGATTGGGAAATTATCTTGGCAAAAGTGGTTCCGTTATTTGTGCTGCTGCTGGGTGAAGTGATGTTGGCGCTTTCGGTGGCGCACTTTATCTTTCAAGTGCCATTTCGAGGGAGTCTGCCGCTGTTCCTGTTTTTCTCTGGGCTGTATGCTTGTGTAGGAATTGGAGTTGGCTTTCTGCTAGCAACGATTTCACGCACGCAACAACAAGCCATTCTCACCTCGTTTTTTATCAATCTGCCTTTGATTCAGCTTTCAGGCGCGATCGCACCCGTCGAAAGTATGCCGAAGTTCTTCCAAATCCTGTCGCTTGCGAATCCATTGCGACACTACATCAAAATTGCGCGGGGGGTTTTGTTGAAGGGCAATGGGTTGGATGTGTTGTATCCGGAAGCGATCGCGCTATTTGTGTTCGCGATCGCGCTTTTGTACATCAGCACCAGTAAATTTCGGGGTCAATTGAATTGATCGAGAAATTCGCTTTAAGCTCGGTACAACGTTTAGCCAGTTGCAATGTTGGTATTGGGGACTCGATTATCGTGAAGCGTTTTGTGAGATTTGTCGCGGTTGCTCATCGCACTTGTCGATGGCAATCGTTATCCTGAGACAGTGGCTACCTTGCTTCTTGCCTATGAGCAAACCGCGTTCTTACCAATCTTCTACCCTCAGACACATATGGAGGTTGGTCAATTTGATTCTACTGACGATCGGCTTTATCATCCCGGTCGTTCAGGATCAAGAGTTCGGCATGATTAACTACTTGCAAATTCTATTTGTGCTGGTGCTATTCCTACCGGGTGTGATTTTTCAAGCGATCGCAGTCCCCGGAAAGCTACCGGGGCTTCTCCTTTACACAGGAGGCTTGGTGAGTCTCGTCAGCCTTTTGGTTTATCTGCTTTTGGGGATCATGACATTCGGCTTGCAGAGTTTGTCACTGCTGAAAGAAAGCCGAAGAAGAAATCTGCAATCTCTGCTGCTGATCACCCTGAGTGGAATTGGAGTCTTTGCCATATTGTTTCTTTGGCAGGAACACCTCACTCATGGAGCTGCGATCATGGTTGTGGCGCTCGTTTCCTGCTGGATACTGGAGTGGCTCGAACTCCGATCGACAAAACTGAGACAAGAGCGCTAGGAGTCCGATCTCACCCGCAAGAATTCTGATTCCGATTTGAGGGCACAGAACGCGCCAGTCACAGGTTTTGGAGCTTGAAGATTGGGGATCACTGGGGGAGTCGCGATCGCCGATGCGATCGGATGCACTAATAGCGTGATCAAACAAGAGCAACCTGCTAACAAAAATAACTCTAATCGCTTGGTCTTCATTCTTCTGACTATTCGCACAATGGGCAATCTGCTCTGCCACGATAACAAAATTTCGCCAGAATGATGCGCCTGTGTTGCAAATCTGGTAACAAGCGATCGCGGTCAAACCAAGGCGTGAGTCGTTCTTCTAGATAGGATTGACTTAGAGAAAGAGTGGTACTAAACTACTAATGGCGATCGATGAACGTTCCGAACTTGCTTACATAGCCTTAGTTCTGTCCCTTCACGATTCCACTCAACCTGGTCAAACACTTGATACAAAATGTACAAACCCCGTCCAGATTCGCCTTCATGCTGGGGAAGATGCTCTTCTGCCCCTTCTGCACAGCAACACCCAGGCGCTTCAAATCCAGATCCCTGATCCGAAATAATCCACCAGTATTCATCGGCAACCATCGAAAACTGAATCAGCACTTTCTTGCAGGGATCAAGGCAGTTTCCATGCTTTGCGGCGTTGACGAGAGCTTCCTGCAATCCTAACCTCACCTCAGCTTTCCAGCGGGTGGGAACTTTCGACAGCAGAAGATCAAGAATCGGAAGGAGGTACAGCGTTGAGGGAAAGCTGACCGTATTCCAATTGCGTCCAACCGGACGAGGAGACATCGCAATCACTCGGAAAACTCCGTTGCTTTCAAATGGATCAACACATAGATCATTTAGCAATTGCACTTGGGAAACCTGGGTTGCTTCTAGAAAAAGCAGCTTGACGCTGATTGAAGAACCTTAAAGCTTTTATCCCGCTTGACTGTCAATCCTGTACCTAAAAGAGTTAAGCAACCTTGTTATAAATTCGCAGATTTATTGAGGCTTTGCAGAAGCGAAGGATGCTCTGTAGCCCTATGTCTTCATCCTATACCAAAATACGGGGGCTGAGACACGAATTTTTACTCATCTTTCTATCATCGTCGTCGATAAACTCTTTCTTCTAATCGTCGAAAATCCTGATCAATTTCCGCCCAGAGTCGCCGATTGTGGGGATCAGTGCGGAGAGCCTTTTTCAGGTAAAGCCGCGCTTTGTCGTAATCTTGCTCTCCAATCAAATGCCGTCCCCAGCGATGATAAGTAATGGCTTGCCATTGACGTACATCTGGGTGATCTGGGAAGCGTTGGGCGAGTCCTTCCACCAGCGCGATCGCCCTTGGAAATTTTTTTAGCTTAAATAAATCCTGTAGTTGCTCGTAGGAGGTTTGTAGCAATTGGCGATCGATCAGAGAAAGTTCGGGCGCGGTTTGGGGATGAGTGACTTTAATCGTCACTTTAGGGGGTTCTGCCGGTGGTGCTTCAGTAGAGTCTGGCGGCTTTTCAGTAATGATCCCCAGTAAAAACTGATACGCTTCGGTGATGCGAATGAAGCGTTCTTTGGCGCGATCGTCTCCCGGATTCATGTCGGGGTGTAATTGCCGCGCTAATTTACGATAAGCGGCTTTGATGTCTTCGTGGGTTGCTCCCGTCCTTAGCCCTAACAGTCGGTAAGAATCAGCGATGTTCATAGATACAAAAAAAAGGGCAGAACTTATTGCATTCTGCCACTTCTTTATCAAATTGGTGTAGCGTGTGTTTGACGATTAGACCGCTTCAATCACGCGATCGATCAATCCGTATTCTTTCGCTTCTGCGGCAGACATAAAGTAATCGCGATCGGTGTCTTTTTCGATCTTCTCAAGCGGTTGTCCGGTGCGATCTGACAGCATTCCGTTTAACTGGTGCCGCATCCGAATGATTTCTCTCGCTTCGATCTCGATGTCGCTCGCTTGTTGTCGTCCGGTTCCACCTAGAGGTTGGTGAATCATGATGCGAGAGTGGGGAAGTGCAACCCGCTTTCCTTTGCTGCCAGCCGCGAGAAGGAAGGCTCCCATCGAGGCAGCAAGCCCAACGCAGATCGTAATTACTTCTGACTTAATGTGTTGCATCGTGTCATAGATTGCCATTCCTGCGGTGACTGAGCCACCCGGAGAGTTGATATACAACTGAATCGGCTTGGTTGGATCTTCGGAATCGAGATAGAGCATGATTGCCACGATCTGATTCGCGATATTGTCATCGACATCTTGGCTTAAGAAGATAATTCGCTCTAAGCTCAAGCGCTGATAAATATCAATCCACTGCTCGTATGAGCTACCCGGTAAACGATACGGGACTTTTGGAGTTCCAATTGGCATAAGACAATCTCTTGATTAAACGAGGGCGGGCAATTGTTTGGGTAACTCTTTAGTGCTGGTGAGAACGCGATCGATGAGTCCATAATCTTTTGCTTCTTCAGCCGTCAGATAGAACCGTCGATCGAGATCTTTGCTGAGTTTTTCGACACTGTGACCTGTATTAAGCGACAGGATTTTCAGAAACGTCTGGCGATCGGCAAGTACCTTTTGGGCATCGACTTGAATATCAGTCGCTTGTCCTCGCGATCGTCCATATTGCGGCGATAAAACAATCTCAGCATTCGGTAAGCTCAAGCGCGATCCCTTTGTACCGGATGACAACAACAACACTGCACTACTCGCTGCCATGCCCATACAAATCGTATGCACCGGCGCTTTGATGTACTGCATCGTGTCGTAGATCGCCATACTTGCTGCTAACGAAGACACACCGCCGCCAATCCGCTCACCATACGAATTGATGTATAGATAAATCGGCTTGGTCGCGTCTTCTGAATGGAGATACAGCAGTAGCGCCACGATGCTATTCGCGGTATTGTCATCGATCTCGCCATCGAGAAAGATAATCCGCTCGAACGCCATGCGGGTGTAGATATCGACCCACTGCACATATTGGCTACCGGGAAGACGGTAAGGAACTTGCATAAGGCTCAGTGAGGGGTGAATTAAGTCAAAGCGGCAACAGGTTGGGGCAGTTGCTTGGTACTTTCGAGGACTCGATCGATCAGTCCATATTCTTTCGCTTCTGGCGGAGTCATATAAAAGGTGCGATCGGTGTCTTTGATGATTTTTTCGATCGGTTGTCCAGTGTTCTTAGACAGAATGTCGAGAATTGCGGCTCGGTTTTCTAAAACCTCTTTAGCTCGGATTTGGATGTCAGTTGCCTGTCCGCGTGTCCCCGATTTCGGCTGGTTGAGGACGATCGTCGCGTGCGGCAGACTTGCCCGGAATCCCTTGGTTCCTGCCGAGAGAATCATCGCGGCAGTGCCGACTGCCTGACCGATACAAATGGTGTGAACCGGAGGCTTGATGTAGCTGAGGGTATCGCAGACGGCAAACGCTTCGGTTTCAAACCCGATCGTTTCGCCTTCCCAGGAAGTCCCGGTCGAATTGATGTAGAAATAGATCGGCTTCTCTGGATCATCGAATTGCAGATACAGCAGTTGCGCGATGATCAAGCGGGTGTAATCTTGGTTGGGGTTTCTGCGATATTCATCGATCGAGTGCAGGGGGCCGCCAAGATAAACGATGCGCTCTTTCAGCATCAGAGATGCCAAATCGGGTGGGGGCGTGCGGTAAGAGGCATCGCCATAATAATTTGAGGACTGAACAGCCTTAATCGGTGATTCCATAGCAGTTGCCTGAAACAATTTGCCTACAAGTGGCGGTTTATTCATGGTAGCGCGTGGAACGAGGAATAATACAGCCCAAGCCGAGGGGGACGGG
>JACJNX010000027.1 GCA_014695255.1 Cyanobacteria bacterium FACHB-63
GTTTGCGTTCCGCTTCCCGTTTGCCAGACAGACAACGGAAAATGATCGTTTAGCTTTCCTTCGATCACTTCATTTGCAGCTTGAATGATTAAATCAGCTTTCGCTTGCGGTAACTTTCTTAGATCTTGGTTGACGATCGCCGCTGCCTTTTTCAGAATTCCAAATGCCCGAATCAACTCGGTCGGCATCTTATCTTGCCCAATCGCGAAATACATCAAAGAGCGTTGCGTTTGTGCGCCCCAGTAGCAATCGTTGGGTACAGAGAGCGCGCCCATGCTGTCTGTTTCGGTTCTAGTTGTCATGTGAAGGATTCCTTGTGCGATCGAGCAATCTCTAGACTAGGGGATTTACCGCACGCAATTCACGCTAAAGCAATCCAAAAACGATTTTCAAGGCTTCATCAATTGTGTTGAGCAACCCTGGCTCTAAACTACCTCGAACATTGAGTAATCTGGAGCGATAATCGATCGGTCGAGTTTGTAAACAATCTGCAATCGATGTTTTCGATAATCCATTCGCTGCTGAAGGCTCAATCGCAACGTTCGTGGCAATCTTTGCTTTTTTCTCGCTCCACCCTGTTATCGGAACAACTTGAATGATAGGAACTCTTGCGTTGTAGATATCATTTGTCACAACGATACAAGGGCGATTTTTTCCCGTCTCAGAACCCTTTGTAGGATTCAAATCAACATCAATCACCATTCCTCTTTGCAACGGCGTCATTCTGTTCAATCCAATAATGCTGCCTCTGTTAAAGCCTGGATTTCAGTATCTTCTTCATAAAGCTCAGCATAGAGTTGTGCGGACTCAATTAGGCGCTCCTGCTGTAAGGCTTGTTGCAATCGGGCTAGAGCAGTCCGAACGACTTCATGCCGATCTTTGAAGCCGTATTGCTGAAACTGAGCCAGAAATTCAAGCTGTGACTTCTCTAGAATTAATTCAGTTGAAATCATAGTCATTTTTCCAATATTACTTCACTATTTGCATTGTAACGGAGGCAAGAACACAAACCGATTTGCTTTATTATCGATCGACCACCAGTCCATCCTTAACATGAATGACTCGTTGAGTTTGGGCTGCAACATCGGGTTCATGTGTCACAATCACGATCGTAATGCCCTGCTGATTTAACTCGGTTAATAAACTCATCACCTCAGTTGAAGTTTGTGTATCTAATGCGCCCGTCGGCTCATCGGCTAACACCAACGCTGGACGATTGACCAAAGCACGAGCGATCGCAACTCGCTGCTGTTGTCCTCCGGATAGTTGATTCGGGCGATTTCCCAAGCGTTCTGCAAGTCCAACGCGAGTCAATGCTTCTGCGGCGCGTTCTTTTCTTTGCGATCGTGGAATGCCTGCATACACCATCGGTAACATCACATTCTCTAGCGCCGTCGATCGATTCAATAGATTGAATTGCTGAAATACAAAACCGATGCGTTGATTACGAATAAAAGCGAGTTCATCATTATCGAGCGTGGTTAAGTTCCGACCTTCCAGCACATAATGACCCTCTGAAGGACGATCAAGGCATCCAATAATGTTCATCAACGTTGACTTACCCGATCCAGACATTCCCATAATCGCAACATACTCACCTTCCTCAATGGCAAGATTAATGCCTTTGAGAACCGGAACATCAATATCACCTAAACGGTAAGTCTTAATGATGTCTTCCATCCAAATCATGGTTGCCATTGTTCGTCACTCCTGTTCAATCACTTCGTAGTGCTGCGATCGGATCAAGTCTGGCTGCATTTCGAGCTGGAATCACGCCTGCAATCAATCCAACAACCAAGGCAAGCGTTAATCCTGATGCGATCGCGAATCCCGAAACAATAAATGGAAAGCTAAACACGCTGGATGCTGCGAATGCTAAACCCAGTCCCACAGCAACGCCGATCGCACCTCCTAGCATCGAAACTAAAATCGCCTCGGTGAGAAATTGGCTCAACACAGCACTGTTTGTAGCACCGATCGCTTTTCTAATCCCGATTTCGCGAGTTCGTTCGACTACAGACACTAACATAATGTTCGCAATTCCGATGCCGCCAACAACTAGGGAAATACCTGCGATCGCACTTACTAATATTGTGAACAGTCCCACCACACTACTAAACGTATTGATAATATCTACCTGATTGCTAATGCGAAAATCATCTGGCTTCGGTGGATAGATATTATGCCGAATTCTAAGTAGATTCGTGACTTGAAACTGTGCTGCTTCAAGTTGTTCTTGATCTTTCGCTTTCACCCAAAACCCACTAATCGCACGACCATTTAGCGAATTATTTCCCACAATCCGCGACGACATATTCGTCAGCGGAATATACACACGATCGTCTTGATCTTGCCCCCCGACTGATCCTTTCGACTCTGCCACACCGATTACGGTATAGCGACCGTTTTGAATGCGGATATTTGCACCGATCGCGGCTTCTCCTGGAGAGAATAAACTATCGCGAACCGCGCTTCCCAGCACCACAACAGAATTCTCATTCTGCATATCGTCCTGAGTAAAAAATCGCCCTTCCTGCGGCTTGATCTCTTTCACATCGGAGTAATTGAGATCAATCCCTAAAATCGAAGTTGAATCATTCTGATCGTTGTAAACGACCTGTCCACCGCGCTGTAAAAACGCCGTGACTCCTTCCGATGCTGGAACCTGCCGCCCCACTGCTTGGGCATCTTCGAGCGTCAGGGTACTTGCTGATCCGGCTCCTTGGCTAATTCCACCCGATCGCGCCACCCCCGAAAGCACCAGCATTACATTCGTTCCCAAGGCTTGAATCTGCTGTTCTGTCGCTTTCTGTACCCCTTGCCCGACTGAAGTGACTGTAATCACCGAAGCAATTCCAATAATCACACCCAGCATGGTTAAACTGGTGCGTAATCGATTGCTCCAGAGTGCTTCCACTGCCATCGTAAAGATTTCCAGCAGGGATATGGGATTCGATCGAATTTCTGCGAACTTTCCCATATCATTGACCTCCGCTGCGTCTACCGCCACCTTGAGACCCGCCGCCCCCACCTGGCGCACCCGGAAAGACCGAAGGCGTTCTCGATTGCGGTCGCTCACCTTGCGGAAAGCTGATCAATACCCGATCGCCCTCTTTCAGCCCCGATTCCACGATGGTTTTATCATCCACGGTTGCACCCGTTGTAATGCGCTGAAATCGCGGTCTTCCTTGCTCTCGACCGGAGAGCAAAACGCCCGTTCCTTCGGCTTGCCGGACGATCGCAACCGTTGGAACAACTAAAGCATTCTCAATCTGACCAACATTAAATTTCGCATTCACATTCATTCCAGCCTGCAAGTTATTTTGGCGATCGTCGATCGAGGCTTTCACTTCAAAGTTGGTCACATTCTGATCAACCGTGGATTGATTCGCAACTTGCACCACCGTTCCGGTAAAAGATTTGCCCGGAAAAGCATCCGCATCGATCGTCACTCGCTGCCCAACTTTGATCCGCGAAATGCTTGTTTCTGGCACTTTCGCCACGATTTGATTCGTTGCCGCTAACGCCAAAATCGAAGAAGAAGTCGCAGACGAAACCGCACTACTCGAAGTAGTTGGAGTCACAAACGAACCGGGATCAGCGAACTTGCGCGTAATCACACCGCTAAACGGAGCGCGAATAATGGTGTCATTGATCTGAGCTTGAACAGTTTTGAGTTGTCCCTGAGCATTCAAGACCTGAGCGCGAGCAGCGGCAATGTCCTCCGATCGACTCCCTGCCCGCTGCAAGCTCAAAGCTTGTCGCAACTGCTCAACTTGAGCGCGAGCCGCCGCAATTTCCTCTGGACGAGTTCCGGTTTGCTGAAGATTGACGGCTTGCTTGGCTTGCTCAACCTGAGCGCGGGCGGTTGCAAGAGCCGTTTGAGACGTGTCAAGTTCGCGCTGAGACAGTGCCCCAGAGCTAAACAAGCGCTGATTCTGATTAAAGTTCAACTGAGCTTGCTGTAAGTTCGCTTCGGTCGCCGTTAACTGCGATCGAGCCTGAGCAATTTCCTGTGGACGGTTGCCTGAAATCAGCTTATCTAAGTTCGCTTCAGCCGCTGCCAGTTGCGCTTGGGCTTGGGCAATTTCTTGCGGACGATTGCCAAATTCAAGCTTATTCAAATTGGCTTGAGCAGTGGCAATTTGCGCCTGAGCTTGAAGCAATTGTCCTTGTAGGTTCGAGTCATCCATCTGCGCTAGAACTTGACCCGTCACGACTCGATCGCCCTCTTTCACCAGCAACTGTTTCAGCACCCCAGAGCTTTTTGGACTCACATTCACCGATTGAGCAGGCTGTACGGTTCCATTTGCCGAAATTGTAATGGCGGTATCCACGCGATCAACTGTCACCGTTTGCACGCGTCGTCGGGCTGCTTGCCGCTGCGATGCCGTGTACTGGTTATAGGCAAAATAGCCTCCCGTTCCCAGGATGCCTGCTGTCAGTAGCCACACCGCCCACTTCGGAACCTTTGGTCTAACTTTCATCCACTGTTTCACAGATGCCATTTCCCCTGCCTCAGGTCGAAACCAACGTTGAACCATCGTGTTTATTAGTGTAGTGAATGCTGTTCCTGTTAGACGGCACGATCGCGAAAAGCGTTCAAACCCTTACAATAAATTCAGTTTCTTGCACATTCCTCATGTACCAATTCGATCCCCTCAGACCTGCAAGAGAAACACTTCCCACGATGTATGATCTCCCCAGCGAAGATCCAGAGGAGTCCGGTTTGCCTGACGAGCTTCATGAGTTTCAGCCCCAGCTTCTCCGCGAAACATTCCACTCTCCTACCTGGTCAGCCGAGCATCTATTCATTGGTACAGATATTAATCTTTATTACGAGTCGCGCCAGCCATTGTGATACAAGCGTCCTGACTGGTTTGTGGTTTTAGGGATGCAGCGATCGGACTCTTAAGAGAATTTGCGCCCGACCAAATGGGAAGTTTACGAGCGGATTCTGCGGGCGCCTTATTATGTGGTTTACGATCGCTACGTCAATGAATTTCGCGCCTTTAAGCTAGAGGGATTGCGCTATCGGGAGCTATCCTTACCAGATGCAAAGCTCTGGATCGATGAAGTTCAAATCGGTCTAGGCGTGTGGCAAGGACGGTACGAAGCTACCGAGGGCAAATGGTTGCGCTGGTATGACTCTGAGCAAAGCTGGATTCTTACTGCCTAAGAACGGGCACAACAAGCGCAACAACGCGTCGAGCAGGAGCGCAGACGTGCGGAATTGGAGCGGCAGAGAGCGGAGCAAGAAAGGTCAAGGGCGGAAAGCGCTGAGCGTGACTTAGAACAAGAACGCTTAAAAGCGCAGCAACTTGCAGAACGATTGAGAGCGTTAGGGCTTAATCCTGATGATTTTTGATCGGGGATTTTAAGACTGGGACTGTTAATCCGACAGAACTGAGCCAGATGATTCGATCGTCAATCTTCACCATCTTTTCGCCACCAGGCACCTGAATGAAAAACCCCTCTTTACCAAAGGTAATCTTCTCAACTGGCAGCCACTTCTTGCCCTCGCGAATCAGCAAGGGAGCTTTTGACTCTGTGCTGTAGTGAACGCGCCAAGCTTTCCAGAGTTGGCGAAATTCAGTGTAGTTTGCTTCGTAGCCTGCGGGTATCGGGCAGTGCTCGTACTCGATCAGTCCCTGCGGGTTAATTCGAGTTGGGATATATTGCTGAGCCACCAGAATGCGATTGACGAGTTCTTGATAGGCTGTGGACTGCCGTACCAAAACAGCACGAATTCGCCCAACGAGTTTCGCAGTCGCAACCAGTTCGCCTTTTCTCGCTAAGAGTTGTTCAGTGTTAAATGCAGGCTCAATCCGCAAGTTTTGATTTGCCAAAAATGAGATCTTGCCCTCAACAAATTTTTTGACTAATTCGGTGTCATCAAGGCTATTCATCGTCAGTAGAAATCAGTAAATACTCGGTAGCGTCAATCATTCTCTTGCTACAGTATCGCTGATTCTACTTAGACTTCTTTGTGTTGTTCCGGCAAAGTTAGATGAAGAAATCGTAAATTCTACAGTGCGGATAAAGTGCGATCGATCACGTCATAAATCGACTCCAGCTCATCGGCTGTAATGCAGTAGGGAGGCATAATGTAGAGCGTGTCTCCGAGCGGACGCAATAGAAATCCCGATTCCAGGAATTTCGATCGCAGCAGGGGAGCGATCGCGTTAAAGTATCCGGATTCGTCGTCGGTGTTGATTTCCATTGCCGCGATCGTGCCGCAGACCCGGAACTGCTTCAAGCGCGGATGAGCCAGCAGATAGCGATCGAGAAATTTCCAGTGCAGGTCTTCTAAGCGTTTGTACGCATTCGGATTTTGCGTCAGTAGTTCCAGGGAGACGACTCCGGTTGCACAAGCGAGGGGATTTCCGGTGTAGGAATGTCCGTGATAAAACGCTTGAGTAGGATCGTCTTGATAGAAGGCTTGATAAATCGCTTCGTTTGCGATCGTCACCGAAAGCGGTAGACATCCACCGGATAGACCTTTGGATAAGCAAATAATGTCAGGTGTTGCAGCAGATTTTACACAGGCAAACAGTTCACCCGTCCGCCCAAACCCAGTCATCACTTCATCGTAGATGAGCAATACATTGAACTGACTCGCTAATGTTCTCAGCGCTTGTAGAAATTGAGGACGACACATTCGCATTCCACCCGCCCCCTGAATCAAAGGCTCGATGAAAATGCCGATGATGTTTTGTTGTTTGAGCAATTGTTCGATCATTTCTAAAACTTCTGCTTCTTTGCGCTCGATCGTGGAATCCCCTCGATAAGTTGCCGGAAACGGAACTAACGCAGTCTCGAACATCAAATCGCGGAATGGTTGCCACCAGGTTGAACCAGAACCGATCGACATAGCTCCGATCGTGTCTCCGTGGTAGCCCCCTTCAAAGGTAATAAATGTGCTGCGTTGTTCTCCAAGGTTGCGCCAGTATTGATACGCCATTTTTAGCGCCACTTCTACCGAAGTTGAACCATTATCAGAAAAGAAGACTCGCGTTAGCTCAGACGGTAAGTGAGTTAACAAATTTCGCGCTAATTGCTCAGCCGGATCGTGCGTGAATCCAGCAAAAATCACATGCTCTAGCTGTTGAGCCTGTTGATAAAGCGCTTCTGCCAAAGCAGGATGACTATGACCATGAATAGTGACCCACCAGCTAGAAATACAATCGAGAATGCGTCGATCGTCTTCGAGTTCTAGCCAAACTCCGTCGCCCCGCTTCACTTTCAACGGTTCAGGGGTAGTTTTCATCTGCGTGAAAGGTCGCCAGATCGGGGAGTGTGCGTTCATAGTCAGTGTTAATCTCAGTGATGTTCATTGTCCCAATGACTGCGCGATAATATCAACACAAGATTGAACTTTGATCAGTGAAAAAACGATTGCTCATTCTGGGTGGTACAACAGAGGCGACACAATTGGCAGCAAAAGCCTCAGAGATTCCCAATTTAGATGTGATTTCTTCATTAGCTGGACGCACTCAACAGCCGCATTACCCTTTAGGAGACGTTCGGATTGGGGGTTTTGGGGGAGCAGCAGGACTGTTTCACTACCTGCAAGAGCAGCAGATTGATTTACTCATTGATGCCACGCACCCGTTTGCGGCTCAGATTTCGTGGAATGCGGCAACTGCCGCCGATCGCGCTTCGATCCCACGCTTAGCGATCGTTCGTCCTGCTTGGGAAACCGAACCCCATTGGATCGAAGTTGAAAGCAATGAAGCCGCAGCAGTTCTGCTGCCTGAGATTGCAAAGCGAATTTTTTTAACGATCGGGCGACAGGAACTCGCAACCTTTGCCCATCTCACACAGTTATGGTTTCTGATGCGAATGATTGATCCTCCCGTTGTAGGAACGCCAATTCCACCGGGAGAAGTATTGTTAGCGCGTCCACCGTTTTCAGTTGCACAAGAGCGATCGTGGATTCAGGGCTATCACATTCAAGCGATCGTTAGTAAAAATAGTGGCGGTGATGCAACCGCTTCTAAGTTAATTGCAGCGCGGGAGTTGGGGCTACCTGTGGTGATGGTGCAGCGTCCAACGATGCCAGAGGGAGCCTCTGTTTCTGATGTTGATGCTGCATTGTTATGGATCAATCAACAGCTTTGATCACAGACCATTGCGTAATCGGTGACATTGCTTTCCAGCCTAAGAACTTTCCGATCGGTTCTGCTCTCTGAACAGCAATTCGGCTAAGTTCGCCCCCGGCTTGACTTTGCCAATGAAACAATTGTGCTTCGGTTTCAACCGTGACAGCATTCGCAACCAGTCGCCCACCCGGACGCAGCGATCGCCAGCAAGTCTCAACTAAATCCGGTGTGGTCAATCCGCCGCCAATAAAAATGGTGTGCGGTTGAGGAAGATTTTGAAGCGCGATCGGTGCTTTTCCAGCAATGATTTTGAGATTGGGAACACCGAGCGTATTGGCATTTTGAGTAATTAACTTTAAACGATCAGCATTCGATTCGATCGCGATTGCCTGACATCGACGATCGGAGCGCATCCATTCGATCGCGATCGAACCACATCCCGCACCCACATCCCAGAGCAACTGTCCGGGTAGCGGTGCAAGCGTCGAAAGGGTGACGGCTCGGATTTCGCGCTTAGTTAACTGTCCATCGTGTTGATAAGCAGCATCGGGTAATCCGGGGGTGCGAGGAGGGAGAGGCGCATCTGAGCAGGTGATCGCGATCGTGTTGAGGTCTGCAATATCGGTATGATTCCAACCAGCCGCGGTACTTTCAAGAATGCGTTCTTGTGTTCCACCCAGATGCTCTAGCACGACAATTGAACTTTCCGTTAAGCCACGATCGCGTAAGATTTGAGCCACAATTCCGGGCGTTTGACGATCGGCACTTAACACTAAAATTCGTGCCCCCGAATACAGCACCGCATTCAGTAACGCTGGATCGCGACCACAAAGACTCAGGGTTTCGACTTCAGACATCGACCAACCCAAGCGAGAACAAGCCAGACTGAATGCCGAAGGTGCAGGAATAATCATCATTTCATCGATCGCAATCCGACGAACCAAAGTTGCACCGATGCCGTAACACATCGGATCGCCGCTGGCTAACACACACACCGATCGTCCCCGATAGCTCAAAAGTTTTTGAATTGAATCTTCGATCGGAGAAGTCCAGCGAACTCTAGGGCGCGAATCAGGAGCTAACATTGCCAAGTGACGATCGCCCCCCACCAGAATTTCAGCTTGCTCAATCCGCGATCGAGCGATTGGCGCAACCCCGTCTAACCCATCATCGCCAATTCCGACGATCGACAACCATTTCTCCATATCCGATCTCGATGTGAGCAGTTCTGATATGATGGTAGAAGATTTGTCGGATGACTAGCTCAATGGTAGAGCATCGGACTCTTAATCCGCTGGTTCTGGGTTCGAGCCCCAGGTCATCCATCGGTTCTAG
>JACJNX010000028.1 GCA_014695255.1 Cyanobacteria bacterium FACHB-63
CGTTGCTTGGTCTCAGTTCTGAAGAAGCGAGGAGCAATTTGTCGAGTCAGGTTTTCCAGATGTTGAGTAGCAGTCTGTAGTGAGTCTAAATGAGGAGAATGAGTTGTCGAGTTTAATTGAAAGATATCTTGAAATGCTTGTTCTGCCTCTATTTTAGCGAATCCTAATCTACAACTGTCGTAATAGTATTACAGTTGTAGATCTAAGATTGAGAACGTTTGCGGTAGTGATGATATCGAGCGACTGCTTGATGCACTCTGCGCCAGTAAGACCAATGCAAAATCGATTCAGGAGACCAAACCGTGGGAAACAACAGCCTCCACAACCAACGCTGCATTTCCCACAGACTCAGTTTGATGATAATTTTCTGAGCGCTTTGAACACAGCCAGAGAGCCAACTAGAGCCAAAGGCATGGGTGTAATCGCTGAAGGCATCATCGCCTAGAACAGCACAGCGAATGACAAAATCAAAAGACGGAATCGATCGGGCAACTTGTTCCACATGAGCAATGAAAGAGGCTTCACCGAAATCAAAGACGGGAAAGACTAGGGTGAAATGAGGTGCAACCACATCGCGATACAAGATGTCGTGTTGTTTACGCACCGATTGAATCTTTTCTAAATCTTCTGCTGATAAAGTCGGATAGTTCACCACCAGTAAGCTTCTAGCCATGTTGCACCTCTAAGAGAAATGCAGTGCGTAGAGTGCATTGATATCGTTAGACATGATTAAAGGAATGGCTTTAGTAATTTTCTCAATGTCCCAATTCCACCAGCGAATTTCGAGCAATTTGGCAATTTCTGCATCGCTAAAGCGTTTCCGAATCACGGTTGCAGGATTGCCACCTACGATCGCGTAAGCTGGAATATCTTTCACCACAACAGACTTCGCTGCAATAACGGCTCCATCTCCAATTCTGACACCGGGCATAATGGTTGATTCATAGCCAAGCCAAACATCATTACCAATCACGGTATCGCCTCGACTGGGAAGGTTGAGAATTTGCTCCATTTCACCTTCCCAACCATTGCCAAAGATAGGAAATGGATAGGTTGAAATTCCGTCTAGCTTGTGGTTTGCACCACTCATGATGAATTTGACATGGGTTGCGATCGCGCAGAATTTGCCAATAATTAAGCGATCACTGCCGTAGTTGTACAGAACATTGCGCTCAAAGCCTTGGGAATCAACGGGATCATCGTAGTAAGAATAGTCTCCTACGATGATATTTGGAGCCGTGATGCAATCTTTGATAAAGCACACCCTTGAATGCTCAGGGAGCGGATAGCGCTGATTCGGATCGGGACCGTAAGGATGCGTCATATCGAATTAGCTTTGTCAATTTAAACTGCTACCAATGGTACCGCCAAGTCATCGTTAATGCGGCTAGCAGGGGCAATACCGTTCGTGATCACCGTTTCAGCAGGCAATTCAGGAACAGACGCAGCATTGGTGGGATAAGGTAGCGCCATCAAACCGCAAACGACGATAAGCGGGTAATCGTCCATCACCAGAAGTTTGCACAATCAGATCGGGATAACCATTGGTTTTTTGAGTCGTGATCACCTGCGATGTGAAGCAGTCTGGATATAATGAAACAAGTTTTTCATTCGATGGTGAGCGGTAAAAATTCCGTTCTATCATCTTTTTTCTGCCTCATTTAATTTTTGAATACGTCTACTGTGAATAGTTATTAAATTACTTCCGAGCGAAGCTTGTAAATATTCCCAAAATTACCATTTTGCTTAACCACGGGTATTATCCTGTCACGATCAGATGGCGCTCGAACTGTTCTACCTACAAATCATGACCAAGATTCGCTTGCAACTCGCGCCCAAGCCGACCCAGGCTGAGAAAACCGCATAGGGAAAATCTGGTTTTGTTCCAGTTGCAATGCGATAGATTATTGAGCGAGTAAGGCTCTATTCATTCAAGCTCTCTAGTCCGATGTCTTCAAGCTTAGGTCGTCTCCTCAAATTTTCTTATTTAATTCATATTCCAGAGCAGCTACTTACGATCAAGGATGCGACGTTGGTGAAGCAGACACAAGACAATTGCTGTTGGGGTGATGGTGGTAGCAATCGGAATATGCTCGGAAAATTATTGATTGAGCTTCGCGCTCAGCTTCATGGCGAAATTAAAAAATTCGTGTAAGTCTCTTCGGGCAAGCCACTCTAGCATTCTGCAAAAGACATTGGATCAGAGGTATAGATTTCGGTAACTGCTGAAATGTCTGCACAAGATTCTACAACTTAGCCAGCTTATCGTCTGGAATGTGAGCGATCGCTTCACTCACTCTGATTCTCAGGTCGGCAAAATTGCTTTGCATACCGTTCCTTCGGTTGCTGTGATGACTCATTGTGGCATCTGAATCCTCTGATTCTCAAATTCTGGACTAATATAGTTTTGCCCTAGTTACCCAGTTCAATCTATGTCCGACCCTCAAGCAACGTTTTCTCGGCTCAGACAAGCCCTCGATCAAATTGTGGTCGGTCAATCCTCATTAGTGCAACAGCTTCTAGTTGCGATGCTGTCTGGGGGGCACGTAATTTTAGAGGGGGTTCCGGGGACAGGGAAAACGCTGCTCGTGAAAGTCATGGCGCAATTGGTGCGATCAGAGTTTCGCCGCATTCAACTCACGCCAGACATTTTGCCATCGGATATTTTGGGGACAAATATCTTTGATCTGAATACTCGCAGTTTTGTGCTGAAGAAGGGTCCTATATTCACTCAGATTCTATTAGCGGATGAAATCAATCGAACGCCACCGAAAACGCAATCTGCACTGCTCGAAGCAATGGAAGAACAACAAGTGACGCTCGATGGAGAAGGCTTGCCACTGTCTGATTTCTTTTGGGTGATTGCAACACAGAATTCACTGGAATTTGAAGGAACCTATCCTTTACCAGAAGCGCAACTCGATCGCTTCCTCTTCAAGCTAGTTGTTACTTATCCCGATGCGGCGGCTGAGAAGAAAATGCTGCTGAATCATCAAGCGGGATTTCAGGCAAAACGGCTCGATTTAGATAGGATTAAGCCTTTAGCATCGGTTGAGCAAGTTTTACAGGCGCGGCAATTGGTACGATCGCTCACCGTCGAAGAGTCAATTCTGGATTACTTACTCTCTGTGGTTCAGAAAACCCGTCACCATCCTGATTTAGTTCTAGGAGCATCGCCACGATCGGCAGTAGCCTGGTTGAATGCCAGTAAAGCCCACGCTTGGTTAACAGGTCGCAATTATGTGGTTCCAGATGATATTAAAGCAGTTGCACCACCCTTGTTACGACATCGATTAATCCTGCGTCCTGAAGCTCAATTAGATGGTGTGAATGTGGATGCGGTGATCAATACGGTTCTCAATCAAGTTCCTGTTCCTCGATAACTATGATTCCTTCGCGCCGAACCTACGGATTGTTAATACTCGGTGGCGCGATCGCTGCCGTTATTTTCTTGTTTAACGCTGCATGGTCGATCGCAGCATTGTTATTGTTTGATCTGATTGTTCTTGGACTCGCAATTTGGGATGGTTTGCGAACCAAGCCCCATCAGGTGAAAGTTCAGCGACAAGTAGCATCCAGACTGTCGATCGGGCGAGACAATTTAGTGAGTTTAACCGTCGAATCGGGAGCGCGATCGGCGGAAGTGCGAATCTATGACAAATATCCGATCGCGTTTTCAGCGTCATCGATGCCCTTAGCAACAAAGCTTGCACCGAACCTCAAACAAGAACTATCCTACACCGTGCATCCTTCTGAGCGGGGAGAGTATCACTGGAAAGAGATCCAGGTTCGTCAGCTTAGTCCGTGGCGGTTAGCTTGGCACAATTGGAAGATACCACAAGATCAGAAAGTTGCGGTTTATCCTGATTTGATTGGACTACGATCGCTCTCCATTCGATTAACGTTAGAATCCTCTGGATCAATTCGTCGCGCTCGTCGATCGGGCATTGGAACTGAGTTTTCTGAACTGCGAGAGTATGGTATTGGGGATGATCCACGTTTTATTGATTGGAAAGCTACTGCGCGACGCGGACAGCCTTTAGTGAGAGTCTTAGAACCAGAGCAAGAGCAAACTTTGATTATTTTGCTCGATCGAGGCCGGTTGATGACTTCGCAGGTGAAAGGATTAACGCGGTTTGATTGGGGATTGAATGCCACCTTAGCATTAGCATTAGCAGGACTGCATCGGGGCGATCGAGTTGGCGTTGGAGTCTTCGATCGACAAGTGCAGACCTGGATTCCACCAGAGCGCGGACAAGCTCATCTGAATCATCTAATCGAACGATTAACTCCAATTCAACCGGAGATTTTAGAGCCAGATTATCTAGGTGCAGTCACAACGTTAGTCAATCAACAAGCGCGACGTGCTTTAGTTGTGGTCATTACCGATATTGTGGATAATACTGCGTCTTCCGAATTACTTGCAGCATTGGGAAGATTGACACCGAGATATCTACCGTTCTGCGTCACACTACGCGATCCACAGGTTGATCAGCAAGCACACACGATTACTGAGGATTTACCGTCAACTTATCAAAGAGCCGTTGCACTTGATTTAATAGCTCAGCGTCAAATTGCATTTAGCACATTAAAGCAGCGTGGCGTTTTGGTATTAGATGCACCTGCGAACCAAATTACGAATGAATTGGTCGATCGCTATCTCCAACTCAAAGCCAGAAATCAGCTTTAGGGGGAAGTTCGGTGATCGGGCAAAACAGTAGATTCAGAAGTATTGTTAATTCAATCGACCGATGAATCCTCTTAAGCACAAAGAACTGTTACGCGGTATTTTTGCTGTTACGCTGATTATTGTTGGAATCACTCACTTTCTTGCACCCCAAGAGTACGCCAAAATCGTACCGCCCATCTTTCCAGCGTTCACTTCGGTTTATGTGAGCGGAGTCTTTGAGGTTCTGGGCGGCATTGGATTGTGTATTCCTTACTTAAGTGTTGCAGCAGCATGGGGACTGATTTCTCTGTTTATTGCAGTCTTTCCTGCCAACATCTATCTCGCATTGCACAGTGAAATCACATTAAACAACATTCCGCATAGTCCTTTGTTCTACTGGTTGCGATTGCCGTTTCAACCCGTATTAATTGCTTGGGCATATTGGTACACGCGCAACCCGCAAGACCAAAGAGGGGCAGAAGCGATCGTAAACCAATGGCAAAAGGTCGATCGCTTAGTCGAGAAGAAATAGATTAAAGAATCTTCTCCAGTCCGTACACCAAAGATTTTAGAGGAAGCACTTTGCGAATCGAGAGCAGCACTCCTGGCATATAACAACTACGATCGGTCGCATCGTGCCGCAGCGTATAAATTTGTCCCTGTGCCCCAAAAATAATCTCTTGGTGTGCAACCAATCCGGGCAATCGAACGCTATGAATCCGAATTCCTTCATCGGCTTGCGCTCCTCTCGCTCCTGCAATTTTTTCAGTTTCAGAGACGATCGCTTCGTTATAAGTCTTGCCCAGTTCCGCCAGCATTTGCGCGGTTTGGACTGCGGTTCCGCTCGGTGCATCAGCTTTTTGATTGTGATGCAGTTCAATAATTTCGACATGATCGAAGTATTGTGAGGCTTGAATCGCGGCTTGCTGCATCAACACAACCCCGATCGAAAAATTCGGAACAATTAAACATCCGGTACTCGCTTTATCGGCAAACTCGGCTAAATCCTGAATCTGCCCTGCGCTTAATCCGGTTGTGCCCACAACTGGACGAACTCCGTAAGCGATCGCCGATCGCACATTGTTGTAAACCGCATCTGGGTGCGTCACATCCACCACAACCCCCAACTCTTTCTCCTGCGCCAACATCGCCATCATTGACTCATACTCATTCGTCACAGGAACTTCGAGCGCCCCACAGCCGATGATTTCTCCAATATCTTCACCGACATACTTTGGGTTTTTTGCCAGTGCCCCAATTAACGTCATATCCGGCGACTGCGACACCGCTTTGACAATTTCCCGACCCATTTTGCCCGTCGCGCCATTCACCACAACTGGAATTCGACCTGCCATCGACTCACCTTCTAATTCAGCTTCTCTATTCTCCCACTCCCGCTTCGTGTCACAATAGGAAACGCGAATTAAAACTGCTTTACTCTTTCAGGACATCCCGTGACCTTTACGACACAACCGACATCACAAAACGGACGATCGACCGCTACTCCTGCTCGGCGGCGTGCTGTGTTTCCTTTTACGGCGATCGTTGGACAAGAAGAAATGAAATTAGCGCTATTGCTCAACGTCATTGATCCCAAAATCGGTGGGGTGATGATTATGGGCGATCGCGGCACCGGAAAATCCACAACGATTCGAGCCTTGGCAGATCTACTGCCAGAAATCGATGTTGTTGCTGATGATCCGTTTAATAGTCATCCGACTGATCCCGAAATGATGGGTGATACGGTGCGGCAATCGATCGATCAAGGCGTAGATGTGCCTGTCGTCAAGAAAAAAGTAATGATGGTTGATTTGCCTCTAGGTGCGACCGAAGATCGCGTTTGCGGCACGATCGATATTGAAAAAGCACTGTCCGAAGGGGTAAAAGCCTTTGAGCCGGGACTATTGGCAAAAGCAAATCGCGGCATTCTCTATGTCGATGAAGTCAACCTGCTCGATGATCACCTCGTCGATGTGCTGCTGGACTCTGCGGCTTCCGGCTGGAATACGGTTGAGCGTGAAGGCATTTCGATTCGACATCCAGCTCGCTTTGTTCTCGTCGGATCGGGCAACCCGGAAGAAGGTGAACTGCGTCCGCAATTGCTCGATCGCTTCGGAATGCACGCCGAAATCCGCACCGTAAAAGAGCCAGTTCTGCGGGTGCAAATCGTTGAACAGCGCACCGAATTCGATCAAGATCCAGTTCCATTCCTGGAGAAATATCAGTCCCAGCAAACCGATTTGCAGCGCCAGATTGTCGATGCACAGGAGCGCTTAAAGGCAATCGTGATCGATTATGATCTGCGCGTAAAAATCTCGCAAATGTGTGCAGAACTCGATGTTGATGGATTACGCGGTGACATTGTGACCAATCGGGCAGCAAAAGCTTTAGCTGCTCTAGAAGGTCGGACTGAAGTTACCGTCGATGAAATCCGTCGAATTGCGCCGCTCTGTCTGCGTCACCGTTTGCGGAAAGACCCGATGGAATCGATCGACTCTGGCTACAAGGTCGAAAAAGTGTTCGATCAAATCTTTGGAGTTGCAGCTGAGTAAGAGAGAAACCGGGTTTGACGACCCGGTTTTTTAGTGCAAATTACAAGCTTGCCGTTTTTCCAGTCTCTGCTTGAGAAGGAATCGGTTCAACCTCCGTATATCCCATCTCGCTTGCCAACTCCCGCAGCAGCGAAATTTGCTGCTCAAACTCAAGCCCTTCTAACCGCTTCAACACATTACTAATGGCTTCTGAAGCTTGATAATCCGCCGGCATATCTACAACCGCTTCACCCATTGCCACTGCCCAAGCGAACCAAACTAGAAGCTGATTGTTTTCCTTCAGCGCACCATAAGCGCGAGAATACTGCGTATCTGCCCGATTCACAATATCGCGCATCACTTGAAGCTGATCCTGATGCGAGAGATTCAGAAAATCGTCACCCAATAGAAGCGGTGCTAATTCAGGTTCTGCCGCTCTTGGAGCCGCAGGCGTAACCGAGTCGCCCATTTTTTCGTAAACGTAATACAGCAGCGCCAACTTATCATCGGCTCCCAACTGGTTAAAATCCGCGGTCGTACCCTGGATGTCCTGATCTAAATATTCAGACGGATCAACGTTCTGACTTGCAGATTGAGGCATAAAACTTTTTCCATAAATAACGTCACTCAAGACGTATCAAGCTTTACCATCTAAAATCGCCCTCCTCAAGAGCGACTTCACACTCTAACCTCTGATAAACGATCAGATCTGTCTTTTGGGCGTGTCAGGAAAGCTTGAAATTCAGTAGTGTAGCAACATTGCAAACGCAAGATAGGAGAATTTATTATGTCTGAAATTAATACTCAATCTCAGGACGCTCAACAGGTCGCTGAATCAATCGCAGCGGGCGATCGTCCTGCGCCTCAAGTAGATGTTTCTGCCGACTACGAAGCCGCTCAAGAATTTAGCACCAGCAGTATCGATCAAACTGCAGAAGGCGAAAAAGCCGCAGAAGCAGCAACAGCGACCCAGTTTGAAGCGCATTCGGCAAACGAAACCCAACTCGAACCCGACGCGCTTAATTCAGAGCCAACTGGCGATCCAGACCTATACCGAGACATGGCGAAAGATATCTCGCATAGTTCGGGCGCAACCGGAAATGTAGACGATGACTTGATGAAAAAAGCGATCGAGCTAGGAAAACCGGGTGAATAGCAGACAAACATCTTGAGACAAACTAGAACGAGGTTTGTGGTTCGGCGATCTCTGAGCGGTCAGGAATTTCACGCCCAATGACACACTAAGCACGATCGCGCAGGTGACTCCAATAATCCAGTAGCGCTGAGAAGGTTTTTGGGAAGCTTTAGACTTCACCGGAACAATCAGCGCTTTTATTTGATTGAGATTATGAGTGCTAAAAGCAAGGCTGACAGCGCATTCCGGGTTCGTGCTTCGCTTGGCTAGATCAGTTCTGATTGCTAAAGCATCCTTGAGCGTATCGTGTCCGTTGGTGACTTCTTGCTGACAAAACGCCAAGGTTCCCAATTGATGAAGCGCCCATGCTTCGGTTGCTTCATCCCCTAATGCCCACGCTGCTGCTAAGCTGCACCGCAAGAGTTTTGACCAACTCCCCCACAATTTCGTAGTTGCAAACTCACATTCAACCGATCGCACTATTTCAATCACTTCTGCTGATCGCCGTTGGTTTGTCCCCCACTGCACTGCAACCATCAGCAACTCCCGCTCCTGAATGATCGCATCTGACTGAGTTCGAATCCAATTCAGAACATAGTCCAGCACGCCCTCCATCCAAGCATCTGAAGTCCGGTAGGGCGATCGCAACCGATAGCGCTCTCGTTCGACTTGAATCAGATGTAGATCAATCAGCTTGCTCAAGTCCGAGGAGGAAGCCTTTGCGATCGCAGCAATCTGCTCTACCCTGAGTGGAACTCCAACGGTTGCCAATAGTTCAAGAATGGCACTCTCTTCATCCGTTCGTGTGCTCACATCGGGTTCAATTTGCTCAGGAATCTCGATTGCGAGATTCGCTTGAGCAAACCGTCGTCCGATCGAGGCAACTACAAATCGGCTCTGAGGCAACCATCGTTGAAGCTGTTCGAGTTCTGTTGCAGTAAGGTGCGAATGATCCAGCAGAATCAAAGCTTGACGATCGCTCAGTCCTGCTCGAATCTCTGCTCTTGATGGCTTCGCCTCTGAAGAAACTCGGTAAAACTGTTCAAAAATCGTCTGTAGCAGATCCTCGATCGGATCAAGCTGGTCTAAATACAGAATTCCATGTGGATAAGCTTGCTGCAATTCAGGCTGATGTGCCAACGATCGCAGTAGCGCTACCTTTCCAAACCCTCTGCCGCAAACTTCTATCGATCGCTGCGCTTTGAGCGCCGTTAAAGCTTGCGAGAGTGTTGCTTCATCCACTGCTTCAACCAAGCATGGCAAAATCAACGCTGGCATCGGCATTAACTCAAAAGTGCGTGCCTCAACCGGCATCGCCCGTAACACGACCCCACATTTAGATCCAATCAAGCATTCACACTCTTCAAGCAGGAGACGAGCGACAACGGTTTGACTCAATGCGGTCTCGATTGTGCTGGAAAAGGCTGAACGAGACATAATTGCACTAGCCAACTCTGCGATCAAAATGGGAAAAAAAGAATCTCTCCCAAGGCAGATTATAATAAGCTAATTCAGCCAATCTGTCTAGATTGAGCCAAACCTCAATTCAGAGAACTCGATCGCATCACCGCAAGCCCGATCGAGTCCGTCGAATCCTCTGGACCTGAGTTCACCCGCGCCAAGGTTGCTAAAAACTCTGTAACATTCTCAAACTCACAATATGCAGACGCATAGCGAATACAAGCCGCCTCGCTCAACGGCTGCAACTCTCGCAATACAAGCTCACTGATTTCATGACTTAAAATCTCGCGATTCGTGCGTTGCTGCAACAATCCTTCGATCGTACTCACAACCGTCTCAATCTGGGATGCACTAATCGCCGTTCGCTCACAAATTCGGCTCAGTGATCGCACTAGCTTTTCACGATCGAAGCTCTCGCGATTGCCGTTCTCTTTCACCACAACCAATGGTGCAAACTCAACCCGCTCATAGGTTGTAAACCTATGATTGCACTTGAGACATTCACGCCGCCGCCGCACACTTTGGCCCCCCTCAGCAGATCGCGACTCTAGCACTCGATTTTCCAAGTTTTGACAGGCAGGACAACGCATAGGTTTTGTCAATAATCATCACCTATATCATACCCCTAGCGTAGCAACTCTGGATATTTTTTTGTTTGCGCTATGGGCAGCGCAGCGCAAACGAGTCACCCCTGGAATGATGCTGTTCGATCGCACTCCTGCTCTTGATCTAGATCGCTGCCTCCTGCGATTTAGATCACAGGGATTCCGGGCATCACCGTTAGAAACGGTTGAATTCAGGGCAACTTTACTAAAGCAAACACCGTTAGTCTGTTCCCTGACTAGCGATGTTCTAGCCCAAATGCGGTTTCGGCAATGTAACTTCGACATCCCGATTGGGCGCGTCCCACACTCAGTTGGCAAATGGCGCATGAAATCTCGTGACATTCAGAAGCAAAAATTGCTCGTCGTCGATGATGAACCAGATAATCTCGACCTGCTTTACCGGACTTTCTACCGGGAATTTAAGGTGCTGCGGGCAGAAAACGGTCCCGCTGCACTAGATATCCTCGATCAAGAAGGCGATATCGCGGTCATTATCTCCGATCAACGAATGCCAATGATGAGTGGGACTGAGTTTCTCAGCCTCACCGTTTCAAAATATCCCGATGTCATTCGGATTATCCTTACGGGTTATACCGATGTCGAAGATTTAGTTGAGGCAATCAACTCTGGCAAGGTCTTTAAGTATGTGACCAAACCGTGGAGCGATACGGAACTGCGCGAAGTCGTCAAAAGCGCGATCGACACTCACACGCTGCTGAGAACTCGTACAGAAGAACTGCGCCGCACTCTCCAGCGCGAATCTCTCCTCAACGCTATTACCAGGACGATCCGCAGCGCTCTTAGCTATGACGAAATTCTGCAAACGATCGTCGAAACGATCGGCAAAAACTTCGAGGTCAGCGGCGCGATCGTCTGCCCTTTTCGCGATGGTGAAATTCAAGACCAGACGTTTACCTACTGGAAAGCTGACACCCCCTCGCCAGATTTAGCGCCGACAATTTGGGAAACCTATCAGGTCGAATCGATTCCTGACGTGCAGCAGTGCGATCGCATTCAAGAGGTTCCCGATCGTCAAGCTGCTTATACCGCCGCAGAAATTCACTCGACCTTGATGGTTCCCCTGATTTGTCAGCAAGACTTGATTGCCATTCTCGCGCTTCACGAGTGCGGCAAAAGTCGCACCTGGCAACCCGAAGAAGTTGATCTAATTCATACGGTTGCAGATCAGGCAGCACTTGCGCTTTCGCAGGCGTACAACTATGAACAAGTCCGCGCTTTGGCAAAAAGAGAAGCGTTAATCAACACGATCACAACTGCAATTCGATCAAGCCTTGATCCCCAGGATATCTTTGCCGCGATTACGCAACAGCTTGGGCAGGGGTTACAGGTCGATGGCTGTGCCTTATCACTCTGGACAGAAGATGCTGCCTTTGTGCAATGTGTGGGGCTGCATGATTCGAGTTGGCAAGACCAAAAGCCGCCCGAAGCGCTTCTTCCGCAGTCGAGCATTCCAATCGAGGGTAACCCCGTTTTAAAACAACTGATTGCGACGCAGCAACCCGTTGTTCTAAGCGACTTGAACGAGCATAGTGAATTCAACACCTCAGACTTTCACACTCCAGCGCGGGCGCTACTTGTCGTTCCGTTGATTACCGACGGCAAGATTATCGGTAGCATTTCGCTGCGGCAGAATTCTCGATCGCGCTACTGGCAAGCCTCAGAAATCCAACTAGCACAATCGGTAGCCGCTCAAGCTGCGATCGCTGTACAGCAATCTCGCCTTTACCAAACCACCCGTCAGCAAGCCGAAAAGCTGCTGCAACTCGATCGTGCCAAAACAGAGTTTTTCCAAAATATCTCACACGAGCTGCGGACTCCCTTAACCTTGATGCTCGGCCCGCTTGAAACCGCTGTTTCATCCAGTCAGGGTCTTTCGCTAGAACAGTCCACGGTTGCCCTCCGCAACTCTCGCCGTCTGCTGCGATTGGTCAATCAACTGCTGGATCTTCAGCGCCTAGATGCCGGAAGAATGCAGCCAAAGTTTCAGCCCTGTGATTTAGCAGAGTTTGTGAGACAAATTGTTGAAACCTTTCGTCCGTACTGTGAGAAAAAAGGATTGCATTTGGTAACGCAGTTGGAGCTTTGTTCGCAGGTTTATCTAGACCTCGAAAAATTTGACAAGGTGCTGTACAACTTGCTCTCGAATGCAATGAAGTTTACTCCCACAGGGGAGAGTATTACCGTCGCTTTAGAGGCGATCGAGGAGCACTGCTGCTTAAGGGTGCGAGACACTGGAATTGGAATTCGCGAGGATCAACTGCCGCACTTGTTTGAGCGGTTCCGTCAGGCGGAGGGATCCGAAAATCGCAGCTTTGAGGGAACAGGACTGGGACTTGCACTGGTAAAAGAACTGGTCGAGCTGCACAACGGGCACATCAACGTGGAATCAACGTATGGACAGGGAACTACATTCACAATCGACTTGAAATTAGGAGCCGATCACCTGCCGTTCGATCAGGTTGTTGAGGCTCAGTCTGATGTGCAGACGAGTCGAGCCGCGATCGAACTTGCGGATTTGGAAGTTGAACTGCAAGACGACTGCGACCCTGAACCGCATACCATTGTGCCATCCGTGCATGAGCATCAACCCACCATTTTGGTGGTGGATGATAACCCGGATCTCCGCTCCTATGTTTCTGGTGTACTGAGAAAACAGGGCTACCAAGTTTGGACTGCCCGCAATGGTGCAGAAGGGTTTGAGCAAGCGAGAACGCATCATCCGTCTTTAATTGTCACCGATCTGATGATGCCGATCGTGTCGGGTCTCGATATGATTCGCATGATTCGAGTGCAAGACGATCTCAAAGGCACCCCGATCGTTCTCTTAACGGCTAAAGCCGATGAAGATACGCGAATTCAAGGGGTAGAGCGGGGAGCAGACGCTTATTTAGCGAAACCGTTTAACGATCGAGAGTTGCTGGCTGAAGTCCGAAACCTCCTTGCGCTGAAAGAGAACGAGCAGCGGATTTCTCGCATTAACACCTATCTAACTGAATCGGTTCTAAGTCGATTTCTGCCGCCAACCCTGGTTAAACGGGCTGCCCAGGGTGATCTCACCCTGGATCTTCGCCCTGAACCTCGGATGATTACAGTGTTGTTCAGCGATATTGTCGGATTTACTCAGCTTTCTAATACGCTGCGATCGCGGCGTGTGGCTGAACTTTTAAATGAATATCTCACCGCGATGACGAGATGCGTGTTTGATAATGGCGGCACGGTTGATAAATTTATGGGCGATGCAATTCTGGCAATTTTTGGTGCGCCGGAAGAGTTGACTCCGAATGAACAAGTCCGACGAGCGATCGCGACTGCTCGCCAAATGTATCGGACGCTCGATCAACTCAATGCCCACTGGGAAACTCAAGGCATCGATCGCGTCCGTTTCCGCTGCGGTATTCATCAAGGAACGGCAGTGGTGGGGATGTTTGGGGGTGAAGAACGAGCGGATTACACGGCAATTGGGCCTAGCGTGAATATTGCAGCACGTCTGCAAGAGGCAGCGGCTCCGGGGTCGATCTTGATTTCTGCGGCGGTAGCGGATTATGTCGATGAAGACAACATTACTAAGGAAAGCCCGTTGAAGCTTAAGGGAGTAGATGAAACCGTTCTCACTTTTTCAATTAGTCCCTATCCGAATCAGATTCCGATGCGCCAATAACAAGGGCGGGAACTAAATCGCGGCGATCGTAGACGAGAGAGCTAGGATAGGAACGTCGTTTCTGTTGCTTTCCGTGTGGGTGAGAGTTGGGCATGGCATTTTCTGGTTTAACGGCTCGATCGAAAGCGCAAGATTCTCCGGTACTCTGGCTGTCTTTTTTGGCTGGATCGCTTGTGGTACATCTTGCGGCAATTTTGATTGGGCGTTGGTATTTTTCTCAAACGGCAAGCCCTCCGGCTGGAATGGCTCAGGCTCCGTTAGATTTTGTGGAAATTGATCCGAATGCGTCGCCACTCAAGCAGCCGCAACAGACTGCACCTTCAAAACCGCAACCCCAAACACAAGCAAAAGCAGCGCCGCCTCAAACTTCTCCGGTGGAGCAAGCCCAGCCGCCAGACTCAATTCAGGGTCTCGCCCGTCAATCTGCACCTGAACGATCGCGCGATCCACTTGCTCCTAGCTCTGCCCCGCTGAATCCGTCAGCCGGAGCGCCGAATCGAACGCGGAGAGCGGCGGAGTCTTCACAGTCTGGACAATCTCCAGCCGAGCGATCGACTTCTAAGCAGAATTCGACGGATTCACCTCGATCAACAACAAGCCCGAACCCGGCGACAAATTCAGGCAGCAGTAATTCATCGACGACAAACCCGAACCCAACGACAAATTCAGGCAGTGGTAATTCTCAGCCTTCTACCCCATCTCCAGGAACGTCGTCCCCTTCTACGTCCCCTCCTTCATCCCAATCCCAAACTCCTGACACCACTAAACCGGAAAATCCAGGTGATGCTACAACAGGAAATCCAACGTCGCCATCGGGATCTGGAGAGCCATTGTCGATCGCAACGGGCGTTCGAGGTGAAGTCTATGGAACGCTTCAGGAAGATACTTATCGACCTGAGCAATATGCAAGAGGTACCGTTGCACTAAAATCGGCGGCTCTACCTGAAATCAAAGTAGAATTTCCAAGCAAGCTTCCGGTTAATGCTCTAGATTTGCGGTTGGGGCTTGTGATCAACTCAGAGGGACAGGTTGTCGCAGCAGATGTGCGAGAGGATAGCCCAACGCTAAAGCAAAATCCGAATCTGAATGATCCAAGAGTGCGAGCAGATATTCAGTCGGTTGTGAACGGTCTTGTGCTTCAAGCAAACGCGGACGGAAGTTTGGCATTCAATGTCAATTTGGAATCTAAAGAAGTAGATGCCTACCGAATTATGAACATTCGGCTCAATATCAATCAGTGAGGTTCATAGCTCCTGCATCTCTCAGCAAGAGCTATGGCGTTTGATTAACCTTTTGCTTTTGCCTCCAGATTTTCGAGACGGCTCTTGAGGTCTTGATTTTCTTTTTTGAGTTGATCAAGTTCCTCGCGGAGTTGTTTAACTGCCTTGTCAGACCCCGCATTTTTCTGCACGGTTTGGATTGACTCTTCGGCAATGCGACGAACGCGCCCATCCGGAGTTTGATCGGCAAGCGATTGCAGTAGCCCGATCGCTTTAGTCGTTTCCATTTGTCCCAGCGCAACAGCGACAGCAACTTGAGTGAGAAAGAACGTTTCGCGGGAAAGCGATTTTACTCGCTCTAAAATTCGCTCTAAGTTGATGTTGCCTTGGCCGGTGGAGATTGTGCCAAGAGCGCGAATGGCTGCAAGACGGAGCGGTTGTGGCACTCCGGGCTGGGTGTAGTCCAGAATCAAGTTCAGTGCGGCTTCTGAGGTCTTAAGCTGGCTCAAAGCTCCGATCGCGCCTGCTCTAACGACTTCGTTCCAGCCTTGTCGCTGTTTGAGAACCGAATCGATCAGTTTTAGGGTTTGTTCTTCAGATGCGTTGCTGAGTCCTGATGCGGCAACTTTTCCAAAGCTTCTAAGGGCAACCGCTTCGACATAGTAGCTGGCATCGCCGGTTTCGACGATCGACCCTAATGCGGCGTAGCTTTCTGGTGTCGCAATTTGGGCGAGGCTCCCGACGATCGCTCGTCTCACTCGCGCATCCGGATCGCTTAAGCCTGCAATTACGGCTTCAACGGCTTGATCGAGTTTGATCGTGGCGAGATTTTCGGCAACTTCAGCGCGGACTCCCCAGAAGTGGTCGTTCTTCAGCGAGTCGGATAAAGCTTTTACTGCTTCGAGTCCGCCTTTTTTGGCGATCGCCTGTGCAGCATAAATCCGCGACACTGGATCAGGATCGAACTGCAATTGAGCTTTGAGTTCAGGCAGGGGATACTCTAGCTCGACGGTTTTGAGGTGATAGTTATCGACATCAAAGCTAATGAAATCGGGTTTCTTCTCTAGCGGGAAGTAGAAGCTCTGTTCTTTCTCGTGAACTCGCACGGTAAAGGTTCTTTGATCAACCTTGCCCTCATTCACGAAGCTAATGCCGATCGGAATTTTCAGATCAAACAATTCCGATTGGGATTGTGTCACCGTGACTTTTGCAAGATTGCTATCTGAATCCCAGCTATAGCCAATTTTGAAAGCAGGATGTCCGCCGCGATAAACATACTGATCAAATAGGAAAGTGAGATTGCGTCCGGTGGCTTTTTCGATCGCTCGTAACAAGTCGATCGTTTCAACCGTGCGGTGAGCATTGTCATTGAGAAAAGTTGCGATCGAGCGATAAAACAACTCATCGCCTAACTGTGCTCGCATCATGTGATAAACACAAGAACCCTTCTCGTAGATATGACGATCGTAAAGCTCGATCGCTTCCCGGTAAATGTGCGTCACGAGCGATCGACGATAGCGAGAAGCATCTTCATCAAGATACTGTCTTGCTTGACCGAGCAAGTAATATAGCGCTTCTTCTCGTCCGTACTCTTCCTCTGTCCACATCACTTCTGCATAAGAAGCCATGCCTTCTTTCACCCAAGCATGCGACCAATGCTTGATCACCACCAAATCACCGAACCATTGATGTGCCAGTTCATGAGCAACTAGGGATTCAGTATTGCGATTGTCGATCGCCGCTCGTTCGTCGAGCAAACAGCGATCGGTTAACAAGGTCGTCGAAGTGTTTTCCATGCCGCCGAAGATAAAATCATCGACGCAGACCTGAGCATATTTGGGGAACGCATACGGATAGCCATATTTCTGACTGTAGAACTCGATCATCCGAGGCGTTTTTCCCATACTGAGACGAGCTTGATCTTCTCGCCCTTTCTCGACATAGTACGTTACAGGTTTACCGTGCCATTGATCGCGCAGTTCGGCAAAGTCTCCGATCGCCAACGTCATCAGATAGGTTGGATGAATTTCCTTTTGATGCCAGTGATAAATCTGCGTATCGCCGCGATCGTCTGTCGCGATCAGTTCACCATTCGATACAGCTATTAACGGTTTCGGAATCTCGACTCGAATTTCTGAAGTTGCTAGCTGTCCAGGATAGTCAAAGCAGGGAAACCAGAAGCGCGAGTCTTCATCTTCACCCTGCGTCCAAACTTGGGTTGGTTTATTTGGATAGTCTGGAGTCGGTGCGATGAAATAGATACCTCGCTGCGGTTTCTCAACGTGATAGGAGATCGCTAACTCAATCTTCTCACCGCTCTTTGTCGGCTGCTTGAGGTGAATTTGTAGCTGTTCGCCATCGTAGGCAAACGTCTGGGGAACATCATTAATCTTGACCGCTTCAATGTTCAGATTCACCGCGTCTAAAGTTAAGCGATCAAGACCATTACGAATCGGATTGAGCCGAATCGTGCAGGTTCCCTGGTAGCTTTGATTTGGGATATTTAGAACTAGATCGAGAAAAATATGCTCTACTTGACCCGGACGATCGGGATTGTAGTGAGGACGCGCGCCCGGTAGCTCGAATGATTTGTATCCATTTTCCGTATCTGTGGAGAATTGGCTCAGCATGGTCTATTTTCGCTTCTACGATTTTAAGTTTAGCGATAGTTTGATCAAACGGAGGGTTCTACGCACGATCGATACGCAAATCGATGTAATCAGTGCTACCCTGCTAGGGGTAAACTCAATACAATCCAAAGGCAGTCCAAAGCGCTTCGTATTGAATTACAAATCATTGGAACTTTGCTCCACCCAAAGGGGACAAAACTCTCGTTCCTGTTTTATTCGCTAACCACTCTAGAAACTGACACATGCTTCGCTTGTTTTTCCCGAAGCGGTATAAGTTCGGCGTGTAGCGACTGATGTATCTACCGAGACCGAATTTCATGAAAGCAAAGTTCACCCAAGCGCCTCAAGCTGATGCTGCCCGGCTGACTCCACCCCCGACTGACACTTCTCAAAACGATCGCGTCTCTCAACTTGCCAATCAACTTAAAACAGAGCTTGAAGCTGAGCTAAAGCTCTCCGGAGCGACGATCGCACAAATCGCTCAGCGCATTGCAACCGAAGTGGATCGCATTTGCAGCAAGAGCGATCGGATTCAAGCTTCTGGACAAGTTAATTCCTGGCAACTGACACTGGGACGCTACCGCACCCAAAAATGTGTGCGGTTTTATCAGCTTGGTTCTCAGCGGGGTCGGGTCGAACTGCATAGCAATCTCAGCACGATGGTTTACCGCCCGATCGCACCTGCTTATTTACAATTGACTTTTCAAGCCCGCTACACCTTAATTGAAGACTTTCTTCAAGGCTTTTACACCGAAGCACTGAGAGCCTTTCGTCGTGAGAACGAACTACCAGAAAACTATCAACCGCGTACCCGCTTAGAACTTGCAGAATACATGGCATTTACAGAGCAGTACGCGAAACGGCGCATTACCTTACCCACAAAACAAAATCAACAGTTAATTATTCTACGTGCCCAACGATTTGCAAGTCGTCAACCGCAAGAAATTGCAGTCGATATCGAAACTGCAATGGAGACTGCAAAATCAGATGAAGTCGAAGCGTATGGACGCTCTGGCGTGATGCAGATGATTCGAGAACAGATGGTTTCAGAAAAAGTTGACCCATCGGAATCGGCCTTGCGCGATCGTGTGGTCGCTGAATTGATGCGCTATCTCGAATCTCAGGGGCAAAAAGACTGTGTAGACTATCTGACGCTGAAGCTGCAAGATCTGTCAGTTCCAGAGATTGATGAACTGTTAGGGTTAACGCCACGCAAACGGGACTATCTCCAGCAGCGTTTTAAGTACCACGTTGAAAAATTCACGACCTCCAGCAATTGGAAACTGGTACATGAATGGCTAGGAGCCGATCTCGATCAGAACTTAGGATTACCTCCAAATCAGTGGGAGACATTTCTCAATGGACTGTCTGATGAAGAACAGCACTTGCTGCAATTAAAACGATCGGGGGCGAGTGAGCAAGAGATGACTGCAATACTCAAATGTACTTCAAAGCAACTGCAAAAACGTTGGGGAGCGCTGCTGGATTTGGCGCGACAACAGCGCAATCAAGCAAAGTAAATTCGTGAATCGGTAGTGCGATGGGATGGAGAAATCCGTCCCATTTTTTGTGCAATGGTTAGCTTAATTCTATCGGAATTGAGATTTTGAACTCGGTGCCTTTATCGGGTTGCGAGGTAAAGGTCAATGAACCGCCATGCTTTTCTACCACGATTTGATAACAAATTGAAAGACCTAATCCGGTTCCTTTGCCTTCTGGTTTCGTGGTGAAAAAGGCTTCAAATAGATGCTGCTGCACTTCTGGCGGCATTCCCGCACCATTGTCTGAAATCCGAATGATGGCGTTGTTTTCTTCTATATGAGTTGCGATCGTAATTGTATTCAGGGCTTTTTCAATCTCTGCGTATTGCTTCCCTTGGTTGGAGTCTTCTAAAGCATCGATCGCGTTTGCTAGCAGATTCATAAAGACTTGATTGAGTTGGGCAGCAAAGCAGCGTACTTCGGGAAGGGGTTCATACTGTTTAATGATTTGGATCGCGGGACGATCAAAACTCGCTTTCAGCCGATGCGACAGAATCATCAGCGTTGAATCTAATCCTTTGTGTAAGTCCGCAGGTTGTTTCTCGGTGCTATCGCTGCGCGAATAGCTGCGGAGTGAGTGCATGATGTCCCGAATTCGCTCAATTCCCAGCTTCATCGAATCAATCATCTTGGGCAGATCTTCGGCGACAAATTCTAAGTCCATCTGATCGATTAGCTCGGCGATCTCGGCGTGAGAATTCGGGTAGATGTCCTGATATTTGCGAACTAGCCCGATCAAGTCCTCGATATATTGAGCGGCATATTTGAGATTGCCGGAGATAAAACCAACTGGATTGTTAACCTCATGAGCAACTCCCGCGACCAGTTGACCCAAGCTAGAGATTTTTTCCGTTTGGATGAGTTGAGTTTGGGTCTGCTGAAGTTGAATCAGGGACTGTTCGAGTTGTGAGGCGCGATCGCGCTCTCGTGCTTCAGCTATTTGCAGATTTTGGTATAAGGTAGCGTTAGAAATGGCGATCGCCATTTGAGTTGACAGCAACGATAAAACTTTCCAGCGATCGCGAGTGAAAGCATGAGTTAACTGGCGATGCTCTAGGTAAAAGATGCCAACTAACTGATTTTGATACTGCACAGGGAAACACAAAATCGATTTGGGTCGGTGCTTGAGAATATAAGCATCCGTTGCAAACGCTGCATCGTTTGTCACGTCGTGAATTAACTGCTTTTCTTGAGTGCGATCGACATAGTGAATGAGCGGGATCGGAACGGCTTCCTCTAATGAGGTCGGAAGCGATCGGATCAGAGTAATTCCAGAACGATCGCTGATGCCTTGCGCTACAACGCGCCAGCGAGTCTGTTCTTGAGCCGCGAAGCGATCGCCATCTAGCAGCAAAATTACTCCGATTTGCGCTCCTGCATTCTCCATCACCACTCGAATCAGCGTTTCGAGCAGTTTATCGAGCTGAATTGCTTGTGAAATCACCTCGGAAGCTTTCAAGATTGTCGCGAGATCAAGAAGTTGGGAGGTGTCGGTACTGCTTGAAGAGAGATGGGAAGCCGAGAAGGTCTGCTCGGTTGGGGCAGCATCAGTGGTGTAAATGAATTTTGAGAGTTGCGGATAGTTGCGCTCTAACTGTACAAGCTTCTCGGTCGCTCCCCAAGCTCGATAAAGATAGTAGGCTTCGAGTAAGAACGCTTGAGCAATGTTTTCTTTGCTATCTGCAATCCAAAACTTGGCGGTTTGCTCATTGATTAAAGCAATATCGGGTGTGAATTCGCTGAGAGTAGCTTGAGTAAGCGCTTGATCGTAGAGAGTGATCGCGCTGCTGCGGTCGCCGGATAGTCGTGCGATTTCTGCTTCGATGAGTTGATACTGATGCAGGAAGTTCTCAGGGCAATGCTCTGCCCAGACTTTCATCTGCTGCTGATTGTTCGATAGTTCCTGCCACAGTTGTTTTTGCGTGCTGGAGTCGGCTTTGGGATACAGAGCAGATAGGATTAAGGAATGATAGAAATTGAAGGCGGCTAGTGAGATGCAGCCCGGAATGTATTGCAGCAGGGGTTTCGCGGCTTGAATACAGTCTAAAGCATCACTTGGACGATCAAACAGGTAGAGAACTTGTGCCTTGAATATTTTATAAAAGCAGATGACTGAGAAACTGGAGTGCGATCGACAGTCTTCTAAGAATTGGTTCTCCTTTAGAGCAGTCAAGTTTCCCTGAAGCGTCTGGATAGTAAGCTGACAAGCAGATAACATCTCTTGAGCTAGCTGATTTTGCGTCTGCTGTGCAAACTTCTGATAATCAGGAATCTTTAGGCTCAAGCTCTCTAGATCAATCCCTTGGTAAAAACAATTGACCATCTGATGAGCAATGTTATAGCCCGCAAACTGAAGTTCGCCAGATTCCAGTCCTGCTTGATAGCCTTCCATGAATGTAGCTGCATCTTCCTTCAAAGGATGCACCCAATGGTTCACTGATCCACCAATCACAACACAGACTTTGCACTTCTCGGCTTGATCCTTGAAGCGCTCAGTGAGTTTTAAGCTGAGTTGCCCAAATTCATAGCCCGATTGATATTCCCCCAGCATTGATCCAAGAATCAAGCCATACTCTGAATACCCATAGGTTGATTCTGGAAGCTGTCCGTACTTCAATGAGAGATTGACCAGCTTCATTACGACAATCATCCAGAGAGCATGATTCGAGAAATACGTGGGCGCGCCAAGCGCAACCAGTAGCTTTGCGGCAGTTTTTTGCTCTGGAATGCTGATCTCTTTGCCGTTGAGAATCTCAGAAATCTTTCTACCACGCAGGAGCAGTTTTGCTTGGGCAAGCTCTAATTCTAGAACGGCTTCTAGATCAATTTCTGGAAACGCGATGTTCAAGAGATCGAGTGCCCTCTGTCCAGCGACGATCGCAGCTTGATACTGTGTTTTCAGCGTATAAACAACAATCAGGAGCTTATACAGTTCTGCTTGCTCTAGTGCAGTTTTGGCATAGATCAGACTACGATCGATGAGATCCTGCGCCGCCTCGAAGTTGCCTAATAGATACTCAACTTCTGCTTGCTCTCTATACAAGCGAAGCATCAACTCATACTGCTCTGACCAAGCATCACCTAAGATAGCGCTGGCGCTTATGAAATATTGTTGTGCTGCACTGTAAGCAGTTGCCTGCTTTGCTTTGCACCCAGCTTGTAGATTTAGGTTTGCAAGTTCAAGCCGTTCTTGCGGAGCCGTAATTAAAGCTTGTCCAATGTTGAAGTGCTCTGTTAATTCAAAGATCAGATCATTGCGTCGCTCAATAGGCGATTTTTCATACAGCAATCGCCCAATTTGCAGATGCACCGATTGCTTCTGCTGATCGCTAATCAGAGCGTATGCCGCTTGCTGAATGCGATCGTGCAAAAAGCGGTAGTTTAAGTAGATGAGGTGAGTGGTTGCAGGGTCAATTTCAGGCGCAGAGGTGGGAGCAATCATGCCAAAATCGACTGCATGACTCAGCAATTGAGTTAGCTCTACTTCGGAGCTTGAGTGAATTAGTGCAAGCGTTTTAAGGTCAAATTGATTACCGATACAGGCTGCAAGCTGAAGAACTTGCTGAGTGTCATTCGGTAGCTTTTTGAGCTTACGAATTAATAATTCAACAACGTTATCCGTAAAGTCGATCGCCTGAATTTGCTCGATCTCCCAGCGCCAACTTCGACGATCGACATCAAACGAAAGCAGCTTTTCTTGGTGCAGCGTTTTGAGCAATTCATTGACGAAAAATGGATTGCCCTCGGTCTTCTGCATGACCAACTCGGTGAGCGGTTGCACCGCATCAATCGAACACTGCAAGGTATCAGAGATTAACTCAGCCACCTGCTCGGTGTTTAGTGGAGTGAGCACGATCGACTGGAGGTTCACTTTTGCCAATTGCAGTTCTTCGCGCAACATCATCAGCGGATGAGCAGCATCTACCTCATTGTCCCGGTACGCTCCGATTAAAAAGAGGTGCTGTGTTTGCTCGTTGGTGAGCATCAGCTTGATCAGTCGCAAAGTTGCGGAGTCCGCCCACTGAAGATCGTCGAGGAAAATCACAAACGGATGGGCAGGCTGGCAAAAGACCTGAATAAAGTTTTGAAATAGGCGATCGAAGCGATTTTGGGCTTCAGTCGGTGGGAGAACGGCAACCGCAGGCTGAGCGCCAATGATCCATTCAAGCTCTGGAATCACATCGATAATCACTTGCGCCTGTGTTCCCAATGCAGCAAGTAACTGTTCGCGCCAGCGCTGTAACTCTGCTTCAGGTTCGCTGAGCAGTTGCCGCATCAGCGATTGGAATGCAACTACGATCGCAGAGTACGGAATGTTGCGCTGCAATTGATCGAACTTGCCAGAGATGAAATAGCCGCGCCGCTGCACGATCGGCTTGTACACTTCCTGCACCAACGAAGATTTACCAATCCCAGAGTATCCCGTTACCAGCAAAAACTCATGGGTTGCCGTCCGGGGAACTGCAACGCGATCGAAAGTCTCAAGCAGCGTTTTAACTTCTTGGTTGCGTCCATACAGCTTTGCAGGAATCTGAAACCGATCGCATAAATCCTGCTGCGCTAACACAAACGCTTCGATTTTTCCGTCCTGTTCGTACTGTTGCTGACAGCGCTCTAAATCGTGTTTCAGACCCATCGCGCTTTGATAGCGATCTTCTGCTGTTTTTGCCATCAGCTTCAGGACGATCGCAGACAGCATTTCTGGCACGCCAAAATTTAGCTCAGTGGGTGAGATGGGCTGTCTTGCTAAGTGACAATAGACCAGTTCTAAGGGATCACGCGACTCAAAAGGTAGGCGCTGCGTTAGAAGTTGATAGAACGTGACTCCAAGCGAATAGAAATCAGTGCGATAGTCGATCTCTCGATTCATTCGCCCGGTTTGCTCTGGCGATAGATAGGCTAGTGTTCCTTCTAGTCGAGTCGGATTGATCAGAGACTGTGTTTCTGCTTGCAGAACTGTTGCAATGCTAAAGTCAGTGATTTTAACTTGCTTGGTTTCTGGATTGATCAGTAGATTTGCAGGTTTAATATCTTTGTGAATAATATTGTGTTGGTGCAATTGAGCAAGAATTTGTGCGACTTGGATCGCGATCGCAAAAAACTCGCTTAAGCTTGGTGCATGGTGTTCGTAATATTGTTTGAGTGAAATTGCACCAAAATCCTCTAGCACTAATGCTAAGGCGGTTCCATAATTTTCAATGCAGTAGGAGCGAACGACTCCAGGTAAGTTGAGCCGCTCAGACAAGGTAAACTGCTTGCGAAAGGTTGCCAGTTCTCTGGGTGTCGGATACTGACCCTTGAGCAACTTAATCGCAACAGGATGTCGATCGTGCGATCGACATCCCCGATATACGACAGTTTTTGTACTTTCGTAGATCTTTTCGTTCAGTTGGTATCCAGGAAGTACAGGTAACATTTCGCACTTGCTTCAGTCTCAATGGGTTTAGACTGCCCATGAATTCAACCAAAGCAACGATTCCTTAGCTCCTTCAATTTCTTCAACTAAAGAATGAGCGACTTGCTCTACCAATTACGCCAGCCGCCTCTACTGGCTTCTTGGGTTCGCTCAGTAATCAAGGACTGGTATTCTTGCGAACTTGCCCAACGATCGATTTCTCGCGCTCTTAAAACCGGAACAGGGTGCGACAACTGCACGGTTTGCAGTTGTTTGAGCATTTCTCCCATTTCGGTTTTGCTGATGTCGTCGTAAGCGCGAGCTTGAGCAATGAACGCATCTAGATTCAACTGCTTCACTAAACTGGGCGATCCACCTGTCAGCTTCATCATCACGGACATGGTGATTCGGGGATCTTGAGTGGCGAGCAGGGCGGCACGATCGCAGGTGAATTCGGCACAGCGTACCCAATTCATGATTTGCGCCTGCAAGCCTTGGGTGATTACTCCGCCGATCGGGAAAGGTAGCTGACCTGCTGCGAGGACTAATACATTCGCCAAAGTGAGATAAACGCTGTGATCACACTTAAGATGTCCGAGTTCGTGAGCAATTACGGCTTGGATTTCTTCGGGCGTAAGTAATTCAATGAGCGAAGTGTGCATCACGATAAACGGCTGCTTGCCCCGCATGGCGAAGGTATAGGCGTTGGGAACAGGATGCTGACGCACATAAAGCTGAGGGGCTTCGAGATCGAGAACGCGGCTGGCTTCGATCAAGAGCTTGTGCAGATCCGGCAACTGCTGTTCGCTCACGAGAATGCTGGAGGCGATATTTTCTAGGTAAAAGAATTGCTCTGCTACCGGGCCTAATAATGTGCGGATTGCAAGATCCAGTCCCGGCAACTGCTTCAGGGCGTTCGTTGCTTCGAGATCGAGGGGATGGCGAAACTGGTCGGCTTTTAGCCCGATGAGCGTTGACTTGGGGAAGGACATAAGCCACCGTGAGAATACAGACTGTTGCTGATTCAGTATAGCGATTCCGCCGTCATCCCTGTCAAAATGCGGCCGTGAGCGGTCGAACTGCTCGGTCTTCTAAACAATTGAGATATAGCAATTCTCAATCAGGGGGGGAGTGGGATGTTATTCCCTAGCTTGAAGAAAGCCAAGAGCAAAGCACTATGATTGCAAACAGGCCCCGATCGTTGCCACGACCGATCGCCCTAATGTGTGATAGTCATATCCGCCTTCTAACCCAAATACAATTCGTCGGGTGACTCCCAAGCAATATTGCGTAAACAATTGGTAGTCCTCTGGCTTCAGCGAAATTCCTGATAATGGATCAGCGTGATTGGCATCATACCCCGCACTGATAATCAGTAGCTCTGGCTGAAACTCACTTAAAAATGGAATCACTTTCTGCTCAAACAGCGGTTGATAGTCTTCGATCGTGCTTCCGGGTGCCATCGGCAAGTTCAGCACATTCTGATGCAAGCCTGTTTCTGAAGAATGACCTGTACCCGGATACTGCGGTGACTCATGCAGCGAGCAAAACCGAATTTTGGGATTGGTTTCAACGATCGCTTGTGTACCATTCCCGTGATGCACATCCCAATCGAGAATACAGACACGCTCTAACCCTCGTGCTAAAGCAGCATAAGCGGCGATCGCAGCATTGCTAAATAAGCAAAATCCCATTCCTTCATCCGCAACGGCATGATGTCCGGGTGGACGCGCTATCACAAAGCAGGGTTCACCGGATGCGATCGCAGTGTCTACGCCATCGATCCAAGCGTTAACCGCTAGCATCGCTACTTCAAAACTGCGCGGAGAGATGATCGTATCGCCATCGATATAGCCGCCGCCCCGATTCGCCAAGAGTCGAACTTGCTCAAGATAGCGGCGATCGTGGATCAACTGCATGAGGGGTAGGGGCGATCGGGCTTCAACGGGAGTGGGCGATTTCCAATCAAGTTGATTTGCCCAAGGGACAGATTTAAGCGCAGCCTGAATCGCCGTCAACCGTCCAGCATTTTCAGGATGAAAATCGCCCGTATCATGCAGCAGAAACTCATCGGAATAGATCACCGGAAACATAGGCGCGATCGGGAAATGGAGAGCAAGATTTTAATATAGCAAGCTTAGAAGACAATCTTAGAAGAGCGATCGACTTAACCTCTGTAGAACTGATTTGGCATCTTTAAGAGGATTGAACTAGCGTAAGGAGAGCTTTTGAACCTCCTGATACACGGTTATCCCAATTTGCAGGGCTTCGTTGAGCACAGTCTTATACTCACTTGCTCGTTGGTTAATTTCTAGCATTTGGAGTGCAGCTAGATTTGTTTCGATGTTTGCAAGTAGATCTTGACGACGCGAGAGTAATCCTCGACTTTTGCGCAAGATTTTCTCGGTAAGTAATCCAGAAACGAGACTATCCCGCGTCATTCTCAGCGCTTCTAATACTTGAGTTCGATCCTGTCTCAACGGAAGCGCTACGGAATGGTTGCTTTGTAGTTTCTCAAGCTCAATCAGTGTAGCAACCGCTTCAATAATCTCGTTGTATCGATCAACCTCATCAAGCAACGGCATGAGCAAGGCAAACTGTTTTCTCGCGTACTGCATATACCCATGCCATCCGAGCATCACGGCTAGCGTTGTTCCGAGTGTAATTTGCAGAAACCGGAGCGTTGACGGTAAATCAAAGCTTCCCCCATTCGCTTGTGTGAATCCTAAGCCGATCGGAATCGAAAACACGAACACCAACGCGGCAACGATAAGTTCAGTCGCAATCAAGGTCAGCAATCGTCCCGATTGCTTAAACACGCCAGTCCGATAAACACCTCCAATTGCGCCACCGATAAAAATCTCATTCACATCCAGATCGATCAGCCGTTCAATTTCTTCGGCTGTGATTTTTAGAGCAGCAATATTAGGATTCATCAGAACAATAGCTGCATGAGCGCATTCCAAACACCTGTAAAAAAGCTGCCTTCACGCGGACGAAATAGCTCAAACTGACCCGGAGATCCAAAAAAGGGACGGAGCGTCCAGCCAAGCTGACTGCCAACAAATCCGTATAGCACGAGCCAAAGTCGTAAAATGTTTGTGCGAATTTTCACGCCTTGTACGCCATCGTCTGACGCGATCGGGCGCATCACTTGATAAAGGAACGACACGCCCAAAATTCCTGTAATCGCAAAGATTGCAACGTTCAACAACATGAAAAAGTAATAGTCGTTGACCGTGATCAGAAAGAACAGCGTTACCGGAGCGAAACCACACAGCAATAACGCAATCACCGAAATTGCCGTTAATAAATAAGTGAAATGCTGAGAGATTGTTTGTTTTGCGCCAAACAAAACGTTAAAGATATAAAGCGTCGGCAGACAGACAACCAGCGTGATTAAATAAAGTGCGGGTAGTTTAATCGCAGAGGATAATACTTGAAGCGGACCATGAAATGCGCCAATGATGGCACCGTAGAGCGCAAAAAAGCAGAAACTCGAAATGAGTAGTGCTGAAATTTTGCTTTTGAGTCGGATACCTTTGTGAATTTCAGTCAAGAATGAATCGCGATCGCGCAGCAAAGCGATCACTGTGGAGAAGTAAGCCATGAAGTCTCCCTTGTAAATCACAACTTTGGTTACTTGAGGACGGATCGGCAAGGGGGCAAGATTACATACAGTTCTTCAAGAAAGTATTCCGCACATTCTCCAAAAGAATTACAAATCGTGGACTCAAGCAGACGAGCCTGGTAGTGAAGCGATTAGCTGCTTAAAAAAATGTCAAATGGGTTCTATAGCGATTCGGTTTAAGCTATGAACGCTAAAAAAAGTAGGGAGTAGGAGACTGAACAAGAAACGACACTCCGCTCCCCATTCCCTACGCTCCACTTTACCTGGAAAAGACCTCCAACCGTTGAGAGCTGGAGGTCTGCTTGATTCAAAGCATCAATTAACCCACTTGCACCTGGTTTGTATCCACCGCAGTTGTACCATTGACATTATTTGCAACGCTCACCATCTTGTCTAAAACATCCTGGCTTGGAACACTGCCTTTTAACACCACAGTCGTCCCTAACTGTGCCACCCAAAGCGTATTGATATCATCTAGCTGGCTATCTTGATCAAACGCCAAGGCGACTCGCTTCGCCAAACCGCTTTGATCATATTCACCATTTAAACCAACCCGCTCTGGTGGAATCGTGTCTCCGGGAGAAACTTGAGCCTCTGGAGGGGCAGAGGCTGCCGCGTCTGGCGCGGGCTGCCCGCTGACCGCTTGCTCCGGATTCTGGGGCTTCTCCATACCAAAAAGTCTTTGTAACCAACCCATAACAATTCTGACTCCAAATATCACTATACACAGTGGAATTGAACGATCGAGCCACTGCAATATTCATCGCTCCAGAGAAGGATTAGAACGCAATTCAACTAATTTTCGCTGTATCGACAAAGATTTCCTGACTCAGATTTTTCCAGAAATTCTTCAGTTTCTGTCTGGACAAGACCGAACCAATGGCGCACGATAGAAGGAACTAAATGTTACTAGGAATACAGCAATGAAGCATACGCTCTCGGTTTTGGTAGAAGATGAAGCCGGAGTTCTAACTCGGATCGCAGGATTGTTCGCCCGACGCGGATTTAATATTGAAAGTCTGGCGGTGGGTCCGGCTGAGCAAATCGGCGTTTCGCGGATCACAATGGTGGTGCCAGGAGACGATCGCGTGATCGAACAGTTGACCAAGCAGCTTTATAAGCTGATTAACGTGATTAAAGTTCAAGACATCACCGAAGTTCCCTGTGTCGAACGCGAACTGATGCTGCTGAAGGTGAATGCAGGCAGTTCGACGCGATCGGAAATTGTCGAACTAGCGCAAATTTTCCGGGCGCGAGTAGTGGATGTGGCAGAAGATTCACTCACACTAGAAGTCGTTGGCGATCCCGGAAAGATAGTGGCGATCGTGCAAGTGCTTCAAAAATTTGGGCTACGCGAGATTGCCCGCACTGGCAAAATTGCGCTCAGCCGCGAATCTGGCGTGAATACAGAATTTCTCAAGTCGCTGGAAGCAAAAGTGTAAATTTGAACGAGCGATCTCAAAGCAGGGCTAGAAGTCTCTCTAGCCCTGCTTTTTCATCAGATTCAGCGGGGATCAAGCCTGCAGCAGAGACACCTGCCGCAGACCTGAATAACTACACTGGAATCCAGCGACCGACTTCACCTGATACCAAACTTGCATAGTACAAGTTGCCATCAGCCCCAGTTCTAATCTGTGTCAAACCAAACATAAACTGGTCAATTTGTCGCGGATCCCCCACCACTGCACCCGATGAATCAAGGGACAGCGCAGAGACTGTTCCCCGACTCATATCAGTGATGATCAAATCCCCCCTGTAGAAGTCGCCGACGTTGACGGCAGCGGTGCCGCCATCGTGTGAGTACGTATAAAGCGGAGCAGTTACCCTAGCAGCATCAGGACTGGACATGAACGCTTGAATGCTGGAGAGATTATCATAGCCGCTTGCTCTTTCGCGTCCTTCAAACGCCGTCCAACCGAAGTTTTCGCCACCTCGTCCAGTGTTGACTTCTTCCCATCGCGACCAGCCGACATCACCGATGTAGGTCTGCCCATTGGTCGGGCTAATCGTAAAGCGGAATGGATTTCGCAAGCCAGACTGCCAAATTTTCGATCGATTACTTTGCGGATTGCCATCAAAGAACGGATTCGAGGAGGGAGCATTCCCGGTAATTGGATCGATTCGCAGAATCTTACCCGATAGATTATCCAAGCTCAGGACGCGAACGGCTCTCGAATCAACATTGTTGTACGAAGCGCCATCTCCATTACTCACATACAAGTAACCATCGCTGCCAAATCGGACTGTCCCGATCGTGTGCGATTCACTATCAGCAATCAGGAAGTCTTGAACGTAGTTGCCATTCGCATCTCGACCCGATTCTGGAATAAAGAAGTTGTTGGTGCTATTGTCGCCCGGACTGCTGATGTACTGCCAGACGCTGTTTCGACCCAGAATCACTTCTTCGCTGCCACGATTGATCGACACTACTCCGTTGGTGATTGTAGCGGTAAATCGTCCCAGTCGTGCTGCTCGGTTGCCCACGGCATCTGGCCGCTCTAGTTCAGGAACAAAGCCTGCTCTGCGCGTTTCGGGCGGGTCATACGAGTACAGCAAGTAGACATACGGGCTGCCATTGAAGAATTGCGGGTGTATCGCTAGACCGAGTAAGCCACGATCGCGGGGACTGTTGACAATATCAGAAATATCGACGGCGGGTGTTTGTTGTAACACCCCGTTTCGAGCTACCCGGACAACCCCATTCTTTTGAGCAATGAACATATATTCACCGCCTGGTGTCCAATCAAATGCAGTCGGCTCTAACAGTCCTGAAGTCACAGTCTGACGAGTGACGCTGAAGTCGTTATCTGAGATCGACAAGATTGCGGTTTGCCGACCCAAACTCCCTGAGAACGGATTGCTCAAGGTGAGATTAATCGTCTCGTTGCGTTCGCTCTCACGGTCATCGCGGATTGCGATCGTGAACGTCTTGCTGGTTTCTCCAGGTGCAAAGGCGAGAGTACCAAAGGTTGCCGTGTAGTCTGAGCCAGCCGTTGCCGTGCTATCCGCGGTGGCATAGCTGATGCTACCAGTCGTCGAGGTATCCCCATTTCGTTGAACGGTAATTGTCGCGGTTCCCGCGCCCTCATTGACATTGAATTCGGCAGCGCTAAGGCTATAGCTCGTTGGCGCGTCATTATCGATGATGGTAATCTGCGCGGTGCGGTTAATGCCCAAAGTTGCACCCGCAGCTTCTGTCATACCAAAACCAAAGGACTCAGTGCCTTCTTCGATGCGATCGTTGAGAATCGGAATTACTACGGTTTTGCTAGTTTCCCCCGCGGCAAAGATAAGCTCACCCGAGGTAGCAGTGAAATCTGTTCCTGATCTAGCGCTTCCTTCTATGGTCGAGTATTTCGCAGTTGCGACTCCATCGCTACCACCGACGCGATCAATCCGGACTGTGGCGGTTCCAGTATCTTCGTTGACCGTGACGCTGTTCGTTCCGATCACGAGGGTGCCGGGATTGGTCGAGAAGACATTGCTGTAAAGCTGCGATTGCGGAATGATCTGACGAGCTTGATTGGCGCTAAACCAGCCCAGTTGGGCCGAAGCATCATAGCCGTTCTCGAAATACTCCATCACAATGTCATAGCGCTGTCCGGCTTGCAGCGCGATCGTGCCTCCGCGCTCAGTTGCAGATTGATTCGCAAAGCTGTCGATAATGAGTTGACCATTCACAGACAATCGTACCCCATCATCAGTGGTCGTGAAGAAGGTGTAGGTATCGCTGTGAAGCGGCTGAACTTGACCTGCCCAACGGACTGAGAAGGTGTCAGGAGCAATGTTGGGGTCAGGTGAACTTTGTGCCCAGTTGAAGTTGATGCTGGCATCAGTGCGAGCAAATCTAAAGGCTGTAAAGTCGATGTTGTCGAAATACTCACCTCGTAGACCGTTGCCTGTGCCGGGGGTTGGAGTTGGGGGTGGAGGTGTGGGGTTTGAGGGAGCAGTGCTGAATAGTTGGGATTGTGGAATGATTTGCTTTGTAATGCCAGGTGCTGACCAACCCAGGAGCGCCGCAGCCCCACCACCGTTCTCGTAGTATTCCATGCGGATGTCGTAGCGCTGCCCTGCCACTAGCGCGATCGACCCGGTACGCTCGGTCACTGGCTGATCCGCAAAGCTGTTGATCACCAGTTGATTGTTGACAAACAGGCGGACTCCATCATCGGTGGTGGTGAAGAATTGATAGGTTCCCGATGTGGGTGCAAGCACTTGACCTGTCCAGCGGACTGAGAAAGTATCAGCACCGATGCCTGCGGCGGGTGAGCCTAGTATCCAGTCAAAGTTCACTGTGGCATCAGTGCGCGTCAGAATGCGATTGGTGAAGTCAATATTGTCGAAGTATTCGCCTAGCAGACCATTCCCTGTACCAGTAGGCGGAGGGGTGGGAGTTGGGGGTGGAGGGGTGGGAGTTGTAGCGCTAAACAGTTGAGACTGCGGAATGATTTGCTTTGTAATGCCTGGTGCTGACCAACCCAGGAGCGCTGAGGCACCATAGCCATTCTCGAAATACTCCATGCGGATGTCGTAGCGCTGCCCTGCCACTAGCGCGATCGATCCAGTACGCTCGGTGGGCGGTTGATCAACAAAACTGTTGATTACCAGTTGGTCGTTAACAAACAGGCGGACTCCATCATCGGTAGTAGTGAAGAATTGATAGGTTCCCGACGTAGGCGCGAGTACCTGACCTGTCCAACGGACTGAGAAAGTATCAGCTCCAATGCCTGCGGCGGGTGAAGTTTCTCCCCAGTCAAAGTTCACTGTGGCATCGGTGCGCGTCAGAATGCGATTGGTGAAGTCGATATTGTCGAAGTATTCGCCTAGCAGACCATTCCCTGTACCAGTGGGCGGAGGGGTGGGAGTTGGGGGTGGAGGGGTGGGAGTTGTAGCGCTAAACAGTTGGGACTGCGGAATAATTTGCTTTGTAATGCCCGGTCCTGACCAGCCCAGGAGCGCTGAGGCATCATAGCCATTCTCGAAATACTCCATGCGGATGTTGTAACGCTGTCCAGCTTGAAGCGCGATCGACCCGGTACGCTCGGTGGGCGGTTGATCGACAAAACTGTTGATTACCAGTTGGTCATTGACAAACAGGCGGACTCCATCATCAGTGGTGGTGAAGAATTGATAGGTTCCCGACGTAGGCGCGAGTACCTGACCTGTCCAACGGACTGAGAAAGTGTCGGGGGCAATTCCAGGCGCGGGTGAAGCTTCTCCCCAGTTAAAGTTCACTGTGGCATCAGTGCGCGTCAGAATGCGATTGGTGAAGTCGATGGTGTCGAAATACTCACCCTGTAGTCCGTTACCATCTGCAAGAATGCCTGTGTACTGGGCGAGTAGATTGGGATCAAACGGTAAAGCTGCCTCGATCGTCCAAGTTGAGGCTTCAAGTGTCCAGTTCCCGCCGCGATCTGCACTTCCAGTTGCATCGGTTGAAGCAGCAACATCGGATCCAGTGAGTTCGCTCAGGACTGTAATTAGCGAAGTATCGCCATCTGCAACATTACAACCGTACAGCAGGATATCTGCATCGGTAGATAGGGCATTTGACCAACTTCTCAGCTTGTCGCTGTAGCCAGAGATCGTACCGAGGTCAAGAGCCGCCTTGCCGAGTTCAATACTGCTAATGCTGCCGTGAGAGAGGATATGAATACTGTCTAAGTTTTGATATCCAGCGAGAACTTCGCTGATTTGGTCGATTCCATCTGTGTTGACATCGAGCAATACCACTTTTGTCCCACTGCTTACGCTAGCAGCGAGACTCTGAGCATTTTCAACGGCTGAATCGATAAATACCAAGCGATTCGACGAACTAGATCGCGCCGTTTCCAGGTTGGCGGAGTCGAACGGAGAACCACTAGGAGATTGAGAATAAGTTAAATCTAAGAGATTTGAGGAATTAGAAGAACTCTGCATTTCGCTTCATACGTGAAAACGACAGGACTGGCAGGCACGACCCAGCACGAGCGCGCGATCGCGATGCTCGTTACCTAAAATTCGGGCAGGCAAAACTCAGCCAACTCATTCGAGCGGCTTTGCAACCTACGCCAACCCAGAAGGCGGGTCGCGACCAAAACAAGAGGGATCAATCGAGTATCAGGAGAGGTCAATCGAGTAGGTTGAACACTACAGCTCCAGATTTCAGGTCTAGATAGCTATGGTGTTCGATGCGCGTGAAACCCACAGAAAGTCTGTGAATTGATCGACACGCGATCAATTCGCGTGGAAGAGTCGGCGCTAATGTGCCGTTGTCTCAAATCCCGCTGGCGACGCTAGACTCGCTCAGTGCATCACGAAATGCTGGCTTGTAGGATTGTTTTGATATTTGCGCCCCTCGAAACTAACATTGTTTCGGAGAATACTTAAGTGCTTGTACGGGACTTTAACGAAATTTCAAGAGGATATTCTGTTTTGTAAGAATTACAACAAGTAGTCAGTGCAAAGCTTTGTCGCCTGAGATACCTGAGTTTGCTACTCTGTGGCGGCGATATCTCATCTTCATAATGAAAGCATCAAGAAAATTCGATCGAGATGAAGAAACCGGGAAATTACACAGACTCCCGGTTTAAAGTAAAGGCTACTACTTAGATCGGGTAAGCGATCGTGACTCCGCTGCCGCCATCGGCTCGATCGGCGAGTTCAAAGCGATCGACTCGTGGGTGACGTTTGAGAAACTCGTGGACACCCTGCCGCAGTTTGCCGGTTCCATGTCCGTGAATAATCCAGATCGGAGTTTGCGCTTCTGAGATTGCTTTATCCAGCACGATTTCGGCATCGGCGACGCGACTGCCGCGAATATCGAAGGTATTGCGATCGGTGCGAATGATCGGAGCAGGAGCAGCAGGCGGGGGAGGCGGAGCAGCTTTTGGTTTGGGTTCGGGCTTCGGTTCGGGTTTCGCGACTTTTTCACCCGTAAGCGATTCGATATCACTGATCGGAAGCGTCATCTTCATCAAGCCAAACCGCACAACTAATTCGTCGTCTCCTGCGAGTTCCAGCACTTCGGCGGTTTGACCCAAGCGGGGAATGCGGACGCGATCGCCGATTTGGGGACGATATCCGGGTTTCGGTTTTTGCGGTTGCTGACGAGAGGGCAGGTGCTTCTGAGCTAGGTGATTGAGCGATTCTGTCGCTTGTTGAGCCTCTTGAGCCGTGGCGCTGCCTTTTTGAAGGTTGCGAATCACCTTGGCGATTTCACCCTTCGCTTGGACGATCGCGTCTTGAACGGCGCGTTCTTGGGCTTGCTGTAAATCGCGTTCTCGATCGCGCAGACTTGCCGCTTTTGCCGAGACTTCTGCGTAGAAGCGTTCGGCTTGCTGCAACAGTTCTGCGGCTTCTTTCGCTTTGGTTTCTTGAGTGCGGCGCTGCGATTCGAGTCCTGCGATCACTTGGTTGACATCTTCGGCTGCGCCCCCCACTTGGGTTTGAGCAGACTCAATAATCTCTGGCTTCATGCCCAAGCGACGAGCGATCGTCAAGGCGTTCGATCGTCCGGGAATGCCCCACAGCAATCGATAAGTCGGAGAAAGGGAGACATCATCGAACTCAACCGAAGCATTTTCAAACCGATCGTCTTCGTATTTGAGGGCTTTGAGTTCGCCGAAGTGAGTCGTGGCGATCGATAGCTTTGCGTGATCAGCCAGGTAGTTCAGAAGCGCGATCGCGAGGGCGCTGCCCTCGGTTGGATCGGTTCCGGCTCCGACTTCATCGAGTAAAACGAGTGAGTTTGGAGATTCTGTCAAAGCTTCGATAATTCGGCTAATGCGGCGAATATGTCCAGAGAAGGTAGAAAGACTTTGTTCTAGGGATTGCTCGTCACCGATATCGGCTAGAACTTGCTCGAACCAGGGCAATTCAACGGGTTCACGCGCCGGGATAAACAAGCCAACTTTTGCCATCAACATTGCTAAGCCCATTGTTTTGAGCGTAACGGTTTTTCCGCCTGTGTTGGGTCCGGTAATTGCCACGACTCGAATTTGCGGCTGAATGATTAAGTCAACCGGAATCACCGATCGACCTTGTTCTTGCTGCTGCTGCCAAACGAGTAAGGGATGTCTTAATTGGCGCAGCACGATCGCCTCGTTGGTAAATCGCGGCGGATTCGCTTTCAGCCAGTAACTATAGCGAGATCGAGCGGCAGCTAAATCGAGTGCGGTACAGATTGCAAGTAATCGTTCGAGGTCATCTTTGGCGATCGCAACTTGTTCGGTGAGGACACGTCGAACTGCTTCTTCCTCGGTTTGCTCCTGTCGAAGTAATTGGCGCAGTTGATTGTTGAGTGGCACAGTCGGATGCGGTTCCACATAGAGCGTTGCTCCGCTCATCGACACATCATGCACAATGCCGGAGATCACATCTTTGTGCGTTGCCTTCACAGGAATCACAAACCGTCCATCGCGCTGGGTAATCACCTGTTCTTGAACCGCGCTAGCTTGTCGCTGCATGGTTCGTTGCAGCATTTCGTAGACGCGATCGCGCACTTGTTTTTGTTTCGATCGAATCTCTGCTAGCTTCGGGCTGGCACGTTCGCTCACTTTTCCATCATCATTAATGCAGCGATAAATCTCCTGCTCGATCTCTGGATAAGTCCGGAGTTCTGCCACTAATTCAGTCAGAATCGGAAAATCGTCTTGACTATCGATCGTGCGTCGGAGCGTTCTAGCACCAGACAATGTAGTTGCGATCGACAATAGTTCCACGCCTGACAGAATGCCATTGAGTGCGGCTCTTTCCAGCGCATCTCCAATGTCCTCAATGCCCTCGAAGCTCAGTCCGTTCGTAAGTTGTGATTCTAGAGTGTAAACTTCTTGGGTTTGAGCAAGTAGACGTTCGGTTTCAGCTTGGGTTGTGGGAATTTTGAGCGCCCGAAGCGCGATCGCTCCTAATTTTGTCGAAGCAAAGGTCGCCAGATGTTGACACAGGCGCGACCATTCTAATAGTTCTAAAGTCTCAGTTTGGATCAAGGTTAGGAATCAAGAGAACAAAGGCTGCACTTCTTTATTCTAGAAGGTTCTGATTGAACGATCGCGGCTCTAAGGGCTTTGATAACTTGATCCCATAATCTTCTGATTCTCGAAAACAGATGTAGCATAGAATGGCGACATTTCCGATGCTTCTCTAAAGATATGCGTGACTTTCTCAAACAGACCCTCGCTACACTGCTTGCCCTGTTCATTTTCCTGGGCGTGAGTGTGGGCGGTCTTTTGCTGCTGCTGATCTCACTCTCGATGCTAGCAAGCCGCGACACAACTCCCACGGTTCGAGATAAGTCAGTGCTTGTCTTCGATATGAGCCAAACGATCACGGATGCGCCTGCGAGTTCCAGCACTCGTGACGTGTTAAACGATGCAATTTCTGGATCTCGTCCGAATACGGTGAGCCTGCGATCGGTACTCAATTCGATCGAGGAAGCCGCTAAAGACAATCGCGTTGTCGGAATTTATCTCAATGGCGGCGATGGAAGTAGCACCACAGGTTACGCGACGCTGCGGGAAGTCCGTCAAGCTTTAGAGCGCTTCAAAGCAAGCGGCAAAAAAATCTTTGCTTACGATGTCGATTGGCAAGAGCGCGAATATTATCTCGGCTCGATCGCCGATACGATTGCAGTCAATCCAGTCGGCAGTGTCGAATTGAATGGCCTAAGCTCAGAAGGACTTTATTTTGCCAGAGCTTTACAGAAATTTGGCATTGGATTTCAGGTGACGCGAGTCGGAAAGTTCAAGTCTGCGGTCGAACCCTTTTTACAAAACCGACGGAGCGCTGCCGATCGCCAACAAACGCGCAAATTACTCTCAGATATCTGGACAGAATTTCTCAGCACTACGGGTAAATCTAGAAATCTTGCTCCTAAGCAACTGCAAGCGATCGCCGATCGCTCTGGGCAAGTTGAGCCACAGGACGCAGTGAAAGCAAAACTGGTCGATCGAGTTGCCTACGTTGATGAAATGACTGCGGAGTTAAAAAAGCTGACTGGACAAGATGACGACACCAGATCGTTTCGGCAGGTGAGCTTAAAAACTTATGCCCAAGTCGCGGAAAACAAGCGCGACTCGAAAACGAGCCGAAATCAAATCGCAGTCGTCTATGCCGAAGGTCAAATCGTCAACGGTCAAGGGGGGGCTGGGCAAATTGGTGGCGATCGTCTAGCCAAACAACTGCGGGATTTGCGATTTGATGATGATGTCAAAGCAGTGGTGCTGAGAGTGAATAGTCCTGGCGGAAGTGCAACCGCCTCAGAAATTATTCAGCGAGAAGCCATTCTGACCAATCAGAAAAAACCTGTGATTGTGTCGATGGGCAATGTTGCGGCATCTGGCGGCTATTGGATTTCAACCTATGCCAGCGAAATCTTTGCAGAACCCACCACGATCACAGGCTCGATCGGCGTATTCGGCGGACTGCCCAACATCCAACAAATTGCAAATCAAAATGGTTTCAATTGGGATGTGGTAAAAACTGCTCGCTTTGCGGATAGCCGCACGATTTCGCGCCCGAAAACACCAGAAGAGCTAAAGATTATTCAAACCTCAGTAGATCGCATCTATGACCAGTTTTTAACTAAAGTCGCAGACTCGCGCAAGCTAGAAAAAGCCAAAGTTGCGGAGATTGCTCAAGGTCGGGTTTGGTCAGGCAATCAGGCTAAATCGATCGGTCTTGTCGATCAAATCGGTGGGCTTGAAGACGCGATTCGAGCGGCAGCAGAACGCGCAAAACTGGGGAACGATTGGCAAATTGACGAATACCCAAAACCTCGATCGTTTGAAGAACGCTTGATCGAAACGCTTACGGGAGCAATGGTGACTGAACCTGCGATTGATCCGATTACCAGTGAGATCAAAAAAGTTCAGGCACAGCTAGAGAGCCTAAAAGCGATGAACGATCCGCACGGTATTTATCTACGAATGCCGTTTGATTTATCGATTCGATGACGGAATCAAGGGTGCAACTTCTCGTAAAAAACCGTGACTACGGTGAGCCATCGTATGAAATGATAAGGAGTTAGCGATCGCGCATTGCTTGCTGAAAGACTCGCACTGCCTCACGGAGATCGGTTTCACCCATGAGAATACAGCGTTGTAGTAGATCGAGATCCAGATTTTGCAGATCCTCGAGCCGGCTGCGATCGATTTGCTTATAGCCATCAGACTCTAGATGATAAAGCTTCAGCACCCCGTCTTGCCAAAACCACACCTCAGCAACGCCTAATGCTTGGTAGCGCCTAAGTTTGTTTGCGCCACCGCTCGTAAAGACAACCTCAATCGATAAATTAGGAATCGGCTTAACACGACCCAAACAGTAGGACTGGTCAGCTTGAGCAGATGCAGTTCCTTCTTGCTCTTGAGTCATCGCTCCTGTCGGTTGAAAGAAGATTCCTTGATGGATCAAGTAGGTTGTGACTAAGTATCCGATAACGTGTCCAAAAATTTCGTGATCGCGTCCAGGCATGAGTAGCTCGATCGTTCCGTCGTAATAGAACAAACGAACCCCGCGTGAGTGTTCAAATCCTTTTTGGATCGATTTGAACTGCTCCCACGTTCCAGGCACAACAATATGCTGATCCGGTGTCGTGGTTTTTAGCGGGGTTTGCGTCATGGTTAGAACTGATCGTCGTTACCGAGGGTCGGGGTTGAAGCGCCACCTAAGAAGAGGTTCTTAGCGTTATCGCTCTGGTAGACGCAATCGATCGTCACTTTATCTTTGTTGTCGAGATTGCCGATGTAGCCAAAGGTATTCATCTTCTGACGGCAATCACGGCTTTGCTCAGCGGTTAGCAGTTTGCGCTGTTCTAGCACTGACCAGTTGGCGCGTCTGATGATGCAGGCAGGTTCCATTCCCGCTTGTGCCACAAAGACTTTGAAGGGATTGAGTGTCACATAAAGGCGGGTACTCACCGCCATCGCGCTAGCTCCGTTTTGGATACAGACTTCAGGATTGGGGGCTTGCTGGTCGATTTGAAGGTTTGTGACGACGCTAGTTGGGTTAGTCGGAGTCGCAGCGCTGAAGGCAATTCCGACACCAATCCCTAAGACGAAAATGCCTGCAAGTACCGCAATGACGGTGGCGTTAAACCATGAAGGATTGTTATTGTTCACAGGTTTTCCTCGCTTGGGTTCGGGGGGCAGATATTCATCGTCTCGATCGTAGTCGTTGTAGCGATCGTTGTAGGAATTGTTGCGGGGTCTGCGCTTCATAAGTGAGAAATTGAGAAGGGTTGGATTATATTCTAGCGGTTCAAGCCTTGGCTTTCTTTTAGAAGGTCATAATACGCTTGGGCGGTGTCTTTCATGAATTGATATTCAGCTTTGACGCGCTCGTATTGGGCATCTAGCGGGACGTGCAAATCGAGGAGTAGGTCTGGGTTGAAGTCTGCAATTCTGGTTCCGATTAGGGTTTCTCGCACGATGCGGACATAGACTTCACTCAGTTCATCGACTTTTTTGATCAGCTTATTGGTTTCGTCGATCGCTTTTTCGTAAATCTCTAACTGCGACGAATAAAAATCGGAAACCGCAACTAATTTAGCGATTTTGTTGATCTTCTCGAACTGTTTTTCGAGCGCGATCGTATCGAATTCAAGTTTCAAATGCTCTTTCATAATCGGCGCGAGTTCTGCCATGACGCGGATTTTGTTCTGGCGATCGGTGCGCGACAGAGCGATGGGTGTAACCGAGTTTAAGCTATGCCAGGAGTAAATATATTCCACATCGCCTGCGTCGGTAATGGTGGGAAACACGACTTGAACGCGATCGGGAGCGCGAAACCGATGCGGCACGGCGAAATTTCCCAGCGGCAGATTCGGGTAGCGATCTTCGGCTCCTTTGACAATCACGACATCGCTATTGCGGATCGTCCGAATCTGATAATTCTGGTACTGCAAATATAAATATGCGATTAGACCCATAAATAGAAAAACCAGCAGTAAACTCACCGCAAGATCTCCAGACTTTATTAGTTTATTGTGACGAATTCGATCGCGATCTTGCCATCGCGGTAGAGATTAGAGTGCGTCGTTGATGCCACAATGATTAGGATTGTAAAGATTTCTATGTATGCGTTCTTCTCTGCGTCGTTCTTCGTTAGCTACGTTGTGGCAAGATAGCCTGACAGTATTTTGGGGGGATTGGCTGGATCTGCGGGTGCGGCTGGTTCAGATTGCGGCTTCGGGCTTGGTGTCACCGTTAATTTATATCTTGGCATTTGGGCTGGGATTGGGGAGTTCGCTCGATAGCGTGACCAAACCGAGCGCGGGAGATAACTATTTACAGTTTATTTTGCCAGGAATGGTGGCGCTCTCGTCGATGGTGATCAGTTTTGGCGGTACGACGTTTTCAATTTGCGGCGATCGCTTGTTTACGAAAACGTTTGAGGAAATTTTGCTGGTTCCGGTGCATCCGTTGGCGGTGCATCTGGGTAAGGTGCTGGCGGGAATTGTGCGCGGTTTGCTAACGGCTGGATCAGTGATTTTGGTGGCGATTCTATTCACAGGCAAAGTTTGGAGCTTTCTGAACCCATTGTTTTTGCTGGTTCTGGCTTTAAACTGCGCTGTATTTGCAGGACTGGGTGTGATTGTGGGCTTGAATGTAAAGTCGCTCGAAGGGGTTGGCATTTACAACAACTTCGTGATTGTGCCGATGTCATTTTTAGGGGGAACGTTTTTCGATGCGGCAACATTACCCGCAGCGTTAAAAGCGATCGTTTACCTATTACCGCTAACGTATACAAGCTTAGGGTTAAGAGCGGCAGCTTATTTACCGATCGCGCAATTTCCCTGGTTTGTGATTCCGGTTTTGCTGGTGATGGCGATCGGACTTTCGGCGGTGGGCGCATATCAGTTCTCACACCTGCAAGATTAAACTTTCATATCGCTGTATTTCACTCCATTACTTTCGATGCTCAATCTAGAACGAACGCTCTATAACCATTGCAGCAACGCTTAGACTGTGTGCATAGGAGGGGCTGAATCATGGAAGTTCAGGAGCTACTGCGGCGGTACGAATGGGGCGATCGAGATTTCTCTGGGGTTGACTTAAGCAATGCCGACCTGAGCAATGTCACGCTCGTCGATATTAATCTCAGCAATGCTAATTTAACAGGTGCGAATTTGAATCGAGCGTTCCTGATGAAAGCAAATCTGCGGGGCGCATTTCTAAATTGGGCAGATCTTCGCTTCGTCAAGCTGAATGAAGGGAATCTGATCGAGACAGATTTCACCAAGGCGCACCTGAACGGCGCATTTCTGGTAAGGTCGGATTTTTCGCGATCGCGCCTTAGTGGTGCCGATTTGAGTCACGCCAATTTACGGGGTGCGATTTTAGAGCACGCAAATCTCTGTGGTGCAAAGCTGCTCAGCACAAATCTCCGAAGCGCGAATCTTCAGGGCGCAAACCTCAATTGGGCAAATCTCCAAGGCGCAAAACTGAGCGGTGCAATGCTTCAAAATGCTTTTTTGAGTGAAACGAACCTTGCAGAAGCGTTTCTCAATGGAGTGGATCTGCGAGGAATTGATTTAAGCGGGATCAATCTTCGGGCAGCAAAGCTAAACGGCGCAAATTTGGAAGGTGCAACTTTATCGTTTTCAAACCTACGCGACGCACACTTACACGGCGCAAATCTCACCAGTGCGAATTTGATTGGCGCGAATTTAGAAACTGCCTTTCTTCAAAGATCCCTAGTTGAATTGCATTACTACAACTCGATCGACCGACAAAGCGGTGAGTTTTGAAAACGATAAACGGCTCAAAACGAGTCCAATAGTTGATTGAGTTCTTTCTCGCGATGCTGAAGGCGTTCAGCCAACAACCCAACAACAAATCGATGGATACTCGCTGCCAACATCGGATCAGTGTTTTCAAGCTGCTCGAAAGATTCTGTCGATAGAAAATACAATGTGCTGGGCTTGTCTGCAATCACCGACGCCATACGGACTGTCCGGCGATACAGTCCCATCTCTCCGATCGTGTTCCCGATCGTGTAGGTACGAATCCGTTTGTTTTGACCGTTGCTCAGTTTCAGCACAACACTCACCTGTCCCGATGCCACAAAGTAGAGTCCATCAAACGGATCGCCTTGATGAAATAGATATTCACCTTCTGCAACCTGACAAACCTCTAGACACTTCATCAAGCGATCGACCTGACGCGGATCAGGAAAATCAGCCTTTAGATAAGCGGCGAGTGCAGCGTCAGGAGACTGAAACTCCTCTTCGGTCAACGATTGATACTGCTGCAAAATTTGCTGCTCATACCATTCCAATCCTCGATCTAAGTCATCAAAGAGATGGCAAACTTCATGATCTAAACAATCGCCCTGCTCTAATCGCTGATGCGCCGCAGAAGACAGATGGGTGTAAATCAAGTGAACCTGCTTCTGATGCGCGACCTGCTTCAGTTTGGCAAAGCTGAGAACGGCTGAGGCATCTAGTCCGCTCACCAGACGGAAGTCGAGAATGACATAGTGAACGGGCGGTAACTCATGATTGCTGATGCGATCGCGGACTTGATTGAGCAATTTATTTGCCGTTCCAAAAAAGATCAAGCCCTGCAATTCCACAATGTAAGCCTGCTCACCCTGCTCTTCTAGGATTTCCAATTCTTCAGACGTGCGGAGGACATTACTGTGATGATAGGTTCCTGTGCTGATGCGGCGCACCACAGTGAGCCGACTATAGTTAATTACAAACAGCACGATCGCGGCCCCTAGCCCGACGGCGATCGCTTGCAAAAAGCCAATGGTTGCCGTCACAATCACAATCAGCACAATGATGGCATAATCCGCACGAGCAAACTTAAACCAAGCTTCGTAGAGCCATTCATTGAAAAACTCGATCGTGATTAACAGTGGCATCCCAATCAGAATGAACCGCGGAAAGAGCGATAACACGGGCGCTCCACCTAGCATCATCGCAAGGCAAAGTGCCGCAATGATCCAGCCCACCAATCGCCCCCGCCCCCCCACTTGGTAAGACAGCGCATTCTCTCCAGCGCTGGCAAATCCACCGACTCCACCGCCGATTCCTGCCACCAAGAAAGCTACTCCTGCTGCCTTCAATTCCTGATTCAGATCAAGATCGCGGGAAGCCAAAAGCTCAACGCCATTGGAATGAAGCAACAATGCGATCGCAGAGATCAGCCAAAGTGCCGCTAAGGTTGGGATTTGCTGAGCAATTACGCTCCAGTTCGCTTGCTGGACTGCGGCAATACTGGCAAAGTGATACAGTCCACCTGCGGGAACACTGCCTAAAATCCAACCCCGTTGGCTAGCCTCCGCGATCGAGATTCCAGACAGCGCTAGGGCCGTATAAAACAGCGCGACCGCTCCCAGGAGAATCCCTGGATACACAAAGATGCTGTTAATTCGCTGAGGTAGAACAAACATTGCCGCCGCAAATAAGGCTGCCGGAAGCCATTGCAGTAGAACATTGATCTGAAAGAAAGCCGCCAGCGAAAACGGCTGTAAGTCCAGCCCCGAAACCGACTGAAACGCTGCCATCAGCAACAGTGACCCAATGCCTGCCAGAAAGCCTCCCACCACCGGGTAGGGAATGTATCGCACAAAGCTCCCTAAGCGAAACCAGCCCAATCCTAGAAAAATGCCGCCTGTAATCAGACTATTTACGACAAGGGTAGCAACAACGGTCATTAACTTTTGCTCGATCGGAGCATCCGGCATCGCTGCCACAATTTGCTTTGCAATCAAGCTAAAGATCGGAACTGTCACTTCTGCGATCGTCGCCACGATCGGAGGGTATGAACTGAGCGCAGTCACAACCGCACTAATAATGACCGAACTAAACAGCAACAGCCCGATTCCAAAGGGCATAAACGGTGCGAGTTCGCCTGAGAAAATCAGAGCGCCAAACGATACGGCACTCGTGACGGTGAGCAGCCCCATTATTGCGCCTGCAATGCCGTTGGAGACGATCGGGCTTGTCCCTAATTTAGAGTTTGAGATAAGAGCCACTGTAATTAAGAGATGAATATAGAAAAATAATGTCTGGATGTGCTTATCGTATAGAACTCCATTCAAATTTAGGGAGTCAAGCACCAAATTTCCTACCTCAGAAGCAAGTTGAAGAATTTACAATCAGTCTTTCGACATAAGACAAGTCGCACGAATGACCATGGAATGCTGTGTTACTTCGGTTCAGATCTCTATCTGCCCTAATATAGTGACCGTCTAGGCGGGGTTGGTGCAGGTGCGGAAGAATTAGCGTTTGGTAGTTTAGTTCGCAAGAGAACGATCGGAATGCTAAGTATCCCCAGAATCATCGGCTTGATGTTCTCGTTGACGATCGATCTTGGGTTTCTGAGTCATAGTCTTCTTAAACTGAAATATCTCGAATGAAGTCACCTCTATCAAAAGATGTTTATTGAGATGTTTATTGTCTAGGAGAATTAAGGGATGCTACCTGAGTTTTTGCCTGCGTCAGCAAGTGAGATCGAGAATACGGATGCGATCGCTCTGCTGCAACAACTCCAGCGTCGATCAATTCAAACTTCACTGGAGTTAGAAACAGTAGAGATTGCAACGGCTTATGTTTATGTAGCGCGTGAGCAATCAACAACTCCAATCGTCTTGCTTCCCGGATTTGATAGTTCGTTGCTAGAGTTCCGACGATTGTTCCCGCGTCTTGTGGCTCAACATCCCACTTGGACGATCGATTTAATTGGATTTGGGTTTACAAGAGCAATTCCACTAGTTTCTATCTGCCCTCAAGCCATCCGGGAGCATCTGCTGAGCCTTATTCAAACTTGGATTGCTCAACCTGTGATTTTAGTGGGCGCATCGTTGGGCGGTGCAGTGGCGATCGATTTTGCGCTGCATTATCCGAACTGGGTGCAATCTCTCGTGTTGATTGATAGCGTTGGATTTTCTGGCAGCTTCCCGATCGGACAGTGGATGCCCCGATCTGTGCTGGAATTCGGAGCAGATTGGCTACACTTCCGCAAACAGGCTGCTCTAAGTGCTGCATTAACAATCCCAGGAATGGATTTAACCCTGATTGACGCGCTTCGCTGTTCACTGCTGCATCAAGCTATGCCCGGATGGAAGGAAGCGATCGTCTCTTTTAGCCAAAGTGGAGGTTATGCTAACTTGGACACTCAGCTTGGGAAGATTCAACATCCGACTTTAATTCTTTGGGGAACTTCGGATGATGTTTTGGGTACAAAGGATGCAATCCGATTTCAGGAAGCGATTTCAAACAGCGAACTGATTTGGATTGAGAAGGCGGGTCATGTGCCGCATTTTGATCAATCTGAGGCGGTTGCAGTCCATTTATCAAGGTTTGTGCATCAGGTCGGAAGCTGATTCAACGTTCAAGAGAGTCACAAGTAGAATGAAGAAGTAAAAGTTCGTTGATTCAATCCGCTCATTAAACTTTAGTCTATGAAATTCTGGTATCTCACCCTTGCAACCCCTCTGCTTACAACTCTGCTTTTTTCTGGTATGAAGGCGATCGCACAGTCGCTTCCCACGCCTGTTCGACCATCGCCCGCTTCCAGTTGTCTTCTTGGCTATCCAGACAGCACCTATCAAGGGGAGCGTCCGATCACCCGAAATGAATTTGCGGCAGGACTCAATGCGTGTTTGCAGCAAGTCGATCAATCGATTCGCGTCAATCGAGAAGGGTTTGCCACAAGAGCGGAGTTTGAACGTCTGCTTCAACGGCAACGGGAGTTAAACGAACAATTGCGCCAAACAAGCGATCGTGTCGATACGCTCTCAAATCCACCTGCTTCGTCGAAGTAAATATAGTGTTATTCCTCCGACCTTGAATCTTACGGTTTTGTTAGCTGTAAGATTACTTCGATTTTCGCTTTGACTTTGGGGCAGTTCGATGTGCACCGAAATATTTTTCGCTGCGATATCTCAGCCAAACTCGTAAGGCTTCCGGAATTTGGTCTTTCTGTTCTTTGGTCAAGGTGTTGTAGAGAGCGAGTGCTTTTTCTCGTTCTCCGCGACAGGCAGCATTGTTGTGGGCATCCCAATAGCTGCGAGCCACTCGAATCCGCCGACAGACTTCCTTGATTAGCGCCGCTCCGGTTAGCGGTTCGTCTTGCTTTGCCATGCGTTAATCTCAATCTGCCTCTATTCTAACTAACCATCGCTTCGGAGCCATAATGCAGCATGATTTTTCCCTCAGTGCCCGGCAAAACAGAAAATGCTGTCAATTTCAGTTCGTATGATATATTGCTTCACGGTGGATGAGGATTCTACTACAGAAGCCCTAAGTACGATCTACGATAAGCAAGATGAAAAAAGCCGACAAGACAGCCCACAACCGAGCTTACACTGTCCTAAAAAGCACTGCCGTTGTTGTCGGTATTAGCTTCGGGTTTTGGAGCCGACCAGAAGCGACCGTTGCCCAAACGCCTCAACCGATCGTTTCTGAATCCAGGTTTTGCCGCAGTGATTTAGCCTCGAAAATCGATCGCATTGTTCAACAACCCAGATTTCGCTCTGCACAATGGGGCATTCTGATTAAGCCGATCGAAGCCTCGACAATCCTTTATCAACGCAATTCTAATCGCGCCCTGATTCCAGCATCAAACGTCAAGCTTTTGACCACTGCCGCTGCCCTGCAAGTTGCGGATAAAAGGCCGCGATCGCTTCCAACCGTAAAGAACTGGCTGATTGCCGTGAACCGTTACAGCGATAACTATAAAGCGGATGCGCTACGTCGTCGAATTGGGGGTCAACCTGCAATTCGGTCTGCGCTTGAAGCCTTGGGTATTCAAGCCAATAGTTACGCACAGGTCGATGGTTCGGGACTCTCCCGCAGTAATCGAGCGACACCCGCCGCACTCGTTTCTGTGTTAGAAGCAATGTTCAGCGATCGTCAGAGCGAATTGTTTTATCGATCGCTAGCGGTTGCCGGGGTAAATGGAACATTACGAAGTCGATTTCGCAATACGCCCGTTCAAGGCAATCTTCACGGTAAAACGGGAACCTTACGCGGCGTAAGAGCGCTGTCTGGATATCTAGACAATCCGAACTATGGCACGATAGCGTTTAGCATTGTGGTGAATCAACCGGGACAGTCTGGACAAGCATTAGCGCAAGCGATCGATCAAATCGTGGTACAAACCGCTAAGGTCGATCGCTGCTAATTTTGACTTGACACCATTAAACTAGCTTCCACTGATCCAGTAGAAAAGCATACTCAAACGCAATCTCTTTCAAGCGCTCATACCGCCCGGATGCACCGCCATGTCCAGCCCCCATGTTCGTCTTCAACAGCAAAACGTTAGTGTCTGTCTTTGATGCTCTTAGTTTTGCTGTCCATTTTGCAGGCTCCCAATAAGACACACGCGGATCATTCAAACCTGCGGTAACTAGCAGAGCGGGATAAGCCTTTGCTTCGACGTTATCGTAAGGTGAATAGCCTTTCATGTAGAAGTAAAAGTCTGGTTCATTCGGGTTGCCCCATTCTTCCCATTCTGTTGCAGACAAGGGCAATGAAGTGTCTAGGATTGTGGTCACAACATCCACAAAAGGAACTTGTGCGATCGCAGCTTTGAACAGTTCTGGATGCTGATTGATCACAGCTCCCATCAACAATCCGCCTGCGCTTCCTCCAGAAATGGCTAAATGTTCGGCATCTGTCCAACCCGCTTTGATCAGCATTTCTGCACACGCAATAAAATCGCTGAAGGTATTTTGTTTATGTAAGAATTTGCCGTCTTCGTACCACTTGCGTCCGAGTTCGGAACCGCCCCGAATATGTGCGATCGCTAACACAACGCCTCGATCGAGCAGTGCTAAGCGAGTCGAAGAAAAAGAATCGGGATAGCTAAACCCATAGGAACCATAACCTGTCATCAGTAGGGGATTTTTGCCTGTGCGATCAATACCTGCTTTGTAGACGATCGACACCGGAACAGCAGTGCCATCAGGCGAGATCGCTTCGAGACGCTCACTGCGATAGTGAGTGCGATCGTAGCCTCCCAAAACGGGTGTTTCTTTTTTCAGTTCGCGAGTTTGGGCATCGAGGTCATAGTCAAAAATCGAAGACGGTGTGACTAATGAGGTATAGCCAAACCGCAGCGTTTTTGTATTAAAGTCTGGATTGATCGATTCTGACACTTCGTAAGTGGGTTCGGGAAACGTGATCTTATGTTCCTCTTGTGTGGAGAACTTACGAACTTGGATGTTGGGTAGTCCAGCTTCGCGATCGTAGATGACTAGATGATCAATAAAGGCACTGACACCCATTAAAAAGACATCTTCGCGATGTTCGATCACCGTTTCCCAGTGTTCCACACTCGGATCACTGACGGGTGCTTTCATCAGCTTGAAATTAAGAGCGTTTTCGTTGGTCAGAATGTAGAACGCATCAGTATGGTGCTCAACTTCATACTCGATGCCGACTTGACGCGAGCGAATCACCTGAAAGTCTCCGTTTGGATTGTTCGCATCAAGGTAATGCACTTCTGAGGTGATGTTGCTGCCCAAACCGAGTAGCAGATAAGCTTCACTCCGAGTTTTATCAATTCCAAGGAAGTAAGCATCGTCAGCTTCATGAAACAACAGTTGATCCGTGTTGATTTCACTTCCTAAACAGTGTCGAAACAATTTATAAGGACGATTCGCCGGATCAATCTGAGCATAAAACACAGTTTGATTGTCATTGCCCCAAGCAAACGAAGCAGTATCAGGAATAGATTCGGAATAGAGTTGACGAGTGGTTAAATCCAGAAAAAACAGAGTATAGCGCTCGGCTCCTGTTGTATCGATCGAATAAGCTAGCAATTGCTGATTTGGACTAACTTCAAGTACCCCTAAGCTGAAGTATTCTGTGCCTTCAGCCAGTTTATTTTGATCCAATAGCACTTCTTCTGGTGCATCCAAGCTTTGATATTTGCGGCAATGGATGGGATAAGCTTTTCCGGTTTCAGTGCGCGTGTAGTAATAAAACTCGCCTTGACGATAAGGCACAGACAAATCATCTTCCTGAATGCGCGATAGCATTTCATCATAGAGCTGTGCTTGCAGCGATTCCGTATGCTGCATCATTGTTTCGGTGTAAGCGTTCTCAGCTTCAAGATACGCGATGACTTCAGGATTGTCCCGCTCCCGCAACCAAAAATAGTCATCAGTACGCTCATCGCCGTGGAGTTGATGCACATAAGGACGTTTTGGAGCGATCGGAGGAGTGACTGTATCTGACATAACGCAAATCATTGAAGAGCAAAATTTAGTCAAGCATTTAATCCAAGCTTTGTCACTCCACACTAGGTAGCATTTTGTAGAGTGACAGACTTCAACCGCTCACGAAAATCCTATCGACTGTTGACGACTCGCAGCTTGAAATGATCAGAGGGCGCGATCGTAATCCCCCGCCGTCTGGGTCGAATCGGCTTCGTATTGACTAACGTTAATTCCCAATTCAATAGCAACTCAAACAGCACTAGCTTCATCTCAAACAGCGCAAAAGCAGAACCGATACAGCGACGATCGCCACCCCCAAACGGCAAATACTCATACGGTGAGAACTGCCGCTCCAGAAAGCGCTCCGGATTAAACTGTTTCGGGTTGGGATAGACCTCTTCTCGATGATGCGCCAAGTAAATCGAGGGCATAATCACGGTTCCGGGTTCGAGGGCATACCCTGCAATCTCGATCGGCTGTTTGACCGTTCGGGGAAAGGAACTCATCGCGATCGGGTAGATCCGCAGAGTTTCTTGACACACCGCAGTGAGATAGGGCAATCGTGCAATCGTTGTCGGTTCTGCGTGGGCATCGATTGTTGCGAGTTCTGCCAAGAGTTTCGTTCGTACTTCCGGCAATGCTGCAATCCAATACAGCGCCCACGTTAATGCAGAAGCAGTCGTTTCATGTCCAGCAAATAGCAGTGTGATCAGTTCGTCGCGCAGTTCGACATCGCTCAACGGCTGCCCGTTTTCATCGCGTGCCTCCATCAGCAGCGCCAAAATATCAGTTCGACTTGTATCAGGATGACGGCGACGATCGGCAATCTCCGCGTAAATCAAATCATCGACTCGTTGGCGCGATCGCACAAATCGCCCCCACGGACTCCAAGCACCCCAATCTTTTCGTAGAACCGGATAAAACAGCAGCATCGCCCCGATCAAAGAGCCAAAGCGATCGAGCATCTGCGTTAATCCTTGACGCAGCGCTTCATACCGGGTTCCGTTCTCTACTCCAAGCACTGCCTGCAAAATCACCTGAAGCGAAATCGACTGCATCACAGGACGCACCTGAAATGTGGTGCCAGGCTTCCAACCCTGAGTCACTTGAGCGGTAATCGCTTGAACTAGCTTGCCGTAGGAGCGCATTCGATCGCCGTGGAATGGGGGCATCAACAATTGACGCTGACGCTGATGTGCCTCACCTTCCAGCAAGACAATGCCATATTTTCCGAGCAGCACTTCCAGAATTTGATTGCCGCGTCCAGCGCTGAGTTGCTCCGGTTTTGCCGTGAAAATAGCTTCGAGGGCTTTGGGAGTGCTGAAATAGACCAATGAAGTCTTCGCATCGGGTTGAGACACGCGGTAATTCTCGCCATACGTTTGACTGCGAGCTTCGACGGTTTCAAGTGGGCGAAACAGAAAGCGAAATCCCCACAATTGACGTTTCCAGCGTGGCATTTTTGGGGAGCCATTGAGCGATCGTTTTACCGTTGCGCTTTTTTCAGGAATGCTGTCAGTCATAGTCAAAAAGTGGGGCAAACGCTGCTGCCCATAGTCTAGTTCCCATAGTCTAACGAGCATTAATCCGAATTCTCCAAATCTGAATTCTGGTTTAAACATTCGTTCTTCTGAACGTCCTAACCAAAAGACAGAATTTGAAGAAATTACTTGACTCTCCAGTCCACTAGAGATTTCAGAATGATGATATAAACATTCGATTTTTGGTTTTAGGAGTTTGGCTGATGTCTCTTCAATTGACTGTTCCGAATATGGCGTGTTCTGCTTGTAGCGATACGATTACCAACGCAATTAAGTCGATCGACCCAGATGCGACTGTGACGGCTGATCCCAAAACTAAACTTGTCAGCATCGAAACACAAGCTTCCGAAGCCTCGATCAAACAAGCGATCGCTGATGCAGGTTACACCGTTGCTTAGTCCTTTCACTGATATGCATAATGGAAACCACCACATTAAAGCTGCACGGCATGAGTTGTGCAGCTTGCGCCAAGAATATTGAAGACGCGATCCGATCGGTTGAGGGTGTGAAGGAGTGTAACGTTAACTTTGGTGCAGAGCAAGCATCGATCGCGTTTGATTCGCATAGAACGACTGTGGCGGATATTCAGCAAGCGGTTGATGCCGCAGGATATTCGGCTCAACCGATGCAAGAAGATGTGCTTGCGGGTGAAGACGATATCGAACGGCAAGAGCGCCAAGCGCAACACCACAAACTCAGGCGCAAAGTTTGGACAGCAGGCACGATCGCGGCGGTGCTGGTGATCGGTTCAGTTCCAATGATGACGGGACTGGCGATTCCCTTAATCCCGATGTGGCTGCACCATCCTTTACTTCAGTTGGTATTGACAACTCCGGTGCTGTTTTGGTGTGGTGCCTCCTTCTTTATCAATGCTTGGAAAGCTTTGAAGCGGCACACTGCAACGATGGATACTTTAGTTGCGATCGGCACTGGCGCGGCTTATCTGTATTCTTTGTTCCCTACTTTCTTCCCGCAGTGGTTTACGGCTCAAGGTCTGAATCCAGATGTTTATTTTGAAGCGACAACGGTGATTATTGCGCTGCTCTTACTGGGGCGATTGTTAGAAAATCGAGCGAGAGGACAAACCTCAGAAGCAATTCGGAAATTAATCGGGCTGCAAGCTAGAACAGCGCGAGTGATTCGTCAAGGACGAGAAATTGACTTGCCGATCGCAGAGGTTGTAGTCGGTGACGTGATTCTCGTTCGTCCGGGTGAAAAAATTCCGGTGGATGGGGAAATTCTGGAAGGTCGATCGGCGATTGATGAAGCAATGGTCACAGGTGAAAGCTTGCCTGTGACAAAGCAGACCGGGGATGAGGTGATTGGAGCAACCTTAAACAAAACAGGAAGCTTCAAATTTCGGGCAACACGAGTCGGAAAAGATACCTTTCTCGCTCAGATTGTCAAACTGGTGCAGCAAGCCCAAGGCTCAAAAGCACCGATTCAACGGTTAGCAGATCAAGTCACCAGCTGGTTTGTGCCTGCGGTGATTGCGATTGCGATCGCAACCTTTGTCCTCTGGTACAACGTCATGGGCAACGTGACGATGGCATTGATTACAACTGTTGGCGTGTTGATTATTGCTTGTCCTTGTGCGCTGGGATTAGCAACTCCGACCTCGATCATGGTTGGAACAGGCAAAGGAGCAGAAAACGGAATTCTGATCAAAGGTGCAGAAAGTTTAGAACTGGCACACAAACTACAAACGATCGTGCTTGATAAAACTGGAACGATCACTCAAGGAAAGCCAACCGTTACAGATTTTGTCACTGTCCAAGGCACTGCTAACCACAATAAGTTAAATTTACTGCGGCTTGCAGCATCGATCGAGCGTAACTCGGAGCATCCGTTAGCGGAAGCGGTGGTGCATTATGCTCAAGCTCAGGGCGTAGACATCAGCACTCCACAGGAATTTGAGGCGATCGCAGGAAGCGGTGTTCAGGGTTACGTCTTTGATCAATTGATTCAGATCGGAACTCATCGTTGGATGGCTGAGTTAAACATTGACACTGAAGCACTTCAGCAACAGTGGGATCACCTCGAATCGAGCGGTAAAACGGTCGTTTGGATCGCAGTGAACGGTAAAGCTGAAGCAATCATGGGAATTGCAGATGCGGTTAAATTGTCTTCGGTTGCTGCAATTCGCGCCTTGCAAAAGTTAGGGCTAGAAGTGGTAATGTTGACCGGAGACAATCGCCGCACTGCTGATGTGATTGCGCGGGAAGTGAACATTAATCGAGTGTTTGCAGAAATTCGCCCCGATCAGAAAGCCGCGATCGTTGAAACCCTTCAGCGTGAAGGAAAGATCGTTGCAATGGTGGGAGATGGAATCAATGATGCACCTGCATTAGCGCAAGCAGATGTGGGAATGGCGATCGGAACCGGAACAGATGTGGCGATCGCAGCCAGTGATATCACGTTGATCTCAGGGGATCTACAAAGCATTGTGACTGCGATTCAACTTAGTCGCGCAACCATTCGCAACATTCGGCAGAATCTATTCTTTGCCTTTATCTACAACGTGGCAGGCATCCCGATCGCCGCAGGCATTCTTTATCCAGTGTTCGGTTGGTTGCTGAGTCCGATTATTGCTGGAGCAGCAATGGCATTTAGCTCAGTGTCTGTCGTCACGAATGCGCTGCGACTGCGTAACTTCCAGCCCAAGACGAGGTGATTTATGGTTAAGCAAGTCATATTCTTTGGCACATTAGCCGGGTTTGGATTTCTGATCGGAACGCTTTCAGGAGCAATATTGTAGGGGTGACAAACGATGAAAAAGCTGCTCATCAGTGGAATTGCAAGCTTAGGGCTAGTGTTGGGAAGTACATTTGGTGCGATGGCTGAGACGATGCACTCTTCTGAATCGGCTCAGGCTGGGCAGTTTCACCGGATTGAACAACCGATCGTCAATAAAGCGATCGTCACGATCTCTGGACTTGGATTAATCGGTCTAGAGTTGTGGTGGTTCTTGCTCAGTAAACCAAAATCTCGTAAGGCAACGGCTCAAAGCGGTGTTCAAGAAGTGACTGTGATGGTAGATGGTGGATACGAGCCGAGTCAGATTGTCGTGCAGGTCGGACAACTTGTGCGACTGAAGTTCGATCGCAAAGATCCAAACAGTTGTCTCGAAGAAGTGCGATTTCCAGCCTTGCACATTGCTCAAGCTTTACCGCTTCATCACGTGACTGCGATCGAGTTCACACCCAATCAGCCCGGTGAGTATTCCTTTACCTGTGGCATGAATATGTATCGTGGAGTGGTCAGAGCAGAATGATGCTTTAACTAGAAGATCAACGATACTAATTTAATCGTTGGTTTTATCGATTGTTGCTTTGCTTCATGCGCTAAATCAGTAAGTCTAATGCCTTGCGAAAATTGTTGAGTTCTCCCTCAAATTCCCCGGTTTCAGACGCTTCGATCAGGCAGTGCTCCACATGGTCGAGCAGAACAATTTGCGCCACTTTATTCAGTGCAGATCGAACAGCAACCAGTTGCGTGACCACATCGGGGCAGGGACGATCGCTCTCGATCATTTTGGAGATTGCCTCAACGTGTCCTTTAATTCGAGCCAGCCGATTCAGAACCTGTTGCGTGTGAGCATGTGCCATGATTATGCCCCCCTGGGGGATCAGGATGCTTTGATTCTACAATTTCTACACAAGCAAAAAAACTAGGGCATTAGTTGTAACTGTTACACAAGGAACGATCGTCTTTTGTAGAATCTGACCGTACGTATGATCGCACCCGATCGCAGCTTCGGCTCAATAAGTTATCTAAATTGAGATTCCATCTGGTCAAGCCTAAACGATCGCTGGTACTCAAAAGTTTGTCAGACTGAAAGGCAACACTAGCAATCCGATCGTTCGTGCCGACTAGGGTTTTAATCAGCTCTCCGGTTTCACTGTTCCAAAGCTTGATCGTCGTATCATCACTGCCAGAAGCTAACACTAAACCCTCTTGATTAAAGCTCAAGGATGTCACTCCGCCATTGTGTCCGATCAAGGTTTGTCGTAATCTAGCTTCATCAACTGCCCAGAGCTTAATCGTATTGTCCCAACTTGCAGAAGCTAATGTTTTTCCATCGGGACTAAAAGCGATCGCGCCTACTGCTAAGTTATGTTTGCCAAGAATCGTGGAAGTTCTGCGATCGACATTCCACAGCCGCACGGTATTATCAACGCTGCCAGAAGCCAAGCGTCCATCAGGACTGTAGCTTAAGCTCGTCACTTCGTCGGTATGACCTTGCAAAATTGTGCGGACACTACCTTGAAGCGTCCAAATCTTAATCGTTCGATCTGCACTTGCCGATGCGAAGGTTTCTTGATCAGGACTAAAACTTAATGCCGTAACCCGATCGTTGTGTCCTGAAATAGTTCTAATCAGCTCTCCAGTGCTGATATTCCACAGTCGAATTGTTTTATCTGCACTGCCAGAGATGAGCAATGTATTATCCGGACTGATTTGAATCTGAGTAATCAGTGCAGTGTGACCTTTTAAGCTGAGAAAATCTTTGTTGTTTTGCAAGAGAATCGTGTTGTCAGAAGCCGCGATCGCGGTAATGCTTCCGTCTAAATTGGTGGTCATCGTTGATAGACCTGTATTCAATCGAGCCGGTAAATCCATCTGCCAAATCCGCGCTGTTTTATCCGCACTCGCGCTGAGAAGCTGAGTTCCAGCAGGACTAAAGCTAACGTGCATGACTGCGGCTCCATGTCCTTGAAGGGTTTGAAGCGATGCACCTTCTAAATTCCAAAGCCGAATCGTGCGATCGCTTGAACCTGTCGCGATCGTCCCTCCATCGGGACTATAGCTTGCAGTGTTAACCTGATCGCGATGTCCTTCTAAGGTTGTAATTTCTTTGCCGTTCAATGTCCAAAGCTTTGCCACGTTGTCCCCACTGGTGAGAAACGATCGACCATTTGAAGCCATCATCACGCTGGTTACACGATCGTTGTGAACTCTAAAGCTTCTCAGCGCAGCCACTCTCCCCACTTGCCAAAACCTCACCGTTCCATCTTCGCCACCGGATAGGATCTGACGATCGTTCTGTCCGAATGTCACACTGTTGACCCATCCTCTATGCCCCCGAAAGGTTTGAGCGACTCTCATGCTATCGAGTTGCCATAGCTTCACGGTGCCGTCTCGACTGCCCGAAATGAGCGATCGACCATTCGAGCTAAACCGCACCGATGTCACCCAGTTTTGATGTCCAGTCAAGGTCTGTATCAATGTGCCGTCACGATTCCACAGCTTGATGGTTTTATCCGCGCTAGCCGTGGCAAGTTGCTGTTGATCAGGGCTGAATGCCACCGCTAAAACACGATCGCTGTGTCCCACTAAATCTTTAATCAATTGACCTTCACGCGACCATAGTTTTACTAAGTTGTCGTTGCTCGCAGTAACAATTAGCTGACCATCAGAACTCATCTGCACGTCATTAACTTGCTGGGCGTGACCTGTGAGCCGATTCGATTCTTGCGTTTGAGAGATTGCCTGCTGTAAAGTTGCGATCGTATTAGTTCGCACATCTATCGGGACGAATTGATCAAGCTGTTTTAGCTGTTGTCCTGCTTTAATCGCTGCGGTTAGCGCCTCTAATTGTTGATTCGAGTTCAGTAATGCTTCAGATGAGGCAGACAGGGCTTGAATCGATCGGATTTGAGCATTTCGCTGATTCCACAGTGCCAATCCTCCTAATCCAAATGCAGCAACTGCTAAGCTGGCAATTGCTGCGATCGCTTGTTGAGCGCGTCTGAGCCGACGTTTGAGCGCAATTTTCTCATTCTGACGCGCTTCTAAACTGGCTTCAATAAAGATTTGAGTATCTTGAGTTAGTTCATCAGTGTACTTAACATAAAGTTCTTCTGCTTCCGCCAGCCGCATTCCTCGCAACAATAAATCTGGAGGGCGGTTGCTCTTTTTCCAGTCGATCGCGGCTTGCTCGATCGGTCGCTGCACTCTCAATCGATTGCGGTTCTCATCTAGCCACCAGCGCAAGGTTGACCAGTGGCGAATCAGAATTTCGTGGGCAACTTCAATGGTGACAGAAGGCTCAAACTCTGCTTGTTCAAGCTTTAATTGTTCAATCTCTGATTGTTCAATGCTCCGACTAATGGGCACATCTTCGGCGTTGATCACAATCAGTTTTGCAGCACTAAGCGATTGTAAAGTTCGATCGACCAAAGCTTGAGGATACTTTGCAACCGACAACTCCGACTTCAGCACCCTCCGCCGCGTATCTTCAACACCTTCTCCTAGCTGCGTGAGCGACAGGAAAATCCATCGAGCGCAGTGCTGCTCCTCTGGATCAAGCTGGTTGTAAGCGGATTGAGCTTTATGCTCTAATGCACCCTGCAATCCACCAATCTCAGCTTGATAGGCTTCTAGTGTGAGTGTTCCTTGTTGCCGATGCTGCCAAAGCTGCTCCAACACAAACTCTAAAATCGGCAAGTCTCCCGGAGTGCGATCAAGTTCTTGCAGCAGCACTTCGACCAGTCCCGGCTCTACGGTTAATCCCACTTGTTCCGCAGGGCGCACAATCACCTGACGGTACTCTTCATCGCTGAGGCAAGGAGGAATCAGAATGCTCGATCGCTGTAAAATCGCCGCGAGTTGAGGCACTTCTAAGCCTGCCGCGACAAAATCTGCTCTCAATGTCAGCACTAATTTGAAGCGATCGCGGGTGTACTCCAGTGTTTCTAAAACAATATTGAGAAAGTCTTGCCGAACTGGTTCCGAACACAGCGTAAACAGTTCCTCGAACTGATCAATCACCAGCATGACCATCGGTTCAGCACGAGTTCTAAACCATTGCACCAACCCTTCTACCCCTTGATACAACAGTCCCTCGACTTGCTCTTGTTCCTCTGACTCAGCCAAACACTTAACCAGTGCATCAAACGGACGATCGCCCGGACACATTCGCCCCAGCCACCAGTGTTCACTACCGGGGACACGCTGCCCTTGTCTTAACTGTGCCATCAATCCAGCTTGCACGATCGAAGACTTCCCGCTTCCTGATGCACCGACCACCGCTAAACAAGATTGCTGCTGAACTGCCTGCAAAAGCTGTTGGGTTAAAGTCGATCGTCCATAAAAGAACTCTGCATCATGCTCTGTAAACGGCTGCAATCCCCGATAAGGACAGACACTAATATCTGAGCTTCGATTCGCCTGCTGGCTCGGAAACACTTCGATCACACCCTGCGTTCCCGATAGCCAAACCGATAGTGTCGTTTGTCCTGCTAATGCCAGTTGAAGCTGAGTAATCCATGCTGCAACCGGATACCCAGAGTGACGATCGGCAGCATTCAAAGTCTCAACCAGCGATCTCGTAAATAGTTCAGGATCAGTCCGAGAAGCTGCTGCAATCAAGCATTGTCCCTGCTCTCGCTGCAACTCTTCGATCCAATCAGGTAAATTACTTGCATTCGGACAATCCAGAATCACAATCTGTTGAGCCGCTGTACTGTGTCGCAGGGTTTGACGCAGCCACGATCGCGAAACGCGCTCTGTTCCCAGGATTACACAGGGTTCGCCTTCAGCCGTAGTCCCAACTCTAGCCCGGAGATACAGTAGAATCGTCGTTGCTTCGGGAGTTTGTAGCTTGGTTTGAATGCTTGATCGAATCGTCTCCCAATCATCAGACTGATAAGCCAGTTCGAATCCAGCGCTGAGCAGCTTACTCAATTGCAGGGTTAGACTGTGATTGGGAAAAGCATCAATGACGATCGCTTGACGAGAAGGAGGTGCGATCGTGCTTGATTTTACACCAATCACAAACTGCCCAAAGCCTTCTACAACTCGTTTTGGTGTTTGCAGTGGATACTCAGGCTGAAGCTGCGTCTCACCGCGTCCTCGTTTTTGCTGATTAATCAACCGGAGTTGTTGATTGCTTTTATCAATGTACTGAAGTGTTTGATGATACACATACTTGTATAAACCATCGGCATCGATCGTTCCGGTTGCGTCTGCTGCGGCTCCCCGGAGTCCTTGCATCAGGAAATAGGTAAACACCCCATGTCCTAACTCTGGAAACTCCCACGACTGCTGTGCTTGATCGCACGACAGCAAAGCGTAGAAGCCTTGGCTCTCCGAAGCTTGTCGCCCCAACACCCGCACTAACTGCTGAGTCGGATTCGGCAACGTGCCTCTCAGCGTCATTCCGCCACTGTGACAAGCATCTAACCAGATGATCTGCTGTTTTGCTTGACACTGACTGAACTGTTCTAAAAGTTCAGCAACACTCAGCCCAGTGTTGGACAAATCTGCTTTCTGAGTATCGGTTAAACAAAGAATTGGCTGTTGTGTGGTCGTCTCTAATACTCCGTGACCTGAAAAATACACCAGAACAGTATCTATCGCTTGCGCCGACTGCACAATCTCCCTTAGGCTATCGCGGACTTGACTTAGGGTCGCTGGCACTCCAAAATCATGGCGGATTTGCATCGATCGCTGCGGAAAGCTTTGAGTTGCATCGATCAGCGCTTCAGAAAGACCCTGACAATCGATCGCGGAATATTGTAGTGAGGGGAGTTGCGGATCTCTGTAGCGATTCACACCAATCAGCAAGATCCAGAGTTTAGCTTGTCCCGTTTCTAGGACGCTAGAACGATTGAGAGCGCGGGGCATAACAGTCTCTTAACAGGGATAGAATGCTGCTGAAGCGGAGCGCTACAGCACCGAATGGATTAATGATCAATGGCGTAAGTATAATCGAACAGTTGCCCCACTTGGTGACGTAAGCCTGCTAATGGGTAAAGTTTTGGAGCCATCGTTTCTGCATATTGATCGGCTGCCACGATCGCGTGACGTGCTTCGGCTTTCGGCAGTCGCCCTTGCTTGAATGCTTGAATTAAGGCTTCGATGCCTTGGTTGTATTCCGCGCTGTTCCGGAAGTTGAACTGTTGCTGAGTTTGTTGTGAGGTTGCTTGCGATGGGTTTGTGGGTGAAGCATTCGGAGCGACTGCGACCATTGGTAACACGATCGGAGCTTGCAGCGACAGCACATAGACACTAGCAGCAGGCAACTGCACAACCCGAACATTTTTGGGAGAAGACATCCCACTGAGAATCCCGATCGCGCCTCCAATCATTCCTCCACGCTCAAACATATCCGTAGAGCGGCTACTTGGAGCCGTTGCACCCATAACAGATCCCAAAAGGTTGCCAAAAACGCCGCTATTTTCGCGGGCACGCTCTGCACCGCTGACCTGCTCGATCGTATTGCCCGGAATCACCGCCGTTGTTGCTTGAATCGGGACAATCTGACCGCGAACGACGATCGCTTCTGCCACGATTCGCGCTCCACCATTCTCCGGCTTTAATTTGATAGAGACGGGCGTATCAGCCGGAACCACTTCGTTTCCTTGCAGATCAATCAGCGGTTGTGCCAACGGAACCGTTAAGGGATAGTCTTGTTTTTGTCCCACGTCAACATTGACTGCACCAGGAAGCTTAATCACGACTCCTGCTGTTTGAGGGATGATTGTACCAGACTGAGGGCTAGAGAGAGAGGCTGTGTTAGAAACCACGACCTGAGCCGAAACCGGAAGCGCAACAGGAGCAGAAACCGCGATCGTTAAAGCCAAGTTCAACAGTGTACGAGCGTTCATCAGTCTTTCCTCTGTACGATTACATCTGAGGAATAGGGACGGCGATCGACTTTTATGCAGCTTCTCTCGCAGGTAGCTAGAAGCAAGTTTTTGCACTTGTTGGTGGCGATCGAGACCTTCATTAGCCTTACTACACGGGTAAGCAATAACTTCGCTACACGAGCGCGTGTTTGCGAATGCCCCTTTCCATCATAATTTTACTTATCTAGCAGAAGTAACCAAGGTTTAGACTGTCCAATCCTCGATAGATAATGCTGGTACTTTCTGAAAATCTCTTGTATTTCGAGTGAGTACCGCTAAGTTTCTTGAAAGTGCTATGGATGCGATCCGCAAATCCATCGTGGAGACTCGAATTTTCTGGTTTTGCAGTTGCTCGAAGACTGCCAATGCTGGTGCATCAAACGGTAAAACTATAGCTTGCGAGAACCCCTGGAGTATTTCGGATAACAGGGTGTATCCACGAATCAAATCAGATTTGGTCTTAGCTCGATTAACGAAATCATGAGCGCCGATCGCTTGTTCGTGAAAACTAATAATTGAGAGCGCAAAGTCAACCGGCGGGAATCGGCTCATCCTGCTTAGCAAGGCTGCGAATTCTGGACTTGAACGGCGCTGAAGAAGACTAATATGATCGGTATCCAGCAAATACTTCATCTAGAGCCATCATATTCATCTACAGGTTTGTCGGAGTCGCGAAATTCCTGCCCATACTTCAAGGCTTGTAAGAAAGCATCTTCATCCGAGATTGAGCCGATGAGATTCTGCAGCCAGTTCGTAGAAGCAGATTCAGCAGCGGATTTCTGCTTGAGGGCAGCAACTTCTTGCTCAAGTTTCGCTAAACGTTGCTCGATCGCGGTTTCGTCTAACATAGTTTTACGCATACGCTCTTCGTTAATTCCAAGAATAGCGCACACAGAAGGGATCGAGACCTTGAGCGTTAGCCTTACTACACGTGTAGGCGATCGCGAATGCCTTTGCCCACTACAATCACTTCAATTTCGCTAATCTCAACGCTCAGAAGAAATTCTACTGATTGATACTCTGAGCGGTCATTATCGCGTTAATATGCGTGAAAATTCGATCGAGTTCTGCGATCGCATCCAATTCACCAATCTCTTCAATTGCCAGTTGATCCGCTTTCTTTTTCTCTAGTAATTCTTCCATCCGAAGCTGTAGCGCATCGCTGAACTTGAACAAATTCCATCCACCAATTTTTTCAATTTGGATTTCATGCACGAAAGAAGATGGCTTGGTAAGGATTGCGTCCATTTTAGTTCCTGTCGATCTCTAGAACATCGTTTTACTGCGTGGACAGAAGTGCTTCTTCTACAGATTTGGGAAGCTCGATCACATAAAAGCGATCGCTCGAAACCGCATAATTCTCTCCGCTCTCATCAATCACTCGAATCAAACCATTACTTGCAGCTTGCTCATCGGGTATCGCTCGATAGAGCTTACCAACTTCGAGTGACGCTGGATGACCTTTGTTACTAAGACAGATAGCGAATTGGGTTCGGGCTGATGCTGGCTTTAACCTCGTACTCAATCTGCTAATTTGACTATCAACCTCGTTCATTGTTGTATACCGTGTCCGTAAGCTAAACAAGCTCAAAATGCTCCAGGCTGTGTACTTACAAATCTCAGCAACATCAGCTTCATCAATGACTTGATTTGCTAAGTAGTTCATACCGCGATGAATAATATCTGACCGCTTGCCATAGAGTCCTTTTATTCTGCTGTGTATGCTTTCTATATCTTCAATGTCAACAAAGCCGTATTCGCTAAAAGTATTAATCACAGTGACTCCTTTAGCTAAAGCTTCTGTAGGATTTTTAGAGTGAGTAAAAATGCACTCCAGTGCAGTCCAATATTTCAAGAACGCTACATCTAAGTCTGGTTCGTTCTGTGCTTCACCTATCCAATAAATTGCCGTTAAAATTCGCCCTTCTAGCTCGGTCTGCGAGGAAGCATTAATAATTTCAACAAAATCTTCTAGAAAGCCGTTAGATGTCAAGTCTTGAAATAAATTCACATCTATCGTGAGCTTTTGCAATGGCTTTCTTCCACGACCAGAGACTAGAATAATAGCACTGTCTCTATCTCTGTTGATTATAGTTCTCTCATTGTTGCTATAAGATTCGGATGAAATATTAATCCTCACAATTTGCTGTGTGATTCTAGTATGTGCAAATACACAGACTATGAATCTGAAATAGTTAATTACCTCTTTTACCTGCTTATAAGCTCGTCTACCTGCAATCTCGGAGTCACCATAAGCGCTAGATTTTACGCATACACGATCCAGAAAATTCTCATCAAAGAAGTCTTGAACACGCTGTATTCTTGTCGAGTCCTGGTTAGTAGTCTCCTTGAGGTGAAGCTTAATTAATTGATCATGCAGTTGTTTTTTGAAAGAGAATAATTCAACCTTGCCGCAGTTAATCAATTCATGATCTTTCAAATCTATTCCATCAATAGCAAAGAAAAAATCAAAAGAACTAATCTTAGAATTAATAGTATTCTGAACAATCTCCAAGACCTGAGCAAAATCTCTTTTGTTACTTGGATCTATTTCCCTATTACCTAGTTCTATCTGTAATTGCTCCTTGATAGCTGTGTAAACTGTTTGATAAGAGGCTACTCCTAGTACGTCAGGAGATAAGTGAATTTTTTCAACAATTTTATTAAAAGCTTGTTCTGCCTCGTCCAATAAAAACCAAGCTCTAGAGTTAACTTGCAGTTCTATTCTATGTTGGTCATACTGACTAAATTCTTCTATAGTAGTGGGAATTCGATAATACTTAAAGCGATGTTTGGCACTTGATAACTTGTCCCAATTCAGGCTAGAGGTTCTGTGATTTTTTTTAGGTAATCGGATTTCCATATATTTTCTAAATCAAAAATAAAAAACCTACACTAAACAGTGCAGGTTTCCTTAATTTAACAAACAAAGAACTTAAACAATCTCGCAAGTTCCGCCAGCCGCTTCGATCTTCGACTTAGCGCCCTCAGTAAACGCTGCTGCTTTCACAGTCAGCTTCACCGCCAACTCACCATTGCCCAAAATCTTCAACGGACCATCATCCTGAGTCACAATCCCCGCATCCATCAGCGAAGACAACGACACTTCAGAATTCGCATCCAACTCAGCCAAATCGCCCACATTGATCACCGTAAAATACTTCCGATTGATCACCGTGAAGTATTTCAACTTCGGCAAGCGACGATACAGAGGCGTTTGACCCCCTTCAAACCCCGGACGAGTCGGACGACCCGATCGAGACTTTTGACCCCGCATTCCAAAACCACCACTCGCACCTTGACCCGCAGAAATCCCGCGACCAATGCGACGCTTGCGCTTGGTTGAACCGGGTTGGGGCACAGCATCTTCTAATCTCATAACTCGCCTCCTAAACGCCGTAAAGTTGTTCAACCGGAATGCCACGCTCTTCAGCGACATCCGATAGGGTGCGAAGTTCTGACAACGCATTGACCGCAGCACGCGCATTGTTCAACGGGTTGCCTGAGCCAAGCTGCTTCGCCAGAATGTTCTTCACACCAGCGAGTTCTAGCACTGTCCGAACAGCCCCCCCGGCAATTACCCCAGTACCCGGAGCCGCAGGACGCATCATCACTTTAGCGCCGCCGCCCATTGCGGTTGCAGGATGCGGAATCGAGTTGGATTTGGTCAGGGGCACATCGATCAGATGCTTTTTACCATCTGCGACTCCCTTCTTCACCGCGCCGATGACATCGCTGGCTTTACCCACGCCGACACCGACTTGACCTTTCTCGTTTCCGACCACTACGATCGCTCGAAAACTGAGCTTTTTACCGCCCTTTACGACCTTCGTCACCCGGCGGATTTGCACCACGCGCTCTTGGAAATCAGATTCCTTCTCGCGCGATTTCTTCTCTTTTCCTTTTGCCTTAGCCATTTGTGTTTGCTCCTAGAAGTTTAGACCTGCTTCGCGGGCAGCATCCGCTAAGGTCTGGACGCGACCATGATATAAGTTCCCTCCGCGATCGAACACCACTTGTTCGATGCCTTTGGCTTTCGCACGATCGGCAATCAACCGACCGACTTCAGCCGCAGCCGCGCAGTTTGCTCCGGATTCGATTTTTTCTTTCAGTTCCGGATCGACGGTGGAAGCAGCCGCGATCGTGGTTTGCGCCACATCATCGATCAGTTGAACATAGATATGATGATTCGATTTGAAGACCGCTAAGCGGGGACGCTCTGGAGTGCCAGACACACGACGGCGAATCCGAGCGTGACGCAGGCGTGTAGATTCTCGACGACTTACTTTGCTCATGGCTTATTTCTTCCCTTTACCACCCGTCTTACCAACTTTGCGACGGACTGCTTCGCCCGCATAGCGAATTCCCTTACCCTTATAAGGTTCCGGTGGACGTACCGCCCGCACTTTCGCCGCCGTGTTGCCGACGATTTCTTTATCAATTCCGGTCACAATCACGTTCGTGTTGTTTTCGACTTGGAATTGAATGCCGTCGGGCGGTTCGATTAGTACCGGATGGCTGTAGCCCATGTTGAGGTTCAGGTTTTTACCTTGAACCGCAGCCCGATAGCCGACCCCTTGAATTTCTAAGCGGCGTTGAAATCCGTTTGCAACTCCTTCGACCATATTGGCAACCAGAGTCCGGCACAGACCATGACGTTCACGCGCCATCCGAGAATCGTTTACACGATTTACGGTGACAGTATCGCCCTCGGTTTCGATCGTAACTCCCGCAGGCAGAACTCTTGACAGTTCTCCTTTCGGTCCCTTCACCACGACTTCTTGACCGTTAATTGCGACGGTCACTTTCGCAGGGAGGGTAATCGGACGTTTTCCAATTCGAGACATAATTTATTCCTCCAACTGCTTACCAGACGTAGCAAAGGACTTCACCGCCAACACCCGTTTTACGAGCTTCGCGATCGGTCATGATGCCGCTTGAAGTGGAAACGATCGCAATCCCGATCCCGCCCAAAACACGCGGTAGGTCTTTGCGATTCTTGTACACCCGCAAACCCGGACGGCTCACCCGCTTCAGCGCGGTGATAATCGGTTTGCGATTTTTGCCTTTGTACTTGAGACCCAAGACTAAGTTTTTCTTGGGAATTTCACCCACTTCTTCGACTGAAGCGATAAAGCCTTCAGCGACTAAGACCTCAGCAATACTGCGAGTCATGCGGGTGGATGGAACTTCGGTCGTTTGGTGACGCGCTAGACTAGCGTTCCGAATGCGCGTCAGCATATCTGAAATGGTGTCGTTTGCTGCCATAGTTGCCTCTGTGATTTGACTGCGTTAGTTATCTCGGAACGGCATACCCAGTTCTTTCAGCAGGGCACGTCCTTCTTCGTCGGTGCTTGCAGTCGTAATAATCGAGATGTCCATCCCCCGAATTTGATCGATGCTGTCGTATTCGATTTCGGGGAAGATCAGTTGCTCTCTCAGACCGAGGGTGTAATTACCGCGTCCGTCAAAGCTTTTCGGGCTGATGCCGCGAAAGTCCCGAATCCGAGGCAAGGCTAGATTCATCAAACGATCCAAGAAGTTATACATTCGATCGGCTCTCAGCGTCACCATCACCCCAACTGGCATTCCTTGACGAATTTTAAATCCGGCGATCGCTTTTTTAGCGCGAGTGACGACGGGTTTTTGACCAGTGATGATTGCGAGTTCGTTGACAGATGCTTCAAGCGCTTTCGCATTCTGTGACGCTTCGCCCAGACCCCGGTTGACGGTGATCTTGACGACTTTGGGAACTTCGTGGATGTTCTTGTAGCTAAACTGCTCGGTTAACTTGGGAACAACTTTTTCGGCGTACGAGGTTTTCAGTCTGTTGGACATAGTTTAGATTCCTCCCTGGGCTTGGTCAGGGGCTAAATGAATGCAAGGCTTAATCGATGATTTCGCCGGTTTTGACGAGCTTTCTCACTTTGCGTCCATCTTCGGTGAAGGTGTAACAAATGCGAGATGCAACTTTTTGCTTTTCGGAATACAGCATCACGTTCGAGCTGTGGATGGGATATTCGATCGTTTCAATCCGACCGGATTCACCTTCTTGTTTCGGCTTAACGTGTTTGGTTTTGATGTTCACGCCTCTCACAATCACTTTGCTGAGTTTAGGAAATGCGCGAACAATCTCACCGACTTTGCCCTTATCGTTTCCGGCAATTACTTGTACCGTGTCACCCGCCTTGACGTGCATTTTTAGGGCAACGGGGGACTTTTTCTTTTTCAATGCCATTTACAGCACCTCCGGCGCTAGAGAAACAATCTTGGTGAAGTTCTTTTCGCGGAGTTCACGCGCAACCGGACCAAACACACGGGTTCCTCTGGGGTTGCCGTCTGCGTTGATAATCACGGCTGCATTGTCATCAAACCGAATGCTCATACCACTGTCGCGACGCAAAGTTTTGCGAGTGCGAACAATCACGGCTTTCACCACATCCGATTTCTTTACTGCCATGTTCGGGATTGCATCCTTCACGACAGCAACAATCACATCGCCAACTCCGGCATAACGACGGTTGCCGCCCAGTACACGAATGCACATGAGCTTCCGAGCGCCGCTGTTGTCTGCCACATTGAGATAGCTTTCCTGCTGAATCATGTCCGTCTCCTGATAGGTTAGGCTTTGGTACTCAGGATCTCAAGCACAGACCAGCGTTTGGTGCGGCTTAAGGGGCGAGTTTCCTGAATCCGGACGCGATCGCCTTGTTTGCACTTGTTTTCTTCATCATGTGCTTTGTAGCGCTTCGTCCGGACGACGATTTTTCCGTATTTTGGGTGTGCGGTGCGGTTTTCCACAGCAACGACCACCGTTTTGTCCATTTTGTCGCTGACAACTAAGCCAACTCTTTCTTTAACTGCCATTGGACTTATTCACCTTTCAACTGTCTTTCACGTTCCACCGTCAGGAGCTGCGCGAGGCGATGCTTGAGGTGTTTGAATTGATGCGGTTTTTCGAGTTGACGAGTTCCTTGCTGCATTCGGAGTTGGAATAACTCTTTCTTGACAGAGAGGATCTGATCCGAAAGTTCTTCGTCGTTTAGCGATCGAGCCTCTGCAATTTTCGGAAGTGCCATGGTTATGATTCCTCCTCAACGACTTGCTGACGGGTGATGAATTTCGTTTTGATCGGGAGTTTGTACTGAGCGAGACGCATGGCTTCACGAGCAGTTTCTTCCGGGACTCCAGCGATTTCAAACATGATCCGACCGGGTTTTACGACGGCAACCCAGTACTCGGGCGCACCTTTACCAGAACCCATCCGGGTTTCTGCGGCGCGAGCGGTGACGGGCTTGTCGGGGAAAATCCGAATCCAGATTTGTCCACCCCGGCGAATGTAGCGCGTCATGGCACGACGGCTGGCTTCGATTTGGCGCGATGTGATCCAGGTTGGCTCTAAGGCTTGTAAGCCAAAGTCACCGAAGTTCAGTTGACTTCCGCGTGTCGCCAATCCTCGCATCCGACCGCGCTGTTGCTTACGGAATTTTGTTCTTCTTGGGCTTAACATTGGTCGATACCTGTATGGGGGGAGTGGGGAGGTGGGGAGTGGGGGCGAGATTCGATGTTCTCTTATCCCTCTACTCCCTACTTTTCCTACCCTTCGTTCGATCGATCTTCAAATCGCTGACGACGCTGTTGACGACGACGCGGTTGTTGGTTCGGCGCGACAACTTCAGCTTCACGCTCTTGTCCGGGCAGGATTTCTCCTTTGAACACCCAAACTTTGATGCCTAACGTTCCGTAGATCGTTTGGGCAGTCGTGTAAGCGTAATCGATGTCGGCTCTGAGCGTGTGTAGGGGAACACGACCTTCGCGAGTCCACTCTGGGCGGGCAATTTCAGCTCCGTTCAGACGACCGCTCACTTGGATTTTGATGCCTTCGATGCCTGCGCGTTGAGCACGTTGGATCGCTTGACGCACGACGCGCCGGAAGGAAACCCGACGCTCTAGCTGTTCTGCGATGTACTCACCAATCAGCATGGCATCAGCATCCACACGAGCAACTTCCACCACGTTAATGCGGATTTGTCGATCGTTGGCTCCTAATGCTTGCTGAAGGTTCGTTCTCAGCACTTCGATTCCAGCACCACCGCGACCGACGACAACGCCAGGGCGAGAGGTGCGGATTTCTAAATCAATCTGGTCGGCTTTGCGCTCGATGCGAATTTCCGAAATCCCTGGCTTTTTCAGGTTATCCAAGTTTTTCGGGTTCTTGGTGAAGAAATGCCGAATCTTGTGGTCTTCCTGAAGCAGATCGGGATAACGATCGGCATCAGCAAACCAGCGCGATCGATGTTCTTTGATCACACCGAGCCGAAAACCATTGGGGTTAATCTTCTGTCCCATGTTGTTCTCCCTTATGAATCTGCGCCTGGAGCAACGCCGATCGTGATGTGGCACGTCGGTTTGCGAATTTGATAGGCTCGCCCTTGCGCTCTCGGTCTAAACCGCTTCAGAACAGGTCCTTGGTCAGCATACGCTTGACTGACGACGAGACTGGCGCGATTTAAGCCTTCGTTGTGTTCCGCGTTTGCGGCTGCCGATCGTAGAACCTTTAGAACAGGTTCGCAGGCACGATACGGCATGAATTCGAGGATAATCAGCGCTTCCCGATAGGAACGTCCACGAATTTGATCCAGCACTCGGCGCACCTTAAACGGTGACATCCGAATGTAGCGGGCTACCGCTTTCACTTCTCCTGGTGTTTGTGTCGCCATTGTTCCTACCTCCGCGATTTCTTATCGCCGCCGCCATGTCCCCGGTAAGTCCGGGTGGGCGCAAATTCACCCAGCTTATGACCGACCATTTGTTCGCTCACATAGACGGGAACATGAACTTTCCCGTTATGAACTCCAAACGTCATGCCGATCATTTGCGGCAGAATGGTGGATGCGCGTGACCAGGTTTTGATTACCTGAGTGTCGCCTTTCGATCTTGCGTTTTCCACTTTTTTCATCAAGTGGTCAGCAATGAAAGGTCCTTTTTTCAATGAACGTGCCATCTTTCGTCCTCTCTAACTTACGATTCGCGTCCGCCACGTCCGCGCTTGGAAGTCTTACGACGACGACGCACGATCAAGGCGCTACTGAGTTTCTTCTTGTTGCGAGTCTTCGCACCCAACGTAGGTTTACCCCACGGTGTCACAGGTCCCGATCGACCGATCGGTGCCCGTCCTTCACCCCCACCATGCGGGTGATCCACTGGGTTCATCACACTACCCCGCACTTCTGGACGACGACCCAAATGGCGTTTGCGTCCAGCTTTTCCAAGCGTTTGGTTACGGTGATCGGTGTTGCCGACTTGTCCGATCGTGGCGTAACACTCTTTCCGCACCATCCGAACTTCAGTCGAAGGGAGCTTCAGGGTGACGTAATCGCCTTCTTTTGCAGCAACCTGCGCGGCGGCTCCAGCAGCTCGAACGATTTGACCGCCTTTACCCGCTTGCAGTTCGACGTTGTGAACGATCGTACCAAGTGGGATCTTTTCGAGCGGTAAAGCGTTACCGACTTCGATCGGCGCGTCATCGCCTGCCTGCACCTTTGTGCCAACCGTCAATCCAACTGGATGCAGGATATAACGCTTTTCACCGTCGGTATAAAACAGCAGTGCAATCCGGGCGTTGCGGTTGGGATCGTATTCGATCGCTGCCACAGTCGCCACAACATTGCGCTTATCACGCTTGAAATCAACGATTCGGTACAGTTTCTTGTGACCGCCGCCCCGGTGACGACAGGTGACAACACCCCGATTATTCCGTCCTTTATTGCGGTGTTTGTACACCACCAAAGACTTTTCGGGTTCCGACTTGGTGATTTCTGCGAAATCAGGGACACTGCGTTGACGAGTGCCAGGGGTATAAGGTCGAAAATTTCGGATGCCCATAGTTTGCTCTCTGGGTGGTTATACTTCGGGGAACAGAGTGATCGTGTCGCCTTCAGCCAGGGTGACGATCGCTTTTTTGTACTGCGGCTTGAAGCCAATGAACTTACCGACACGCTTCTTCTTGCGAGGAAGGTTCATCGTGCTGATGCCCGTGACTTTGACGTCGAACAGGTACTCGATCGCGGCTCTGATTTCGGGCTTGGAGGCTTTCGGCTGAACTTCAAAGGTGTATTGGTTCAGTTCGAGCAACCGGGTCGCTTTTTCGGTAATCAATGGGCGACGGATGATATCAGCTAAGTTGCGGGGATCAGTCTTCACCGTACACCTCCTGGATTTTCTCAAGTGCTGCGGAAGTCGCAACAATATGATCTGCGTGGAGCAAATCATAAACATTGAGGTTGTTTGCTGAAATCAGTCTCAGTCGCTCCACGTTCCGAGCCGAGAGATAAACGTTCTCGTCGCGCTCAGCCACGATCATCAAAACTCTCGATCCCGCTTCAACGCCCCAACGCGATAATGCTTGAACAAGCTCTTTGGTCTTCGGGCGAGGTAGCTTATCTGCAAAATCCTGCACCACGATCAAATCTTCTGCTCGTCCTTGGAAAGCGGTTCTCAGTGCGAGTCTCCGCTCTTTGCGGTTCATCTTGATCGAATAATCTCTGGGTTTCGGTCCAAAGATTACACCGCCACCTCTCCACAACGGAGAACGGTTTGAACCTGCACGAGCGCGTCCGGTTCCTTTTTGTCTCCAAGGCTTGCGACCACCGCCTCGAACTTCTGCACGGGTTTTAGTCGAAGCATTGCCCTGACGAGCGTTCGCCATTTGACGAATCACGGCGCGATGCAAAATACCAGCAGCGCTTTCGGGTCTTGCGGTTTTAAGGTCGATCGCTGCGGTTCCCGCTTCAGTCCCGTCCCAATCTTTTACTGTAAAGTCTGCCATGTCTTACTTACCCCCAACGGTCTTAGCGGGCAGGATTTGCACAAGCGCTCCGGGTTTTCCGGGCACTGCCCCTTTAATCAGAATGACGTTGCGCTCTGTGTCCACCCGCACAACGGTCAGCTTCCGAACCGTCGTCTGAGTCCCACCTAAGCGACCTGCCATCCGCTTTCCTGGGTAAACCCGTCCGGGAGTCGTTCCCGCTCCGGTTGAACCGGGTTCGCGGTGGTTTTTAGAACCGTGAGACATCGGACCTCGTGCAAAGTTGTTGCGCTTTTGATAACCCGCGAAACCGCGTCCGATGCTGGTTCCGATCACATCCACGCTCTGACCTGCCTCAAACAAGTCAGCATTCAACTGTTGACCGAGGGTGTATTCCCCGGCATTGTCTACTCGATACTCGATCAAGTGTCGTAGAGGCGGCGAATCTGATTTTTTCAGATGACCCAGTTCAGGTCTGTTCAATGCCTTTTCGGTGCATTCGCCATATCCAATCTGGATGGCGGAATAACCGTCTGTTTCCTTTGTTTTAACCTGGGTTACGGGGCAGGGTCCGACTTGAATGACGGTGACAGGGATTGCTCTCCGTTGCTCGTCAAACACTTGAGTCATGCCCAGCTTCGTGCCGATAATGCCGACAGCCACTGTTTTTCTCCTTGTTTACACATCATGACAAATACAGCGAACAGGCTGCGCCTCGATCGCCGATTTGTGTCTCAGTCACTCCAACGGAGTCCACGGTCGGAAGACCAGAAGAATCTTACCTCTAGGAGATTAGAGGCAGCGGATTCCGCGTGTTTCGTTGTACTTCAGGCATTCATGAAAAAGCTGAGGTTGAGTCATGCTCTGGAATGCGAATTCCGATCGGACTTAAGTAGGGTGCTACTCAGTTTCCGGGAGTCGGAATACAGTTCGCGAAAAGAACTGAAGTCTAATGGTTTCAGCTTTCTCGCCTGAAGGTTGCGATTCTGAGGGTTTTAGAAATGCGATACTTGCGCGTCTAAAAGCTTATCTGCAAAGAATATCCGCAGAGGTTCCTCAAAATTCGCCCAACTGAATTTTAGCGACAATTAAACAGTGTAGAACAAGATTAGTAAAACTGTCTACAAATTCTTCAAATGAGGATTTCGGTCCTTACTGCGATAATAATCAAGATAAAACTCTCGTACTATTCCTTTATTCTCGCAAAACTAATGGATCAGAGTCTTTACAAGGATGTTTCCAAGAACATGAGAAGAACGGGAATGCTTCTTTTTCGCGACGCATTTTTAGAAGCCTTGCAAGGTGAGAGGCGGATGTGTGTAGTTCACGCAGCCCACGCAGCAGAGATCCTGTTGAAAGCGCGTGTAGCACAAGAACACTTTCTACTTATTTTTTCAAGGCTGCCTAAATCAGATCCTAATAAGGACGCTTTAACCCTAGCTGCTCTGCTTGAAAACGGACGAACTTTCTCCTATGAAGAGTTACCAGATCAACTGTGGGCAACTACAGGAATTAGGATCGAGAGACTTAATCAGTATCGAGAATTTGGCAGATTGAGAAATCAGATTATTCACTTCTCAACAGCAAACGCAAAAGAACTAAATTTATTGACACTGCGCTACAGTCTCGAAGTCCTAGATCCTCTAGTTGAGAGCTTTTGGGGAAGGTCAGTTATTGATTTTATAGAAAATGACCCCTTTATTTATCTTCCTGCTGAACGGCTTGAAAATCTAATCAGACAAAGCGGGTGTGCTATAGATGAACGATTGAGGCGGATCTTGGGAGAAAATAGCAGAGAAGCTTGGGAAAGTATGCAGGCATACTTTAAAGAATTACGAGAGCACGATGAATCACTACCAAGCGAATATTGGGAAGCAGCAGAAGAGGCTAAGCAGTATGAAGATCCTCTCGCTGACGAGAATTACAGTGCTCAACTGAAAGCACATGAGAATTGGAAAGTCTTGCTCGATTCTTTCTAAATAGTCATCTGCATCTAGCGAAACTTTCTTCATGCATCTATTAAGCGGGCTTGGGATGTCAGCGTAATATATTAGTCTAAAATAGTAATACATTATGCCTAGCTGAACCTTCCTATGACTTACATTCCAGTACTCGCAGAACATATTGAAATTACTCCTGGTGTCTGTGGTGGCAAGCCTCGTATTGCAGGGCATCGTATTCGCGTTGAAGATATTGCAATTTGGCATGAACGGATGGGGTTATCTCCAGAAGAAATCGTCGGTCGCTATCCGATCACCCTCTCTGATGTTTACGCAGCACTTGCGTACTATCATGATCATCTCGAAGAAATTCGGCAACAGATTCGAGAAGACGAAGCGATCGTGCAACAAATGCAAGCAAGCACACCCTCCTTGTTACAAGAAAAGCTCAGACAACAGAATGCCGCAAACGATTCGATTCCACCTAGATGAAAATGTTGATCCTGCGATCTCTAGAGGATTGAGATTACGCGCCATTGATGTCACAACCACACCCGAAGTGAACCTTTTAACCACCTCGGATCAAGAGCAGTTAGATTTTGCTCTAAGTGAAAACAGGGTCATCTTTACTCAAGATCGTGATTTCCTGCGACTGCATGAGAGTGGTGCAAACCATGCAGGAATTGTGTACTATGCCAAAAGTAGTCGATCGATTGGCGGTATCATCAGAAGCCTGACACTGATCTGGGAAGTGCTTGAACCAGAAGAAATACGTGGACGAGTTGAGTTTATCTAGAGTGATCGATCGCTCATGTCGTTTGTAGCGTTTGGGGTTGGGGGAGCGATCAACCTTCAGCTTGATAACTCTCAATCAGGAGTTCTAAAACCTCCTGAGCATTGCTTAGTGCCTCCTCGTAAGTTTCGCCATTGGTGAAATAGCGTTGAATTTTGCTAATCTTGGAGAATTCTGAAGCAGTGATCGGTGATCCAGGGTTGCCCCGACTTGTCCTACAAGTAGCAAAAGCTTGGTAAGTTGCTACTTTCCGGGCTGTAGTGCAACTTGATTGTTTTGCTGAAACTCGTACCACGATCGCTTCAAGTCCTCTGGTGCAGAAAAGCGCGAATCATACACAGTAATCACATTCGTTAACTCACGTCCCGGAGATTGCATAATACGATCGCCGACTGCTAATGCAACTGAAGTCCCACCATCGAGATTCATCGCTTCGTAAGCACCAATCGATCGCATTATTGCTGCTTCTTTTTCCAATGTAATCGGCTGGTGGAATGTGACGAGATAGAGGCGATTAGTGTCTTTGGGAAAGCCGATCGCCGATCGTACTGCAACACCAGAAACCGCCGGATCAGTAAAGCCTTCTTGCTGAGGGTTGATCGCAATCTTGCCTTGTCTCAGCAATCGAGGACCCGCAGTGAGTGAGAACCAATGTTGTTTCCATTGTGGTTTACCTTCAGTGCGAGCTGTGATCATCTCAGGACGATTACCGCGACGAATGCCTAATGTTGTGCCATAGTTCTCCCAAGGACTGAACTTCAAGAAGCGCCCGCCTGCAACCATGTTTCCCATCACGCGCTTTTGGTTATCCATACTGAAGAATGTTCCATTGATAGTTAGTGCAGCTTTGTTACGGTGTACCATGGCTTGAAAGGCTTCGTCTCCACGAGTCGATCGTGCACTATTCGCCTGTGTTGCTTGATTTGCAAGTCCAATGCTGATAAAAGTTTTAGGGTCAGTTAGCTCGATCGTTGCAAGTCGAATCGGAACCCCTTTGATTGTGCCTTCGATGAATGAAATCGGGCGAGCAATCCGAGGACGTTCAGACTGTGCGATCGCAACAGTCTGGTTTGGTGCTTGCGGAGTTGTCGAGACCTTGGGAAAGATAACTGTAAATAGCGCACAGATTGCAGCAATTGAGATGCTACCGGGAAACGAGGATAATCGACGGATCATGAAGCGCTTGCATGAGAAACTTTGACGATCATGCCTTGTGTATCATTTTTTCAGCAGATACTTAAAAATATGTAATTTCTTTGAGTGCAGATAGCCGCAGAGACAGCTCGTAAAAGATTCAAGTGAGTTTAGAAGAGAGTGATAACAATTACACCAGATACCATGATTGCGGCTCCGGTCAGGCGTTCTTCTAATCCTCTTTCGTGAAATAGAAAATAACCGAACAATACACTGATTAGAGCGCTCATGCGTTTCACTGCGATGACTTGTGTTACCAGGGTGTATGTTACTGCGATCATCTGAAAGGTAATGGCGATCGCATGAAACAATCCAATGATCATCAATGGTTTGAGGTTTGGCAGAATTTGATTAAACTTATGTCGAGAATTAAACCATGCGATCGGGAACATTCCCACAGCTAAGTAACTATACAAAGCAGTTGACCAGAACAATGGCGAAGAATGTACTACGCCCACTTTATCGAAGTTAGAAGTAATGCTCCAGATGAAAGCAACCATCAACATAAAGCGGCTACCTCGATTGCGAAACAAAGCTTTCAAAGGTGCAAAGTAACCATGCTGACGTTCACGTAAGTTCAGAACGTAAGAGCCAACAACAATCAGCAAGATACCGATCGCATCTGCAACAGTTGGATTCTCATGCACAATCAACGGCGACGTAACTAGGAGAAACAGAGGTGTCAAGGTGACTAAGGGAACTGTTAGAGATAAATCGGCAATTTTAAGAGCGCGGATGTAGAGCGTGAAGGAAATGACATTCAAGCTGCCCCCAATGAACAGAGCTATCCAAAACTGAGGCTCAATTTTCGGGATTCCAGAAATTAGTAACAACGGGATCAGAAAGATAACAGCAAAAATATTAGCGACCCAAGCAACAATATAAGCATCTAGACTTCTGAGACTGTGTTTGCTGGAAACATCCTTCAAAGACTCAAAGAAAGCCGTTAAAATTGCAAATACTAACCAAATCATGAGGGTTCCGTGGTTTCTTCTTTTCCGACGATTCGCTTTCTACAGCAGCCAACTTCTGAGGCTTGGGTCAATCAAGCGATCGCTAACTTAGACACAATTCTGCTTGATCATTCTCACTGTGAGCGAAAAGCCGCAGGAGTCGCATTAAATCTCATGTTCCGTTATCCTTCTAGTGCAAAATTAGTGCGAATGTTAACCGCGATCGCGCAAGAAGAGCTAGAACACTTTGAGCAAGTAAACCAAATTTTGGAGCGCCGCGCTATCCCTCTTGCGCCACTTGCCCCACCACCGTATGGTGCTAGTTTAAATAAACAGATTCGGCGTGAAGAACCCGATAGAATGTTAGATGCGCTATTAGTATCAGGACTAATCGAGGCTCGAAGTCATGAGCGTTTAGGATTGTTAGCGCAGCATTGTGGGGATCAGGAACTAGCAAAATTTTATCGTGCATTGATGGCATCGGAAGCGCGGCATTATGGGGTGTATTGGACATTAGCGGATACTTATTTTGAGCGATCGCAGATCAACCAGCGACTAGAGGAATTGGGCGCGATCGAAAGTGAAATCCTATCAACGTTACATCCTGAACCAAGAATTCACAGTTAATGCAATATCAAGACTTTCTAATTCGAGCTTGGCAACCATCAGATCGAATCAGTGCATTTAACTTGATTGGTTCTGTGCTGGCAGAGTATGGATTGACGCAAGAACCAGAGGGAGCCGATCGCGATGTGCTAGAAGTCGAGAATTTCTATCAGAACGGTGAATTTTGGGCGATTGAGCGACAAGGGAAATTAGTTGGAACTGGGGCTTACTATCCAATTTCACGCGGACAGAATGCCGTTGAAATTCGCAAAATGTATCTATTGCCCGAAGTGCGAGGCATTGGGTTAGGAAAGTTTTTGTTAACTGAATTGGAGAGTGCGATCGCCAAAAAAGGATTCGACCAAATTTGGATAGAGACTGCCAGCGTCTTGAAAGAAGCAGTTCAACTATATGAACGGAATGGCTATGAGCCAAGTACTGGAGTTGAGACTTTGCGGTGCGATCGTGTCTACGTCAAGTATTTAAGATAGCGCCTTGTAATCGTAAAATTTGCAATTCAAGTGTAAAGAAGCCCTCGATCGCACAGAACGATCGAGGGCTTCTTTCATTCAATCAAATTAACTTAGCTGAGGCGACCCGTCACATACGAGGGCGACAGATCCGACCACGACTGTTTCACCAAGTCCGCATCTGCTTTCACACTACCGAGGTAGTTTCCAGCAGGCAGCGAGGGGAAGCGCTTGTACGGAACCACGTCTTCGCCAAAGTAGCGTGTGTATTCTGCACTATTGACCATTGCTTCAACCGCACCTTTCAAGCCTTGATCCGCCAAGATCTTGTTGTACTCGCGGATTTCGCCTTGAGTTGCAGGCGCACGACCCAGCAAGTGACGGAACAAGAATTCAATCACTTTTGTATTCGGGTACGGTGCATAGAAGCGACGAACATAGATGTCTGAGCTTGCCAAAGACTTGACGAACTCACGCACAGAGATCTCACTGTTGCGAAGTTTGCTTTCGAGATCAGAGCGTCTAAACTGGCTTGGCACTTGTCCGCTGAACACATCCATCACTTGCACGTAAATGGCGTTGAGCACCAGTTCGATTTCGCCCTGCGTCATACCCGGATTCATCCGATAGATGCGAGCAGGTTTACGGCGGCTGGTTCCAACTCCTTCTTCAACTGACTGACCCTCACCGTTGGTGTAGGATTTGCCCAGTTGAATGAAGCGGGGCTGGCTACCATCAGGCTTACGCTCTTGGATAGCGATGTCTGCGATCGCGGCTGCGGTGAGCGGCATTTGCGCCACATCCATGCGCGATCGTGCTGGCGAGAAGCTCGGAACCTCAAGCTTGTTATTTTGCTTCGTGAGCTTGTTGTACAAGGTTTGAGAGTTCGGGAAGTTCGCCGCAGGCAGGGTTAAGAAGCGGTTGTAAGGAACCACGTCTTCACCGAATGCTTCAGCATACTCCGCACTGTTCACCATTTCAGCGACGAACGCTTTCAAGCCTTGAGCCGCGAGAATCTTGTTGTACTTGCGAATTTCAGCTTGATCCAGTGGGGCACGTCCCAAGAAGTGCTTAGTTCCCAGTTCGATCACTTTCGTGTTCGGGTAGGGCGTGTAGAACTCTTTGATGTACAGGCTGGAGCTTCCTAAGCCGATGATGAATTCTTTCAGGTTGATTTCACCATTGCCGAGCTTGCTTTCGAGGGCAGAGAACTCGTTTTGCGCCACGTAAGGTGCGATATCGCGCTCGAACACTTGGCGATAAGCGGCTCCGATCACCGTCTTGAGGTTCGTTTTGTCGTTGAGTTGCGTCAGCTTGAACACTTTAGTTTGTTCGCGCTTCTTGCTAACTCCTTGATTGATTCGGAAATCAATGTCAGGTTGCGTCCGGATTCCGCTAGCGGTGCCCAATTCAACGAAGCGAGGCGTTTCTTCCTTCGTGACCTTCGTGCCCTTGTCTTGGATCGAACCCACACGAACGGTTCTAGATGACAGACCTGCGGGGGTGAGATAGCGCTCATACGGAACGGTATCTTCGCCAAAGGTTCTGTTGTACTCTTCGGTGTCAAGAATTGCGTCGATGACGGCAAAAACGCCTTTCTTCGAGCAGAGATCAAAGTATTTATTGATTTCTTGACGACCGTAGGTCGGACGACCCAGTAAGCGACGATGGATGTATTCGATCGCTTTCGTCACATACAGTTTTTCCCAGTACAGGCTGCGGAACAGAGGCGATTTTGCCAGACGACGCACAAACTCTTTGACGGTGATTTCGCCGTTTTCTAGCTTGATTTCGTCAACTTTAAGCCGTTGTCCTTCGTAGACATCGCGACCGAAGACTTGCAGATAAGCCGCTTTGATCACCGCTTGAGTCGAGCTTTCTGAGAATTTGGTGCTGATGCCTTTTGTGCCCGAAGATTTCTTCGCAAACGATCCCGTAAAGCTGGGGCTTTGGTCGTATTTGAAGACTTTCGGACCTAGAGATCCGGGAGCAGCGCCACGCGCACTCGGATTGCTCACCTGGTTGTTGATCCCAGGACCGCGATTGATCAGAATCCGGCGAGTGTCCTTGCCGAACGGAGCCGGATTAGAACTGGGATTCTTCGTTTCTTTCGGGAAGATGGCACCGAATTGAATTTCCAGTGGATCGTTTCCAGAACCATAAGGATGCTGATCCGGTAACGGCTGGTCGTAAGAAGCAAAGGTTGTGAGGAATTGCGGCACCTTGCGGAACGGAGCGCTGTAGTTAAACAGATCCTGTTGCGGTCCCCAGTTGCGGCATTCTTGTGCTTCTTGACCTAAACCGCGCAGATACGGAACGGTTTCTTCCCCGAAGTAGTCGCTGTATTCTTTGGAATCGACGAGCGCATCAACGAGGGCGTTTAGACCTCCAGCCGAGACGATCGAGAAATATTTCTGCACTTCTTCGCGCGAAGAAGGTCCGCGACCGAGAATATGACGGAACGCCAATTCTAAAGCGCGGCTATTAATATACGGTTCAAAGAAGTTTTTGCGGTACAGAGGCGATTTTGCTAAGCGGCGGATGAATTCCTTCATCGAAATATCGCCGTTTTTCACTTTGGATTCGAGATCCGAAATCCCTAGTGAGTAAGCGCGGGTAATGTCGCGTTCAAACACTTGGCGATAAGCAGCTTTCACGACATCGTTCTTTTCGCTGCTTGACAGTCCCGGCTTCATCGCGAATTTCGGACGGCGTTCTGCGGCGTTGAAGTAGATTTGCGGCAGTTGCAGACCTTGAAGATCGCCTGATGGACGCTGACGCACTTTATCCGAAGGAGTCGGCGCTTTGAACTCGGTGATCAGCACATCGAAGTATTGATCGACGATCGTTTTCGCGTCGGCATCGTTGCGGAAGTAGTTACTCGCGGCAACTTTCATCTCTTGCAATGCGACGATCGTGGCATCGGTCGAGCAGGCGCGTTCGATGATTTCGCGCAAGCCACGGGTATTCACCGAGATAATGTTTGGATCTCCGGCGACGATCGCATAAGTCGTATAGCGTAGGAACCAGCTTAAGTCGCGTAACGACTTCGCCATGTTGCTTGGACCATAGCGAGCGACGTTAATCGGACGAAAACCGGGAGGAATTGCACCCGCGCTCGGAGTTAAGAAGAAGTTCCGAATGCCGCCGAACAATCCGCCACCGGAGCCTTCCGCATAAGTGACCGTACCCAGTTTCATTCCTTCTTCGGTATTCAGCGTTGTGCCTGCTACCGTTTTCACAGGTTCTTCAGCGGGCTTTTCGAGGAATGCCATCGGTGAACCGCCGGTAAAGATGCGGTTTGCCGATCGAGAGACGATCAGTTCTGAATTTCGCGTCAGGATTTCAGCGATTTCCAGACGTTTTTGTCCGGAGTTGAAATACTGCACGAGTTCATCAAGTTCGCCCCGCCCTAAAAAGCGGTCTTGTTGCTCTGCCTGTGAAATCGTTGCAACTGGTACGGTTTGGTATAGTTGCGGGCGTGCAACCGAGCTTCCACCACTTGCCTTAACACTCATTGGATTCTAAAGCTCCCATTTACGGATCGTTACTGTGTTAAATCTGACCAGAGCGTCACCTGGCACGTTATTTCTTGAGAACCAAAGCGCACCGAGGCGCATTAGCCTTCGCACTGTTAAACGATTTGCCCAGGGTCAACCAGTTCATTCTTAGATTAAAACGTTTCGGGTTCCTACACTTGAATTATTAAAAAGTGTGACGAAGCCGATCGTGTTTAGTGCTTTCTCATCATAAAAGACGGGAATTGTTTTTCTGAGAAGCGCTATAAGTTTTGTAACAAATTGCATCATTAACTTGAGCGTTGCGATTGTGCCGGAGGCTTTTAAAGCCTTGCAGGAATCAGCGATCGTTCTGTTTTTCGAGATTTAAAAACAACGATCAATTGGCTAAAAATAGAGAGCACAGCAGAGCTTAGAATTTAGGCGCGCTTGGCTCACATCTTTCCCAACAATTTCTAAAGAAACCGTGGGTAAGAACGAACTCGTTTATAGGCTGATAGATGAACTGTCACCAGAAAGACAATTCAGTCTGTCATCACCGGAGCGACCTATGAAAAAAGCCCGTCGTCAAAACCGTCGTCAAAACCATTGTCGTCCCAATCGCAGGGATTTTTGCCCGATTTGTCATATTGTGCCGCCGCATGTCACCGATCGCATTATCGTTAACGGCAACGAAGCTCAGCGTGAGTGGGCATTACAGAATTTGCGGGCTTCAGAGCAGTTTCGAGGACGACGAGAAGCCGTGGGAGCCGTTCATTTCATGGCTGCCGCTAACGAAAAACGTCGCACGATTTACACCGCAGAAAACGATACTGACTTGCCGGGGAAAATTGTGCGCGGTGAAGGTGCGGCAGCAGTCGAGGATGTTGCCGTGAATGAAGCGTATGACGGATCAGGAGCGACTTACGATTTCTTTGAGGAAATCTTCCAGCGAAACTCGATCGATGGTTTTGGAATGCGCTTAGATTCTACGGTTCATTATGGAGAGCGATACAATAACGCCTTCTGGAACGGCAGCCAGATGGTTTACGGCGATGGAGATGGTGAACTTTTTAATCGGTTTACGATTTCGATCGATGTAATCGGGCATGAACTGACGCATGGCGTGACCCAAAGCGAAGCCGCATTGATCTACAGAGGACAATCGGGCGCATTGAACGAGTCTTTTTCCGATGTGTTTGGCAGTTTGATTAAACAGAGAGTTTTGAATCAGACGGCTGATCAGGCAGATTGGTTAATCGGCGAAGGGTTGCTAACGTCAAAGGTGAATGGTCAAGCGCTGCGATCGATGAAGGCTCCCGGAACCGCTTACGACGATCCGGTACTGGGGAAAGATCCGCAACCTGGGGACATGAGTAAGATCTACACAGGCAGAGCGGATAACGGGGGTGTGCATATCAATTCCGGCATTCCCAATCGAGCGTTCTATTTGACTGCAACGGCGATCGGCGGTTACGCGTGGGAAAAAGCCGGAAAGATTTGGTATGTCGCGCTTACAGAGCGGTTACGTCCCTCGTCTAATTTCCGTACTGCTGCACGAGTCACTTCAACGATCGCGGCTGAGCTATACGGTGCAAACAGTGCTGAACAAAAAGCGGTTCAGAACGCCTGGAAAACAGTTGGTGTTAGCTAATTAAAGAAAGGGGGAGAGATCGATGCGCGTCACGCTTGAACAAAGTGGAGGCTTTGCGGGATTGATGATCACAAAAACGATCGATACTCAAAATCTCTCCTCATCCGAAGCCAAAGAGTTAGAAGAGATGATTCAATCCTCCAATTTCTTTCAAGTAACCTCGGTCGTGGAGGCTTTTCCGCAGCCCGATCGATTTGGGTATGTGCTGACGGTCGAGATGGAGGGGCGGACGCATTCGATCGAGATGAGCGAAACGAATATGCCCGAATCGGTGCGATCGATTGTGAAGTGGGTGCAGGCGCGATCGCGTTAATTGGCGATGAATTTAGAGAAAGCGATCGCGGTGGTGTTGAAGCACGATCGTTTTGTCGCTGTTGAGTGTTTAGGATTCGCCGTTGAGTGTTTAGGATTCGCCGTTGAGTATTTGTGACTCGTCGTTGAGTATTTGTGACTCACCGTCGAGTGTTTAGGATTCGCCGTTGAGTATTTGTGACTCGCCGTTGAGTATTTGTGACTCGCCGTTGAGTATTTGTGACTCACCGTCGAGTGTTTAGGATTCGCCGTTGAGTATTTGTGACTCGTCGTTGAGTGTTTGTGACTCATCGTTGAGTATTTGTGACTCACCGTCGAGTGTTTGTGACTCATCGCTGAATGTTGCTGGTTGAGAGGGTGTTTGCAAAGTATCGTTTATTGCGCTCACTCGCCCCGAATTCCATTCCGGGGCTAACCGAACGAAGTCCACTGAAGGGGACTAACAAGCCCGTCTACTCAAGTCTTTAGTCCTTTTCAAAGGACTTCGCACCGATAGCCCCGAATTCCATTCCGGGGCGAAATCGAACGGAGCGAGGAAGTTTTTATACTTTTCAAACATCCTCTGCCCCTAATCTCCCACTTCTTGCATCAGTATTGCGGTCGCCCCTCAAACCGACTTGAATTGCAGCACTTGATTCAATTTGCCGCTCCGATAGCCTTCTAAATCCAGCGTCACATAGAGAAATCCATAAGACTGAAACGCCTCAGTTAACTTCGGTAGATCCGCCTGAATCACAAACTCTTTCACTTGTTCCGGGAGTACCTCAATTCGAGCCGTGTCACCCTCCGATCGCACCCGAATATTCTGCCAGCCAAGCTTTCTCAAGTAGACTTCAGCCCGTCCGACTCGCTGAAGCTTTGCGATCGTAATCTCTTCGCCATACGGAAAGCGCGAACTCAAACAAGGCTGAGCAGGTTTATCCCAATACGACAACCCTAAATGCTTCGCGATCGCCCGCACTTCCGCTTTGGTAATCCCAATCTCGGCTAACGGCGATCGTGCTCCCCGCTCTTTTGCTGCTTGAATTCCCGGTCGATAATCGTGCAAATCATCGGCATTCACGCCGTCAATCACATAGGGATAACCCCACGCCTGAGCCAGTGGTTTGAGCGTGTCATGCAGTTCACTCTTGCAAAAATAACAACGATTCACCGGATTCGAGGCATAGTTCGGGTTATCGAGTTCATGCGTCTGCACGACCTTGTGGACAATCCCAATCTCAGCCGCCTGAATTTTGGCATCTTCGAGATCTTCAGGCAGTAACGAAGGCGATTCAGCCGTCACCGCCACCGCACGATCTCCCAACACATCAAACGCGACCTTTGCGATTAAGGTGCTATCAATCCCGCCGGAATAAGCGATTAAGGCGCGATCGAGGTCTACAAATAAGCCTTTTAACTGGTCTAATTTCTCATACATTGCAGGGAACCGGGAATCAGGGGTAATCTCCGTTATGACACAAAAAAGCAAGCAGCGATCGCTGCTTGCTTTTACTCTAGAGATGAGACGTTTTCAATGCTTACTCGTCGTAAACGCGGCACTCTAGCGCGTCGGGGTTGTCATCACAATACTGTTCAAGCGAGTTTTTCGGCTTCATGGTTTGGCGTTGGTGAGCCGCTTCTGCCTGCAACTCTTCCACGGCATCCCATGCCGCAGCACACTCGCCCGAATTCGACCCGCTAACATCACAGGCTTTGCGAGCATTCTCACGCTCGACTTCGATTTGCTTTTGAATATCGCTCATTGCCATAGGATTCGTCCTTAATTTTCAAAACAGAATTCTGTGCGAGAGAGTAGAACCGATCGTCTGTCTGGGCTAAACACGAAGACCGACAGAACTACCAACATATCAGCTTAGGACATTGATCCTATTTAATTCTGCTAGCTGGAAGACAGTCCAGAGAGTGCTGACTCAGTTTTTGTATATCTATATTAATCGGTGACGAACGATTCTGGCGACTCTACCGCAGGTGCGGTCTTCCGATCCCTCTTTCTTCGGATCTACAACCGTGTTCTACACTGGATCTACTGCGAAGTTTCTTTCGAGTCTTTACACAGGAGCGATCGCACATGACAAAACCCTTAAATTCAATGCGGTGGGCAAGTGCACTCTCAACTCGCCCATTTTTAGAAGCAGCGGTCGAGGAAGTGGTGACGCAGGCGCAAACGACGCTGCAAGCTTCGCCGGATCTGGGGTTTGTGTTCATCTCGTCGGCGTTCGCGAGTGAGTATTCTCGATTGTTGCCGTTGCTGCGGGACAAGCTTCCGGGGGTGTCGATCGTCGGGTGCAGCGGTGGCGGAATTGTGGGCATGACGGCACGTGGCAAGGTGCGAGAGGTCGAAGAAGAACCGGCGCTGAGTCTGGTGTTGGCACATTTGCCAGGGGTGAAAGTCGCTCCGTTTTACGCCTCTGCGAGCGATTTGCCCGATTTAGACAGTGCGCCGAATACCTGGACAGATTTAATCGGAGTTGCGCCCTCAGACTCGCCAAATTTTGTCTTATTAGCCGACTTGCCTCGCATTAATGATTTACTGCAAGGCTTAGATTTTGCCTATCCAGGAGCGGCGAAAGTTGGAGGGTTGGCAAGCTCTGGGATGCTGGGCGGCGGCGCGACTGGGCTATTTTGTGACGATCGCTTCTATCGAGAGGGAGCAGTGGGAGTAGCGCTGAGCGGCAATATTGTTCTGGATACGATCGTGGCTCAAGGCTGTCGTCCCATTGGTCAGCCGTACTGGGTCATAGAGGGAGAGAGAAACATCTTGCTGGCGATGCAGGAAGATGATGGCTCCGGTTTACCCTCCGATCGCTGCGCCGTGAAGCTCTCTCCCTTAGAGCAATTACAAGAGCTAGTTCAAGGCTTGAACGAAGACGATCGGCTCTTGGCGCAGCAGAATCACATCTTCATTGGAGTGGCGCAGAACGGCTTTAAGCAGACTTTGGAACCAGGCGATTTCTTGATTCGGAATTTGTTGGGAGTTGATCCGCGAGTCGGGGCAATCGCGATCGGCGATCTGATTCGTCCGGGGCAGCGCATTCAATTTCACCTCAGAGATGCGGAAACTTCTGCGGAAGATTTAGACTTGTTGCTACGACGATACGTGCAGGCGAGTCAAGAGAATCCGTCTGCGATCGGGGCACTGATGTTTTCCTGCTTGGGACGGGGCGAAGGGCTGTATGGAGAGCCGAATTTTGATTCGCAGTTGGTGAACGAATATTTGAAAGATTTGCCGATCGCAGGCTTTTTCTGCAACGGTGAAATTGGGCCTGTAGGTGGCAGCACGTTTTTGCACGGCTACACCTCAGTTTTTGGAATTTGTCGAGAGAAGGAATAAGGTTTGTGGCGATCGTTCGAGTTCGAGAACACGTTAATCCACTGAGTCGAAAATATCAAACTCCCACGGCTCCACCGGATTGGGATCAGGTGTTTGCTGATCCATCACGTCCGTTACACCTAGATATTGGTTGCGGTCGGGGGGTCTTTTTGCTGAAGATGGCGCAAGCCGAGCCAGAGTGGAATTATTTGGGCTTAGAAATTCGAGAACTGATCGTCGATCAAGCGCTGGAATGGCGCAACAAAGCAGGCTTAAAGAATTTACATTACATTTTTTGCAATGTCAGCAACTCGCTACAGCCCATTTTGGCATCGTTGAAACCGGGTACTTTAGCGCGAGTGAGCATTCAGTTTCCTGATCCCTGGTTTAAGCGCAAACACCAAAAGCGGCGGGTGGTGCAGCCAGAAGTGGTCGCAACGCTGGCAGAGTTTATGAATCCGGGGGCGATCGTCTTTCTGCAATCCGACATTCTGGATGTGGCGAAGAAGATGGTCGATCGCTTTGCTGAATCCCCTAGGTTTGTGCGGGAAGGCACAGACTGGCTGCCCAATAATCCGCTGCCCATTCCAACCGAGCGCGAACTCATGGTCGCATCATTTGGCGACCCGATTTATCGAGCGACTTTCCGCAAGTCAGAGTAAATCTGTCGTTTGAAAAGTTAACAAATCGAATTGGCAACCTTTCTAACATTAAAGCGAGAAGGCGCAGAATCGACGCGATCGCCCTGCTTTGTCTTTAACTTGCAACGATTGATTACAGGGCTCGTGGAACAGAGCGCAGTAACAATCCCATCAGCTAAGCTAAGTGAATTACACATGTTGCGACCTACGACCCTTTACGAACCTTATTAGCTTTGCCAGAATCTCGACATGGGAAAAGCAGGAAAGGCACTCAAACAGGTACTCTCCACCTATGGAATCAGCCAAAATCGTCTGGCTGTGACAATGGGAATCAATCGATCGACCGTGCATCAATGGGTAAATGAGATTAGCGATCCCCTTGCCGAAGCCGTCACGCACATGATCAAGGCGCTGCGGGAGATTAACAGCACCGCAGCCGAAGACTTTATCGATTTGTATCTAGAACGTCAACCGCCGCAACCTTCAACTGAGCCTGAAGATAATCTGTAATTCTGCGTTGTCGCCCATCAAATAGTGCTAGAAAACGATAGAACAGGACTAAAGTGAAACGAGTTAAAATCCGAATCTATCGATCGTGGTTTGAACCTTAGGCTACGCTCTGTCCACTTGTGGATTCGGAATTTTTGGAAATCAGACAAGCTGCAAGACCCATTTCCAAAGTTCAGAGTTCATCGTTTAAGAAAGCAAAGAGATCTCCAACCTATGACCTATATTTCAACTGTCAATCCGGCTGACAGACTGAGTGCACGTTTACCTCAAGCCTTGAAGCCGCTGGCTGAGATTGCATATAACTACTGGTGGTGTTGGACACCGGATATGATTTCGCTGTTTCAGTCGATCAATCCCGATGAATGGGAACGCTGCGGACATAATCCGATCGCACTACTTGAAACCATTAGCTACGATCGCTTGACTCAACTGGCTTCTGAACCGAACTACATGGAGCGACTCAAGCGCCTGTCAGAACAGTTCGCCCAATATGTCAATTCAACCGATACTTGGTCGAGCCGCGTTGCCCCCCAGATTACACCAGAGCATCCGATCGCGTATTTCTGCGCCGAGTTTGGTCTGCACGAATCGCTGCAAATCTATTCGGGTGGTCTAGGAATTTTAGCTGGGGATCACTTGAAGTCTGCTTCAGATTTGGGTGTTCCTTTGGTCGCGGTGGGTTTGCTTTATCGCCAAGGCTATTTCCGTCAGCGCTTAAATCAAAGTGGCTGGCAAGAAGACTACTACATCAACAATCCGTTCGAGCGTTTGCCGCTGCAATTGTTGACCGATGCAGATGGACAGCCTTTGGTGTTTGAAGTGCTGGTGCGGCATCGGAACGTCAAAGTGCAAGTCTGGAAGGCTCAAGTCGGACGAGTCAGCTTGTTCCTGATGGATACCAATCGCGAAGACAATGATCCCATCGATCGCTGGCTCACAGGTCACTTGTATGGCGGCAACCAAGAAACCCGCATCGCTCAAGAAGTGATTTTAGGAATCGGTGGCGTTCGGGCACTCAAAACCGTCGGAATTGAACCTTCTGTTTATCATTTGAACGAAGGACACGCGGCATTCTGTCTACTTGAAGTCTGTCGTCAAGAGATTGAGAAAACCGGCAAATCGTTCTACGACATTGAGAAGTCTGTGCGCGATCGCTGTGTGTTCACAACTCATACCCCGGTTCCTGCCGGACATGATGTGTTCTCCGCCGATTTGATGGATTCGTTCTTCGCTAAATACTGGGGAGAGTTGGGACTATCTCGCGAACAGTTCCTTGCCTTGGGCGCGCGTCGATTGGGTGATCCTTGGGAGCCGTTTGGCATGACGGTGCTGGCGCTGCGGTTGTGTCGATCGGCAAACGGAGTCAGCGAACTCCACGGAGAAGTCTCGCGCAAAATGTGGACAGTTCTCTATCCTGAAAAGAGCGAAGAGAATGTGCCGATCGGCTATATCACTAATGGCGTTCATGCTGGCACCTGGACTTCTGCAATGATGGCGGATCTATACCGCAAGTATCTGGGTGAAGACTGGACAACTAAAGTGCTTGATCCCCAGACTTGGGCGAAGATCGACAACGCACCGGATGAGGAAATTTGGTGGCGGCATCAAATTCTTAAAGAACGGTTAGTGGCTCACACCCGCCAGAAGGTGAAGACTGCACGACAAAATCGTGGGGAAGATTGGAGCTTGATCGAAGCAAGCGATCACCTGCTTGATCCAAAGATTTTGACGATCGGGTTTGCCCGTCGATTCAGTCCTTACAAACGCGGCGATCTGCTGCTGAGAGATGCTGAAAAAGCACTAAAAATCTTCAGCAATGATGAGCGCCCTGTTCAAATCATCTTCTCTGGCAAGGCTCACCCTGCCGACGAAGAAGGCAAGCGGATTATCCAACGCATCATGGAATGGTGTAAAACCAATCCGCATGTGCGCGATCGCGTTGCCTTTGTCGAAGATTACGATATGCACACCGCTCGTAAGCTTGTTCAAGGAGTCGATGTGTGGCTGAACAATCCCCGTCGTCCTTTAGAGGCTTCGGGAACGAGTGGTCAGAAGGTCTGCTTTAATGGTGGTCTTAATTGCAGCGTTCTCGATGGCTGGTGGTGCGAAGGCTACAAAACCGATGCCAACGGTAAAGCGCTGAATGGTTGGGCGATCGGTGAAGATGCTCACACCAGCGATCAGGCACTTCAAGACAAGATCGATTCCGATTCACTGTATGACCTGCTAGAAAACCAAATCATTCCGCTCTACTACGAACAGGATGAGAACGGCATTCCTCACGGTTGGATTCAGATGATGAAGGCATCGATTAAGACGAACTGCCCAGCATTTAATACTCACCGCATGATCGCGGATTATGTGGCGCAGGTGTATGCTCCGGGTATTCAGGCAGATGTGCCGCTAACATTGGCGAAAGTGCCGCAAAGTTAGTCGATCGTCTCTAAACATAAATCCGCTCAGTTCCAAGTTTGTTGGAACTGAGCGGATTTATGTTGAAACAGATTGAGCAGACAGAGGAAGTAGAAGCGATCTCATTAAGTCAAGTGGTACCATTTGACAAAAGAGTGTAACGGCTTCAATGCTAAAGAGTCTAGAGCTTATTAATTTTAAGAGTCATCGATCGACACATCTAGATTTAGATGACTCACGTTTACACGCATTAGTAGGACAGAATAGTTCTGGAAAAACGTCTATTCTGCAAGCCTTGCATTATCTTAGCCTGCTCACTGATTCTGATCTTACCAGTATCTTCGCAAATCCTAAATCGCCCGAAACTATTGTGACAGTAGGGCAAGACAAGATTTCTGTCTCTGGAAGTGGTTTTTGGAAACATCAAAACAAAAAGCCAATCTGGGAAGCTTCTTATGAACTTCAAAAACGAAGTGTTGATTTCTGGTCGCCAAAAGTGTCGTGGAAAATTGATCAAGAGCCAATAACAATCGACGGATGGAGCGCGTCATTTAAAAATGCTCCAAAACCAATACACCAAGAATTAGGACAGACAGTTTATCTGAAGCTTGTAGTAGCTAATCTTGCAAGAGCAGACTATAGCGAAGCAATTACGCCACGAGTTAAATCTGACGGATCAGAATTAGCACCAACTTTAGACTATCTTCGTAACGAGACTCCGGAACAATTTCAATCTCTACAGGAAATGCTAAAGCAGGTTGTTCCAGGAGTTCAAAAAATAGGTGTAAGGCGAGCTAAGGTAAGAATTAAGCGTCCAAAGTTTAGTCAAGCTGATGGAAAAATATTCTCATACGAAGAAAGTCAGGAAATCGTAGGACAAGAAGTAGTATTAGATATGAATACGGGTGATCGCATTCCCGCCCATGCAGTTAGCGAAGGTACAATGTTAGCGCTAGGATTGCTAACTGTCTTAATGAGTCCCGAACAACCAAATTTAGTATTACTAGATGATGTTGAACAAGGACTTCATCCAAAAGCACAACGAGAATTAATGACAGTTTTTAAGCAAATTATCCAAGCTAATCCAAACTTACAAATTATCTTCTCTACTCACTCTCCATACATTGTGGATGAGTTAATGCCTTCACAAGTTCACGTTTTGAGCAACACAAACTCAGGCTTTACTCGCTGTAAACGATTAGATGAACATCCCGATATCGAATGGGCAAAGCAGACCCTAACAACTGGAGAATTTTGGGATGCTGAGGGAGAAGATTGGGTGACGGCTGGAGAGGTGAATGCTTGAGTTTGTTGTGATTGTTGAGAGTAGTGCAGATGCCCGAACTGCAACGAAGTTGGCTGAGCGTGTGTTAGTTGAGCGAATAGAGTGGTTAGAATCTGAGCTTCTACAAAATTTATTTCAATGGAGCGGATTAGAAGCAGGAACTGAGCATTCGTGTTGGAAAGATATTAGTGTGATTGTCGATCGCGCAAAACAAGCAGGTCTTCGGATTCCGAAGTTTTTAGGACATACCAAGACCGGAGCATTAAAAGCTGACGGTGCAGCAGCAATGAAAATTCTGAATCTAATCAGAGTTTTGCAAAAGACCCGACCAATTAGAGCAATTCTTTTTATTCGTGACCTAGATAACCAGTCGGAACGACGAGAAGGAATTGAGCAAGCACGATCTGAACATTTCGATCGACAACCCAAGCTAGAAATTGTTATCGGTGCAGCGAATCGAATGAGAGAAGCCTGGGTCTTAAATGGATTCGTTGCATCTCACGAAGAAACACGACTTTTAGAAGAAATCAAAGCTCGATTGACTTTTGATCCTTGTGAAGAGCCACACAAATTACGCTCTAACTCATGGGAAGAACCCGATCGACACAGAAATCCTAAAGTTGTGCTTGAAAGTCTGACAAGTGGTAATTATTTACGTGAACAGCAATGTTGGGAAGAAACCAGCTTAGAGATTTTGCAAGCAAGGGGAATACATACAGGACTGAGCGCATATCTTCAGGAAGTTGAAAAACGGTTGGTCTCAATAATTCTTGAGTAATCCCGATCGCATCTCCGTTTCGTTCGGTGCGATCGCACAACGATAAAATGAAATTTGTTCTGCATTCTGCTAATTTATGCGAAATCCTCCTCAGCCGTTGCCCGAAAATTTGTGGGGAGAACAATGGCGATTTGCATCGCTACGATCGGGTGATTTAGTGGATACGATCGCTAATCGTACAATCCCGATCGTCGAAATGCCCGAAGCTTTATATCCCGTTAACTTAGGCCTTGCCTCGACCGTTCAGATTCCGGGAGTCGTGATTGATGGGGGACGGCGATCGATGCAATTAGCCCGATGGTTAAAGGCAAGCCAACCTGTATCGCTTGACGCGATCGCAGGTGCGCCCGATGGATTGATTTTGAATGCGGGAGAGGTCGATCGCTGGATTGTTGCAACATTTGAAGATCCAGAAGTGCGAAGCGCTGCCCAACTATTTGAACAGCGCAAGAAAGAGAGCGATCGATTACATTTTCTATTAATTCAACCTGATGATTCAGGAATGACTTACACCGGATTTTGGTTGCTGAGAAGTCAAGGATTGAAGGCGTGAAAATCTTTTTTGGTGAAGGTGTGGGGCGGTAGACAACCTCGATACCGTTTGCACCAAAATAGTAAGTTTCTTGCGTGAATCAAGAACTGTGAGCCAGTTCAAGATGAAGGGTGCGTGGGCACAACGCGGCACGTAAACAAGCGGTTCTCACGGATCGAGTCTGCCGCAATCAAGTTGAAGCGTAAGCCAAATCGTCTGCAATTTCGATGTATTTTCTTTTGAACAGTTATGGCAAAGCTTGAAGTACGAATTAATCTATCTTAAGTTATTTGAAAATGGATAGCGCGTGAAACACAAAGTAAAACAATCAGTTGATTGGTACGATGAAAAGCGATCGCATCAAGCATTAAAACAAAATAAGATGTATCGTAATACACTAGGAGAGTCAAATGCGAGTCAAGCCAGAAAAGTAGCTGATCTCAACCAACAGTGCGATTCAGTGAGTTAATCTAGATTTGGAGCTTATTTCCTTCTGCATTTTCTTTGGAGTTTACCTCCGCCGCGCTCATTCTAGGTTTGGTGTTTTGGAGATCTAACACATGAACGTTTTGCTCCTGTATCCTCTGTTTCCTAAGAGCTTCTGGTCTTTTGAAAAGACGTTAGCCCTTCTCGATCGCAAAGTGATGCTGCCCCCTTTGGGACTCGCTACCGTTGCCGCAATTTTGCCGCAGGAGTGGAACTACAAACTCGTCGATCGCAATGTGCGATCGGTCACTGAAGCAGAATGGGAATGGGCTGATCTGGTGATTCTGTCCGCCATGATTGTGCAGAAAGAGGACTTGCTGGAGCAAATTCGAGAAGCGAAACGGCGCGGTAAGCGTGTGGCGGTGGGTGGACCCTATGCAACAGCACTGCCTCATGAGGTGAACCATGTCGGAGCTGATTATTTAATTTTGGATGAGGGTGAAATCACGCTGCCAATGTTTGTCAACGCGATCGCGCAGGGTGAACAGAGCGGTACATTTCGCGCCCCAGTCGGAGAACGTCCCGATGTGACCGGAACACCGATTCCCCGATTTGACCTGCTGGAATTTGATGCCTATGCGGAAATGTCGGTGCAGTTCTCTCGCGGTTGCCCGTTTCAGTGTGAGTTCTGCGACATCATTGTGCTTTACGGTCGCAAGCCGCGCACCAAAACACCAGAGCAACTCTTAAAAGAACTCGATCGGCTCTACGAGTTAGGTTGGCGACGCAGCATCTTTATGGTGGATGACAATTTCATCGGCAACAAACGCAATGTCAAACTGCTGCTGAAGCAACTGTTACCCTGGATGATTGAACATCAATATCCCTTTTCCTTCGCAACTGAGGCATCGGTCGATTTGGCGCAGGATCAGGAATTGATGGATCTGATGGTGCAGTGCAATTTTGGTTCAGTCTTCTTGGGCATTGAAACCCCCGATGAGGCGAGTTTGACCCTCACTCAAAAACACCAGAACACTCGCGATTCTCTCAGTGAGGCTGTTTTGAAGATTACGCGCAGTGGGCTGCGGGTGATGGCTGGGTTTATTATCGGGTTTGATGGTGAAAAATCGGGAGCGGGTGCGCGGATTGTGAAATTTGTGGAGCAGACTGCGATTCCGACAGCACTGTTTAGTATGCTGCAAGCGTTGCCGGACACAGCGCTGTGGCATCGCTTGGAAAAGGAAGGCAGGCTGCGGCAGAAGTCTGCGAATATCAACCAGACCACATTAATGAACTTTGTGCCAACGCGACCGCTAGAAGACATTGCACACGAGTATGTTGAGGCGTTCTGCCAATTGTATGATCCGGAGAAGTTTCTCGATCGTGCTTATCGCCATTACCTGCTCTTGGGTGAAGCGACTTATCCCAAGAAAGGCAGGCGCAAGAAGCAGGTGAGTTGGGTGGTGCTACGCGCCCTGCTGACGATTTGTTGGCGGCAAGGCGTGGTACGCAAGACTCGTTGGCAGTTTTGGCGCAATTTGGCGGGTATGCTGCAACATAATCCGGGCGGAATCGGTCCTTATCTTTCTGTTTGTGCCCAGATTGAGCACTTTATTGAGTATCGCCAGATTGTTCGGACTCAGATTGAGGGACAGGTGGCTGAGTATTTGGCGGCTGAACGGCAACTGGCTGAATGCACTTCCCAGGTTGCCTGAAGCGGTACGGTACCAATTGAGGCAATCATTGCCTTTGAGTTTTGCATTCAAGGTCATTCCAGGTTGCTTCTGAAAAGTGCTTCTAGTGCGATCGCTTGTGCCGCTTGCATTTGTCCGTAGCTGAACACATAAGGGACATCTGGCAGCAGGCTGGGGATAAAGCGATCGAGGACATAAGGACTGCCGTAAACCGCGATCGCATAAAGTTGATTGGTATTTAATAAAAACGCAAACCAATCTTCTGCCGCTTGAGTTAATCCAGCGATTCCACGAAAGGGATTACCCCGGATAAATAGTTGCAATACAGTTGGAGACTGAACGCGATTACTTGGATCAATGTGAGGGGTATGACGATCGATAATCTGAGTTTCCGTAAATCCGAATTGAGCGGGAAGTGCGATCGCAGGAGCAGTACGACCCAGAAAATCACAATCGAGAATGCTATCGACAATGACTAGGTTGCGACCCACACCAGAAAGCGAATCTAAGCGAGAAGGGTTTGGGTGATACGATCGCATCGAGTGACGCAGCAATTCAGCATTGATTGAAAGTGCATCTGGCTGGGCGATGTTCGAGATCAATTCAATTGTTTCTAAAATGGGTTCGGGTGGATTTTCCCAAGCGTGACCTTCTTCGGATGGAATTGTGATTGCACAAGCTTTCTGTTTCGCTCTCCAGAGTCTTTCAACTGAAGATTGAATGCGATCGTGACTAATGCGTCCACTTTCCACCGCTTCACAAACAGCTGTAATTGCCTTCTCTGGCTCTAATGGCATCAATAAAATATCCGCCCCTGCTTCGACTGCCAGAACACAGGCTTCCTCAGTTCCATACCGATTGGCGATCGCGCCCATCACCAAAGCATCCGTGACAATCAAGCCTTCAAATCCAAGATTCTGTCTCAATTCATTTGTAAGAACTTTTGGAGAGAGCGTTGCAGGATAGTTCGGATCAAGCGCGGGAATTTGAAGGTGAGCGCTCATCACCACATCGACCCCTGCTGAAATCGCAGCCTTAAAGGGTGGAAGTTCGATTTGTTCTAAGCGATCGCGGCTATGCGGAATCACAGGTAATTCGAGGTGAGAATCGATCGCAGTATCGCCATGACCCGGAAAATGTTTTGCAGTCGTTAAAATCGGGTGCTGATGTGCGCCTCGGATAAAAGCTTTTGCCAGTTCGCCAACAATCTCTGGAGTTTCGCCAAAAGCCCGGACATTGATTACCGGATTGTCAGAATTATTATTGACATCGACCGTAGGAGAAAGCAGCCAATTTAAGCCGATCGCTAAACTCTCCTGAGCTGTAATTCGCCCCATTTGCTCAGCATAGTGACACGCAAGCGTGAGATCTCGTTTGGCAACTTCAGCGATCGCCATAGGTGGCGGAAACCAAGTTGCCCCCGAAAACCGTTGCCCCACTCCTTCTTCAACATCCGCACAAATCAGAAGCGGAACCGATGCCCAAGTTTGAAGCTGTTGAGTTCTGAGGGCAATTTCTCCTGCACTTGCACCGAGGAGAATCACACCCCCCACACCCAAATCTTGAACCCAATGCTGTAACGTTGCCGCAGGTGGCTCCCAGACTGGATACTGAATCTCATGGTCAAACAGAAAGCCCGAAGCCCTCACGACCACCATTTGAGCCACTTGCTGCCGCAGCGTCAACTCATCAAGATTCGGGAGAAACGTCTTCATCGGGGAACTCTTTGCGCTCTTGGCTGAGGCGATTGATTAACCCTAGAACTTTATCACCCCGCTCTAGCGATCGATCCTCAATGAACACAACTTCCGGAGTCCGGCGCAGCCGAATCCGCTGTCCTAATTCGCTACGAACATAGCCTGTTGCAGACTTTAAGCCTGCCATCGTTTCGGCTTTGGCTTCTTCGTCACCGTAGATGCTGACGAAGATTTTGGCGTGCTGTAAATCGCCGGATACATCAACATCAGTGACGCTCACCATTCCGGTTCCTACGCGATCGTCTTTAATGCCATTTAACAGCATTTGACTCACTTCGCGCCGGATGGATTCTGCGACACGAGCCATTCTTCGATCTGTCGCCATACAATTCCTTCCTACCTACAAAATTTCATTCTATTAAAGCGGATCTAAACCGAGCATGGCTTTTAGGGTGAAAGAAACAAAGGCAAGCCCACCGACGAGAACGCCAACCAGCGCGATCGCAGTCACCGGACGTTTGAATAAGGGCATGAGCGGCGCAAAAGCATTCAGGAGTACACCGAGAATGACACCGATTACAAACTTAGGGTATTTAGAAACGGTATTCCAAAGGTCTTGAATCATAAGGCTTATTTTCCAAACTCCATTCCATCATATCGAGATCAGAGATCAATTACGAAACCTGATCAGAGTGCCATTTTTATAATACGAATACTGATCAGATCAAATGTATTTTAGGTGTTAAATAAAAACATGATTACTCAAGTACAGTCCCCAGGGTTACCACGCCCGTTTATTAAGTGGGCAGGTGGAAAAAGTCAGTTAATTTCGCAGTACGTTTCCTATTTCCCGAAACGTTACCAGAATTACTACGAGCCGTTTGTCGGAGGTGGAGCAATCTTCTTTCACCTCCAACCCGCAAAATCATTATTGATTGATATTAATCTTGAGCTAGTCAATGTCTATCGATGTGTGCGCGATCAGGTGGAAGAGTTGATCGATCGCTTAGAGCAACATCATCAGCAACATTCCCCAGAGCATTACTACCAAGTTCGTGCCCAGATCGCCACCTCGGATGATTGGTTTGATGCCGGAAATAATGTCGATCGTGCTGCAAGATTGATTTATCTGAATAAAACTTGCTTTAACGGGCTGTATCGCGAGAATTCTAAAGGGCATTTTAATGTGCCGATTGGCAGTTACAAAAAACCTGGAATTTATGATCCAGGGGTGCTTCGAGCGGACTCGATCGCGCTCTCGACGGCTGAAATTAAGCCGGGATCATTTGATCAAGTGCTGGAATCTGCTCATAGTTCAGACGACTTTGTTTACTTTGATCCGCCTTACTATCCGATCAGTTCAACTAGCAATTTCACCGCCTACAATCGCTACTCATTCAGCGAAGACCAGCAGGTGCAACTGCGAGATGTTGTGACGGAGTTGAACGATCGAGGCGTAAAGGTGATGCTCTCAAACTCTGATTGTCCGTTTGTTCGTGAGTTGTACAAAGAATTCAACACTCACACGATTTACGCAACCCGCAATATTAACTGTAATGCAGAAAAACGCGGCAAAATCACAGAAGTATTGGTGACAAATTACTGATCTCCCATTGGAAAGACGGAATTCGATCGCAATCTCTCTAGCATTCACATAGTCGATCGCACCAGAGAACCGCTATGCGAATTCATCATCTAAACTGTGGCTGTATGTGTCCGGTGGGTGGAGCCTTATTCGATGGCTTCAGTCGAGGTTTGACCTCCCACCTTGTCTGTCACTGTTTGCTGATTGAAACAGATCAAGGACTTGTTCTAGTTGATACGGGCTTCGGACTGCGCGATATTCAAGCTCCCTCACATCGGCTGAGTCCGTTTTTTATTGCATTTAATAACATTCAGTTCGATCGAAAATACAGCGCGATCAACCAAATTGAAAAGCTGGGATTTTCGTCTCAAGATGTCCGTCACATTGTCCTGACTCATCTTGACTTTGATCATGCCGGAGGTCTAGAAGATTTTCCCAACGCAACGGTTCATGTCATGCAGAGTGAGATTGATGCGGTACGGAATCGGGAAGGCTTTATTGCGCGTCGCCGCTATCGTCCGGAACAATGGGATGAGGTCAAATCCTGGAAGTTTTACACGGCAAACGGTGAACCGTGGTTTGGATTTGAAGCAGTGCGAGAGTTAGAAGGACTGCCACCAGAAATTTTGTTTATTCCGTTAATTGGACATACGAGTGGTCACGCAGGAGTTGCGATCGAGACTTCCGAAGGCTGGCTCTTACACGCCGGAGATGCTTACTTCTATCGCGACGAGATGAAGCCGAATCCGAAGTGCACACCCGGATTAAAAGCGTATCAATGGATGATGGAAGTCGATCGCAATGCCAGATTGCTTAATCAAGACCGTCTTCGTAAACTATCGCTCAATCATGGTAACGAGGTTCGGCTGTTTTGTAGTCATGATGCGATCGAGTACAAAACCTTTGCAGAACAACGGTCGCTAAACGTCAGCCGGAACTAAGTTCATTCAAGCGGGCTTGAATCCATAGGGTACTACTCTTCCAGGCAACAGTCTGATCCAGTAGGTGAGTCAAGAAAAGCTGTTGAATTTGGCGAACTTCGGCGGCTGTCAAACACTGAGCTAAATGCTCTGCATAAGTCGGTTGATCAGAGTTAGTCGTAAACCATCGATCAAACAATGAGCGGGATAGATACATCTCCGTTTGACTTGGCTCAATCTGCATCTCAACCTCGAAACCCGCTTGCTCAAAATCCAGTTGTAGGTCTTGAACTGTCCAATTAAGCTTTGGATCTTCTGAAGACTGATAAATGGCTTCCTCTGCTTGTTGCCAGCGATCGTATAACTTAGGCTTTAACCACGCTGGATTAGCCAGTTGATACAATCGTTGTGCTGCAATCGGCATCGACTCTGCTAGTACAATTCGACCCTCTGAGGCAATTAATTTAGATAGAGCTACAATCAGGCTGGCTTTATCAGGTTCAGCATAAAGTGCATTTCGACCAACAATACGATCGAACTTAATCGACTGTGGTAAAGCTTGCACTAGCACCGGACGAGACAATTCTGGTAAGGATTGAATTCGTTCATTCAAAGCTGCAAACTCTGCCTCAATTCGCGCATAGCTATACACACCGCCTTCAGGGGCTTGGCGAATTGCTTCCCAAGTCAAGAGTCCACTGCCTGCATTCAAATCAAGAATCAGATGATGTCGTTGGGGTTGTGCGAGTTCAAAGATGCGATCGCGAATTGCCCCAAATCTTTCTCCAGCTTGACTGAGCGATCGTGCTAACCATCGATCTAAGCTTGAATTCGTTGGACTGAGCGTAAGTCTTTCAGGCAGTTCTTCAACCAAAGCAGCAAGCTGCGCTTCACGATCGCGCTCCACTTTGTCTCGAATCGTCGCTTCAAACCCTTGATCTGACGGTTGATAAAAGACTTGCCCTTGCAAGCTGCTCGGTAAGTATTGCTGTGCCACCCAGTGTTCTCGATAGGCGTGGGGATAGAGATAGTTTGAGCCATGCCCAAACCCTTCTCGATCGCGATTCGGATCTCTCAGATGTAGAGGCACTTCTGCTTCACGTTCTCGCTCTACCATCGACAACGCATCAAAGAAACCCATCACACTATTCGATTTTGAAGCAGTTGCTAGATAAAGCGTTGCTTGTGCTAACGGATAACGTCCCTCAGGCATTCCGACGCGATCGAATGCTTGAGCGCAAGCATTCACAACAACAACTGCATTAGGGTCAGCCAGTCCTACATCTTCACTCGCTAAAATCAACAAGCGCCGAAAGATAAATCGCGGATCTTCTCCGGCATAAACCATTCGAGCTAACCAATAGAGTGCAGCATCCGCATCAGAACCACGCAAGCTTTTAATAAAAGCACTAATAATATCGAAATGGACATCGCCTTCCTTGTCATATAGCACTGCCCGTTGTTGAATCGATTCTTCAGAGATCGCCAAAGTAATGTGAATGATACCGTCCTGATTTGCGGGTGTGGTTTCAACCGCAAGTTCTAAAGCATTTAGCAGCGATCGTGCATCACCATTCGCAACATTCACCAGATGATCTAGCGCCTCTGAGTCAAGCTGAATGTTCCGGGTTCCATAGCCTCGCTCCGGATCGCTCAAAGCTTGCTGAACAACCTGCTTCAAATCTGCCGAAGTGAGTGGTTTAAGTTGGAATAGGCGCGATCGACTGACTAACGCTTTATTCACTTCAAAATAGGGATTTTCGGTCGTTGCACCGATCAAGATCACAGTTCCATTCTCAACCCAGGGTAAGAGTGCATCTTGTTGCGCTTTGTTAAATCGATGCACTTCATCGACAAACAAAATTGTGCGTTGCTTAAATTGTTTGTGGCGGTCTTGCGCGATCGCAATTGCATCTCGAATATCTTTGATTCCGGCAAGAACAGCGTTAATTGCGATGAAATGAGCTTGCGTTGTATTGGCAATAATTTGCGCTAAGGTCGTCTTTCCAGTTCCAGGTGGCCCATAAAAGATCAGCGAAGACAGTTGATCCGCTTGAATGGCGCGACGCAGTAATCGCCCTTGACCCACGATCGCACCCTGCCCGACAAATTCGTCGATCGTTCTGGGACGCATCCGAGCCGCTAGCGGAGTTTCGCTATTCAGCGAGCGTCGAGAGTGAGGGAGTTTAGAATCTGCCATACTGTACAGATCCTAGCATTCCGCCAGTCCGACAAGATTTTCGCTTTCTTCTGCCTCGCCAAAAAAACGACACTACTGCTAACTTTCTCGCATAGGATTCGCCTGAAATTCTCTTAAATACTGCGATCGACAAGGAGATCCCCAGCAAACCGATTGAGCAGGCATCGACTTCAACACGGTACTCCGCGCTCCGATCACTGTGTTTGAACCAATCTGCACCCCAGGCGCGATAAAGCAATCTGTCGCAATCCAAGCCCCATGACCGATCTCGATCGAACAGGTTTCTAGCTTAAACGCTGGATCACTGATATTGTGACTTCCGGTACATAGATAGCTTTTTTGGGAAATAACACAGTGATTCCCAATTGAAATACGATCGAGGCTGTAAAGTACAACATCATCACCAATCCAACTGTAATCACCGATTTCAACTTTCCAAGGATAAGTGAACCGCGCAGTGGGACGAATCAAAACGCCTTGACCGATCTTGGCCCCAAACCATCGCAGCACCCAACATCGAAGCGAATTGAGCGGGTGGGGAGTCATGGGAAAGACGATCGCTTGCACCAGCCACCAGAGCAAAACATACCAGCCTGGACGACCTCGATCAAACCAGGACTGATCATACTGGCGCAGATCCACGAGTGAGGGAGCGTGAATGTCGATCGGAGAGGATCGAATCTGCGTCATGATTCTGGCTGCACGATCGAAGGTTTAACTGGCTGTGGAGTGTTCAGCGTCCCGCCAAACTGCTGCAACTCAAACAACTTTACACCAATTTGAAACTCATACTGGCTGAGTAGCCGCGCATAGATATATCCCGCTTTTCCATCCAAAAATCCCAGCCGAAACACATAAGCCAATAAAAACCGCAATGTCGGCTTAAACGGTAATCTCACCCAAATCCGCTTTAAAAAGCGCTTACGCTGCACCGAATTTCCAAACAGATTTGCCTCGATCGTGCCATCTTCCCCCTGACCTGTGAGCAAGTTGAGATACACTTTCGCTTCCCAGTTCGAGTAGCGATTATGCCGTTCTAGCCAGTGATAGAGATCCTTGAAGTCGATGTGCAGCATATCGTTTTTCAGATAGCCAACTTTGCCGGGTAACACAACATGTTCATGAACCTCGTTATCTCCGGTGTTCCGAATTGCCTCGGTACTGAGATTTTCATAGCGACCTTTTTTATGTTGGAACAATCTCAGGTTCCAGTCTGGATACTTGCCACCATGCTGAATCCACTGCCCCAGAAAGAACACTTTGCGATTAAGGTAATATCCCGCAAACTCCGGATTCTGAATTGCTGCTGCAATCTCATCCCACAATTCCGGCGTGATCCGCTCATCACAATCGACAATTAACACCCATTCGTTGCGAAACGGTAAGTTGTCTAACGACCAATTCTTCTTCTTGGGCCAGCGACCATTGAAGTGAAATTGCACAACCGTTGCCCCATAGCTTTCTGCAATTGCAACGGAGCGATCGCTACTTTGTGAATCAACAACGAAGACTTCATCTGCTCTCGCGACACTTTCAAGACATGCAGGCAAATTTGCTTCTTCATTACGAGCAGGAATCAGAACTGAAACGGGAAGTTTTGAGAGAGTCATAATCGGCATCTAGGGAAGAAATGTCACAGCTATAATTTGCTACGACTGCTTCAGTATTCCCATTCCGTTGAAGACCATACCGAAGGATTGAGCTTCTAGTAGACGATCGCACCCGTCAAACAACACAGAAGATCGGAGTCAGCTAAACCCCGATCATTCATCAAACAGATAGAGCTAAATAAAACTTTAGCTGCTCGACTTATCCACACTCAAACGGTAGTTAGCCTTGGGGAAGGGTACCTTCAAAACCTGCTCAAACAAAGCTTCATACTGAGTCAAAGCTTGCTCGAATGAATAGCGCTCGATCGCGTACTGTCGCCCTTGTCTTCCCAGTCGCGCCGCGAGTTCCGGATCGTGATACAGCGCTAAAATTTGCTCTGCTAAAGCTTCTGGATTTTCTGGCTCTACCACAACTCCACCCCGACTTTTCTCGATCGCGCTTGCCGCACTCCCTGTATGGGGAACGGAGGCAACGATCGCCCGTCCACTGGCAAGAAGTACCTGAGTTTTCGAGGGCATATTAAACGAAACCACATTGCGCTTTTGCACGATCAATCCCACATCCGCGGCTGCCAGCATTTCAGGCAGTTTCTCTCGCGGCTGAAACGGCAAGAGTTTCACATTATCGACCCCCTGTAGCTCACAATGCTGCTTGAGTTGTTCGATCGCTTTTGGCTCTCCCACAATTGCAAAAGCAATGTCTGAAACATGGCGCAATTGGGCAGCGGCATCAATCACAGTCTCTAAACCCTGTGTTAATGCAATATTTCCGGCATACAAAACCACAAACTTTCCATCCAGTCTATGTTCTCGCCGAAAGGCATTATTGTTCTTAGGCAGGGGACGAATAAAGCTAGTATCAACCCAATTCGGAATGCAGGTCAGCTTACTGGATGGGACTCCTTTGTTTTCTAAATTTTCAACAAATCCATCCGCAATCACACTAATAGTGTGGGCGGTGCGATAAGCAAACTTCTCTAAAGCTTCAAATACCCGAATCATCGTTTTATTTTTCAATAGCCCGACCTGTACCGCCGCCTCCGGCAAAATGTCTTGCACATTGAGGACAATCGGGCAGTTATGGAGCCAGCTCAAAAGCGCTGCCGGCACACAGACCGGAAGTGGCGGAACTGTGAGCAGAATCACATCCGGTCGCCAGCCTCGCAGCGCTTGCAGAAAGCTAGTCAAGACAAAGCTACTATCAAGCAGCAGTCGATCGAGCAAGTTTGGCTTGGGTTTAACCCACATATAGCTGCGCTGAATCACCACTCCGTTGCGTTCTTCTGTCGTGTAGAGCTTGCCTCGATAGCCCTCATAAATCTGACGTTGCGGATAGTTCGGCATCCCGGTAATCACTCGGACTTGATGCCCTCTAATGACCAATCCTTCAGCCAGCTCGGTCATTAGAGGTGCAATTCCAATCGGTTCAGGATGATAGTTATAGGAATAGATCAAAACACGCATAGCTTAGTGAACCCAAACGGCAATTTGCGGTGAAGAACTCAGCCGTCAAGCGTTCAGAAGCCACAGATGACTTGAACCTGTTCGATATTGAGGATGTGCTAGGGGTCACATGCAGGAAGCCCTGCGATCGAGGTCAGGAAACCGAGTCCTGTGAGTTCTGGGCTGAACGTTTGTAGCAAATCAGGGACGCTAGGTCTAGGTTGCCCAGAAAACAATCGTCTCTACATTACTTTGCTGGAAAATGCTAAATTTCGCTTTTCTGGTCGATGTCGTCGAAATAACAAGCTTCTATCCCAGATCTTCCACGGACTGATCATTCTGGGATTCTGGTGGACAAACAATCGAAAATAAAGCAGCATAATCAAGTTCAGATAGATTTTGGTCGATCGCACCTTGCAAAATCTCTCGAACTCCCTCAACAGAAGCAACATTCAGGTCTGCCGATCGTGCCGCTTCAATAAACAGATTGATGTCTTTTTGCAAATGCTTGGTAGGGAAATTGGGGTTTTCAAAGTCCCGATCAAGCATTCGTTGTAGCTTCTTATCGAAAGTCGGCGCGTACAAAGCACTCTGCCGCAGAATTTGCATAAGCGCTTCGACCTCGACATTCTGCCGCAGGACTAAACCTAGACTCACAGCAAAAGCACTGGTTAATGATCCGATGAGTTGATTTAAGGCAAGCTTCACTGTCGAAGCCGAACCCACCGACCCCAGTAAAACCGGATTTTCGCCAAACGTTTGCAGCAGCGATCGCCATTGTTCAAACTGCTCGACTTCCGCACCCACCATCACAATCAACTTGCCCGATCGTGCTTCTGGAATACTGCCAAGAACCGGCGCTTCCAGGTAACTTCCACCCGCAGCGACCACTCGATCGCGAATCGCTTGACTCTCATCGGGCGCGATCGTACTCATTTGAATCACAGTACGACCTTGCAGAGCCGCTTGATCCGACAGCAAAGTTTGTGCGATCGCTTGGGCATTCGTCAGCATCAAAATTACACAGTCAGAAGCTGCGATTGCCTGCGAACTAGAAGTGGCGATCGTCGCTCCCGTCAAGGATTCTAATTTTGCAGCAGTGCGATTGTAGGCAGTGACAGAATGACCTGCGGTAATTAACCGCTGTGCCATCGGTAAACCCATTAACCCTGTGCCAATAAATCCGATCTTCGCCATTGCTCCGCTCCAGACAATCCTTTTCACAGTCTAGAGGGAAACGATCTATTGGATCGTTTTCATAATGAACTCTGCGATTTCAAGCAGTTCTGCTTTGTTGAATGACTCTACTAACGATCGAGCAGCGGCTCTCGGCTCTAATGAAATTGTGATTTGGGGCTTTGCGGCGGGCAGAACCGGCAGAGGGGGCTTTTCAGGTTGGGTCGGCGGGCTGACTAAATTCTTCAGGTTTGGACTGATTGCAATGCGGTTAGCGCTGCCGGTGAGCAGAAAATCGCTCGCTTGCTTCAGATTCTTGATCACCACTGGAGCGAGCGTGGCGTAGCTATTCTTGGGGTTTGCGATCGCCCGTTGAGCCATCTGCAACAACAGTACCCAGGCTGGAGTCGTGCTGCTCACTTGGATTAAGCGGTTGCATAAAGCGATTAACTGCTGCCGACTCTTCTGAGAATCGCCTTGCTTAAACAGTTGCAGCATCGCCTTGAGGACTGCGGTAACTTGGGCTGCAACGCCTTGCGGGAAAGCTGAGACTTTCGGCGTAGCGCTTCTCCCGGCAATTAGGGTGCTGAGATAGGTTTGGAGTTCTCGAAACGTGGGTTCTGAGGCGGAAACGGCTTGCTGTGCCTCTTCTTCTCGCAGTCCAAACGGACTTTGGAGCGCTTCGATCAGTTCTTTGAGCGTGTCAAATCCTTTGAGAAACAAATCTTCAAGGCGCTGATCGATTTTAACGGGATGCTCTTTGAGAATTTTGAAGCAATCCTCGAAATGGTGAGCGGTTCTCTGGATACCATCAAAGCCCAGCATTGCAGCCCCGCCTTTCACCGAGTGAGCCGCCCGAAATAGCTCATTCACCCGCTCTGAATCTGCCATTGTTGCAGCAAGATCGACCAAACCGTGTTCGATCGTGTCTAAGTGTTCTTTTGCTTCTTCAATGAAATAGCCAAGAATCTGCTGTTGCTTAACCGTTTGCACCGCCCTGCTCCTGAAGTGACAAATTCACAAGACCGGGAAAGTTCGCCCTGTGTTCTGAGTGTTCCCAAAAGCGGTAAGAATTCACGGCAAAAATAGGCTAAATTGCTTTTAACACAAATCTTTGCTGCAATTTCGTCAAAAGCTGCTTTAATATCAACTTTCCGCTTGCAGTATTGAAATGTTTTAACCGACGTGACTTTAATCCGTCACAACTCTGAGGTTATTCTCAGCGTTGAGGGGACAGTTAGACAAAACTGAGTTTTCGACGGTAAAGTAAAGCAACTTCAGCGGTCTAGAATTGAGAGTCAAGCAAGTGTTTCTATGCAACAGCCGAATCTGTTAGAACTCGCAAAGCAAGGTGAACCCGATGCGATCGCAGCGTTGATGAATGCGGTATTGTCTCCAAAAGGCATCACAGCGCAGGCGGGTTTGGATGAGGACTGTTTATGGGTGTGTTTGGAGTCGCAGAAGCCACTCAATCAAGAAACACTCGTCACCTTTATTCAAAAGGGGCTATTAGAGTTAGGGAATGATTCAATCCGATCGGTACGGGCACAAGCTAAAAAGATCGGAGAAGATCACTTGGCTTGGACACGGGAGTTTTCGCTGCGATCGTCTGAGCTGTCTGCTCCGGTTGTAACGACTCCGACCCCGATCTCAATTCCTCCGGATACTGAACTAGAGGCTTCTGTGGCGACGCTAGAGACTCCGACTAAATCGCAATCTCTAGTTGAAGAAGCAACTCCTGAAGTCGAACCTCCAGTTGCAGAGGCGATCGCTGAAATTCAACTCCCGGTTGTAGATGCCACCCCTGAAGCTCAACCGATGATTGCAGAAGCGATCGCAGAAGAGGAAGAACTCGAAGAGCCGTTCTCATTACAGGGCTGGCTAAAAACGCGGTGGCGAGTGTACGCGATTCCGGTTGCGCTAGTCGTGATCACGGGATTTGTCGCAGGCGGGACGACAGCATTTTGGTCAACCGCAAAAAGCCAGTCTCAAGGCTCACAAGGAACCGTCAGCAAGCCGCGTAACGATGCTGCACTGGAGCGGCAAAAGGAAGCGGAAAGCTATCTCAAAGCGATGATCGCCGCACAGGAGAAATTTTATCAACGGAACAACCGATTTGCTCGCAGCTTGGAGGAGCTAGAGCGATCTGCAAATGTGATTTCTCAGAGTTACAGCTATGCGTATCGCCTGCGCGTCGGCACTGATTCTGTAATCACGGCTGTACCCCGCGAAGCCGATTTACAGAGCTATATCGGCGTTGTCAGGGTAACAGCATCAGGAGCTGAGAGTTTAATCTGTCAATCACTCAAACCGTCGGTGCAGGCTCCTGAAAAGCCAGCCGTGATCAAAGGCAAAAAACCGACCTGTGCTGCACGATCGCAGAAACTCTAATTTATCAGCGCTTGGGCTTGTGGAAACGTAGTGAAAATAAACACTGCAACGGTCAACACTGCCAAAACGCCTTGAGCTAAGTTACCTACCACAGAACCCACGACAATGCCGAGACCCGCTTTAATTGCGGTCGTAGCATCTTTGCAATAGAGAAACTCACCGACGATCGCCCCCACAAGCGGGCCAAAAAACAGACCTACCACTAACCCCGGAAGTCCACCGATCGGTAAAGCGGGCAGAAATCCAAGAATTCCGAGGATAAATCCGACGATCGAGCCGATTTGCCCCCAGTTGCTGGCTCCCGCTTTTTTGGCTCCCCAGTACGTTGCCAGAAAATCAATTCCAAAGCTCAGTAAGAAGACGACACTCCCGATAATGAGAGCGACTGTCACATCTGAAAATCCTCGAACTGCACCCCAGATGACGATCGCGACGAGAATTAAGCTGGTTCCCGGAATACCCGGCACGACTGCGCCAACGATTCCAACCAGCATAGCGATCACCAAAACACAATACAGAGCAAACATATACAGAGCAGGCATTCCAGCGTCCTTTAAATGTAAGTGAAGGGTTGTCACTAAGGTAGCGTATCGTGAGGGGTGAATTATCGCCAGTAGGGTTTTCCTTTCCAAAATAGACCGATGATCATCCCCATTGCCGAATTAAAGTTCACGCCAGGCGTAAGCAGTTGTGGGAAAACCGCATCGGGTAACAACGATCGCAGCCACAACCCGAACAGCAAACAAGGAACCAATGCCCACAGAATCGCATTGGTAATCACAATTCGACGGAACCACCGTTCTGTAATCGCGACTGCCAGCGCTCCGACTCCCACAGCCACCCCTAAGAAAACGATCACGGCAAACGGGGACTCCAGCAGTTGAACAATCATCGAGCGCAACGCTGGAATTGCAGCCAGTTGGAACAATAGCCAATCCAGCAAAATCGTAAAGCCGATCGTAATCAGCGCCACTTGCAGCAATTCAGTCCAAGGTAAGTATTTTAGGGGACGCAAAGGATTGAACATCGGGTTTTAATTTAGAGGAAGGTAGACTACAACAGACAGTAGGCGCTCTTGACTCAAGTTAGCGTCATTCGATTAGAGTTGCTCGAACCCACTATGCCATATCCCTCTGTGATTCCAAACTCGATTCTATCTGCGCTAAGTCATGCCGTCCGGGCAAGCATTATTGTCGGGGTGGTGACTCAAAGCGCCTTGGCAAAACCAGAGCTTGCACCTTCGACCGCTCCGTTTAAGCCAGAGATGGTTCAAAAGGGAATGTGTACTCCAACGATCGCGGGTATCACCGATACAACGATTCAACAGTCCGGTTTGACCAAGCCAAGTCTGTGGTGGATTCGCGATCAGATTGCGGCACAGAATAAGTACGGGCGGCGATTGATTGATAGCTGGTTGGCGTGTGAGGAAACGGGTGAAACCAATCGAGTCGATGTGATGGTGAATGCTCAGATTTGGAGTTTGTTGGATTTGCTCGATCGCTATGAGTTCATCAAACGGTTTGGCAATGCAGCGAGCGACTACGGCTACAATTTGCGAGTGTTTGATCCGCAAGGAGAGATCTTAGGTGCTTATACGTGCAACTTTAATTCAGATGTCGCAGCCCAAGTAAAGCAGAACTCGACCGCAGATGAAGCAATCAAGTGTTCGGCGTTTGATACGTTAGCGCGAACGAATTTCTGGTCGCCGTCTAGACAGCCCCTCGGATTTTAGCCCAGAGGGTGCGATATTGATTGAGCGTGGTATCGCTAAGCGGGTTGAGGAACTCGCTGCGATCGAGCGATTCCGAAGGTGGCACTAATAGGGAGTTTTGCCGCAGTGCTTCGGGAAACTCAGCAGGATTTAAGGTCGATAAGATCGGAGACGCAGCTTGACTCAGGAGCGAGAGTTGCGGCGCGATCGTCGGTTGCCAGCAGAAGCTAATCCACTGTGCGAGTAAAGATTGCACAGCTTTATCTGAGTTGGGAACGGTCGCCGGACGCACCCAAAGATCGGTGAATAGTGCAGTCCCCGAACTGGGGAAAACAGCGGCGATCGTCGGATTGCGTTTCATCGCTTGCAAAATATCGGTAGACCAAGCAACCGACATCCAGACATCATCGATTAACAGCGATTGCAGCACAGCATCGGAGCTATAGAACCGAGTTTGGCGATTGAGTGCCGCGAGTTCTGCTTCGAGCGTTGGGACTTTGGTGAGATCCGGTGTGTTGTAGGATTGACCGAGTTTTTTCAGCGTGAGACCGATCGTTTCGCGGGGTTGATCGAGTAGGGCAATGCGTCCGCGCAAGTCTTCACGCCAAAGATCTGCCCAGTCTTGCGGTGGCTTGAGATTACGATCGCGAAAGATATCGGTGCGATAGGCGATCGCGGTTGCACCCCAGCGATAGGGTGCGCCCCAGACTTGAGCCGAATTGCGCGTTAGATTGCCTTGATTATCGCGGGTGACGATTTGCTTGAAGCGATCGGGAAGTTGCTGCCAAAGCTGCCAGGTGTTCGGGTCGAGGGGTTGAATCAGTTGTTGGCGAATGGCAACTGAAAGCCAATAATCGCCCATTGTGATCAGATCTGGAATTGCGTCTTGCTTTGGCAGGAACGGCAGACCGAGAGAACGATCCGGTGCTTTACCCGGTTGTTTCCAGGCTTGCAGAGCGGTAAACAGCGTTTGTAGCTGATTTTCGGGTTTGAAATCGATCGGTGTGTCTTTGAACTCGGTTAGCTGTTTGCGAAATTGACTCGGCAGTTGAACCGGAATCGAATTTTTTAGCAAACGAATTCGGAACGCTGCCTGATTGGGATTACTACATCCGCTAACCGTTGTGCTGAGTGCTGCGATTCCGAGTAAGAAACTGCGTCGATCCATCTTGATATCCTGTTACCTCTTTCGTTCTACCCCAAAACGGATCAAAGTGGTGACGATCGGAGCAAGCAACCTCCGCGAAACGTCCATACATTATGAGTGCAATGGCTGATGTTTTTTGAGATTCAAAATTTGGGATAAAACATAAAGATTCTGAAGCGATCGTGCCATTCCGAAGCGAATGAATCTTCTAGTTTTCTATCAAAAATTTCAATACATTTTTGCTTTAGATTGGAGTCAATTTTTTCTTTATTTTAGATTTTGTTCACGTTTCGAGACTTAAATTGAGCTAATGCTCATTCGTTTATTTCAGCAAGTTTTGGTCCGCCACAAAACGTTAAATGATTCAGGAATAAGCCCACAAAATTGAATTTCGTGAATTACCATAAGACCTTAGAAAAGTAGGGGTAAAGGTTAACTAATGGATACCATCCAGACCCAGATCAACGCTCTCAACAGCAAGGTAGATTCGCTACACCAGACCATTGAACATCTAGGAGCAAATCTGGTGCAAGCCTTGACCGAAATTCAGACTGGCTCTCAGTCTGGAATTAGTCGATCGACCTTCGGAACTACGAACGGACGCTATGCCTATTCGCGATCGTCCGATACTTCAATGGAACACAAAGACGTTTTATTGGATAATCATACGATTGATTCGTCTGCTCACAGCGGCGAAAGAACGCTGGCTCCAGAAATCCAAATTCAACGCCTCACCGCCCAATTGACTGCTGCTTACAATCGAATTGCAGCGCTAGAAGAACAACTTTTGGCGCAGCGCGTTCACTAAATTAATTAAATAAATCGGGATGAGCGATCAAGTAACTGTTCGATCGCGCCTAATAATTCAATCTGCCCCCAGTTCTGAAAGACCGAAGCCGCGATCGCGCATCCTCCCGCTCCCACACCTTCTTTGACGAATCCTTGTTCGTAGGCTCGAAGCTGATTCCAGCGCGAATCAGTAAAGCTTAATCGAGTTGCCATTAGGGTTGCATCGCTCAACGTTGTCGCAAGTCCAACGGTGTCTCCGGTCGAATCTTCTGCCACCCAGCGCGTTGTGCCAATGAGGATTTGATCAGCGTCCCAAAGTAAAGTTTGCACACGGGCGATCGCCCGAATCAGCGCGTATACCGCCAGCATTTGTGTTCCACCTGCCAGTAAAACGCCGCTCGATCGGCTCGCTGCGATCGCCATTCCCGCTACGGTGATTTGCATCGGATCGCCAACGGCAGCCACGATCGAGAACGGATCTTCAGGGTAATTGGCTAAGCCTTGCTGCACAAGCTCCCATTTCTGAGCGTGATTGCAGATTGCATGGCTACTATTCACTTTTCCGGCGGCATCAATTCCAAGCCCAGTCAGAACCGAGAGCGCAGTTGTAGTTCCGCCGACCACACATTCCCCCAAAATTAGATACTCTGCTTCCTGAGCAAGCTTCTCACCCCATTTCAAGCCTTGATTAAACAGGTGATGCACGATTGCTAAATCTAACGCTGCGCCCGTACTCACACATCGAGCCGGACTGCCGTGTAAATCAATTGCGCCAATTGCAGGCAATCGAGGTAATCCCGCATTAAAGACTGTTACCGGAATTTGTAGCGCTTCAATCACAGCGCGAGAAATATAAACCGGAGACGCGCCCACATGAAGCGGCGGTAGCGGAAATTGTGGATTGGGCTGAACGCCGTTTACGAGAAATTCTGCGTCGGCGATCGCGGTAAATTGTCGATCGTTGGGAGTTGCTCCTGCGGCAGAAATTCCTGGGATTAATCCGGTTTCTGTAAATCCTAAAACACAAGCAAAATGAGGCTTTTTTCCTCGGTATCGATCCAGCCAGAGACGCGCTTGGTTTTCCCTGGTGTAGATGGAGATCGCGCTACTCATTGTCAAAAATTACTTGCACCCAATGCGGCGGACGGGGAATTGGATTGTTTAAGCGATCGAATAGAAACCAAGCCACTAAATGCACTACAAACAGATACACCGTATTAGCCGCAATAATAGACAAAAATATAAACAGTTGCACCAATGCAAGCGAGGGTTGAATTAATAATCCTAACAGCGAGAAAATCCAATCTAGAAAGTTTGTCACCTGAATGGTGCCATACTGCCACAAATCATCACCCAGTAAGAGCGAAACTAACCACACGCGGAAGAACGCACCCAACACGCCGAGCAGCATACCGATCGGAATGGAGACAAACCATTTCACGCGGCGATACCACAACGCTCCTAGCAATACGCCCATCAATCCGTAAGGAATGACATATTGAATGCTGCGAACCGGAGCCATCAACACCGAAAGCAGCAATCCCGCGATCACGCATCCCATCCACGCCGCTCGACTACCCCAACGCAGATAAATTAACGCGATCGGAATTGGAAAAAAGATTTGCAGAAACGGCCCCATTGGGAAATAAGTATTCACCAGCCAAACTAAGCTGGCAGCACTCGCTAAAAATGCCGTTTCCACCATGACGATCGGGCTATCTGGATCAACGCGACGACGAACGGGCGGCTGATCAGCAAAATCCGGCTCCGGATCGACATCGGGAATCCACTCTTCGTCGAGGTCGATCGAGTTTACAGATTGATTGGAGCGATCGTCGTTCGGCAATTCAGTCATTGAAGTTGATTCTGATTAGCACATCTACTCTAGTGCAAATTCTCCTCAAACGTTGCACCAAAAAGCTGTACAAGTGCCCGTAACAATCCTCTAATTTGTTCTGGTCGGAAAAATGCAACCAGGTTCGTTGCTAAACACAAACTGCCCAAACCCAGCAAAATAAAAGTCGGCGGCATCACAACCCCGATCAAAAACCAGGTGAGAACGTGCAGCACCATGATGCCGGAAAACAGCGATGCCACCCCTGCTGCGACAAAAACTTGATTGCGCGATCGTCCTAAACCTGTCAGCGCCAAGGTTAGAGAAGTCGTCAGCAGATTCGTAGGAACAAGAAACGCGCAAATTCCCACACAATTTGTCCGCGAAAATTCAAACAGTGAATCCAGCATTCTTAACGCTCACCACGATCGACAGTCTCCTCATATGGTCGCACTGTGTTTTTGATCGGGCTGAAATTGTCAATCAAACTTCACGAAGATCCGCAATCAAAGGTACTCTTTCAGGAAATTTAGGTCGAGGTCTTCTTCCCAGGGTGGCTCTGGGTGCAGGAGCGACAATTGATGATTAATTTCCTGCTCGATTTCAAGCATATCTGGACGATCGAACCATCTCGCCATAATCTCTAGATCACGGCGGCGGAGCGGAGACAAAGGTGCCGCATGATCAAACGGCTCAACACGATTGAGGCGACGGACAATCTTAAGATGTCGCCACGGGTTGATGAGCGGCGGATCTAGAGTGAGGCGATTGGGCGATCGGACTTTTGGCATCTCTTCAAAAGTTTGATTGCTAGGAGAATCATGCAGCATACGATCGTCCAGTGGGGAATAAGCGATCCTTGAGGCATATTCTAGAACCAATTTCAGTTTCCCCGTACCATCAATAAAAATCGGGCGACTCCTATCAGAATCACCCGAATCAAACGCTTAAGTCCAGTACAAAACCTTACCCTGCGGGAAGCGCTGCGCTAACTCACGCTCAAAGAACTGACGCAACTCGCGCATCGTCTTGGCATCGTACACATACTTCATGCCGCCGAACTTATTGCGCTTCACCACCCGCGCCGACTCCTCCATGTCCAGCTTGGTATTCGGATACCAATTCATCAAGACCTGCTTCGAGCCAGGAGTAAAGCGGTGTGAAATCAACTCAAAGGTCAAGTCGCAATCAAAGTCGATCAACTCGGACATCCGATCGAGCAACTGCGTGTAATGCTCCTGCCAATTGTCGATCGGCATAATCGGCGCGATCACAATGCCCAACGGATAGCCACCCTCTAAACCGAGTCGGCGCAACGCCTGAAGCCGCTCCTCGACTGAGGAAGTACCGCCCTCTAAGCGCTGACTCACCGGAGCTGCATTCACGCTGACGCGACAGCGAGTATGTCCATTGTGCGGCAAATCTAACAAGCCCTCGACATTGCTAAACTTCGACACCCAACGCAGATAACCATCCTCGCGTGTCCCAAAGTAGCGAATACTCTCAGCAAGGCTACCTGTAAGATGCTCGATGCCAAGCGGATCAGTGTAACAACTCACTTCGTAACTGGTCTCGCTGCCGGGACGCTCATACCGCCCTAAGTTATCCAAAATCTGTGGCAGATTCGCGTAAACACGAATCACAGGAGGACCCGACAAGCTACCTGCGAGATAACAATACTGACAGTGACCCGGACAGCCCTCTGCAATGTGAAACTGCCAATCCGCAGACGGGGGAATTGGGCTGAGCTTGAACTGGCTCTGAGGAGCAGTGACGATCGCTAAAGTCCGCTTTGCAATGCTATAAGTCTCGCGCTCATCCTCGCCTCGTAACCCACTGAGGCGATTGCGCGGTAATTCTTCGACGGGTAAACCTAACTGCTGAACACGATCGACGATCTGCTGTCCCCACGGCTCATCCAATGCGGCGGGAGTGACAATCACACGATCGGGCATCCATAACTTCGATCCACTAGCTCCACGAACTGGTGCAGTAACTACCATGCGCCTCAATCATTGCCTTACTTCTCTATTATGGCAACGATCGAGGCGGCGCAATCAGTCTAGAGGAGCGGCTTTCACGCCATTTTGATGAGGCGATTCCACACTTGTTTGAGGGCACGATTAACGGCAATTTTTTCAGCGATCGAGGTGTCTTTTTTATCGAATAGGGGTGCAGTTTCTTTTGCTTCTGTTAGCTCAACGCCAAAACAGATTAATTGCTGTGTGTAAGATTGTTCCTGAAGTGGATTGCGTCCTTGCGCTAACAATTCAAGATATTCGATATCGGACATTTCTAAATCCACGACGATCGACTGAGAATTCCGCACGGTGCTGTTTCTCCTAAAGGTTTCAGGACAGCATAACAGGTTGAGGGATAATTGATCAAAAAAGTCATCCTCCTTGCGGACGATTTACCAGTTCTTGAGTAAAGTTTGCACTTCTGCAAGATCCAGGTAGTCGTGGGTCAACGCTTTTTCGAGCAGTTCGATCGGAATGTAAGCATCGTATTTATTGAAGGTCAATGTTTCGTCTGGCTTGATCAGATCTGATACGCTAATTGCCCGATCGCTTAAGGACTGAATTTCTGTATATAAATTCTCAAGCTTGCATTTTCCCAGCCGCACGATTAGAAAATATGGCGATCGAGCTTTGATGCTTTTCAGTCCCAAGACATCCTTGGCATAAAAGCGCAGAAATCGTTCGAACGTGCGAAACGCGACTGTTCCCATCCACGGGAAAATACAGCAAACTTCCTCATCAATTAATTGAATCGGATTGTGTAAGAGTCCGGTTGATTTTGCCAATTCTCGCGCATCTTGTAGGCGTTGTTTTGCTCCAGGTTGCAGATATGAATAGAGCGTTGTTTCTTGCAATATCTGTTTCATTCGCTGTAGCACTTTGGAATGAATCTCACCCGTATTACCGCGCCATGAACTTGATGTGACTGATTTTTTGCTTAGCTCAGCCGCGATCGTCTTTTTCTTTGCGTTCACTTCGATCACTTCCCAGGTTTTTCCAGCAAGCGAAAAACGATCTCCCTCCATAGGTGGAACAATAATACTGCCGATCGCTTTGCCGTTGTATTTGACTAAATATTCCTCGGTGTCCGGGAAGATTGCGTAAAACTTGAAATTGTTGATTAACTTTTCTGCAGCAATTCCAACAATCAAACCGCCCGCCGGAGTGCGTTCTAAATGATCAATAGCTAACAAGTGACGCAGAAACAATCGGAAGTCATCTTGAGAAATCGATCGGAACGGAGGTAACTTCAACACAGTTTGAGCGATCGCACTGGGTGACAGTTCTCCTAGCGATGCCAATGTACTCATCGTTTGGTGATACAGCAAGCTAAAAGGATAATGCAGGATTCGAGCAGGTTCGATCCATTGTTCTTCTAAATAGAGTTGAATAATGGCGATCGACTGAAGCAACTGCCACGGAATTTGTTCGGGCAGGATCTCTTCACCTGTTGGCTTATCTTCCGCACAGATAAACCGCATTTCTGCCGTATCTCCTCTGCGTCCTGATCGTCCCAACCGTTGCAGAAAACTCGCGACCGATGCAGGCGCTTCTAATTGCAACACGCGATCGAGATGTCCTAAATCAATCCCCATTTCAAAGGTCACAGTCGCCGCCGTCACCGCCATTTTCTCCGGATCGCGCATGGCTTCTTCTGCCGTTTCTCGCAGCGCTGCCGAAATACTGCCGTGGTGCACGTGATAAACATCCGGTGCGCCTTTTGCTTGGGCAATCTCTCGCAGTGCTGCGATCGCTTCTTCGGTTGCCGTTCGCCCATTGGCAAAAATCAAACTCTTGCGCCCTTCAGTTTGCCGAAACAAATACAGATGATAAGGATTGAAAACTCGATCGCGGCTGTCTCCTTTAGCGCGAACCACCAAGCCCGGATCATAGAAATGCTCGATCGATAATTGAATTTTTCTTGAAGCTCCAGAAATGTTTGGAGTAATGACAGTTTGTGAAGTGTCCGCCTGCAACCACGATTCTGCCAGAGAATAATCTCCCAGTGTTGCAGACAGTCCAATCCTCCGGGGTTGGTTGCTAGTAAGCTTTGCAAGCCGTGATAGCTGACACAAAATCTGGCAACCCCGATCGCTCCCAATAAAAGCATGAACTTCATCGATAATCACAAAGCGTAAGTCACCAAAGATACGATCGATTTCCGCGCTTTTGTTGATTAGCAAACTTTCGAGGGATTCCGGGGTAATTTGCAGAATGCCACGTGGATTAGCGAGCAGTTTTTTCTTGTGGCTTTGCGCCACATCACCATGCCACGCCCAAACGGGAAGATCTGCGTACTGTAAGAGTTCTGTTAATCGATCGAACTGATCATTAATCAGCGCTTTGATTGGACTAATATAGATTGCGCCAACGCTACGGGAAGGATTTTCATGCAATAGCGTCAACACGGGAAGAAATGCTGCTTCAGTTTTCCCAGATGCCGTACCCGCAGCAATTAGCAAGTGATTGTCCGTCTCAAACAAAATTTGACAAGCTTCTGCTTGAATGGGTCGTAAACTCGCCCAGCCCTGTTGGTAAATATACTCCTGGATGAAAGGCGCTAGTCGGTAATACGGGTTCTGCATTCCTTCTCCTTGACCGTCGATCAAATCCCTTGCCTCGCCTTACTCTAATGCGAATTTCTGCAATTTAAGCGCCAGTTTTTTGAGCGAGATCACCAAGGCTTGTGCCAATCTACAATCTGTCCTCGTTGGGTTGAGTCGATCACGATCGCTTCGGTACGGTTTGGCTGTCGAGCGCTGACCTATATTACTTTCCAAATACACAGACGTTCGGCAAATCATCTCGGTGCGTTCACAACGTGCGAAATCATTGACCTTTAGCAAATTCGGAGATGAACGTGAGCAAACTGAAACAGATTGCCGCTATTGGCGTAGCCGCAGTGCTTGCAGGATACACTATTCCCACAATCGCTCAGTCGGACAAAAAGCCTGCAAAAACCACTCCGACTGAACCCACGATGAGTACCCCCGCAACTCCGGGACTTTCTCCGATCTCGAAGCCAGAAACTACTCCTCTGAGTTATCCAGCCAATTCAGCCCCTAGTGCTCCAGAAGCAAGTCCGTCCGGTTTAACTCAAACGCCTTCGGTTGCCCCAGCTTCGAGTCCAACCACTCCGGATAGTTCGACGACTTCTGATCCGGCAAAACCCACCCCAACAGACTCCACACCCGGAACGGCTCCGATCTCGCCTTCATCCGATTCACCCACACAAACGGCTCCGGACACGACCACTCCAAATCCTGGCCTCAGTCCAGCCGCTCCTTTGAACACCACTCCGGGAACACCGACGGCTCCGCCCGATGCGACCACTCCCTCAAACTCAACTCCGGGAGCACCTTCTACACCGCCCGATGCGACCACTCCCTCAAACTCAACTCCGGAAGCACCTTCTACGCCGCCTGACTCAACCACCCCGGCAGCGCCGACGGCTCCCACAACTGCACCAGTCCCAACCACTCCGGCTGAGCAGTCCACTGCCCCCAATGCTCAGACGAATGCAAAAACGATGGTGCTTGAAGGTGAATCCATCACAGGAATCAAAGAAACAAGCTTGCCCTCGATCGGGAATGCTCCTGCCAGATTCACGCTGCCCATTCAACTTGCGGTGACGCAAGAAGCATCCGTGACCAGCGATACGCCGATCACCGATAAGTTGTCGAAAGATTTAACGGCTTGGGGTGCAGCAGTAGGCGCTTGTTTGCAAGATAAGCCTGCGTTTGTGCGCGTGGTTGAAGACCAGAAAGTTCCATTTATGATCAATGGAACAGAGGGTAAGATCCGCCTGAATGCTAGTGGCAAGCCTGTCTGTGCAGGATAAATTAGCGGTCTGAATCGTCTTAAAGGTGTTGTGGGTCAGGAGTTTGCCTGACCCATCTTTTTGTTAGGGTTGCGCGATCGTCGATCGTGAAGGCTCTGCTCCTTGAGATCCAGAGGCTGGACTCGGTGATGCGGTCGGACTCGGCGGCGCTGTGTTCAATTGATTGAAGTATTGATACGTCAGCTTTGACATCTGCCGAATCAAATCACCTGCGCGATCGTCGTTGTGCGGACGCTTAACCAGGGCTGCCATAAAGTAGCGCTTGCCATTCGGTAAATCGACCATGCCGACATCCCCCAGAACGGTGCCGATGTCTCCAGTTTTATGAGCGATCATTGCATCTTGTCCCAAGCCTTGCGGAATTAAGGAATTATTTCTCACTCTCCGCATAATGTTGAGCATTCGATCTTGCGATCGGGGCGATACCATTTTCCCGCGATGCAGGGCATCCAGAAGCGCTACCATATCATGCGGCGTAGTCAGGTTGGTTCCCTGCAAATCAGGCAGCAGATTTTGAATTTTGGTATGGGTCAGACCCCAGGTTTGAAAGCGCTGATTCACCGCATCCTTACCACCTAAACGATCGAGGATCATATTGGTGGCGGTATTGTCGCTGACTTCGATCATTTTGGCGGCAACTTCGATCGCGGGAATCTGAGAGCCAACGGGTAAATCTTGCAGATCACCGGATTCTGGGGCGACCAATTCTTTTCGCATCGTCAGCGGTTCATCGAGCCGAACTTTACCTTCGTCTACCGCTTGGAAAAACGCAACGAGAAGCGGGAATTTAATCGTACTGGCAGCCGCGATTGGTGTAGAGCCGTTAATGTCAATTTGAGCGCGAGTGTCAGCATCGACAAGCATGACCCCCGGAGTGAGTTGAGTCTGGGGTGCGATCGCGCTTTGAAGTTGGGGTTTGAGCGTGGTGATTTCCTGACCGAGTTCGAGTTGGACAATAGGCGGAGGCGGCGAGGGTGCAACTTGTTGGGGTTTTTCAGATTGAGATGAGGCGCTGAATCGGTTGGCTGGGTCAAGGATGGATAAGCTTGTACCTGCAATCACGCCGATTCCTACGCCCAGAATTAACAACCGAGCGCCATAGAGAACTGCTAATGCCGATCGGCTTTTGGGAGCTTGGACGATCGGTTTTCGTGGGGACTGTGGGCGACGTGGTTCTGGAGACGGCACTACTTCCAGCCGACGACGCTCGGCTCTAGCGGGGCGTTCTGGAGGGGTGCGAAACGATCGCACCGTTGTTGGAAACTCGCGGGATTTACCGATCGGGCGTTCTGGTGCAGCTTTATGCGGCGATTTCGCTTCCCTTAGAGTGCGCTCCCGACGACGATCGCCACTCCGACGCGAGGACAGCGGGATCGGGGGTTGGGGAGAACGTAACGACTCTGGGGGGCGGCGACGTGAACGAGAGGGTGTTGATCGTTCGCTGCGGTTAAGATTTGATGCGGCTGACTCGTCAGTTTCATCCCACATTTACGCTTTTCTCCGTTGGTCAAACAAGGTTAGATTTCAGCGACATTCTACCGACATTCGAGCAAACGATCGGTTTGAAGTTGAGGACGCTTGATTTACTGTTTTAGGGATTTTACATTGACTTCGGAGAAGTGATCCGTCCGGATTGATCAATCTTTAGCCTTCCGATCGCGGGCTGCCCATTCAACCTGTCTTAGAATGCCCCGCAGCAGGGCAAGTTCAGCTTCTGATAAATTGGCACGATCGAACACATAGCGAAGCTTCTCCATTCGACTGGCTGCCGTATGCGGTTGCAGATATCCAATGTCGAGCAGAACAGATTCGAGATGTTGATAGGTGCGATCGAGCGCATCGAGCGAACAGGGAATCGTTTGGGGTCGGGGGGGTGGCGGTGCTTGGAACAGTTCATAACAGCAGATTGCGACAGCTTGAGCGAGATTGAGCGAGCGATACTGATCGCTCGTTGGGATATACACAAATCGCTGCGCGTATTTCAGTTCATCGTTACTCAGTCCCCGATCTTCTGAGCCGAAGAGTAGAGCTGTATTGAGTCCAGGTTCCAGTAACCAAGGCAGGGCATCACGGGGATGTTCTAGAGGGGCATCAACTCGCGATCGAACGGCGGTGGCGATCGCTCGATGACAGCCGATTAAGGCTTCTGGAATCGAATTGACAATCTGTGCTGCTTCTAAAACATCGATCGCCCGCATTGCCATTTTTCGCGCATCATCGGATTGCAGATCGCATTGGGGATTCACCAGCACCAACTGGCTCAATCCCATATTTTTCATCACGCGAGCGATCGACCCGACATTCAGCGCTCCCGCAGGCTCGACGAGAACAATCCGGACTTGAGCAGGCATCTCTGACATAGGCTCTAAAATAAACTATCTTACGTCTCGAATCCGTTATGCCGCGTCATCGTGCCAAATCTGATTTACCGACCAAAGTTTGTCCTGTCTGTGGCTTGCCGTTTACCTGGCGAAAAAAATGGGAGGACTGTTGGGACGAAGTGAAATACTGTAGCGATCGCTGCCGTAAACGCAAGTCGCAAGCTAAACCTGAATCCCTGTGATTGCGATGTGAGTGAGACATGATAAGCTTTTGTGCTATCTGTCTTGTGCGAGGTCTCTTTCATGTCTGTCGATCGCGTTCAGCCCAAACTGATCATTCATGGGGGTGCAGGAAGTTCGCTCAAGGGAAAAGGCGGTGCTGAATCGGTTCGGCGATCGCTCTACAAAGTGGTAGAAGAAGTCTACGCGCTTCTACTGGCAGGAGCAACGGCAACCGAAGCGGTTGTCACCGGATGCCAACTTCTCGAAGATGATCCACGATTTAACGCGGGAACCGGGTCAGTGCTGCAATCCGATGGACAAATCCGCATGAGTGCGGCGTTAATGGATGGAACGCAGCAGCGATTCAGCGGCGTGATTAATACATCACGAGTCAAAAACCCGATCGAGCTTGCTTTATTTCTGCAAACTTCAGACGATCGCGTGTTGTCCGACATTGGCTCTGCGGAACTCTTGCGAGAACTGCAACTGCCGCTTTACGATCCGATGACCGAATTGCGCTTACAGGAATGGATTCAAGAGCGCGAAGGCAACTTTAATCGAGCAATGGCAGGCGTGGTCGCGGAAAAAGAATTGATTTCCGAATCAGCGGGACGAGGCACGATCGGGGTTGTGGTGCTGGATGCTCAAGGACAGATTGCAGTCGGGACATCAACCGGAGGTAAAGGCTTTGAGCGGATCGGACGAGTCAGTGATTCTGCGATGCCTGCAGGGAATTACGCAACCGCAGATGCGGCAGTGAGTTGTACTGGCATCGGAGAAGACATCATTGATGAATGTTTAGCGGCTCGAATTGTGATTCGGGTGACGGATGGGCAATCCTTAGCAAACTCGTTGGCAAAATCATTCGGTGAAGCCTATCGAAATCGTCGAGACTTAGGCGCGATCGCGCTTGCCGCAGACGGGACGATTGGCTGGGGCAAAACGAGCGAAGTGCTGCTGGCGGCGTATCATACCGGCGATCGTATCGGTGACACTTTAGATTTACCAACTGACCTACAAACCGGAACTGTGTAGTTTCGCGGAACACTAAGCCAAAAATCACTAAACTTGTGCAGATCTACGGATGCAATGAGGAAAATGCGTAAGTATGCTCTTACGTAGTTTGGCAGTCTACCTAGTAGGGTCGCTTTTTTGGTCTTGCAGTTCCCCCCTAAATGCAAGACAGACGAATCACAGTTGCAAGCTCTCAAGCCCCTGAGAGTCTTGCTCAGGTTTTTCAAAATCTATGGAATGAATTGCAGCAAAAATTAATGCACGATCGCGCCCATTGATCGGTAGCATCAAGATTGCTCTAAATTTTACGGTTTGTGATGAATCCTGCGCTGAGTCAACTTGGAACCGAAATGTCTCGCCTGTCTGGTGTACGGGCGATTATGAAAGACATTATTGAGACGCTTCGTGCAGGAGCCGGACAGAGCTTTATTAATCTCAGTGCAGGAAATCCGGTGATTTTGCCGGAAGTTGAGCAGCTTTGGCGCGACTGTACCACAGAATTACTAGCTAGTCCTGAATATGGCGATGTCGTCTGTCGCTATGGAGCAAGCCAGGGATATCAGCCTTTAATCGATGCGATCGTTCAAGATTTTAATCAGCGCTACGGATTGAATTTGAGCGATCGTCATGTTTTGATCACTCCCGGAAGTCAAAGCCTTTATTTCTATGCGGCGAATGCGTTCGGCGGATATACCGCAAGCGGAGAACTCCGAAAAATTGTGCTGCCGTTGAGTCCTGATTACACCGGATATGGCGGCGTTACACTGACTCCAGAAGCGCTGATCGCCTACAAACCAGAATTAGAAATCGATCACGAAAATCATCGATTTAAGTATCGTCCGAACTTCAATCAGCTACAGATTGATGAACAGACTGGATGTGTAATCTTCTCGCGTCCCTGCAATCCAACTGGAAACGTTTTAAGCAACGATGAAGTGAATAAAATTACTTCACTTGCAGCAATTCATGATGCTCCCGTTCTGATTGATTCTGCCTACGCGCCACCTTTCCCAGCTTTGAACTTTACAGAAATGTCGCCCGTGTTTGGGGGCAATGTAGTTCACTGCATGAGTTTATCGAAAGCAGGACTCCCCGGAGAGCGCATTGGCATTGCGATCGGAGAACCTGAGATCATTCATACGCTCGAATGCTTCCAAACCAATCTCTGCATTCACTCGCCGCGATACGGACAAGCGATCGCCGCCCGCGCCATTCAATCCGGTCAACTGGCAGACATTTCCGTAAACGTGATTCGTCCGTTTTACCAACGCAAAATCGCTATCGTCGAAGCAACGCTCGATCGCACGATGCCGCGATCGCTGCCTTGGTTTCTGCATCGAGGTGAGGGGGCAATCTTTGCGTGGCTTTGGCTAGATGAGTTGCCTGTAACCGATTGGGAATTTTACCAAGAACTCAAAAAAGTCGGCGTGATCGTCGTTCCCGGCAGTACGTTCTTCCCAGGCTTGCAAGAAGAGTGGCAGCACAAGCAGCAATGCCTCAGAATTAGCCTTACTGGAACAGATGCCGAACTAGAAACGGCAATGGAACGACTTGCACAAGTCGCACAGCAAGTTTATGGATCATAGAACGCATGGGTTACTTAGAAATCGGTAAAATTGTTGCGGCTCAAGGACTCAAAGGCGAATTGCGCGTTTATCCCAATACGGACTTTCCGGAGCGCTTTGAGGAACCGGGACGGCGCTGGCTTTTGCGCCCGAACCAGAGTGAACCCGAACCGATCGAACTTGTCTCCGGGCGTTACCTTGACGGCAAAGGACTCTATGTGATTCAACTGAAAGGAATTCACGATCGCAACGCGGCTGAAGCGCTGCGAGATTGCAAGCTGCTCGTTCCAGACACCGATCGACTCGAACTCGAAGAGGGTGAATTTCACGTTGCAGATCTAATCGGTTTACCCGTTTATGAGCAAGTGACTCAAGAATTGATTGGGACAGTGAGCGATGTAATTCCAGCAGGACATGACTTACTGCAAGTCGCTAAGACAACGGAAGACGGAAAAACTCAGCAAATTTTGATTCCCTTTGTCGAAGCGATCGTCCCGATTGTTGACCTCGATCGACAGCGAATCGAAATCACCCCCCCGCCCGGATTACTCGACTTATGAATTACTCGACTTATAAGTAGTCTCTAAAAGCACAAAGTAGATAGACCCCTACGACCGGTGAACTAAAACCCTTAACCGCCTACCATATGATGGATATAAGTTCGCTTTTGCCTGATACTTAACTTATTCCGGCTCTTCATGACTTCGCAACCTTTTCGATCCCTCAGCGAACACCAGCGGCTACCGCAACCCCAAACGGACACTCAATACTATAAGCAGTATTTAGAAACAGTCTGTAATAATGCAACTTTGGCGCTGTTTGTCATGGATGAGCATCAACAGTGTGTTTACATGAATCCGGCGGCTGAGAAGTTAACGGGGTATGCGCTCTCAGAACTTCAAGGACGGGCGCTACATGATGTGATTCACCACACCCGCCCAGATGGTCGTCCTTATCCGCTCTGCGAATGTCCGATCGATCAGGTGTTCCCCCAAAATAACCAAGAACAAGGCGAAGAAGTGTTCGTGCATCGAGACGGACACTTTTATCCAGTCACCTACACGGCAAGTCCGATTCGAGAAGCAGGACGAACGATCGGCACGGTGATCGAAGTCCGCGATATTACCCAAGAGAAGCTCGACGAAAAAGCGCGACAAGAAGCCAGCGATCGAGAGCGGCTTTTACGCCAAGAAGCTGAAGCTGCAAAAGCGCAAACCGAAGCGGTTTTACGGAGTATTACCGATGCGTTTGTCGTTTTCGATCGCGAGTGGCGCTATACCTATATCAGCTCAACAGCAACCAAGTTAATAGACCGACCGCAATCTGAGCTAATCGGAAATCGACTTTGGGATGTATTTCCAGATTTAATTGGAAGCACGATCGACATCGAGTATCATCGCGCTGTCCAGGAGCAGCGAGTGATCGAGTTTGAATTCTTTTATCCGAGGTGGAACCGTTGGTATCTGAATCGGGTTTGTCCCTCGGCAGTGGGCGTTTCGCTCTTTTTCACAGATCTTACTGATCGCAAGCAGACCGAACAAGCTTTGCAAAAGAGTGAAGCGCGGTTCCGCAGCATCTTTGACGGCAACATGATTCCGATCGCCATGTTGGAGGAAGATCGCCTCAGCGATGCGAATGATGCCTTTCTCAACTTGATCGGCTATACGCGCTTAGACCTCGAATCCGGGCAACTCAACTGGAGAAGCCTGACTCCGCCGGAATGGACGACACGCGACAATCAAGCGCTTGAAGAAAGCTTCAGCCAGGGATACTGTACGCCCTATGAAAAAGAGTATTTTCACAAAGATGGTCGGCGCATTCCGATTTTGCTCGGTGGCGGCACGTTTGGCGATGGTTCGATGAGTGGATTTTGCTACGCGATCGATCTCAGTCAATTGAAGCAAACCGAAGCCGATCTCAGAGAAGCTGACGTACTTTTGTCGTCTGCTTTAGCAGCAGGGTCAATCTACACCTGGCGCTGGCACATTCAAGACAATGTGGTTTCGACTGATGCGGCATTTGCCAATTTATTTGGGGTTGACCCAGAAGCCGCAAGGCGAGGTTTACCAATCCAATTTTTTATTGATGGAATGCACCCGGACGATCGCGAATCCGTAAGCGCTGCGATTCAGAACGCGATCGCGACGGGAGAGGAGTATTTTGCAGAATACCGAGTGCGATCCGCAAGTGGGGAGGAACGCTGGGTCGCAGCGCGGGGACGGGTGGAATACGATACAGGCGGAAACCCAATCTCTTTTCCAGGGGCACTCTCCGATATTACCGAGCGCAAACAGATCGAAGCAGCACTGCGAGAAGCAGAAGAACGCTTACGGCTGGCGATCGAATGTGCAAATTTGGGCACTTGGGATTTTAATCTTGCCACCCAGCAACTCACGTGGGATAACGGCTGTAAGGCAATGTTTGGATTGCCGAGCGATGCAGAAATCAGCTACGAACGCTTTGAAACTTTGCTGCATCCCGACGATCGCGATCGGAGTAATCAATTAGTTGAAACCGCGATCGCGCCGAACAGCTCCGGGGATCTCAAGCTTGAATATCGCATCATTCGATCTTCAGATGGTATTGAGCGCTGGATTTCAGCGACTGGAAAAGCCCTCTTTGATCCGTCTGGACATGCGATTCGATTAATCGGGGCAGTCATTGATATTACGGAAGCGAAACAGCGTGAAGCGGAACGACAGAAGTTACTTGAGCGCGAGAAACTTCTACGCGAACAAGCCGAACAAGCCAATCGCATCAAGGATGAATTCCTCGCGGTGCTGTCGCATGAGTTGAGAACGCCACTGAACCCAATTTTAGGTTGGGTGAGGATGCTAAAAGCAGGAAAATGCCCACCCGCAAAAGTGCCGCAAGCCTTAGACACGATCGAGCGCAACGCCCATCTGCAAACTCAACTAATCGAGGATCTCCTGGATGTCTCTCGCATTCTCCAAGGCAAAGTTACGTTAAACAATGATTGGGTCAATCTTGCAGAGACGATCGCAGCGGCATCAGAAGCTATTCAGTTAGCCGCAGAAGCAAAAGAGATCGACCTCGTGTTCAATCTTGATACAACAGTTGGCAGGGTGCGAGGCGACGCAAACCGACTGCAGCAGGTGATTTGGAACTTACTCTCGAATGCAGTGAAATTCACGCCGAGTCGGGGGAGAGTTGGGGTGACGCTGTCACAAATTGGCGACGAGGCAGAAATTCAAATACGCGACACCGGAAAAGGAATTCAAGCGGACGTTTTGCCGCACATTTTCGAGCGATTTCGGCAGGCGGATTCTTCCACAACGCGGCAGTTTGGCGGATTGGGCTTGGGACTTGCGATCGCCCGGCACCTGGTTGAGCTACACGGGGGAACCATTTCTGCTGAGAGTTTGGGTGAAGATCAAGGGTCAGTTTTTACCGTAAGATTGCCGAGGGTCAACACTTTAGAGCAATCTAGCTCCGCCTTAGAGCCAATAGAATCACAGGGCGATCTAGCTGGACTCAAAATCCTTGCCGTAGACGACGAAGCAGATAACCTTGATTTTTTAGTGTTCTTGCTGGAAACAGCAGGCGCGATCGTTCGAGGAGTTCAATCTGCATCATCAGCCCTTGAAACTCTGCCTGAATTTGCCCCGGATATCCTGGTCAGCGATATCGCAATGCCCGATTTCGATGGCTATGAATTGATAAAGCAGATTCGGCAAAAGAGCGAAATTCCTGCGATCGCACTCACAGCTTATGCAGGAGAAGCGAATCAGCGGCAAATTCTGAAAGCGGGATTTCAGCGGCATTTGGCGAAACCTGTCGATCCAGATGAGTTAGTGAACGCGATCGTCTCACTGCTGAAGCGGTAATTGGGGGCGCGATCGCCCCGATTCACCTTATTTGCCCGATTCACTTTATTTCAGTGCGGTATTCGCGAATCCGAGCGTGAGCAAGAAGCCAAGAATGTGACCAAAGCTCATGCAAGCCAGGAATCCGGCTACGCTGATGCTGTTGAATAGAGATTTAGAAAAAGGTAATGGCATTCTTGCGCCTGTCTGAGGGTATTTAATTGTGCGTGAGCCGATCAGCAATACCAACAAGCAAGCTCCAACGATGAAGGGAGTTCCTTGCCAGTTCCAGAGATTGCCAGTGGGTGATTGTTGATAAGCAGCAGCAATGAGATTCAACATAGAGCGTTACTCCATAACGTACTGGGACTATCATTTGACGATCGCTGCACTCTTCGCGTCTTTCTCAGTGGGGGATTTCGGCTCTACCTAAAGATAGGGGTGCAGTTTTTGATGCGATGATTCAAGAAGCAGAGTCTTTAATTCACCATGCAAGCTTGGGAACTATCGCGCACTACGTTTCACTGGGGACAGAAAACCTACATTATGGGTGTTTTGAATGTGACACCCGATAGCTTTAGCGACGGCGGACAGTTTAATTCGCTCCAGAGCGCGATCGCTCAAGCTGAACACATGATCAAAGCCGGTGCAGACATTCTCGATATTGGCGGACAATCCACTCGCCCAAACGCTGAAGAAGTTTCATTGCAAGAAGAACTCGATCGCGTACTCCCCATCATCGAAGCCATTCGGCAGCGATTTGAGATTCCAATTTCAGTCGATACCACGCGATCGCAGGTGGCAAAAGCCGCGATCGTAGCGGGAGCAGATATGATCAACGATATTTCTGGTGCGGTCTTCGATGCAGAAATGCTTGCCACCGTTGGCAAACTAGGGGTTCCAATCATTTTGATGCACATGAGAGGAACGCCGAAAACGATGCAGTCGTTAACCGAGTATGACAATCTGATGCAAGAGATTTGTGATTTCTTACAGGAGCGCATCGAAAGCGCGATCGCACAGGGAATTACTCAGATCATGATTGATCCAGGAATTGGATTTGCAAAAAAATATGAGCAAAATTTGGAAATTCTACGGCGATTACAAGACTTGAAATCTTTGAACTGTCCGATCTTAGTCGGAGCCTCGCGCAAAAGCTTTATTGGGCACATTCTCCATCAGCCTGACCCAAAAAAGCGAGTTTGGGGAACGGCTGCCGCCTGTATCAGCGCGATCGCCAATGGAGCCGATGTGGTTCGCGTTCACGATGTTGCAGAAATGCGCGATGCTTGCCGCGTTGCCGATGCGATTTGGAGAACTCCCTAACCCTCACCGTTGAGGTTGCCGCGATCACGGGGCGGATCAGCTTGCCCCATCAAATCTGTCACCGCCTCACTCAGCGCCCGTGGGTCCATAAACACAATTTTAGAGTTATCGCTCTTACCAAGTTCCATACTCGCGGTGACATAATCCTTTGCCACTAGGTAGCGCAGCACATCATCTGCGTTCATTTGTCCTTGGAGTGCCTGCGCTAGCTGCTGAATTGATTCGACTGTTCCTTGGGTTCGAGTCATTTCGGCTGCTTTTTCCGCCTTTGCTGCCCGCTCTTTTTCTAACGACTCCCGCAGCGCAGGCGAAATCTGAAATTCCTGCACCTCGACGCGAATCACTTTCACGCCCCAGTTGGCGGTGGACTGATCCAACTCGCGCAATAGTGCTTTATTGATCGCGGCGGCAGAAGAAAAGAGTTGTTCCAGCGTCAGCAATCCAATCTCGTTTCGCAAAGTTGAGATCACAATCTGCTTCAGCGACTCTTGCAAATCTTCAACGGCATAATAAGCCTTCTGCAAATCGAGAATCTGCCACGATACGATCGCATCGACTTCAATCGGCACATTATCTTTGGTAAATGCCCGCTGGGGATCGATGTCTAAAAGTTGCTCTCGCACCGTTTCCACTAATACCGTGTCTAGAAACGGAATGACCACATTCGGCCCTGGATTGAGGGTGCGCTCATATCTTCCCAGTCGCTGCACGATCGCTTGATCACCCTGCTCAATGACACGAATTGAGCCAATCACACCGCCTAACAGAATCAGACAGAATGCACCAATAATTTCAAGCATAGATCGCGCTCCCGCCAAACCAGAGTTTTAATGATTTCAAAAATAGAGGTTGCAAATTTAGTCTAATCGCTCTACTTGAAAATGTTGCAGATTCAAGCGCGAAATTCAAGATCGATCGACGTTTCTCCTGATACTATTTTGCCGTTCTTGCCGAGTTCGTGCTATCCGCGAACTGATTTTCCAATTCCTTTGAGAATTCCCCGTCCAATCAGTCCGATCCCACGTCCGATTACTTCAGTCAACAGATAGACAATTCCACTACCAAGAAATGCGATCGTACTTCTTAATCGTGGAGAAATTGCATCGCGAGTTTCTAGCGCAAGCGTGACTGCTAATTGTACGCCGGAAAGCGTTTCGAGTTCTTCGGTTCTGGGAGAATAGATTGTAATGCGATCGATGCCATATTCACTCAAGACAAAGAGGCGATAACGGCTTTCAAACATCGCTTTTGGTTCATTAAAAAATCGCTCGACTCGAAATCGCCAGGATAAATCATTGCGGAATCGCTCAATTTCGCGCGTTGATAATCGACGACGATCGTAATAGTTTTGCTTGATTGCTTCTAGGTTAGAAAATTGATTCAATAGCGGTTGAATCACAGCATTTGCAAGCTGAATCATTAGATTTTCCAGCAGATCGATCGCGCGATCGCGGGCTTCAAGAGTGCCCACTTCGTAGAGCGTTTGATCAACAATCAGCGGTGTTTCAAACAGCAAATGTTCAAAAATTGCCTGTGTCAGCGGGATTTGATCTAGAATCTGCGCCTGCACCATGTCTCTTTGTCCAAGCAGCGCGGACACGATTTCAAGATCGCGCTTTTTCACTCGCACCATCGAATAGCGTCCGAAAAATTGAATGACGATCGCTTGCCACAAGTCACATAAAACCTCAGATTGCCTCGCTGCAAGTTGATCCGATTGAATCTGAGAAAATCTCAATTCATCCAATAATTCTTCTAGCTGTCTCAGAATCGTAAAGAACAATTCCCGTTTTTTTTCTAATCTCAAGATGTCGATTTCTAAAGGAATATTCGTTAGATTATCGAGATTAGATTGAAGTTTTGCCGCGATGCGATCGAGCAGTTCTCCTTGCCATGCTTTCGGTTGCGGCGCTTCTGGAATAATTTCTGAGATTTGAGGTGCAGAAGTCGCAGGTTCAAGGGGAATGATCGCGCCTCTTTGGGGTTGGATTTCTTCAGGCGGTAAGGCTTTTTGCACCAACCATCGCGCTGCTCTCAGCTCTCGTCGTCGTCCGGTCAGAAAAATCTGATCCAAGGTTGAAAGAGTCATCGATCGTAATTGCGCGTCAATGTCATTCAATGCCGCATCGATTTGAGCGAGTCCCGACGATCGCCAATTTTGCCGAATCACCCTGGCAACACTAATCGATTGCGATCGCGTCCCCTGAAGCGTTAACTGCTGCAACACCTCCGATCGCCAATAGTTCTGCCGCGCTGTAATCTGCCGAATTGCCGTGACAAACTCAGCAATCGAACTCCCTTTAGGACAGTAGCCTTCGATCCCCGCCTGAAATGCCGCGGCTAATTCTGGCTCAGACAGTGGCTCGATCAGCAAAATCGGCACGGTTGGATACTGCGCTTTTATCTGCTGAGCAGATTCGCTGTCGATTCCGAGCAAAATGCCATCTAATCGATCGCGCCCCAGTTCCGCCAAAGTGCGACTCGCGATCGCGATCGATTCTGCCTCCGCAACGACGCGAAACTCTGGAAACCGACTCAAACAATTGAGCAAGCCCGATCGAAACACCGGATCTCGCTCCACAATCATCAATCGCGCCGCCCCAGCTAAACTATTCATCCATTCGATAGCAAGTTTGTTTTGATTAAACAGTTTAGCGACCCGTTGCACAAGCTATGGAAATTGCTTAGCGCGTTGGCTCCGGAGAATCCGGTGACGTTGGCTCTGACTCGGTAGACTCCGGCTCAGGGGATGGCTCAACCGGAGCGCCATAACTCGGAGCTATATCTCGCTGCCGCCAAATCTCTGCCCGCTCTGCTGCCCACTGCGCGATCGCACTCCTCGCTTCCCCATACAAAGGTCGTCCGGGTGTAATTCCCGATGCCGCATCGATCGCCCGCGTCAGATAGCCCTGATTTGCCAGACTCGTTGCCTGAGCCAACAGCGATCGATCTTCCGCAATCTGAATTTGATAGACCCACTCTCCGATCAAGCCTTGCGCCTCGTTGTACAGCGCTCGTCCCGGTCGAATTCCTCTCGCTACCGTAATCGCCTGTCCAAGTTGTCCAGCTTGTGCGATCGCTTTGGCGTTGTTAATAATTGGGCGATCTTCGATAATTTCGATCTGATTCGTCCAATCTGCAATATAGGTTTGCGCCTCGATTCGCAGCGATCGCTTGGGTTTAACCAGCGTTGCCATTGCGACCGCCGATCGCAAATTGCCGATCTTGCCCGATTTTGCGACCTGCTGAGCACGAGCGAGTACGGGGCGATCTTGCATCGACTGTAGCTCTTTACGCCACTGCGCGATCAAGGTTTGTGCGTGCAGTCGTCCCGGACGCTTTGCCTGGATTGATGCCGCTTGAGCGATCGCAGCTTCTAACATTGGGATCTGCTGAAGATTCGCGATCGTGCTTGCCACATTCAACTGCATTAAATCCTGGGTCTGCTGCTCTAAGCGTGGAATTAACGCTTTTGCTCGTGATGCAAATGGGCTTTGGGGATCAATCTGCTTCACCAAATGGGTCGCCATCATGAGTGGCGCAATCCGCTCTAATCCAGGAGCAGCGTAGCGATCGCCCGTCTCAATTTCCCGTGCCCGCACTAACCGCACCAAGTCCTGATTGGCGCTCGTTAGCTTGATGCTTTCTGGAATTGAGTTAATCAACCGACTGGCTTCAGTAATGTTCTGCTGATCGAATTGCGCGATCGCCAGTTGAAAGATCGTATTACGCCAGCGTACGACCTCTTGATTTGCCTGCAATGTCCAGACAAAAGTTTTGCGATCGATCGGATTTGTCAGCGCGATCGCTTGTCCTAGCTGACTCGGTGGATTCGATTTAGCAAACTTCCGCGCATCGGTAAGCGCTTTCCAGGCTTTACGCTCATTGTTTGACTGTTCGCGAATCTCACCTAAACGGTCTTGCCAACCGGGATCATTCACTAGCGCCAGTTGCGCCATTTCTTCTGAGGCTTTGTTCCAATCTTGCTTCTTCAGCGCATCGACAATCTTGACGTAGATCACTTCTCCGCGCCGATATTCCTCTGTCCAGCGCTCGATCGCCGCCTGAGCCTCTTTGTAAATCGGACTCGTCTTCGGAATTTGATTGGCTAAGGACACCGCCCCCTTGATATCTCGCTGTCCAACTCGATCCCGCGCCAGAATCAGCAGCGAATTCGACCAGTCTTGCAGCAGCGATCGCGATTGGGCATACAGGGGATGATCGGTTGTCCAATCCTTGACTAGATTAATCGATGCCAGAATTTGATCAGCCTTACCGGATTGCGCTGCTTGCTGAGCGCAAGACAATTGCTCTGACTCTAGCGACTGCACCGTCACTTGCTTACAGTCCACCGCAGGGGGAACCTTTGACAGCCACCAGAACGCGATCGCCCCAGTGCCCCCAAAAACGCCTAAGATTCCTAGCCAAATCAACTGCCATTTCCAGGCACTCGCGATAGCTCCCGTGCGTTGCGCGAGTGCCCGTGTAGCTGAAGACGCAGTTCTCGCCGCCCGCTGCCCAATCTTGGCGACCTTACGCTGATTGGGGGGCGATTTGCGGCGTTTTGGCTTCGCGGGCGGATGGCTCTCAAGCAGAGCAGTAGAATTCTCAGGCGGACGATCGGTCGGAGTGGGCAGATGCGATTTTGTAGACTTCGGCTTCTGGAATGCTTGAAGCCCTTGAAGCCATTGAGGAGTGGTTTTTCTAGCCATTGTCGCTGCGAACCTTTATCAGGCGGCGGGTCAGAGTCTCGGATATTCTACAGGCGATTTTGCCAATGGAACCCTTGATGCAGATTGCTTTTACAAGTTCCGCACGAAAAACCAGCGTTTCCGGGAGTTACAACAAAAACGCCACTTACAATTCTTTACAACTTGCAAGCAGCGTAATGGCTAAATCGACAAGCTGAAATTCACAAACTCGCTGATGAATTTCTGGCTCTCAAGTCCAAAGAAAGGACGATCGCTGTAAAAAATACCTGTAACTCAATGATTCCTACTGCGCTCGATAGCCATAGAAATCAATATGATATTCTGTGATTCGCACACCCGTTTTTGCTTCTACCTGGCGAATGATTTCTTCAGGAAGCTCGATGTGAATATCTAAAATCTGCTGCGTGTCCAGACAATTCACATGGCTATGAGCATCACTGACATTGCCATACAGTCGCCCATCCGATCGCTCAATACACTCGATGATCCCTTGCTCAGACAGCGCTTCTAGATTCTGATACACCGAGGTATGGCCAATATCTTTGCCCTGACGATTCAGGCGATCGTAGATCTCTCGCGCTGATAAATGCTCCTGGTCCTGCCAAAGCAATTCGAGAATAAATCGACGCTGGCGACTGAGACGCATCCCCAGGTGTTGACAGCGTTCGATTGCGTCTTCGAGGCAGCGGATCGGTTTAAGGTCTGATGTCAGTTCGGTGTTCATCGTTAAGTAGCAATGCTAAGGAATTTGTTGTTAACGAACCATCTCGATCGTGAAACTGTTAGAAAATACAACTGTAAATGAAAGTTTTATTCGTTTTCTGAAGGCTTCGATACCCTATCAAATGATAGAGGCTAGCTCATCCGATCTATCTCTAGTTCTATCACAAGCTAAAGTAAACTCGCTACAACTTTGCTTTGGCAAGTTCCAGTTGTTAAACTAAATGTTCTAATTTTGTTCGAGGACACCGTGGCGCATTCTTCCTCAAAGCCATCGAAAAAACCAGCAGGCATTCCCCCGGCAAGCTGGGGGATCGACCTACTTCCAGGTCTTGCTGCCGATGACGCAACTCGGCTGAACGATCGTCACATTCACACGACGCTAGATCTGTTCAAACTCGGTAAAACGCAAGATCAGAGAAATCTTCTCGCCACTGAACTCCAAGTTCCAATTCGCCAGCTAAATAAATGGGTTGCCCTTGCTGACCTCGCCCGTATTCCCAGTGTCGGCTGTGAGTACGCTGGACTGCTTCTTCACGCGGGCATTGCCTCACCCACACAATTGGCGCAAACTTCGATCGGTCAACTCCATCGTCAACTGCTGCGGCTTTACGTTTCCACGATGCAACGACGCGATCTCTGCCCCACGACAGATTACATCGGCTTATGGATTCAGCAAGCACGAATCCTACGGTAATTCAAGAATTTCATCGGCGCGATCGTATCCCTGCTTCACAGTCTGGGGAACTCTGAGAATGCGGATGCCCGGATTTCACTTTAATCCGGGTACCAAAACATCCCTTTGATTCCCTCTGGATCTTGCATGAATCCCAAATTTCGGTAGAAATTGACGACATGCGGATCAGCGAACAGAGTGATATTACTGATATCTTCGCTGCGAAGCTTCTTAATCATGAACTTCATCAACGCTTTCCCTAGCCCTTTGCCCTGGAAATCTGGATGCACCACGACATCCCAGATCGTTGCGTTAAACGCATGGTCAGAAGTTGCCCGCGCAAATCCGACCAGTCGCCGTGACGCACCGCGCTGCTCCCACATCGTTGCAACTAGAAAGCTATACTGAATCGCTTTCTTCACTTTTCTCAAGGGGCGACGCGACCAGCCCACCGCATCGCACAACTCCTCCAACTCGTAAAGATCAATCTCTCGCTCTGTTGAGAAAAAGACTCGCGAGTTGGCGCGATCGCTTGCCGTTGCCCCCTCTGGTGATCCAGGGACAACATAACTCTCCGTCGAAGCTGGTTTCTCGATCGAAGCATCCGTGCTACTAAATAAGCTTTTCCAAAAACCCATGCCAAGGTCATCACAGTGAAGCAGTAATAGTTAGTATATCTCTCGGATTTGAGTTGCATTCTCCTGATTTTGGGGAAATGTTAGCAATTGGCAGTCTCCATCTCGATATTTTTTAGTTTCAGCTTTTTATCTGCGTGTCGTTGAGCGGCGGTCTCCTCCACTATGGCTCTGGGTCTAAAATCCTCTACGTTAGAACTGTTAAAGCGCTTTAACCGGGCGTTCCCGCAGTTTTATGAGCAGTTTGTCAGCAGTGAAATCCAACTGCAAAATCTCCGACTGGCTTATCAACTGTATAAGTCAAAACAAGCCGTGATCGAGCTTAAAACTGAGGGAACAAAAAGTGCGCTGCATTTTGCCTATCGCAATCAGTCCTTTTTGCTCAGCGATATTTTCGGAGTTTTGGCGGCTTATGGCTTGACAATTCACAGTCTCAGCCTGTATGGGCAAATCTATCCGCCAATGCTGGTGTTTATTAAGCTGATTGTGTCGCGCAGCGGCAAAGCCCTGACCGACAAGACCGCTGAAAATGTTTGTCGGGCGATTCGAGAAGCCTTGGCTGGACGGTTTGAAGTCGAAGAAATGCTGGCTGTTGAGTTTAACCTGGATGCGGGGCTAGAACAAGTTGAAACTGAGTTTTATGTCGATCCAGTCTTTCACCTGCCCGCGCTGCTAATTGAAGCAGATAATCAGCCTGGATTGTTCTATAAAGTTATGTACGCAATCTGGCAGGAAGATTTGCTGGTCGTGAATGCGAATTTACTCGTTTGGCGTGGACGAACGCGGCTAATTTTGTACTTGTTAGGCCCAAATGAAAGTTTGATTCCTGAGTATCTCGGTCAAAAGATTGCTGAAGGTGTGAAACAGCGATTACTGGGACGACGGTTTTAGTTTGCTTCTCCAGAGTCACGCAACGATCGTGAACGATCGACACGCAGCCTTTGGGAACTTTTCTTAGAGGCTTTCGTCTAATCACCAACTTCTGTCCAACTATTTCTAGCTGGCAGTTCAAAAAACAATCTCTCTAATCGCTTCGCACCCTAAGATTAATGGGAATTCTAGCGATTTCTCTAAAAAACTTCTGCTAATGTCGATCCAATAAGCTACAATTTTGGGCTTTGACTGGTCACAAGTGGACTAAAATTCTTCGTTGAAGTTCAGCAAGTTTGCAAATTAACAAAAACTGGTCGAACCGATAAGAGGTAAGGCTGAGGGGAGATTAGATTGCATTATCAATTTGAGCGGCTGTCGATCGTAAATCTGTCAAAGTTGCGAATAATCTAAATATTTCTTCAAATATTGCCAAATTCCTGAATACCGCACAATACAGCAATTGCAAATTTACTTCCTAACCCACAAATTAGAATTTCAAGTTTAGAATCGAGAGGTACAATTTGTAGAAGTTAAGCAACGTGATGGAATTGCTGTTTTAAGAGAAGCGCACAATCTGCTGGGTGCTATTTACACACTGTGGTCAAGATGACGAAGATTGCCCTAGTTCTTAAGCACTGATTTCCTGAAATTGTTTAACTCAAAGCGATGCCGATTCGCTCAGTCTGCGATCGAGTTGTGAAGCGCATTCATGCTGACAACTCAAATATCAATTCAAATATTAGTTGTCATTTGAGTTGTAGAGTTGTTCAGTTTGTTTATGGTGAGTTACAATTCGAGCCAGTTTAATATTTCACGCTGAAGGATTAACCCTTTAGAGGGACGGCAACCTCCGATATGTGATTGTTAATCTAGGAAGCAAAGCTGAGTTATCGATCCTCGTATCGCTTTACTCAAGCAAGTGATTTGTCGCATACCTGGAATCAGACAGATGAAATTTGAGGATATTTACCAATTTTTCAAAGATCCGCCACCTTTCTATCTCAATAAAGAACTGGCGGTCTGTTACGTTCTCGCCGTTCTCTTACGGGGAGATTCTTACGGAACCGAACTCATCCAACTGCTCGAAACAGAATATCCGTTGTATCGACTATCAGATACGGTTCTCTACAGTGCCTTGAAGTTTCTTGAAGATGAAGAAATGGTCACAGGGTACTGGAAAAAAGTCGAAGGTCGGGGTCGTCCCCGCCGCATGTATCAGATTAAATCTGAAGCCATGCCACAGGCACAGGATCTTGCTCGACTCTGGCGCGAATATGCCGTTAAACGCGAAACCGCGCACGAGAATTCGGGAATTCCCCAGGTCAGTGGGGCTGAGAAATAAGCAGCGGAGTTCTATCGATGTCCCCGTTGTTGTCTAAACTGATGGTGTAATTGGGTTTGCTCTTGCGCCATGACTCAGCCTGTAATTGCCTCAACGCTTCTCCTTACTGTTCTATTAATGATTGGGCTGTTTTTCTTCATTCGCGCCTCAGTCAAAGATCGAACTCAGGAGGTGCGCTTGCTATCTGACCGATCCGAAGATTCTCTGCTGTCTCAGTTGCGCTCCTATTTCGGGCAGCGCTCTTATCGAGTGGCGGCGATCGACGCAGCGAATAACCAGGTTACATTTGAAGGCGTAGTTCGCCCTAGCGTGTTCCTAGCAGTCTTTCTGTCCTTGCTTGCCTCGATCGGTGTATTGTGCTTTGTGCTTGTTCTCTCGATAGTGCTGCCCGATTGGTCAAATTTTTGGTTTGGATTATTGCTCCTGTCGCCCTTGGCAGGAGTCTTTTACTGGAAAGGGGCAGAGCGAGTTGAGCAGGTATCGCTTCGGGTAGAGCCGAGTCCAGATGCCGCAGCGCAAAGTGTGATTACTGTAAAGGCACACCGGGATGAGTTAGCGGAATTGCAGCGATTTTTAGGGCTTAAGTCAGAATAAGTCTGTTTCAGACCGATCAAATGTAAAAGCTCCCTTCGTTGCGTTGAGGGGAGCTTTTATCAGATGAATGCTTTACATTCGCTTGCTCAATTGAACCTGTAGCAGCTAGCTACAGTTGCACTCGCATTCAGAGCAAGCAAAGACCGATGAACTGAGCTATCTAGAGATGTTGCCAGTGGCAAAACGTCTACCGGCTCCGGGACGGAACAACGACAGCATCCACTTCATCTTCAGAGGTTCGCAAGCTGGGGAATAAGAAATGATTTTCTTCCACATATTGTGCGCCAAATAATCCCTTCTCTGCCCAGAAGTATCGATCCGTGGTATGCTCGTTTCTCTTGACCAGCAACAGCGCGGGTGGCACGATGCCTTCAGAGTGGATGAACTTGCGGGCCGCAGTAACGGGTTTATCTTCGCCACACTCAATGCTAAATTGAGGGACGCTTTCTAAAATCCGTCTTCCTTCCTGCCGCCGCCGACTCTTGCGTTTACGTCTCCTTGCCAAACCCTTTACCTCCTTAGGTTCCAAACTGCCTAAACTTGTAATGATCGTTACAAAACCCGTCGCAAATATATCAGCTTCTGCCCTAGACTTCAACTTCTCTTAACGCATCTATACAAAGTCTTAATTTTCTTTTTCTGAATTCCTGCTAGGTCATCAAGAGGAGTGTGGTTACATTCCTAAAGGTTAAGACAAACGGATGCAAAAGATTGGGGATCAGGACTATCTATTAAATTAATAAGAAAAATTACTTATCGTCAATCCTTATTTTCCTAAAATCTGCCTAAGAAGAGATGCTAATGCCCACAAGTACCGAATTCATTGAGTTGTGTCGATCGCAAATTGCGTTATTGACTCAAGCACTGGGGGCATCGCTCAGCGTAATCTATCTGACGGAAGAATTAGTTGAGAGTTCTCAAGCGCGGCTCATGCCGATCGCAGCCTACCCAGAGACAGCAGGAGCGCTGGAACGATCAGATCGGCTGGCGCTTCCGGCAGCCGTTGAGTCGTATCCAGAGGTGACGACATCGAGCGGACTCACTCAGCCAAAGCAATTAGTTTTGCCGCTGATTCACGAAGAATTAGTGTTCGGGTTGCTCGTAACTGAGCGTGAAGATCGCCCTTGGACGACGTGGGAGCGATCGCAGGTGGAACGCATCGCCAATACATTATCGCTAGCTTGTGTGATGGATCAGCGGGCGCAGTGGCTCGATCAAGCCCAGCGGCAACACCGATCGCGGCAATCTCAGCAGCATGACGTGTTGGATAATTTGCTGCACCAGTTAAAGAGTCCACTTACGGCACTCCGCACGTTTGGAAAACTGTTAGTCAAGCGGATGCAAGCGACCGATGCAAATCGGTCGCTTGCAGGCAGTATTTTGCGGGAAAGTGATCGCTTACAGGAACTTTTGCAGCAGTTTGATGAAGCGATCGATCTTGATTCCGTAGATGTGTTAGCGGAAGATGCCTCGCTTGTGAGTCGTCCGATTCCGTTGCTGCCTGCGGGCGTTCTTACGACTTCTAGCCTGGAATTGATGCCGTGTTCAGTGAGTGAAATTCTGCTGCCACTAATTGAAACGGCAGGCACGATCGCGCAAGAAAAAGGGCTGACACTTAGAACCGAAATTTCGAATTCCCTTCCCCTTGTTTCTGCCAATCCTGGGGCGTTGCGTGAGGTATTAAGTAATCTAATCGATAACGCTTTGAAATATACGCCATTGGGCGGAGAAGTACATATCCGGGCGAATCAGAGCAGCGGTCGGGTGAATGTTTGGGTCAGCGATACGGGATATGGAATTCCGCCGCAAGATTTAGAGCGATTATTTGAGCGGCATTATCGCGGAGTGCAGGCGGATGGTGATATTCCGGGGACGGGATTGGGGTTGGCGATCGCTCGTCGATTACTTGAACAAATGCACGGGTCGATTCAGGTATTTAGTCCATTAAAAAGCGAGGGCTGGATCGCTCAAAACGACCAACCCTCGCAGCGAGGAACAAGCTTTGTTGTGGAATTGCTGAAGGACGAAGCGTAGGAATTTAGTTTAGGTCTTTGCCCTCATTAAAGCCCTGCTACACATCAAAGTCCTGTTACACATCGGCTCCCTCGTAGAGACAGTCTCCTGATAGAGACGCGATTCCTCGCGTCTTTACCTGTGAGGGCTAGCGCGGTAAGGTCAAGGCGCTGGTGAGACGGAGATTTAGATCCGAGTTGGAACGAATTGAGATTAACTCAACGCGATCGCCCCCAAAGATCAAGCCTGCTAAAGCACCGACTCCGGTTCCGATGAGAACTTCACCTGCTGTGATGTTGCGATCGCCGGTGACCGCAGAGATTCCCGCAGCCGCAGCGCTACCGAGTGCCGCATCTTTGAGAATCGTGCCCGTGTTTGCACCCCGACGCACGGTTTCTGTCGTTGTAATCGAGTCAGAAGTCGCTGCAATCGCGACTCTTTGACCATTTGCCAAGATCAGTTCCGATGCAGTGAACTGGGCTGCACCTTGAGCGACAGTAAGCTGACCGGAGACTTGGCTACCGGATGGAATCAAAACAGTTCCGTCAGAGGTGACAATGTTTTGAGCCACGGTGAGCGTAACCGGGGTGGGTTGGGGTTCGTTCTTCGCAAGCAGGATTCTTTCAGCACGATCGTAGCGAACCGGGATTGCCGTTCCAGCAGGGATATTAATCGCTTGAGGCTGCGTTGGAGCTTGACCGACAATGTAAGGCGATTGAATTGCAGCAACTTGTCCACTGCTGACTAATGCTTGGTAAACAAAGGCAGCGACATCAGCGCGGGTTGCGGTTTGATTCGGGTTGAGGAAGCGAACATCCGGGTAGTTGACCACGATGCGGCGTTCGGTAGCGGCGGCGATGCTGTTGCGAGCAAAGCCAGGAATGTTAGCAGCATCGGTGTAGACCTGAAGTACGCTGTCAGCAGGCTGGGTGCTGGCATATTTCAAACCGTTTGACAGAGACACCAAAGCTTGAGCGCGAGGAATATTGTCATTGGGTCGAAATGTGCCGCCGGGAAATCCTGCAAGAAATCCTGTTGCATAGGCGTTCTGAATCGCTTGAAGTCCCCAATAATTGCTGGGAACATCAGAGAAATTGATCGGTGTATTGACTCGCGGAGCATTCGGAAATGCTTTGAGCAAAATTGCGGCGAATTGAGCGCGAGTCACCGGATCATTCGGGCGAAATGTGCCATCACCAAATCCAGCAATAATGTTACGAGAAGCTAATTCTTGAATGAATGGAGAAGCCCAGTTATCCGAAGCAACATCAGAGAAGGTTGCTTGAGCCGAAGCAGGTGCCACCATAATCATTGGGGCTGCTGCGCCTGCGATCGTACCCAGTGCCAAAGTCAGAGCTAAACCAGATTTTACAGTGCTATACATAGGTAGCTGTTCCCAAGCGAGAGAGAGTTTTTTCTTGTTAGTTACGTAGATGTTTGAGTGAGCTAAAATGTTCCTGCATCCCGCTAAAGAAATAACTTTAACTTTGTTTGAAGTGCAGCGTTTCGGCTCAGTTCTCTACGCTTTATATTCAACAATGACTGTTAGGTTTCCGCAGAAGTTTCTGAACTTAGGACAGTTTTACAAGTGGTTAAAGAAGCTAGAAATCTAAGGTATTCAACGCCTGATTTTTTAGGTACGATCGAGAGCAATTTCTGAGGAATGAATGGTGTCTGAACTGCCGCGCTATGCGTCTAAATCTGTCCGAGAAGCGGGCAAACAGTTTTATCTCAGCGCGAATGGCGATCGTATTCCCAGTGTGACGACGATTTTGAATGCAACCAAGCCACGTGAAGACCGAGAGCGCTTATTTAACTGGCAGCAGCGCATTGGAGTCGAGCAGGCGGCAGAAATTACCAAAACTGCAAGTCGGCGCGGTACTGGAACACATCGCTACATTCAGAAATTTCTTCAAGGGCAGGAGGTCGATTGTCCAGAAACGATTCGCCCCTATTGGGAGAGTGTTGAACCTGTATTAAGAGCGATCGGGCAAGTGCGACTGGTTGAAGGGGTGGTGATTCACGATCAATTGGGATACGCCGGGGTAGTCGATTGCGTTGCCAGTTACGAAGGCGTGCCCTGTATTTGTGAATGGAAAACAAGCGATCGACCCAAGAAAACGGTCGATCGCTTGTATGATTACCCACTTCAGTTAGTGGCGTATTGTGGAGCAGTGAACCAGCTATATCGCGAGTATAACCTCAACCTCTGTCATGCCTTGCTGGTGGTTGCAATTCCGGAAACACCTGCGGAGATCTTTTGGTTTGAGCCAAGCGCGATCGACGAGTATTGGCAGCAATGGGAAGCACGAGTGCAGCAATACTGGCGACGATTGGGATATTTTCGGGGCTAGCTCAGCTTGTCTGATAGATAATCGGCGGTGGCTTCGACGAGGGCGATCGTATCTTCGTACAGCATTCGTGTTGGACCTAAAACGCCTATGCTTCCGATCGGAACACTTCCGCGATTGTAGGTCGATGAAATCAAGGAACACGCCCGAATCGGCTCTAGTGGATTTTCTGAGCCAATCCGAATCGAAACGCGCCGACCCTCTGAATCAGGCTGATCAAAAATGAGCGGTACAAGCTGATCTTGTTCTTCTTCAAGGAGGTGCAGAATCATTTGCACTTGATTCAGTTCTGAAAATTCTGGCTGTCTTAGCACTTCCGAAACACCGCTAATCATCAATTGCGACGGTAAAGCCGATTGTGCTAAGCGGTGTAACAGATCCGAAAGCACAGAAGTCAAAAGCGAGCTATAACGATCGAACTCCCGTCCCAGTTCGCCCCAGTCTAGTCGCTGGATTTCTGAGAGCGATCGACCGCGCAACTGCTCGGATAGGAAATTTGAAAGGATTTTTAACTCTCGATCGACGCTTTCGGCATCGAGATCCGAGGGCGGTAACTCCATTAATACCGATTGAGTGTCGTAAGTATCCGTTACCAGAATTAGCATGACGTGAGCCGAATCAACCTGGATCAGTTGAAGATGCCGGATTTGCGTGGTGTTCGTCATGGGTAGGGTGACGATCGCAATATAGCCGCTTAGGGTTGAAAGAAGTTGCGCCGCTCCCTTCAAGACCGCTTCAAAGCTCCATTTGTCCCAATTGAGGCGATCGCTCAAGATTTGCTCTAGTTGAACGGCGATTCCTGGCGAGGGTTGAATCAACTGATCAACATAAATCCGATAGCCTGAATCTGATGGCACTCGACCTGCTGAAGTGTGCGGTTGAAACAGGAGTCCCACTTTTTCCAGGTGTCCCATCGCATTGCGAATCGTGGCAGAACTGACGCTGAGATTGTACTCTTTGACCAATGCGCCTGATCCTACAGGTTCCGCCGTGGCAATGTAATGCCTCACGGTTGCCCAGAGGACTCGTTGTTGACGGTTATTAAGCGGAGGATTTAAGGACATTTTCAAGAACGATCGCGTTTTATCGGGTTGAGACTAAGATAGCATTTCCCTTATTTTTACTTTAGATTTGGGTCACGCATCGTAGCAAAACCGACGAAATCGTACTAATAGCGGGGAACGGAGCGATCAACCGTGGTTGAATAGGCATCGATTCCACCGGAGATGTTTTTGACATTGGTGAAGCCTTGCTGTACAAGCCAACCGCACATTTGCGCCGATCGTACCCCGTGATGGCACAGCACCAAGGTTTCCGTTTCGGAGTCGAGTTTGCTGTGGATTTGTTCTGACCATTCGGAGAATTCGCTTAACGGCAGGTTTTGAAACGGCTGGAGCGAGGCAGTTTCTACTTCCCAGAGTTCGCGCACATCGACGAATTGAATGTTGGGATTATCAAGACATTGGGCGAGGTCTTGAACCGTGATTTGAGAAAAGGACATAGGACGGGAATTGGCTTCGGTATATGTCCCGTATTTTCTCAGAAGATGGGGGAAAGATTGTGTAGACAAGTTCGATCGCGCAGAATGTTTCTGCCTTTAGCGTATCTTTTGCAATTGTGCTGGATACCAACGATCGTGCTTTGATCTCGATGGTTGAGGCTTGAGAGGGGAGACTTCGAGAACAGAAGTTCAAATTTCAGGGTTTGAGGTTGAGGATCGCGCTTCTGAACGTGAGGTTTCAGGCTTTGAGGTTGAAGCTTTGGGTTCTGAAGTCCGAGTTTCGCCTTTCAAGCTCTGATGTTGAGATATTGATGTCGAAGTTTCGAGCTTTCAGGATGAAGTGTCAGGCTTTGAAGCTCATGTTTCGAGGTTTCAGGTCAAGTTGCCTCACGTTTGGGTATGCCGCAGAGATAATGGTCATGCTCGGCTGACCAATCGGCGGGGGCTTCAATGCTAACGAAGGAGGGCAATAAAGCCTGCTTGTTCAAAATGGCGGTCGTGGGTTAAAGCTTCAAGAATCTGGCGTTGCTGCATGATACAGAAGAAAGCACAGTCAGTTAAGCTCCAAGCCTTATCAGCTCTTTGCTCGTAGAGGTTAAGGGATTGGTCAAACAAGTCGTTGGTATGAGAAATGACTTCAATTTTGGAGTTGTCAAATGATTGCCTCACAAATTGAGCCGCTGCTTTTCTAAAAGCGCTCTCGCTTAGAGAATGAATTCAAGACTTCGGTGAAGACCATTTCGCTGGTGATAATCTGAAACGGCGCTAGAGAATTGGAAAGACTGACAGCTTTGGGACGCAGATCGTCGGCGGGGTTCAAAATAGCAATCCAATACCCTGTGTCGGCAAAAACGGTTTTCATTCCTCGTTCTTCGGTGCGCCATACAAATAGTGATCAACGTTTTTGGACAAATCTTTAGGTAGCTTTTCCCATTCTTCTTTGGGAACCTGAGCGCTGATCTCTTCAATAAATTGCAGAAAGGACGGGAGACTAGTGGTTTCTTCTGACTCAGTGATCGGCTCTTCTTGAATTTTGTGCTTTAGCCGTACTTTGATAAACAGCAGAAAGTCCAGAACTTCCTGAACGACGAAATCAGGAGTTTGATCAAGTTCTTGGATGAGTTGTTCTCTGATTGTGGTCATTGTGTTTTTCAAGAGAAGGATTTTAGCAGGGGAATGCTTCTAGCTTACCTTTTGGAGTTCTGCTAGATACCATCGATCGCTGTTCTCCTCTCGATGTCGAGCGACAATTCCCAAGGCTTCTAAGCTCTCAAGACAGGTGAGAATGGTTTGCTTTTGGCGCGTGGCGTTTTTGAATTGGGCGGTGAGTTGCTCGATCGTCCATTCGCTGCCTTGGGTGCGGAGGAGATCGCGGACGGCGGCGAGTTGGTCTTTGAAGGCTTTGGGGAGTTTTTGTTGTTCGACGGGGGCAACGATCGCTTCGGCTTCGGGGATGGTGATGCCTTGAAGGGTTTGTTGGGTTTGGGTTTCGGTGGGGGCTTGATAGTCGGGGCGCAGCCAGCGAATGATGCCGTTGCGTTCTTCTTCGGCGCGTTGGGCGTTGAGGGTGACGAGGTTTTCGAGGATTTGATCGTCGGTGAGATCGGGCGACCAACCATAGGCGGCGAAGACGGCTGCGTCGAGGTCGTCGTGGATTTGTTTGAGGGTGGAGGCGAGGGCTTTTTGGTTGAAGGTGCGATCGATTTCTGTGAGTTCTTGTCCTGCGCGGAGTTTTTCTAGCAGGTTGTACATTGCGGTGATGGTGACGCTTGGGTGTTCGCTTTGAACTCGTTTGCGGTGTGAGTCGAGGCGTTCTGCGAGGTCACGGATGGTTTGCTTTTGGGTGTCGGTTGCGTCGGGGAAGGGGAAGGGATCGAAGCAAACAGAATTGTTGTAGCGTGGGCGATCTTCTAGGTTTCCTCCTGATGCCAGTACCCAATTCAAGTGTATTTGACTGGATAAAATCCCAAGAACATAAGCATCATCGAAAGCGAATGTGAAAAGTGAACCATCAGGTAGATACTTACGTTCAGCAAAAACAAAAACCCGATGTTTGGCGACTTCGGTAGTAACAATATATCTTTGAAGTGAGGCAATTGCCTCTCGCATAGCTGGTCTTGGTCTACCAAATAGCCACCATTTCTCACGGAAGGTTCTATCCGAATTCGCATCCCTAAATGGCTTAACTTGTTCTAAGACTCTTTGATAGGCTCTTGGACTAACTTGTTGTGCTTGTTCAACAGAATAGCCAAAGAAATCTATTGCATAAAAATTCTCTTGTTTCCCTGTGATGTCATCACCTCCGAGGTAAGGAACAAGAACCCTATTTGCGTGGCTATCAAGGCTTCGTATTATGCTAGCCTCTTCCGAGGACAACAAGAAGCCTTGATTGCGTGGTTCACCTTTGTTGCGTCTTTTTTGCGCTAGCTTACAACCTTGATTGCAAACCTTAGAATTTGCTAGTAATGGTACTGATTTAGTGATGTCTACATTAACTCTAAGATTGTCAAAAATAGTACCTTTGTGCTGACTAAATTCTATAGAATGGTCACTCTCTTGCTCATACTTAGAACTAATCGATAAAACTCGAAGTAATGTACCTTCCCCCTTTCCCCTCCTACAAGCAGTTATAGCAACATCTACAGCAGCACCATCTTCTACCCACGGATGTTCTGGAATTGCGAAAAATATGTAGATTGGTTTTCTATTACTTTGATTAGTGTGAATTTTGATAATTTTACGATTTTCGACCTGCTTAATACTATTGGTTGTAATTAACCCAAAGCTTGATATTTCACCATTAGCTAACATAGAGGCACAACGGTGCTACCAATACATCACATAGTCTATAGTTGCAGGTAGATCCTGGTACACGGATCTAAGAGTGTTGATATAGTTCTCTCCGTAGACTTTCTTAACCTTCTTAGTGCCTATAAATGGCGGATTAGACACTATATAATCAGCTTTTTCCCATTCTGGCTTTTGCCAACTATCTACTACTGGGTCGTATTCCAGCACTGCATCGCCCTGCTGAATATTCTTGTACTCACGCAACACAGGCTCCACAGGCGGCAGATCCCCAAACCGCCGAAAATGCCACTGCAAATACCCAATCCAGATCACCAAATCCGCGATCGCTGCCGCACGAGGATTAATCTCAATCCCCAAAAACTGCGACGGGTTCACCTGATCAATATCCAAGCGCATCTGCTCCGCCCCCGCCACATCCGCCAAGCGCTTCAACACCTCAGATTCCAGCCCCTTGAGCAAATCCAGCGTCACATACAAGAAATTCCCCGACCCACACGCCGGATCGAGAATCCGAATCTCCCGCAGTTCCTTAAGAAACGCTTCTAAAAGCTCGATCGCTTTCTTTTTCTGCCTTTCAGTCGGCTCCAGATCCCCATTATTCAATGCCTGCATCACTTCAAGCTGCACTAAATCCTACTGTTCGCGCAACGGCTCCAGCACCACCGGACGGACTAAGCGCTCCACATACGATCGAGGCGTATAGTGCGCCCCCAACTTACTCCGCTCCCGTGAATCCAGCGCCCGCTCCAGCAACGTCCCAAAAATCGCAGGCTCCACATCTTTCCATTCCCGTCTTGCCGCCCGATGCAACACCTCAAGCTGGCTCCCGCTCAACTCAAACGCCTTCGCCTCTGCAAACAATCCCCCATTAAACCGCAACAATCTGCCAGAAAACCCAAACGTTGTCCCATCATTCATTGCCTGCCAGAGACTTTCCACCTCCGGCTGAAAACTCTTGGGATTCGGCAACCATCGCGCCTCTAATGCCTGCGTAAACAATCGCTCTTTGAGTAACCCCACATCTTCCGCAAACATCGTAAAAATACAACGCATCAGAAACGCGGCAACCTCCTGCGCTTCATGCACTCCTTCCAACCGTCTCGACAACTCCGCCAAATCAGCCGCCACCTCTCGCGTCACCTTCGCAGCAATCTTTTCAGGGTTGCGCTTTTGCGGGTCAGTAAAAATATCAACAAACAGATCAAACGTCTCTTCATTCCGCAGATCCGTCAGTGCAATTTCCTGTCGCGCTCCATATCCGCCATAATCTCCGTTAAATCCCAGCCAAAGCTCAAAGTGATCGCCAATATCGCAGGTCAACAAAAACGGAGGCTTACTGGCTAAATTGCGTGTATAAGCGATCGCTTGCACAAACGCCGCTTCCATTGCTTTCAAATACGCATTCGTGCCTCGTTTCGCAGTTCCTTTATTGGTGCGATCGCTGCCCTGCTTCGCTTCAACCAGAAAATGATCCGCTTTGTAGAGGTCAATGTAACCCGGTGTCTTTTTCCCACTGGGATGATAGATCGTAATATCTTTGTCAAAACAGTAAGGATCACCGGGTACACTGCTCTTCACATCAGGACGCGCCACTCCTAGCGCATCACACAGTTCCGAAAAGAACATTTGATAGTTGGCGCGTTCATTGCCGCTCGAATTTGCCAACGATTGATAAATTGTTCAATTCGGATTGCATCAGATGGAGTCATGAAAGCTTTACAGAGGTTTCAGATGGAACGAGATTAGCGCCAATCTACTGTTTAAGGTTCAGTATTTTAACGTGCCGTTCCATGTTACATACTTCACATCCAAATCGTTCAGAGATTTCTAAGAAATGCTATCCCCAGTCCTAGCTGAATGCACTTTTAAGTTAGAAACGTTACCCTCTTATCCTCACCTTCCAACCTTGAATCTCATTACTTCAACGTTGGATCTCGAAACTTCGACTTCCGAACTCCAGAATTTAAGCTCAGATCTCGAAACACCGAGCAAATGACTCGATCGTTCAAGTTCCAAGCTCGAATCGTCGTCTTCAAAGGTCGATCGCTCAACCTTTTTACTGCATCGTTGCGCCTTCCGGCTTAACTGTTCCCTCATGACGCAGCTATCATTAAGCTTGAGAAGTTTAATTCTTCAAGCAACAGAGTGCCTTTCAATGTGAAACGATGAGAAATTCATGATACAAACAGCCGAGCAGATTGATCATTTGGATGCGGAGACTGCCCGTAATTTTCTAGAGAAGTTGCCGCAACATATTCGAGAGGCGTTTTATGCACGAGCGGCAGCGATCGAGTATCCCGTCGAGGCGGTACTAGAGTCAGCGATCGCGGCTTCTCTTGATCCTGATGCCCTCAGCTTTGCCGACTGCAAGCCCGAAGTGCTGGATTGATCTCATCGATTTTCTCAAGATAGGAAACAGGAGGAAGTGTTGCAATGTCGATCGCTACCAAACAGAAACTCACCTTTGATCAGTTTCTTGAGCAATATTCCGACGATGGACAATACGAACTGGTTGATGGAGTGGTAGTTGAAATGAGAGCGACACGACAACATGATGATGCCAATTTTTTCATCCTGTTTGCTTTCAACGATGAGATTAGACGACTGAAGCTTGATTATGTTGTCAATAATACAACCGTGATTCAAACGGCTGAGAATCGAGGACGTAAGCCTGATGTCAGTGTGGTCAACAAGACAATGTGGCATTCTGAACGAAATGCTTATGGTGCTTTAGATAAACCGATTCAATTAGCCGTAGAAATTGTTTCAACCAATTGGGAAGACGATTACATCGACAAACTCGATGAATATCAACAGATGGGAATTTCTGAGTATTGGATCGTCGATTATCTAGCGATCGGCAGCAGAACTTACTTAGGCAACCCCAAAACGCCGACTGTACTTGTTTATCTATTAGACGAGTCAGGCGTTTATCAATCCACCGCATTTAAGGGGGACGATCGCATCCTCTCTCGTACCTTTCCTGAATTGACCCTAACTCTCAATCAAATTCTAAATGCCTGATTCTGGTAAACGCGAACACTCTCACACTTGATCTTTCAACCTTTTCACTCCAAACTCCGACCTCTACACTCGAAACTTTGACCTTGCTACACCAAATACAAAGCTCAGATCTCGGAACATCAAGCAAATAACTCGATCGTTCAAGTTCTGAGCTTGAATCATCGTCTTCAAAGGTCGATCGCTCAACCTTTTTACTGCACCGTTGCGCCTTCTGGCTTCGCCGTTCCCTCTTGGCTCTTCGCCTTCCGAGGTTTCCGCGCAAACCGTTGCCCCATCTCACTCACGACTACATCCAAACCGCTCCCCTGTCCGCTCACCTTCGCGTAGTTATACACCTGCAACGCCGCCGCATACGCCTCACTCCCCGCCGCCATACAGGTATCATCGACTAGGGACTGCAACTGCGTCAGCGCCACCACGATCGGGTACATCGCTTCAAACAATTGCATATCTTTCCGCATTTCTTCGAGGTCAAACGATCGGGGCAAGAAGTCCTCATTCTGAGATGCCACTTCCAACGCTTTCGCCACAAACGCCCGACTCTTATCGCCCATCTTAGGTAAAGCTTTGCGCTCATCCGCCGTTAGGTAAAGCTTTGCGCTCATCCGCCGTTAAATCGATCAAGAACGGCAGCTTCGCCTTAATCGTGGCGATCGCGTCCAGCACTTCTTCTCGGTCTTTTGAGTCGAGCGTTGCACTAATCTGAGACATTGCCATAGTAGAGTACCCCTAAGAGGTTTACCCGCCTAGAGTACCCAGTGCCACGATCGCCCCAACTCCAGCCACACCTTCAGGAGAGATTAATCTGCGAGCGACCTTAATCCCCGCCACCATCTCCGGTCGCTGCCTTCTGCGCTGCAAACCGCTCCTTAAATTTGCGCTGCTGAACGTTGTGATCAATGATCGGTCTAGGATATCCGGCACGATCGCGCTCCTCCGGCGAAATCTTGCCCGAAATCAAATCCTCAGTGTCAACGCTCCGCAACTCTGGCAACCATTCGCGAATATATTCCGCCTCCGCATCAAACTTCTTCGCTTGACTGGCAGGATTAAAGATTCTCAACGGCTTTGGATCCATGCCGCTCGATGTACTCCACTGCCAGCCGCCATTATTAGAAGACAGATCGCCATCATACAATCGCTGCATGAAATACTTCTCACCCAAGCGATAGTCCACGAACAAATCTTTTGTCAGAAAGCTTGCCACGATCATCCGACAGCGATTGTGCATCCAAGCGGTTTCATTCATCTGCCGTATCGCCGCATCAATGATCGGATATCCCGTCCGCCCTTCGCACCAAGCCTGGAAATACTTTTCGTTATTGTCCCAGGGAAACGTCTTCAGCACCGGACGATAAGCACCCTCGGCTAACTCAGGAAAATGATACATCGCGTGTTGATAAAACTCGCGCCAAGCAATCTCCTGCCGCCAAACTCGAATATCATCGGTTTCGCCCTTGTGATCTGCCGCTTCGACGGTCGCCGCCCAAACCGATCGCACTCCAATCACCCCGAACTTCAGCGCCGCACTTAAAAGCGAAGTTCCAGGTTGAGCGGGGAAATTTCGCTGTTCCTGATATTGATAAATCGCCGAGGCGCAGAACTCTTCTAAGCGTTCCTTTGCTGCCGCCTCACCGGGATCAAGCATCAAGGGATTGTCCCAGACATAGCCTAAGTCTTTCGCTGTCGGTAGCAGGATGACGCCTTCTGCTTGATTTCGTTCGACATCGCTCAATCCTTCTGCCCCTGCCAAATCCGCAACCGGAGAAGATTTCGATCGACTATTCCAATTCTTCCAAAACGGTGAATACACCGTATAAGGCGAACCTGTGCCTGATTTAATCTCTTCGGGCGAATGCAGCAGTTGATCCCAAAATCGTTGTACTTCGATGCCGCTTTCATTCAGCGCATTAACAACCGCTTGATCGCGATCGCGTCCATACGGTTCCACATCCTGATTCAAAAACACGGCTTTCGCATTCAGCGATCGTGCCAGCTTCGGGATTCCCTCTTTCGGATCAGCTTGAATAATCAGTAACTCACTCCCCGCCGCCGTATACCGCTCCTGCAAAGATTCCAGGCTGCCGATCAGATACTTCACCCGCGCAGGCGCAACATCATCGCGATCAAGAATCAACGGATCAAGGCAAAACACGCCCACGACTTTTGGCGATCGCTCTCTTGCCTTAGATAGCCCCAGATTATCTGAAGCCCGAAGATCCCGACGATGCCAAAACAAAATCAAATCAGACATAACCTACGAACCGAGTAACAACGATCGCGCTAATAAGAAGCTAGAAATCGACTTAGAATCCGCGATATCTCCAGCGTAGATCGCGCTTTCAAATTCCTGCGGGGTCATTAACACTGTCTCCATATCTTCATCCTCATCTTGTGCAGGCGGATTCTCGACTACCGTGGCTTCTGTCGCCAAAAACGCATAGATAATCTCATCCGAATAGCCCGGAGCTAAAAAGAATTGTCCAAGCTTCTTCCAATTTTCCGAGGTGTAGCCTGTTTCTTCCTGAACCTCACGCTGCACTGTTTCGAGCGGATCTTCTCCCGGTTCAACTGTCCCCGCCGGAAACTCATACAATCGTCCCTTCGCCGCAAATCGATACTGCCGCACCAGCACGAGCTGACCGTCAGTCGTCACCGGGATCACCAACGCACCGCCCGGATGCCGAATACATTCCCAATCGCCCTCTGATTTATTCGGCAATCGCAAACTGTTGACTTCAAAGTTAAACTTGCGTCCTTTGTACAAAAGGCGCTGCTTCAGGAGTTGAGGAGGTTCTGATCCAAAGGACATAAATTTAACGAGGTGAAGGATAACTCAGAGCTTTCGCACATCAGACGCATCAATTGATCGGGCTAGTTCCAATATCGATCGATGCAACACCGGATGCTGCCAATCCGGAGCAATCTCAGCCAGAGGAACCAGCACAAAGGCTCGATCGCTCATACGCGGATGCGGAATATTTAGCATTTGCGAATGAAAGATTCCATCTTCAAATAGAAGGATATCTAAGTCAAGGGTACGAGCATCCCATTTCTGCTGCCGAACCCGCCCAAATTCGCTTTCGATGTGCTGAAGCTTTGCCAGAAGTTCCAGGGGTTCTAAATCAGTCTCTAGAATTGCACAGCCATTGAGATAATCAGGTTGTGGCGGACTGTTGGGAAGCGTCACAGCTTTCGTTTGATACCAAGACGATGCTTGCACCGCGCTTCGCGTCCGCGCAATCACGCCCTCTAATCGACTCAATGCAGATTCCAGAATTGAACGTGAATCTCCTAAATTGCTACCGAGCGCGATCGCATATTTCATCAGATAAAACTTCCCTGTTATAGTCAAAAATATCGCGCATTCTGGACACTCCACATGGTACATCCTGCATTCACCGAGATTACCGATGAAGAACTGATGCAAATGAGTTCTAAAAATCCTGAACTGCGATTCGAGCGAAACGCGGATGGGAATTTAGTCACGATGCCACCAGTTGGGGGAATTTCAGGAGATCGAGAAGCGTCTGCGATCAGCTTTCTCTACGTTCACGTTCATGGACAAGAATTAGGAAACGTTTTCAGTTCTAACACTGGATTTCGATTGGCAAATACAGCAATTCGCTGTCCAGATGCAGCATTTGTTGCGAAGGGTCGATTGCTCCAAAATTTGAAACAGCAAGAAGACAAATTTATTGCGATCGCACCTGATTTTGTGATTGAGATTCGATCAAAAACCGGCTCCCTCGAAGAGTTAAAAGCCAAAATGCAGGAGTACATCGAGAATGGCGTGCGCTTGGGATGGCTCGTTGATTGTAAAAATAAAACCGCTTTTGTTTATCGCGCTGATGGCTCAATCACGCAATATCCTGAATCTGCAACCTTGAGCGGCGAAGAAGTCGTGCCTGGATTCACTTTAGCCCTGAAAGTTCTGTTGTAGCTGCGTCAATAAGTCGATGGCACAAAGAATTGTTCATTGATCGGGGGACGAACATAATCATCGGGAGCAGCGCGGCGCGGCGTTAGCTCGATCGGTTCTGGAGTCATATCCGTGTAAGGAACTTTGCTCAAGATGTGACTAATACAATTGAGACGAGCGCGTTTTTTATCATCCGCTTCGACTGTAAACCAGGGTGCTTCTGGAATATTCGTGTGAGCAAACATTGCATCTTTCGCCTTGGAAAAATCCACCCAACGATCGCGCGACTCCAAATCCATCGGACTCAATTTCCATCGCCGCATCGGATCAGTAGTGCGCGACTGAAATCGCCGTTCTTGCTCCTCATCGCTCACCGAAAACCAGTATTTCAGCAACATAATGCCCGATCGCACTAGCATCCGCTCAAACTCTGGGCAGGAGTGCATAAACTCTTGATACTGCGCTTCGGTACAAAAACCCATGATGTGCTCAACCCCGGCGCGGTTGTACCAACTGCGATCAAATAATACAATCTCACCCGCAGCAGGCAAATGCTCCACATAGCGCTGGAAATACCACTGGGTTTTTTCACGATCGGAGGGAGTCCCCAAAGCCACCACTCGACAGCCTCGCGGATTCATCGGATCTGAAATGCGTTTGATCGTGCCCCCTTTCCCTGCCGCATCTCGCCCTTCAAAAATGATCACCAACCGATATCCGGTGTGCTTGATCCAATATTGCATCTTCACCAGTTCGGCTTGTAAGTTGCTAAGTTCAGCTTCATACACTTTTGAACTGAGTTTTTTTACTTTATGAGGCTCAGTTGTGTGTTGTTTTTTATTCGATTGATCCATTGGCACACTAAGAACAAACGCTTAATTTCAACTTACAACACCGCATCTTGAACAATACTGAAAAGAATCTGCATGTTTAAAGCGATGCTTCAGTCTCTATTGTTTTTTGTCTTAGCTGGACTGTGTGAAATTGGGGGCGGCTATTTATTTTGGCTCTGGCTGCGTGAAGGAAAAAGCGTCTGGCTTGCAGGGGTTGGAGTGATTATCTTAGCAATCTATGGAGTTGTACCAACCTTGCAGCCTGTCAATTTTGGCAGAGCTTATGCCGCTTATGGTGGCGTGTTCATTGTGTTGTCGATCGGTTGGGGTTGGCTCGTCGATCGCGTTCGCCCCGATTACTACGATTGGTTGGGAGGCGCGATCGCGCTGATCGGGGTGTTGGTGATGATGTACGCACCTCGACATTAAAGCGCGATCGCGCCTTCTACCGCTGCAAACTCCGGGGATCGAGCGCGTCGCGCAATCCATCTCCGAGCAAGTTAAACGCCAGCACCGTCAAGACAATCAATACCGCAGGCGGCCACACCAACCAGGGTTGCAGCACCAGAATTGAAGCATTGCTCGCCAACGACAGCATATTTCCCCAAGACGGATCAGGCTGCTGAATCCCCAGTCCGATCAGGCTCAGAACCGACTCGGCAATGATAAAACTTGGAATCTGTAGCGTTGCCGAAATAATCACGTAGGTTGCGGTTTGGGGTAGAACGTGCCGGACAATAATGTAGAGAGACTTTCCACCCATTGCCCGCGATGCCTGCACGAATTCGCGCTCTTTAATCGAAAGCACCTGTCCCCGAATTACCCGCGCCAATCCCGACCAGCCAATGAACGACGTGATGAAGATAATCAGCAAAAACCGTTGAGCGCTGGATAAACCTGGAGGTAACACCGCAGCCAGGGCAACCAAGAGATAAATGCTGGGAATGGTCATCAACACTTCGACAATTCGCATCAACACTCCATCAATCCAACCGCCGAAGTAGCCGGAAATGCCCCCGATCACCATCCCGATCGGGAACGACAGCGCAATTCCTATCAATCCAATGCTGAGACTAATCCGACCGCCATACACCAAGCGGCTAAACAAATCCCGCGCCTGCTCATCTGTCCCCAATAAATTAAATTTCCCTTCACCAGTCGTGCCAAACAAATGCAGATTGCCAGGAATCCCTGGAAACAGTTCAATTTCTTCAAACTTGGGATCGCTGAGTGAAAACTGGGTCGGTAACGGTAGTCGAATTTGAAAAAAGCGGTAAGGCTCACCTTGCACAAACAGTCTGAGCGGTGAAGGCTTTGATCGATCCACCCGCAATTCGCGATCGCCCGTATTCACATCGACTGGACCCTGCGTGGTCGGATAGACGTGCGGGCCGATGAAGCGATTATTTTGATCCGTCCAATAAATCTGCGTTGGGGGTAACAATGCGCCATCCGTTTGAGGCTTACAAGCCCCGCTGGTAATCGACACCGTATCACAGGGGCTATAGGGCGCAACAAACTCGGCAGCGATCGCCGAGAAGTAGAACAGCAGCAGCAGCAGCGCTCCAAGCTTGGCTAACGGATTTCTTTTGAGTTTCAGCCACCAGTCCATAGGTCAGAGAAGATAGGGGTTAATGCGAATCGTTGACGATGATTGTGACTTTCGGTTCTTCGTCAGGCTCAACCGAGAGCATGGGTTCTAGAATGCTATTTTCCACCGTTTCCGAGAAGATTGATCCCCGCTGCGGCGGCAAGTCAGGATTCAGAAGAATTTCGACGGTCGTTTTAACGACGCTGGTTAAAGGAATCGCCAAAATCACACCCAATAATCCCGCTACTCTAGCACCTACCAAGAGCGACATGAGGATGATGACCGGGCTAAATCCCGTTAACTCTCCTAAAATCCGAGGCGCGATCGCATTATCTTTCACCTGCTGAATTCCAACCGCAATTCCAACCACCTCGATCGCTAACCACCAATCAATAAACGCCACCAAAATCCCAACGGTCGCAATTCCCAACGTCGCTCCGATGAACGGAATCACTTCCATCGCCCCAATAAACACGGCAAACACCAGGAAGAACGGCACTCGCAACCACCAAAACGCGATCGACAGCATCACCGCCATAAACAGCCCTAACAGCAATTGCCCGGATGCAAAGCGCTGTAAGCTATCGCGCATTGAATTGGTTAGACTTTCCCGAATCGGTAGCGAAAAAATTCCCGTGATCCCGTTCCAAAGCTTCTGTCCATCTAGCACTAAGTAAAACGAGATCACCAGGATCAAAATAAAATCCAGCACCCAGTTAAACGTGCCCAGCACCAAGCCAATTCCGGTTGAAGCGAGCGATCGTGCCTGTCCTTGCAGTTGAGCCGAGAACTGCTGCTCAAGAAACGACAAATCAAAGCCTAAATGCCGCGACTGACTCCATGCCTGAAATTCCGAAATTTGATCTTGTCCTGACGCGATTAGATTTGGCAAATTTGCTGCGAGTTGTTGCGCTTGCTGAAGAATTGGCGGCGCGATCGTCACCGCCACCACGCCAAAGATTACGCCAGCGAATAGGTAAACGATCGCAGCCGAAATCGTCCTCGGTAGCACTTGGCTCAGCCGTGAAATCGGATAGTTCAGCATAAAAGCAATCAAGCTCGCTGTGACGAGAACGCTAATCAGTTCACCAAAATAAGTGAGGGCATTGAGCGTCAGCCATCCAGACACTAGAATCAGCAACCAAGTAATGAGAAATTGCTGAATGGGAGAGAAAAAACGATCCATGAGCAGGCGCGATCGGGTACCTTTTAATTCTGCCGCTTGATTTGGCGAATGGGTGGGATGAGATCGTGTCTTTCTACCTGAAGTTACATCCAATAATCATCCGCAGGTTCATGCTCAACCACAAACACATTCGAGTAGAGATTTGCAATGATTTGCTTTCCTTGTTGCGTCAGCGATAGATAGTACAGCGCGTGTTTGATGTAAGGATAAACGCCTTGCCAGTAGAATTTAGGATAATTCTTGCGTAAATCCCCAGGATGACGGTATCCCAAAGCTTTGTTAACCCCTGTTTCCTCGAATTCGTAGTAGAGGGCGCTAATTTTCTTCAAATAGCGGGGATCGCTTAATTGCCCAATCAAATCCGAGGCGCGAATCAAACCGGGATAGTTCATCGTGTCCTGATGATCTTCGGCAGCGGGAACCGGGAAGCGCGTCAACTCGATATTCTGCTTAACGATTTCGGCGTTGATGAGCTTGTGTCCACCGAATCGCTCATCGATGAAGAGTTTGGCGCGATCGACATGATAGGGAGTCATTGCCGCATCCGACGATCCGGGCTGCACTGCCACCATTGCACCGTCGCGTCCAGTCGCATACAAATTGTGTCTATCCTGCCGACAAACTCCCCGAACATAGCCAATATCGTGGCAAACCAGCGAAATAATGAAGTGGAGCCAGTCTTCACACGACACGCCACCATCGCGAATATGCCGACCTCGCAGAATCTCTTGACCCACCAGAGTCACAAGGATCGAGTGTTCAACATTGTGATAAAGCGCATCGCTGTTTGCGATGTTTTCCATTGCCATCGACCCAACCCAGCCGATGATATCTTCATAATCAGACTTCCAGCCGCCATACGTGCGATGGTAGCCTTCCTTCAGCTTCTGAACAAAATCATCAATTAAGAGTTCTGTGGCGTTAAACATTTGGGGCGGTATGGCTAATTAACGCTTTTAGTTTTCCCGCCCCGCTTTACAAATTAAATATCGTGCTGAATCTCGTTTTTACTTTTGCATCTCTTGAACGACGCAAGCTTGCACGATCGAATTGAGTTCCGTCGGGGCGGGCTTGCCTTGTCCGATGCTGTTGCCGATTTGAGTAAACTGCTCAAACGAGTAGATTTTTTGAAGTCCCTCGATGCTACAGGTACAAATCTGACGCATCTTCTCAGAAGAAATGGTTTTGCTATCCCCTTGCTCAACGCAAGTTGTCGTAAACACTTCAACTGCCTCGGCTGGATAGGGTGTTGTGTTTTGGGCGATCGCTTTTTGTGGCAGCACGGTCAGATTGCTGACCGCAACTAGACCCAGCAAAGTCGAGAGCACGTCGGATGAAAGGTTCATAAATAATGAAGCTCGATGAATGGCTGATCGATATTATGGTTTTGCCCCCTTGAGGATCTATCTACTCGGACAAAACTTTCACTAAACTTTAAAATCGATCACTGAGGTGGGGAAATCTCTATCGATATCAATTCGGCATCGGACAGTCTGCTCGCTTCGGATGTGACAAGATGGAAATGGTGTTTACCAGATGTTGCCGGATGTCTTTGACTGAGTTTGATTCAACGCTGCAACGATTGGGACAGGTGCGATTTGCCCTGTTGCGTCTGCATAAAGCGCTGCTCGATGGAGAGCGGGTAAGGTATGAGCAGGAGTATGGACGGATTCGATCGAATACGGAGTTTTTTCAGTTGGTGCTGGAAAATGAGTGGTTTGCCTGGTTGCGACCGATTTCGCAGTTTATTGTGCAGATTGATGAGGCTTTGAGCGCGAAGGAGCCGATTACGATGGCTCAAGCGGATGAGTTACTCGTTCAAACTCGCCAATTAATGCAGCCGTCGCAAACCGGATCGACGTTAGAGCAGAATTATTATCAAGCGATTCAGCGCGATCCAGATATTGCGTTTATTCATGCAGAATTGGCGAATATGTTGACGGTAAGATAGTGCGATTTCTTGCGTGGGTCTGTCTACGCTAAGTGGGTACGATCGCGAGAAGTTGTCAAATGAAGAAATTGAATGATCCACGGGTGCAGGGGTTGTATTTTGATCTGAGCTGCGTGGATCATTGGTTTTTTGGCGGTGTGTAGGATGATGTCGCGCTTACACGATCGCTTAAAGCAAGTTTGGGGCTATTCAGAATTTCGGTTTCCTCAAGCTGAGATCGTTCAAGCGATTTTAGCTCGGCAGGATGCTTTGATTGTCTTACCCACGGGTGGTGGTAAGTCATTGTGCTTTCAGCTTCCTGCCATTCTGCAATCTGGATTAACTATTGTCGTTTCTCCGTTGGTTGCACTGATGGAGAATCAGGTTCAAGAACTACAGGAGAAATGCATTCCAGCAGCAGTGTTACACAGTGAGCTTCCAGGTTGGCAGCGTAAAAGGGTTTTGGCTGCGATCGCAACCTATCGTCTGCTGTATCTTTCACCCGAAACATTGTTAAGTCCACCTGTTTGGGAGCAATTAATCAATCCAAAGCTCAGAATTAACTCCCTAATTATTGATGAAGCGCATTGTTTAACTCAGTGGGGTGAAACAATGCGTCCTGTTTATTTTCGCTTGGGTGTAGCACGATCGACCTTATCGAACAATCGAGAACGGATTGCGATCGCGGCTTTTACGGCAACGGCAAACCCAGCGACTCAAGCAACTATTCAACGCATTTTACAACTTGAAGCACCGCAATGTTTTCGGGTGAGTCCGTATCGAGCGAATCTAACATTGAAAGTTCAGTCTGTTTCAACGCCGAGCCAGCGCAGACAGAAGTTATTAGAGGTGATTCGCGCTCAAGCTGGCTCAGGTTTAGTCTATGTACGATCGCGTCGAGATGCTGAAGAACTCGTAGCATGGTTAACTCAACAAGGACATCGCACCGCAGCTTACCATGCAGGCTTAAAATCAATCGATCGACGACAGATTGAACAGGCTTGGCTGAACGATCAGTTACGGTTTGTGATTGCAACTTGCGCTTTTGGTCTAGGAGTCAACAAGGCTGCAACTCGCTGGGTTGTACATTATCATGCTCCTTTTTTGATGAGTGAGTATGTCCAGGAAATTGGGCGGGCAGGACGAGATGGAAAAACTGCGATCGCGGTTCTACTCAAAAGCAGTTGGCTTGATTTAGAAGATCACAAGCGGTGGCAGTTCTTTGAAACTCAGGAGCGCAATCAAGCTATCAAAGCACAGCAATTAATTCAAAAGCTACCTCAGCAAGGCAATATTGATGCGGTAGCACGAGAGTTTAAGGGAGCAGCGATCGCGCTTTCTATGTTGCACAATGCAAATCAACTCACTTGGACTAATCCATTTCACTACGAAATTCAGTCTAGACAGAGGTTATCAAGAACTTCCCTCAGTTCGGCAAAATCAATGAAAGACTTTCTCAGTGCTAAAGACTGTCGGTGGGGGTTTGTGCTGCGATCGTTTGGCTTTGACCAAGAAGCAGTCAATTTTGCCTGTGGTCATTGTGATAACTGTTGTTGAGGGAACGATCGTCTGATGAAGCTATTAGCGATCGTCAAACTCCACGAGCATTCTATCAACTGCATCCTTTAAGCTTGGTAAATTATCCTGCACGATCGCCCAGACTAAGTTCAGGGACACTCGGAAATACTCATGCACCAAAATGTTCCTAAACGCAATAATTTGCGCCCACGGCACTTCAGAATATTGATTGATCAATTCGCCTGATATTTGCCGCCTCTCCAATGATTTGAAGATAATGAACAATTCAAGCTTGAATCAGTTCTTGTTCGTCAAATGCCTGCTTTCCTTGATTTGAATATCGTTCAATTGCTGCGATCGATCCAAAATATCTTGCAATCGTTCACCATCTCGCCTCATAGCGGTACTGCCCCTGAAAGAACAGTTTCTCGAATCCGTTCTTTCAGGGGCAGTACCGCTGCAACATCAACCTTGCGCTGTAAAAGTTTCTCTAAATCAACCTCTAACCCTCCAGGAAACCAAGGCGAAATCTTTTCCAAATCGTAATTAACCAGGAAATCGATATCGCTGGTTGCTGTCGCTTCTCTCCGTGCAACCGAGCCAAATACTCTGACATCAGAGGCTCCATGTCGCGCCGCAATTTCTAAAATCTGCGATCGCTTGTCCGACAAAAGCTCCTCGATTCCTAATCCCGTTTGCATTGTCTACGCTCCAGCGATCAAAATTTTCAGATGATTGCTCCTAGTTTAAATCTTCCTTTCAAACGGGTCTAACAACCGAATTTGTTGAATCCATTGAAAATCGCCTGTATTTCTCGTCACCAACGTTAAGTCATGAACGAGGGCAGTTGCAGCAATAATCGAATCTCCGAGAGACATTCTTCGGACTTGGCGGAGTGCTACGGCTTGTTCCAAGATAGGTTGAGTGATGGGCAACATTGGAGCAATGCGAAAAAACTCCTCCAGATCTATGCGGTCTGCCTCAGTTAAGCGGTGGTAGCCAAGTACCTCAACATAACTCAGCGCAGATACAGCAGGGGTATTATCCGCAATGAATTGCCGAAGCTGGGTATTTTTGGGCTGAATGGCGTAAATAATAATGTTGCTATCAAGCAGCATTAGTCGTCTCGTCCCAGAATCGAACGATCTTGACGCACCTCATGCTGCCAAACTGCGGGATCAACGTCTGAGAAGGCGCGATTCGATGCAAGCTTCTCCAAAACTTCAGCCATCTTCTGACCACGAGTGGCGGGGTCTGAACCTAAGTTTTCTTCCAATACGGTGATGTGAACTGTGACCGGCTGGTCTCCCAACTGAGGAGCTTCGTCAACCCATTCGATCGAGTTTCCTTTCAGAACTGCCTTAAATGTCTTTAGCATGGCAACACCATTAATGCTAAATCCCAAAACCTTAGACTAACAGCCATGACTTGCTCTCATCAAAGACCAGTGATTTGATCATTGTGCCGCAAAACTTGAATCACCGACGATCTCTCATCAGAATCCGTCAAAATCCTAAAGCCGTCGGCAACTTCTAGAAATTCACCCGATAATAAACAACCGAGAATTTTCCGAGGTTGCCTTATGAGCTATCGCATGAATCGCCGCGCCTATGCCGAAACGTTTGGTCCGACTGTCGGCGATCGCGTCCGTCTTGCGGATACTGAACTGATCATCGAAGTCGAACAAGACCTAACTACTTATGGGGATGAAGTGAAATTCGGCGGCGGGAAAGTGATTCGCGATGGCATGGGACAATCCCCGATTACGAATGAGGATGGCGCAGTTGATGCTGTGATTACCAATGTGCTGATTCTGGATTGGTGGGGCATTGTGAAAGCGGATGTCGGGATTAAAGATGGAAAGATTCATGCGATCGGTAAAGCTGGAAATCCCTATATTCAAGACAATGTCACGATTATCATTGGTCCTGGAACGGAGGCGATCGCCGGAGAAGGGATGATTCTCACGGCAGGTGGGATTGATACCCACATTCACTTTATTTGTCCGCAACAGATCGAAGTTGCGATCGCATCGGGTGTTACAACCATGATCGGGGGTGGAACGGGTCCTGCTGCGGGAACAAACGCCACCACTTGCACTCCGGGACCTTGGTACATTCATCGAATGCTGCAAGCGGCTGAAGCTTTCCCGATGAATTTAGGATTTCTGGGCAAAGGAAATGCTAGTCAGCCAGATGCACTCGAAGAACAAATCAAAGCGGGTGCAATGGGATTAAAGCTACACGAAGACTGGGGAACAACCCCTGCTGCGATCGATACCTGTTTAAGTGTGGCCGATGACTATGATGTGCAAGTTGCCATTCACACCGATACCTTGAATGAAGCAGGCTTTGTCGAAGATACGATCGCAGCTTTCAAAAACCGTGTGATTCACACCTATCACACCGAAGGCGCAGGCGGCGGACACGCACCAGACATCATTAAAGTTTGTGGTGAGGCAAACGTATTGCCATCTTCGACCAATCCGACTCGACCTTACACACAAAACACTTTAGATGAACACTTAGATATGTTGATGGTGTGTCACCATCTTGATCCGAGCATTCCTGAAGATGTTGCCTTTGCAGAATCGCGAATTCGACGAGAAACGATCGCAGCCGAAGACATTCTGCATGATATTGGTGCGTTTAGTATGTTGTCTTCTGACTCACAAGCAATGGGACGCATCGGAGAAGTGATCATTCGCACTTGGCAAACCGGACACAAAATGAAAGTACAACGGGGAGCATTAGCGGAAGATAGCGATCGTAATGATAACTTTCGAGCCAAACGCTATGTTGCCAAGTACACAATCAATCCTGCAATCACACACGGCATTGCAGATCATGTTGGATCAGTTGAAGTGGGTAAGTTAGCGGATCTCTGTTTGTGGCGACCTGCAATGTTTGGAGTCAAGCCAGAAATGGTGATCAAAGGTGGCATGATTGCTTGGTCACAGATGGGCGATGCGAATGCGAGTATTCCAACTCCTCAACCTGTGCATATGCGCCCGATGTTTGGTAGCTTTGGTCAAGCGATCGCGCCCATCTCCCTTACGTTTGTTTCTCAGGCTTCGTTGAAGAAAGGTAGCTTAGATTCGCTGCATTTGAAGCGTCGATTAGTTCCCGTTTCTGGAATTCGCAGTCTGACCAAACGCGATATGAAACTGAATGATGCACTCCCTCACATGGAGGTTGATGCAGAGACCTATCAAGTTCGGGCAGATGGTGAGCTCTTAACTTGCGAACCTGCAACAGTTTTACCCATGTCACAACGTTATTTTTTGTTCTGAGTCATTGCTAAGATCGAGATATTGCAACCAGCGAGGTGGAGCATGAGTCAACCCATAACTGATCGGATGCGTTGGACGATCGCAGATCTAGAGTTACTGCCGGAGGATGACCGACGATATGAAATCATTGATGGAGAATTACTTGTGACCCGTGCGCCACACTGGAAACACCAAAAATCAATTAATCGTGTTGCGAATGCACTCGATGACTGGTCAGTAGAAACCCATCTAGGGGAGGCGGTTCCTACACCGGGTGTCATTTTCAGTGACGCTGATAATGTGATTCCCGATGTAGTTTGGATTAGCAATGAGCGATTAGCAACGGGACTCGATCAAGCAGGACAGTTAATCGTTGCGCCAGAATTAGTGGTAGAGGTACTTTCATCTGGGGCGGAAAATGTCAGACGAGATCGTGAACTCAAACTCCGCCTTTATTCAGCGCGAGGAGTGCGAGAGTATTGGATTATTGATTGGCAAGCTCAACAAATGGAAGTTTACCGTCGAGAATCCGCTGCCCTCGCGCTAGTCGCAACATTGTTTCCGGGTGATGAGATTACCAGTGCAATGTTGCCTGGGTTTAGAATGCCGATCGCAGTTCTATTTACCTAGACTGATCCTTAATGCAGGTCTCTACCGTGTCGATTGATCTAACTTCCATGGATATCGGTTCTCCTGCATTCAGAACAATTGATTCGCCTTGGTGGTCGATCGTTAATTTCGTTCCTTCTCGCAGCAAGTAAGTTGCTTTGTCGTGCGTAATCTCAACTTCTAAGCGCTGCCCTTGTAGAATCAGCGCAAACTTCATTCGCTTTAAGGTTTTTGGCAGTCGGGGATGGAACGAAAACCCTCCATCAGAATCGCGTAAGCCTGCAAATCCATACACCAAAACCATCCAAGTGCCGCCCATTGACGCAATGTGGCATCCATTCTCTACATTTCCTGCCACGTCGCTCAGATCCATCAAAGTGGCATAGCGGGCATAGTCGATCGCTTGATCCATTTTGCCGATTTCTGCTGCAACAATGCTTTGAATACACACAGATAGCGAAGAATCGCCTGTCGTTAACGGATTATAATACTCAAAGTTCTGGCGCTTTTGCTCTCGCGAAAACTCATGCCCCAATAAAAACATTGCTAACACAATGTCAGCTTGCTTGATGACTTGATGTCTGTAAATCACTAAGGGATGAAAGTGAAGCAGCAAAGGATACTTCTCAGCAGGTGTGTTCTCAAAGTCCCAAACTTCTTGCTCTAAAAATCCATCGTGCTGTAAGTGAATGCCTAGCTTCTCGTCAAAGGCGAGATACATTGAGTCGGCTGCTCTTTGCCAGTCATCCGCTTCTGAAAGTTCAACTTGAATTTTTGCAGCTAGCGCCGCAAAGCGATCGGGATACTCATTGTGCAGTTGTCGAACCACTTTGGCAGCATACCAAAGGTTCTCTCTTGCCATTAAATTGGTGTAAGTATTGTTATCAACCACAGTGTTGTATTCATCAGGTCCTGTCACGGCATGAATGCAGAATTGATTGTTCGATGCCTCTGGCACACGGGTACGTGCTCGCGGTGAGAAAAATCCTAAGCTAAACCACATTCGCGCTGTTTCCACGAGCATCTCTGCTCCAACCTGACAAAGAAATTCATCGTCCTGCGTAACTTTTACATACTTTTTCAGGGCATACATAATGTCAGCATCAATGTGATACTGAGCCGTTCCTGCTGCATAATAAGCCGAAGCTTCCTCCCCATTAATGGTTCTCCAGGGGAACAGTGCCCCTGCTTGACTCACTTCCTTTGCGCGCTGTCTTGCTTGATCCAACATTTGATAGCGGAACATTAATAGATTCTTCGCGATCGAGGGTGCCGTATAAGTTAGAAACGGCATCACATAGATTTCTGCATCCCAGAAGTAATGTCCGTCATAGGCCTGGCTGGTCAATCCTTTTGACGGAATTCCCGCTCCCTCGGATCGCGCTGAGGCTTGCAGAATGTGAAACAGATTAAATCTCAGAACTTGCTGTAACCGCTCTGGTGTTTCATCAGGGTGATCAGGTTCGCCATCAATCTCAATATCACTGCGATACCAAAAATCATCGAGATAGTCGCATTGGCTGTTTAAGAGTGCATTGAAGCCTTGTTTCATCGTTCGATCGAGCGTCCGTTCTGCTCGATCGTGCAATTCCTGGCTCGAACAGCGCCCCGAATGATGGTAAGTAATAAACTTGAGCAATCGAATCGTTGCCTTGGGCTTTCCATCAATGCTAAAGACCACTTTGCCCTCATCTCCAGAACAATCGCTGCTGTACTCATAAGCACAGTCTGTCTCAAACTGATGATCGACCCCACAAGCAACGGTCATGTGACTATTTCGAGTTTGGTGACTGAGAATCAATCGACGATCGCGCTTGTTCTGCTGTTGCGGAAGTAGAACCCGCTCTTTAAACTTCTTCGCCAATCTTGGATCATTGCTGTCGCTACCACCTTCTGACTCGTAGCGGACTTCCGAAGAAATGACGATCGGCGCTTCTGCATTGAGCAAAGTAACTTCATAGGAAATCGCCGCCACATGACGCTGCACCAGCGATACCAATCGCTGCGATCGGATCAAAACCTGCTTTCCCGACGGCGTTTCCCAGAGAATCTCTCGATCGAGCGTCCCTGTCTGCATGTTCAGAGCGCGTTCAAACTTCAACAAATTTGCAGTCGGCAAATAAAATAGTTCATCATCAACATAAAGCTTAATCACCTTACTGTCGGTCACACTGACGATCGTTTGTCCGGTTTTCGCATAGCCATATGCCGCTTCTGCATACTCAATCTCATACGACTCATAGAAGCCATTAATGAATGTGCCGTTTTGCGCCACCGGATTGCCTTCCTCACACACCCCCCGCATCCCAACATAGCCATTAGCAGTAGAAAATAGAGTTTCCATCTGGGCAAGGCGTTGCGGGTGGAACTCAGTTTCAACCCATCGCCAAGAGTCATGCGGATAAATGTGTTTCGGCGGATGGATCAGTTTACGATGTAGCATTGAATCTAAGCGTATGAGAGCAATGAACGTGAGCAATTGAATTCGCTCTCATCGTGTAGTTTCGGGGGAATTGCTGCATCTGACTTTCTGCATAATTTCGGCGATCGCGCTGATTTGCGTATTTCTTGTTTGATTAGGTATCTATGACTGCATCTGACTCGTTTTCAACTTGTATTCAAACCTTGGGACTCGATCGCATCGATCGGCATATCTTCATTTGCGCCGATCAAACAAAACCCTTATGTTGCAGCAAAGAAGCGGGGATCGAAGCTTGGGACTATTTGAAAAAACGCCTACGAGAACTAGGCTTAGATAAGCCCACTGCTGATCGTCCAAGCTGTGTGTTTCGCACCAAAGCTAATTGTTTACGAGTCTGCAATCATGGCTCGATTCTAGTCGTCTATCCCGATGGCGTTTGGTACCATTCCGTTACGCCAGAAGTAATTGAACGAATTATCCAAGAACACCTGATTGGCAATCGGATTGTTGAAGAGTTTGTTCTTTTGAGACATCCGCTTCCACAACCAGAAGATCCTTCTAAAAAGAACGAAGATCCGGTCACTTCTGACTAAGAAAAGACTAAACTTTTAACAGGATGAAAATTAATAAATGTTGAGAGAGTTTGTGCTTTACGATCGTCAAAATCAATCACTCTCACTTCATTTCCGAGATTGTTTAAACACTACTAGATTGATTTTGTAGCAAATCGTCCATGCGCTTGGATCGTGATCGTTGTTCCGCCCCGGCTGCATCCGAAAAAAGTTTAACTTCTTGACGAGTCGGATATAATGGCGCATGACATATAGATTAGATAAAAATCTGGATGGTTTCAGTTCTTGAATCAACTTCGAGTCCGATCAGCCAGAATAATCCGTACTGTTGAGCCGAAATACACGACTCTGAACGCTCAGAATCGGTAAAATAGCTCAGTCATGAAGTCGATTTGTGTAAATGTTGATTTAGATTCAGGCAGAGCGAGTAGCACAGCATGAAGGAAACCAGTTCAGGGAATCACAGACGCTTGCTGTTGATTGATGATGACCCTAACCTAATTCTGTTGGTTAAAGATTATCTGGAGTTCCGGGGATACGAAGTCGTCACCGCAGAAAACGGGCGGGAAGCGCTGGAAGTCCTAGAGCAAGATATCCCAGATATGATTATTTGCGATGTGATGATGCCAGAAATGGACGGCTATCAACTCGTAAGCAATATCCGCCAAGATCCCAAGACAAGCTGGATTCCAGTGTTGTTCCTCTCTGCTAAAGGTCAGAGCCAAGACCGAGTAAAAGGTCTGAATATTGGTGCGGATGTGTATATGGTGAAGCCGTTTGAGCCAGAAGAACTGGTGGCACAGGTGGAATCCTCGCTCAAGCAGGCTTCGCGTCTGATTCAGCACAAGGACGCCAAAGGCGGCGAAACGGCTCCTAAGATTCAAGTCCCGTTTGATGTGGAGTTAACGCCGACTGAATTAAGGGTGGTTCAATTTGTGGCGCGAGGCATGGCGAATCGTGAGATTGCCGAAGAATTAAACGTGAGTCAACGCACGATCGAAAGCCACGTCAGCAATATGCTCGGTAAAACGGGGTTGCACAATCGCACCGAGTTGGCACGCTGGGCGATCGAAAACAGCATGGCGTAAACTGAATCTCCTCAAGAGTTTAGGGCGGCACGATCGTGCCGCCCTTTTTTGCTAACGCGCCGCTTGGATCTTCTGGAGTTGTTCTGTAAAATAATCCACTCTGTAATTAATCTGTTTCGCCACTTCTAATCCTTGACGAAAGGCATTCGCCGCCTCTGGAAGCGCTTTACGCTGAAGCTGAATTTGCCCAATCTGATCGTAAGCATCCATCACGCCGAACGTATCGTAAGCCTGCTGTTGGATACCTGCGAGATATTGATAAACTTGCAGCGCCGCATCAAGGCGATTGTTCGATCGATACAGCGTTCCCAACTTTCGCAGCGCATCGCTCGCATACGCAAACTGTAACAGCGGCGTTGCGAGTTCAAACGTTTCTTGGTAACCCTTTTCTGCTGCCTCGAACTGATTTGTTGCTGCATAATTATCCGCCTGTCGCAGTTTGAGTACAGGAATTAATCTCGCTTGCTGAGGATCACGCTGATACAGTTCAATTAACTGCTGTTGGTAGGAGATCGCCTGAGCGGGCTGCTTGGCTTGCTCAGAAACATAGGCAAGCTGAGCTAAATTCGCCGCTACATTTTGGGCATCGTTTCGCGCCTTTGCAATATTTAAGAGTTCTGTATAAGTTGCGATCGCATTCGGATAATCAAACCAACTGAGGTGCAATTGTCCGATCGTGTTGAGTAAATCGAGTTCAGCGGCAGCATCTTGACGCGCTCTCGCTTCCGTTAACATCTGCTGATAGACCTTCAGCGCCAGTCCGGGCGATCGCACTTGCTGAAATGCGATTCCCAAAGCTGGGAGGATCTGGGCGCGATCGGGCGGTACGGGCTGATTATTCTGCGGCTGCTGAATCTGGGTTTGAATGGCTGAAAGTCGATTTGTGATAAACCTCACCTGATTCGGCTGGTTCTGCACCCAAGCGATATTTCCGACTCGTCCTAACGCCTGCACTTCTTCGAGCAATCCCAGCGCCCGTCTCAACCGTAATTCACGGTTCCAGATGTCGAATGCACCGATCACATCGCCCGATCGCAGTTTCGAGTCGGCTTCCGTGTCGAGTCGATCGAGTGCCGTTCTCAGCGCTTGCTGCTCGGATGCAGACAGGGGACGGTTTAAGCCGCCGGGAAGCAAGGGGTCAGGAGCGCTTAGCTCTAAAGGATTGTAGAATCGGTCTGGGAGTTGCGGTTTTGCAGGGGGATCAGCCGCATTGATGCTGAGTGTCATGCTCAAGCTACAGACGATCGTGCCTGCGATTCCGCTCCAGTAGCGCAGTAGGGTCATGATGATGTCTTAGGTCTTTCTCTACCAGAATCTCAGGTTATCGAAAAGTTTCAGCACAATGCAGCAAACCCTCTACAACTTCATCGAATTAGAGGTTAAAGACTAAAATTATCATTTCCGTGTATCAAAGATTTTACACTTAGGCTTAAGATTTGTACTGGACTAGCTGCGATTCGATCGATCGCGCTGTTCGTTAGAAGATTCATGCAAAAAAAGCCTGAGCGAGGAAACTGTGAGAATTTTGGTCGTTGGCAATGGTGGGCGCGAACACGCTCTAACTTGGAAGTTCTTGCAGTCTCCGCAGGTGCAACAAGTGGTGTGTATTCCGGGCAATGGCGGAACGGCTTCTCTGCAAAATTGCCGTAATTTGCCGTTATCGATCGACGACTTCGCGGGCATGGCGCGATATGCGCTGGTGAACAATATTGGCATGGTGGTCGTAGGACCTGAGCTGCCGCTCTCGCTTGGAATTACAGACTTCCTGAGACAGCAGGGCTTAACCGTGTTTGGTCCGACTCAAGCGGGTGCACAAATCGAGTCGAGTAAGGCTTGGGCAAAAGCGTTGATGCAAGAAGCAGGAATTCCAACCGCAAAGGCTGAGGTGTTCACCGATGCAGAGTCGGCAAAGAGTTATGTCCGCGCTCAGGGTGCGCCGATCGTGATTAAAGCCGATGGACTTGCGGCTGGAAAAGGCGTGACCGTCGCGGAATCGGTTGAGCAAGCAGAGGATGCGATCGCTGCCTGTTTCTCTGGTCAGTTTGGTGCAGCCGGAAGCCAAGTTGTGATCGAAGAATGCCTGATGGGTCAAGAAGTCTCAATTTTGGCTGTCACCGATGGCTTAACGATTCGCCCCCTACTGCCTGCTCAAGACCATAAGCGGATTGGTGAAGGTGATACCGGAGAGAACACAGGCGGCATGGGCGCTTACGCTCCGGCTCCGATCGCAACCCCAGAGTTGATGAATCGAATTCAGCAAGAGATTCTCGAACCTGCAATTCGGGTACTGCGCGATCGCAATATCGATTATCGCGGCGTTTTGTATGCAGGATTGATGATTACGCCTGAAGGCGATCCAAAAGTGATCGAATTTAACTGTCGATTCGGTGATCCAGAAACGCAAGCAATTTTGCCGCTGCTTGAAACGCCGTTAGAAAAGCTTTTGTTCGCTTGCGCTCAGCAGAAACTCGCGGATTTTCCTGAAATTGAGTGGAAATCGGGTGCCGCAACCTGCGTTGTGATTGCAGCCGGTGGCTATCCGGCGAGTCATCCCAAGGGGCTACCCGTGAGCGGCATCCAAGCGGCAGAAGAAACCGGAGCGGCTGTGTTTCATGCGGGAACGCAATTAAAGCAAGCGCAATTAATCACAGACGGTGGACGAGTATTTGGAGTCACGGCAGTCGGTGAAACGTTCGATCAGTCGATCGAAGCGGCTTATCGAGCGGTCGATCGCATTCAGTTTGAGGGAATGTACTACCGCCGCGACATTGGTAGCCGTGTAAAGACGAAGTAAGATGAAGAAAAACGCGAAGACGGAAACAAGTTGTTATGATGCTTCGCAGTTTGTTCTTTATTTTTAATCTTCACCGTGTCATCCCTCGTTGCCCAAATTCCGGATGTTCTACGTCGCTGGTGGTCTGGTTTTAGCCTCCAGACAAAACTCATGGCGGCAGCTACTTTGGTCGTGTCGATCGTGATGAGTGGCTTAACCTTCTGGGCGGTGAATACGATCCAGATGGATGCTCGGTTGAACGATACGCGCTTCGGCAGCGATTTGGGTTTACTCATGGCGGCGAACGTTGCGCCACTGATAAACGAAGAGAATCGAACCGAACTGGCTCGCTTTTCGCATCGCTTTTATAGCAGCACTGCCAGCATTCGCTATATGCTCTATGCCGATGCGGACGGCAACATCTTCTTTGGGATTCCCTTTTCCGATGCGCAGGTGCAGAACTCGCTGACGATTCAGCGCAAAATTCAACTGCCCGAAGATTTTACAGAACGCACCGATCATCCGCTGGTACGCCAGCATCTCACTCCGGATGGTGAGGTGACGGATGTGTTTGTGCCGTTGGTGTCCGAAGGCAAATATCTCGGCGTTTTGGCGATCGGCACGAATCCGAACCCAACCGTGGTCACTTCTTCGCACTTAACGCGAGATGTGACGATCGCGGTATTTGTCTCGATTTGGGTGATGGTGATTTTGGGTGCGGTGTTTAATGCGCTGCAAATTACCAAGCCGATTCGTGAATTAGTCATTGGGGTTCGCAATATTGCCAAAGGAAACTTCAAGCAGCGTGTAGACCTGCCCGTCGGCGCAGGTGTCGAACTGAGCGGACTGATCGACAGCTTTAACGACATGGCGGAGCGGCTAGAGCGTTACGAAGAACAAAACATCGAAGAACTGACCGCAGAAAAAGCCAAATTAGAAACATTGATTTCGACGATCGCAGATGGAGCGGTACTGCTCGATGCCAATATGCAGATCGTGTTAGCCAATCCGACCGCGCGCAGGATCTTCGGTTGGGAAAACAAAGCAATCGAAGGCGAGAACGCGCTTTATGTCTTTCCGGTTGCGGTTCAAGTTGAACTGACAAGACCGCTGTTTCAAATGGCGCAGGGCGAACTGCGCGAAGAAGCGGAATTTCGAATTACGGCGATCGAACCGAATAACCGCACCTTGCGCGTACTATTAAATGCCGTGGTCGATCCGGTGCGCGAGAACGTGAAAGGCATTGCGATCACGGTGCAGGATATCACTCGCGAAGTTGAACTCAACGAAGCGAAAAGTCAATTTATCAGCAACGTTTCTCACGAACTTAGAACGCCATTATTTAATATCAAATCGTTCATCGAAACGCTTTACGAATACGGTGAAGAACTGACCGAAACTCAGAAACTCGAATTTCTTGAAACTGCCAATCGAGAAACCGATCGTCTTACCCGCTTGGTCAACGATGTTCTGGATCTCTCGCGGTTGGAATCGTGCAAGATTTATCAGTTTGAAGCGATCGATCTGGTGCAGCCGATCGAGCAAATTCTCAGAACTTACCAACTCAACGCCAAAGATAAAGGCATCGAACTGATTCAAGAAGTCGAGCCAAACTTACCGCCTGTGTTTGGACACTACGATTTGTTGCTTCAAGTCTTTGCAAATTTGGTGGGCAATGCTTTGAAATTCACTGAAGCGGGCGGAAAAGTGGCGATCCGCGCTTACTCGCTGCCAGCGCATGAATCCCAATCCCAGCAATTTGTGCGCGTTGAAATTGGCGATACCGGAATTGGAATTGATGGAGTCGATCAAGAAGCCATTTTCGATCGTTTCTTCCGCGTAGAAAACCGAGTTCATACGCTTGAAGGAACTGGGTTGGGGCTGTCGATCGTCAAAAACATCATCGAGCGCCACCGCAGCCATGTTCGACTGGTGAGCGAAGTCGGCTGCGGTACAACATTCTGGTTTGATTTAGTCGTGTTTCAGGAGAACTCACATCTGATCGAAACCACAGCCGAGCCTGTAAGACTCGCTCAAGCGGCTAATGCACCCTGAACTCACGATTCCTCAAAGCTATAGATAGTTTGGGTTGAGAGCGATTCACAGACCTTTGACGGCAAATGATCGATCGGTAATGTTTGGCGATCGAGTTGAATTTGCAATCCGATCAGCGGATCGGTTCCGGGTGAAACCAGAAACTCTAATTTCTCCATTGCAAAGCCGGTCGAAATCTGATCCAGAATTTGGGCAATTGCGATCGTCAGGGGATGCTGCGGAGACTTGTACCAGTCTGCATCATGGACGATTTCCTGCTCAAATCCCAAATTCACGATCAAAGAAGCGCGATCGAACAATGCTAACGCTACAGGTCGCGCTTCTTCTTGCAGCATCAGATCTTGAGATTTAGCAAGATGGCGCAGTTTTTCTAACAGCGCATATCGTTCTGTCACCGAATTAAAATCGTCGCTTAAATGCAGCGCGATCGTCACCAAATAAGTCCGCAGAAACAGATGCCCTAATTTTTCCGCTTTCGTCGTCAAGTAGCTCGAATTATAAGTCGTCGCTTCGGTGAGTAACGGAACACGATCGACCATTTCGATGCCGTAGCCTTTCAAGCCTGCGATTTTACGCGGATTATTCGTAATCAAGCGAATCTGCTTCACACCCAAATCATTTAGAATCTGAGCGCCGACTCCATAATCCCGCAAATCTGGCGGAAAGCCTAATCGCTCATTCGCTTCAACTGTATCCAGTCCGATATCTTGCAGCGAATACGCCTTTAGCTTATTGACAAGCCCAATGCCGCGCCCTTCTTGCCGCAGATACACCACCACGCCAGAGCCGTTATGCTCGATCATCTTCAGCGCCGCTTCAAGCTGCACCCGACAATCACACCGCAACGAACCGAGCGAATCCCCGGTCAAACACTCCGAATGCACTCGCACCATTACAGGCTGGTCGGCAAATTCCTCCGGCTCGCCTTTGACGATCGCCACATGCTCAGTATGGTCTAGTAAGTTTCGATAGGCGTAAATTTTGAAGTGCCCGAATTGCGAGGGCAGATCAGCGATCGTTTCACGACGCACAAACCGCTCATGTCGCAATCGATAGCTGATCAAATCCGCAATACTAATAATCTTGAGATTGTGCGATTTGGAATATTCGATCAACTCCGGTAGCCTTGCCATCGACCCGTCCGGATTCTGAATCTCGCAAATCACTCCGGCGGGGTACAGTCCTGCGAGGCGCGATAAATCGACTGCGGCTTCGGTATGTCCAGCGCGTTTAAGGACTCCCCCTTCTCTGGCTCGAATCGGGAAGATATGACCCGGACGACGTAAATCTGAAGGGCGCGTGGTCGGATCAAGCACCACTTGGATGGTTCTAGAACGATCGTCCGCCGAAATTCCCGTTGTCACTCCCACTCGCGGAGACGCATCAATGCTGACGGTAAATGCAGTTTGATTAGTATCGGTATTTTCCCGCACCATCAACGGAATATCGAGTTCATCTAATCGCTCTCCGGTCATGGCAAGACAGATCAGACCCCGCGCATACACCGCCATGAAATTGATCATGTCAGCCGTAGCGTACTGCGCGGCGCAGATCACATCTCCCTCGTTTTCCCGATTTTCATCATCGACCACCACGATCGCCCGACCTGCTTTCAGATCAGTTAACGCATCCTCGATCGTATCGAAGGTAAACGGCTGAGTATAAGTTGATTGAGACGAATTAACAGAGAAGTTCAAGGCGACTACACCGTAAAGATTCTTGAAGCGGACTGTTCTTTAATTGTAATTCTTCGGACTACAGAACTGGGTGTTCAAGCGTAGTTTCGTACAATTGTAGTGCTTTTGTGCAGTTCTTTTGGGAGAATGCTAGATAGCTATAGTATCGGAGTGAGCAGTTCTGAAACAGGTCAGCCTCTAGATTGAGAGGGAACAACTCAAATTCTTGAGAATCTGCTTTGAGAATGGCGCGATCGGCATTACAATGCAGCAAACATAAAGGTCATTCACGGGAAAGTCGAGGCATATGGGTGATTCAGAACGAGTCTCCGTGGGAATAGTCGGAGCTTCAGGCTATGGAGGAGTTCAACTGGTTCGCCTGTTGCTTGAACATCCGCGCTTAGAATTAGCTTACTTAGGTGGAGATAGTACCGCCGGACAAGATTTCGCAACTCAATACCCGCATCTATTTCACGCCGTTCATCAGCAGATCGAAGCGATCGACCTCGACGAGATTGCTGCTCGGTGCGACGTGGTATTTTTATCACTGCCGAATGGACTGGCATTAAAAATGGCTCCGGTGCTAATCGAGAAGGGCTGTAAGGTGTTGGATCTTTCGGCAGATTATCGCTTCTCGGATTTGGCGGTGTATAAGCAGTGGTACGGCGGCGATCGTAGCGATCAGGCGATCGCTGAAACCGCAGTATATGGACTACCCGAACTGTATCGCGATCGGATTGCTCACGCGCAATTGGTCGGTTGTCCAGGATGCTACCCGACTGCGAGTTTATTAGCCTTGTCTCCGTTGTTAAAGCAGGGATTAATCGTTCCAGAAACCGCGATTATTGATGCGAAGTCCGGTACTTCTGGCGGAGGTCGGGTTGCAAAAACGAATTTTCTTTTAGCTGAGGCTGATAATTCCCTCGGTGCATATGGAGTGGCGCGACACAGACATACACCAGAAATCGAGCAGGTGTGTAGCGATTTAGCAGGACATGAAGTGCTGATTCAGTTCACGCCGCATTTAATTCCGATGGTGCGAGGAATTTTAGCTACGGTTTACGCGACATTACGCGATCCGGGCTTGGTACGTGATGATCTGCTGACGATTTATAGTGCATTTTATCGATCGTCCCCCTGGGTGAAGCTGTTACCGAGTGGCACGTATCCGCAGACCAAGTGGGCGTGTGGTACCAACCTTTGCTACATCGGCATCGAAGTGGATGCGCGAACGGGTCGAGTGATTGTGATGTCGGCGATCGACAACCTGCTTAAAGGTCAAGCGGGACAAGCAATCCAATGTCTCAACATCATGATGGGCTGGGAGGAAACGCTCGGATTACCGAAATTCAGCTTTTATCCTTGACGAAATAGGCGATCGTGGTTTGGGTTGTAAAGCTGCGATCGCTTTCCTATAACTTGATCGGCTCCTGCGAACTCATAAGGCACGGTTGCCGCACTCAGCGCCGGACTAATCACATAGAGCGTCGTCCGCACTAAGTTCTCTTGCTGCGTCACTTCTGCCATTTGATTCAGCGGAACGAGCCGGATCTTTTCATCTGACCAGCCCAGCCGAAAACAGATTGCAACCGGAGTATCTGTGGGGTAATGCTGCGTCAATTTTTCTTGTACAGATTCAATGTGTCGCGCACTGAGATAAAGGCAAAGGGTCGATCGATGTGCGGCTAACGAGGAGAGTTCTTCTGATTCTGGAACTTGAGTCCGTCCACTGATGCGCGTCAGAATAATCGATTGCACCAATCCAGGCACGGTAAATTCAACCCGCAATCGAGCAGAAGCCAACTGAAACGCGCTGATTCCAGGAACAATCTCAAATGGAATCTCAGCTTCAAACAGTGCCTGCATCTGTTCTTGAATGGCGCTATACAAGCATGGATCGCCTGAGTGAAGGCGCACGACGGATTTCTGCGATCGTACTCGCTCAATCAAAATCGGCAAAATCTCCTCCAGGGTCTTATCTGCGGTCGGAATGACTTCCGCATCCGATCGAACGCCTGCAAGGACTTCCGGCGGCACAAGCGAATCGGCGAAGACGATCGTGTCTGCTTGCGCGATCAGTTTCTGCGCTTTAACGGTGAGTAAATCTGGATCTCCCGGCCCTGCACCCACAATGTAGACGGCAGGCGGAAGCGCATGATGCAACATATTGTCCTAAGAAGGTTGGGAATCTGGCGTATTTGGATCAGGCACAACATCAGGCAGCGATCGCCGCAGCACATACAGCCATACGAGACCCAACGTTCCGATCGCAATTCCGGTTAAACTCACCACCTGAGCCATTCTCAAAAAGCCCAGCATCAAGCTATCGGTTCGTAGTCCCTCAATCCAAACGCGACCCGCGCTGTATGCAACTAGATAGGTGAGAAATAGCGTTCCAACTTTTAACCGGGGACGTTTGAAGAACAGAAACATCAACAGCGCAAATACGCCTAAATTCCACAATGATTCATACAAAAATGTCGGATGATAATACGCGACATTTTCTAAACCCGGCGGACGACGATCAAGCGGAATGAATAACTTCCAGGGTAAATCGGTTGGACTTCCGAATGCTTCTGAATTGAAGAAATTTCCCCAGCGCCCGATCGCTTGTCCCAAAATCAGCGAAGGTGCGACTAAATCCGCCAACTGCCAAAACGAAACGCGCTTCAACCGAGCAAAAATCAGCGCCGCAATCACACCGCCTAAAATTGCCCCATGAATCGCGATGCCACCCTGCCAAATTGCGAAGATCGAGGCGGGATTTGAAGCATAATCGCGCCACTGAAAAATCACGTAATACAGCCTTGCACTCGGAATCGCAGCCAACACCAGCCAAATTGCCAGATCGCTAATCAAATCTGGATTTACTTGCCGCCGGGATGCAAGATACTGAGACAAATTCACCCCAATCAGCACCGCCGACGCAATCAAAACGCCATACCACCGAATCGACAACGGGCCTAACTCAATGCCGCGTCCGGGAGAGGTAAACTGAAACGCCAAAACAACATCAGACAGCATAAATCCAAACCGAGAAATGGCACTGATCACCATAACATCTCTCACAGGCGGATTTACCTGCGATTTGGCTCGATCGCGATCGTTCCCATCGTTGCTGGATGCTGTAGATCCATCGGCAGCAGAATCGTGAACTGACTGCCTTCACCCTCTCTCGAATGCATCACGACTGTGCCCGAATGCAGTTCCGCCAGTTTTCTCGTCAGCGCCAGTCCTAGCCCTGTGCCCTCATGCTTGCGAGACAGCGAACCATCCACCTGCTGGAAAGGATGAAACAGAAGGTGCTGCTTGTCTTCGGGAATGCCAATCCCGTGATCCCAAACGGTGAGGTCGAGCATTTCACCGCACATTTTCACCGTTAGACCAATTTCGCCACCTTCGTTTGAAAACTTGATCGCATTCGACAGCAAGTTCAGCAACATTTGCCGCACTCGCAATTCATCCGCCATTAACGGCTCTAAACCCGGCTCGATCGACGAATGCAGCGTCAAGTCCTTTAATCGCGCTTGCTCAGTTACAAACGATAAAGTCTTCTCACACAATTCATCGACCACGATCGGCGCAAGCTCTAACCGCAATTGCCCTGCTTCCACTTTCGACAAGTCCAGCACATCGTTGATCAGACCTAACAAATGCTGTCCACTCTGATAAATCTGATGAATGTAAATCTGCTGTTTTGAGTTGAGAACACCGAAAATCTGCTTTTGTAGAATCGACGAGAATCCCAAAACCGAAGTTAGGGGAGTTCGCAACTCATGCGACATATTTGCCAAGAAATCGGACTTCATCCGGCTAGCGCGTTCCAGTTCATTATTCTTTGCGGCAAGTTCTGCTTCGGTTTGCTTTTGCTGAGTGATATCGCGAGTAATGATCGAAACAGCAGTGGGCTGATTGTTTTCATCAAAAACTGGGCTGACCGACACCAAAGCCGGAAATAAATCACCATTGCGCCGCAAGCAAGTGACCTCTCCACTCCAACCGCCTGCGATCGCTTGAGCCGTTAATAGTTCTGTCTGCTTCCGCTCTGGATAAAACACAGCCGCGTGTGTCCCCACCAGCATTTCTTTCTGCCAATCAAAAATCCGGCTTGCGGCAGGATTGGCATAAAGAATTTTGCCGTCTAAGTCAGTAATCACCGTACTGTCATACGCAGATTCTACAGCGCGAGAAAAAATTTGCAGCTTCTTTTCGATGCGCTTGCGTTCTGTGACATCTCGCCCAATGCCCATCCCGCCAATTAATTCGTCGTGACGAAATAGAAGCTTCCCGTTCACTTCAAGATGAATTTCTGTGCCACGTGAAGTCGTAAGCACAAATTCAAAGTCCCGGAGTTCGCCTGTTTCTACCAGGTTGGCGAAGGCTTGCGTTGTTCTATCCCGGTGCGGTGGAGAAACGAATTCTAGATACGATCGCCCGATAATTTCTTCTTGCGAACATCCCAGCAGTTTTTGACCATATGAATTCACATAGGTCAATTGTCCCTCTAAGTCCACGGTGTAAACCATGTCGTTAGCAGTTTCAACATAGGCTCGGAACAGTTCTTCCGATTGGCTCAGGCTAATCTCCACAGAACCAATACGGAGAAGTTTGTCGGGAAGTGTGTGATTTGTCATTTCCACAAAATTACCAGGCTGAGGTGAGGAGCAAGAATCAGAACTAACTTGAATTGCAAACGATAAAGTAGAAAAATTAACAATAACCTGCAAAGTAATTAAGGATGCTAGACAAAGGTCATTCATCTTATCGCCCGTGCAGGCAAATGGCGAAACAATAGTGAATTTACTTAAATAGAGGCTGACATTCTAGAGCAGGTATTCTAAACGGCTTTGAAAGACAATTCAATTTCTGAAATCCTCATAGAAGTTTGTACCATGACCGCAGAACATAAAGCAGAGTTTATACGGATCATTCTTTAGGTAGATCTTCTAATTTGTTAAAAACAAGTCAGTAGTTTTACAAGGAATCACGAAAACTACACAAATCGGTGGGGCAATTCCCAGAGTGCGAAGGATGCAGTCTAGAATAGAAGACTGATGGAACGAATGCCCGGAGTTGCCTGGTGATTAGTGTCACTCAAGGAGTAAAATTCGCCTGCATTTTGTTGATCTTACCGCCAAATTTTTGACAGTTTTTTATTCAGTTTCTATGAAAGCCTTAGTGGGGGCATCCCTTCCAGAATTAACCGAGTGGGTCAGAGAGCAGCAGCAACCCGCCTATCGAGGACAGCAACTCCATCAATGGATTTATCAGCGAGGAGCACGATCGCTGTCTGAGATTTCCGTATTCCCGAAACAATGGCGCTCCGATCTGGCAGATTGGGCGATCGGGCGATCAGAGATTTATCATCAAGCGAAGTCGATCGATGGCACCGTAAAATTCCTGTTGCGCCTAAGTGACGGTCAAATTGTGGAAACGGTTGGCATTCCTAGCGATAAGCGCCTAACGGTGTGTGTGTCGTCTCAAGTGGGCTGTCCGATGGCATGTGATTTTTGCGCCACTGGGAAAGGCGGTTTTAAGCGCAACTTGGAGCGCCACGAAATTGTCGATCAGGTTCTCACAGTGCAGGAAGTGTTTCAACAGCGCGTTAGCAATATTGTCTTTATGGGCATGGGTGAGCCGCTGTTGAATGTCGAGAATGTACTGGATGCGGTGCGATCGATGAATGAAGATATTGGCATCGGGCGGCGCTTCATCACGATTTCTACGGTAGGAATTCCCGGTCGGATTCGTAAACTTGCGGATCATCAGCTTCAAGCAACGCTGGCTGTGAGTCTACACGCCTCGAATCAAATGGTGAGAGAACGCCTGATTCCGAGTGCGCGTCAATATCCGCTAGAAGCGCTTTTAGAGGAATGCCGCGAGTATGTGAAGCTTACAGGGCGGCGGGTGACGTTTGAATATATCTTGCTGGCGAGTGTGAACGACTGTCGTGACCATGCGATCGAGCTTGCGGATCATCTGCGTGGATTTCAGAGCCACGTCAATTTGATTCCGTACAATCCGATTAGCGAAGCCGATTATCAAAGACCGGATCAGCGCCGAATTACTCAGTTTGTGAATGCGCTGAAAGATCGAAATATTGCGGTGAGCGTCCGTAAAACACGCGGTCTAGAAGCGGATGCAGCCTGTGGTCAGCTCCGGGCTTCGTTTGCGGGAGTTTAAAAATTGAAAGTCCTCACATTTTGAGGACTTTCAAAAGAATTTATCGACGTGCGTAGATTCCGGGTGCGTAAGCTTCGATGACTCTGGCTGTTCTAGAGCAAGTAATCATCAAATAATCGCATCGACCACACTGCGTCCGCGTCAATTGATCAGGTTCAATTTGAATTCGCTCGGCATGGTCACCACAATTCGGGCACCGAACAGCTTGAATGACTTGCATTTTAAATCCCTCGATACGATCGCTAAATCAAAACATTAATAATTTGAGCCTTGAGCGACTGATGTTCGCTCAACAGTCTGTAGTGAGTACTACTAAATTTGCGACGACTGCGCAGACTGTTGTAGCGAATTACTTCTTATTATCAGCAGTAAAAAAGTTCAGTCGCTTCAGAGTTCATCCATATTCTAGCGTCGGCAAATTGAGGGATCACCTATCTACAGGGTGATCCCCGGCTTGATGATAATTTCTATTTAGCTGTAAATTATCCACGAAGGGCTACTTAAATATCTAATTTTCCTTAAAGAAAGTAGCGTGGAAATTCTATAAATTTGAGCAATTTCTATCAGCGAGAATCAGTATTTTTGCTGTAGGATTTCGCGTTTCTGCATGTTTTCTATGGTGCTGAACAGTCCTGCGTCGTGCCGGACTGTGGCTCGACAATCACTTGTTTGATTCCAGAAATCCGAATGACCTGGCTTACGGCTAATTTTGCCCGATCGCTAGCCTTGTCTAAAATTCCGTCCGCACAAGCCGCAAGCTGAATCTTTTTAAGCGCTTCTTCTTGAGCTAATTTCTGTAAGTTGGGGGCAACATCTGGACCCAAGCCAAGAAGCCCACGGTTGTAGTCGTAAACGCTCGATCGCGTCACATCAATTTTTTTGTCTAAAATCTTGGGTGCAGGGAGCTGCAATCGAACCGTATCGCCCGTAATCTTCACATCTTGAGCGGTTAGCCCGCTTAGGTCAACGCCTGCTCGAACCTCTCCTCGCGCAATGTATAACAGCTTTGTTGTTCCAATCACCATGCCTGCGATCGTGGCATCCTGCTGCGTCGGCACCACTGCTTCCATTGTGAAAACAGCCGTTGTCAGTTCGCTCACTTGCCGAACTTGCTGAATTACCACTGATCGGGTTTCGACTTTGGGTTCTGGTGGCTTAGCATCTACTAGCGATTTAAGCTGAGCGAAAAACTGATCGCCCGATCGCAAAAACCCAGTCACGAGAACAGCACTCAACATGAGTCCGCTTCCCGTTAACATCCAGCTAATATTTTTGAACACGCTGCCCGCTCCTGACTTGTGGCGATCTTTGTTTCGCATCGTCTGATTCAAATATCTCTAGCTTAGGACAAGCTTACTATTTCAAAACTGAGCGACTTCGTGAAGACTGAATTAGAATTTGGTAATAAATTTAGTGAATTAAGCCCTTACTGAGAGTTATGACGAGCGTTTTTGTCAATTCAGCTTCAATGACGGCGGGAGGCACGACTCTTGAGAAAACCAGTCAAACGACTCGCCAAACTTATCCGAACTACAAGGTAATCGTTCTCGACGACGATTTCAACACATTTGAGCACGTCGCTAAATGCCTGATGCAGTATATTCCAAAAATGACCAGCGATCGCGCCTGGAAGCTGACCAATCAGGTGCATTTTGAAGGACAAGCGATCGTTTGGACAGGCCCACTAGAACAAGCGGAACTCTATCATATGCAGTTAACTGTCGAAGGCTTAACAATGGCTCCCTTGGAGCAAGCATGAAAAACAAACAGGGGCGGCTAGTGCTGACGCACTCGACCTACATTCCGGGGTTGATTGCAATGCTTGAGAAGCTAATCCAGGTGGAGGGAATCCAGACCGTTACGCCAGCGGTAATTGGGTCGGTGCGCTCTCATTCTCCCCAGTTTAAGCTCAAAATTTCTGTGCCCATCAGGGGCGGGTTCAAGGCGATCGCACGTCAAGGTAAATCAGTTCAAGAGGTTTTCATTCTCACGACGCTGAACCAAGACCAGCTTGAAAGCGCGATCGCCTTGCTAAACGGTAAGTGACCACTCACTCGAGTCACTATTCCGCTTGCTGTTGAGTCGAGGCAATTCGATGTAGCGGTAGGCTCAGCGCACAGGAGAAGGTGAGGAGGTAGGAAATTACGCCTGTCCACTTGAGGCTCAGCATACAGACCTCCCAATCTGGGCAAATCCATTTCTGTGCCCCAATCGCGACGCAATGTACAATCCAATAGGCAAACGCCATCGAAAATAGAACCTGATCGGCAATATCAGCGTCTTCTGTCTCTGCTTGCTTTTTATTGTTATTGCACAAAACATAGAGTCCGAGGACGCTGGCAAAGAACGAAGCAAGGTTCAAATAGTCGTGCCAATTTGAATGAGCCATAGTGCGTGTATAAGACGGGTTTAAGTCATGAATCAGTCTAAAGGATGAAACGTCTACTGCTCTAGAAAGTCTTACAAATAGCAATAATGAACGCAATTTTTTAACAAAACTACAGATAGAAATCGATCGTTTTTTTGCATGAATTTGCCCCTAATTTACCATCCCAATTACGTTGCACCGTTGCCGCGGGATCATCGCTTTCCGATGGAGAAATTTAAGAAACTTTACGAGATGCTTCTAAATGATCGAGTTGCTGATCCCGCACAATTTCATAGTCCTGAATGTCCCCCACAAACTTGGATCGAACTCGTTCATGCGTCCGAATATGTCAGCGCTTACTGTGCCGGAACCCTTGATGCGAAAGCGCAGCGGCGCATCGGGTTGCCGTGGAGTCCTGAACTGGTAAATCGGACTTGTACCGCAGTCGGCGGAACAATTCTCACTGCCAAACTTGCGTTGCAATATGGTTTAGCTTGTAATACTGCGGGTGGAACTCATCATGCTTTTCCCGATTATGGGTCGGGATTTTGTATTTTTAACGATTTAGCGATCGCCTCTCGCGTCTTACAGCAATTAGGGCTAGTTAGAAGAATTTTAATTGTCGATTTAGATGTGCATCAAGGCGATGGCACGGCATTTATTTTTCAATCTGATCTGAGTGTTTTTACGTTCTCAATGCACTGCGAAATTAACTTTCCTGGAACAAAACAGCAAAGTGATTTAGATGTTCCGTTAGCAGAAGGCATGGAAGACGATGAATACTTACAAACTTTGGCAGAATATTTGCCCGACTTGCTATCAGAAATTAAGCCTGATTTGGTGCTGTACGATGCGGGAGTTGATCCACACTGGGGCGATCGTTTAGGCAAACTCGCACTCACAGATTCAGGACTATACCGTCGGGAAATGCAAGTTTTAACGACCTGCGTTTCGCAAGGCTATCCGGTTGCTTGTGTGATCGGAGGCGGATACGCAGAAGACATGGATGAACTCGTTTATCGCCATTCGATCGTGCATCGGGCTGCTAGCGATGTCTTTCGACAATACCGCTTGTAGGTTTTTGAGGAATGGGTCGATCGCAGATTGAAGCCTTCCATTAACCTATACGCAAATGATTATGCCTTTAAACTACAGAACGCTTCTTCCAGTTGTTGTGCTGACCCTTGCTACAATTGCGGCTCCGCCAACGATCGCAGTTTCCGCGCCTGTTCCCACTTCCCCCATGCAAGAATTTTCCTTCTCTCGAATGGGTATTGGCGGGATCAAACTGGGAATGAAAGCCTCTGAAGTGCAGCGTAGACTGGGTAAACCATTAAAAATGAAATCAGAGAAGTCTCCTTGTTGTGGAGTACTGCTGCGCTGGCAGTATGCAGAGTTTGAAGTCCGGTTGGAAGTACCAGAAGGAGCGAATCAAGAGCGCAACGCATCGGTCTATTCCATCTCAACCCGAAGCGCCAAAGTTGCCACCCTAGAAAATGTTCGAGTGGGCGATCGTCGCAGTAAAGTCATGCAAGTGTATGGAACACCCAGCACGACGATTCAGGACAGAATCTTTTACAGCAATGATGCGAACGCTTCGCTATTGATGCTTCGATTTAAGAACGATCGTGTTGTCGAAATCATTGCGAACACTCAGCTAAATTAATATCGTTAATAAAAAAGCTGAAACTTTCTCTCTGGCAAATCATCTATGAGTACAGCGATAGTTCTTACCACACAATGAAAGCAGTTCTTCGGAACACGGTCTTTATGACCCTGCTGTTCCTCTCAGCAACGTTTTCTGCTCAAGCAGAACAACCGTTGCGACCTCAGCCTCGCACCTTCAATTTTCAATGTAGTCAGGGCAAGCAGTTTCGCGCCACATTTATCAGGAAACGCGCTCTGGTTAGATTGGCAAACGGTCAACAATTAGTCATGCAGCAGATTCGCAGTGGCTCCGGTATTCGGTATCAATCCGGCGAATACATATTCTACGGCAAAGGCAATCAAGCGACCATTACCAAAGCGAATCAGCCCTTCTACCAAGACTGCAAAACAATGACTCCTGCTGCCTCGAATACGGTTTCTGGAACGGTGAGCTATCGAGAACGAATTGCTTTACCGCCAGACGCGATCGTCAAAGTTCAGCTTCAGGATATCAGTCGGACAGATGCTCCTGCGGTGACGCTGGCAGAACAAACTATCCAGACTCAAGGGCAGCAAGTTCCAATTCCATTCGCGCTGAAGTACGATCCGTCTAAAATTCGAGAAGGTAATGTCTACACGGTTCGCGCTCAAATTTTAGTCAACGATCGCCTTGTGTTTACCAGCGACACAATCTATCGCGTTCTAACCAAAGACAGCCCATCTCAGGTTCAGATTCAAGTGCGATCAACGAAGTAGATTTGTAAACCAATACAAAAAAACGGGGTCTGCGAAACGCTTCCCCGTTTTTTTGATTGAAACTTCTGTCTAACTGACTGCCGCAGGCGACTCAAACTTGTAGCCGACACCCCGAACCGTTTGAATCAAAGCAGGCTGGCTTGTATCAATCTCGATCTTTTTGCGAATCTGCCCGATATGGACATCGACTACTCGCTGATCACCGACATACTCGTAATCCCAAACTTCCTGAATCAGTTCTGCCCGCCGCCAAACTCGTCCGGGATGCGCCGCTAAAAAGTGCAGCAAATCGAACTCTAGCGCAGTTAGCGGCACAATCTCATCATTTAGCTTCACTTCGCGTCGTACCGGATCAATCACCAATCCCCCAAAAGCGAGACATTGCTGTTCAGCAGTGGTCACAATCCGTTGACGTTTGAGAATTGCACCAACTCGTCCCCCTAGCTCCACCAAGCTAAACGGTTTTGTGATGTAATCATCTGCTCCCTGCGCGAACCCACGCACCTTATCCGCCTCATCTGTTCTGCTGGTGAGCATCAGCACAAAAACATTCGTGCGGCTCTGCATCTCTTGGCAGAGCGAGTAGCCGTTCGCATCCGGTAGGTTTACGTCTAGAATGACGAGATCCGGATTGAACTGCTCAAACATTTGCATCGCGGATTTGCCATCTTCGGCAGATTCCATTTGATAACTTTGCTTGGTAAGGAAGCGATGAACGAGATTCCGAATCGCCGGATCATCATCCACGACGAGTATCTTGGCTGGAGCCATGACCATAACCTTGCGTTAAAAGTAAATTGAGAAGAGAGCGATCGAGCGTTTAAGAAAAAATTTCCTATTTCTGTTTTACACAGAAGAAATTCGTCATCAGCATTAGTATGCCTCAGCTTTTGATTAGAATATCCTGGTTTGATGAAGTTTCCGCAATCTTACGGTCGAATCTAAACCAGAATTAGGGAATACGCACATTGATTACAGCGAGGCGATCGCACTTTACGGAGAAAGGCCTGAACAAGTTGGATCAGAAAACTTATCTCCAAGTCGGGAACACATCGTCTACACTCTAGTTGTAATCCCCAATGCAGCTAGGTTACTTTGGTAGAGAAGGTGGAGTAACAAGCCCATGAGTGCCCAAAGCCCGTATGAAAAGTTAGGCGTTTCTGAAGGTGCGACGTTTGAAGAGATTCAGACGGCTCGTGCCCGATTGGTTGAAGAACTAGCAGGTGATCAGCGAAAAATCTCGGAAGTGGAAGCAGCATATGATTCTGTGCTGATGGAGCGGCTGCGCTTGCGACAGGAAGGAAAAATTAAAGTGCCCGATCGCATTCGATTTCCAGAGAAATTGGTGCAAGCGGCTCCGTCTGAAACTCCCGCTCCAGCCTCAAAATCGAATCAGTGGTTGAAGAGCTTAATCGATCAGCCGAGCACTCAGGATATCGCGTTTCCTGGTGTGGCGATGGTGGGATTAGGAGCGCTTGTGTATCTTTATCCCACGGATCAAGTGCTGCAAGTTTCGATGGCACTGGCGACGGGGACAGCGTTGTATTTTCTCTTCCGTAAAGAGCGGAAATTAGGGCGAGCGGTGCTGCTAGGGGTAGCGGGCTTATTGCTGGGATTTGCGATCGGTGGAGTTGCCTATACGCTGTTGCAGCCCTCTGTACCGATGCTGCCCCCGAACGAAATTTTTATCAGCTTGGTCACTTTTCTGGTTTTATGGGTGGTCAGTAGCTTTACCAAATAATTTCTGATGGCGGCTGAGCAATTCCAGAGAAGCGATTTTAATTGGCAAATCCAGCAGTTTTTTCGGCGGGTGGGCGAGTGGATTGAATTACGATTTCCACGGGTTCAGGCTCCGAACCTTCCTGATGCGCCAAATTGGTGGTTCCCGTCTTGGTGGCTAGAGGCGGGTTTTTGGGTGCTTGTCAGTTTGGCTGTTGCCTGGTTGGGATTTCAAATCTATCTCTGGATTCGGGCTTATCTAAATCGAAATCAAGCTGAGATTGCGAAGTTTTTCGATCGCACCACTTCCCATCCTGAAAAAGAGCGAACGATCGCAGGCTGGGTAAAGTCTGCTCAGGAATTTCAGCAGCAGGGAAATTATCGAGAAGCATCCAGGGCGCTTTATATGGCGATGCTGCAACGGTTGAATGAGACGAAGCTGATTGTGATCGACAAAAGCCGTACCGATCAAGAATATTCGCGTCTAGTTCAATTGCTGCCGCAAGCTGAATCGTATCAAATGTTACTTGAAACGCACGAGTTGCTTTGTTTTAGCGATACGCCAATTTCAGCGGAAATGTTCGATCGAGTCCAATACGCCTATGGCAACATTGAACGCGCAACGGTTGATATGACAAGAATGGCGTGATGAAAAAACTCGATCGACGTTTAGTTTTCGGGCTGATTGCGCTGGCTGTGATCATCGGACTAACCCTGTTTATCGCACCCAGAAGCAATCGAATTACCAGCGGCTCTACGTTCAGTCGTTCTCCTGATGGCTACGGAGCTTGGTACGCCTATATGCAGCGCCAGGGAACCCCTGTTGAGCGGTGGCGTAAACTAACCCGCGAGATTGAGCAAATTTCGGGCACGGGAAATACAATGATTCAGGTTGATCCCTCTGGGCTTGGAATGGCGAATCCCGATTTGAAGTGGGTCGAGCGCGGCAATACTTGGATTGTTCTAGGCGGACGCGATTTAGCGGCAACCGAGGCAGAATTTTCCACGCAGCACCAAAGCGATCGAGGTTTGGTAAAAATTGAGACTTCTAGACGGCTGACGAGCGATAAAGGAATTAAACGATTGTTGAGTGATCGCTTTGGGTCAATTGTTTGGGAGGAACCCAAGGGAAAAGGTCGAATCATTTATGCCGTCACGCCTTTTCTCGCTGCCAATGCGTATCAAGATGAGCCAGGAAATTTTCCGTTTCTGGCGCAATTAGTAACTGGAAAAAAGATTTGGGTTGATGAATACCTGCACGGGTACCGTGATGAAACGACCAAAACTGAAAGTCAGCAAACTTGGTTAGGGTACTTACTCGGAACGCCTCTGGTGATTGTGCTTTTGCAGGCGATCGTTCTCTCGATCGTGCTGATTTGGGCAAAGAATCGCAGATTTGGACAGGCGCAATCGATCGAAAGTCCTCGCGTGAATGATAGCGAGGCGTATACGCAAGCTTTAGCAGGTGTGTTGTACAAAGCGGGACGGAGTGAGTTTGTCGTGGATATCGTTGGACGTGAGGAGCAATTGCAGATCCAGCGATCACTAGGGCTTGCGGGGGTGTTGGTTGATCGAGAAGCGTTGGTTAATGCGTGGGTGCAGCAAACTGGAAGACCTGCCGCAGAACTAGCGCAACTTTTCCCAGAGAAACAGCGATTGAGTGAGCAAGAATTAATGAAGTGGCTGGTTCAAGTGAAAGCGATCAAGCAACATCTTCCGACTTGAACGATCGCTTTAGTTGACATTAGACACCTAACACTAAGGCTGTCTGCAGGCTTTGAACTCGTTCTTAAAGTTCTGCGGACCCTTATAGCCAGAACTCTCTGCTAACTGCTGCAACGTTTGCCGTCCACTATAAAATCGCCCGTTAACTTGCCAAGTCGGAAATCCTACTTTTTGCCCGCTCTGCTTTTCTGCCTCTCCTAAAACTCGCTGACAAGTCTCGATTTGAGCATCTTTCCCGCCCTCAGCGCATTCTACATAAGGAAACTCTTTAGACGCTTCCTTGCCAAAGAATTGCTTTTGTTCGCAGCAGTGAGGACACCAGTACGCCCCATACATTGTGGCTCCAGTCTGCTTCAAATGCTGTGCCAACTGTGTCTCCGCCTCTCCCGACGTATTTTCGATCACAAAATACGGATTGCCTTGCGCGTCTGAAATCGTGACCGCATCGGCAGAAACTTGCCCAACAGATGCACCCCATGCGATCGACCCGATCAGCGTCACAATCCCAACGATCGACCCCAAAAACACTAACTGCCCGCGATCATTCCAGTCCCGTCCGACCAGCGTCAGCACAAACATTAGGGTTGCGAAGGTGGCTGATGCGAGACAAAAATAACAAATCCCGTTTACCCCAAATTGCGACACAAATTTGGAGAACATAATGTACATCAAGTAGCCGCTAAACAGTAGCATCGCCGTTGCGCCCGCGAACAGCAGCAGCCAAGTTTGATTTTCTAAATTCGTGCGTAACGATTTCTTTTCCTCTGGATTCACCAGTAGCGGAGCCAGCGCAAATACCGCCATCGCTGAGTAAGCCAGCAAGCCGTACAACGATAGTGGTAAGCCAAACAGCACGGCATACGGACTTTCTAGCACCCGTTCACATCCGGTTGTGGGGCAGGCAACGGTGGTACTAGCCAGTTTGTTAAAGGTGATATAGCCCGTGTTGAGAATACCAAGTGCCGCGATCGCGCCGATCAGCAGGCGGGAGTTTCGATAAATCCAGGGTGTAGAACGTCGGCGAGTCATAGGATGATTTCAAAGGAAGGATGATTTCAAAGGAAGTCGCTTCGTACTCTATCAGGGTAACGGTTGCAACCATTACTTGGAGTCTGTAGTTTATTTTGGCTGAATTCGGCGCGATCGTATCGTTTGTTTTCCTGACTGTAAGTGCAGTCGTAAGTTTCTTGGCAAATTCACTTGCAAAGTTTCGGTTCTTTTGTTAAGTTAATTAAGCGCTGAAAAGGGCAGTCGCCGGGATAGCTCAGTTGGTAGAGCAGAGGACTGAAAATCCTCGTGTCACGAGTTCAAGTCTCGTTCCTGGCATAGGTTCTAGGGTTTGGCGAAAAACGTTCCCCCAAATTTCCCCCAGAACCTGAGTACAACTGAATAACGTGGACTGCGGATCAATGCCGTATTTACAACTTTTAACGGGGAGAAATACCCACACAAAGCCGTGAATACCGACACTGATACCGCCGTTTTTGCTGTGTGTGAGAAGCTGATTTATTTAACTAGAACGCTTATACTCCGGTTCTCACACACATTATTTTGAGGATTGGAAAGTGCGATCGCGCTCATTCTGGGAACGCTGAACCCGTCCCTTATTCCCAGTGGCAATGGGAGAAATCGAGCTATTAATGAATCCTGAACCCGCGATCGCGCCCATGACGATCGGAGCATGGCTGATTCTGGCGTTTCAGGTTGGGCTAGTAGCTTGGGGACTTATGGGAGAGCGGCGCGATTCATCTGTTGAGGGCGTGATCGCGCTGAATTCTTCTATTGAGGCAAAGATTTTGTGAAGTATCAGGACGTGTAGGAAGAAAACCGTAGAGTGAAGTGCTTCCTTCATCTCGACCGGATTCTGGCAAGTAGGCACAAACTCAGTTGGGCGCAGCCTTGCAACTGCGATCGCGCACCAAGATACTTCATTAATTTAGGGGGTTCTAAGTATGGGTACATTTGATCGCATCAGTCGCATTGTTCGCTCCGAAATGAACAGCCATAAGTCTCAGTCAAGCTATAACTCAAATCAGCAAACGAGAGAACTAGAAGAACAAGCTATTTCTCTACGTCAGCAAATTGCAAATTTAGAAGCTACGAATAAAGACTCGATGAGTAGCGCATTGCGGCAAGAGTATGCGACTACGATTTCAAATCTCAAGCGATCTCTGGCAACGCTAGAGCAGACGATCCTTAATCTTGGTGGGTCTATTGAACCGAGTACCGATAAATACGCTCTTATTGATGCAGAATTAGAAATGCTAAAGCAAGCGTTAGACGAACTCTAAAGCGATCGCACTCAATCTGGGAACTCTGAGCTCGCGATCGCGCAATTCGATTTGAGGAAGGTAATTGGGTTTGCAGATTGACCACCATCAAAGTGCCCATTGAAAAACCGCCCCTGTTGGGAGCGGTTGCGTTGGTGGATTCAGTTTGCGGGAATGAGATCGATCGAGTCCCGAATCTACAGCACTTTTCACGCGAATGCACGCTGCAAAATCATCTCACTGCTGTTCGAGCCATGAATCTCTGGGGCGCTAACCAACACCCTATCTGGCTCATTGACGCGCCCCTGACTGGCGAATCGGTAGCTCAACGACAAATTCAGCACCCTGACCGGGAGTTGAGTAGCAGTAGAGCTTACCATGGTGCTTTTCCGCCACGATTTGATAGCTAATCGACAGCCCCAACCCTGTTCCTTTCCCGATTGCTTTCGTCGTGAAGAAGGGATCAAAGAGCCGAGACATTGTTGCTTCATCGATTCCCAATCCATTATCTGAAATCCGAATCGAGATAGAACCTTGATCAATCATCGCGGTGGAAATGCGAATTTTGCCTGGCGAGGTTGCAAGGCTGTCTGGTGATCGTTCAACATTTCGTTCTTCAATTGCATCGATCGCATTGGACAGCAAGTTCATGAACACCTGATTCAGTTGACCGGGGTAACATTCCACGGGTGGGAGTGCATCGTAGTCTTTAACCACCTGAATTGTCGGGCTATTGATCGAGGGTTTCAAGCGATGCTGCAAAATCATCAACGTACTGTCGATACCCTCGTGGATATCCACGCTCTTAAACTCGGCTTCATCCAAGCGTGAGAAGTTGCGCAAAGACGTGACAATATCTCGAATCCGTTCGGTTCCCACTTTCATCGATTCAAACATCTTCGGTAGGTCTTCGACCGTAAACTCTAGATCCGCATTCTGCCAATGCGCTTGAATCTGGGGAACCGAATCTGGGCAATGCTGTTGATACAGCGTCACACAGTGCAGTAATTCTTGGATGTACTGCTCAGCATAGTCTAAGTTGCCGTGAATGAAATTAATCGGATTGTTGATCTCATGGGCAATCCCGGCGACTAACTGCCCTAAACTTGCCATCTTTTCGCTATGAATGATTTGCAGTTGCGCCGCACGCAGTTCTCTCAAGGCTTGGGCAAGCTGGTCCGCCTCTTCCCGCGTTTGTCCTAACAAACTCGATTGCTGGAAGAGGTTGGCTTGCCGCAATGCGACACTGATTTGGGCTGCGGCTTGCGTGACAAATTCTAGTTCAGTCTCTTCCCACTGGCGAGTCTGACCGCATTGGTGAATACACAATAGCCCCCAAAGCGTGTCGCCTTCCATCAGGGGAACGGTAATTTGTGCCTTCACCTGGAACCACTCGATCACGTCGAAATACGGCAGCTTGGCACCCAGTTTGGTCGTATCGGAAATCGCTTGGGCGGTTCCTTGAGAAAATTGGCCGGCATGTTGTTCCCCATAGCGATCGTGCATTTTGACATTGACGACAGAATTCCAGTTCGGCAGGACATCTTCAGCGATAAATTCCCCACTGCAATACGCAGAATCTGGATCAAAGCGAAAAATTCCAACGCGATCTGCTTTAAGCACTCGTCGCACTTCTGGCAGGGCTGCTTTGACGATCGTTTCCCAACTTAACGATTCCCGCATTTTGACCACGAGATCAAACAAGATTCGGCGTTGTTCAGCAGCTTGATGCAGTTCATCAGCACGAATTTGGGTTTGCGTTAACAAGTCACAACTTTGCAGCGCAACACCCAACTGGCTCGCAACTTGTGCCAAAAATTCCACTTCGACTTGCTCCCAATGGCGCGTACCGGAATGCTGATAGGCAGCTAGAAGTCCCCAAAGATTGCGCCCGACAAAGATTGGTGTGAGGGCATAAGCACGAATCTTAAATTGTTCTAAGATTTCTAGGTGACAGCGCGAGTGCCCAGCTTGGTAGATATCATCGACCGCAGAATGTTCATTATTGCGGTAGCGTCCGCCTTTGTTATCTTGCAGATGAGTATCTTGCCAAACTAAGTTCTGCCCGAACGGATTGATGCTGTCCCACTGGGCTTCAACCATGCCGAAATGACTGATAAATCCCCCACTCCAGTCTTCATTGAAGCGATAGACAGCAACCCGCTCCACTCGCAAAAGGTTACAAACCTCTTGGCACGTCGTCTTTAAAATCAAATTAATGTCAAGCGAGGAGCGAATTTTTCCAACGACTTCAGTCAGCGCACGTTGACGAGCGATCGCATCTTGCAGCGCGATCGCTCGTTGTTTCGATTGCGCTAAATTCTCGGCTTGTTGAATCGCCACACCTAACTGTGCACCCACCTGTTCCAGAAACTCAACCTCAAAGGATCGCCACTGACGCGGGCTTGAATGTTGATAGGCAGCGACGAGTCCCCAGAGTCGGGTACCGGTAAAGATGGGAGCAAGCACATAAGCACGGATCTTAAACTGCTCCAGAATGTTGAGGTGGCAGCGGGCGTGTCCGGCTTGATAAACGTCTGCGATTGCAAAACTTTCATTATTGCGGTAGCGACCCCCCTGAGTTTCTTGGAGGTGCGTATCATTCCAAACTAAATTTTTACCAAAAGGATTTGTCTGTTCCCAGAGAGGTTCTACCACCCCGAACTGGCTGACAAATTCACCGCTCCAGTCTTCGTTGAAGCGATATACCGCAGCCCGCTCCAGCTTGAGCAGTTTACACAATTCTTGGCAAGCCGTATCGAGGATGATGTGAGTGTCTAGAGAGGAGCGAATATTGCCCACAACTTGAATGAGTGCCCGTTGGCGAGCGATCGCATCTTGCAATTCGGTGTTGCGTTGTTCCGCTTGCTGTAAGATTTCCACCTGCTGCATGGCAATGCCGAGATGAGCGGCTGCTTGGGCGAGGAAGTCCACCTCATGGGGCTGCCACTGCCGAGGTTCAGAGTGTTGATAGGCAGCGAGCAGTCCCCACAGTTTTGCGCCGACGAAAATGGGTGCGATCGTATACGCTCGGATCTGAAATTGCTCCAAGACTTCAACATGGCAACGCATGTGCCCTGCCTCATAAATGTCTGCCACTGCAAAAGGTTCGTTTTTGCGATAGCGCCCCCCTCCCGTTTCCTGAAGATGAGAGTCTTGCCAGACCAAATCTTGCCCGAAAGCGGTTAAGGTGTCCCAGGGGGATTCAGCAAATCCATACTGATTAATGAAACTGCCGCTCCAATCGTCATTGAAACGATACATGGCAACGCGCTCGATCTTCAGTTGGCGACAAATGTCCTGGCAAGATATAGAGCAAAGCGATGCTAGGGGAACCGATGAGCGAATTCTGGCCAGAATTTTTTGAGATTGAACAGAGAGCTGAAGTTGATGTTGGCATTCCTCAGGGCTGGAGAGAAGAGGAGCATGAGAGCCATGAATTGTCATAGAAGCCATAGAGATGGTAGGACTCTCTATAACAATTCCCTTTTTCAGTCCTAATACTTTATGTATCCCGTGGACTGTCCGACCTCAAGTTTTGCTGCTCTCGAACCCCCTATCGGTCGTCCTCTCCGCAGCGATCCCTCTCGCTTATCATCCGGTGCGTGTCTGCCTAGTCGATGGAAAATGGTGCGCTCGGTTTTATCCAGATGGTACAGAGAAGATTCTCTACGGTGAGGAGTGCAGTGGCTTCGCTCCACATAGCGATCGCTAGCTCAACTTGGGTAGCCTGAAATTACTCCATTTTTAATTCACGCTTCCATCCCGCCAGCTTGACGGGATTTTTGTTTGAGAATGAGCGCGATTGCTCAGTGATACCTCCTAAAGCTGCTAGTAGGCGAGATCAATAATTCAACCCTGCACTTCCAGCTATCACAGGCAGCTCATCAATCTTGACGGAGCGATCAACCGATCATGCGATCGCTCCGTTCAGCAATCTAGTGTCGTCTCTCAGCTTCGTCTCCGGCTCAACCAGCCTTAACGGGTGAGTTCGCCTCCTGCTGGGAC
>JACJNX010000029.1 GCA_014695255.1 Cyanobacteria bacterium FACHB-63
GAAAGAAGACTTGGCAACGCTGCAAAAGCTGCAAGAGCAGTTTGCGGCAGAGTTAGCGACGCTGCGAGGACGGGTGGATGCGTTAGAAGCGCGCACCACGACTTTAGAGAAGCTTCTCGACCACGACGAAACTGCAAGGGGAGACAATCTTTAGTCTTGCGGGTGCTTATACGAGTGCTGCGGGAGTAAGCGATGCAAACACAGTGTTCAATAACCGTGTTCGGCTCAATCTCAATACCAGTTTCAGTGGAAGAGACTTGCTGATCACTGGACTTCAAGCCTATAACTTTGGGGCAAGTGACAGTGTACCAGGCTTGACTGTGGGCAGCGGTACCAGCTTGGCTCAGACTGTAGGATTAGCTGACCCAGTCTTCGGCTCCTCCAGCAATTTGAGGCTGTCTTACGAGCCGCAATTTCCAGCTGCTGATCCTTCTACCCTCACTACTAGAGGTGCAGGAAACAGCATCAACCTCTACAAACTGCTTTACATTTTCCCTGTTGCCAACACATTGACGGCATCTGTGGGGACGAATGCAGAAGTTTCGGATGCGTTCCCGTCGATTCTGCCTTGGGCAAGCGAAGGACAAGGCGCACTGTCGCGGTTTAGCTTGCTGCCAGCCGCTCAACGAGTGTCGGGCGGTACCTCTCAAACGGGTCTGGCAGCAGCAGCAGGATTGATCTTTAGCCCCTCTCCGGCGATCGATATTCGGGCACTCTACGGCTCAGTTAATGCCAACTTGCCAGCAAACCTCGGTCTAGGTGCTTTGGGAACAGGTGGAGTCACACCACTAGGGGCAGGCGTTGGAGGAGGTAGCTACGTCGCAGCCGCACAAGTGACCTTCAAACCGTCTCCTGCGTTCAATATTGGACTGAATTACGCCAACAGCTATCACCAAATCAACATCTTGGGGACGGGCTTAAGCAGTTCGGATATCAACTCGATCGTGCTCCCCAGTACACTAACCGGAACCGTACCGGGCTTTGTCGGCAGTTTAAACGACGGCATTCGGTTGAACACGCTCGGCGCAACGGCATCCTTCCGTTTGGCTCCGAATATTACGATCGCCGGATCGTACAGCTACATCTTCGCGAATCTCGTCGATGTCGATGCGCGAACCAACTTCAATTCCTGGCTAGTCGGGGTTCAATTTGGCGATGTGCTACGGAAAGGAAATGCGGCAGGCATCGTCTTCGGTCAACCCCTGAAGCGAGTGCTCACAGGTGGAATTGCGGTCAATCCTGAAAATCGAATTCCGTATCAAATTGAAGGCTTCTTCAACTTCCGCGTGAACGATAACCTCAGCATTACGCCAGGTGTGTTCGCAATCTTCAATCCTGAAGGGAGCAGCGCAAATGGAACTGTAGTCGTGCCTGTAATTCGTTCGACCTTCACGTTCTAACGCTAGGGTGGCTTGTGGAAAAAACGAGCCACCCTAGATTTTTTCGCTAAAATGGGCGAGGAAGAACAGTAATTTTCTGTTTAACCGAACTCCATGAAATCAGTCGTTTCATGAGAAGTGGGCAGTTGTCCCACTTTTTTTATTTGGAGAAGTGGTTCGATGGCGCATCCTTTGATTCCTCAAATTTTGGAAGTGGCGGCTCCGGTGGCGGAGTCGATCGATCTTGAAGTGGTTCATGCGGTGTTTCAAACCAATCAAAGTCCGCCCGTGCTGCGGATCGACGTGAGAAATAAGCAGGACGATACGGGACTGGATGACTGTGAGCGTATGAGTCGGGCGCTGGAGCCGCTCCTAGACGACTTACTCCCGGAGCAGTATGTTCTCGAAGTGTCCAGTCCCGGTATCCCGAAAACCCTGACGAGCGATCGAGAATTTATCTCGTTCCGGGGATTTCCGGCGCTAGTCACGACTTCTGAACCGTTTCAAGGTCACATTTACTGGGAAGGCAATCTGATTCGGCGTGACGAAACGAACGTCTATATCAGCAAAAAAGGACGCACGATTGCACTGCCAAGAGCGATCGTGTCAAGCGTTCAACTGACCGAAAGCGAAGAATAATTCGCTTTGATCGACAACTCAATATTTACGGAGAATTTTCTATGTCAATGGTCGCTTTGCCCGGACTCAAAGACATGATCGACGGCATCAGCCGTGAACGCAATTTACCAAAGCTCTCAGTTCAAGCAGCGCTCAAAGAAGCCCTAATGAAAGGCTATGAGCGTTTCCGCCGCACTCAGCGCATCGATGGCGACGGATTTGACGAAGAATATTTCGATAACTTCGAGGTCGAACTTGATGTCGAGGAAGAAGGTTTCCGCGTACTGGCAACCAAAACGATCGTTGAAGAAGTCACAAACCCAGATCATCAAATTTCTCTGACTGAGGTTCAAGAAGTCGCCGCTGAAGCGCAAACAGGCGATACAGTTGTTCTGGATGTCACGCCGGATCAAGGTGATTTCGGCCGCATGGCAGCGATTCAAACCAAGCAAGTCTTAGCGCAAAAGCTCCGAGACCAACAGCGCAAACTCATCCAAGAAGAATTCCAGGATTTAGAAGGCACGATTCTACAAGCGCGAGTGCTGCGGTTTGAGCGTCAATCGGTCATCATGGCAGTCGTAAGCGGATTTGGTCAGCCAGAAGTTGAAGCCGAATTACTGAAGCGAGACCAACTCCCCAACGATAACTACCGCGCCAACGCTACCTTCCGGGTATATCTAAAGAAAGTCAGCGAAGGCTCTCATCGCGGGCCACAATTGCTAGTTTCTAGAGCGGATGCAGGCTTAGTCGTCTATCTGTTTGAGAACGAAGTGCCTGAGATCCAGGATGATGTCGTGCGGATTGTGGCAGTTGCCCGTGAAGCAAATCCGCCCTCGCGCCACGTTGGCCCTCGCACTAAAATCGCCGTAGACACGTTGGAGCGCGATGTTGATCCTGTGGGTGCTTGCATTGGAGCGCGTGGCTCTCGCATCCAGGCGGTCGTCAACGAACTACGTGGAGAAAAAATCGACGTGATTCGCTGGTCGCCCGATCCCGCCACTTACATTGCCAATGCGCTGAGTCCAGCACGCGTCGATGAAGTTCGCCTCGTTGATCCCGAAGGTCGTCAAGCGCATGTTTTAGTGGGAGAAGATCAACTCAGCTTAGCGATCGGTAAAGAAGGTCAAAACGTCCGCCTCGCCGCTCGTCTAACTGGCTGGAAGATCGACATCAAAGATAGCCGCAAATACGATGTGGCGGCTGAAACCGAGAAAATTGCAGCCGTGATCGAAGCTCGTCGTCAATCCCAACCCCCGGTTGACGAATACGAGGACGAGGAATTCTACGACGAAGAAGAGGAAACTGCACCAGCGTTAGAGACAGAACTCGAAGAACAGCAGGCTTAGCGCAATGTAAATGTAGGAGTGGGCTTCTGCAAGCGAGAAAAGTTAACATGATCTCGCTCCCTAGCTTCTACTTCATGCCACCGAATCATCGTCGCTGTCTTAGTTGTCGTAAGGTCGCACCGAAGGAAGAGTTTCTTCGAGTGGTGCGGCTTTACCCGTCTCACGAAATCTCGATCGACACCGGGATGGGACGATCGGCGTATCTCTGTCCCAATCCAAACTGTGTTCAGGCGGCGCAAAAAAAAGGTCGCCTCAGTCGCGCCCTAAAAGCCACAGTTCCCTCCGAAATTTATCAGCACTTACTACAGCAAAAGCAAGGAGAAGTTCAGGCGACGCAACCTGAGCTATATTAGATCTAGTGGTCAACTTCGCTAATCAAAATCTTTCTAAAATTGATTAGTTTGACTTAACCCGTCCTGTCGTAGGAGATTTGCCGTCCCTTGCTCTGAGATGTTATCTGTATCCTCTCTTCAGTTTTATTGCTTCAGAGCAACTCAGGCATGACATTTAGGGAGGGTGGCTCATCACCAGAAACTCAGAACGATTAACACGACGCGATGGCTTCGCTTTACGAAGGATTCGCGGCATTATTTTTTGAGCAATCTGCCGATTGACCTATCGGGGACTTCGTTTCTAAGCTACCATTCAACCAAGGGGGTAACGCCTTCTTCAAGATTACCAGTGCAGATGAACTGCAATAACCCAATAAACCTGTCGTTTTAGTCAAAACAGAAGGTCACTATGTAACACCAACGATCGCACGAGGGAAGAGTGGATGAACAACGGCAAAGTCAGAATTTACGAGCTATCCAAAGAATTGAACCTAGACAATCGAGACATTCTCGCAATTTGCGAACAACTAAATATCGCGGTCAAGAGCCACAGTAGTACCATCACAGAAACTGAAACGGAACAAATCCGTGCCGCTGCTGAGAAATACGCTGCCAGTCAGCCTTCTCCAGCCAAGACTACCTCTAACCGCCCATCAAACTCCCAATCTGTTGAATCAAGAAAGAAAACGCCCTTGAATATTCAGAAGAAACAGCAAATCTTAGAAATTCGTCGCCCGATTACGCGATCGACTGCCGCTTCGGAATCATCGGAACTCCGTACTCCTCCACAGCCGCCCCAATCTTCCCCAGCAGCCCCGCCTGCTGCTAGATCTGCCGAGCCACCGCGCCCGACGCGCCCTGCGCCAGAGCGTCCGGCTGCTTCAGAACCAAACGCTGCTGAATCAGCTCCGGCTCCGCAAGTGATCGAGCCAAAAGCTGCTGAACCGGCTCCAGATCCGCAAGTGATCAAAGCATCTGCACCTGCTCAAGCCCCAGAATCTCCGGCTCAAGCGCCTGTGCGTCCAACTTCACCTGCCCCAGCTCGTCCCGTTTCAGCAATCAGCAAACCTGTCTTGAAGCGCGACAAGCCGGCTGCTAGCGAGGGCACAGACAGTCGCTCAGAAAATCGCCAGCCTTCACGCGATGCTAGAGGCGAAAAAGCGCAGCGTCCTGCAATTAACAAGCGACCTGGTGCACCCACTAAACCGGGAGAAGCATCCAAACCTCAGCAAATCGTCGAGCTTCGCCGACCCAAGCCCGTATCTACGGAGGAGGGTGCAGCCCAAGACGCTCCGGTGCTGCGATCGCGCCCCATCAAGCCAGTCGCTCCTGATCCGACAACGGCAGGTGCGCCAGATCTAACGCTCAACAAACCGACTCCACCGAAACGTCGCGTTAAAGTTTGGGAGGATGAGGAAGAAGAAGTCCAAGAAATTCCTGAAAAAGCAGCCAAGCTCGCCAAAGGTAAGCGGCGGGGGCAGCCCAAAATTCAGGATGACGACGAAGATGACTTCGACTTGCTCAATGAAGATGAGGATGGAACTGTTAGCTCCGCTCAAGTCAGCTTGTCGCTGGCTCGACCTGCGAAGCCCAAGAGTTTACCAGGGCAACAGCCAGTTAGACCTGCTGCCACTGCGGCACCGACTCAGCGGAAACGGAATAACTTCCGAGATCGCCGCGATCGTCGCAATGAAACCGAAAAAGCCGAACGTCCAGAGATCATCTCGCTTACGGGTGGGCTGACGGTTCAAGAACTGGCAAACTTATTGGTCGTTTCTCCGACTGAGATCATCACCAAGCTCTTCATGAAGGGCATTGCTGCCACCATTACACAAATGCTGGATGCGGGAACCGCGACGATGGTTGCGGAAGAGTACGGCATCTTGGTTGAAGTAGGCGAAAAAGAAGCTGCCGCGAAGAAAGTAACCGAGATGATCGATGCTGGTGACTTGGATTACCTCCATCGTCGTCCGCCTGTAGTTACAATCATGGGTCACGTTGACCACGGGAAAACAACGCTGCTCGACTCGATTCGGAAAACGAAAGTTGCGGCCGGAGAAGCAGGTGGGATTACTCAGCATATCGGGGCGTACCACGTTGATGTGCCGCACAACGGCGAAATTCAGCAAGTTGTGTTCCTAGACACGCCAGGACACGAAGCGTTTACCGCGATGCGAGCACGTGGGGCGCGAGTTACCGACGTTGCCATTCTTGTGGTTGCGGCAGATGACGGTGTGCAGCCTCAGACCGTCGAAGCGATTAGCCATGCGAAAGCGGCAGAAGTGCCAATCATTGTGGCAATCAACAAAGTCGATAAAGAAGGCGCACAGCCCGATCGCGTTAAGCAAGAGCTAACCGAATACGCGCTTGTTCCAGAAGAATGGGGCGGTGACACGATTATGGTTCCAGTGAGCGCTTTAACAGGGGATAACCTCGACACGCTGCTGGAGATGATTCTGCTGGTTTCGGAAGTCGAAGATCTTTCTGCGAACCCCGATCGACCTGCAAGAGGAACCGTGATCGAAGCGCATTTGGATAAGGCGAAAGGTCCTGTTGCCACCTTGCTGATCCAAAACGGAACGCTCAAAATTGGCGATGTCCTGGTTGCAGGCTCGGCATTGGGTAAAGTTCGAGCAATGGTGGACGATCGCGGTCATCGTGTTCAGATTGCAAGTCCCTCGTTTGCAGTGGAAGTCCTCGGTTTGAGTGATGTCCCAGCAGCGGGCGATGAGTTCCAGGTGTTTACGGACGAAAAAGAAGCGCGTGCAACGGCCTCCGATCGTGCAGATGAACAGCGGACTTCTCGACTGTTGGCGGCGATGTCTTCGCGCCGAGTCAGCTTGAATACGCTGTCGGCGAAGGCGCAAGAGGGTGAACTCAAAGAACTCAATCTGGTGCTGAAAGCCGATGTGCAAGGTTCGATCGAAGCAATCTTAGGTGCATTAAGCCAATTGCCTCAGAACGAAGTGCAGGTTCGGGTTCTGTTCTCGGCTCCAGGTGAGATTTCTGAAACAGACGTTGACCTAGCTGCTGCCAGTGATGCCGTGATTATTGGATTCAACACCACGCTGGCTCCGGGAGCGCGTCAAGCTGCCGATCGAGCAGGCGTAGATGTGCGCGACTACAACATCATCTATAAATTATTGGATGATGTTCAGGGCGCAATGGAAGGTCTGCTGGAACCGGAACTGGTGGAAGAAGCGTTGGGTCAAGCGGAAGTTCGTGCCGTGTTCCCGGTGGGTCGTGGAGCTGTGGCAGGCTGTTATGTGCAGTCTGGTAAGCTCGTGCGGAACTGCAAAATTCGAATTCATCGCGGCGGCAAGTTGATCTACTCTGGCAACTTGGATTCGCTGAAGCGGATGAAGGAAGATGCGCGTGAAGTGAATTCCGGTTACGAGTGTGGTATCGGTCTTGATGACTTTAAGGATTGGGCTGAAGGCGACATCCTTGAGGCTTACAAGATGGTCACGAAGCGCCGAACGCTTGCTCGATAACTGTCTGTAGTTTGATAGACTCCCGAATCATATGATTCGGGAGTTTTTTGTTAATTGGCTCTATCCAGGGCGACGTGAGGTTGCAGAAATTCGATCGAGCGTCCCTTCCAATACCGCCGTCGTTTGCCCTGCCACCGAAAATACGAGCGCTTCTCGATAAACTCGCTGTGCGGGATGCCGCTTAGAATTCGCCGCACCGCTCGAAACGACTACTGCTGCATGAGCACATCGCATCGCTAGCTCGATCGCCCAAACTCGCAATTTTAATCGCTCTTCAAAACTCTGATCCTGAGCCGAATAAATAAAATGACGGCAGAGTTTTAACTCTTCTAGTAACGTTTCATACGCAGGCGCGATCGACAAATAATGCTTCATTTCTTGAGTGTGGCTGACGATATCAAGTCCAGCCTGAGCGCAACCGAGCGCAAAGAAACTGTGATTGAGAATATTGATGCGATCGCTCTTAAAAATTGATCCCGCCTCAGCCACAAACGCCACTTCTGAAGCCTCTAAATTCCATTCAATCAGTTCTGCGGTGACGGTACCCGTAGCACTCATGGCGGCAAGTTGCATCGGCTCACTAAAGCGAATTGAACCCCCGGAATCTTGCGCCGCGTCGGTAAAGGGAATCATGCCGTAGACCGCTTGACCATCGGGAAGCAGTGCTGCAACTAGAACGGTCTCAAAAAAGCCGAATCCAGTGATCCAGGGAATGTGACCGTGGAGTTGATAACCCTTGTTGGTTTCGTTGGCGCTTGCGCCTGCCAAAGGCACTGCTTTTAGTGGCGGATTGTCATGTCGCCGCAGATGCGAAAACCCAATCCCCACTAATGCTTCGCCTGTCGCCATGTGAGGTAGATAAGCTTGTTTCAGGGCTTCGTTGTTGCTTTTGGCTAAAATTGCGCCTGCACTCTGATGCTGGGTTTGTAAGAACGCTAATGCTCCTGAAAATCGCGCAACTTGTTCTTGAAACGAGTGGAACAAGTGATTTTCTAATTCTGCACCTTTGTAAATTTTGGGAACTCGGAGCGCAAGAAGATGCCGATCGCCTAATCCTCGTAGCGCCGATCGTAGAAGCTCCTCATCTTCGTCAAGCTGATTAGCAATTGGGGCGATCGTATTCCACAAATAGAGATCTGCGGTTTCCAGAAGAGTTGGCGTTTCCATGTAGAAAATGTGAGAGATTAAGTTTCTGAATTCCGAATTTTTATCTATGAACGATCTTAGCCAAACTGCGCTGATGAATTGGTTGAATCAAGCCAAAATTCTAGGGTATCCGCTGCTGTTGGCTTGGATTGTGTCGATCGTCAATCTTCTAATTCTAGGGAAGTCGCTAAATCGATTTGGGGTACGTCCGCGTGAATGGGTGGGGTTGTGGGGTGTAGCGTTTGCACCATTTCTGCATGGAGGATGGGGACATTTATACAGCAATTCGCTCGCATTTCTTACCTATGGCGGACTAATTGTGCTGCAAAATCCTGAAAATCTTGGTGCAATCACGGCAATAGTGGCATTAACGAGTGGGCTTGGAACGTGGCTATTGGGGCGAGATCGTACCATTCATATTGGTGCAAGCGGCGTAACATTTGGATATTTGGGATTTTTGATGTCTTTGGCATTTTTCGATCGTCATGTTCTCAATGTTCTGCTATTAGTTTTTACTGCATTTTTTCACGGTAAATTTCTTTGGGGCTTGTTACCCATTCACCGACGTATTTCCTGGGAAGAACATCTATTTGGATTTTTGGGTGGAATCTTTGCGGCCCGATATTTACCCCAGCTTCGAGAGGCTTTTGCTCACGTCTTGAGTTCTCTAAAATAGCTTGAGGCTGTTTTCTCCTGATTGAGCCATCGGAGAGCAAAATCTTCTAAAATAGCTGCGGTGATTTGATATCGCTTATGAAATTTCAGCGCACTTCGTTAGCTCTTGTGTTCACCGCTTTGGCGCTTGGCAGCTTGGTTTATTACACAGAATTAAAGAAATCGCCTCAAGTCGATGAAGCAAAGTCAGATGAGAGACCGCTTTTCAGTTTCAAAGAACAAGATGTTCAAGCCTTCACAGTGCAAACTCCAAAACAAACATTGACCTTTGAAAAAACAGCTTTAACGATTCCATCTAGTCAGAAGAATTTGAGCCAAATTAATCGATCGCCTTGGAGTATGAGGAAGCCGGAAATTGCGTCCGCGAACGAAAGCTCGATCGCTTTTCTCCTCAATCTCCTCGCATCGGGAAGAAGCGATCGTACCTTTAACGTTCCTGCTGCCAGAAAATCTGAATTCGGTTTAAATCAGCCATTGGCGACAGTTGATGTTAGACTCGACAATCAGAAAAATCATCGTTTAGTAATTGGCAAGCCAAATTTTAATCGCAATTTTCTTTATGCTTTAGTCGACCCGCCTGCGGATATAAATCAAAATCTTTCGGTGTTGCTGATTCCAATTACTTTTCAAAATGCAGTCGATCGACCGTTGAATGAATGGAAACGTGATCAACCCAAACCTTCTCCTTCAGTGACTCCTACTGCTTCACCTCGATGAATACTCCAACTGCAACTCTCTTAATTTCTTGCCCTGATCAAAAAGGTTTGGTCGCAAAGATTGCAAACTTTATCTACTCGAACGGTGGAAATATTATTCACGCCGATCAGCATACTGATTTCTCTGCGGGGTTATTTCTTAATCGAATCGAATGGCAGCTTGAAGGATTTCATTTACCTCGCGAAGTCATTGAACCTGCGTTTAGGGCGATCGCAACTCCGCTTGATGCCCGTTGGCAACTGCATTTTTCGGATACCATACCGCGAATTGCAGTCTGGGTGAGTAAACAAGACCATTGTTTATATGACTTGATTTGGCGACAGCGATCGGGAGAATTTAAAGCTGAAATTCCTATCATTCTTAGCAACCATCCAGAACTGGGAGCGATCGCAGATCAGTTTAAGATTGACTTTCATCACGTTCCAATTACCAAAGAAACAAAGCTAGAACAAGAAGCGAAACAGCTAGAAATCCTGAAGCAATATCAAATTGATCTAGTGATCCTAGCTAAATATATGCAGGTTCTAAGCGCCGATTTCATTGCTAAATTTCCAAATGTCATCAACATTCATCACTCATTCTTGCCAGCATTTGCGGGTGCAAACCCTTATCAGAGAGCCTTTGAACGTGGCGTTAAAATTATTGGCGCGACTGCACATTATGTCACAGAAGACTTGGACGAAGGTCCAATTATTGAACAGGATGTCGTGCGAGTTAGTCATCGAGATGATGTGAAAGACTTAATTCGCAAAGGTAAAGATCTAGAGCGAATCGTATTAGCAAGAGCAGTTCGATTGCATCTCGAAAATCGAGTCTTAGTGTATGGAAATCGAACGGTTGTTTTCGGATAGCGATCGGTCGAATCCATTCAGTAAAAATTCAACCGTGACGATCGTTCCCCCCTCTTTCCAGCTTTGAATTGAGATCAAACCACCTTGCACGTCTACACATTTTTTAACTACCGATAGTCCTAATCCTGTTCCTGCGGCATAACTTGAGTTTTGACCACGATAAAATGGTTCAAATAATTTTGTTTGGTCTTCCATCGGAATTCCAACTCCTTCGTCTTGTACTTGAAATCTAATTCGATCGATCGTGCTCTCTAATCTCAGTAAAACTTTGCTACCCGGAGTAGAGTATTTAATCGCATTTGAAAGCAAATTACTTAACGCTAGATAAAGTAGCCTCTCATCTAAGCTGACATGAGTAACTTGCTGCTCTGCTTGAAATTCAATGACATGACTTCCAGCAGCAGAAATCTCAAAATCTTCAACTAAATTTAGACAAAAAGATTCTAAGTCGATCGCTTCTGGATTACATTCTAGTTTTCCGCTTTCTGCTCTGGTCAGCGTTAAAACATCGGTAAAAAGCTGCTTCATCGTTTGTGCAGCCGTTTGAATACGATCGAGATTTTTAAGTCTGCGCTCTTCTCCCCATTTTGAATTTCCTTCAATTAGCAATTGAACTGAGCCTAGAATGACGCTTAAGGGTGTCCGAAACTCATGAGAAACCATTGAGAAAAATCGCAGTTTAAGATCACTAACTTCTTTCTGTTGAGCAAATTTGTGCTGAAGTGTTTCTGCCTGTTGCCTTTGTAGCATTTGACTATAGAGAGCAACAAAACAGGTAAATATGGCAATAAACCCAGAAGAAGTAATCCAAAGCTCAATGAATTTACGATCGCGAATACTCCTTCTCGTCGTTTCCACAGATTGATTTAGTTCTGCTTGCTGCTGCTGCTCTAAATCTGCGATCGCAACTTGAATCCGACTCCGTAATCCAATGCTTTGATTCGTAATGAGTCTCTGATAGAGCAATGCCTCACTATTCCTCTGATAAAGTGCAATTGACTCTTGCAGTAGCTTGATTCTTTGTAATACCAAATCCTCTATATGTCTTAATCTCTGCAGTTCTTGTGAATTTGGATCAAACTGTTGCTGAAGTTGTGCAAATTTTGCAGGAATTCTCTCAACTGCGGTTTGATAGTAATTGAGTTCGTCTTGATTGCCTAAATAGACATATCCACGTCTTGCGGATTCTGCGATCGTAATACTCACTAGAACGTCATCTAAATTTTTAACCGTCTCATAAATTTGCTGAGACTTATAACTACTTTGTGTCAACTGGTTGATATTTTGATAAGAAATTACACTACTAAAGCAAAGAATTGCGATCAGAAATCCCAATCCTGCAACTAACCAATTTCGCTCTGGAGTGTTTAAGAAAGCCATTCTTTTATGCTCAATCGCCAATGACAAGATAAAGAGTTTAGAAGCAAAAATTAACTATTTTTGTCATTCATATTAAAGTATCGATCGGTCTAGCTTTGATTCTAATATGCGAGTTTTAGTAGTTGAAGATGATCTTCATCTAGCAGAAATCTTGACGGAAGCCCTCAGCGATCGTGCCTACTCGGTCGATGTCGCTAAAGATGGTGAATCCGCTTGGGATTGGATCTCGTCCCTGTCTTATGACCTCATCGTGCTAGATGTGACGCTGCCGAAACTCGATGGAATCAGCCTGTGTAAACGGCTCCGAACGGCAGCGAACAATGCCACCACTCCGGTTCTAATGCTGACCGCACGAGACACGATCGCCGACAAAATACTCGGACTTGATGCAGGCGCAGATGATTACATGGTCAAGCCCTTTGATCTTGAAGAACTCATGGCGCGAATCCGCGCTCTATTGCGACGAGGAACACTTAACACCCCGACCTTGATGATTTGGGGCGACTTGCAGATTGATCCCGGAACTCATGAAGTTACTTATGCCGGTGAATTTGTGCAACTCACCCCGAAAGAATATGCCTTGTTAGAGTTGTTAACAACGAGCGGACGACGAATCTTAAGTCGATCGAATATTCTCGATCGACTCTGGTCGCTGCAAGACCCACCCACCGAGGAAACCGTTAAGTCCCACATCAAAGGGTTGCGCCAGAAACTAAAGTTCGCAGGTGCTCCAGAAGATTTCATTGAAACCGTACACGGAGTCGGGTATCGTCTCAAGCAAGCAAAATGAACTACCCGATTTCTACCCGATTTCTACCCAAAATTTTCACGCTAAATCGTTACTCTAAGTTCTAGAGAAATCTGGGAAATCTCTTTGCGTTCAAACGACGCATATGGCTTCGGTCGCTGGGAAAGGGAAACACAAGCGGTTCAAACGAAAGATCGAATCGTAGTGAAGAACTAAGCCGAAGTTTCTAATCTGCTCATAGCGAGTTCTTCTGAATTCGTTATGAGCAATTTTTTTGGTTTCTAGGGCGAGATTGAGGTCATCGTAATTCCCATTACGCCCCAAGCGCGGAAAAATTGGCGATAGAGTTCCTGTGCAGCTTCAGTAAGATCCCCCTCTGGAGGAATTTCGCCGCCTTCGATGAAAGTGCCGCGATCGCTTTCAAAACACAATCGCTGCACTCCTGACTCATCTGTTTGAATCATTAATCTGCCGTTTGCTAGCACTTGCCCCGATCCACTCAACACCGAAAATCGCATCGTTTCTCTCAGTCAACGCCGTTCTCATTCTACCGAGTCAGGATCAAGCGGATTTTGTCGTTTTTCTCATGCGCTCAAAACTTAATGCAGTCACTCCGATCGTCACCAGCAAAATACCGAGAATTTGCACTCCTTCCAGCGTTGCTCCAATCATCAGCGTAGCTAAAAGTGCAGTGATCACCGGGCCACTAGAAGCGACGATCGAAGCCTGTGCCGCTCCCATATACCGCACCCCGAAGTTATTCGCCAAGTAACCCACTAGCGTAAACGCTCCCAAGATTAAGCCGCCTCCGAAGAAACTCATTCTGGCATCCGGTAGCACCGAAACCCCCAGCGAGATCGGCAGCGATAAACTCACGCTCGACAATACGAGAACCGTCAGAAATTGAACGACGCTCACTGGAATAGGGTGCGCTTTGCGAAATCCAAGCTGCATCAAAATCAGATATAGCGCAAATGCAATCCCGGACAGCACCGCCACAATGATCCCACCACCAATTTTCGCTGCAATCAGCTTGGGAGCCGCCGCAAGAATCACGCCCATCAGGATCAGAACCATGACGGCAATCCGCAGGCGCGTCGGTCGATCGTGGAACAACCACCAAGCCAAAGGAACCGTGAACAAGGGGTACATAAATAAAATCGTCACTGCCACACTGGGGCCGATCTGAGCGATCGCAATGTAGATGAGCACTTGTGACAGGAATAAAAATGCGCCACTAGCGATGATGTGCCACAAAGGACGACGATCGCGGCTCAAAATCAATCGCTGTAAATCTTGCCAAGCAGGAGGATAAAGCCATGCTGCAATGCCCATCATTAACGGCACGACAATCAGCATCCGCATCCAGAGAATTAAGAGCGAGTTTCCGATCGTTGGCTGAATGAATCCGCCTGCCGAGAACAAACCGAGAACCTTCACGGGCTGCCCGATCGTAATTCTCACAATCACGTTATGAATTGAAAGCGCAAGGGTCGAGACTAAAATTAACCAGAGTCCAAGTTTTGCTTTCGATAGTTTAGGTTTGCGAACGGTTTGCAGGGATTCGTACTGCGATCGTAACTCCGCTACATCTTTTTGCAGTCGGGCTTTTGTGGCTTGCAAGTCTTCGATCTCTTGCAAATCCGGATTTTGCTGAGATGGAGCGAGTTTTCCATTCAGTTGGCTTGATTGGGGGGCATGATCCAGTTGCTCTCGATCCATCAGACTTCACCCTTTGTTCGTCGGCAGTTGCAAACTTTTTGATTAGTGTTCCCAATACAACTGCACAAACCTATCTTTCCTACTCGCAAATCGTGTCGGACGAACCCTTCCTGATTAAAATTCCTTCTTTTGACAGAGATAAAGCTAATTAACATTTTCGATACTGAAGCGCGATTTCCTTATCCAATCATCCTCATGACAGTCGCAAATTCTGCCCCCATTTCTACACCATTAAGTCCAGACGAACTACAGAAAATCAATGCTTACTGGTGTGCTGCGAACTATCTTTCGGTTGGACAAATTTATCTTAGAGATAATCCTTTACTCAAGCAGCCCTTAAAAGTCGAACATATCAAACCCCGTCTACTCGGACACTGGGGAACGACACCAGGCTTGAATTTTATCTACGTCCATTTCAATCGGTTAATCCGCCGCTACGACCTGAATGCAATTTATATTGCGGGTCCTGGACATGGTGGACCTGGAATGGTTGCGAATACCTATCTAGAAGGGACGTACACCGAGTTTTATCCGCATATCACCCAAGATGAAGCAGGATTAGACAAGCTGTTTACACAGTTTTCTTATCCGGGTGGAATTCCGAGCCACGCTGCACCCGAAACTCCGGGATCAATCCATGAAGGCGGCGAGTTGGGTTATTCGATCGCTCATGCCTACGGAGCCGCGTTTGACAATCCAGATTTGTTCGTTTGCTGCGTGGTTGGGGATGGAGAGGCAGAAACCGGAGCCTTGGCAACCAGTTGGCACTCGAATAAATTCATGAATCCCGCGCGAGACGGGGCAGTGCTACCGATCCTGCATCTGAATGGATATAAGATTGCGAATCCAACCGTTTTGGCGCGGTTAAGCGATCGAGAACTAGAACATCTCTTTGTGGGTTACGGATATAAGCCGTACTTTGTTGAAGGGGATGATCCGGCGACTATGCACCAGTTGATGGCAGGAACACTGGATAAGATTGTTCAGGAAATTCAAGGTATCCAGCGAGAAGCGAGAACTCACGGATTTAAAGAGCGTCCGCAGTTTCCCATGATGATCCTGAGAACACCGAAAGGATGGACAGGCCCCAAAATCGTGGATGGAATTCAGATCGAAAATACGTTCCGCGCTCACCAAGTTCCACTGTCTGAAATGGCAAGCAAGCCGGATCATCTGCGAATGCTCGAAGAATGGATGCGGAGCTACAAACCGGAGGAATTGTTTGATCAAACCGGAAGGCTGATTCCTGAACTCGCGGAGCTCGCACCCAAGGGCGATCGCAGAATGGGAGCAAACCCTCACGCCAACGGTGGTACTTTACTCAAATCGCTCAAACTGCCGGAATTCGAGAGCTTTGCGGTTCCGGTTGAAGCTCCGGGACAAGTCGAAACCGAGTCTACGCGAGTATTGGGTAAATATCTGCGCGATGTGATGCGGCTAAATGAGGACACTCAAAATTTCCGCGTGATGTCTCCGGATGAGAACAATTCCAACCGCTTAAATGCGGTTTTAGAAGCCACTGATCGCATTTTCACCGGCGAGATTCTTCCAGGCGACGATCACATCTCATTGGATGGGCGGGTGATGGAAGTGTTGAGCGAGCATCTTTGTCAGGGCTGGCTGGAAGGCTATTTGCTCACCGGACGACACGGATTCTTCTCATGTTATGAAGCGTTTATCCACATTGTTGATTCGATGTTCAATCAACACGCCAAATGGTTAGAAGCCTGTCGTCATATTCCTTGGAGACGACCGATCGCATCGCTCAACTATCTATTGACCTCCCATGTTTGGCGACAAGACCATAACGGATTCACCCACCAAGATCCCGGCTTTATTGATGTGGTGCTGAACAAAAAGCCGAGTGTAACCCGCGTGTATCTGCCACCGGATGCAAATACTTTGTTATCCGTCGCAGATCACTGTTTGCGGAGCCGTCACTATGTCAATGTGATCATTGCTGGAAAGCAGCCCCAATTGCAGTGGTTGGATATGAACAGTGCAATCAATCATTGCACCGCAGGGATTGGAATTTGGGACTGGGCAAGCAACGATCGAGGATCTGAACCGGATGTCGTGATGGCTTGTGCAGGGGATGTTCCCACTTTAGAAACGTTAGCTGCTGTTGATTTTCTGCGGCATTACTTTCCAGATCTGAAAATTCGTGTCGTCAATGTGGTGGACTTGATGACGCTACAACCGCAATCAGAACACCCGCATGGATTGTCCGATCGGGACTTTGATTCAATTTTCACGACTAATAAGCCTGTAATTTTCGCGTTTCATGGCTATCCGTGGCTAATTCACCGTCTCACTTACCGCCGCACCAATCACCCTAATCTGCATGTGCGCGGTTACAAGGAAGAAGGCACAACGACAACTCCATTTGATATGGTTGTGCTGAATGATTTGGATCGCTTTCATCTTGCACAGGATGTGATCGATCGAGTTCCGAAGTTACTTACTGTTGGCGCATATGTTAAACAAGTTGCAAGAGATAAATTAACGGAACACAAGCGCTACATCGTGCAGCACGGAAAAGACATGCCGGAAGTAGAGGATTGGAAATGGCAATACTATAGCGGTAACAATGCTGGAAAAACTGTGATTCCTCAGACTGAAAGCGGTTCACCGACTCAGGGAGACGACGACACGACGAAAGCAGGTCACTAAGGATGAACATAGGGATCTCCGTTTCTTTCAATCAGCCGGAGATCCCTAACTGAATGTAAAAACTCATCTCTAAATTCTTAAACTTAAATAATATTGACACATTTTCTTAATCTAAAGCACATCTTTATCCCTTAGGATGGAGGTGCGTTTCACAGTTATGCGTCCGTTCACCTCCGAAATCTTGTCTGCGTCTTCTCGGAAGTTTCACCCCCAGCAGAGCGATCATGGAGCAGCATTGTACGATTTTGATTGTTGATCGATCCGCTGACAATCGACAAGCTTACGAGCGGCATTTATCTCAGAGCGATGACATTGATTACCAAGTTCTTCAGGCTGATTCTAGCTGCTCTGCGCTGAAAATCTTGCAGCAGACTACTCCTCAAGCAATCTTACTCAACTCAGAGCTTGCTGACCTGATAGAGTTTGAACGATACGAGGCGTTCTTGCCGATCGTGGTGATTGTTTCTTCAACTGCAATAGCCTACAAGTTTCTGCAAGCAGGCGCGAAAGACTATATTCTCGACTACAACCTTACTCCCGGAGTATTACGACACACGCTACAAAGTGCCATCCTGCGTCACCAAGCTACATTCGACAACGAGCAGTACCTAAGACTAAGACAACACCTGCACTACAGCCAAATCGCGCTAAAACAAAGCGAAGATCGCCTACGCTTAGCGCTCGAAGCGGCACAGATGGGGGCTTGGGAATGGGATTTAGTGACGGATCAATTGTCCTGGTCGCCGAATTATATCGAGCTAGTTGGGCTTGACTCCAATAGCTGCCCGACTGTGCTTCAAGACTGGGAAACGATGGTTCATCCTAGCGATCGTGCCGCAGCACAAGCAAGGTTGTCTCATGCCTTGCAGTCTGCAACAGAATTACAGGATGAATATCGCATCATTAAGCCAACCGGAGAAATTCGCTGGTTAAGCTGCAAAGGACAAATTTACCGGAACGAGCAAGGTGAACCTGTGCGAATGCTAGGAATCACACAAGATATCACCCAGGTAAAGCATCAAGAGTTACATCGTTCTCAATTGTTAACGCTGGAAAAAGCAGCGCGGGTCAAAGCAGAAACCGCAAACCAGGATAAAGATGAATTTCTTGCGATCGTGACGCACGAACTGAAAACCCCGCTCAACGCAATCTTAGGCTGGGCGAAAATTCTCCGTACCCGCAGGCTCGACCCCGATTCAATTGAGCGTGCTTTAGAAACGATCGAGCGCAATGCCGAAGCTCAATCTCAACTGCTCGAAGATCTGCTGGATATGTCTCGAATGGTACATGGGCAACTGTCGCTCAAGCTAATGTCGATTAGTTTATATAGTGTCATTTCAGCGGCAATTGAGGGTGTGAAGCTTGCAGCAGAAGCAAAGCAGCTTCACATTAACTTTGATGCAGTGGATCTCGACGCGACGATTTCTGGCGATCCTAAGCGGTTGCAGCAAATTGTTCTGAATCTGCTGACCAACTCAATCAAGTTCACGCCTGAAGGCGGAACTATCACCGTACAACTAACTAGCAATCAATCCACGGCTCAGATCAAAGTGATTGATACTGGAATCGGCATTCCCTCAGGGTTTCTGCCTTACGTCTTTGATCGTTTTCGTCAGGATGCGTCCAATGCAGCTTCTGACAAAGGATTAGGCTTGGGCTTAGCGATCGTGCGTCAACTGGTGGAACTGCATCAAGGATCAGTCACGGTAGAAAGTGCAGGTGAGGATCAAGGAACAGCGTTTATCGTTTGCTTTCCGCTCTGTCAGTCAATAGCAGCGGTCAAGTAAGCGCTCTGATCTAAGAAAGTGCTACTCCTAAACTTATCTAGTGCTTTAACGATAATAAAATAATGTTGCGGACTTCTTTGCTCTAAAGCTATGGATAATTTGCTGGCATCTGTCGATTCACAAACTGTGTTAGTTATTTCAGCGATCGTTGTAGCATTTCTACTGCTCCGGCTCGCGTTAAGAATTTTAAGTGGGACTGGAGGATTAATCCTGACAATCATTGCGATCGTTCTTGGGTTGCAGTATTTGTTTGGAATTAGTCCCACTCAATTGGGGCAGGAAATGCTTCACTTGCCGCAAGAGTTGCTCCGCTTGGTCGAGAATGCTCAACTATTAGGAAGCTGACTATTCTCGATAACTGACCCCTTTCAATGAGCTTGTACGGCAATGAGCTTGTATTGCAATTTGCTAATCGCTCTTAGAGTCGGATATTACAGACGACAATATTTAGAGTTCCACACCGCTATTTGGGCTAAGTTCTGTAGTATCGCTTCAGGAAATTGTATGTCATATCTTGTAGAACCTCTTCGTATCAAGCTGCAAAAGTCTAATTACATCATTCAACGGTAATCTCTAATGCTTACTCGACTGTTGTCGCTGCTCGATGGTGAGCAGAAACAATCCTGGTTAAAGCTGCTAAAGTCAGACTTAGAAACGATCGCGGTTCTGTTTCTCTTGGCGCTGGGTTTCGCAACCGTAGTCGCTGTTTTTACTCCGGAGCCATCTATTGACCTAGATGCTACCCGATCTGAGCAAGTTGATTCTTAACGCTTTAAATCTCATAGTGCCAAGTTGCTTCCGGTTGCAGTAATGTCACCTGATTGGGTAGTCGTTGAACAATCCCTTGCTGCTCGAATTGTTTCAGGACACGAGTGATCGTGACGCGAGTTGTTCCTAACATTTCTGCTAGGTCTTGATGGGTCAGGCGCAACTCAATCAGATGACCGTGTTGTACTTCGCGCCCAAATTTCTTTGATAACCAAGTGAGCAGCTTTAATAGCATTTCTTCAACTCGGCGATAGCTGCGAATCAGCATAAACTCCTCAGCCTGTTGAACTCGCGCTAAAAGAAAAGCAGGATCAGGACACCACTCCTTGGGAGAAAGGGGTGTTACCTCTACTTCGGTTAAACACTCGATTTGATAGGGGTTGATCGCGCAGAGGAATTTCCCCACAACATCACCTGCTCCACACAATCCCAGGGTAATTGTTGAGCCATCCTCTAGCCAACTGAGTGTTCGCACGACTCCCGATTCAATTCGCCAAAGCGCCACGGGTTGAAGCGGAAGGATCGATCGCCGCTTAAACGTTCGCGTTGTAGATTGAGATCGCGAAACGACAGACGGAAGAATGGACTGCATGAGGAAACCTCGTAATTTAACGGAAGTTCTGCATCGCTTTATCTAGCGATCTACAGAGGTGGCTTCAATTAAAATACGATAATCCGATTGATTTACCGTATTTATTATGCTTGATATTAGCACGATCAAGCTGCTTGTAAAACATTTAGAAGTCGATTTTCGGGCAAGGCATTCAAAGGAATTCAACTGTGTAGCAGAAACAAGGTTTAAAAGTCGGAGAAATTATTTGTGTCTAGTGAGCAGCCAAAAAAGCTAAAGTTTTAGCCTCAGTTCCAGTCGATCGAGCCTCAGTTGATGTTGAGCATTGAACAGAGAGCGGAACGCTAACAAAACAATTCCGATGGTTGTGAGTCCTGTTGCTGCTGCGATCGCAAAAATGACCACAATTTGATAGCGCACTGCATCGGTTGGACTTGCTCCTGCAATAATTTGTCCGGTCATCATTCCCGGTAAGCTAACTGTTCCCATCACCATCATGGAGTTAATGGTGGGAATCATTCCTGTTCGCAAGGCTTCTTGAATCGTTTGCTGGGCTGCTTCCCATCGAGTTGCACCTAATGCTAACAACGATTCAATCTGATCCCGTCGAACCGTTAAATCTTCGGTTAAGCGATCGAGCGCCAGAGAAGCACCCGTGAGCGAATTTCCTAAAATCATCCCCAGAATTGGGATAATGTACTGCGGGTTATACCAGGGTTCTACCCGAATGATGCCGACCACTGTGACTCCGAGCATCAAGGCTGAGGACGCGAAAATTGAAACTAAGCTATTCCAGAACATTCCTCGGTAGCGGCGTTTAGTCCGTGAGATCGCAGATTGTCCTGCCAAAACCGTCATAACTCCTGTGACAGCCAGCACTAACCAGGGAGATTGCAGCGTAAAAATCCATTTCAGAATGTAGCCAACTAACAAGAGTTGAACAGTCATACGCAGTGCTGCTAAGCCCAATTGTTTCTCTAAGCCAAGTTGCAATGCGATCGACAATGCAACATTGATGAGAATTAACAGTGCTGCAAGTGCAAGCTGCCAGGTGTTGATTGGAAGATAGGCGGCTGTCATAGGCGTTTGAGGATTAAGCGGCGATCGGTCATACGGTTTAATTGTTCTGGAGCATGACTTGTCCAGAAATACGATCGTGTTGGGTCTTCTTGCTGCCAGAGACGGACTAATTGTTCAAACTGCTGCTCAGTCTGGGCATCTAATGAAGCAGTGGGTTCATCTAAAAGCAACACAGAGGGAGAACACAATAAGGCTCGCAAAAACGCTGCAATTTGAGCTTCTCCACCAGAAAGGGCATGAGTGGGACGATCGAGAAAATCCGCCGATCGTCCCAAGCTTGATAGATAGTCTAGAATTCGTTTCTTCTCAACTGAATAAGGCGCTAGAGAGCGATGCACTTTCATTTTGTACATCACCTGCAAATTTTGCTCAACGGTTCCTTCAAGTAGCGCTGGACGTTGATGTAAGTAAAGCACTTGAGTTCGATAGCGCGGAATAAACCAATCGGATAATGATTTTCCTTGAAACGTGATGCTTCCCGCTTGAATCGGATCAAGGGCTGCGATCGCTCTCAGTAACAACGTTTTTCCGGCTCCTGCTTCTCCAGCGATCGCACATCGTTCTCCCGGATACAACTCAAAGTTAAGCTGCTTCCAAATCCAGCGTCCCTGAATTTGCCGCCCTAAATCTCGAAAAACTAACAACTTAATCCCGGTTAGCACATCAGTTTTACTATACAAAACATTGCTCAACCTCGATCGTGTCATTGTAAGATTCGGTCGTCAGTTGAGGTTAAAAAACGCCGTGTTAGCTGCATTACTTTACGGACAAGAAGATTTAAGACTAGAAGCGGTAGAAGATCCCACACCCACAGCCGGAGAAGTTGTGATCAAAGTTGGAGCCGCAACGACCTGTGGAACCGATCTGAAAGTGTGGCGACGGGGTGGACATGCCAGAATGCTGAGCTTGCCAACGCTATTTGGACATGAAGCCGCCGGAGAAATTGTTGCGATCGGCAACTCTACAACAAACTGGAAAATTGGCGATCGCGTCGTTGCCAACAATTCCGCGCCTTGCCTGACCTGTTTTTTCTGCAAGCGCCAAGAGTTCTCACTTTGTACAGATCTCAGCTTCAACAACGGTACATTCGCTCAGTATTTGAAAATTCCAAGCGCGATCGTTCAACGCAATCTTTTATCAATTCCCGACCATCTCTCAGATGAGATCGCCACAATGACCGAACCGCTAGCTTGTGTGCTGCATGGCGTTTCGAGATCAAACTACAAACCTGGCGATCGCGTTGTTTTACTGGGTGATGGCGCGATCGGCTTAATGTTCGTTGCAGCGATGGCTCCAAACACAGAACTTTACGTGTTTGGGGGCAATCAGCAACGATTAGAAATCGCGAAAAAATTCGGGGCGGCAGAAACCTTTAACTACCGACAAATTCCGGATTTGCCGCAATTGGTAAAAGAACTGACGGATGGATGGGGCGCAGATGTTGTGATCGAAGCCACCGGAATTCCGAGCGTCTGGGAAACGGCGATCGCCTGCGCTCGTCCGGGCGCAACCGTCAACCTCTTCGGAGGCTGTCCACGTCATACAACAATTTCTGTCAATACTGATCAACTCCACTACAATGAACTGACGCTCAAAGGAGTGTTTCATAATACGCCGGAGTTTGTCCGCTCAGCGCTCGATCTGCTTGCAAGCGAAACCATTCCGTTTGAACTATTGATCAGCGATCGCCAACCCTTGCAGAACTTAGAGCAAGTCTTTCAGGACATGAAACAACGAAAAGTCATCAAAGTTGCAATTGAGCCAAACGGGTGAATCATAAGCCTGTCTTCTTTGGAGTAGGAGCAATGAAAAAGATTGGCTTAATCATGGGTGGACTGATGCTGATGGCAACCCCCGCACAAGCAATCCCCGGACAAACGATCGACGAAGCCTCCGTTTGGATGCAGTCGAATTCCACCATTCGCCCCAGTCAAAACGAAAAGTTTTTAGTTCGCCGCGTCAATACCGCCGCGCAACAGCTAACATTTGATGCGTCGTTGTATCCACCTGGTAAAATGACTCGACTTGCACCTGGAGGGCGAGTTATTCGCAGTGAAACGCTATCGCTATTCGATATGCGAAACGGCGTGACTTTAAACCGACTCCGGGACTCGGTGCGATTGATTTACGGATTGGAGATTGCCCAAGATTTTGCGGCAAGCACGATCGTCAAATCTTACCCAACCGAGGCACGTATCCAAGAAGCAGTGTCTCAGCAAAATTCCCAAATCGCGGCGCTGCAAGGAGAGTTAAGACAGGGAGAACGCTTTGCCTACTGGCTTGAGATTGCTCAAACCGAGAACGGCAGAGCTTACTCAGGACAATTGACGGTGTTTCTGCTGGATGATCTAGAAAAACTGCGATCGGAGTTAGCAAATCGATGAATTGGCGGCACTATATTCCGTTTTTTGACACAACCGCAATGAATTGGGCAGTCACTCCCCGATTGTTGCGCTGGCTCACCTTTGTCTGGTTGTTTGTCGGACTGGCGGTCATGTATAGTGCCTCATTTCCGGTTGGAGATGCGATGGGCGATGGGCTGTATTACTTTAAGCGGCAATTGATTGCGATCGCGATCGGCATGATTTTGTTCAATATTCTGATTCATTCTCCGCTGCGGTATATCCAGGGCATTTCGAGTTTCGCGTTTATTGGATTACTCGGCGGAATTTTGCTGACTACGATAATTGGGCGAGAAGTGAATGGCGGTCAGCGCTGGTTTGAGGTTGGCACATTTTTGTTTCAGCCATCGGAGTGGATTAAGCCATTTTTGGTGTTACAGAGTGCGCGGATTTTTGGACAATGGGAACGCCTGACTTGGCGAGTGCGACTGACTTGGATCGGGCTGTTTTGTTTGCTGCTAGTCGGAATTTTGCTTCAGCCGAATTTAAGTACCACAGCGCTTTGCGGCATGACCTTATGGTTAGTCGCACTTGCGGCAGGATTGCCTTACCTTTATCTGGGGGGAACCGCAGCAGCAGGTCTGATTCTGGCAGTGCTCAGTATTAGTATTCGAGAGTATCAGCGACGGCGGGTAATGTCATTTCTCAATCCCTGGGCTGATCCCCTGCAAGATGGCTATCAATTAATTCAAAGTCTGTTAGCGGTGGGATCGGGTGGAATGACCGGATCGGGCTTTGGTTCATCGCAGCAAAAATTGTTTTACTTGCCAATTCAGTACACCGATTTTATCTTTGCGGTGTTCGCCGAGGAATTCGGTTTAATCGGTTCCCTATTATTGATGCTGATGCTGGCTGCATACGCAACGTTGGCATTAATTGTGGCGCGGGGGGCGAAGAATGCAATTCATCGCCTGGTGGCGATCGGGGTGATGGTGATGCTGGTAGGTCAGTCTCTCTTAAACATTGGAGTGGCGACGGGGGTACTGCCAACCACGGGATTACCGCTACCGTTCTTTAGCTATGGGATGAATTCGATGATTTCGAGTTTGGTGTGTGCAGCGTTGCTGATTCGGGTGGCGCGTGAAAGTAGCGAAGCCAGCGTGATGTCGATCGGCGAAACTTCTAAGGTGGTTTCGTTTGCGGAGGCGCGAACCCGACGAACAAAGCCCAGACCGTCTCGTTAAATCTTAGAATATTAGAAGCGCTTCAAATCGCTTCATATTCTTAGATTTGCCTTATGTTCGAGACGCTCCAAACTCAACTCTACGAACTGTCGCAGTTCGCCGATCGCTTAGTTTCAACTCAGCTTGCCCATCTGACTCCAGTGAGCATCGGTGTGATTTTTGCGGCGGGACTGCTGACCAGTTTGACTCCCTGCACTTTGTCGATGCTGCCGATTACGATCGGATACATTGGCGGGTATGAGGCAAAGTCTCGCTGGCAAGCGGCAGCCCAATCCACCTGGTTTTCGCTAGGATTGGCGACTACCTTAGCAGCATTGGGAATTGGAGCGACGCTGCTGGGCAAAGTTTACGGGCAGGTTGGCGTGGGATTGCCGATCGTGGTCAGTATTGTCGCAATCTTGATGGGCTTGAATTTGCTTGAAGCGTTACCCTTTGCGATGCCGTCGATCGGCGGTACGGAATGGATTTCTAAGGAACTGCCTGCGGGAGTGCGATCGTATCTCCTGGGTGTGACCTTCGGGTTAGTGGCTTCGCCTTGTAGCACTCCGGTTTTAGCGACGATTTTGACCTGGATTGCCACGACGAAAGATCCGGTCTTGGGTGGTTCACTTTTGTTGTGTTATACGGCTGGATATGTTGCACCGTTAATATTAGCGGGAACGTTCACGGCAGCGATTAAAAAACTGTTAGAGTTGCGGCGGTGGTCGGGTTGGATTACGCCGGTAAGTGGTGTTTTACTGGTTGGGTTTGGTGTGTTTTCCTTAATGTCGCGGTTTGCGTTTTAAATTATGACTCTTGCAGAATTTGTGAACGTTCCAAAACGGTATTTCAAAAAAGAATTACTTCCGGTTTTAGCAAATTTGAAGTTAGCGATCGTTCTTTTGTTGGCGATCGCCGTCTTCAGCATTACTGGAACTGTGATCGAACAGGGGCAATCGATCGCGTATTACCAATCTAATTATCCTGAGCATCCCGCACTCTTTGGCTTTCTGACTTGGAAGGTGTTGCTAACCGCAGGACTAGATCATGTCTATCGAACATGGTGGTATTTAGCTTTACTGATTCTGTTTGGCGCAAGTCTAACGGCTTGTACCTTTACGCGCCAATTGCCTGCGCTGCGCTGGTTTTCCCGCACTTGGAATTTCTACAGCGAGGCGCGTCAATTTCGTAAATTTGCGTTGAGTGCAGAGTTTTCCAAGGGTGATTTAGACCAAGTTTCAAATCTGCTTGCACAACGCAACTATAAGATCTTCCGGGATGGCGAAAAGCTGTATGCACACAAAGGGCTAATCGGGCGAGTCGGCCCGATCGTCGTTCACGCTGCCATGATTCTGGTTCTGGTCGGTGGCGTAATTGGCGCGACTACAGGCTTTATGGCTCAAGAAATGGTTCCAAGCGGCGGCACGTTCAAAATTGATCACGTAGTGGATGCCGGGGTTTGGGCAGCTCCGCAGATTCCAAAAGACTGGTCGGTGAAAGTGAATCGATTTTGGATTGACTATCTGCCCACGGGTGAGATCGATCAGTTCTATTCGGATTTGTCTGTGCTGGACAAGAATGGGAAAGAGGTCGATCGCAAAACGATTCACGTCAATGAGCCGATGAAGCATAACGGCGTGACGATGTATCAGGCGGACTGGTCGATCGCAGCCATTCAAGTTCGATTGAATAACAGTCCGGTGCTGCAATCTCCAATGGCAAAACTGAATGCTGTTGGGGGTCGAGTTTGGGGTACTTGGCTCCCGTTAAAACCAGATATGAGCGATGGAGTTTCCCTAGTTGCCAAAGACCTGCAAGGCTTGCTGTTGATTTATGACATGGATGGAAAGCTGATTGCTACAGTTCGTAAGGGAATGGCAGTCGAGGTCAAAGGGATGCGCTTAGCGATCGTTGATCTGATCGGCAGCACCGGACTACAAATCAAAGCTGATCCAGGGATTCCGATCGTCTATCTCGGCTTCGGTTTACTAATGCTGGGTGTGATTATGAGCTATATTTCTCACTCGCAAGTTTGGGGCTTAGAAAAAGATGGCGCGCTCTACATTGGCGGCAGAACTAACCGCGCCCAAGTCACGTTTGAGCGGGAGTTTCTGGGGATTCTTGACGCGATCGACCAAAACCAAACGGAATCCACCCCAACTAGCCAACTTGCACAAACTTAGGTATGAATTGCAGTAGGTGGGTTGGTTAAAGGCTTTGTCCCTTCAAATCAGTTAGAACTTGAGAGATCATCATTTTCAACTCTCGCTTACTCACAGGTAGACAACCTCTGCCAAAATCCGCTCTCCAATGCGGGGCTTTAAACCCGCCTTGTGCACCAGATCGACCTTAACTCCCAGATTGTCGCTGAGGTAGTTTTCCAAGTTGACAAATTTCAGCAAGCTTGGTGTTTCAGAGAATCTACCAGGACATCCACATCGCTCGTTTCGGACTGTTCTTGCCTAGCATACGAACCAAAAATCCCTAATTCTCAAACCTTGTAACGCTCCTGTAAAAATGACTTGTTTTGTACAAGCCACTGTTTAATTTCCTCCAGCGTTTTCATAGGGTCTAATTCCTGGCAAGAGCATCACGTAATCTAGATCTAGCTTATCCTGTTCTATGTTGGCATGGTTTTTGTCGTTGACCTCCACTGAGCCTAAATGCCTTACCGATTTGTTTTGCTGCTAACGATCGCACTGATCATTCCACTCGGCTATTTCGTACGATTCTCACCTCTGTTTTCAGATTGGTTTAGCGATGTGTTCGGAAGTATTGCTTATCAAATCTTCTTTATTACACTGATTCAATTCTCTTTTCCGAAAACGTCGATCGTCAAAACTGCGATCAGCGTTTTCATCTTTGCGTGTACGATCGAATTCCTGCAACTCTGGCAGGCTCCCTTTCTCCAAGCCATCCGCGCTACACTCCCAGGACGATTAATTCTCGGAAATACCTTTTTGTGGTCAGACTTTCCGCCTTATGCGATCGGTAGCACACTTGGATGGCTTGGAATGCGGCAGCTTAAGCGGTCTTCGTGTGGTTAACTTCGACAACGGTATGCACATTACCGCGAGGCGTATAATCTGCTTTCACCGAAATCTCTAGCGGATCGCAGGCAGCAACGATATCATCCAGAATTTGATTCGCGGCTTCTTCGTGAGAAATATAGCGATCGCGATAGCTATTGATATACAGCTTGATCGCCTTCAATTCGACCACACGCTGATCCGGCACATAGTTCACATAAATTGTGGCGAAATCGGGATAGCCCGAAAACGGACACTTACAGGTAAATTCCGGCAGCGTAATCGAAACCGTGTAGCGTCGTCCCGGTCGTGGATTTGGAAAAGTAATCAGCTTGCCCTCTTCGATCAGGCGTTCCCCATACTTCACTTCTGGGCGTTCTTGCGCTTGTGTCATATTGAATCTGAAAAAATAACCTGACTGATCTTAACAACCGGATTTACACGACGATCGCACTCAGTCTAAGGAACTTCTCCGCATAATCCCTGAAATTGATCCCCAAATCGAAATTTTCCGAGAAGAATCTTGACGAAAATCGCTTTGATTGCTTTAATTGCGGCTATTCTCAGGGCATTCCATTACGCTTCGACCGAAATACTTTATTGCTATGAATCCAATGCCGCAAAAAACGCCTCCCCGATCGGTGAACCTGCCCCTGCAACCTCCGTCGGTTGGTTATTCCCCCTCTGTGCCCATCTCGGTCTATCGAGAAGTGGTTGCCGAACTCCAGGCAGCTAAAACGGAAATGGAGTCGATCAAAGCTCAAAATCAGCAGTTAACCAAGCAAAATCAGCAACTGCGCCAGGAAATTGAAAAAGCCGTTCAATCTGCACTCAGCCTGCGTCAGTTCTCGAACTCGATCGCACCCGTTAAGCCTGTAGCACCACCCCGGATCGACTTAACCCTCGACAGTGATCCCGTTTCATTTCAAATCCCGGTGATGCCGCCGAGAATGCCCGTAGAGCCGGAAGCTGAAGTGATCCCGCCCCACCTTGAGCTAAAACCACTGGACGACGACAAGCTGATCATCGAGCAAGACAGCCAACCCCGGCGCAAACTCAAACTCGAAAAAGAATCAGGCATCGAGCTAAACGGCTGGATGCTCGGCGCTGTGATTTTGCTCATCGTCGTCAGTGCCTTTGGTGCAGGCTTCCTGCTAGTGCGTCCTTTACTCAATCCTTCGGCTAAATAAATTCTTGATTCGTAACGCATTGCAATTCTGAAATTACGAATTGCAACCGGGGAATTCCGATTTTTATCGCTCCGTGCGAAACTCGGAAACAGCACTACGATCGGGCGGACTCAGTTATGAATCTGTATCAAATGTTGCAAAACCTACTTTGTGAACAATGATAGATAGTGTCATGCCCGAACGATAGAAATTAGGATTAAGGAGTGTAAGGCTTGAAAAAAGTAGAAGCGATTGTTCGCCCATTTAAACTCGATGAAGTCAAAATTGCATTAGTGAATGCCGGAATTGTCGGCATGACTGTTTCTGAAGTCCGAGGCTTTGGACGGCAGAAAGGTCAAACTGAACGCTACCGGGGATCTGAATACACGGTGGAGTTTCTGCAAAAGCTCAAAATCGAAATCGTGGTCGAAGACGATCAGGTGGATATGGTGGTTGACAAAATCATCGTGGCAGCCAGAACCGGAGAAATTGGAGACGGGAAGATCTTCATTACTCCCGTTGACCAGGTTGTTCGGATTCGCACGGGTGAGAAGAACTTTGAAGCGGTTTAACGACAACAACTTTTGATTGAGTTAGACGATCGAGGCAACTGAATAACGGTTGCCTCTTTTGTTTAGGGCGTAGGTCTTAGTCGGGTCAGTTTCAGCTTAAACGAACCTCCCGCCGTCTCTCCAAACGCTTTCACGCGCACAATGTAGTTTCCTGCCCGCGCAATCCGCGTAAACAGCAGCGAATTGGTCGTGCCGTCAGAACCATCATCGTTTTCTGCGATCGTCGATCCTCGCGTAGACATCAGCGCCACGATCGTATCGAAGTTATCCGAAGACAGATCGATCGCAATCTGATCACCTGCCTGCAATTGCACAAGGTAATCCCGCGCAAAGTTGCCGTCTCCGGTTGGAATATCGGTATCTGCTAAGCGATCGTTGACTTCCCGCCCCGGAGTTAGCGGAATCGGGGCATATGTTCGATTGGGCGTTTGTGCCATTGCACGAGTTGAAAGTACGCTGCCTGCGGCACACGCGAGCGTGACCGGCACTGCACAAACCCAAACCATCCATCGTTTCATCTTCACTCCTCACCTTGCTTTACTGCGCTTGACTTAAAACCTGCTCTAGTGCGGTTAGTTCAACATCACCCGAAAACACGCGACCATTCATCACAAAAAACGGTGTGCCATTGATGCCTAGCTTTTCTGCGAGTTGCACATCGGCGGCGATCGCCGCTTCGGCAGCTTTGGAATTGCGATCGCGATCAAAGCGCGTCGTGTCTAACCCTAAGCTTTTCGCCAAACTTGCATACAGCGGCTCACCTAACTGCTGCTGCTGGGCGAACAAGCCATCGTGGAACTCCCAGAACTTCCCTTGCTGTCCGGCAGACCAAGCGGCTTTTGCGGCTGGGAGTGCCTGAGCATGAATGCTGGTTAACGGTAAATGCTTATAAACCAGTGTGACGCGATCGCGGTTCTTTGTCACAAACTCGCGAACTGTTCCGGCTGCCGCTTGACAATAGGGGCACTGAAAATCAGAAAACTCAACGAGAACGGTCTTCCCGGCTCCTTTAGTGGGCGATTGGGCGATCACCGCTTTTGGCTTTTGCTGCAATTCCTCGATGAAGGATTGCTGTGCTTTGCGCTGAGTTTCTTGTTGCTCACGCTGATAAGCTTGCACCGAGTCTAAAATCGCCTGTGGGTTTTTCTGAAGGACTTGTAAAACTTGGGCTTCAAAATTTGGATCAATCTTCGAATCTGCCTGCACCGGAGCAGAACAGCTAAATAAAATCAAGCTGACCAATAACCAGCTTACGAATAGTCTTAGCCTTCTCATTGCGTCCTGGCTCTAAAAACTGCCCTCGCACTATAGCTTATGTTAGCGATCGAGGAACGCAGAGAAATCACCCTTGTCAATGTTTCCCTGGATTTCTGCGAATTGATAGCCATTCGATTTGTGAATGTACTAAAAGTGAGGCGAGATCGTCCGTTTTAACAGTGCTATCTCGAAGCTTGGTAACTCGCGCCCGACTCTCTGAGAAGTTTTTTAGGAGTTCTCGATCGTTGCAACATGCCGCCCTGAAATGAATTTCGGGCTAATCGGCGAAAGTCCATTGGAAATGGACTCAGAATTCGACATTCGCGCTTAGTCTACTTCAGTAGATTCTCCACGATTAGCCCGATCTGCATTTCAGGGCGGGAGTATCAAGAAGCGAAGAGACTTTCTATACGCTTCAAACACCCTCTGACACTCCCGCACCAGTTCTTAACACTCGCGCTCGACTCTCAGATACTCGTGCTCGACTCTCAGATACTCACGCCCGACTCTCAAATACTCGCGCTCGACTCTCAGATACTCGTGCGAAAGCCGATCGTCTCCTCAGCAGAATTACTCCGACTCTCGCTTGAGACTGAATCACTCATTTAGATTTCTTGCAGAATCGATGCGCCATCGCGCCCAACCTGAGTGAAAATAGAAAGGGGATCGCGCTTGCTGCTGTGACACAACGCTGTCGAGCAGTTGCGCCAGGGGTTCTACGTCATCCACGCGGCGATGAGCAGCACCCTCATAATATCCCAGCAGCGTGTTCTTATTTGGAAACAGAACTTCCGTAGCCGTTGATTTTGGTCAACTTCGGAGCTTCAATTCACTTCCGGTGAGTCACCTGCATCCGATTCGCAGGTTTCCCATCTGCTAAAACTGGGAATCTCATCGGCTTGTTGATTTATCGCACAGTGCGATCGCACATTGAAGCCAGTAGGGTCTGGGAAACTGCTTCAACCGATCACATCTGCGATAGAGTGACGAATTCAAAGCCAATGAGCCTGACCACTCTGTTCAACACACGAGGACAAATCGCTTCATGGAATTCTCGATCGCTGAGTTACTTGCTAACTTCACAGACGATAAATTAGTTGCTCCCAAAGCTTTAGAGAAAAAGCTAGAGTGTAACGACGAAGCCAGCCTACGCCGCTTACAGATTGCACTCGATGCTCTGGAAAAAGTCGGGGTTCTGGTCAAAGAACGCGGCAAGTACCGCCGAGTGACCGAAGACGGCGTGGTTGAAGGAAAGCTGCGCTGTTCGAGTAAAGGCTTCTGTTTTGCGATTCAAGATGTCGAGGGTTCGGAAGATATCTACATTCGCGAAAGCCAACTGAATCACGCTTGGAATGGCGATCGCGTTTTAGTCCGCGTTACCAAAGAAGGCAGTCGTCGCCGCAGTCCCGAAGGCGAAGTTCGCCTGATTTTAGAACGATCAAATCCATCAGTGTTAGCCCGAATCAAAAAGACCGAGGGGGGTGAGTTTCGGGCGGTTCCGCTGGACGATCGCTTGCTGTTTGAGTTGCAGGTGAATGAAAACGGACTGGCGCTGGATGAAGCGATCGATCATTTGGCGCACGTTCAGGTGAAACGCTACCCGATTGGACAGCACGCCCCATTGGGTAAAGTGGCGAAAGTTCTGGGTGCAGATGATGATGCAGCAGATATTGACATTGTGTGCTGCAAGCATGACTTACCGCGAGAGTTTTCGGAAGCGGTTTTAGCGGCAGCAAGAGAGTTACCCAACAAAGTCACAAAGCCAGAAGTTGACTTACGGGTTGATTTACGGGGCTTAACGACTCTCACGATCAAGGCGAAAAGCGAAGACAGCGCGGATGATGCGATTACGCTTGAGAAAACCAAAGCGGGGAACTGGCGCTTAGGAATTCACATTGCCGATGTCGCGCGGTATGTGGAAGCAGGATCATCGCTCGATCGAGAAGCCCAACGTCGCGGAACTTCTGCCTATCTCGGTGAATTAGTGATTCCAATGCTGCCGGAGCAACTCACCGACAATCTTTGTTCGCTGCAACCCGGAAAAGATCGCCTTGCCATTTCAGTGTTGATCACGCTGGATGAAGCCGGGCAAGTGATGGAATTCGAGATTCAGCCCACGGTGATTCAGGTGGATTACAAACTGAGCTATGAGCAAGCCGAAGCAATTCTGGCGGATCAGCACACCGAAGAACTGAGAGAGTTCGAGCCGATTTTTGAACTGTTGGCGCAACTCGATCGTCTTAGCCACGCGATTAAAGACCAGCGACGCAAGCGGGGCGCGTTTGAACTCAACCTGCCTGAGAAAATCTACGCTCGTCCCGATGGCTCAGAATCGCCCGAAGAAGCGGGTAAATTCACCTTTAGCAAGTTCCACTACGATGATGAAGGTGTTCTCGGTGCGGTTGTCGTTTCTTCCTTGCTGCCGATTCACTCCATGGTCGTCGAGTTGATGTTACTTGCGAATCAAACCGTTGCATCTCATCTACAAGCGTTAGGAATTCCGGGAGTGTATCGAGTTCATCCCACACCCGATCTTGAAGAAGTGCAAGAACTGGTTAAACTTGCCGTCAGCATGGGCATCGAACTGAAGCTTGAACAGGAAGAAGAAGTTCGACCCCAGGATTATCAGAACTTTACTCATGCGTTTGCCGAATCGAATGCTGAGCGCGTTTTAACTTACCTGCTGCTTTCGACAATGAAGCCTGCTTTTTACAGCACTCAACCGAAACCCCATTTCGGCTTAGCCTTGGAGCAAGGTTACACACACTTCACCTCTCCGGTGCGTCGCTATCCTGACTTACTGGTGCATCGAGCGCTTCATGCGGTGTTTGAAGAAGGACGCGATCGCCGCTCTTCCCGCGTGAAAGACAGCGTAGATTTGCGTCATAGTTCCTGCCACGGTCAAATCAACTGGAACGTTCTTCCAACCGATTTACATCAAGAACTCGAAGGTCATTTCGGCGCGATCGTGGTTCATCTGACTGAACGCGAGAAAATTGCTCAAGATGCCGAAAACGATCTCGAAGGTCTGAAAAAAGCCGAACTGATGAAAGAGCGGACGGGCGAAGTGTTCCACGGCTTAATCACCGGAGTCCAGTCTTACGGATTATTCGTCGAACTGGAAGAACTCTTAGTAGAGGGCTTGGTTCACGTAAGTTCGCTCAAAGATGATTGGTATGAGTTTCGATCGCGCCAGCAAACCCTCGTTGGTCGGAAGAATCGCAAACAGTATCGATTGGGCGATCGTATCGAAGTTCAAGTCAAGAGTGTCGATTACTACCGCCAGCAAATTGACCTAATCGCAGTCGGCGGCGGCAGTGAAGCAACTGATGAAGTCTTTGATTCGGAAGATCAATCGGAGTTTCAGTCTGACACAGCGCTCTCCGACGACGAATTTGGTGAGGAATAATAGAAAGTGCGGGGCAACCCGCATTTTTTATTTAGGATTGCGCTGTGATTAAACGTCCTTTGATTATTGGGGTTGCCGGAGCTTCGGGCTTAATTTATGCGGTTCGGGCGTTGAAGTATCTTTTATCAGCGGATTACGCGATCGAGCTTGTCGCATCCAAAGCAACCTACATGGTTTGGCAAGCAGAACTCGGCATCCGAATGCCCCCGGAACCGATTCAACAAGAGCAATTCTGGCGCACTCAAGCCGGAGTCGAATTCGGCGGTAAGCTTACTTGTCATCCCTGGGGTGATGTCGGCGCGAACATCGCAAGCGGCTCCTTCCGAACTTTGGGAATGTTGGTGATTCCTTGCAGCATGAGTACCGTCGGCAAACTTGCAGCAGGATTAAGCTCAGATTTGCTCGAACGAGCGGCAGATGTGCAGCTTAAAGAAGGGCGCAAATTAGTCATTGTGCCGCGTGAAACACCGTTTAGTTTAATTCACCTCCGCAATTTGACCACTTTGGCAGAAGCAGGAGCGCGAATTGTTCCAGCAATTCCGGCTTGGTATCATCAGCCGCAGACGATCGAAGATCTAGTCGATTTTGTTGTAGCGCGGGCGTTAGATCAGTTTGAAATTGATTGTGTGCCGCTCGATCGCTGGAAGGAAACCGAAACTTAGAATGGGGACTCAACCAATGATCATGACCCCTCAACGATCGTTTATTAGCCTCAAGCGTCACATCGCAGAGTATCGCCCTCAACTTGAGAAAGCAATTGCAGCGATCCAAATTCTAGAAGCGGCAGATCCAAACTCAGAAGAATTTAGCCAAGCACTAGCTGATCTTCAGGTTGCAGCAACGGTACTAGAACCCTATTCTGAAGGCATGATTGCATCGATCGAGCGATTCACCGACGATCGCCCGGATTAGTCATGTCGTAGATCAATAAACACGCCATTGTGATCGCTCATTCTTGTGCCTTCTGGTGTTGTGCCCTCCCATGCCCCTACTTTTACTTTGTACGGCAAAAGCGACTGAGATAAACAAATGTGATCGACGGTTGATCGCGAAAGTCCTTGAAACTTTTGCCCAGTCATACAATCTAACGAAAGCTCATGCAAGGCTCCACTGAGCATCTCAACTGATTGTTTATCCTCATACCAACCCGAACCATCTCGGCTCTGATTAAAATCACCTGCAATACACATTAGATGCTCAGGATGCTGCTTCTGAATCCGTAGCCAATCTTCGTGATGGTATTGGAGCGATCGACGATGTTCCTCCCACTTTTTTGAAGTTCCACTTATTCCTTTATCATTCGCCCAAGTAATCACAGTTCCATAGATAATCATTAATCCGAAAGGTGACTCTATCTCAGCACAAATCGCACAAGTCGAATCAAAAGTGGGAATGGAGCGAAGAATTTTCCAGCGTGACCAAAGCGTTGTGAGGTTTTCACCTGCTCGATGCCCTTGGTACGGAACAGATGCATCACACTGGTAATCGGGTTTGAGATCGATCGCTGCATTCGTCTCGGTCAGCACCCAAATATCTGCATCAATCTCACGAATTCTATCGAGCTGCCGTTGATTCTTAATCCAACCGTTCTGCCTTGGGCGTTCTAGGTTCCAAGTTGCAATCCGAAAACGAACAGATGAAGTCACGACTTTATTTCACCGACTACTGCAACTCTATTTCACCCAAATCAAGGAATTTTGATTACTGCTTGTCCAATATTCCTCAAGATTTGTGTGACTTGCTCAAGTTCGCCCAATGAAATAGACGGGGCAAAAATTTGAGATAGGGAGACCAAGTTGATTTTGTCGTAGCACGAGCACCGGATCAGTGGCGCGACAGGGCTGCTTCATTACGTTGAACTATTGCCGAATTGATTTAGACCTCCATCATTGCGTCTTTACGAGGGGATAGATGGGTAGCAAGCTTTAGATTCTCTTCCACTTTCCTGACAAAAATAACTATCAGTTAGACTCAAGAAAAAAGTTTAATCCAATGGATTCTTCGTTACTTGAGTTTCTGAGTCAGACCCTGATCTTTCAGGGATTACCAGCAGAGCAACTAGCAGAGCTTGCAGATTGCTCGATCGCGCAATCCCATAGAAAAGGTGAAATTCTGTTTCACCAAGGAGACGAAGGAAGCGGATTTTTTATCGTGCGATCGGGTCGAATTAAAGTGTTTAAGCTTTCAGCCGAGGGTAAAGAACAGATTCTGCACATCTTCGGTGAAGGGGATCATTTTGCCGAAGTGCCAGCATTAGATGGAGAGTGCTTTCCTGCCTCAGCCGCAACGCTTGAGAAATCAGAGGTTTTATTCTTTCCGCGTCAAGCTTTTTTGCACTTACTAGAACAGCGACCCACACTGGCGATTAATCTATTGAGAAGCTTTGCGCGTCATTTACGAATGTTTTCGCATTTGGTGGATAACTTAGCACTGCGAGAAGTTCCGGCGCGACTTGCCAGTTATTTGCTCGATTTGAGTGAGCAAACGCATCAGGCTGAAATGGTAGATCTTGATTTGCCTAAAGGACAATTGGCGGCAAGACTCGGCACCATTCCCGAAACGCTTTCCCGCATGTTTGCCAAACTCGGTCGAGAAGGATTAATTGAGATTGACGGCAACAAAGTTAAACTGCTCGATCGCGCCCGTTTAAGTCAGCTTGCAGGTCGGTAGATAGCAAAACGGAGGAAGCTATTCAACTCCCTCCGTTCTCGATTTAATTAAAAATTGTTTAAGCTTCTTCGGAATCTAATTGGGCAAAGACAACCGCACAACCCACAAACGCCATCACTAAGGGCATCGGGGACGCGATCGCAAATCCCAACACAGCAGCGATTCCAGTTCCAGCGATCGCGCCTAAGCTCCAAACGCGCTCATCTTTGCTCAAGCCTTTTTCGGCTTTGATGGAATGTAAAACAGTTGTCGGAATTGGCACAGGCATCACAGAGTTAGGAGGAAACGCCCAATAGCTCGATCGATCCTTAAAGCAATCTGTCCAGCCGTTCGTCTGACACCAATCCGCAATCCATTGTTCGCAATAGTGATTCATACTGAGTTAAAAATCGAGTAAGTTCAAGAATTTGAGGGCTAAAAATTGAGTCGTCGAGATTAATCGCCGACAACTTGAATTTCGTAAGCGGCTCTAAAACTGCTGAGAAAGCCGTAGTTTGTTTAACAGCAAGTTTTGCTCTTGCAACAGGCTTTCCGTAAGAAGGGTCAGAAGAATTCCAATTGCTGCATGGGTTGACAGCCCATTCGCTTCTCTATTGTGAGAATAACAAAGTCACTCTTGTCTTGCTAGATTAAGAAATCAAAGTTTACCTTGACATCAGGTGCTTACTATCTGTAACAACTACGACAAAATATTGATTCAGTTTAATGAGGATTGTAACGGGATTGATTCACCCGCAGGTGAGAACTCTAGACGGTATCGGTATAAGGCAACAGGCGTACTCCCTGCTTTGAAGTAGTCAGGGTCTTGAGGCGAAAGATAGATTGCTGTAATTTGATCGGCAACGATAGCAACGGTTTGATCACCTAAGTATTTGTACGCAGTAGTTGTCTCAACTTGATTCAGATAAGGCTGTGCCGTTCCCCGAAACACTTGCTGAAAAATTTCACTTGTAATGAATTGATCGGGTACAGAAGTTTCGATCGCTCTCCCTGTAATGGTAGAAGTCAAAATCCGATCGTCTCTCAAAATCGTAATTTGCTTATTCGGAGAATCAGGATCGACTTTGACCGAGAGAACGGCACGATCGCCCAAATAGGCTTTTGCAATATTCAAACCGTTGAAGGCGCGATCGGCAATGACTTCTTTTTGTTTTGCAAATCGGACATCGAACGCGATCGGCTGATTTACATAGGTGCGATTACTCTCAAATCCAGGTGTGACAATTTCGGGAGCAAGGGGAGCAACGAGATCGATTAACGTGCTTTTAACATGCCAAGTTCCAGCAATCCAGTTGGGGTAGATTAAATCTCCGGTAGCGCGATCAACGGGCGGTTTGTTGTGCCAATCGGGAAACGTAGAGACGCGATCGGACAATGCACCCGCCCAAACCGGACTCGTGCACCAGAAGCTTAAAAGCCAAATCAAGACCCAGATTAAGCGCTTCATGCAGGCACAGCGGCTTTGAGTTCAAAGATTCGCTCGATGATATTCGCAACGACTTTATCGGGGGTTGAGGCTCCAGAGGTAATGCCAACCACAATCTCGCCATCGGGGAGCCAATTCTCTGAAACTGTTAAATCTTGATTCAGGGGCTTGTGTTCGATTTCGCTCCGAGATTTAATCCGCTCAACACTATCAACGTGATAAGAGGGAATCTTGTAATCGATCGCAATTTCTTGCAGATGCGTAGTATTCGAGGAGTTATACCCGCCGATCACAATCATGAGGTCGATCTTTTCTTTCACGAGATCGAACATTGCGTCTTGGCGCTCTTGAGTTGCATCGCAAATGGTGTTGAAGCTGAGGAAGTGATCATTCAATTCATTCGGCGGATATTTCTTCAGCATCGTATGTTCAAACAATTTACCAATTTGCTCAGTTTCGCCTTTGAGCATCGTGGTTTGGTTGGCGATGCCAATTTGAACTAGATCTCGATCGGGATCAAATCCAACCGAATGAGCTTTGCTGAATTTCGCCAAGAATGCATTGCGATCGCCGCCGTTCAAAATATAGTCCGCCACATATTCCGCTTCAGCCAGATTCAGCACAATCAAATATTTATCCGCAAACGAACTTGTCGCTAGGGTTTCTTCGTGGTTATATTTGCCGTGAATAATCGAGGTGTAAGCCCGTTTTTTGTGCTTCTCAACGGTGTTCCAGACTTTTGAAACCCAGGGGCAAGTGGTATCGACGATCGTACAGCCGCGATCGTTAAGAAGCTGCATTTCTTGAACGCTTGCACCAAAGGCAGGCAAAATTACGACATCGCCTTTTTCAATTTCGGAAAAATCTTTCTGTCCGTTAACAACTGGAATAAACAGGACGTTCATCTCCCGCAAGCGTTGATTGACTGAGGGATTGTGAATGATTTCGTTGGTAATCCAAATCCGCTCTGTCGGAAAATGCTGACGGGTTTCGTAAGCCATCGCCACCGCACGTTCAACACCCCAGCAAAAACCGAATGCTTGCGCCAGTCGAATCGTGACATCGCCCCGTTTCAACGTATAAGCTCGATCGCGAATTTCCTGAATCAAATCGCTCTGATATTCAGACTGCATCGCGGTTGCGACTTCCGCACCATGTCCGAATCCTTTGCGGTGATAGTTCTCAGAATGATTGAGCGATAGCTTAAACGCCTTTGTGTCCATGTTTCGTTTTTCTCACGCCTACAGGATCAATCATAGACTGCAATTGACCTTAAGAAAGGGGGGGTTAACGGTGTGCAAACTGGTTGAAAGTCTCAATTGCCGATCGCCACACTAAATATCCCTGCGTACTCAGGTGCAGTCCATCGGTTGTTAGCTCTGAGCGTAAGAATCCTTCATTGTCGGAAAAAAGCGGTTGCAGATCGAGAAATTCCACGCGAGTTTGCTTTGCTAATTGAGCAAGGCGGCGATTGAATTGATAAATGCGATCGTTCGAGAGCGATTCCACTTGGGTTGCATTGGCTGTGGTAATCGGATCTTTGGCGCGAGGAAGCAGCGACTGCATGACGATCGTCGATTTCGGATGCGATTTCTTTAATTGCTGAATAATGTCTTCCTGAGCTTCTAAAACTTCTTCCTCCGATCGACCTCTCAGCAAATCATTGACACCGACCATGACAAAGATAGTTTTAGGTTTCGCTTGAGCAAATAGATTTAATCGCTTCGCCAGTCCGGTTGAAGTCTCACCAGAAATTCCTTGATTTAGCCAAGTGTAATGGGTCGGAAGCAGATCTTGAGGAAACCAAAGCGTCAGTGAATCACCTGCCATCACCATTAAGCGATCGGGCTTTCTTTTGATCGTTGCTTTGGCTTCTTTTTCCAGCAAATCGACCCAATCTTGATAAGTCAGAGATCGCCCCGATGACATGGAGGCAGCTTGCGCAACGATTTCGGGTTTTTCCACGGCTTTGGCAGCCATTGAAGTACGTGAAGACGGAGGATTCAGCAGCGTTTCGGTGAAATAGCGATCGCCTAGAAACCACAATCCCAACGTTGTACCCAAAACGACATTCGTGACGACAGAAAGATAAACCCAGCCCGGAACTGACTTAGACATTGCCTGAGACGATTGGCGTAAACACTGTAGAATCTTATACTCCAGATTTAGCCGTCTAATGCAAAATTTCTTGGGGCAGATGTGCGATCGAGATACTCCGAATTAATCTCTAGAATTGAAATAGCAAGAAGCGCTTAAGATTCAACTCTTCATTCTTCGTCCCTCATGTCTACCATTACCGTCGATCGTCTCACCAAAATTTATCCTGTCGCTATCAAAGAAGCAGGGTTCAAAGGAACAGTCACGCATTTTTTCAAGCGCACCTATCGTCAGGTCAAAGCGGTACAAGATGTTTCATTCCAAATTGAACCCGGTGAAGTGGTGGGATTTCTCGGCGCGAATGGAGCCGGGAAGACAACAACGCTAAAAATGCTAACCGGATTGATTCATCCGTCTTCAGGAAAAGTCAGCGTTGCGGGGCACGTCCCGTTTGAACGACGATCGGCTTTCCTGAAAAAAATTACGTTGGTGATGGGACAAAAGCAGCAGTTGATCTGGGATCTGCCTGCGGCTGATTCGCTCAAAATTAATGCAGCCGTTTATGGAATTAGCGATCGCACCCTGCAAACCCGCATCGGTGAATTGTCAGAAATGCTCTCGCTGCATGGCAAATTAAATCAGCCGGTTCGTAAACTCTCACTGGGTGAACGCATGAAAGCGGAATTACTCGCCGCACTATTGCATCAGCCACAAGTTTTGTTTCTCGATGAGCCGACTTTAGGGCTGGATGTAAATGCCCAAGTTGCGGTGCGTGAATTTTTGAAGGAATATAACGATCGCTATCGTGCCACCGTCTTACTCACGAGTCATTACATGGCAGATATCACTGCTTTGTGTGAGCGAGTTCTGATGATCCACCACGGGCAGCTTATTTATGATGGTAGTCTTGCTGGACTGGTGGATCGGTTCTCTCCCTGCCGCGAAGTCAAAGTCGAATTCAATCACACCTATACTGAGACTGAACTCTCGACATACGGATATGTTCGAGAAGTCGAGAAGCAATCGGTTCGATTTTTAGTGCAGCAGGAAGATTTGACGCAGACGATCGCGAAAATTCTCGCTGAATTGCAGGTTGTGGATTTAACCGTGACTGATCCGCCGATCGAAGAAGTGATCGGGCGCGTTTTCCAAGCTGGATCGGTTGCTACTTAAATAAACCGAACTTTTCCGCATCTTCCAAAGAAATATCTGGAAGATAACACAGCATTTCGTTCCAAGTGCTTCGAGATTGCAGAGCGTCTACAACAACTGGCAACGGTTCTGAAAGTACCGCTTGAAAGTCTGCTTCTTGATCAAGCTGAGTTTTGAACGCTAATTTTTCATCAGGGGGTGTGAATTGAGCATCCACACCTTCTCGATTTCCCCTAGCATCCACACGATACCAGCCAATCTTCGGTAGATAAACGGCATTTAATCCATGCAAGCTGTAAGGTGCACCTTTATCATCAATGCTCAATCGCTGGTAGCAGAATCCGGCTGGAATCCCATTCGATCGTAGTAATGCCGCTAAGAGATGGCTTTTGGCGTAGCAATATCCGGTTTTGTGCAGGAGGACATCGGAAGCCTGACAGGTGACGGGATTCATCTGGTAGTCGTAGCTGTGCCGAATCTGATCTCGCACCCATTCAAAGCAGGCTTTTGAGATCGCTTCAGGAGTTTGACATTCTGCTGCGATCGTCTGACTCAGCTTCAGGATTTCCGAATGTTGCCAATCGACAATCTCGGTAGATGCGAGGTATTCCTTCATGTTGAGCACTAATTTCGCTGATTGTCCATCACGAAACCGGGTTCAGCGCTTCCCGGAACGCGCCAATCTTCGTTCTCGCCGCCAATAATCAGACCATCGATCGTGACAAAATCCTTACTTAATTGCCGCAGTGAGTTAATTAGGACATCGATCGCGATCGCATCACTGGTTCCCAAATCAAACCAGCAGCGCCCCCAATTGCTTTCATACTCGAAGTCGCCCATATTGTGCATTACTGCCATCATGCTATCGCCTGCAATGCTTTCGTCATACTCCATGTGGCTAATCTCTAGCCCCACATCTTGCACTTGCAGATTCTCCGCATTAAAGCCGCCTAGCTTACCGAGGAAAAACCAGGAACTAAACACTTCTTCGACATACTGTTTCTCCATTTCAGAAGGCACAGTATTAAACTCAACCCAAAACCAAACGTTAAACGGATCAAACTCTCGAAACTGAATACGCATAAAAGAAAGTCAGGCAGGTGATAAAAGTTGCCTGACTTCTATTTTATCGTCCGTTTGTCCGCTGTTGTGCGCCGCGCAGTTCTCTTTGAATCTGTTGAACGGTTGTGGCTGGGAGTTGATCTTTTTTGCTCAGCGCCTTCTGAAACAGAGGAATGCTGTCGCTATGTCGCTGACTCCGCACCAGAATTTGCGCCTTCAGATAGCTTAGTTCCGGGTTATCCGGTGCTTTGCTCAACGCTCGATCGACGGCTTGCAGGGCGCGATCGAACTGTTTCAAATCTCGATATCCAAGGGCTAACCCGCGATCGGCAACATAGCGGGGCTGAGCGTTTTGTTCAAGCCGCGCGATCGCCTCGGTCGGACTCGATAACGGCAGATTCAGATTGGTCGAAAGCGTGAGATCAATCAAGCCTTTAATTAGGTTGACTTCAGGATCTTTAGGATCGATGCGTTCTGCGGCATCGAGATAGCGGAACGCTTGCTGAAGAGTGCCTAAAATCTGAGGAATGCCGCGAACGGTTCCTTGGGTAGCGGCGATATATCCGCCTTCTAAGATCGTGCCTGCGGCTTGATACAGGTTGCCGCGTAGCGGGTCAGTTTTCGTTAATTGCTCTGCAATGGTGCGGGTTTGAGTCGCGTAGGTTTTAAAGTCATTGAGTAAGGCTTGTTTACGTGGTTGGTCGGTCTCGCCTTGATAATTGATGTAGGTAATGAAACCCTTGAGCGCAAAAGAAAGCGGCTCATTTTGATCGGGTTGGTTGAGTAATTTCTGTGCTTCTGTGTAATTGCCTTTCTCGAAAATAGCGCGAAACGCGGCTTCGGTACGATCGCTAATCGGACGCGGATTGCTTGTTCTAAACGGATCTTTCGCTAGCGACGGACTCGCGAGCATTCCAATCATCAGCGCGACGGTACTCGCTTGCTGAGCCAGCCGACTAGACAGCCACTTCACCATAACTTTGATTTGTTTTAACTTGATTTGTTTTGACGCATCGGATTCGAGAGACGATTTTACGCGATCGCAAGTTCCGCGCTCATCTTTCTACACGGGCAACCTGACCGAATGAACACAGGTTAAACTGAGGATTGCCCTAACGGTTTGACTTCATGCTGTATTTGCGCGATTTGTCCTATCATCCGACTGCGACTCCGGAGCCGATTCTGAAATCAATCAATCTAGAGGTTGCGCCTCAGCAGTTAAGTCTAATCGTAGGTCCGAGCGGTTCTGGAAAAAGTACGCTGCTGGAAATTTTGGCGGGACTGGCAGAACATACAAGCGGAGAAATTTACTGGCGCGAGCAGGAATTAAATTTCCTCAATATGCAGCAGTTGTGCGGCTTGGTGTTTCAGTTTCCGGAGCGGCATTTCTGCGGCGGCACGATTTTAGAGGAGTTGCGCTTGGGGCATCCGGAGTTGAGTTCCGATCGCATTCACGAAGCCTTGCGAGAAGTGGGTTTAGATCATCTGCCGCTTTCGATGGCTCCTCATGCGTTGAGCGGTGGACAGCAGCGACGATTGGCATTAGCGGTTCAGTTGATTCGGCAACCCAGCATTCTTTTACTCGATGAACCGACCGCAGGATTAGATTGGTCAATTCGACGGCAGCTCGTGAAGCTGTTAGCAAAACTGAAAACGCACTGGAGTTTGCTGGTTGTGTCGCATGATGCGGGCGATATGTTGGAAATTGCCGATCGTTGCTGGTCGCTGCGTCACGGTGAACTCAAAGAAGTCAAACCCGAAGAGCTTAGACGGTTGGAGCGGGTTGGATGTTAGCAGCGTTACCAGAGATGACGGATTTATGGCGATCGACGACCGAATGGAGTCCGAGTAAATTCCAGCGATCGCAGTTTCAGCAGTTTTATGAGTTAGTGATCGAAGGCAATCAGCAGCAGAATTTAACCCGCATTACCGAGCCAGAAGATTTTTGGGAGAAACATTTGTGGGATTCGCTGCGGGGCGTGTTTCCGAAAGTTACAGCGGCAAATCTAAGCGCGATCGATATTGGTACGGGGGCTGGTTTTCCGGGTATTCCAATGGCGATCGCTCGTCCCGACTGGCAGATCACGCTGCTCGATTCGACGCGCAAAAAAGTGGCCTTTCTGCAAGACAGTACGAAAGCCCTGCAACTCAGCAATGTGAGATCGATCGTCGATCGCGTTGAGCAGATCGGGCGAGCTTCTGGACATCGAGAGAAGTACGATCTGGCAACCATTCGCGCTGTAGCTGCTGCTTCGGTCTGCGCTGAATATGCTTTACCCTTGCTAAAAGTGGGTGGATTAGCGGTGCTGTATCGGGGGCAATGGACAGAAGAGGAAGCGATCGCCCTCGATCAAACGGTGAAAAAATTAGGCGGAACGGTGGAAGAATGCGATCGCTTTGAAACTCCGTTGACGCATGGGGTTCGACACTGCTTGTATCTGCGTAAAACGTCCCCTACGCCATCCGAATTTCCACGAGCGATCGGCATTCCGGCTCAAGATCCGCTCTAAGCCTCGGTTTCAGCTTCAGACGATTCTGCATCGGCTGGAATCTCAGGCTCAGGTTTTGCCGCAGAGGGCTTTGGCGGTCTTGGGCCTCGCATCAAGGCAGGATTGATCGGCGGTGCATCCTTCTTGTCGTCGGATTTCTTGCCGCGATCGTTGCGTTTGCCGCGCTTTTCTCTGTCGGCGGGTTTAGCATCATCTCTAGGGGCATCGCCTTTCTTCGCGGGACGGGGAGCGGACGAAGGCTTGAATCCGTCTGGAAGAGCGGCGGAACTCTCAGTCGGCGACTGATCGGGTGATGCTGAAGGTGCGTCTTCGGCGCTTTTCGCGAGGCGCTCAGACTTTTTAATGGGTCGCTCTACCACAGTGAATCCTTGTAAAGAACGTCCATATTTTAACGTGCGAGTGAGCGCGTAAAGCTTTGATGTTCTGGCTTCAGTCACTTAGCCTAAAATTGTCCTCTTGCAATTCCAAGTCAAGCGATTCGATAGAATAAGAAACGGTTCGCTCGGTTAGTTAACCCAACTAACCTCTACATTATTTTGATTAGGTGTCATGACTCAAACGGTTGAAGCCCTTTTTGAAGAGGGACTGGAGCGCTACAAAGCTGGAGAAGCCCCAGAAAATCTGATTCCAGTGTTCAAAGAAATCTGCGATCGTTCTCGCAAAACGGGTGCAGCTTGGACTTGTTTATCGTGGCTCTATTTACTGGCGGATAAGCCTGCACTGGCATTTCCCGCTGCTCAAAAAGCGGTGAAACTGGTTCCTCAAGATGCACAAGCTCGCATCAATCTGATTTTGGCAATGTTGGATTTGTCGAAGCCAGGAGTCAGACCCCACGTTGAAATGGCACAACAATTAACCTTCGCGGTTGAAGAATTGCGCGACGAAGTGCAGCAAAATATCGAAGATGGACTGGCAAGAAAACCCGACTGGAAGAGTTTGCAAAGAGTGAAAGCTTGGCTATTTGAATCCTAAGAATCTCTTCATTTTTGTTTACAATCTCCGAGAGTCAGAACGAAATTCTGGCTCTCTTTATTGTGAAAAGCTGCTGTGTGAACTTTGCGTAACGCGATCGACGATTTATGCTACAAAATTGTTGCGCTTCGCTGTACAAAGCAATCTGATTAATTTATATACTGCAACATAGAATCAAATAATTTAATCATCGTCTTAGAAACTCGATGATAGTATTTGAAAATCAGGATATATTCCTCATTTCTAACAGTCTTCTCGTCACTTTATAAAAGCAAAACACGGCTTGCATGAGATTTAATTCTTCACGCAATGCTGTATTTGTTATCGATCAATAAGCTGTGATAGCGCGGCTTAAGCGATCCAGTTTTGCTTTGAATAAGTGCCGATCGGGCGATTTCTTTGTAGCTTAAGGAGCAAATTATCATGTCTATCGATCGCGTTGGCGTTAAACCTGGTACACGGAATCATAGAGGCTATTTTGTGCAGCAGGCATCGGGCTATGAATTAGTTGAGATGCACCGATCGGGCTGGGCGGTAATTTGTTTGAATGATGCAGTCTGTCACTACGTTGATCCTGAAAATCTGCAATATTCACGCGACAAAGATTTCCCATCGGTTCGCGATCTCTAGTGTCAATTTATCCCTGAATCATTAGCGTTTGGGTTGCACTGAATTCAGTTGCAGCCCATTTTTTGCTAAGTTAATGAAGATAAATGACCGGATTGAGTTTATGAAAGAAACGTTTTTTAAGTGGTTGAATACTGCGCTGATGTGGAACTTGTTTTTTGTGCTGCTGTGTTTTGGCTGGTTTGCGATCGCCCTGATCGGTCAGGCTGCAAAAGTGCCACTCGGATTAAACCTGTGGCTTTCACTTTGGACACCTGTAATGCAGCCTGCTTTGGGCATTTTGATGGCGGGTGCGTTGATTAGCGGGGCAAGCAGTTGGATCGTCAAGCGCCTGAGTCCCACTGAATAAAATCAATTTTGGCGATCGACATGAGGATCACTAAATGCCGGATTTTTCACAAAGGATTCATCGGTGATGCTGTGAAGGAAAGCGATCAGATCTTGCTTTTCACGATCGCTTAACTTAAACCCTTTCACAAATGAACTTTTAAGCGGATTCTCGCTACCTACTCCCGTAAACTTACCCGCGTGAATCGTTCGACCTCCCGCCGCATAATGCTCGATTACCTGCTCTAGCGTACCAATACTGCCATCGTGCATATAAGGTGCAGTTAAGGCAATATTTCGCAAGGTTGGGGCTTTGAAACGTCCCATATCAGACGGCTTGAGAGTAATTTCGTGAATACCCGTGTTATTAGCAGGATAAGCACCTTTGTGATCGAGATTGTATAGACCAGTGTTATGGAAGGCAATCTCTTTGAAACCAGAACGGGAATGAACGGCGGAATCAGAAAAATTAATTCCTCCGTGGCAATGAAAGCACTCCAATTTTTCACTTTCAAACAAGGCTTCCCCCCGTTTCGCAGCCTCTGAAATTGCTCGATCGTTCCCTCCATAACGGTATTGATCGTAGGGCGAATTAAACGAAATCAGCGATCGTTCAAACGCTGCGATCGCTTTTGCCATTGTATTGATGCTGATTTCTTCAGATGCAGCAGCGAACAATTGACGGTACTGCGGATCGTTTCGCAGCATTGCAATAATTTCTGCTTCTTTGCCTGCCATGCCCATCTCGATCGGATGCTCTCCGAATAGCGGCACAAGAAGCTGCGTTTCTAGATCAGCCATGAGCGGATTTGCCCAAGTGAGTACCGAATTGTAAGCGACATTTGCTAAGCTCATCGCGTTTCGGGGATGCGCCTCTCCGGTTGCACCGATCGACACCGATTTTTTCTCAGTAAAGGCGCGGGATTGGTCGTGACAGGTGGCACAAGAAAATTCACCCGTGACCGAAAGGCGCTTTTCATAAAAGAGATGCCGTCCGAGTTCGACTTTTGCAGCACTCATCGGATTGTTAACAGGCACGATCGGCAGTGGTGTCCATGCGGGAAGCTGCCAATCGTAGCTAGAGGTGGCATTGCTTCTAGAAAATGCAGCACTCAAGCCGATCGAAAGGCAAAAGGTGAGAAGCGTGAGAACCGCAAGGTTAAACCAGCGCTTCATGGTCGCGGGGCAACTCGAAAGAACGTTTGACGGGCGGGTTTTCCAGCTTGAGGCAATCCAAAATTCGTCAGAATTGCAGTACAATCGCCGTCCTTAGGATCAGACATACAGCCAAGTCCAGTATCAGGCTGGTTCTTGGTCAAATTTGAGGTTGCCACTAGAGACTTAAGATCGGTAACAATGACGCTGTTTTGCGGGTTAAAGTTCTCAAACGTAATCGTTGCAGTATTCGGGTTTGCACAACTTTCTGGTTTTTGGCGATTGTTCGTGGCATTGCATCCGGTACTACCTAGATGGATATTAAATCCCTGCTGTTTGTTGGATGAGTGGGGTTGATCGTGCTTCATTCCCGACATCGCCGGAGCAAAATCGATTCGAGCAAACTTATAGCCGCCTCTCCAGTTCCACCAGAGCGATGTGAGATTCAAAGGTGAAGGCGCGATCGTTGCATCTTCGTGATTGAGCTTAAACGGAACGCCCAACGTGAAGCGAATTCCCTTGTAATTGCCTTTTGGAATCGTTCCAACAATACGATCGTTTGTCTCAGTCGTACCATTTGAACACATTCCGGTTTTATTTTCAAAATCGATCAGTGCAACGTTTTGGTATTGCCAGCGATTATCTTGAGTTAATGTAATGGGAACGACTTTTCCTTGAGCATCGATTAACGCTACATCTGAAACATAAAAGCGAAAATCAGCAGGAACAACAGAGGTTGCAGGCGTACCGAGTGAGTAAGTTGAATTACATTGAAACGATTGATCGCCAACCATTCCGCGAAATTGAATCGAAACAGGCTGAGACGATTGAGCGATCGCACTTGGAATAGAAACCAGTAACGCGATCGCACCCCCAATCAAAGATAGCCGCAAGCTCATAACAAATCGAATTAAAACAAACTTCTCAACTCTAGGACAAGCACAACTCGGATTCAAAAGACGCGCTGTAAAACTTGGCTTATATGACGATCGTTCTCAACTCTGCCCAACGCTCCCGCAGTATCGCAGACAACGCCCGTAAACCCCACTGTTCACAGCGTCGATGCCCCACTTCAATCACACACATTCCCGTATCTAACACGGCTTGTTTAGCGGAAACACGAAACTGCCCGGTAATGTAAACGCTTGCACCTTGATTTGCTGCCGATCGAATCAAACCATCATTCATCGCCCCGACGATCGCAACTTTCCCCACAGTATCCGCTTGTCCGAAGGCAGACTCATAACCCCCGAAAATCTCTCGCACCTGAACACAGTAGCGATCAAAACTTTGAGAGGGAACCCCTCCAATCATGCCGATCGCTCGTTCTGCTTTGTATCCAAACGACTGCACGTTCACAAGCGATAATACATCTGCTAATTGCAAGTTGAATCCTAATGTCAACCGTTCATCGAACGCTAAATGATAAAATACGACACCAATATCAAGATTAGAATTAAGCTGCCAAGGACGATGTAAGAAGAGTGCATCAATTTGATTTTTTGTAATCCAGTAATCGATCTGCGGAATCGGTTCAAGTGCCAGTCCCAAACGACGAATTGGGCGATCGCTAACTCGATAAATTCCGCCTCGCTCCTCTTCAGGATACCGATCCACACTAAAGAAGCGATCGAGAAATTCAACCAGTGACTGCTGAGTAATCATGTCAGCACAATCGGATCAAGGGCGCGATCGTGCCACTGTCGCCTTGACCACTCGGAAACATAAGGACGCAGAATAAACTTCACCGGATCATCTGCGGTGACATCAATCCTCACAAATGAGTAAGGGCGCTGTTTGTAAGCCCCCTGTCCGGTTCGCCCTACAAACAGTTGAGATTTAGCGACAATTCGCTCCTCTGAATCAATCTGCTCTGTAATCTCAGCTCCCTCTTCTCGCTGTCGCCGCAAACTATAGCCGCTTCCCCCGCAGACCACCCAATTCATATTCGAGTCTGCGTGTCCAGTCTCTCCAGTCCGCAAATACTCAAAACAATGAGCATGACCATTCAGAACCAGATCCACGATCGGGCGACCTTTCGGATCAATCTCCTTTGCCACATCATCGAGCACTTGCCGCAATCGATAGCGCACGGCTAAAGTTTGCGCCTGATACCATTTCGTTGCCTCCGTCACATAAGGCGGATGATGAAAATAAACGACGCGCCCTCGCACTTCTGGAGATCGCCAAGACTGAACCAAGCGATCGCGCAACCAATCTAACTGCTCATAATCGCTCTCAACACTCGTTTCCGCATTCAATTGTTTCTCAATATCAATCTGGATCTCTTCAAGCTGCTGCAATTTGACCCGGATATCATCCGCTTGATCCGATTGTTCAGGTTCGTTAATATCAAGCCGAGAAATATCGACCATTAACTGCTGCATCTCTTGCTCGATCGCCGCACGTTGTTCGATTAACCGTCGCCGATCGGCTCGTCCTGCTTGACCTGTCGAAAGCGGGATCGGCTCATTAATCGTATTAGAATCGAGCGCAAAGAAATCAATCCCACCATAGCGAAAGGTGTAGTAACGATTCGGCAATCGCGTGAACAATCCCGGTTGATACCGCAAGCATCGTCCGGTCGAGGTTTCAGCCGTGTAGTGTTGATCAAGATGCGCCGCTAATTTCCCATGCTGTTCTGCAACCGATAACAAATCCATGAACGCCTGCGCGAACGCTTTTCCCTGATGAGACCCATGAAATCGAATATCAAAATCAATCCGCGATTGTAGTAGTTTTCTAATCGGATAAGAGAGCTGTGAAAGAATTCCATAAACCAAAGGAAGATCATAATAATCATGATTTCCGAGCACAGGCAAAAAGGGCAGATTAAACACCATTTGATTAAACGCAATCTGGCTCGGTGTTTCTCCTCCAACCAAAAACTCTCGATACGGCTCAATAAAATTCTGTGGATAAAACTCGCTAGAGCCAACCAGATAAATCACATCTCCGGTATGCAAAATAAAGCGAGATTCATCCCGGTGCGACAGCATTTGTTCTGCAATTCTGCGCTGAGGAAAATGTCCCGGATGCCGCCCAGATCCGCTATCCCCAATTACTAAGAATGAGAAAGCATCTTGCTCTTGATCGTCCTCGATCACTAATCGAGTTTGATCGATCCTGCGATCGATCACATTGGGTGTACGCCATTTCACGCGCTCCTGCATCTTTTGAATCTTGAGCGAGGTTGCCGGATCGGAAACGAATCTCATCATGAGCGACTAATCATTCTGCGCGACACCAAAACTTATCCTAACGAGCAAACTTGCTCGCGCCATCTTCTTCAGAAAGATTTCATTCAAGATGATTGATTTAAGTCTATGAAGATTCGATAAATATTTCTATGTATAGGGGATCACTCTAAATCCTGTAACGCAGTCAAATCGATAAATCTTCTATGATCCCCATGCTGAATCCGTTAAGAATCAAGATTGTACTGGGGTATACTGTTGTAAACATTGCGTTCTGCTTCTAATTCAGAACTTCAATGTGTCTTGTTCGATGGTGTGAATACGGAAGTGATCATGTCTAATAAATTGTGGAAATCGCTACTGGTCAATCCAGTGCTGCTTGGTGCTACGCTGACTGTCTCCGCTGCTCTTGGTGCAACTGGCGTTGCTGCGAACGAAGTCAAAGCTGATGCAACGACTCAAACTGTTTCCTCACTCGATCAATTAAGTGCCTACAGCAATGAGGGTGTTGCTTCAGCAAATCAAGCTGGACAAGTCACCTCGGTTTCTCAGCTATCGGATGTGCGTCCCACTGACTGGGCTTTCCAAGCGCTCCAGTCTCTCGTCGAACGCTACGGCTGTATCGCTGGCTATCCTGATCG
>JACJNX010000003.1 GCA_014695255.1 Cyanobacteria bacterium FACHB-63
CGATCGACAAACTCCCCAAAACAACGATCGCTCTTTCACCACAATCTACAACATCGATCGACTCGGAATTCTCAACACCGGAGACACTACCATTCAAGGCGATCAAATTGGCGTAAAATCATCCACACCTCATCTCGATCGAGCTTCTCCCGATTCCCCTTGTGATTGACCTCGCCCAAGTTCCAGATCATCCCCGTCGCGCCGCCACCTATGCCAGCTTCAAGCTTCTACAAAACGGGCGAATTCGCTATTATGACAACTATAAACCCGCTAAAATTTCAGGCAAAACCGCAGGCGCTTGTCTCGTTGTCGAGGTCGATGCAATCACCGGAAACGTCCTTCGCACTTGGTACGAAAGCTACGATCACCAACACCGCGTCATCCGCATTCACCCCAAACGCCCCATCGATCTGGGACATATTGAAATCGACCCCGCAACTGGAAAAGAGATAACCCGATGGTAAACATCCGCCACAACGCCACCGCAATCACATCTATCCAGTCGAGCGTGATTTCTGCCCTAGAACAAGTTCTCGATCGCCAAATTACAACTCGTCAACTTGTCCAACTTGTAGAAGACCAGCATTGGGAATTACTTGAAGGTCAGTACAACAGCGATCGCTCTCCCAGTGCAAACCATCTCAGGGAGATTCTTTCGGATATTGTTGCCCAGTGGGAAAGTCGCTCACCAGACAATTCAGAAGAATTTCCAGCAGAATGGATTCATCATTGGCTCAACCAACTTCAAATCAATTCTTCAACCCCCATGACCCAATCTCCCAAAAACCAACCCGTTTTCCACATCAATCAAGTCGGCAATCTTAACTCTGGCGATGTCACGATTCAAGGCGATCAAATTGGCATTCAGCATAACTATGCTCCAGAGCCAAACACTGAAGCAAATCAGCAACTTGCTGATCTCCTTGCGAAACTACGAACTAAATATCCGACCAAAACCGATGCAGAAATTTTTGATATCTTAATCAACGGCTTCGCCACCATGCCCCAAAACAATCCGCAAAACTGGCAACGTTGGCAAGACATCTTCAGCGTCATCTTTGCAGGCGGCATCGAAGCCACTAAAATTCTCGTCCCTGTTGCTGGCATTCCGATCGAAGTTCTCAAACGCCTCTACGAAATCTACGATCGCAATCGCAAACAACTTCCAGGAGCCTAAGTCATCCTAGATACTGTTCAAAGTCAAAGAACTCTAGCAGCTCCTTCAACGAAGTTCGATCGCTTGTCGGTGTCGTCGCTTCTATTTCTTGAACCGTTGCCGCCGTCAAATACTGAAACGCTTCTCGACGGAGTTTGCCGATCGCACCCTTCGGAAACGGTTCGATTTCCTGTTCAAGCCTTACCAAGCGACTTTTTGCCAGATTGACCTGAAACCGAGAACGTTTTAACAATCGCTGGCGAATATTCTCTGCAAGTGCTGGATCAGTCGCTTCAAGATCTGCGATCGCACCCGTTTTCAGCAATGGAACAACATCTAAGTTTTCTTCCAAAAACAATA
>JACJNX010000030.1 GCA_014695255.1 Cyanobacteria bacterium FACHB-63
ATCACTCATGAGGGCAACAGTTTTTTCACTCCGTCATTAGAGTACAAGCCCTATTCCCTGCTCTCAGTTAAATTACAGAATCTTGTTACGCGGTGTGCGATTAGTCTTTGACTGTGGCAAGCTGCTCAAACTGCAAAGGATCGCGACTATAGCGGTTGAGCTAGCGGCAGATGGTATGTGCCAAGCGCTTGCAGTTCACTCGACTGCTCAAGGGCTACAGATCTCGCGCTCACACTTTTTCAATCGAGAAGCGCTCAACCAATTGCCCAATCACAGTTTCAATTAGTCGGCGCATCAGTTGCACTAGAGCATCTAAGCTGGGTCAGAAAATTTTGTATGTTTGAGCGTAAGACAGTTGTGGGGTCAATGCTCGTCTGTCGTAACTTCTAATGACTATGAAACTTACAGTAAGTGTCGAGTTTCAAATTCTTTTTCTTTTTGTCTCAAATTCTTTCTCGCTCTCTAAACGCCTCAAACACTTCAAATGCACTCATTTCTGCTTGAAGTAGTACAACCCGATTACCTAGTTTGGCTTGTCTCAAATTATCTTTCCTTTATTTCGGCTCTTTTCTGATTTTGGTGATCCCAGTAATCATGTGGACTTACCTTTATCAGCGCTGGGTCAACTTGCTAGCAGGAATCGACGGCTGAGCAATCCCAAGCCAGCACGACCAAACATCTGTCGTTTCAGCATCTTTAGCCGATTGACTTGCCCCTCCACCTGCCCATTACTGACGGGTAAAGTAACTCCTGCTTTGACGGCTTCGTAATGCTCTTTCCTGATTTTGGTGATCCTGCGCCAGAATTGAGATGTCACTTTTCTCTAAGGATCAAGATAGGAGTGGAACTCCTTCAACATCTACTACCCAGCCAAAGCCAGCTTCGACTCGAAACTGGGTCGCTTGATACCGTTCGAAAACATTTTTCTCTTGTGGTGACCAGCGTTCAAACCAATTCGCATTGCCCAATTTGTCAGAACGCGAGTCATCGGATTCACAGTCGCTATCAGCGAACCCTGGAAGACCTACCGTGTAGCAATTACGCGGTGACGCTCGTTTTGCAGGCGCGGAAGTTCTTCTGCATCAATCCCGCCTGCCAACGACGCATCTTTACAGAACGATTACCCCAAGTGACTGAGCCTTGGGCACGACGGACCTGTCGGTTTGCCGAGCGCTTAATTGCCATTGGATTAGCGCTCTTGCGGTGCCGCAGGCAGCCGTCTTAGCCAGCAGGTGAGCCATCCAGTGAGCCTCAATCCATTGCTACAAATGGTTTCCCGTCTACCCATGCCTGCAATCGTCACTCCAAAAACATTAGGGGTGGATGATTTCGCTTTTCGCAAAGGACGAACTTACGGCACGATTTTGGTGGATCTCGACCGGAACCGTCCCATCGCCCTGTTGCCAGATCGTGAATCGGAAACCCTTAGCCGATGGCTCCAGCAGCATCCGGGGGTGCAAGTGCTATCACGAGACCGCTCGACTGCCTACAAACAGGGAATGACTCAAGGAGCACCCCAAGCGATTCAGGTGGCAGACCGTTTCCATTTGCTTCAAAATGTTACTGACGTGCTGCAACAGGTTTTAGGGCGGCAAGGGCGTGTTCTCAAACTAGCTCCGATTCCCTTCTCCTCAGCGGGTTCACTGCATCTGGAGGAGATTGAGCAGCGGTTGGTTTTTGCCCAACCCTCTGCCAAAACTCAGCAGCAGTTCAAACAGCGCCGTGCTCAACGGTTAGAAATTTATCAAACCGTTTGGCAGCTTCATAACCAAGGGCACTCCGCAAGCGAGATTGCTCAACAAGTTAAGAGAAGTGCGAGAACTGTTCAACGTTACCTCAAAACCCTCAGCTTCCCTGAACGACGAGCACGAAGTGACCGAGGTCGGAGCTTGGTCCATCCTTATCGAGAATATCTGGTTCAACAGTGGAACCAGGGTCAACGAAGAATGCGGGAGTTATTTAGGGACTTACAACAGCAGGGATATCGTGGCAGCTATATGAGCTTGAACCGCTACATACATCGGTTGCAGCAAGGGCAGCAAGCAGCAGAAGTCGTCCCAGTGTCTCAGCCCGTTGCTCAAAGTGTCCCATCGCAACGACAAACGCTAACAGCACGTCGGGCAAGCTACTTGAGTCTTCAGAACCCTCGAACCCGCAGTGACAAAGATGAACAATTGCTGCATCGATTAATCGAGCAGAATCCAACCTTAGCTCCGGCGATTGAGCTGGCTCAGACGTTTGCTCAATTAGTGCGACAACGGCAACCTCAACAACTTGACGTATGGTTACAACGAGCCGAGGAATCAGAAATTGAAGCATTCCAGCGATTTGCTAAAAGTTTGAAAGAACAATAGTTCGGACAATTCTGACAGAAAACCTTTCCTGTCAAAAATTGTCCGAACTATTGTTCTACACAACCCGTAACAATTTCATCCGCCATTGATTGCACCCAAAGTCGTGGCTGCTTGAACGGTGAAAATTGCCTTTGAAACTGCTTCATCGACCATCTCCTCTCTTGCGATCGCCTTAATTCGCGATCGCGCTTCAGGACGTTCTTCAGGTCTGAACACCGCATCGGTCAGGTGAGAGGCTTGCATCAAACTAATTAACCTGAGTTCGGGATAAGGAATCGCGGAAACGCTTCTGCTGAGCCGAAACCTTTCATTTGGAATGGCTGGTGAAACTATCCTTTTCCAAAATTGGACTTTTGAACCAGTCTGCAAATGTCTGAAAGCCTTCCCAGGAAAGCTAACCTGCTTTTTCTTAACCCGAACTCAGGTTAATTAATGCTGCCATCCGAGAATCCAGTCCAATGCCTTCTAACACGGCGGCACGAACTTGCTGGACAGTCTCGCGTTGAATGGATTCATCGGTTAGAAAATATTGCTGCGTTGGAAACAGTCCAAGAATGCGTTGCTCTTGTCGTTCTAAAACACCTAAATCAACTAAGTTCTGCAACACAATCGTTTGAATTTCTCTGTATCTTCGTCTCCAATGAGTCACCCAGAACCTTGCAGTTCGAGGACGAGACGATGCTAGAACCCCACTGAGGCGTTGATCTAAGAATTCATTGCCTGTGTTGCCTGCGATCGCACCGATCACACGATTGTCGTTGTCGATCTCAAATTTGCCTTGCAGTACTAAGTCTAGTAATAAAGAACCGACCAAGCCATAGTCGAGTGCAGAGTACCAAGAGGAGCGAGTTTTCCCAGTTTGGGGATTGAGTGCAAGAAGGATTAAGTCCTGTGAAAGATATTGACCAGCCCCACATTAACTTGATGCACTATCAACTCCCATACTGCGGAACTGATCGTTACAACTGCGCTCAGTCCGGTCGAGGTGACTTGCACCCAATCACTAGGCTGTTTGTTTTCCTGATTGAAATTGGTCGAAATTATAATCGGCACAAATCCGCTCACAATAATCGTGGTTAAGCGCAGACGGCGATGCCAGTTTCGCATCGATGCGGCTTGACCTTCCATCCACAGCACTTGATCCAGCCAGCGCGATCGTAGATAGTCTTTCTGCAAGTCTTTAATTTCCAACGAATCAATCATCTTGCCAAACTCTTCTTTCAGTTGCGTGTTGTAGTCAAGATGCTTTGATTTGGACGATTCGTGGGTAGTCAGGAGCTATGCTTCCGTCTTGAATATCTCCTCTATTATCCGGGTTAGTGCGGTACTTCCTTCTGATAAAGAAACGAGTCGAACTTGCCCGGATTGCGCTAGCTGGAGTGCGCGATCGTGGGTTGCTTGCCCCTGCACTGCTGCTGCCAAAATGTCTGCCGTCCTTCCAGTTTCACCAATCACAATCAGTGATCGTCCAGTCTTAATATTTTCTTCTGCATCTCGCCAGGTGACATCGCCGCCATTGATGAGGATAGTGATCGAAGGAGCGTCTTGGGCGATCGCAGAAGCAATGCTCGCCATCCACTCGGACTCGGCTCCCCAATGGTCACCCGGAACTAGAAAGAAATGCGTATGGTGAGGTTCTAACGGAGCGGCGTCTTCTGCGCTGGATGATTGATTCGGCAGGATGACTAAGCGTTTGGGACTCACACCGACTAAGGGGAAGGTTGCCCGCAATTCTGCTCGGGCTTGCCCCATCAAGCGCATCACGCCAGCATTGGTGCCACCATCGACGACTACAGCGTTAAACCGTTGGGCGATCGGTGCGAGCGATTCGGTGAAGAGAGATCGCACGCGCTGTAAATCGTCATCGCTCAAATACTTCGCACCTCCAATGACTACGAGCGTTGGACGCTGCACGGGGAGATCGGTCGCTGCGATTCTCGCGGGAAGTTCCGCCAGCGATCCTACCGAGATCAGGCTAGCGGTTTGATTCGGAAACGTAACGATCAAGGAATCGGGAATCATGAATGGCAGCGTACCAAAAATTGATGTTCGGATGATCACGAATAGTGCCATCTTAGCCGATGTTTATTTTCTAGACAGATTTCTCTTCGTTTTCTGTTACGTTAAGACTGTTTCCTTCATCGAAATTCACCTCTAGCTTGATTGTAGTTCTGGAATGCGATCACTGTTCAAAATTGCGCGATCGCTACAGCTTAAATAATTGCGTAAGCCAGGCGATCGCTTGCTGCAAAGGGAGCGGAGCAAGGCTGACGGGAGTTGGGGCAGTCGCCGGACAGAGGTATTGATACTGCTTGCCGTTGGGATTGTGATTGAGATAATTATCGAGCCATTGACAACCCCGCTGTTGTAAGTCATCTAAATCTAAGTTCCAGAGGATAACGGTATGATCGTCACTTGCAGAAGCAAGCAGGAGCCTGCTTTGATAGGAACTAAAACTAACACTGTTTACCCAGTCGCGATGACCTTTGAGTGTTCCGAGTTCTTGTCCATCAATGCTCCATAGTTTAACTGTGCCGTCTCCACTGCCTGTAGCAATCGCCTTGCCGTCAGGACTGAAACTTACGCTACTCACACCGCCAGCATGACCTTTGAGTGTTCTGAGTTCTTGTCCATCAATGCTCCATAGCTTCGCCGTGTTGTCACTACTTCCTGTGACGATCGTCTTGCCGTCGGGGCTAAAGCTCACACTATTTACATACCCGTTATGACCTTTGAGTGTTCTGAGTTCTTGTCCATCAATGCTCCATAGCTTCGCCGTGTTGTCACTACTTCCTGTGATGATCGTCTTGCCATCGGGGCTAAAGCTCACACTAGTCACGGCAAAGCGATGACCTTTGAGCGTTTTAAGTTGTTGCCCATTAACATTCCACAACTGCACTGCACCATCAGAATTACCTCCTGTAACGATAGTTTTACCATCGGGACTAAAACTCATATTGGTCGGCGCTTTACCGCCATGAACTTTGAGTGTTCTAAGTTCTTGTCCATCAATACTCCACAGTTTCACTGTACCGTCCCAACTTCCCACAGCGACCGTCTTTCTGTCTGGGCTGAACTTAACCATACTCACAAAATCAAGAGGTCCCAAGAGTGTTCTAAGTTCTTGTCCGTCACTATTCCACAGTTTCACTGTACTGTCACGACTGCCCGTAGCAATCATCTTGCCATCCGGGCTGAAGCTCACACTGTTTACAGCAAGTGCATGCCTTCTAAGCGTTTTAGGTTCTTGTCCGCTGATGCTCCATAGCTTCACCGTACTATCCCAACTTCCCGTAGCGATAGTCGCACCATCTGGGCTAAAACTTACACTATTCACAGTGTCGCTATGTCCTTTAAGTGTTTTGAGTTCTTGCCCGTCAATACTCCATAACTTTGCTGTTCTATCACTGCTACTCGTCACAATGGTTCTGCCATCCGGACTGAACTTTACACTATTCACAGTGTCGCTATGTCCTTTGAGCGTTTTAAGTTCTTGTCCGTCAATACTCCATAATTTTACCGTGTGGTCATTACTTGCTGACGCGATAGTCTTGCCATCGGGGCTAAAACTCACACTGCCGATCCAACTGCTATGTCCTTTAAGCGTTTTGAGTTTTTGCCCGTCGGTACTGTATAATTGCACAGCTTCGCTATACCCACCTGTAGCAATCATCTTGCCATCCGGGCTGAAATTTACACTATTCACGGATGCGCCATATCTTTCGAGCGTCCTAAGTTCTTGTCCATTAACGCTCCATAGCTTCAGAGTATCCATACCGCCTGTAGCAATCATCTTGCCATCCGGGCTGAAATTCACACTCCTTGCAGCATCGCTATGTCCTCTGAACGTTTTGAGTTCTTGTCCACTGATACTCCATAGCTTTACTGTTTTGTCGACGCTGCTTGTGGCGATCATCTTGCCGCCTGGGCTGAAACTTACATCAGTCACTAAGCTGCTATGCCCCTCTAATCGATTCTGTTCATTTATGCTGTAAACTGCCTGCCTCAGTGTAGTCAAAGCCTGCATAGCCGTATTAGTTTCAATTACACTATTAGATTGTTTGAGTTTGTGTCCTGCCTTCAATGCTTGAATCAAAGACTCAAGCTCAAAATTAGAAGAGAGTAGATTCAATGAAGTTAGGCTCGAAGTCGTCACTTCAGCATTATCTACTTGTTTCTGCATGATCGCCGTCTGTTGTTGCGCGATCTCCGTCTGCTGCCTTGCGATCGCTGTTTGCTCTTCCGCCCGTTTCCGCTGCTCTGTTTCCGACTGTTTCGCTGCTTCCGCCTGTTGTTGTCGCTCTTGGGCAATCTCTCGCTGCTGTGCCTCATTCCGCCGTGCCAGTTCCGTCGCTGCCAAAGCCGCTTTTGTCTCCCGTGTCCGTTGCTCTGCCGTTTTCTTCGCCGCTTCCGCCTGTTTCAACGCCGCCTCAGCCTTCCGTTGCTCTGCCTCTGCATTCTGCTTTTCTCGCTCTGCAATGGCACTTTGCTTCTGTGCTTCCGTCCGCTGTCCTTCCGCCACCTGTCGCTGCTCTTGCGCGTCTTTCTCCCGCTCCACTGCTACCTGTCGCTGCTGAAACGCAAAACCCGCTGCCCCCAGCGCCAACACCGCAAACGCCCCGACTCCCGCCAGAAACGCCCGTTGCCGTCTCGCCTCTGTCCGTTGCCGTTGCGTTTCTACTGATCGTGATGCGCTAATATACTCTGCTTGCAATCGTGTCGGTTGCGGTTGCTTACTCGCCCCTTGAAGCAACCAAATCTCAGCTGCCTCCAGATCTATCCCTCTGAGCAAAAAGCTCTCATTCCGCCTCTGTTGATCCCATTCGATTGCTCTTTCCAAAAGCCGCGTATGCCCCTTCACATACTCTAAATCTGTATCGATCGCGACTATTAAATTGGCGAACCCAAGATCGAACGCATCGGTTTCTCGTAGGAACAGCCAATTGTGTTTCGATAGTGCTGGATGAGCTTGCTCAAAGCCTTCGCGATAGACAATCGGCACTAATCGCTTATTGTGTTTAACAGCGTGATTGATTTCGCGATCGCACACCTCCGACTTAACTGAATTGGGACTAATGACGAACACAAACGTGTTTGCCCCCTCAATGCCTCTTTCAATTTCCTGCCACCAATCTGCACTCAGTGGAATATCCTGCCAATCTATCCACGTCTCACGGTCTTGTGCTTTCAGCGCATCGTGCAGCCGTTCGACAAAAGCTTTATCCTTACGAGAGTAAGAAATAAAAACGTCACTCATGAGGGCATCGGTTTTTCACTCCATCAATAGAGTACAGGCTGTCTTCCCTGCTCTCAGTTGAATTACAGGATATTGTTACACGATGTATAACTAATAGTGCGTCAATCAATAAATGAGGAATGAGATAAGATCATTCGCATTGTGTTTCCAAGTGTTGCAATGGTGAAGAAATACAAGGTTGACCTGACTGCCACGGAGCGAACCGAACTGGAACAGTTTGCAACTACAGGACGACGCGCCGCCGACCAAATTACCCGCGCTCGAATTCTTTTGAAAGCGGACTGCAATCAACCCGGCGGGGAGTGGCTTGACGAGGAGATCGCTTCAGCGTTGGATGTCAGCACCACCACGGTTGAGCGAATGCGCCGTCGGTTTGTGGAATTGGGCTTGCCTGCTTGCTTGAAGCGGCAACCTGGGGGTGGACGAAAAGAGCGATGCTTGGATGGGGAACAAGAAGCGCATTTAGTGGCACTCGTGTGCAGTGAGGCTCCAACTGGACGCGCTCGGTGGAGTGTGCGCTTACTCGCAGATGAAATGGTACGACTCGGGTATGTCGAATCAGTCAGTCATGAAACGGTGCGCCAAACGCTGAAAAAAACGAGCTACAGCCCTGGAAGCAAGACTGCTGGGTGATTCCACCCCAACAGAGTGCTGAGTTTGTCTGCCAGATGGAGCAGGTACTCGATGTCTATCAGCGGCGCTATCATGACGACTTTCCGGTGGTGTGTCTCGATGAAGCGATGAAACAGTTGGTCAAAGAGACGATTGAACCTGTTGCCGCCAAACCCGGCCAACCGAAACGAGTGGACTACAAGTATGAGCGCAACGGCACCGCCAATCTATTCATGCTCTGTGAGCCAATCATCGGTTGGCGACACGTCAAGGTCACAGCGCAAAGAACGGCAATTGATTATGCTCATCTGCTCAAAGACTTGGTTGACCTGCACTATCCCGAAGCATTGCTGGTCACTGTTGTCCAAGACAATCTGAATACGCACAGTCCCACATCGCTATACAAAGCATTTGCACCCCAAGAAGCGCGACGAATTTTGCAGCGGTTGGAATTCTGCTACACGCCTAAGCATGGCAGTTGGTTGAACATGGCAGAGATTGAGTTGAGCATTCTGGCTCGACAATGTTTAGACCAGCGCATCGAAGAATTTGCCTCCTTAAAAGCTGAGGTGGCAGCTTGGGTCAAAGCCCGCAATCAGGAGCAGTCATGGATTGATTGGCGCTTTACCACTGAAGATGCACGAGTGAAATTAAAGCGGCTTTACCCCTCAGTTAATAGGTGACGCGCTACTAATCTGACTATCACAAGCTGCCCGAACTACAAATGATTGTGACTATAGCAGTTGAGCTAGCAACAGATGGCATACGCCAAGAGATTGCAGTTCACACGACTGCTTAAGTGCCACAAATCTCGCGCTCGCACTTCTTCAATCGAGAAGCGCTCAACCAATTGCCCGATCACAGTTTTAATTAGGGCCTATCTGCAAACGATGAAGAGACCCTAAATCTAGTGTGTGTCTTAGAGCGATGGTGGGCACTCTAATGTCTGGAAACAGATGGACTGAGAACAATGGCACAGCATCGAGGCGATTTGAGCGACGCACAATGGTCGAAACTCCAACCGTTACTGCCCCAACCTGCTCGAACAGGCAGACCTGCAAACGACCATCGTCAAGTTCTCAATGGCACCTTGTGGATTCATCGCACCGGCGCACCTGGGTCAGACTTGCCAAAACGCTATGGGTCGCGCGGCACGGTGTCAAGTCGCTTCTACCGTTGGCGCACTCAAGGCACCTGGCAGCAGATTTTAGATCAACTGCAACAGCAAGGTGATGCTGAGCATCAGATTGATTGGGAAGTACATTTCGTCGATAGCACCGTCGTTCGCGCCCATCAGCACTCAGCAGGTGCAAAAAGGGGGATCAAAGTTCCACAGCACCGCGCTTAACGACTGAGCAACTTCAAGAACAAGAGGCACTCGGACGCTCCAAAGGCGGTTTCAGCACGAAAATTCAGATTCAAGCTGAAGGACTTGGCAAACCGATGCAGTTTGTGGTTCTGCCTGGACAGAGCCATGATGTTACAGGCTTCGGCAAACTGAACCAAGCAGCGCCACGCATCAAGCGCAGGGGACGAGGCAGACCGAAGCAACGACCGCGTTATCTCGTCGGCGACACGGGCTATGATGCCGATTCGATTCGTCGTACCCTTCGCCGCCAACACACAACCCCAGTGATTCCCAAGCGTAAGAACGCCAAGCGTAAACCACGATTCAATCGCGGACTGTACCGAGAACGCAACCGCATTGAACGCCTGATCAATCGACTGAAGCAAGCTCGACGGGTGGCAACACGGTATGAAAAACGGGCAGAGAACTATCATGCGATGCTGACGATTGCTGCGATTCTGATTTGGCTAAAATGAGGCGCTACCTTACATTTAGACTTTGCAGATACGCCCTAGTTAATGCAGCAGTTGCACTAGAGCATCTAAGCTAAGTCACAAATTTTTGTATCTTTGAGCGCAGGGCAATTTTGAAATCAATGCTCGCCTGTCGTAACTCTTAATGATTATGAAACTTACACTAAGTTGCTTGTTCGCAACACAGTAATCATACTCCGCTTTGCCTTGGAAACTGCGGCGCGGAGGCATACAACTGAATTAAAAGCTGATATTTTTACGCAGTTTGCAAATTCGCAAGCGAATTTCATTGAGCGGAAGATTCACTGCGATCGCAGATTTTGCAATTCTTTTACCGAGCTAATTGGTATTTTTTCTACTCTTGTAACTTGCCAGGTTGTGTCAAGTTCCTGTTTAGCGGCTTCTACTCGAAGTGGCTGTTCGAGTTCGGGCGAGATTTCTAAGGTAACGATCGCCATAAGGTTCTTGTGCAGAGGACAGACTGTTTGTTCTCTATATTCATTCGATCGTCGGTTTTCGTGATTTAGAGAGGTTGAGCGATCGAGGAACGAGTGTTGAGGCACGATCGCTTCTTATCAAGATTCTGTAACTCTCCTAGGCGTCAATTAACGGGGCATGTACTCTATTGATGAGATGAAAAACCCCGGATAATTTCATGAGTGAC
>JACJNX010000031.1 GCA_014695255.1 Cyanobacteria bacterium FACHB-63
CGCTTTAAATTGGGCGCTGTGTTGTTTCCGTTTGTTTTGGCTCATAACCTACTCCTATCATGGATGGGATGGGTGTAGCTTATTTGCCTGTCCAGTTTTTTGGTTCCACTTCAATTATCTCGAAAGCAGACGCGGAACGGTGGCTGAACGTCGAAGTAGACGAAAAGGCAAAATCAGTAACCAGCCTTTGCAAAGTCGAGATCACGCAAGGAATGTTTGACGCGCTCGTGTCCTTCACGTTTAATCTCGGCGCTGGGGCATTAGAGGGGTCTACACTTCTACGCAAGCTAAATGCGAAAGACTACGAAGGAGCAGCGCGGGAGTTCGATCGTTGGATTCATGGCGCTGGTAAAGTCCTTCCCGGCTTGGTCATTCGGCGCGATAAAGAGGAAGCCTTATTCCGCCGCGATGGGTTTCCCGGTGATGATGTTGAAATTCCTGCATCTGATAATGTCGCTTCACAGGATAAGCCCTATGTAGCGCCAGAGCTTCCTTTGAAGATTAGTCGCACTTTGAAGGAAGGTTCTGCGGGTGAAGATTGTTACATCCTCAACTGTGCATTAGCAGAGCTTGGATTTCTGGCAACTGGCGACCAACCAAATCGCTACAGTACAGCAACTAAAGGGGCAGTTTCTTGGTTTCAAAGTAAAAGTAGCCTCAAAGCGGACGGGATTTTCGGGCCTAGAACAAAAGCGGCACTAGCAGCCGCGATCGCCAAGTCTCGTAAACGTCAACCAGATCCGATGCTCGATCGTGCTTACTGCCGATTGACTCGGAGACATACCACAGCCCATGAGGGGCTTGAGTCGTTGCTACTAGAATTCATCAGCCCTCAGGGGAATGTTCTGGATTCACTCCGAGTTGTCTCAGGCGCTCCTGGGGCGCAAAAATTTAGACTTCCTGATGATCCAAAGAGTTTCCCAGGAAATCTTGAGCCGCTTCCTCAAGCGCGTTACACCATTGCTGATATTGATTGGGCAGGTGGTAAAGATGACTACAATACTGTTCATTTTCACGAAAACAATGGGATCGGCCCGGTTTTTGTTCCATTCATTAAGACCCGTCCTGACGATCGAGGTGCCTTTGGCTTTCACGTTGACTGGAACTACGTTGTGGAGGGGCATTCTCCAGGTAGTGCAGGATGCGTTTGTACGACGAGTATTGATGACTTGAAGAAATTAGTCAGACTGCTGCGTCTCTATGACCCGCGTGACATTTTTGTGAATTGGGGACTGCTGTAAATCGAGATAGACAGATGTGATCGCCAACACAACATTGGCGATCACATTTTTTTTGATATTGGTGATCTGAATTGCTATTGGATTGGCATCTACAACCCGTGCAGAGATCTAGTTAATCCGGCATCGCAAACCCTGTTCTTGGGTCGCGAATATACAAGCCCAACACCAGCGAATTCATCACCTCATCCCAAACAGGCGTGAGCTTTTCTGCTTGATCTGCCCAGTAATCAAACGTAATCAGGCATTGAATTCTTGAGCCAAGTCCGACACAAATTCGGGAATAGGCTTCGCGATTTTCGTTCGGGTCGATGAACTTAATCTGCACCCAAGCAATTCGAGCGGTTTGGCGTTTTAGCGTGACGACTTCTCCCTGCTCGATCACATCGCGTTCGTCTTCGATCGCAATCTTTTTCACGGTATGCGCCAATGGAAACAAGCTCCAATCGTTTTCAGGCAGGTGGTTGTAAGAAACTTCGAGGCGACAGTCATCGTTTGGCGGTGGCGCGTCATGGAAGCAAAAAGATTTTTCAGCGGGTTCAAAATGCCAGTCTTGCGGCACATCAAATCGCACCGCCCCCCGCCCTGCCACAAAAATTTTGTAGCCCGGTTTGGAGTTCCAGCCGTGATTGTCGCTCATTTGCAGCGTTTCTTTGATCCACTCTGGCTTGCCTTTTTTGCGTTTAGACATAAAGAAACCACGATCGCGTCAAATCACATCCTAAAACATGATTTTCACGATCGCGGCTTTATCTTCTGTATTCTTCACCCAACTCTGGATCGATAATCCTCGTAGCCAAATTGCCGCCACAGTTCAAACGACCCATCTCGCTTGAGACAACCGATCGCAGGATGCGCCACCCCATTAAACATCGTGGTTTTAACCATCGTGTAGTGCATCATGTCCTCGAACTGAACGCGATCGCCGATCGAGAGGGGTTGATCGAACTGATAATCTCCGAGGAAGTCCCCTGCTAAACAGCTTGATCCACCCAAGCGATACCCGATTTTTCCAGGTTCCAGCACCGAAGCTCCCAGGATTTCAGGTTGATAGGGCATCTCTAAGCAGTCAGGCATATGAGCGCTAAAAGACACATCTAGCATGACGTGCGTCAGATCCTGAACCGGAATCAAATCTAAAACCGTACTTAACAGGAATCCGGTTTGCCAGACGATCGCAGACCCCGGCTCTAAATACAACTGCAAATGCGGATAGCGATCGTGGAATGCACAAAGAACGGCGATCGCATGATCGACATCATAATTTTGATGCGTCATCAGATGCCCGCCCCCCAAATTCAACCACTGAATCTGAGGTAGCAAGTGACCATAATGCTGCTCAATCTGGTGCAGAGTCTTCTCCAATGCAAAGGAATCACTCTCACAGAGATTGTGCGACAAAAAGCCATTAATCCCATCAGGTAAGCGATCGCCCAATTGCTCTGGTAAAACACCTAAACGTGATCCGGGCTGACACGGATTGTAAAGCGCTGTTTTAACCGGAGAATACAACGGATTGATCCGAAGCCCGATCGATGCCGATCCTGCTAGCGGTCGCGATCGTTCCCACTGGCTTAATGAATTAAACGTCAGATGAGAAGCGCGATCGAACAATTCCGGCAAATCCTGATCCCGATATGCAGGCGAGTAAACGTGCAACGCACCGCCAAACTCTTCTGCTGCTAACCGAGCTTCCCAGAGCGAACTAGCCGAAGCTCCCGCGAGAGACTTCCGAATCATCGGAAAACTATGAAACAGCGCATACCCCTTCAGCGCTAGTAGCACTTTAACGGGAGCCGATCGCTGGACTCGCTCAAACACCTGTAAATTGCGTTCAAGCCGCGCTTCATCCAGCACAAAGCAAGGCGACGGAATCGCCGCCAAAGTTGTATTGTCGATCATTGCTAGACCTCCGCAAACGGCGAGGAATGCCCGATCACTTCATGCCACGGCAAACCAAGCGCTCCGATTCGCTGCATAAAGGGATCAGGATCAAGTTGTTCAACGTTGAACACACCTGGTTTTTGCCAAGCTCCGTTCACCACCATCAAGGCTCCGAGCGCTGCCGGAACTCCTGTTGTGTAGGAGATCGCCTGCGCTCCGACTTCTTGGTATGCCTTGGTGTGATCGCAGTTGTTGTAGATGTAATACTGCTGGGGTTTGCCGTTTTTGATGCCGCGCAGATGACAGCCGATCGAAGTTTGCCCCGTGTAGTTTGCTGCTAGCGAAGACGGATCAGGCAGAAGCTTTTTCAGCAGCTTCAACGGAATCACGGGGGTTCCTTCGTAATCGATCGGATCAATCCGCGTCAAGCCCAAGTTTTGCAGCACATCAAGATAAGTGAGATAGGTCTGGGAAAAGGTCATCCAGAACCGCGCTCGCTTCAAGGTTGGAATGTGCTTGACTAGCGATTCGAGTTCTTCATGATAGAGCAAGTAAGACTCACGATCGCCAATCTCCGGATACTCGATCGGCTGATGCACCGACAACGGCGGCACTGTGATCCATTCGCCTTTTTCGTAGTAGCGTCCGGGTTGCGTAATCTCGCGAATATTGATTTCTGGGTTAAAGTTCGTTGCAAAGGCGCGACCATGACTTCCCGCGTTGCAATCCACGATGTCGAGTTCGTGAATCTCATCAAAGTGATGTTTGAGCGCATGGGCGGTAAAGATGCCCGTCACACCGGGATCAAAGCCGCAGCCGAGAATCGCGGTGAGTCCAGCCTCAAAAAAGCGCTCTTGGTACGCCCACTGCCAGCGATATTCAAATTTGGGATTGTCGGGAGGCTCGTAATTTGCTGTATCGAGATAGTGTACGCCTGCTTGCAGACACGCATCCATCAGCGCGAGATCTTGATAGGGCAAAGCCACGTTAATCAGAATATCGGGGCGGAACGTCTCCAGCAGCTTTAAGGTTTCGGGCACGTCATCCGCATCGAGTTGTGCGGTCTGAATGGACTTTGTAGAAATACTCTGAGCGATCTGATTACATCGCTCTAGAGTCCGGCTGGCGAGTAGAATTTCATCAAACTCTTCCAGTGCAGCAAGTTTGTGAGTAACAACGCGGCTCACCCCACCCGCTCCAACGACCATCACTCGTGCCATTTTTTCTCCTTAAATTAAGTCGGTTTGGGAGTGCTATCAGTTCCCCTAATTAGGTCAGACACATCATTATGCCATGTGATTTTGTTGGATGTGGAATTTGTGTGATGCAAAGACGGAAAATACTGCTACGGGTCGAGTTCTCCGAAGCGATCGCTGTCGAGTGTACCGAAGGCATCACGGTACTGTTGCAGGATGACTTCTATTTCTGCGGCGCGTTGCCGTTCTTGTTCTGCCCGTTGTCGTTCTTGTTCTGCCCGTTGCCGTTCTTGTTCTGCCCGTTGTCGTTCTTGTTCTGCCCGTTGCCGTTCTTGTTCTAGCAGTTGATTAATCGCAGCAAATGAGAGAAAAGGCGCTCCATCAGGTCGGTAAAGTTGTAGCTCGTCGCCTAACTCAAATCGAATGCCCAATCGGGGACTAACCCAGCCATCCATCGAATTAATCTGGTCTAGCAAGGGGTCTTCCGATCGACACCATCCCTCTAATCGATTTTGGTCGGGATCATAGAGATAGTATTCTTCGACTCCATAAGTGCTGTAAAACAACAATTTGCGATTCATCTCTCGCTGTGTGTTTCCAGGTGAGAGAATTTCAAACACAACTTGAGGCGGAATGTTGTCTTCTCGCCATTGCAGATAAGAGCCTCGGTCTCCCTTCGGTCGCCCAAATACAACCATTGCATCGGGAGCCGTACATAACCGATTGTTGCCCTCGACTGGATACCAGAGCAAATCGCCTGCAACGAATACAGTTGGCTCGTCGGTAAACAACCATTCTAGATTCTGCTCAATCACCACAATCCAGCGAAATTGTTTTGTATTGTCCGCCATCGGTTTGCCGTCACTTTCCGGGTAGATCACTTCGGATGAGTTGGGTTGCTGCTGAGTGACCATCGATCGCGCCTCCTGCAACGAGATTTTCTCAATTCTTAGTATAAAAGTGCTGCTGAGAAGCGCGATCGACTCTGGCTAAAACAGTAGATTCCCGCACTTGATTTCTTGAGGGCTTTGATTGCACCGCATTTTCACAGAGGTCACTTCTAAAGATGCAGGCATATTGGAAAGAATTTTCTGTCAGTCTTCAGTCTAGGAGAAGTCCCAATGGTGATGAGCAAAGTTTCTTCAGAGCAACTTGCAAAGATTCGGCAGCAGTTTGAATTTCAGCCTTACCCACAAATGCCGATCGACTATTCTCCAAAAGATAATGCTAATGCTCTATTCATCCATAACTTGGTCACGCCCTATTATCTGAGAGATCGAACTGTGATCGATTCGAGCAAAGCCGTGATTTTGGATGCGGGCTGTGGCAGTGGCAGTAAATGTTTGGCACTCGCGCTGGCAAATCCTGGTGCAAAGATTGTCGGGATTGATTTATCAACGCGATCGGTGGAATTTGCCCGACAGCGAATGGAGTATCACGGCATCGAGAATACTGAGTTTCATGCAATGGCGATCGAGGATTTGCCGCAGCTTGGACTGAAGTTTGACTACATCAACTGTGATGAGGTGCTTTACTTATTTCCAGACATTGCAGATGGACTCCGGGCAATGAAGTCTGTACTGAAGCCTCAAGGAATGATTCGCAGCAACCTTCATAGTGAGCTTCAACGATATTTGTATTTTCGGGCGCAAAAGCTGTTTAGTCGGATGGGGCTAATGGACGGCAATCCAGAAGACTTGGAAATTGAACTTGCGATCGAGACTTTAAAGGCGCTCAAGCCAAATGTTCAACTAAGGCAAACGCTACGACAAAGTGTAGACGGCAAAGATCGCAATGAATGGGCACTGATGAACCTGCTTTTTCAGGAAGACAAGGGCTATACGATTCCAGATCTGTTTGATGGGCTGCGACGCGCTGGGCTGGAGTTTATCAGCATGGTGAACTGGCAGCGGTGGAATTTGATGTCATTGTTTGAGAAGCCCGATGATCTGCCGTCTTTTTTGGCAATGAGCTTACCTGGATGTTCAATTGAGCAGCAGCTTCATCTCTATGAGCTATTCAATGCGGAACATCGATTGTTAGATTTTTGGTGTGGTCATCCAGGTCAAGCAAAGCCAAAATTATCACTCGATGATTGGGAGATTGCAGATTGGAAAGCAACAACGGTGCATCTGCATCCCCAGTTGAATACTTCAGAAGTGCGCGAGAGCTTAGAGCGATCGATCAAACAACAAGCCCCGCTGTTGATTACGCGCTATCTGACGAGTTCGGTTCCTGAAGGCGTGAACTTCTTTGTGGATAGCACGATCGCAGCCACACTATTGCCGCTCTGGGATAGTTCGCAACCCTTTACTGCATTAGTCGATCGCTATTTGAAGCTGAAACCTGTTGATTCGATGACGCTAGAACCTGTTTCAGTCAGTAGCGCGATCGAACAGTTAACCCTGGCGATGCACGATCTTGAATCCTATCTCTATCTTCTACTGGAGTCGTCGGACTAACCTCCAATTTTTTTGATGCGTGATATGAAATGCGATCGCGCTGGGCAGATTAGATTCAGGCGTTAGAAGTTCAAACAAACCGCACCTTAAAGGAGAAGCGTCTCTCATGAAATCTGAATTGAAGGCAAAATTCCTCAGCCACTTGGTCTCGAAAAAAAGAGAAGGTGGTTTCACCCTGATTGAATTGCTCGTTGTAATCATCATCATCGGTATTCTGTCCGCGATCGCGCTTCCTTCATTCTTGAACCAAGCGAACAAAGGTAAGCAATCTGAAGCGAAGCAGTATGTTGGCACATTGCTCCGCACTCAGCAAGCGTTTTACATGGAGAAGGGCAACTTTGCAAGTGACTTGACTGCGTTATCGAAGCCCGTTGCTGCCGCGACTGAAAACTACGACTACTCCACCACTGGTGGCGATAAGTCGGTCACTACCAGTTTGAGCCTTGGCACATCTAAATCGACTTCGCTTCGTTCCTATGGTGGAAGCGTGTTTTTGACAACAGACGCAGCCACGAGCGAAACCAACACCACCGGAATCCTGTGTGAGAATAATGCTCCAGGATTGACCGCAGTTGGACTTGGCACCGCTCCTGCTGGCACTACTGCTGCTAGCTGCGCTACTGGCTCTTCATTAGTCAAGTAGTCTAACTTAAAGCTCAAATTGTTAAAGCTAAAAGTGGGTAGATTCTCTCTACTCACTTTTCTTTTTCTGCAATACCATGTTTCAAACTGCACCCAGCCGTTGATATCTCCTATGACAGCTTTCATGCCCCCCGCTAGTTTGTCACCAGAGTGGCAACAACAAGCAGCCCACTACATCAATCAAGACAAGTTCGATCGAGCTACGGCTCTATATGAACAAGCCATCGAAGCAGAGCCTTCTGAGTATTCTCACTACTGGTATTTGGGATTGCTCTTTTTGCTTCAAGGACAAGAAGAAGAAGCGCAAACGACCTGGTTGTTTGCGCTATCAGAAATTGATTCAGATCAGATTGCTGCTGCTGTTGCTGAACTGAGCCAAATTCTCCAGACGGAAGCAGAACGACGCAGCGCAAAGCAACAGCAAGCAACTGCTTGGGCAATTCGCCAACACCTTCGAGAACTCTGTCCTGGCAACATTGATAACTTGCTGTGGATTGTCTTGCTCTCGATCGGCCTCAACCTTCTAACAGACTCATTTCTCGAAGAAATCGGGCTAACTCAGCAACTTTCGGAACCTGAAGCAGAATTTTCGCCTAAACATCTTCTGCACGTCTTTGATAAACTTCTGAAGGCGGCTCCAGCCTCTAAGTCACTGCTTGAGTTTGCAGAGGTTGCAATTACGCAGTTGCAGAACACACGTGGGTTAGCCAGAACTGTTGTAGATGGACTACTTCGCTTCGGATTCACGGCGTTCAACTACGCATTTGCTATCAAGCTTGCGGAATTTACGCTCAGAGTTGATCCGACCCAACCAGAAATTCTGGGCTTACTTGCGTCACTTCATCAGAATTCAGGAAACCACAACCAAGGGGTTGAAATTGCGAAACTAAGATATGAATCCTCAGGCAGCTTAATTGAGCAAGTTTATTCCAACAGTTTAATCTTGCGCGGACTCCTTGGAGCGGGTGGACGTTGGCAAGAAGCTGTTCAAGTTGCTCAGCATCACTTCACTTTGTTAGAAGCAGTGGTAGAGCAGCAGCCCCCTAATCTAGTTCCTTTTCAATTGACCCGACTGCTCAATTCAGCCTTTTATCTTGTTTATCTACAAGACCAACCCAAACAATGGAGAACCCTAGAGAATCAGGTTCTGAAGTTCGCTCAATCTGAAATTCAGCGTCATGCCGCATCGCTTGGAAAACAGTACATTCATCAAAAGCGCGATCGCACAGGTCAGCGCTTGAAAGTAGGCTACCTCTCTCACTGCATGGCAACGCATTCTGTCGGTTGGTTGGCGCGATGGTTATTCCGGCATCACGATCCTGAGCAAGTCGAAGTTCATGGATATTTTCTTGGATACCGAGAGATGTACGACCCACTACAGGCTTGGTTTGCTAATGCAGTGGACTATGCTCACAAGTACCATGCGTATAAAGAGGAAACCTATCTAGAAATCGCAGACCAAATCTATCAAGATGAAATTGATGTTCTGATTGATCTAGATAGCATCACGTTGGATATAAGCTGTCAGGTTCTCTCCCTCAAGCCTGCCCCGATTCAGGTGACTTGGTTGGGCTGGGATGCGTCTGGTTTACCCACGATCGACTACTTCATCGCTGATCCCTATGTACTTCCCGATGATGCACAGAGCTACTACAGCGAAAGAATTTGGCGATTGCCTCAAACTTATATTGCCGTAGACGGATTTGAAGTCGATACTCCAACGCTACGCCGCGAAGACCTCGACATTCCTCAAGATGCGATCGTATTTCTCAGCGCTCAGCGGGGCTACAAACGCCATGAGGAGCATATCAGATCTCAGCTAAAAATCATTAAGCAAGTCCCGAATAGCTACTTGTTAATCAAAGGGCTATCGGATGCGAATTCAGTGCAAGAGTTCTTTTTCAAGCTTGCCGAAGAAGAAGGCGTATCCGGTAATCAACTTCGATTCCTCAAGGGCGATCCTTCGAGCGAAACCCATCGCGCTAACTTACAAATTGCCGATGTCGTTCTCGACACTTTCCCCTACAACGGCGCAACGACCACCCTCGAAACACTCTGGCTGGGAGTTCCGATCGTTACCCGCGTGGGCGAACAATTCGCTGCCCGCAACAGCTACACAATGCTAAAAAATGCGGGCATCACCGAAGGCATTGCTTGGACAGATGAAGAATACATCAAATGGGGCGTGAAGCTGGGAACCGATGCAGCCCTTCGCCAGAAAATTCACTGGAACTTAACGCGATCGCGTCAAACAGCTCCACTTTGGAATGCGAAAGCCTTTACTCAACAAATGGAAGCTGCATATCTGGAAATGTGGCAAACCTATACAGAAGGCTAAGATTGGACAGCCCTCCAAGTCTCCAGTTCAGCAATCAAAGCCATTGCTCCTGGAGACTGATCTAACTCTGGCATCTGGTTCAAAACTGTAAGAATAGTATTTGCAAAATCAAACTTAGAATCTTTTCCATGCTTCAAAGTGAGTGTCTTTAGAAGTTCGAGGGCAAAATCCGTGAACTGCAAAGCATCTGCAATACAGGCAAGCTTGAAGATTTGGTCGGGTGTTTTGAATTGCTCTGGCGTGTTCTCAGCAAACGGATCACGAAGATAAATTGCATCGCCCCACAATAATTGTCCAGGACGATTAATTGACCGGATGGGCGATCTTGCAATCTGCGCCTTCGATACATCAAACAACGTAAACCCTTGCCGTCTCAGAAAAGCATCCACATCTGCAAATAAAGGCTGATTCTCGTAGAGCGGCGAAAATTCAACCTCTGCTTGAATTGCTAGAACACTCTGATTCAGAATCTGAACTGCACCTTCCAAAACCTGAAGTTCTGCACCCTGAACATCAATCTGCAAAAAATCAATTTCGTCGATCGACTCTACTTGGCAAAAAGTATCCAGCGTTGTCGTTTCGACTTCTGTAGTGTGGTCTAAATTGACCAAAGCAGGCAAACCGGAAAAATGCTGAAGCAGTTCTTCGTGCGGGCGATACAGAGAGCTGCACATTGGATTTTTAGTCACATACAGCGTTGCAGTTCCCGATTCTTTTGCAAGCGCGATCGGAATGTGAAATTCATTCCAATCTGCTTCTCGTGCTTCAAACTCTAAATTCGCAGCCTCACAAGCCTCTGGATCAGCATCAAATCCATAGATGGTCAGATTGGGGGCAAAGACCCGCCAAACTTGGCTTGCATAGTCATCTTGTGCGCTCACTTTTCTCGATCCAACATTGCAGATACTGAGGTGAATGCGATCAAGCAATCCGTTCTGCTTAAGAGCATTGAGAAAAATCGGCATAGTGTAATTCCTTAATGAGGTAGTGCAATCACATTCAGATTGCCTTGCAGATCATCGAGTGTCTCTACGGCACTTAACTCTTGAACAAACGGTTGATACCGGAACAGTCGATAGTTCTTCGCGATGAGATATTCTGCAACGGGTAAGTTCGTTGTCTTACTGCCTGCAATATTCTCGTAAAGAATGGTCGGTCTAAACTCGGACAAAATGCGATCACTTCCCTTGAGGACTTGCATTTCATGACCTTCAGCATCAATTTTGAGAAAATCAACTCGATTGATTTGTTCTGTTTCAATCAAACTATCCAAAGTAAAGCATTTGATGACTTCAGCGTTCTCGATGTCACTTTCTGCTTCAATCACTTCATTCAGTTCGCTTGCACTTTGCAGAGAAAGCTTTGCAGTTCCTACTCGATCGCTAGCCGCTCCAGCACAGATTCGTACCTGAGAAAAATCATTAATTCGGCGTGTTTCTTCTAAGCAGCGAACACAGCCCGAAAACGGTTCAACCGCAATCACACACCCTGTTTTTCCCACTCGATCAGCCGCGCTAAACGTATACACTCCAACATTTGCGCCCACATCAATCACCGTCATTCCAGCCTGAATCTGCGATCGCCAAAACTCCATTTCTTTCTCAAACCAGTCACCCTCAGCAATTAACACGCTTGTCACAATGCTCCGAAAGCTGGCTTCAACCGCAAGCACACTGTTCTCAAACGGTAAATAGGTAATGTCATTGTCGATCGAGGTATCAACCCATCGCCAAGCATTCACTTTGTCCGATCGCAGAGTTTGGGCGATTTCTAGCCAGCGCGTTGCACTTTTAGGCTGTCTCAACTCCCGGTAAGCCAGGAAAAGCGCCTGTAAAACCTGTGGATGTGTGGGATCAAGCTGCTTGGCTTGATATAAAGCAGCTAAACCTTCCCACCGGAAATTGATAAAAGAGGCAACTCCTAATTTCAGAGCCGTCGAGCGGTTCGGGGGCAAAACCTGAGTTGATAAATTGAGGAATCGTAGTCCAGGGCTGTTGTAAAAAACAAGCTGCGATTGCTGCAAGACTACACTCAATAGACACAGTGCCTGCATTTTTCCGGTATCAGCTCGTAGAACGGTTTCTAGCAGTGATCGCTCTGGCAGATAGACTGCTCCCATTGCGAATGAATCCGCTTCAAGGGTTTGAATAAACGTTGAAAAGGCAAGATTAATTGCTTCGGATGTATTCCCAACCAAACACTGAATCAAGGCAAAATGGGCTGCACAGAGCGGATGTTCCTGAATCACTGGACTCAATAGCTCGATCGCGGTATCCAGCAGAACTCCTCGAAAGGGTGGGTCGCACTGCTCTGCCTCAATTAAAGCTGCAATCGCTACATTATTGCGCTCTAAGGCTGATTGGGGTTGCTCCGCCTCTGTCCCTTCTAATCCTTGCTGAATGCTCTGCCGAATCTTTGGCTGCAATACAATCGCGTGATGCTCAAGATATTGGGAGTAGCGTTCGCAAAGCGAGAAAACTTGCTGAACCATAAAATTTCGATCAAGACTTTCTTGTTTATCTCTTATATCACCGATATCAAAGATCAAACGTTTTTTTGGTTTCACTGTCGATCGAGCAATTCAAATTGTCACTGGCTGCTGCTCTATTGATTGCTCTTCTAAAATTGGGATACAGTTCGCGATCGTGCCTTCTATGACTCACCCCGACTTACCCGAAATTTTGTCGAAGCTGCGGGATTATTTGCAGCAGCAGTATGGCGATCGATTAGCTCATATTGTTCTCTATGGTTCTCAAGCCCGAAAAGAAGCAACCGAACAATCAGATATTGATATCCTCGTTGTACTGAAAGCGCCCTTGAATGTGATGCAAGAAATCCAGCGAACCAGCGAGTTTGTAACTGATCTTTGTTTGGAAAACACAGTTTTAGTTTCTCTGGGATTCGCATCGCTCGATCGCTTTAAGCAGGAAAAGACCCCATTTTTCCTGAATGTACGTCGTGAAGGGATTTTGGTATGACCCCTGAGCAGCAAAAACTTCTGAAAAAAGCAGATCGTAGTCTTCAGGCTGCTAGGTTGCTTCAGCAGCAGGAATTGTTTGAGTTTGCGATCGCGTGAGCTTACTACACGATGTTCTATGCGGCTGAAGCAATGCTCATCGGGAGAGGACTGTCTTTCTCAACCCATTCCGGTGTGCTATCTGCCTTTGGCAAGCAATTTGTTCGATCCGGTGAAGTTCCAAAAGAGTTTCATCAAGCCCTAATTATGGCAGAACAAGCTCGAATTCAAGGCGATTACGACATTGACGAGGCATTCAGTGAAGCAGACGCTATTCGACAACTTCAGCAAGCAGAAGCGTTTCTTGAAATGGCAAAAAGTCAAATCGGCTGATTGAACTCAAACTTCTTACATCGATCTAAAGACAGCAGAGATCTGGAAATTCTTCCTTTATCCTGACGAAGAAGAATTGTGAAATTGCTCTGATGAATCCACAGATTGAAATCCTCGCTGATCTAAATGCGCTCGTCGATCGCACCCTCGAACTCGTGGTCGAAAAACTCCAAGCCGCGATCGCAACCCGCAACATTGCTACGATCGCCCTTTCTGGCGGTAGCACTCCCAAACCGCTCTACGAGAAACTAGCGCAGCAGAATCTCCCTTGGGACAAGCTCCACATTTTTTGGGGTGACGAACGCTATGTTCCGGCAGATCATCCCGACAGCAATCAACGCATGGCGCGTTTGGCTTGGTTAGATAAAGTGCCAATTCCCCCTGCAAATATTCATCCGATGCCCACGGATGACGCTGATCCGGCGATCGCCGCTCAAAAACACGAAGCCGAACTGCAAACCTTTTTCAACACAGAGCCAGGAGAATTCCCCGCTTTCGATGTGATTTTGCTTGGGATCGGCGATGATGCTCACACGGCATCTCTGTTTCCTCATACCCCTGCTTTACAGGTGCGAGATCGCCTCATTACTGTCGGCAACAAAGACGGCAATCCCCGCATCACCTTCACCGCGCCGCTAATCAACGCAGCACAGACCGTCATCTTTATGGTGGCAGGCGCAAACAAGTACAACGCTCTCGCTCAGATTTTTGCCGACCAAGCCGACGAAAACACTTATCCCGCACGATTGATCAAACCTGAAGGTGAACTCTGGTGGCTACTCGAACGATCGACGAATTTCAGTAAATAATCCTGAATTTCGGAAGTCTTGGGTTTAAGATCGGCTTCACTTAAGATCTACACTCGGATTTCTCAATCGTTCAAAGGAGTTGAACCTGCCATGAGTAACCTGGCTTCTCGCCCTAAACTTGGTCGCGCTCTGTCGCTGGCTGCCCTCACTCTCTCTGTGGGATTACTTGCCGCCGCTTGCCAAGAATCCGCCCCACCCACCGGACAAGGCGGAACGGCATTACCCACCGGATCAGGCGCACCGGCTGGAGGCTTAAAAATCGGTTCGCTTCTACCTTCAACGGGAGACCTCGCCTCAGTCGGACAGCAAATGGTCAATGCCGTTCCATTGCTCGTGGATACCGTGAATCAGTGTGGCGGTGTCAACGGTCAACCTGTCACCCTTGTTAGCGTGGACGACCAAACCGATCCCGCCGCAGGTGCAGAAGGCATGACGCGATTGGCAGAACGGGAAAAAGTCGCAGGCGTTGTCGGCTCGTTTGCCAGTAGCGTTTCAACCGCTGCAATCCCGATCGCTGTTCGCAATAAAGTTGTTCTCATTTCCCCCGGAAGCACCAGTCCTGTGTTCACCCAGCAAGCCAAAGAGGGCAAGTATCAAGGCTATTGGGCAAGAACTGCACCCCCAGATACCTATCAAGCGCAAGCGCTGGCAAAACTCGCCAGTGAGCGCAATCTGAAAACGGCTGGAACGATCGTGATTAACAACGATTACGGGGTTGGCTTTGAGCGCGAGTTTGTCAAATCGTTTGAAGCGCTTGGCGGCAAGGTGACGAATAAAAGCAGACCGACTCGGTATGATCCGAAGGCGACGACTGTTGAAACCGAAGCCGCCGCAGCTTTTGCCGGAAATCCCCAAGCGGTGATGGCAGTGATGTATGCCGATACGGGAAGCTTGATTGCAAAATCTGCTTACGAACAAGGAAAAAGCCAGAATATGCAGTTTTTATTCACCGATGGCGTTTACTCGCAGGATTTCGTGGATAAAGTTGGCAAAGGACAGAACAATCGATCGATTGTCGCCGGAGCGCTCGGAACGGTTCCGGGTGCAAGTGGTGCAGGGTTAGCTGCCTTTACCAAACTGTGGGAAGAAAAGCAAAAACGTCCGCTTGTCGCCTATGCGCCTCATGCGTGGGATGCCGCCGCGATTTTGGCATTGGCCGCGCAAGCTGCAAAGTCAAATACGGGCGAGGCAATGAAAGATAAGCTACGTGAGGTGACGAATGCACCCGGAGAAGTAGTAACGGATGTGTGTAAGGGCTTAGAGCTACTGCGTCAAGGAAAAGACATCAACTACCAAGGCGCGAGTGGGGATGTTGATATTGACGCAGCAGGGGATGTTATCGGGAGTTACGATGTTTGGACAGTTGAACCGGATGGAAAGCTGAAGACGATCGGTAAAGTCAATCCGAGATAAAACACAACCCGTCGATCGCACCTTGACGATCGACGGGTTTGTTCATCAGAGAATTCTACGCTTCATCGAGCGCTGCAATTCCCGGAAGTTCTTTGCCTTCGAGCAGTTCCAAACTCGCACCACCGCCCGTCGAAATGTGGCTCATTTGGCTTGCCAGTCCGACTTTCTCAACGGCTGCAACCGAATCGCCACCGCCAATGATCGTCGCTGTACCTTTTGGAGTCAGTTCAGCTAAAGTGTGCGCGATCGCCTCAGTTCCTTTAGCAAATTTATCCATTTCAAATACGCCCATTGGACCATTCCAGATCACGCTCTTACAATCAGCCAGAGCCGCTTGGAAGGTTTTTACAGAGTCAGGACCAATATCTAAGCCCATCCAGCCATCAGGAATGTTTTCGACGCTCACGGTTTGAGTGTTGGCATCGGGCGCAAAGTTATCGGCAACCACAACATCGGTCGGCAGCAGCAGTTCAACGCCCTTCTCTTTCGCTTTCGCTTCCAAGGATTTCGCAAGTTCCAGCTTGTCTTCTTCCACCAAGGATTTACCAACCGCCAAGCCACGCGCTTTATAGAACGTGAATACCATACCGCCGCCGATCAGGAGTTTGTCTACCTTATCCAGCAGCGTTTCGATTACACCAATTTTGCTAGAAACTTTCGAGCCACCGACGATCGCGGCTAACGGACGCTGCGGATTTTCGATCGCGTTTTGCAGATATTGCAGTTCTTTCTCAATCAGCAATCCTGCAATTGAGGGCTTGAGAAATTTGGTCACACCTTCAGTCGAAGCGTGGGCGCGGTGAGCCGTCCCAAACGCATCGTTGACGTACAAATCTGCAACCGAGGCTAATTTCTCAGCAAACGCCGGATCGTTTTTCTCTTCTTCCTTGTAGAACCGCACGTTCTCTAGCAGCAGAACATCTCCAGGCTGCATCGCATCGACTTTCGACTTCACTTCATCCCCGATACAGTCATCGGTCTTCACTACGGGCTTACCGAGCAGTTCTGAAAGTCTTTGACCGACCGGAGTTAAGCGATATTTATCTTCGGGTCCGTTTTTCGGACGACCGAAGTGACTGGATAAAATTACTTTTGCTCCTTTTGAGGTGAGCGCATTGATCGTGGGCAATGCTGCGCGAATTCTCGTGTCATCGGTAATATTCCCTTGATCATCCACAGGCACGTTGAAATCTGCCCGAACTAAAACACGCTTGCCTTGTAATTCAGCGGACGATAAATCATTGACAGTCTTTTTCGGCACGATCTTGGCTCCTAAATGAGTCTTTCTACCTATTTCTTATTTTTCCATTAATCGCGTCACCTATGATCGAAGTTTCTGTAATGCTGGAAATAAGTTGAGTCTGGATTTGAAATTATGTTTAAGACTGTATTGTTTCCGATCGATGAAAGCCGCGATTCTCGTCAAGCTGTGGAAACGGTTGTGGATATCGTGAAAGTGCATCAAAGCCGTCTAATTTTGCTCTCAGTCGTGGAAACCGCGAGCGAGCAACCCGATGCGATGTCGTCTCCGGATACGGTGGCGAATCTGCTAGAAAATGCGCGATCGATCTTTTCACAGCAGGGAATCGAAGCGGATGCGATCGAGCGCGAGGGCAAGCCTGCCTTTACCATTTGTGATGTTGCCGATGAGGTAGAAGCCGATTTGATTATCATGGGATGTCGGGGTCTTGGACTCACGACCGAAGGCGCATCGGATAGCGTCACCAATCGAGTGATCAGCCTTTCTCCCTGTCCTGTCCTAGTCGTTCCTTAACCGATGACTCAAGCCAAACCCAAATTTGCCACGTTTGAAGCGTACCTGGAGTTTGATGACGGTACGGGCAATCGCTATGAGTTGATCGATGAAGAGTTATTCGCTTTGCCGCCAGAATCTGAGCCAAATGATGCGATCGCTAATTTTCTCTTTCTAAAATTAGTAGAAGCAGGATTGCCCTACCGATTAGTTCGTCCTGGCAAATGTGAAATTCAGGTTCCAGTACTGCAAAGAGGGGATGCAGCAAATCGCTATCCTGATTTTCTGATTTTGGAGGAGACGCACCTCAGCCTGACCCAAAACCGATTGACGATCAAACTGGATGCACCTCCTCCAAGGATGGTCGCTGAGGTGCTCAGTCCTGGTAGAGCAAATCGAGAGCGAGACCTGATTCGCAAACGCGCTCAATACGCCAAACGTGGCATTCCTGAATACTGGCTAATTGATCCCGACAACCGATCAGTCACAGTGCTAACGCTGCAAGGCGATGAATACGCTGAAGTTGGGACATTTCAGGACGATCGCTCAATCCACTCCCGCCAATTTCCCCAACTCCAACTCACGCCCGCCCAACTCTTCGAGAATTAACCTAAGATGTCTGCACCTTCCATCCAGTGGTATCCCGGTCACATTGCCAAAGCTGAAAGAGCGCTTCTAGAGCAACTCAAGCGCGTCGATGTCGTGCTGGAAGTTCGGGATGCGCGAATTCCTTTGTCCACGCATCATCCGCAGGTTGATCAGTGGATTGGGGAGAAAGGGCGGATTCTGGTCATGAATCGAGTGGATATGATTCCGCCGAAAGCTAAAGAGCAGTGGATGCAGTGGTTTCAAGACCGGGGCGAGGAGCCGCTATTTACCGATGCTCAGCATGGTAAGGGGATCGAGGCGATCGCCAAAGCCACCCAAACGGCAGGAGCGAAGATGAATCAGCGCAGGATCGATCGTGGGATGCTGCCTCGCCCCGTTCGAGCTGTGGTCATTGGCTTTCCCAATGTCGGAAAATCAGCCCTGATCAATCGGCTCCTCAAGCGGCGAGTCGTCGAAAGTGCCCGTCGTGCTGGTGTAACGCGGCAACTGAGATGGGTGAGAATTTCTGACCAAATCGAATTACTCGACGCGCCCGGAGTTTTGCCCAACAAGCTCACGGATCAGCAAGCCGCCATTAAACTAGCCATCTGTGACGATATTGGCGAAGCCGCTTACGACAATCAACGAGTCGCGGCATCGCTGGTTGATCTCTTGCAGTCCTCTTCTGGAGTATTGGAATCGCGCTATGGACTGGCGATCGCAGATTTAACCGGAGAAAGCTATGTCAAAACCTTGGCAGACCTGAATTACAAAGGTGACGCAGAACGCACCGCACGACAGATTCTCACTGATTTCCGCAAAGGAAACCTAGGCACGATCGCGCTGGAATTGCCTCCGAATGAATAAACTCTGATATAGAGCGGCAACCGAGGGGGGACCTAGGGAAAATTCGTACAGCTTTCCCTCATGTTTGTATCATTTCGTTTTTTCATTCCGGATCAGCCGTCTCTTAAATGAAATCAGAATGGTAGAGCAAAGTTGTTTTCAAAGTCTGGGAACATTCTCACTTCGAATTCGTCAGGCTGCGTCAAGGCTAGTTCTGGTCTAGATTTGAACAATTTGGATAACTCAAAAAATTGTTCATTGCTATACCGCTTTTCTTGGAGAAGCTCCTCTAAGATCTCAACCATCGATTTAGCCTGAAATTTCTGTCAGCCGAAAGCGTAATTCTACGGAATTGCATAAATCCTTTGGGTTGTTCGTACTGAAACTCGTTCACTTGTGGCTGTTGGGGTGTTTGATATGTCACGAATTCGCGAAGTCGTTCAACAAGCGCTAACGACCGGACTGCTCTCGATCGAAGCCGAAAATCAACTGCGGCTTCTGCTCTCCTCGAAGTACGATCAAGAGGATTTTCGCGCCTTTATGACGCTGCAAAGTGCAGCAATGGCAGGTTCTGTTAAACAAGAATCTCGCTTATGCCGGGGATAGGCGGAAAATCCGGTTAAATGGTTCATTTCTATGGCAATCTGAAAGACAGAAGCTCCCATTGATGAGATTCTGTCTTTTTTGCTATCGACCCACCATTACCGCGTTATGCAAACTCTGCCTACCCCGATCGCCTCGGCTACTCCGGTGGCTCAGTATTCCACTGACACTACGATTCATCGTCGCAAAACTCGCTCTGTTCCTGTGGGTAGCATCTCGATCGGGAGTGATCATCCCGTCGCCGTTCAGTCGATGATCAACGAAGACACGCTCGACATTGAAGGGTCAGTCGCGGCAATTCGCCGTCTGCATGAGATTGGCTGCGAGATCGTTCGTGTCACTGTTCCTAGCCTGGCACACGCGAAAGCGATGGAAGAAATTCGCGATCGCCTGCACAAAACTTATATGCCCGTTCCGCTCGTTGCAGATGTGCATCACAACGGCATGAAGATCGCCCTAGAAGTGGCAAATTACGTCGATAACGTGCGGATTAATCCCGGCCTGTATGTGTTTGAAAAGCCGAAAACGACCGAATATACACAAGCTGAGTTTGACGCGATCGGCGAAAAAATTCGAGAAACGCTTGCTCCACTGGTGATCTCCCTGCGGGATCAGAACAAATCAATGCGAATCGGCGTGAACCACGGTTCACTAGCAGAACGGATGCTGTTTACTTACGGCGATACCCCAGAAGGGATGGTAGAATCCGCGCTCGAATTTATCCGCATCTGCGAGTCGCTCAACTTTTACAACCTTGAACTCTCGCTCAAAGCCTCAAAAGTCCCGGTTATGCTGGCTGCGAATCGCTTAATGGTCAGACGCATGGACGAACTAGGAATGGCTTATCCGCTCCATCTCGGCGTGACCGAAGCGGGAGATGGCGAATATGGTCGGATTAAATCCACGGCTGGCATTGGTACCCTTTTGGCTGAGGGCATCGGTGATACCATTCGCGTCTCTCTAACCGAGGCTCCAGAAAAAGAAATTCCCGTCTGCTATGGCATTCTGCAAGCATTGGGACTGCGGCGCACGATGGTTGAGTATGTTGCTTGCCCGTCTTGTGGCCGCACCTTGTTCAATCTGGAAGAAGTCTTGCAAAAAGTTCGAGAAGCCACAAATCATCTAACCGGGTTAAACATTGCCGTGATGGGCTGCATCGTCAATGGCCCAGGTGAAATGGCAGATGCCGATTATGGCTATGTCGGAAAGCAAGCGGGCTACATTTCCTTGTACCGAGGACGTGATGAGATCAAGAAAGTCCCAGAACATCAAGGCGTTGCAGAACTGATTAACCTAATCAAAGCGGATGGTAAATGGATTGAGCCGCAATAGCAGCAAGAGAACGCGAAACAAATCTTAACGATTCAAGTTCTTTTTTTCCCGTCTTTCCTGGCGATCGCCAAATTCCTATCCAAAAACTGGGCAATAATTACGGATCGCCCTAAGTGCCTGTGTTAAATTGAGCATAACCTTTTGTCACTTCTCCAGAACTTCAGCAGGTATAGTCATGACGAAACGAGCGCTTGTCTTAGGAGCAACGGCTGCCGCCGTGACCGCAGTGACCATCACCGGAGCCGGGATTCATCTTAATAAAGGGCAGGCGTTCTTTCGGGATAGTCCTAAAGAGCTTGTGGATGAAGTCTGGCAAGTGATCGATCGCAACTACGTCGATGCGACGTTTAATCAGGTCGATTGGAAATCGGTTCGGAGTCAATATCTCAACCGCAGCTATAAGGATAAAACCGAAGCCTATAAGTCGATTCGAGAAATGCTCAAGCGATTGGGCGATCCCTACACGCGCTTTATGGACCCGGACGAGTTTCGCAATATGCAGATCGATACTTCCGGTGAGTTGACAGGCGTGGGAATCCAGCTTGCAGCCGATGAAAAAACCAAGAAACTCACGGTAATTTCGCCGATCGAGGGGAGTCCTGCTTCAGCCGCGGGAGTCCAAGCAAAAGACATCATCCAGCAGATCGACGGCAAAAGCACCGAAGGAATGGACGTGAACAAAGCCGTGACGCTGATTCGCGGACCAGTGAATACGCAAGTCAAGCTCACAGTTCTACGCGGCACTCAGCAGCTAGAGTTCAACCTCAAGCGCGCCAAGATTGAAATTCATCCCGTTCGCGCTAGCGTCCAGCAATCGCCTACAGGAAAAGTTGGCTACATTCGACTCGTTCAGTTCAGCGCGAATGCCGCCCCAGAGATGCGTGAAGCCATTCAAAAGCTGGAAAAAGAGAACGTGACAGGCTACGTGCTTGACCTCCGATCGAACCCCGGTGGATTGCTCTACGCCAGCGTGGATATCGCTCGGATGTGGGTTCCCAAAGGCGGCATCGTCTCCACCGTTGATCGTCAGGGCATTTCAGATAAAGAAGAAGCCAACGGTCGCGCCTTGACCGATAAGCCGCTCGTCGTACTGGTAGATGGCGGTTCAGCCAGCGCCAGTGAAATTCTCTCTGGAGCCATCCAAGATAACAACCGCGGCACGATCGTCGGAACGAAAACTTTTGGTAAGGGCTTAGTCCAATCGGTTCGCAGCTTGGGTGACGGATCGGGAATGGCGGTGACGATCGCGAAATATCTCACGCCCAAAGGTCGCGACATTAACAAGCATGGAATTGATCCAGATGTGGTCGTTGAGCTGAGCGAACAGCAGCGACAAGCCTTGTTAAAAGACCGCGAAAAGATCGGCACAGCTAACGATCCGCAGTACGTCAAAGCCATGCAGGTACTTAACCAAGCCATCACCGCAAAACAAGGCAACCGCGCCAAAAACTAGCTCGGCTGGCATTTTCCCGATCGAATCAATCCGACGCGCCGTGCGATCGCTTCTCCCTCTGAGGTAAATGGACCCCAATGCTCCACGATCTCAGAGGGATTTGTCGTTTGGCTTTTTTCTAGCTCATCCTCAGTCAAAATCTGACATTGGGCAGTGGGTCGCTTCACTACATACCAACGCTCTGACGCACTCATAGCTCCTCATCCCTCTTGATACTCCCCGGTGACATCGGGGAAAGCTTAGTTCATGTTAGGGGTCTGGCATTCATCGTGCCAAGGTTCAAACCGTAAAGATTTTCCAAATCGAGCATTCATTCGCCCCCTGCCCCCGCCACTCGATTAATCCGATCCATGTACTCAGGGATTTTATCAACGTAGGCATATGACACTAGAATCACAGCGTTCGTCCGCGCCGCCCGTCGAGACCACTGCCGCCATTCGCGACATGCCTCCGCCACCTGCTCCAAGAATGCCTCCTGCACCGCCGCCTTCCCTGCGGACGATGCCTAATGGCTCTGCGGAAGTGACTGAGCCAGCAGTGAGAAATGGCGCGACCCAAACCTTTGCAATGCCTGCAAATCGTCCGCCCGCTCCGCCTGCCCCAATTCCGGTCAGTTCGCCTTCTGCACCGTTGACAGCCCCGACTGGAGCAACTCCCCCTCCTGCAATGGGGCATCGCCCCACAACTCCGCCGTCTGCCCCAACTACGTCTCGTCGCTCTGATTCACCGACCCTAGAGCAGATCATCCGCACCGCATTCGATAAAGGATTTTCGGATGTTCATTTGGGAGTGGGTGAAGTTCCGCGCTATCGCAACCGAGGCGAAATCGAAGTAACCGAGTGGACTGAAACGGATCATGCAACGTTCATGGGTTGGCTGCGGGAAGTGCTGTCCGAAGAGGAGATCAGCCAGTTTGAAGAAAGTATGGACTTCGACGGCGCGACTCAGTACGACTTTGCACGAGTTCGGATTAATATCTTCGGTTCGCTCCATGGACCAGCGATGGTGCTGCGTTTGATCCCGCTGAAAATCTTGACGATGGAGCAGCTCAACCTGCCAGCGGTGTTTAAGGATATCTGTCACTATCACAAGGGTTTGATTTTAATCACAGGGCCTACCGGATCAGGGAAATCGACTACGCTCGCAGCGATGATCGATTACATCAATAAGGAGATGCCGAAGAATATTATTACGATCGAAGACCCGATCGAATTTATTCACAAAAGCCGCAAAGCTTTGATTAAGCACCGCGAAGTGGGGATGCACACTCGAAAGTTTGACAATGCTCTTAAAGCCGCACTCCGGGAAGATCCAGATATTATTCTGGTCGGTGAAATGCGGGACAAAGAAACGGTGAACACGGCACTAAAAGCAGCGCAGACGGGTCACTTGGTCATGGGAACCCTACACACCAATAGCGCCGTGAAAACGATCGAGCGGGTTCTCAGCCTTTATCAACCGAATGAACAGCCAACGATGCGGGTTGCACTGGCAGAATCGCTGGTGGCAGTCGTCGCCCAAGGGCTGTGCCGGACGACAGACGGCAAGCGGGCAGCATTCCATGACATCTTGATTAATACCGATGCGATTCGAGATTACATCCGCAAAGGAGAACTTGATGAGATTGAGGCGATTATTCCTCGCTGCGGATTTGACGGGATGTGTACGATGAATCAATCGTTATACAAGCTGTACGAGCAAGGACAGATTACCGAAGAAGTGGCGCTGGAAATGTCGCCAAAGCAAAACGAGATGGCGCAAATGCTGCGCGGTCGAGTCTAAGCTTTTGCGTTATTGTGCTTGCAAAATTGCGCTTACAAAAAAGCTCCGACCCTTGACGGATCGGAGCTTTTTTCTAGGTCGCTGAGCGATCTCTTAACGATGCTCAACCTATGGATTAACTAAGATCGGGATGATAGGATTTGAACCTACGACCCCCTCGTCCCGAACGAGGTGCGCTACCAAGCTGCGCTACATCCCGCAAAGCATTTTTTGCAATGCGTATTTCATCATAATGCAAGTTTGCGCTTGCGTCGAGGAATTTGCGAAAAATTCCAGGGTTGTTAAGAAGAGTCAGGACAAATTAAGATAGAACACGCAAAACGCGATCGCACACATAGGTAAAGCAGTGGTTGTTAAACCGGAATGGCTACGGGTCAAAGCTCCTCAGTGGGAGCGAGTCGGAACTGTCAAAGAAGTCTTGCGAGATTTAGCGCTGAATACCGTGTGCGAAGAGGCATCTTGCCCGAATATTGGCGAGTGCTTTAATGCAGGGACAGCGACATTTTTAATCATGGGTCCTGCTTGTACTCGCGCTTGCCCCTATTGCGATATCGATTTTGAGAAGAAACCGCAGCCGCTTGATCCGACTGAGCCGACTCGATTAGGGGAAGCGGTGCGACGAATGCGGTTGAATCATGTCGTTGTGACTTCGGTGAATCGGGATGATTTGCCCGATGGTGGAGCGTCGCAGTTTGTTCGGTGTATTCAGGAGATCCGATCGGTTTCACCGCAAACGACGATCGAAGTTCTGATTCCAGATTTGTGCGGCAATTGGGACGCGCTGAAGGTGATTTTAAGTGCGTCTCCTGAAGTGCTGAATCACAATACTGAAACGATTTCACGGCTGTATCGTCGGGTGCGTCCGCAAGGGAATTATGCGCGATCGCTCGAATTGCTGAAACAGGTACGCGAGATTAATCCAAGCGTTTACACTAAGTCGGGGATCATGGTGGGATTGGGTGAAACCGATGCCGAAGTGCGCGAGACGATGCAGGATTTGAGAGCGGTGAATTGCGATATTTTGACGATCGGGCAGTATCTCCAACCGAGTCAGAAGCATTTAGGCGTGCAGGATTTTGTCAAACCAGAGCAGTTTGATGCTTGGCGCGAATATGGCGAATCGATCGGCTTTTTGCAGGTGGTTTCGACTCCGCTGACCCGGAGTTCCTATCATGCCGAGCAGGTTCAGGCGCTGATGAAGCAGTATCCGCGATGAGGATTACGGTAATTGGGGCGGGGGCTTGGGGGTCAACGCTGGCAGGATTGGTACGAGACAATGGATATGAAGCCGCAATCTGGTCGCGGCAGAGCGATCGATCCCTCAACGAAACGATCGCCCAATCCGATCTCGTCATTTCAGCCGTATCGATGAAAGGCGTGCGATCGGTGATTGATCAAATCTCGATTGCAATGCCGACGATCGTTACAGCGACGAAGGGATTAGATTCTGAATCGGGGAGCGAAACGGCTTTACCCTTGCTGCCCTCGCAGGTTTGGCAGGCTGCATTTCCGCAAAGTACGATCGCAGTTCTATCAGGACCCAATTTATCCAAGGAAATCCAGCAAGGGCTACCTGCTGCCAGTGTGGTTGCGAGTCGGGATCAAGCGGTTGCCGATCGCGTTCAGCAAGCGTTTTCCTCAGCGCGATTTAGGGTGTATACCAATGGTGATCCGCTTGGGGTTGAACTGGGTGGAACCTTGAAAAATGTGATTGCGATCGCGGTTGGAGCCTGTGACGGGTTGCAGCTTGGAGCGAACGCGAAATCAGCACTAGTGACACGAGGACTGGCTGAGATGATTCGGCTGGGTACGTATTGGGGCGCGAAATCGGAGACGTTTTACGGGTTATCGGGATTGGGGGATTTGCTAGCGACTTGTAGCAGTTCGCTGAGCCGGAATTATCAAGTTGGGTATGGACTCGCGCAAGGGAAAACGCTTTCCGAAGTTCTAGCAACACTGGAGGGAACCGCAGAAGGAATTAATACGACTCAGGTTCTAATCAAATTAGCGCAAGCTCAAGGAATTTCGATGCCGATTTCGACTCAGGTCGATCGCTTACTGCGGGGAGAAATTACGCCGCGATTAGCCGTTGGGGAATTAATGCAGCGTGATAGTAAACCGGAAACCATCTAGAAGCTGCAATATTTAGATAATTTCTGCGAATTCCGGAATCGGCTTGGTAAATTGGACAATAGTACAACTTCCATTGATCGAGCGGAAATTCTTTATGCTGAAAAAGAATCAATCAGTTTTTGCCTTTCTACTGGGCGGATTTCTTGTCTGTTCGGCTCCGCTCAGTTCGATTGAAGTTGTCCGGGCGCAGCAATCCCCGCAGCAAGAACTAACCCAACTGAAACAAGAGCAGCAAGTCCGATCGCAAGTGGAATCGGAAATCGATCGTGCCTTGACTCGCTCCAGTATGCTGCTGAATGTGGCGCTAATTACCTTAACCGTGTTTCCGATCGCGCTGCTTGTGGCGTTGTGGCGATTCAGACGGATTATTATTCGTGAAATTGTCGAACGAGGATTAGAGCAGCTTCAGCATTTATCCGAGGTTGAGCATCAGCTCCAAGATGTTCAACAGGAAGCAGAACGCCGCATTCAGCAGTCTCGTAATGTGATCGCTCAGCTCGAAGGCGAAGTTCAGGAATTGCAGCGCCGAATTTCAGAAGATGCAGACAGTTTAACGGGCTTAACGGCTCAGTTGTCACGATCGCAATCCGAACTGTTAGCCGGACTGGAAACGCAAGTTAATTTATCCAAACGAGAGCTAGAAAATCTTTCTTCAGGGTTCGCCGCCCATCTCATGACGTTAAAGACCGATACCGACCAGCAAAGTGCGCTTGTCGTCGATCGCTTCACGGAATTACAAAATCAATTAATCGCACAACTCGATGAAATTGGTGCATTTGCCACAGAGCAGCAACAACTCACGCAAGAACATTTAACGAAATCGCAAACTGCATTTACGACGCATCTCGATCAGCTACAATCTGACGCGCAACACCAACGCGATCAAATGTTGCAACGCTTAGCGCAATTCGAGCAAGATTACATTGCGCAACTGAGCGACGTACAGACTGACACAGAAGATCGGCGCAATCAACTGCTTGAAGATCTGCGGCATCTCAAAGCAGAATTTGCAGCCCAGCTTGTCGCATTTCAGGTTGATACCCAACAGCAACGCGATCAAGTTCGCGATCGAATTGAACAGCTAGAAACGGAACTGTCAGGAACAGCGACGGAAGTTCGATCGCATCTAGAGGAACATCAAAAACAGGTACAGCGCAACCTCGACCAGAAAGAAACGGAAGTATTGTCGCAGCTAGAACAGCATCAAAAGCAACTGCAAGCCGATCTCGACCAGCGAGGAGCAGAAGTTTCATCTCAGTTCTCAGCGTTAGAATCGGCTGCGCTTCAAGGAAGAACCAACTTCCTCGATAAGTTGCGGCTACTCGAATCCGATGCAGTGCAGCAAAAACAAGCGATTTTCAACAAGCTTCAGCATTTAGAGCTTGAGTTTGTTTCTCAAATTTCGGGACTGCGTGAACAAGCCCAAAATCGCCGTCCTGAGCCTGCTGAAACCTCCGCTGCGGAGTCAGTAGACTCGACTGATTTCGACCAGGCTGAGGAGTTATTTAGATCGGGTCAATTTGAGGCGGCGATCGCACACTACGATCGCACCATTAAGCAGCAATCCAACAATCCTGAACTCTGGCTAAGACGCGGGTTAGCAATGGGACGACTGAAGCAATACAAAGACGCGATCACATCTTACGATCGTGCGATTCAACTCGATCCGGATTACTCAGAGGCGTGGTGTGATCGAGGGGTCGCATTGGGCAAATTGCAGCGCCACGAAGAAGCATTTCGATCGTTCAATCAAGCGGTGCAAATTCGTCCCGAAGACCCGATCGCGTGGCTCAACCGTGGATTAGCGCTGCAAATGTTAGGACGCTATTCCGAAGCATTAGCCTCGTTTGATGAAGCCCTCAAACTCAATTCTGAAGCGTACAAAGTCTGGAACTATCGCGGCTATCTGCTGATTCAGCTAGAGCGCGATCGTGATGCGCTTGAAAGCTTTGACTTTGCGATCGATATTCAGCCAAGCTACGCACCCGCCTACTACAACAAAGCGATTTGCTACGCGCTTCAAGGACATACCCAGGCAGCGATCGAAAACCTCGAAGAAGCCATTCGGTTCAATCCTCGCTACCGAGAAGATGCTAAGAGCGATCCTGAGTTTGAGCAAATCATGAACGATCGTCGCTTCCGGCAACTGGTCGAGCGCTAAGCCAGTCTCGTTCTTGTGGTAGATCCCATTCGGGCATCAACGATCGGACACTGGAGATAGCTTCAATAATGCTCCAGATAACCCTCTAAATCCTGCATGATTGGAAACTGTGAGCGTTAGGAATCTCTCTAGATTTGGGGAATCTCTTCGCTCAAAGTTTCCCCTCGTAAGGGATTTAGGGGGCATCCACCCGCTCAAATCGAAGCGGATAATTTATCAACTCACGTAACATAAAAACCTTATTATTATGAACCAAGCAAAATTATGGATTGGAATTATCGGAACGCTAGTGATCTATTGGATCTTGGTGAATGTTCTGCTTTAGAATCATCAAGGCAATCAAAGCTTAGAATCGATGACTCTGCAAGTTTATGGCATTCCCAACTGTGGAACCTGTAAAAAAGCGTTCAAATGGCTAGACGATCGCGCGATCGCCTACGACTTTATCAACACAAAAGACAATCCGCCTGCCAAGGCTGCGATCGCCTCCTGGGTCTCAGCCTTGGGAGCAAAACCGATGCGAAATACGTCAGGGCAGTCTTACCGCGCTTTAGGAGAAGAAAAACAAGCTTGGACGGACGATCAATGGGTGGACGCTTTTGCAAAAGATGTCATGCTGCTGAAGCGTCCTCTATTTGTGAAAGATGGAAAGGCAGTATTTGTTGGATTCAAACAAGAAGCACTCCAGCAAGCCCTGGAAAACTAATATCAATCGGGAGAACTGATCATGGTTTCACGCGCTAGAAATGTTTTAGGAGAGGAACTTCAAAGCTGCTGCACCTCGCCGATGACGGGATATTATCGCGATGGATTCTGTAGCACCGGAGCTGGAGATACGGGGGTTCATGTCGTCTGCGCTCAGTTGACCGCCGAGTTCCTCGAATTCACCAAATCTCGCGGAAACGATCTCAGCACTCCGATGCCTCTTTATGATTTTCCTGGATTAAAACCGGGCGATCGCTGGTGTCTATGTGCCGCTCGCTGGAAAGAAGCGCTCGATGCAGGGGTTGCGCCTCCGGTTGTGTTGGCTTCAACTCATGCCGCAGCGCTCGAATATGCCAGCCTGACTGAGTTAAAGCAACACGCAGTCACCGAGTAGCATTTGTTTTTTAAGTCATGTTAAAAAAATAATCTAGGGCAGTATCCTTAATTACCTTGTGACCCAATTGTTGTGACCAGGATTTAAGGAGATGCTCGGTTATGGTTCTACCCGGAGTTTGCCAAGCCGCTGCCGCTGGAATGGCAGCGCTTCAACTGTTTTACAGTAGCTCTACAGGACTTTGGAAATCGACGGGATGGTGGAATGCAGCAAACGCACTCGAAACGACGATCGATTATTCGCGGATGACGAATCAGCCCACCTATCGCCACATCATCTCCAACACCTACAACAAGCAAAAATCAACAGGATTCACCGAAGCCGATGTGTATGACGATCAAGGCTGGTGGGCGTTGACATGGATTAAGGCATACGATTTAACTGGCGAAAAGCGCTATCTCAACACTGCAAAAGCCATCTTCAAGGACATGACCAAAGGGTGGGATTCAAAGTGCGGCGGCGGCATGTGGTGGCGCAAAGATCGTCAGTATAAAAACGCAATTACGAATGAGTTATTCTTTACTATTGCTATCCGGTTGCATCAACGCACCGTGAATGACTACGGTAAAGGAAGTTACCTCGATTGGTCAAAGCGTGGCTGGAACTGGATCAAGCGATCGGGCATGATCAACCGCCAAAATTTAATTAATGATGGACTCGACGATCGTTGCCGCAACAACGGACAAACGACTTGGACTTACAACCAGGGCGTAGTCATTGGAGGACTGGTTGGTTTGTATAAAAGTACAAAAGACCGTTCTTACCTGAATCAAGCGCATGTGATCGCCAATGCAACGATTCAGCATCTTTCTAGAAATGGAGTGTTGCGCGAACTTTGTGAGCCAAACTGCGGAGAGGACGGACCGCAGTTTAAGGGAATTTTCATTCGCAATTTAGCTTACTTGCATCAAACTTCACCGAATTCGCGTTACAGAGACTTCATGGTGAAGAACGCGAGTTCAGTTTGGGCAAAGAGCCGCAACAATCGGCATCAGTTTGGTTTAAGTTGGGCAAAGGAGTTCGATCGCGCTGATGCAGCGCGTCAGAGCGCCGCGCTCGATGTGCTGAACGCTTCGATTCCGTTTGATTCGACTTGTATTGCAAAGGTGAGCGATAGCTCTGCTACACATGACCGTCCGACAACCCCATTATTCTTTTCATCAGTTCCTCTACAGCAGTATCAGGTGAAGCAGTTTGCTCTATCGTTTAACACCCAGCACAATCAAGCTGCACCATCAACGCATAGCTTGCTGTCTCTTATTCCAAGTCACCAGAATCAAGTACCTCATTTTGAGCCATCCTTCCAGATTGAACCCTTGATGCAAGGCTTGATTTCTTTTCTTGCGCTTGAACGATCGCTGCAATAGAATACCGACACCGAATGATGTGACTTGAGATGCGATCGCTTTATTTCTTGCTGCCTGGAACTGGGAAACGCTTTGCTTGCGGAGGCTTATGGGCAGAACTCAAAGCCTTTAACCTGGCAAAGCAGCTTTGTCCAGCAGAGATTGTCACTTATCGACAACGTGAGAAAGGCACTTTGTTTCTTGATGATGTGCTGGAGCAGAAAGACTTGAGCAACATTATCTTTGTAATGAGTTGGGGATTTGATGTCGCAAAGTTAGCAAAGCGATTGAAAAACTATCACGCGATTTATCACGCTCATAGTGCAGGCTATGGTTTTACGTTGCCTTCTAGTGTTCCGATCGTCACGGTTAGCCGCGATACTTTAGGATATTGGGGACAGCTTTCACCGAATTCACTGATCTACTATTTGCCGAATCAAATCTCTGATGAATTTCGTGTTTTAGATTTGAATCGCGATATTGATGTTTTGATCCACACGCGTAAATCCTCGGAGTATTTGATTAATCAATTAATTCCTGCACTTCAGCAGCGTTGTAAAGTTGAGGTTATCAATACATTCGTTGATAGTCTCTCAACTGTTTTCAATCATACTAAAGTTTATTTATACGATTCTGCGGAGTATTGGGCACAACAGGGAGTCAGTGAGGGTTTTGGACTGCAACCGATGGAAGCAATGGCGTGTGGATGTCAAGTGTTTTCAAGCGTGAATGGTGGATTGTCGGATTACTTAGATCCAGGGTTTAATTGTCAAAAAATTGCGAGCTATTCGACCGAGTATGATGTCCAGCGAATTTTGAGAGCGATCGCTAACCCCACACCTCCTTTACCTGCTAATTTCTTTGATGAATATCGATCGCCCAACATTCTGCACCGATTAGAGGTAATTTTACGTGAGGTGAATGAGTTTTTTGACCATAAACAAACTCATCCCGCTACCATTGCACCCTTGACCCGATCGCGCTTAACTCAGCTTGCTCTCAAACGCTTGATCGCGAAAGTGCAGAAAAAGCTCAACGCTCGTTAACGCAAATCAAATTCCAAAGATCATTTGAATCCGTTTTCGGATCTGAATTAGCGGCGGTTCTTCCTGAGCGCCAATCCTGATGCCTAAGCGCTCTAAGCTATCTTGTCGCTTGACTAACTCTTCGGAAATACGATCGGCAAGCTCCTGATGTTTTCGCAATAACCGTTGCAAATTGCCGCGATCGACAACAAATAAAATCGTCTCCTCTAAAGTGCGTAGTGTTGCGGTGCGAGGCGTTCCCATCAACAAAGACATTTCTCCGATAAACTCGCCAGCCACGCGGACTGCAACCTGCTTGTCGATCGACTCAACAAACACATCCACCGAACCCGACAAGATGATATAAAACGAATCTCCGGGATCATTTTCGCGGCAGATAGTCTCACCTGTTGCAAACTTTTTCTGATATCCCTCCTCGATAATGTGTCTCAGTTCAAAATCGCTTAGAGTCGAGAAGTAGCTCACCTTGCGAAGCATCTCTTTGAGCGTGATGGCGGTCGATCGTTTCAGCTTTTGATTCGTTGCTAACTCCTCGAATGGTGTGGCAGCCTGCTCCATGAACACAGGCATCGGATTCGGATGCTCTGTCCGAATCACAACACTCTTGCTTGGATAGATAATGCCATATTCCTGAAACTTGGCTTGGATGCGGAAGAGTAAAGCGCTTTTAATCGAACTTCTTCGCATCGGTTGAGTAATCCAAATTTCAATCTCAAACAAAAACGAGTTATTCTCGATGCCCTTGAAAAAGACGATCGGACGCGGCGAAGACAAGATATCCGGTTCTTCATACGCTGCGGCTAGCATTGCCTCTGTGACTAACATCGAATCATTCGTATCGGCAACCGCAATCTGAAACGCAACACAGCAGGTCGGATCAAGATGCGTCCAATTGATCAAACTATTGTTTGCCAGCACACTATTGGGCACAAACACTGATAAGCCCATTCCCGTCCGAATCTGGGTCGATCGCAGCGAGATGCGTTCAACGGTTCCGAGTACAGTCCCAACTTCGACAAAATCGCCCACGCGGATCGGCTGTTCGAGCAATAAAATGATGCCGCTAATAAAATTGTTTGCTATGTTCTGCAAGCCAATCCCAACTGCTAACCCGATCGCCCCTGCAAACACGGTGAGAGAACTTAGGTTAATTCCGGCAGAATCGAGAACGAAGAAAAAGCCTGCGATCGCGACTATATAGCTTGCCAATGAAGAAAGGGAGTCGCGTGTCCCAAGCTCTAGTCCAAAGCTGGCTAAAATTCGCTTTTTAATCACCTGCTTAATAACGCGGGAGGCGATCGCGACACACCCAATTTGAAGAACAAGAGCCGATAGAGTCGCAAATGAAAGCCGAACCTCTCCAATCTGAATTAGCGTGAAGTTGAACAAGCTAAGGAGCGTTCTAATCAGGTCATTCAGACTTGCTTCCTCGCCGACTAATGCAAAACGAATAGCGTTGATCATGACATTCAGGGAAACTACGTTTTTCTGCCAGAATGCCCAATCTCGCGTAAAGCGAATCAATGTAACGGCAATGTCAATATAATGAAGGGTATGTCGATCGTATTAACCTTATGACGCTACTGACAGTTTTGAGATTTATCTGGATGTTTTCTGCGGTCGGAATTGTGATTCTGGTGCTGCTGCATAGTCCTAAAGGGGATGGTTTGGGCGGCTTAGGGGGTCAAGCTCAACTGTTTACTAGCACCAAGAGCGCAGAAACAACCTTGAATCGCGCCACTTGGTTGTTAACGATCCTCTTCATGGGAATTACAGTAATTCTGAGTGCGGGATGGCTGGGTCGCTAAAATTTCGCTGGTTTAAGACGCATTCGGTTGCTCTTTTTGCAGTCGGGTGCGTTTTGTTTTGGGCAATTTCTGGCGCGGCGTTGTCTGTTCCGAAAGTTCATCCGCTTCCCCCAATTCTGGCACAGTGGACGGATCGATCGGGCGATTACTTCGATCGAGTACAGAAAACGGAACCTGAATATCTGGTCTGGTCGCGCTTTCCGGTGCGGGTCTACGTTGAGCCTGCGGATCAGTGGAGCCAAACTTGGGTCAATCTGATAACGCAAGCGGTAAACGAATGGAAAGCTTATTTTCCGTTGGAACTGGTCGATCGTCGGGACAGTGCGGATATTCGGATTGATCGATCTTCAATTCCGCTCCGATTTCCTCCCGTTGAGCGCGTTCGATTCGCAGATGTCCGCTTTGAACTGTACGAACAAGATGGAGTATTGCAGCATCGCATGATCGTTCGAGTTCAACCGAATCGCCCAGACTTGTCAATGCTTGCGGCAGCGCGGCATGAACTTGGCCACGCTTTAGGCATTTGGGGACATAGCCCCCTTGAAACCGATGTGATGTACTTTTCGCAGGTTCGCACTCCTCCTTCAATTTCAGCGAGAGATGTCAACACCTTGAAACGAGTGTATGAACAGCCGACCCGCTTAGGCTGGTAAGCAATGCAGGACGGTTCCATCAATTCATGACGGCATTTTGGAAAATGGCAGCGAACTGAAATCAACGCGGCAAAGGTTGACCAAACTCAATCACTCTCGATCGCGCTGGAACTGGAGCCTCTTCTAAGGGGCGCTGTGTCGATCGTGGCGGATCTGAGCGTCGCTCAAGCTGCGGAACAGTAACTTCTGGTTGAATAGCAGGAGCAATCACGGGCGGAAACGATCGAGGAATCTCTAGGCTGGAGTTGACTTCGGGCAATTGAAGCGGATTCGATTGCGGAAACGATCGTGCAGGGGCAGTCGGAAACAATAAGCTACTTCCTGGCTGATTGCTCGACCCAGCAGTGGGTGCGGCTGGCAACGGGCGAGACTGAGCAGGCGGCAAGGGGGGGGCAGTCACCGAAGGCGGCGTTTCTGGTGCAACGTTGATTGCAGGTGGAGCAGGCGGTAAACCAAAATCGTTGGCAGAGGCTTGGGCGATCGGAGATGCTGGTGCTGAAGTTTGAGCAATCGCAGTCTGAGGCGCTGAAGTTTGAACAGGTGCGGCTTGAGTTAGACGCACCGCATTGAACACAGCTTTTGAATTTGTGGAAGCTGCAAGCATCGGACGGAGGGTCCAGCGAACACTTGCTGAAGTAGAGCGACTTTGCCCTTGCTCGGTGCTTTTGACGAGTTGGAGTTGAGCTTGCGGATTGCTTAATTCAGTATCGGGGGCAAGTTCTAAAACGATTCTGGCAATATTGGGCTGAAATTGCGACACTTGAACTTCGCGAACAGCCCCTGAAAACGTTCCTCTTGGATTAACATCTGCAACCTGAGTGTCAGGAAGATCAAGCACAAGTCGGGTCGGCTGTGCCATGAGAGAATAGCGCGGCGTAATTCCAGCGGGCACAGTAACTTCAAGCTGGTTGGTATTTGGATCGAAGCGCCAATTTTCTAAAGGAGCCGCGATCGCAGGAGTGCTGATGAGAAGAGCGATCGCGGCAGTGAGTTCGAGTTTAAAGAATTTCAGCATGGCGATAGAAGCAAAAAGTGCTATTGAGCGCAGCTCGAAGAGTTGGGTGGATTATAAGCGAGTTTTGGGTGGCTGCAACGATTTTTGCTAATTTTGCTCTGTTGCTACTGAAAATTCTACGTGGCGATCGCTGCTTAAGCGGGGTTCGCAGATACAGTCAGAGTGATTTCTCTCTTTAGAACAATGACAGCATTGCACTGCAACTGGTAGCTGATATGAAGGATTCAATTAATCGTTCAGATGCAGCAAATTCTATTTATTGAGCTATTAGGTGGGATTGGAGATGTTTTAATTGCGCTGTCTGCAATTCAAGCATTGGGGCGGAGTCATGTTCGAGCTAAGATAACCGTGCTGACGTTTGCACCAGGCGGATCATTGTTGGAGCATGATCCATTTATTGAGCGAGTTATTTATGCGGATAAACGCAATGTGAGACAGGCGATCGAGCAGCTTTTATTTGAGCAGACGTTTGACTTAATTGTTTCAGATACGAACTACGATCGCATTGATCAATTGATTTTTGATCGTGCCGATCGTGTCGTGTCGAATCTGTGGCGATCGCCGCCTCCGAATCAATTTGTGAGCGATCGATTTACTGAGATTCTGTTATCAGAAGGTTTGATCTTAGAATCTGCAATTCTGCCGCCTAAACTGTATCTCACGCCTGAAGAGTACCAGGCTGCAAGAGAAAAACTTTCAGGTTTAGCGCGTCCTCTGGTTGTGCTTTGTCCCGATGCGGGGATGAAAATTAAACGCTGGGATGAACGGAATTTTGTTGAATTGGGGCAGAGATTAGAGGCTGCGATCGTGGTTTTAGTTGGCTCCGATCGCGAACAAGCAGCATTCATTTCAGACCAAATCAGCAACGCAAAATTATGGGAATTAGGAACATTACGAGAACTAGCTGCGATGCTTTCTCAAGCTGATCTGATGATTGCTAGTGATACTGGAGCGGCTAGAGTTGCAGCAGCGGTGGGAACGCCCACAATCACACTATTTGGCCCATCCTGGTACGAACGCTACGGACAACCAAAACCGCACGTTAATTTACAAGGCTATTTGAACTGTCCAGAGCGCAGAATTGAAAACTTCACTATGCAATCCTGTTGGTACAGTGGCGAATGTCCAATTGCAGATTGGGCAACCTGTGTCGATGAAATTTCTGTCGATCGAGTGATGGCAGTTGCAACTCAATTGCTGGAAGCTCAGAACATTTGATAAGTGAAAATTCTGTGTTAGCTCATCCTTGGACATCGGTTAGAAATTTGTTAGTGATGCGGTTGGACAATATTGGTGATGTGATTATGACCAGTCCAGCCTTGCGATCGATTAAAGAGAACTTGCCCGAAACAAAGTTGACCTTGATAGCAAGCCCCGGCGGTTCGTTAGCCGCTGCCGTGTTGCCGTGGGTCGATGAGGTGCTGACGTGGCGCGTATTATGGCAGGATTTGGGGCGCTTGCCGTTTGATCCAGCGCGGGAGTGGCAGTTAGTTGAAAAGTTACGCGGATTTGATGCTGTGATTATCTTCACAAGCTTCAGCCAGTCTCCGCATCCAGCCGCGTTCGTTTCGTGCTTGGCAGAAATTCCGCTCCGGTTAGGAGAATCAAAAGAAACAGGCGGCGCAATGCTCACTCATGAGATTGCTGCTGCGCCGGATGATCTGCATCAAGTGGAACGAAACTTGCGCTTAATCGAGTCTGTCGGGTTTGAGGTACGCGATCGTTCCCTTGAGATTCAATTTCCCAATATCAACCTAATTGATCAGCCTTACATTGTGCTGAATGCTTGGACAAGCTGCCAATCGCGCAACTATGATGCAAATCGGTTTGCGATCGCAGCGAAACAACTTGCAACTCTGACAGGCTGGAAAGTCGCTGTAACTGGAGTTGAGAAAGATCGCGATCGGGCTGGAATTGTGCTGGAAGTGTTGGGGGATTGCGCGATCGATTTGATTGGCAAAACCAGCTTGTCAGAGCTTGCCGCTTTGATTGCTGATGCAGAATTGATGTTGAGCAACAATACTTCAACGATGCACATTGCCGATGCAACCAAAACACCAAGCATCATTATGTTTGCGGGAACTGAGCTTGAATGCCAATGGGAACCACGCAGCGGATTTGCGCGATTGTTGCGGCAGCCCACCGATTGCCATCCTTGCTATGCATTCGAGTGTCCTTACAATCTAGAGTGCTTGGATATTGAGCCGGATGAAATTGTGCGATCGGCTTTAGAACTGTTACAGCAAGTTTCACCTAAACACCGTGGAACGCTAATCGAGATGCAAAACCGCTTTGCCGACAAATTGGCGATCGGTTAACTGTTGCGCGAGCGTTGCAATCTCTTTCCAGGAAGATGTGCGATCGATGTGTGGTTTCAGGGTTCCATTGGCAACGAATTGCACTAATTTCGCGAGTCCAACAGCAGCAGGTTGGCGCTTCAGTTCGTGGAACAGAATAAAGCCGTATAAGCTTGCGCCACCCACACCGTAAAAGGATTTCGCGTCGATCGTCACCGTTCCATCTGCGGTGGTTCCATACGTGACGCAGATTCCATCGGGCGCGATCGCGCTCAACGCGTTGGAAAGCAGAATGCCGCCTGTCGAATCCAGAATCAAATCATACGGACTGAACTCTTTCAGCGATTCTCCAACGATCGTTCGATGGGCACCTGCTTCTTTGACAAAATTGATCCAATCTGAGCGCCGCAGTTGTGCCGTAACGATCGCGCCTGCTTGCCGCGCTAACTGAACGGCAAAATATCCCACACCGCCCGATGCACCAGTAATCAGAACCGATTTTCCTAGCAGTGATCCGCCCTTTGAAAGTCCCATCAGCGCCGTTAATCCAGCAACCGGAAGCGTTGCGGCATCGGCAAACGAAACCTGATCGGGTAAGGCTGCGATCGCATCGGTGGGCACTGCCACAAATTCTGACCAAGCCCCCGATAACACAAATCCAACCACCCGTGTTCCAACCGGAAAGCCTGATCCATCGGCGGCAGCAGTGACGATCGTTCCTGCCAAATCCCATCCCGGTCGTGATCCTGCGGCGGCGGTTTGAGCGCGTCTTACTTCTCCCCGATTTAGCGAAATGGCTGCAACTTTGATCAAGGCTTCCGATGGCAAAAGCGAGGGTCGATCGGCTTCTCTAAGTGCCAATCGTCCCGAAACTGATGGATCAACTACTACACAACGCATATTAAGCCTCCATTCCACTTCAAAATCATAAATCGATTTGTCAGCGTGGCTCAAACATGGGACTTACTATACTTTGTCGCAATCGTTGGATATCAATTCAATCGATGCACAAAGCTGGGCAACCGTGTTTTTAATGTCAGAAATTTCATCGCTTAACTGATCTAATCGGGATTCGATCGTGTTGAGATTCGAGGGCAATTGCCACATTGAAAATTTCAACGCTGACAGTATCTTCTCAACGGTTGCAAAACTCGGCTCATACGTTGGATCATTCAAAATGCGATTGATCTGCTGTGTGTATCCTAATGCGCTTCCTCCATGCTCTTCAGCGATTCTGGCAGAGATTTGCCGAATACTTACACCTTGAAGTTTCATTAAATCCCGAATCACCACCACCACTCTTTCTTGCATTCGATCCACCTTTCGATTACGCTATGCTCTGAGAACTTGAATCAACTGAACGACCTTGCCGCGAGTGGTGGAGGTCTTTTTTTATTGGAAAAGCAGTAGAACTTAGAAAGGCTCTACTGCTACACATTCACCGGGCTTGCATCAATCCGCCCGTACAGCGATCAATCGCGTCTGTACGGGCGGATTGATCGCGTCTCTACAGTCCAACCAATTCACGCGATTCTAACCCGCTCAATTGCTGTGCGATCGCTAACCGCGTCTCTAATTTGGCAACGCTAAACTCATTCCGCAACCGCTCTAAATGAGCAAACGCATTCGCCTTCTCGGTCGTCGCCCGATTGAGGGCATCGATCGCTCGCTGATACTCGGAATTCACTTGCAGCACTTCAAACCGCCGCGCCTTGCGCTGATTATCGTTCTTCAGCGCCGTCTCAAACGCCACCACCATATCGGCATTCCCTTCTAACCGAGCGATATGATAGCGGATCTCAGCGATCTTCTGCTCTAGCTCATTCACATGCTGAGCCGATTGAGCGATCGCCGTGGGATATTGATCTAAACGAAGTTTCATGACTGACATTCCTGAAAATAATAAGTGGTCAGTAGCCATCGGGTCAAAATTGACAGCCGACTACGAACAGCAGCAAACCTTTCAGACATTAAGCGACCATCCCTTGCAGAACAGGCGCATGAGTGGGCAACTCAGAAATCGGCGGAAGCTGTGTCTCGCGCTGAGACTGCGGTGCAGCTTGCTCTAAGACTTGCACTTCAATCTTGACGGACACAAGGTAGGAACCGGGCTGCTCACCCACGGCTTGCGCGATTAGCTCCGCAAAACCAGGGCGATCGGCAGTAATCGGATCACGAAGCGAACACCGATCCCACTCGTACTTGGCACTCGGATCAAGCTGAAGAATATAATGCTTCGTCATGGAACAAGAACCTGAATCACTTGTACTATTGTAGTGCATGATCGCTACGATTTCAAGGAGAGCGATCTACGCCGCGATCGCGGCTTTGCGCGATGCAATCGTGGCGCGATCGTGGTCTTTGCGATCCCAATACGCGAGCCGTCGAGCCGTCTCAGTATCACCCATCAACTTGATCTCATAGGGGAACTGAGTCAGCACTTGACTCTTCTGTACGGAGAAACGAATTCCTGAGCTAGCAAGGGATTGAGCGAATTTCTGAGCCTGACTAAACTTATCAAAGCCGAGATAACACACCTCGGACGATCGCGCATACCGTCGAAACGGAGTCCTCACGCTTAAAACTCTAGTCGAAAGATATTGCCCAACTCGTCCACCGCCCATCGAGAAAAACCGACCTACTGGAACGACATCTTGCATGGAGAAGGGAGAATTCATTACTTCTCTATTGTAGTGAAAATCAACTACAACCTGAGGCAGATTTTGAGGTGGAGATTGCCCTAAGTTGGATCGGTTGTCCCCTCGAATTTGAAGAAGTGGTATTTCTGTACTATCTTAGCGGGTTTCAGTGAAATCGCCCAAATCCTTTGAAGAAACGTTAAGCTTTTCAAGAGAGTCAAGAAAGCTTGTGTAAAGCACGTAAGAAGCTTTACCGGTCACCTTGACTTGGCTCAGTATCGAACCTGAGATTAGGGATTAACTTGCTTTGTCAATCCTTGCTGATCGTTGTGGAATCGATTCAGAAACTTTAGCGATCGTTGAATTGATCTGAGAAATGCAAGTTAACGTATTAAGGGGTTTTCACATCCCGCACTTGATGTCTCTCGTTAAGGAAACATTTTCATGACCGCAACACCCGTCCGTTTGAAGTACGAAGTCAAAGACCTTGCCCTTGCACCCGCCGGTAAACAGCGGATCGAGTGGGCTGGGCGGGAAATGCCAGTGCTGAAGCAAATCCGCGATCGTTTCGCTCAAGAAAAACCGTTTGAAGGCATTCGACTCGTTGCGTGCTGTCACGTCACGACCGAGACTGCAAATCTCGCGATCGCCCTCAAAGCAGGCGGAGCCGATGCGATCCTGATTGCTAGCAACCCGCTTTCGACTCAAGACGACGTAGCTGCTAGCTTAGTTGCAGACTACGAAATCCCTGTTTTCGCAATCAAAGGCGAAGACAACGAAACCTATCATAAGCACGTCCAAATCGCCCTCGATCACCGTCCTAACATCATCATCGATGATGGTTGTGATGTGGTCGCAACCCTGGTGCAACAACGCAAACACCAAATTGAAGACTTAATTGGAACCACCGAAGAAACCACAACCGGAGTGGTTCGCTTGGAAGCCATGAATAAAGATGGTGCTTTGGCGTTCCCGGCCATCAACGTCAACGATGCAGAAACGAAGCACTTCTTCGATAACCGCTACGGAACCGGACAATCCACGCTCGACGGCATTATCCGCGCTACAAACATTTTGTTAGCCGGTAAAACAATCGTCGTTGCTGGATATGGCTGGTGCGGTAAAGGCACAGCGAACCGCGCTCGTGGTTTAGGCGCAAACGTCATCGTTACCGAAATCAGTCCGGTTGCTGCAATCGAAGCCGTGATGGATGGTTTCCAACTAATGCCGATGTCCGAAGCGGCTGCGAAGGGTGATATCTTCATTACCGTTACCGGCAACAAGCATGTGATTCGCGGGGAACACTTCGACGCGATGAAAGACGGCGCGATCGTTTGTAATTCTGGTCACTTTGACATCGAAATCGATCTCGAAGCGTTAAAAGAACGGGCAACCGATGTGAAGACCGTCCGCAACTTCACCGAAGAGTACACGCTCAAGTCTGGTAAATCAGTCGTTGTGCTGGGTGAAGGTCGCTTGGTCAACTTGGCAGCCGCAGAAGGACACCCAAGCGCGGTGATGGATATGAGCTTTGCAAACCAAGCCTTAGCCGCAGAATATCTGGTCAAGAACAAAGGACAGTTAGAACCAGGTGTTTATCCAGTTCCGACCGAATTAGATCAAGAGATCGCACGCTTAAAACTGCAAGCGATGGGCTTCTCGATCGATAGTCTAACTTCTGACCAGCTCGAGTACATCAACTCCTGGACTTCTGGAACCTAATTGTTCCAAATTATCTGATCTACATTTCAGGTAGGTAGCATGAGGCTGCCTGCCTTTTTTGTGTAAGCTTTACAGCTGGGTAGCACTTCTAAAGCTCTAGCCAGATACAAAGAGAACTCCACTTCTTCAACTGCTATGTCACCGTTGAAGGAGTAGAGTTCTCTGATTGAATCGATTGAGACTTAAAGAATAGAAGTTCCAGAAGAATATGGGTCGCCCGGGATTCGAACCCGAGACCAGTCGGTTAAAAGCCGAATGCTCTACCGCTGAGCTAGCGACCCGCGGATTTCGTAACCTTGCTTAATCTAACACACACGCTGGGTAAATTCCAAGCAAAACTATTTTTTTTTTAGAGGACGATCGCGAAAGGAAAGCGGGGAGTATGGTTGCTTGATTCTGTGTAGACCCGACAGCTTACTCCCCACTTCTCACCCCGTTAATTGTGAATCGCGTGTTCTTGCTCTAGCGATGCCATCCCAGCTTCGGGGGCACGTAGCTCTTCTTCGCGGATCGTCGGTTCTTTGCTGTAAACAGAGCTAAGCAGAATGTTGATCACACCGCTAGCTTCAGCTTGCTCGATCGCTTTGTGAGTAATGATTTCACCCACGTTCAGGATTACATTATCTTGACGATCGAGAATGACTCGATTCACCGGACGACCCAAAGCGTGCTCGACTCGATTGCGGTGAATTGCACTAGCGCTACGACCTTGGTATTCAGCGACTCGCTCTTTGAGGTCATGCCACAGCGTTTTGGCATTTTCGCGAGCGATCGCAGCTTCCTCTTGGAAGATGGCAGCTTCTTGATGCAGTCGGCTCGATGCGATCGAGGAGTGACTTTGTAAGCGGGTGCGAACGATCGCCAAGGAATCATTGGTCGTGCCACGAACAGCTTCAGTCGGATGTAAGCCCACTGCATCTAGAAGCGCAGTTTCCTGGTTGCTGGCTTTAGCACGTTGAATCACGACATCGGTAACGATCTGACCGGGCGCAACGATAATTGCACCATTATCAGCGCGAATCAGGCGATCGGCGCGTCGTCCTTTCGCTTGTTCGACTCCGAGTCGAGCTGTCACCGTCGAAAAGGTTTCATTCGCTCTTTGAGTTAAGGTTTGAAATCCAGTCCGGGCGCGATCGCTGGCTTCTTGAAATCCAGTTTGGACACGCTCTCCCAACTCATGAAGCTGGCGGTTAGCGGGTGCGGTTAGGCTGCCCCCTGAAGCACGGTAGAGGCTTTCTAGTTCGCCTGCGTAGCGGGCGGCTTCTGCAACGGTTAGGGTGATGACTTGATCTTTACCAATTAGCAGTTGTCCGTCATCGGTGTAGATATCGCGATCAACCGTTTTTCCAATCACATAAGCAAATTGCTCATCGGGATCAACGAGTTGATTTGTCATCGTTGCGGTGGCGCTGTGCGTTCCGTTTTCAAATCCATTCGAGACGGTGGTTGTAGCAGATTGGAGTCTTGCATTTGCGGCTTCTGCGCTGCGCTGGAGTTGCTCCTGTGTGGATTGGGCAGCGGATTGAATGCTTTGACCTGCTGCTTCTGAGCCTTCTTGAATGCGAGTTGATGCGCTTTGCATTGCACCCCGGATGCCGCCGACTTGCTCTTCCATCAGTTCCGCCGTTTCCGGTGGAACAAAAGTGACATCCCGACCGATGCGAATCGTCTGTGGTGCAGGAATAAACGATCGTCCCGAATACGCATCTGCAAAGATACCGCCCGATGTTTCGTAGCCTTCGATCGCGCCGGTCTGCTCGTCAAAGAACAGATCGACCACAGAACCGAGATAGCGTCCGTCGGTGGTAACGATGCGGGTGCCTTTGAGAATGATATTGCGCCGAAACACTCGATGAATTTGCTCATCGTCGTGCGTAGAAATGATTGCTTCTTTAGTTGGAATGATTAGAGTGTCGCTTCCGAACGCGGAAATTGCTTCAAGCGGAACGACTTTTGCTGATTGGAATAAACCTGATTCTCGAACTAGAACACCTAGCAATTGATTGGTGTCTTGATCAAAGATGAGATCTTGCACCCGTGCCACGCGCTTGCCAGTATCAAAGGCAAGGATTGTTCTGCCGATGATATCACTTCCTTTTCTCATGATGCCCTCTTGATTAAAGTTTGGATGTAATTGATAAGAATTCAGCAAGTTATCTTGCGTCAAAGTTGTTATTTTGATCGAGCGGATAAGGCACAGTACGACCGAATCCGGGAACGACATTAATATATCCGTAGTATTCGAGTGAGACTCCAAGGGCAGCGGCAGCGAGAATAATCAGCGCGATCGCGGGAGTCGGATTTGAGCGTTTCCCAACTAGGCGTGGCATATTAATTTCCAGTAAATAAATTACAAAAATAGAACAGCGGACTTGAGGCGATTAGCGGTTCCTGAATTTATCGTTCCGCTAATAATCAAACTGTAGATTTTTGTGAACTTATTGGCATCAATCTACCGATGTAATTCAAGTGAAGGATTAATTCTTATTTGATTTTTGAAGACGGTTTGTTTGACGATCGTTCTTGCAGTAACACCCCCACTTCACAACTGTTTCAAAATCGCTACAGATGAAACGGCTGGTTTCTACAACAGCTTTAATTGCGTCTGCACAACTTCCATTTCTCCAGCATCCGATTCAATGTAAAATTCTTCCTCTGCTAGTAACGCTTTTGCTGCTTCTAAAATCGGTTCAGCTAACAGTTTCAAATCTTCGCGATTGGCTAAATAAGCCCTGAGTGCATCCAAAGGCTCGATCGCGCTTCCCACACCCAATTCTGGTAAGCGCGATCGTGACATCTGACTGAGCAATCCTGCCTGAATCGTGTAGGTGTGCGCGATCGATAAAACTGTGTGCAAGTCGGAATCGTCGATCAGGTCAATTTGCTCAGGACGAACTTGGTAAATGACGCGAACGACGGCATCTTCAATCGGCTTGTTCTCGATCGCCGCCAATAATTCTGAATGGGGATCGTCTGATTCGGTTAAATCAAGTTCGATCGTGCAGAACGATCGCGCAGGCAGCGGACAGAATTCGAGTGTGGTCGAGCCGCGAACACCTTCGGTGAGCGAAGCACCGATTTCCACCAGAACATATCCTTTGTCTTCGTGTTCCTCGCTAAAATCAACGCGCTCGATGCTGCCGGGATAAACCACAAACGGGTTTTCTGACAGAATTTGATGCCGATGCACATGACCTAATGCCACATAATCAAACGCATCGCGAGTCAGAAATTCTAATGGAATTGTGAACCCTTTACCAACCGCTAGGAATCTCTCTGCGCCATAGCTTGCAGCATCCACCATTAAATGCGCTAGCAATACAGTTGGAATTGCGGGATCGAGCCGACGGATTTCGCCTTCCATTGCCGCTCGTAATCGATCAAGTAATAGATGCCCCACTTCCGACATCGATAACCCTTCAGTTTCAGGACGGGTTAATAGAGTTGATCGCGTTAACCACGGTAAAGTAATCACTTGAATGTCACCGTTGCGAGTTTGGATGCGATGCGTTTCTAATCGATCGCCCACAACCACATGAGGGACACCCAGCGTTCGATAAATACACAAACTTGCACCGCCCGCTCCTTGAGAATGCTGATCGTGATTTCCAACTAAGAGAACGACAGGAATTTCCACATCGGCAAGGCGGCGAAACTGCCCTGAAAACGCTTGCTGAATGTAGGGAGGCGGGGTTGCATCTGGAAACGCATCTCCACCAAATAGCACTAAATCAACGGGTTCGGCGATCGCCCGATCAATACATTTTCCCAAAGTGGCGACAAAATCCTCTAGTCGCGTATTCAATCCAGTCTCGGGATTAATCTTGCCGTGGGCGAACCCGCTACCGAGATGAATATCAGACAAATGAAGAATTTTGATCATAAATTTAGCTAAGTCATACCACTGCGAATAATTGTACTAGAGCCGATCATTCTCGTCGATGCGCCTGTAATCAGAGTCGCTTTCGTCATAATATCGGGGGATGATTTGGCACGCAGTCATGAAACTTATTTTGTACAGTAAGCCCGGATGCCATTTATGTGAGGGATTGCAGGAGAAATTAGAGCAAATCCAAAGCCTTTCGTTTGATCTCGAAATTCGGGATATCACTACCCGCGACGATTGGTTTCAGGCGTATCAGTACGAGATCCCGGTTTTGTATTTGGAGGATAAAATGCTGCCACGCCCTTCTCCGAGATCGACCGTTCAACAACTGGAATCTATGTTACAGAAATATATGTCATCAAACGCTTAAAACGTAGGCGAAGCTCGATTGGGCAAGGAGTTATCGATGCAGCTTAAAGAATTATTAGCCAAGCTTCCGAACATGGGCGAGATTCCAAATCATCCCGCGCTTGATGCCGAAGTCAAACGGTTAACTACGAATTCGCTTTCCTGTCAGCAGGGCGATTTGTTTATCGGAATGCCGGGAACTCGCGTGGACGGAGGGGATTTTTGGCAAAGCGCGATCGCGGCAGGGGCGATCGCGGCGATCGTGTCTCCGCAAGCCGCGAGTCGGGCAATGGGCGATCCGGCGTTTCAGTCCGAGCCGCCGCCGTTGGTAATTCCGGCGATCGATATGGCTCAAGTCTGCGCCGATTTAGCGGCTGCGTTTTATGAGTTTCCGGCTCAAAAGCTGAAGATGGTCGGGGTCACGGGTACGAATGGCAAAACTACGACGACGCATTTGATCGAATATTTGCTGGTGCGATCGCAAAAACCCACCGCCCTACTGGGAACGCTCTACACACGCTGGAAAGGCTTTCAGCAAACCGCACTACATACAACTCCGTTTCCGGTGGAATTGCAGCATCAGTTAGCTTCAGCGATCGAGGCTGGCTGTAAATATGGCGTGATGGAAGTGAGTTCTCATGCGCTCGCTCAAGGTCGGGTATTAGGCTGCGAATTTGAAGTGGCAGTGTTTACGAATTTGACCCAAGATCACCTCGACTTCCATCGCGATATGGACGACTACTTTTCTGCAAAAGCGCTTCTGTTTGGTGGGAATTATTTGAAAGGGAAAGCGGGCAGCTCTGCTGTGCCGAGAGGCATCGTCAATCTCGATGATCCGTATGGGCAGAAGTTGATCAATCAGTTGAATCGCGATTCTGTTTGGACATATAGCACTCAGCAACATGCGGATCTGTGGACAAGCAATCTGAATTATGAATCAGACGGCGTGAGCGGCACACTGCATACTCCAAAGGGTGAGGCTGCGTTTAAGTCGCCGTTAGTCGGACAGTTTAACTTGGCGAATTTGCTGGCAGCAGTGGGAGCAGGATTGCAATTGGGTTTGGAATTGAGCGCGATCGTGGAAGCGCTACCCGGATTTACGGGAGTTCCGGGACGTATGGAACAAGTTCAAATTAAACCGGATCAAGATATCAGCGTGATTGTAGACTATGCTCACACGCCCGATAGTTTAGAAAATATGCTGAAAGCATCACGTCCGTTTATTGGGGGACAGATGATTTGTGTGTTCGGCTGTGGGGGAGACCGCGATCGTACCAAGCGCCCAAAAATGGGGAACATTGCCGCAACGCTAGCAGATCACGTGATTGTCACTTCGGATAATCCCAGAACTGAAAATCCAGAGCAGATTCTAGAAGATGTGGTGGCTGGAATTCCAAAATCTATAAATCCGACTGTGATTAGCGATCGTGCGACTGCAATCAGAACCGCAATCTTGCAGGCGAAACCCGGAGATGGCGTGTTGATTGCGGGCAAGGGGCACGAAGATTATCAAATTTTGGGTACGGAAAAGATTCATTTTGATGATCGAGAACAGGCGCGATCGGCGTTGGTCGATCGATTCCAATAAATCCGGGTAGAGACGTTTCACCCAAACGTCTCTACGGTGTCGGATACACACTCATTTTCACTTAGGCGACAAATCATGTCTCGATCGAGCGCGTTACGCTACTACGTTTTATCCCGATTGTTGATGGCTCCCTTGATGATTTGGTTGATCACAACGATCGTATTTCTCCTACTCAGGGCAACTCCCGGCGATCCAGTCGATGCACTTTTAGGACCAAGAGCGCCTCAAGCCGCAAAAGATGAACTCCGCAATCAACTAGGACTCGGTAAGCCTCTATTTTTCCAATATCTCGACTACATGGGGTCGTTGCTGCGGCTCGATTTAGGTAAATCCTTAACCACTCAAGGACAAGCCGTTTGGGAAATTATCGGTAAGTTCTTCCCGGCAACGGTCGAACTGGCGATCGTATCGTTAGCGATCGCGCTCGTGGTTGGGATTACGGTAGGTGCAATCTCCGCCTCACGTCCGAACACCGCCTTAGATGCAGGTGGGCGGCTGTTTGGCATTATCACCTATTCCATTCCGATGTTTTGGTTCGGCATGGTGTTGCAGCTTGTATTTGCGGTTGGATTGAAATGGTTTCCGCTGGGAACGAGATTTCCGATCACGATCGCACCTCCCCAAGCGGTCACGGGACTGTATACGATCGATAGTCTGCTTAGGGGCAATCTAAATCAGTTTCTAGTCACGCTCTACTATCTCGCGCTGCCTGCCATCACGCTGGGCGTGTTAATTAGCGGTATTTTTGAGCGAATCGTTCGCGTTAATCTGAGGCAAACTCTGCAAGCGGAATACGTCGAAGCTGCCCGCGCACGAGGAATCCCAGAACTGAAGATCCTGATCAATCATGCGTTGAAAAATGCAATGATTCCAGTGATCACAATTCTGGGGCTGACATTCGCTGCGTTGTTAGGGGGAGCAATCCTTACAGAGGTAACGTTCTCGTGGCCCGGACTTGCAAATCGCTTATACCGAGCCATTTCTCAACGAGATTATCCAACCGTGCAAGGAATCGTTGTTTTCTTTGCGGCTATTGTTGCGATCGCTAGTATTGCGATCGACATCATTAACGCTTACATCGATCCTCGAATTCGCTATTAACGAGGCGCACAAGCAACAGGCACCGACGAAGCAACTTGATTTGATCCAGCGTTAGCGATGAACGCTCTTTGACCGTACTGAAGCGCATTTAAATTCGAGATCACTTCATGACCTGCCGTTCCTGCCGGGCCGTTGTAGCGGTATGCCACTGCCGGGTTCGGGTTGTTGGCATCAAACTGACGATTGACTGCAACAGGGCGCACACTCGAATTAGAATTGTAGGTTGTAGTTGAACCCATCATGTTCTGGTTCGCACTTGAACCCATCGTGTTCTGGTTCGCAGTTGCGCCAGCCGTGTTGGGAACGCCAATTCTCGCAGCCGCGGTGCTCGAATCTAAGTTTTGAGTATTATTCGCTGAGGTCGAGTTGATCGAGCTGCTTGTGTTGCCATTCGTAGAAGCGCCCTGGTTCGTAGTCGTGCTGCCAATCGAACTGCTTGCGCTGTTACGGACGCTGAGGTCTGGATTCAGAGTCAAGCTACCGTTATCAACTCCAGTTCTGGCAGTGTCATAGCTCGATGGTGCAAGTCCGGTGCTGCTCGAAGTCTCGGAGTCGATTGGGCCACCCACACCTCCGGCTACAGGTACGCAGTTATCAGAAGTGCTACCAGGGGTTTGAGTATTGAGATTTTGGTTTTCTAGGCGGTTGATGTCGCCATTGTTAACAACGCCTTGGGTAGGCACTGCTTGAGCAAATGCGGGCAATGCCATCACAGCAGCGGTTCCAGTAGCGCTCAGAATGGCGAGTGTACGTTGAGCAAGGTTCATGTGAGATTTCATAGGTTTCCTCAAAAGACAAAGTAGTAAATGACGTTAGAAAATCTGTGCTTTCCTATACGCCTTAACTGTAAAAAGAAAAACTACAGTCGTTCTCTGTCTTACGGGGTCACTCTCTCTCTCTCAACAGTAGGAAAGATTAATCTCTCCTTAACCGTGTCCTCTACCCGCGCCTAAATAAAGTTCTGCAACTTTCGGATTGTTTAACAATTCTGATCCAACTCCTTCAAACCGATCGCGCCCCGCTTCTAATACATAGCCCCGATCAGCCATTTCTAAGGCTTTACGGGCGTTTTGTTCAACCAGCACGATCGCGGTTCCATCCCGATTAATCTGTCTAATTTGATCAAAGACGCTATTCACCAAGATAGGAGACAGTGCGGCAGAGGGTTCATCGAGTAACAGCAAATTCGGTTTGAGCATCAAAGCTTTTCCCATCGCTAACATCTGCCGTTCTCCACCGGAGAGAGTCCCGGCTCTTTGCTTACGTCGTTCTGCTAAACGAGGAAACCGCTGATAAATTTCGTCTTTCAGTGGGTCGAGCGGGACATCTCGGACAAATGCGCCCATTTCGAGATTTTCTTCGATCGTCAAAGACGGAAACACATTCGCAAGCTGTGGCACATAGGACATTCCCCGCTGCACGATTTGATCCGATCGAAGTCCTGCGATTTCATTGCCGTTGAAGCGAATATTTCCGATATGCGGCTTCAGCAATCCGAAAATTGTTTTGGCAAGCGTTGATTTTCCGGCTCCGTTGGGTCCGATAATCGCCACCAGTTCACCTGGATAGACGCGCATATTCGCACCTTGTAAAATGTCCAGGTCTTTGACATAGCCTGCGTGAACGTTTTCAACCTCAAGGATCGGAGCAGTCATAGGACAGATGAAGGAGGATATTTAGAATCAAACTGTATCATTCTGGTGTGGTTTTCTTAACAGCTTGGATCAAAGTGCTGGAGTCCGATCGAGGTTTTCGCTTTGTTTTGGGCGACTTTTGCTTGATCGCAATCTTAGCGATTGTTGTATATCCGTGCGAGAACGTTGAACATTCGCTAAAATCGCGGCATCGATTGCATTCTTGTGATGGTTATTATGGTTCGTCGTGCGCTCCTCCTTGTCAATCGCAATGCTCGTAAAGGACAAGCTCAGCTTGAAGCTGCGATTAGCCAGTTAAACGCACTGGATTTTGAACTGCTCGAAGCACCGACCGATCGTTCGTCTCGCTTAGCGGAAACGATTCGGGAGTATCGCGATCGTGTAGATCTAGTCATCGTCGGCGGCGGAGATGGCACGCTGAACGCTGCCGTTGAAGGTTTGATCGAAACAAAGTTGCCGCTTGGAATTCTGCCGCTCGGAACTGCAAACGATTTGGCGAGAACGCTTGGCATTCCTTCAACTTTGCCCGAAGCCTGTCAGGTGATTGCGAACGGTAAGAAGCAACAGATTGATCTCGGTTGGGTGAATGGCAAGTATTTTTTTAATGTCGCGAGTTTGGGGTTGAGTGTTCAGATTACGCGCGGCTTAACTAAGACCGCTAAGCGGCGTTGGGGCGTATTTGCCTATGCTGCAACTGCGTTTCAGGTGTTGTGGAAGTCGCGGCGGTTTAAAGCAGAAATTGTGTGCGATGGTCGATCGCAGAAAGTGAAAACCGTTCAAATCGCTGTCGGCAATGGTCGCTATTACGGGGGCGGAATGGCGGTCGCGGAAGATGCTGCGATCGATGATGAACGCTTGGATCTCTACAGTCTAGAGATTGATCACTGGTGGCAAATGGCGCTAGCGTTGCCTGCTCTACGTCGGGGAACTCATACACAATCTCGCTGGGTACAGTCTTGGCAGGGAAAAGAGATCTTTGTGTATGTGCCAAAGGCGAAATCAATCAATACAGATGGTGAGATCACGACGACAACGCCCGCGCATTTTAAGGTTGTTCCGAAAGCGTTGACGGTTTTGATTCCTTAACGGGATTTAAGCTCTGTAAATACAAACGACCCACGATCGTTAGGAAGCTGAGATAAGCGATCGCTTCAATCCAATAGAGTTGATCGACATATCCAAACAACGTATGCAAAATTACTCCTGGAAATTGTTTTTGTGGTAGCACCTTTGAAGCATCCCAAATCAATCCACCCAAAAAGCAAGAACCTGGCTCAGAAATACATAAACTGGCATAGCGCGGATTTAGTTGAGACAGAATTGCAAAGCTCTTATCTAAGTGCGCTAATACTCCGATTACCAATCCAGAAACAATCAGCAGTAGGAAAATTCCCATCACTTGAAAGAACTGTTTCAGATTGATTTTCACACCTAGCTTGAACAAGAGAATACCTATGACGATCGCACCCATTAATCCGCCAACTGCACCAATCACAGGCGACCACCCTTGCTGAAATTGTGCCGCGATGAACACAACGGTTTCAAATCCTTCCCGCAGCACCGCAAAGAAAATCAATCCAAACACGCCCCAAGCTGCATTAGTCTGAATCGCCTGATCGATTTCACGTTCGACTTCTCCTTTGAGGGATTTTGCCTGTTTCGTCATCCAGACCAGCATCCAACTGAGAAGCACGATCGCAATCAATCCAAATATCGCTTCGAGCAATGGTTTGAACACGGGTGCATACATATGATTAGAAGCATCTAAACTTCCCAATGTCGAAAGAAAGACAATTCCAACGGCAACACTAGCAACAATACCCGCGCCAATGCCACCGTAAACCCAAGGATTGAGATTCGATCGACCCGCTTTACTCAAATAAGCCAGCACAATTCCCACGACGAGCGCCGCTTCTACGCCTTCGCGCAGGGTAATCACAAACGTTGACAGCATAAATAGATATCAAGCAAAATTTCTAATTCCAATCAAAAACGGATGGAGCAATCACTCCATCCGTTCTCTAAATTTATCAAACTTACAGAAGGTACAGCAGCACAAACAAGATAATCCAAATGACATCGACAAAGTGCCAGTAGATTTCTGCGGCTTGGACTCCAAAATGTTTTTCGCTGCTGTAGTGGTTTGGAGTGCGCGATCGCCACAGTACCGCCAAAATCAGAATCAACCCAAAACAAACGTGCAGCCCGTGAAAGCCCGTTAGAACATAAAACGTGCTGGCAAAAATGTTTGTTTTCAGTCCGAATTCTAAATGGAAATACTCATAAAGCTGACCTGCTAAGAACACAGCACCCATCAGTGCAGTGACCCCAAACCACAACCGCAAGCCTTTCACATCGTTTTTCTGAATCGCTTGATCCGCGTTGTGAATCACAAAGCTACTGCCGACCAGAATGACGGTGTTAATTCCGGGCAGCAGGAGTTCAAGTTTTGGCGTGCCTGCGGGGGGCCATTCTGGGGTCACGGCGCGAAAGGCAATGTACGCCATAAATAGCCCCAAGAAGATCATGGATTCTGCTGCGAGAAACACAATGATTCCAGGAATGCGGAGATCGGGGTGTTCGGAGTGATGAGCGGGTTCTGCGATCGCTTCTTGTTGGTAGTCGCGAGAAGTTTTTGCAGGATCGATAGTCGTCATGGGTATTGCAAGAATAAAGGACAAAAGGATGAAGTCGCTTCATCCTTACAAGGCTTTATCGATTGTTGCTTTCGGTTCCCCGATCGCTCGGATTTGCAGCCACTACGGGATCAGGCTTTGCTCTGAGAGTCGAGCTAGGACCCGCCGACAGTGCAGGATTACTGGCATCCGAGAATGGCACATCTACTTCGGTCGATCGTGGCGCTAAACCGTAATCATAAGGACCGGTTGCCAGCACTGGATCAGCGATAAAGTTCTCTGGCGGAGGGGGCGAAGTTGTCATCCATTCCAGCGTTAGGGCACGCCAGGGATTATCTCCCGCAGGCTCGCCCCGCAGCCAACTCCAGGTGACATTCACAATGAATGGAATGGTTGAAATCGCCAGCAAAAAGGCACCGATCGTACAAATCAAATTCAGCGTTGCAAACTTGGGATCATATTCCGCAATCCGGCGGTTCATGCCTTCTAAGCCCAACTTGTGCATCGGCATAAACGCCAGGTTAAAGCCGACAAAGCTTAACCAGAAGTGAGCCTTACCCCAAGCCTCATTCATCATGCGTCCCGTAATTTTCGGGAACCAATGATAGAACGCTCCATACAATCCGAATACACTACCGCCGAATAAGACATAGTGCAGGTGAGCGACCACAAAGTAAGTATCGTGAACGTGAATATCAAATGGAACAGAAGCCGTCATCACACCGCTAATGCCACCGATCACGAAAAGCGCAATAAATCCCATCGCAAACAGCAATGCGGAACTATCGTCTAGTTTTCCACCCCAAAGCGTTGCCAACCAGCTAAACACTTTAATCCCAGTCGGAACGGCAATGATCATCGTTGTGATCATAAAGAACATTCGCATCCAGGGCGGTGTTCCACTGGTAAACATATGGTGAACCCAAACGATCAAGCCCAAGCCGCAAATAGCAAGACTAGAGTAAGCGATCGCTTTGTATCCAAAAATCGGCTTACGAGCGTGAACGGAAATCAGTTCCGAGATCATGCCGAACACAGGCAAGATCATGATGTAAACCGCAGGGTGCGAGTAGAACCAGAACAAATGCTGATAAACGATCGGGTCGCCGCCCCCCGTTGGATTGAAGAACGCTGTTCCAATCAATACATCAAACGACAGCAGAATCAATGCACCCGCCAATACCGGGGTCGCAATCACCGCCAGAATTGAGGTAGCAAACATCGCCCAGCAAAATAGAGGCATCTGGTTCCAGCCCATGCCGGGAGTCCGCATTTTGGCGATCGTCACCAAGAAGTTAATTGCCGCCAAAATCGAAGAGGTTCCCAGAGTCAATACGCTGAGAATCCAGATCATTTCTCCGGCTTTTCCACTGACCAAACTCAGGGGTGGATAGTTCGTCCATCCCGCACCCGGCGCACCCACCAGAAAGCTGCTCAGGAGCAGAATTCCACCCGGCGGGATCATCCAGAATGCCAGTGCGTTGAGCTTCGGAAACGCCATATCTCGCGCCCCGATCATCAGAGGCACGAGATAGTTACCAAAGCCGCCTGTTCCCGCAGGAACAATCCACAAAAAGATCATCACCGTTGCGTGAACGGTGAACAGACTGTTATACACTTCGCGGCTGACAAAATCAGATTCTGGAGTCGCTAACTCTGTTCGCACCATCGTTGCCAACACACCGCCAATCAGATAAAAGACGAAGGTTGTGACAAGGTACTGAATCCCGATGACTTTGTGATCAGTGCTAAAGGTAAAGTATTGTTTCCAATCGCCCTTTTTCTCTGGATGAGCAGGGCGATTCGCTTGTTCTTGAACTTGGGCTGCTTGTGTCATAGCAAAGGTGTTTAAGAGGTTAGCTCATCGGATGAAGTTGATGCAGCAGATCAGGAGTTACACCCGCGTCTTGGGCATAGGGTGCGAGATACTCGGCATCTGTCATCTCGGCAGGATTCAGCGCGATCGTGCGATCGCTGGCATTGGTCTGCGCGACCTTCAGGCTTTGTAGCCAAGTTTCATAAGCTTCGGGCGATTCCACCACGACATGAGATTTCATTGCACCGTGGTAGGCTCCACACAGTTCCGCACAAATAATCGGATAGTCTCCTTCCTTGGTCGGAACAAAGCGAATCTCAGATTGTCTTCCTGGCACAGCATCCTGTTTCAATCGGAACTCAGGCACCCAAAACGCATGAAGCACATCATTCGCCGTGATATTCATGACCACTGGACGACCCACAGGCAAATGCAGTTCACCTGCAATAATTTCTTCAGGATAGGTAAACAGCCAAGCGTACTGCATTCCTGCGGCATTGATGACTAACGGCTCTTGTCCATTTGCAGGAATCGAACCCGCTCTGGGAGCAACGTTTCCAGCCGCAGGCGCATCTTGACGCAGGGGAATTTTCTCTTCGATCGCATCGGTTGCCGCATTCTGACGCACTTCCGCATCCTTAGCGGCGGGATCAACTTGTGCGATCATCGGGGCTGCGATCGCGGCTCCTTTCATTTGTGCGACTTGATGCGACTGTTTCGAGTGTGCCGCCATCGAGTGATCCATCGGATTCATGCCGCTTTCAACGTTGTAAATCTCAAAGCTATACACCGAAATTCCCAACACAATCACCGCAGGAATCGCAGTCCAAAGAATTTCAAGCGGGATGTTGCCGTGGACGGGCGACCCATCGCTGAGATCGCCGGGCTGCCGACGAAAGCGGAAGGACGAATAAATCAGCACAAAGCTCACAAGGAGAAAAATGCCAGTGCCGATCGTCAACATTGCACCAAACAACTGATCAATCAGTGGGGCTGCTTCGGAAGCAGCGACAGGGAGCAGGTTATGGTTCTGACCATACCAAAGGCTTACGAGCGTCAGAACGATACCCGCGAGGAGAGTTGAAATTTGACTAGGAATGTTCACGGCTCACCAATCTTGCCTATAACTACTTCAAGGGTTCTAGATTCTGGATATTGGGTAAACAGCTTTTAGGTAGAGATTCGCGCTGTCTATGTTGCCGTCTTGACAATTATTCCAACGAGTAGAGAGAACAGTGTCTATTGAGAATGTTTGCTCAATCCAGTCTAGTCTTCCTCCACGGTAGGGCAGAGGAATCGAATCTGGGGGACAAAACCCTTGAACCTTAAGGTTTTCTTTGGGATCAGTCCAAGTGGGAACGCAGCGTGGACTTAATTTAAGCGAAATCCAAAGAATTTCCAAAACTCGACCCTGATTTAAGATTACGTCACTAAAGTAGAACCTAGAGCAGATGCTTCACGCTTCATGAACTTTTATTTCTAGAAAACGACTATCGGCCTTTCGGAACTAATTATGTCTGATTCACTGTTTAATCCCTCCACGATTTCTCATCCGACTCAGGCTCGCAGTTGGATTGCTCGCCTCGTTTTCGGTTTGGCAGTTGCCACTCTATTTTTGATGGCGCTGGGCAGTGCCACACGAGTCATGAATGCGGGATTGTCCTGCCCAGATTGGCCCCTGTGTTATGGTGAATTTGTGCCCCGCAGTCAGATGAATCTTGAAGTGTTTCTTGAATGGTTCCATCGTTTGATTGCAACCACGATCGGATTTGGGACGATCGCATTAGTCGCCGTTTCCTGGTGGTTCCGCCGCGACCTACCAAAGTGGACGCCTTGGGCAACCTTGTTTGCCTTGTTCTTAGTTGTGTTTCAAGGCGTTTTAGGCGGTTTGACGGTCACAGAGCTACTGCGCTTTGACATTGTGACGGCGCACTTGGGAACCGGATTGTTATTTTTCAGTACGTTATTGACGATCGGCACCTTACTGATCCCGTATCAGGGCACCGGAACGGTCGGAAAGCTTCGGTTAATCGGGATTGCTGCCACTGGTTTTGTTTACTTTCAGAGCATTCTAGGCGGATTAGTGTCGTCGCAGTGGGCATTACATCAATGCTTTGGACAATCCCAACTGTGTACGATCATGAACAGCCACATTGCAGGAATTGTGCCGCCGATTCTATTGGTTCTCACATTGGTGATTTTGGCTTGGCGCACTCCGGCATTGCATCCCCTTCTGCGTCGTCTGATCCATGTTGCCGGATTGCTTCTGGTACTGCAAATCACATTAGGGGTAGCAACTTTCCGCTTACGGCTGCAAGTTGAACCGCTAACCGTCGCTCACCAAGCAACCGGAGCCGCTTTACTCGGAACATTACTTGTCTTTACGGTGCTAGCTTTGCGCGATTCGGCTGAAGGGCAGGTCGTAAAAGTTGAAGCTTAAGGTCTAGATGGTTTTTGCTTACTCTCTCTACGTTTGACCGAGATAAAAAATGCAAGATTCAGCAACAGGCGTAATCCGCCACAATCAAGATTTTCTTCAAGTTATTAAAAGCTATTGGCAACTCACAAAGCCGCGCATCATTCTCTTGCTCTTGATTACAACAGCAGGCGGAATGTGGATTGCGGCTCAGGGACAGGTTGACCCGGTACTGTTAATTGTGACGTTGATCAGTGGCGCATTTGCAGCAGGATCAGCGAACACAATTAACTGTTTGTACGATCGTGATATCGATTACATCATGGAGCGTACTCGCAGTCGTCCGCTTCCATCGGGTCGAGTCAGTGTTCGAGATGCCCTCATCTTTGCCGTCACCTTGGCAGTGACCTCGTTTGGGTTATTGACGTATTTCGCGAACTTGCTGAGTGCTTGTTTAGCAATGTCAGGCATCTTCTTTTATGTAGTCGTCTACACGCACTTGCTGAAGCGTCATAGCACCCAGAATATTGTGATTGGTGGGGCTGCGGGTGCGATTCCGCCGCTTGTAGGCTGGGCTGCGGTGACGGGCGAGCTGAGTTGGGCAGCTTGGGTGTTGTTTGCGATCGTTTTTCTTTGGACTCCGCCGCATTTCTGGGCGCTGGCAATTCTGATTCGCGAAGATTACGCCAAAGTTGGTGTTCCAATGTTGCCTGTGGTGAATGGCAATGAGCCAACGAGCAAGCAGATCTTTTACTACACTCTATCTTTGATTCCGGTGTCGCTGTTGTTGGTTTATCCGTTGCATGTGATGGGGGCAGTGTATGCTGCAATCGCGCTTCTATTGGGTGGCATCTTTGTGCAAAAATCTTGGAATTTGATGCAGGCTCCGTCAGATTTGATGGTGGCACGATCGACCTTCAAGTATTCGATTCTGTATATGATGCTGCTGTGTGCGGGAATGGGAATTGATTCACTACCTGCGACTCATCAGCTTGTCAGTGCGATCGTTCAACAAGCTCAAACCATTGTGGGAGTAGTTTTCTAGTTCTTGAGTAAGCGGCTGTTGCTTAAGGGAGTTAACTACTATGAACTTTCCTAAAGGAAGCTTTATTTTGACCTCAAGAGTTGCAGCATTGTGTGATGAACTATTCCGATCGGAGGAGGTCATCCACTTCTTAAGACTGATTTTCGAGCAGTAGAGCAAAATTATTCTAACGACATGGGAACTTAGATAGCCGCAACAATGCGTCTAACATAAAAGGCACTCCGAGGATGTGGTCGGGGTGTTTTTTATTGGGATAATACTGGGTATCAGACAATAGAAGCAAAGCCTGAAAGCTTTTATGTGACTGCAGCCACAAGTTGTCCAGTTTTGGAACCATAAGTTGTCTAACCCTTCGCTTCAAACCCTCATTATTTCGTGCCGACGATCGTGGGTCGCTCCTTGCTTTAGAACCATAAGTTGCCCGAAAATCGGAACTGCAAGCATAACCTGTCCAAAAGTCGAACGCTAAATCAAGGCTTTCCAACATTTTGAGACTTAGAACGGCAAAACCAACCTCTTTTGCAACCATAAGTTGTCCAAAACAAACAACTTATGGTTGCAATCACATTGTACATTCACTAATTAATTGACGCTTTAACACATTTATGTCATCGGTCTCTAAACTGCTAGAAGTTTTATCTCATGACCCTTCTAACAGCTTTTCTATAAATCGTTGTACTTCATGGCGGTTAACAAATTAGATGTCGCAATCGTTAAAGTTAACAAACTCTATGTCGTGTTCTGTGACGAGAACATTTATTGAAAGATTTTAGATTTAACAGATTGACTGTCAGTTTAGATAGCTATATTTTGTACATAGTACAAAAGTTCTTTGGCTAAACCTATGCAGGATCCAGGCAACTCACAACATCTGAAGGAGTCTTTCTCAAAGGAAACAGAATCTTTTCAACAAAACGCAATTGTCACAGAGCTATCGGATGAGGCGAAACTTAAGCTAGAGATTATTCAAGGCTTAATGGAACCCTGCGATCGCGCAACCTATGGCAAGAAGCTCAAAGAAGCTGCCGCAAAATTAGGAAAGTCGGTGCGATCGGTACAAAGGCTAGTCAAGAAGTGGGAGGATGAAGGGCTAACCGGAATTACAGGTGCTGTTAGAGCGGACAAAGGACAGTATCGAGTTGGTGAGGATTGGGAACAATTTATCATCAAGACGTTTGAAGAGGGCAATAGAGGAAGTAAACGGCTTTCTCGTGCACAGGTTTACATGCGAGTGAGGGCACGAGCACAGCAGCTTCAAGTCGAACCCCCCAGCCACATGACGGTATATCGAATACTCAATCCGCTGATTGAGAAACAGGCGAAGGCTAAAAGTACTCGTTCTCCGGGGTGGCGCGGATCAAGGTTGTCCCTCAAAACGCGGGATGGGCAGGAGTTGATTCCAGAAGCCAGCAATCATATCTGGCAGTGTGACCATACCCGTGCGGATATTCGGTTACTTGACAAATATGGTGAAGAACTGTCCCGCCCTTGGCTCACGACAGTCGTGGATACTTACTCACGCTGCATCGTGGGTTTTAATCTGGGTTTTGATGCACCCAGTTCACAGGTTGTGGCGCTAGCTTTACGTCACGCCATTCTCCCGAAGCAATATGACCCAGATTATAAACTGCACGAGCAGTGGGGAACCTATGGGTTGCCACAACATCTGTACACGGATGGCGGGAAAGATTTTCGATCGCAACATCTTCAACAAATCTCAGTTCAATTAGGGTTTGTTTGCCATCTACGGGATCGACCATCAGAAGGCGGTATCGTAGAACGCCCCTTCAAAACATTCAACACAGAATTCTTTTCAACCTTGCCTGGATACACAGGTTCTAATGTTCAAGAACGACCAGGAGAGGAAGACAAAGCTCAATGGCTAACCTTGCGAGAGTTAGAGCGGTTGTTGGTGCGCTACATCGTAGACAACTACAATCAGCGCATCGATGCTCGGATGGCAGACCAAACCCGATTTCAACGGTGGGACGCTGGGCTACTCGCAATGCCGGAGATGCTCTCAGAGCGAGAGCTCGATATCTGTCTGATGAAACAAGCACGGCGGATGATCCAAAGAGGAGGATATCTTCAGTTTGAAAACGTTATGTATCAGGGTGAAAAACTTGCTGCTTATGCCGGAGAAAGCGTTGTCGTTCGATACAATCCCCGCGACATCACCATGCTTTTGGTGTATCAACGCAAAGATGATCGAGAAGAGTTCTTGACCAGGGCTTATGCTCAAGATTTGGAAAGTGAGCAACTGTCTCTGGATGAAGCACAGACAATTAACAAAAAACTGCGCTCATTGGGTAAGGCAATCAACAATCACTCAATTTTGGAGGAAATTCTGAGTCGTCACACCTTTGTAGCAAACAAGAAAACCCGCAAAGAGCGTCAGAGAGAGGAACAAGCCGAAATTCGTTCTACCAAACCAACAGGAGAAGTAGATTCTCCTGTTGATGTATGGAATCAACAACCTGACTTGTCTCAAAAGGGCAACTCTACACCAATGCCCGAAGTATTTGACTACGACCAACTACGTGATGATTACGGATGGTGATCTATGTCTACTCAAGAAGCAGAAGCGGTCGCACAACACCTGGGCTCAATTCAATTGAACGACCAGAAACTACAAGCTGAAATCGATCGCCTCAATCGTAAAAGCTTCGTCTCGCTGGAACAAGTCGAGAAATTGCATGATTGGCTGGAGGGAAAGCGTCAAGCTCGGCAGTCCTGCCGAGTCGTTGGAGAATCGAGAACCGGTAAAACGTTAGCCTGTGATGCTTACAGGCTTAGACACAAGCCGAAGCAAGAGCCAGGACAACCACCCGTTGTTCCTGTGGTTTACATCCAGATTCCGCAAGAGTGCGGTTCTAAAGAGCTATTTCGCGTGATTATTGAGCACCTGAAGTATCAGATGACAAAGGGCACGGTAGCTGAAAACATTTTAGGCACCAGTAGATAGAGAGTTTAGAAATGCGGATGAAAGGACTTGAACCTTCACTTCTTGCGAAACCAGAACCTAAATCTGGCGCGTCTACCAATTCCGCCACATCCGCTTGCGATATTTATCATACCAGGAGAAAGGAGAATTGACTCATCCTTTCTCCCAATCGTCTGAGTTAAGGCATACTGCTGAGGCTGAGCGGAATAAGATTGCCCTCGATCGTCAGTCCCAGCAAAATCGGGTCTCCAGAATGTATCGGTTTGCCAGTCAGGGCGCAGCGATCATCGGATTGGGCTGTAGCGGAGAGGGTGGCGCGAATATCGGCGGCAGAGAGTTCTGGGGTGTAGCTGCCCGATCGCTGTTGGACGTAATTCCACAAAATTTCGCGAATGAGCGCTTGATAGCCTTGGTTGCCAGAAAGTGCTTTAAGCTGCTCCTTCAACTCACGTTCTAAACGGATGCTCGTGACTTCCATTTCCGTTGTGCTGGTGCGAGTTAAGGTGTGCATGATGGTCTCCTTGTATAAGTGTGGACAGGTTTATAATACAAGTGTAGTATGCGGTTTCGTCAACGGTGAAATCTTTCGGATCATTTGAGAATTTCTTCGATGCGATCGCGCTGGATTTTTCCCTGAGCCGTTCGCGGAATTTGATCAACTTTGACCCAGCGCTTCGGATGCTTGAACGCGGTGAGGCGAGGTTTTAGAGCGGTTTTGAGTTGGGCGATCGTAATGGTTTCATCACTTGGAACGAAAACTGCCGTTACGCTCTGTCCCCAAATTGGATCAGGTGTGCCTAAAACATGAACATCCTGAACAAGGTTGGTCGATCGAACTGCCGCTTCAACTTCAATTGGGAAAATATTTTCGCCGCCACTGATGATTTTGTTGCTGTCTCGTCCGATCAGATGCAGAAAGCCGCGATCGTCAAAATACCCTAAGTCATCGGGATCAAGTTTCGGCTCGGTAAGCAAATTCGGGTAGTAACCGAGCATTAAGGATTTGGCTTGAATGCTGAGTTTGTGATCGACGATTGTGATTTCAGCGTGAGGCAGAACGCGCCCACAGCATTGAATTCCGCTGAGGAAATCGGCAGGTTTGAGGGTGGCAATTTGCGAAGCCGTTTCGGTCATACCGTAGGTGGGCGCGATCGGTAAGCTCCTTGATCGCGCTTGTTGCAGTAAATCTGACCACGCAGGCGCACCCCCTAACAAAATCGTTTTGAATCTCGCTAACCAGTCCCAATGACGTATCAATTGCTGAAGCTGAGTTGGAACGAGCGAGATAAAAAAGTCTTGCGGATCGAATTGGGTTTCTAACGTTTTCCAGGATTGAGTGATGAAGGTGCCGCCTGTGAGGAACGATCGCATAAATTGCATCAGTCCGCTCACATGATAAAGCGGCAGGACGCAAAGAGAATGGATCGATTCGACCTCAAAATAGTGACAAAATCCTTGCACCGATGCGCTGAGCGTTTCCCATGTGTGCATTGCAAATCGGATTCTGCCTGAAGTGCCGCCTGTGGGAATCATGACGAGTGTTTTCGCCTCCAAAAGTTGGCGATTGAAATCAAAGTCCCCCACTCGTAGGGGATTTAGGGGGCTTTCCAAAGTTTCTGCAACCTCCGAAGCTCCCCAAATTAGGGTTGGTGCAACAAGTGCAAACACCTGCTGCCACTCCGTCTCACCCCAATCTGGATTGCACAGAAACAGTTGACACGGAGCCGAGCAAGCCGCAACAAACCCCGCAAGAAACTGCACCGGATCGCGATCGCACAGCAAAACGACTGGCTGATCCAACTCCAGCAATTCCCGATGCCGATGTTCAGCGAATTTCACTAATCTCTCAATATCAGCAAACCGGAATTGCTCTAATCGGCTGAGAGGCTGTTCCATAGCTCCTCAAAATTCTCGCTGTTTAACTCATCAAACCAGTGGGTTGTACCGTATCCCACGGCTCGATCGCTCAGTTCTGCTGCAAGTTGCAATCCCATCTGTCGCCCGATCGCGGTTTCAAACACGGTCGAAAACACGCTATCAATCTGATGTTGCTGGCAGAATTTACGAAGCTGTGAAGGAAATCCAGCGATCGCAGGTTTAATCACAAAAATTCCGCGCCAGCCGCGATCGTAGCAATCTCGAAACTGTCCAAGCGTTGCAACCGATTCATCTAGTGCAATTGGAGTTCGATATTGATGGCTTAATTCCAACATAATTTCAAAATCATCTTCCAGCATTGGCTGCTCTATGAATTCGATATTGCTATAGCCATCACAAAACTCTAACCATTGGCGTAGTTGAGATTCATCCAATCCCATATTGGCATCGAGTCTTAAAGCTGCATCTTTTGGTAATTGATTTAGTAATGATGCGATCGTTGTAATTTCTGTTTCAATCGGTGCAATTGCAATTTTCAATTTAAACGTTTGATACCCCTGATTCCAGAGTGTCTCCCAGTCTTCCACCTTAGAAAGTAATCCACTGTGTTGCAGCACTTTCCCACTTTCAAAGTCCCCCACTCGTGGGGGATTTAGGGGGCTTCCCACCGCCATCAACGCAGCCGATTCAAACCCAAATTGACAAGCAGGAAGGGGAATATCTCGAATCCAATCAGAATCAATCACTATCGGAGCATTTCGACAAAATGCGATCGCATCCTTGATCGATTCCGAGCCAAACCACTCCAACGGCGCAATCTCCCCGAACCCAACTCGCCCCGCCTCGTCTTCTAATCGAATCAGAATTCCCTCGCGTACCGTCCAAACTCCATGATGCGTTTTCAAGGGCTGACGAAATCGCCGACGATACGGGCGAAACTCAAATTTAATCACGGAAGCAGGAATCCTAAGCCAAACAGCAAGCCGTACCAAAAGTGCAACTTAACCGCAATTAATCGACAACGCAAAAGTTTATGGGGTTGTTCATATTGCGATCCAATCACTTGACATAACTGTTTTGCAACCGGAAAGCTCAGTAACGACAATAGTGTCCAGAACGGAAACGCTTTCAAAATCACAAACAGAATCGTCAATGCGTAAAAACTGCCACAAATCCAGGGCAAAAGTTCCGCCGATCGCTTTGCACCCAAACGCACAACCGGAGATTTTTTGCCGATCGCTGCATCATCTTTCACCTGATTAAAATGCGAGCAAAACAGCACCAAACTCGTTGCGATTCCCACACCGATCGATGCCGCAAAATTCACAGTAGACCACGCCTTCGTTTGACTGTAGTAAGCCGCCGCAAACGCCAAAGGGCCAAACGCGACAAAACACAGCGGTTCACCCAAACCTTTGTAACTCAATCGAAAGGGTGGGCCTTGATAGACATAGCCGATCGCGCAACACAGCAGAATCAATCCAATCACTGTGAAATCTTGCTGCAACAGCGCGATCGACAGAATTCCCGATAGCCCAGCCACCAAGAAGGCATTCGCAATCCAAAAGACGAGCGGCTTATTTCCGGTCAAGTTAACAACCGAATTCGCTTTGTTGACATCGACTCCAGTTTCCGAGTCGAACACATCATTACTCAAATTCTCCCAAGCCAAAATCAGGATCGCAGACACCAGAAATACGAAGAAAACTGCTGGATTGAGCGATCGAGTTTCAGCAAACGCCACCGCAGACCCGACCCAAATCGGCATAACTGCCACACTATACATGGGTGGCTTAATCGCGGCATACCACAATTTCTTTTTAGCAGGCTCCACCGATCGCAGGGTCATCCACTTGCTCCTAACTACAGCCAATGCTTGTAATAACGCACTTTTTTCAGTGTCTCACTCGACTTTAATCAACGTGGCAATCGATTATAGAAACGTTACAGACTGTGCAGAAAATTATCAGACGGCGCACACGCAGCTAGAGAAGAAGGCAAACAGAATAACCCCCCTCCCCGGATTTTCTGATTTAAAAATTCCCAGTTCTAAGCTGATATCCTTGGAGAAGAGGAGAATTCTAGTAAACGTTCATTGTCCTCTTCAATTTAAAATGGCTTCGACTTCGACTTCTCTACGACAACAGCAACATCCTTTAATTCGCAATTTAGCCAACATGATCGAGCGTGTTTGGCAGCAGCATTTAGATCTGTCGCCCTACGAGTTGCCCGAAGATTTGGGCTACGTAGAAGGACGAATGGAAGGTGAAAAGCTGGTGATTGAAAATCGCTGCTATCAGTCGCCCCAGTTCCGCAAGCTTCATCTCGAACTGGCAAAACTCGGCAATTCGCTGGATATTTTGCACTGCGTTATGTTTCCGCGTCCAGAGTATGCGCTACCAATGTTTGGAGCCGATCTAGTGGGTGGTCGTGGTGGACAAATTAGCTTAGCGATCGCCGATCTCTCTCCAATCAGTGGCGATCGCCAACTTCCCGAAGATTATCAAACCGCACTCAACGCCGTTCCTGAAACTGAGTTTGTGCAACGACGAGCCGTTCCTGAATGGGGCGATATCTTTTCTGATTTCTGTTTATTGGTGCGTCCGAGCAATCCAGAAGAAGAAGCAGCATTTTTAGAGCAAGTGCGATCGTATTTAGAAATTCACTGTCAAACGGCGATCGCCACTGATCCGACTCCAGAGCAAAGCGCCGAAATTCTAGCGGGACAGCGATACTACTGCACCCAGCAGCAGCAAAACGACAAAACTCGCCGAGTGCTAGAAAAAGCCTTCGGAGCAGCGTGGGCAGATCGCTACATCAGCAATGTTTTGTTTGATATGCCTGAGTAATGCTGTTGGAGTGCGGGAATCTTAAACAAAGATTTCTGCGGTGCTACCACGATGTTAAAAGCTAAATCGGCGCTTTCCTGGGAATGTTCGACTCAATCGGCTTTCGTGCCGCTCTCGTACGAGGGTGAGATTGTGGGATTTTGCCATCCGAAAAATGCGGCAGCGATGGCAAAATCGCTCAATGAAGCAGAACTGTTTCGCAAAGCCTTATATCTTGCGTGTTATGACCTCATCGCCCGTACGGGTGGATCATCCGATCGTGTTGGCGATCTTGTGCAGCAATATTTAGCAAAGGTTGGAAGACCCCTACAAGGAAGTGCGCTGATTGCAGTCATGCTGCGGGAAAGGCAAACCGATCTAGACCTGACCGAAGAAGAGTTTGCAAAATTCTGTGATTCCTACCGCCTATCTCGCGTAGAACTCCGGGGAATTTATCAAGGTGCAGAAGTAGAGAGCCATCAACTGATTCCACTGTCTCGAATTCTTGGAAAGACCGTCGATGAAGTGATCGAAGCTTGGAAAGGAGAAGCGTAGCTTATATCCGTTTAAACTCGCCGTTAACAGTGTTACGCGAAAGTGGTAGTGTGAGTTTAGATATTTGTCGAGACTAACTTAACAAGGTGGGCTATGGCACAGCGGACTCGATTGGGAGACATCCTTAAACCTTTGAATTCAGAATACGGTAAAGTCGTTCCCGGATGGGGCACAACGCCTTTGATGGGCATTTTCATGGCGTTGTTTTTGGTCTTTCTGCTGATTATTCTGCAAATCTATAACCAAGAACTGATTCTCAACGGTTTTGATGTGGATTGGGGCGGTTAGAACGATCGCCGCATGGTTAGCATATGCGCTCCCGGATTCGTCCGGGATTTTTTTTACGAAGTGCATTAGAGACGATCGTGAAACTCGACAGAACAACCTTCTAAAATAGAAGCTACCCCTTACTCGGAGATGAATATGAACTTTTTCGGCATTGGCTTACCGGAAATGGTCTTGATTTTGGTGGTTGCATTACTGGTGTTTGGTCCGAAAAAGCTTCCCGAAATCGGACGCAGTATGGGTAAAGCAATCCGCAGCTTCCAGGATGCCTCAAAAGAATTCGAAAACGAATTTAAGCGCGAGGCTGAGCAAATTACTACCGCTACGCCCCAATCGATGCAAGCGACCTTAGAAGAGAAACCGACGCTTGCCCCAGCGGAAACCGATCAGGACAAAACCGACGAGCCAATTACCGCGACCGTCGAGAAAGATTAGAGTTTTATGCCCGAAGTGCCTCAGTTGGCTCAATTGCCTCAATTAATTGTCGGCTTGGGAAATCCCGGCAGCAAATACGAAAACACCCGCCACAATGTAGGATTTCTCGCTCTCGATCGCCTCTCTGCTCGCTGGCAAATACGTCTCGCTGAAACGAAGAAGTTTCAAGGCTTTTTTGGAGAAGGCATGAGTCCTGCGGGCAAGATTCGCTTGCTCAAACCGACCACTTACATGAACCTCTCTGGACAATCGATCCGAGCAGTGGTGGATTGGTACAAGCTTCCTCCAGAATCGGTGATGGTAATTTACGACGATATGGATTTACCCGTCGGTCGGCTGAGAATTCGTTTGTCTGGTTCAGCCGGGGGGCAAAATGGCATGAAATCGGCGATCGCTCGTTTGGGAACGCAGCAGTTTCCTCGGTTGCGAATTGGTATCGGCAGTGCCAAATCGAGCGAGAAAGATGCGGTATCTCATGTATTAGGGACTTTTGCGCCGAGTGAGAAAGGTGCGATCAATGAAGTTTTGGACTTGACCGTGAGCGCGATCGAACTCAGCCTCAAGCAAGGGGTTGAAAAAGCAATGAGCCTTTATAACAATCAGATCGTAGAGCCGAAATCGTAAATCATACATTGTGAGCAAACGTTTACCAGAAACCACTGCCCATGTCCGCATTCTCCGTCAGTCCTGGCAGCAGGGCAGCATTGAGGGTGAAGTGCGGGCAAATGAGTATGAGTGGCAGTTTCACTGGCATTTTCGGCGCGGCTTGTTAAGTATTCAACCTTCGCTGGGGCGTGCTCTGATCAAAGAGCCGTTGGGACGATTTCTCGAAGCCAAAGACTATCAGCTTGAACCTGGCGGAGATTATTCGTTCACGATTCGGGCAGAGCTATAGATTTACCAAATTTAAGATTCTTACGCAGGTCGAGTGGGAGATTTCATCGATCGTGCGTGTTAGAACAAAGCTATCCCTTTAAGAAACACGATTATGGGAAGCTTCGTTACAGTCTTTTTTACGGCATTGGTGATTTTAGCGCTGAACGGGCTGAAGGTCGATCGAGAATATCAGCGCGGCGTGATTTTCCGGTTGGGACGCGCTAAAGGCACAATGGGACCTGGAATGTACTGGATTATTCCCTGGGTTGATCAAAAAGTTCAAGTAGATATTCGGACTAAAACGGTCAACATTGAACCCCAAGAAACGATTACCGCAGATAGCGTCACTGTTCGCGTCAATGCTGTTTTGTACTATCGAATTCTTGATCCGACTAAAGCCATCAACCGTGTAGAAAATTATGAAGTGGCAGTCTATCAGGTCGCTTTAACCAGTTTAAGAAACGTAGTCGGTCAGAATATGCTGGATGAAGTGCTACAGCATCGCGACAAAATCAATGCGCGGGTTCAGGAAATTGTGGATGAGATTACTGAGCCTTGGGGAATTGTCCTAGAGCGAGTTGAGATCAAAGATGTCGAGATTCCAGCCAGTATGCAACGAGCGATGGCAAAAGAAGCCGAAGCAACACGGGAGAAACGATCGCGCTTAATTAAAGCGTCTGCCGAACAAGAAGCATCGCTAAAACTGGCAGAAGCTTCACAGAATATGAGCCAAAATCCGGCAGCACTGGAACTTCGACGCTTGCAGATGCTGACGGAAATTGGAGCGGAAAATAATACGACGACGATCGTCATGATGCCGTCTGATTTTATTAATGCCGCTCGTCGCTTAGCAGAGCCTTCCACTCCCTCAACGAATGGACAGGAGGCACAGCCTTTTCAGCCCGAAGTTCTTTTCACGCCAAAAACAGCGGATCGAGAATAAAGGACATTTTGAGTGGGTGCAGGAGCGCGATCGCAGTTTGAGGAATTAATTATTCGTTAACCCGGTAAAGGTTTCTACCGGGTTTTTTCAACGACCGATTACGCCAGATACATGGCTAAATCTTCAGAGCCACCAATCAATACGCCATCAACAAACACTTGCGGCACTGTGGTTGCACCCGTTACCGCTCTTAAAGTGCGAGGGCTGGCATCTCGACCCAAAACAATCTCCTCATAGTCGAGATCATGCTCTTTCAACATTTGTTTTGCTTTAGCGCAGAAAGGGCATCCGATTTTTGTGAACAGTGAGACTGCTTTCGGTTTTTCTGCTGTTGCATTAATGTACTTCAGCATTGTGTCAGCATCTGACACTTTGAAGGGATCTCCGGGTTCGTCGGGTTCGATGAACATCTTCTCGATCGTGCCATCTTTCACCAGCATCGAATAGCGCCACGATCGCTTGCCGAATCCGAGATCGGTCTTATCGACCAGCATCCCCATTCCATCGGTGAATTCTCCGTTGCCATCAGGAAGCATGCGGACGTTATCGGCGTTTTGAGATTTGCACCATTCCGACATCACAAACGCATCATTCACAGAGATGCAAATAATATCATCGACACCATTCACTTTGAATACTTTTGCCAGTTCGTTGTAGCCGGGGACGTGCGTAGATGAACAGGTTGGTGTGAATGCTCCTGGTAGCGAGAACACAATCACGGTCTTACCTGCAAACAATTCGTGTGTTGTAATGCTGACCCATTCATTGTTTTCGCGGGTACGGAAGGTGACGTTTGGGACTTTTTGCCCGGAGCGATCAGCGAACATAAGCGCCTCTTCTTTCTATTGAATCTCTTTATGTTCTAAAGCGTACTCGGAATGAGTATGACTTGTCAAGCAAAGAGCAGCCTTTTTTGTAGAGACAAATGATCCAAAAGAAGAAAATCAATCGCCTTAGAATGCGCGATCGAGCGCTGGATAACGTTCCCCATCAGTATCGGTGGACACAATCAATGACATGCTTCGACATTTCGATCTGCGGCAATTCTTTGACAAGCGTGTTGAATTGTCTGTCTTAGCCAAAGGTTTTCAGGGTTCTGATCGTTGAGTGTACTCCACACCATTGATATTGCCCAGGACGGTAAATCAAGTGGAATATCAAATGCCTGGAGGGAGTAGTGTTGAGTAACATGTGCTGCCATACACGAGGGAATGGCTACTAACAGATTGGAAGACGCGATCGCCGAAGGTAAGGCAAACCAGTAGGGAACCGTGAGGGAGATGCGTCGTTTTAACTCCTGCTTTGCTAGGGCTTGGTCAATGATCCCGGTATCATCTCGCCGTAAAGTAAATAACGCATGGGGAAACCCGAAAAAATCCTCTAGGCTCATAACCCCATTCTCCAGCGCAGGATGTCCACTACGGGCAATGCCAACAAATTGCTCTACTAGCACTGTTTGTTGAAGAATATGGGGCGGTAAATTAGCGAACGTACCCAAAGCCACATCCAATGTGTCATTTTCGATTGAATCGACCAGCGATTCCTTGTCCACTGGAAGCATCCGCAGATTAACCTGCGGAGCCTGATGGCCTAGAATATCTAACAACTCTGGCAGAACCATGCTGGCAAAATAATCTGATGTAGCGATGGTGAATGTTTTCTGTGAAGAGGCAGGATCAAAGGTCTGCAAATCAGCTAGGGTGGCTCGAATCGTGTCTAGAGCAGACATCACCTGTGGAGAGATCGTCACTGCTTTAGCTGTCGGCTTCATTTCTCGCCCCACCCGCACGAATAATTCATCTTCAAAGAGCGATCGCAATCGCCCCAGTGCCGCACTCATTGCAGGCTGTCCAATGTGGATACGCTGAGCTGCAAGAGTTACACTTTGATGGATATACAGAGCCTCGAAGGCAACGAGGAGATTGAGATCAACTGCGCCCAGGTCAATTGATTTCATTGATATTAATAATCTCTATAATCAATTTGATTTATTCCAATCCTGCCACTATCTTAATCTCTAGACAGGCTTTTCTAGATGCAGGAGTGAGGATTTTCATGACTAACTGTCCAAATCAACCTGATCGATCGTTCGTCGATTGATTTTGAGGTAAAAACAATGCAATTACCTGCTATCTATGCTGATATGCCTGTGGCTTTGCTGCCTGCCCAGTCCGTTTCAACGTTTCCAGTAAATACATTTCTGGAAAATTTGGCGATTCTTCCATCTGGCGATATCTATCTCACTAACCACGAAGTTGGACAGATCGTCCAGCTAGATCCAGACGGTAGCCTTAGAATGTACGCGCAGTTGAGTGGAAAGGTCAGCGGCATTGCCTGGATTGAACCAAGTCAGTTCCTCGTCAATGGCTGGAATGCAGAAGGCATCCCTTTTGTCGCCGTGCTATCCGATGGTGAGGTGCAATTCTTTCAAATTTTGCCAGAAGCACAGTTTCTCAATGGCATCACACCATTGTCTTCTCGCTATTACCTCATGGCTGATTCCTATCGGGGTGCAATTTGGTCGTTTGATGTCACTACCCGAACCGTCGAGCTTTGGCTGGAGGATTCCCTCCTCGATCGTAGTGATGAGTCCAGCACGTTTCCAGCCATCAACGGCTTAAAGCGATTTGGCAATAGTCTCTATGTGTCTAATACACAGCGGATGTTGCTATTACAGATTCCGTTAAATGAGAGCCTGAAACCCCAGGAGCCGGAGATTTTCGTCGAGGGAACGAACGTCGATGACTTTGCTTTTGATATTCACGGCAATCTCTATGGAGCCACCCATGTGTACAACAGTGTGATTCGCATTGACCGCGATCGCCGCACAACTATCATTGCCCAGGCTGAACAGGGGGTAACCGGTTGCACTGCTGTCGCCTTCCACGGTACTGATTTGTATGTTGTCACCAACGGTGGAATGTTCCTACCCCCTACAACTGGCCTGGAACCTGCACAAGTGGTTCGTCTAGCCGTTGGTGTGAGTGGTGCGCCTTTGTTAATTCAGGGTTGAAGTCATGCACACCGATCCTCCTGTGACAGTGGATGTCCTACAGCAGGTTAGAAGGGGCAAGGAGCGAGAATTTGAAGCGCTATTAGAGCAGATCATCAGCGCAGCCAGCACCTTTGAGGGTTATTTAGGCTCATCTGTGTTTCGCCCAAGTCATCAAGACGATAATGAATACCGAATTGTCTTCAAGTTTGACCGTTTAGAAAATTTGAAGCGGTGGGAAAATTCATCTATCCGCCATCGGTTTCTGAGTCAAGCTCACAACCTCACGGTGAATGCTGGCACATTCTCAATTATTACTGGGTTAGAAACCTGGTTCACTCTGCCTGCAAAGCCGGGAATGCTGCCCCCGCCCCGTTACAAAATGGTGCTGGTTTCTGGAATGGCCATTTTTGGCATTAATCAGATTTTGACTGTTCTTCCTCTGAGTTGGCTGGCACAGCTACCGTCCATACTACGCTTACTGATCCTAGTTTTTCTAACAACCACATTGATGACCTACATTGTGATGCCAAGGCTGACAAAGCTATTGGCGTGGTGGTTATATCCCAAACGTTGAGCATTGTAATGACATTAAGGAGAAATGTAATGGCTGGCTTATGCGTGATTGTGGGCATGGGCGAAGGTAACGGTATGGCGATCGCCCGTCGGTTTGCCCAAGAAGAATTTGCGATCGCCATGCTGGCTCGGAATGAGCAGAAACTGAAAGGCTACCAAGCCACTCTGCAGGCTGAAGGGATTACGTCTCACTATTTTCTGTCTGATGCAGGAGATGAGGCATCGCTGACTACAGCATTTACCAGCATTCAAAATCAGTTGGAACCGCCAGAAGTGCTCATCTACAACGCTGCTGTGCCCCGGATGGAGAACATCTTACAAACAACCTACGATACACTCGTGAACGACTTTCGAGCCAATGTTGCGGGGGCAATCGTTTGTGTTCAATCAGTCCTGCCAGCCATGCAGCAGCGACAGCGAGGCACAATCTTGCTAACAGGAGGTGGATTTTCTCTCTATCCTCAGCCTGATTTTGTGTCACTGTCCATTGGTAAAGCTGGAATTCGTATCTTGGCGAATACGCTTCATGCGGCACTCAAAGATTCGCCCATTAAGATTGGAACAGTCACCATCTGCGGCACAGTGAATGGAGATGATCCCAAATACACAAGCGATCGTATTGCCGAAGAGTACTGGAAGCTTCATTCTGCTGAAAATGCAGGCTATGAGGTTGTTTATTAGGTGAATTGAACAAACGCTTGGAGATAACAACCTCATTCGTCCGCTGCCAATAACCTTTGAACCATCGGTCAGTCATCGTACCTTTACGATCGATGAAAACCCATCTTTGAAGAGCGATTTTTGGGAATTACCCATTAAGTCGCATATCAGAGAATTGACAAGCCGTTACACCCAAGCAGGACTCCGCAGAAATTCGAGCAATTCTCGATTCACGGTTTGCGGAGCTTCTTGCTGAATCCAATGCCCACAGTGTGGGATGAGTTTGAACTTAAACGGAGCCGAAATCCACTGCTCGATCCCGTCCATCAGTTTTGGACTCAGAATCGAATCCTCGTCGCCCCAAAGTACCAAAGTCGGAACCGAAATTGGATCGGGCGATCGCATCCAGTCCCTCATCCAGTGCCCTGATAAAAATAGCTGACGATAGTAATTCATAGCTGCACCGAGCGCTCCTGGTTTTTGCAGTGCAGCCTGATACTTCTGAACAAGGTCTTGAGTAAACACTCCCTTGCGGACGGCTTGCTCCTGAAACATATTTTGCACAAACGCTTTCAGGTTTGACTGAATCAGCCACTCTGGTAAGTTGGGAAGCTGAAACGCTAGAACATACCAACTCCGACGCAGTTGATCTAAATTGCTGAGTAAATCTTTGGCGAATCGCTGCGGGTGTGGAGCGCTGAGGAGTGCCAAGCGATCAAGCGAATTCGGAAATTTTTGCGCTAAACGCCACGCGATCGCGCCTCCCAAATCGTGCCCCACCACATGAGCGCGAGAGTAACCTAAGCGATCGATCAAACTGCGAATATCTGCGCTTAAGGTATCAAGATCGTATCCGCTCGCAGGCTTTTCTGAATCGTTATAGCCTCTAAGATCGGGAACGACTACCTTAAAATGCCGCGCCAGTGCTGGAATCTGATAGCGCCACGAATACCAAAACTCAGGAAATCCGTGCAGCAGGAGAACCAAGTCACCTTCGCCCTGGGTTACATAATGCAATCGGATCTGGTTGGCTTCAATGTACTGATGCTGCCAATTCGAGTCAGGAACGGTCATAAGTTATCTTCATACCAGCCACAGGTGCAAAATGAGGCACATCGGGCTGTGTCAACAAATGCACCTCGCGTTCTGCCACATTATCTCATCGAAAGTGCACCTGCAGAAACGAGGGGATCACTGACCATTAAACGCTTCTGGCTTACCGCAAACTTTCAACAGGTGCGATCGGGCGGTAGTCAGACGGCTTGATTTGATACTTCACCAAGTTGGCTAGCTCTTGAAGCTGGCTGATCGCTTCCGCGCCCTCAAGCTTCATTAACTCTCGATCGTCACGCATCTCTGTCCAGGTGATGCCATAGTCGGATACCAGGAACCGAATCAGGTGGTTATCACCCAAACTCACCATGAACGAAGCGCTATTCATTTGACCGCCACAGGTGTAACAAGATGCCAAGTAACCCCGGTTCTCCAGCACGGTTGCCAATGCTTGGAGATTCATTACCAGATCTTGAACAAATTGACGGTGTTGCTCTGCTAGTCGTAAGAACACAATTGTCCTCCAATCACCACGATTAATTCTAAACCTTATCTTAAGAATTCAACGTTTATTTCCCTGATACTATACCGCGATCGCGCAAATACCGAAGGAAACAGGTGTTAAATAAAATACCTTTAGCGAGAGTCATATTACCTGACTGAATCACTAGCCAAAGTAGCGAACGCAACAAGCCCAAGAAAGCATAGGATTCTTAATATTTCGTACTATTCTTTGGGCAACATTTAAAGTTGATTACGCTTGCTAATTTCGAGAAATGATCAACCCTCCTCACTGAAGTTGTCCCCATTGTAGATAGGGGATCAGGCAGTTGGGGGGAATCGATTGGTAGATTTCATCGAATCAATATGAAGTTCTTATTAAAGCAATAAAGGGGATCAATTGATCCCCTTTATTAATCAAGAAATCGGCTTTTTCCTGTTAGAAATAAATCTAATTGGCTTGCCACCAACCCGCCGCAGGGCCGACAAATCGAACGACGATCCACGCGACCACAAGTAGGGCAATGCCAGTCCAGGCTCCGGTAGATGTCCACTTCATAAATTGCTGCGTTTGGGTTTTGGTCAGAGGCAACCAGGGTGCAATCCTGGCTTCTTTGCCGTAATTGTCACCCAGTGATTCTTTCCGACGTTTTGCTTCTCCCATAAGGTTTTATGCGTTGAGGTGTATTGGTGCGATCATATCGCGTTTGATTCGTCACCTACAGTGCTGAAGAGCGTGTCGTCCAGGTAGTTGATGCGGGCAAAGGGGCTGAGTGCGGTTAAGACTTGGCTGCCGTAGCTACGATGAAGAACGCGACTATCGAGCAATGCCACAACCCCCTGACTTTCACGCACCGGGGACACAGCGCGTTGAAGTTCGCTCAGGGCTTCTGGTAAGAGATAGAGCCGAAACCAGTCTTGACGATGCTGTTTGTAGTGAGCAACGCGACCCGCAACTAAAGGATGCTCTAGCGAGGGAATCGGTAACGTGGCGATCGCTAACATTTGAGGCGCAGGTAAAACGCTCTGATGCTCCCGCCAAAATTCCCAGCCTGTGACTAAAATTCCGTTGTCTTCAAGACAGGTGCGCTCAACTTGGACTCTGGAGCCAAATTCCGCCGCTAGGATTGACCCAACTTGAGCTTTTAATGGGGTGTCTCCGACCAGAATGACAGAAAAGGTTTGAGAAGAAATCGTAAGCAGTGATCGCAGTTCTCGCAGCAATGCCCCCTGAAACTGAGGCGTATTCGGTAATGGAACGCCTTCGGGCTGGTAAAGCTGAACGAGATCTTCTTGGCGATCGAGCGCGAATTTTAGGCAAGTTAAATCTTGATCAAGACCGATCGAGGCTCGATAAATCGTGGCATCTGAATCGAGATCTAATGCGCCACCAATTAATACCGTCGGCTGCTGTGACCAAATCGGTGCCAGCGATGGAGCAACTTTAACCGGAGCGCAATGCAAAGAGAACTGCCCAGATTGACGCGCGATCGTCACCCAGGTTAAGCGATCGGCTTTGTTAAACTGCTCAAAAAATTTCGCCCAACTTGGCGGCAAAGATTCGGTTAATTGCTGATGCAAATCAGTGAGAATGTCGCGTTCGGATTGCTCAAACAAATAGCATTCGTAAGGGTTCGCAGGATGCTGAAAGACGGCGCGAATCAACTGAATCCGGGCATCTCGAATCAGATCGACCTGTGCGGGACAGGCAAGCATCAGCGCTTCCCAGTCGGCGGACTCTAGATGAAGTGTCAGTTGCTCTCGCGTCCAGGATTCGAGGTCATCTACACCGTCGATCACCGTAGGAATTCCAGCGGGGAATCTGCCTTCGTGGTTGAGCCGATCGCTCAGCCACGCTTCTGGAGTAGTAATCAAAATCCCTTTGTAATCGGGAGAAGGAGCGCGATCGCCAACCTGAATCGGTTTCGGGTGAGTGATCCATTGACGCAACCGGGGAATTTCAACTCTTAAAATCCGCTGCTGGATCATTTCGGGCACGACCAGAACCACAGGTTCGTGCCACATCAAAATCGGTACAAGATAACTCAAACGATAGCGTCCCTGAAGATCTGAGGGTGCGCCCGTTTGAATCAGGGCACTCCGACCGATACGAAGCGCCCGTGCGACCAATCTCGCCATTGTTAGATGGTGCGACCAGTACAATTCGCCTTGCTCTCTGAGAAAGGCTCGCAGTTGTTGATGGACTTCTACCTCAATCACACGCTTCGCTCACTGCGGAACTAAACCATCATTTTGACACACTGATAAAAAACCCTGCGGCAAGTTATCTCACCGCAGGGTTTTTCAATTTCTAATCGTTGCGATTAACGCCGTCTGCCGCTACCAAACGAAGAGCGCGATCGCGTTCCGCTACCAAATCCACCCGGACGGCTGATTCGGCTTGGTGTAGAGCGGTTCGATCGACGTAACGTGCTGGTGCCATAGCCCGATCCGGTGGGTCGATCGTTGCTAATCCGGGGACGTGCAACACGCGGATTATTAAATCCAGGTGAGCCAATGCGTCCGGTGGAGCGGAAGACCTGACGGTTGCGTTCGACCGCAGGCGGTGCTTGATAGCGCTGCTGATAGCGATTGACAGCTTGACCGTAGGAAGAGCCGTATCCCCCAAATCCGGTCATCGGCACTCCGGGCTGATAGAACGGGGGCACGTAGTATTGGGGGCGGAAGAGGAGGCTACCGATCGCTTGACCCGCGACTGCACCCGCGAACGGTGCCCAGAAATTCGGTTCTTGGCGCACAACGACCGTCTCCGTTCGTCCAGTTTGAGGATTGGTGACGTTCTCCGTGACGTTGTGGACGTACTCGATTTTGAAGTCTTCGGGAATATGCAGTGAAACTTGTCCGTTTTCGGATTTGAGATAGCCTTTCTGACCTGCACTTACTTCCTCTGGGGTGAGTTGAGCTAAGGGTAAATTCTCCGTTCTAAACGACGAATTGACTCCCGCAGGCGTGTCTCTCAGCAGGACGGTATATTCACCAGTTCCGTCATCGAAGGTCGCTTGCTGAACGGCGAACTTTCCATCCGGTAGTTTTTGCGTAGCGCGGTTGGTTGCGGCTGGACGATTCGATTCAGTCCGGATCGGGTCGCCGATCGACGAGCTGCCACAACCGACCGTTGTCCAGCAGAGCGCAACAGACATAGAGAGAGCAAGAAATTTTCGCATCATCGATCGCGCGAGTTTAATAGAGAACATTCGGCTTTACCTCTTTCCGTTCTAGAGTCTTTTCTTACACTATCCAGCATCCTAACGAGAGAAGGCTGTGTATTTCTAGAGAGGGATCAGTTCTGGGAAAAATTCCAGCAAGTGATCGGAGTTGAGTTCGTCGCCGAGACGCGAAGGAGAAAAGTGAACTTGAATCGCTCGTAATCGCTCTTGGTAGTGCAGGTTAATGATCGCTTTGAGTCCTGTCGCCATCGCTCCAAGATCAGCAAGATCGGTTTCGAGTTCAGGAACTTCCCCTTCTGCTGCGATCGTAATCATTACGATCAAATTTTGCGTCACGGGTAACGTCAATGGATCGGTCGTAGTTCCCGTATCGGGTTCAAGTTCGGGGGCACTGAGATAACGCTGGGCTGAATCGGTGAACAGTTCATTCACATAATCTCCCGCTTCGCCTTCATCCGAAATCGCATCGCCTTCGTTTGCTGCCGATCGCCAATAGGTCTGATATTGCAGCAAACTCTGACAAATTTCGACTAACCCTTCGCCTAAGACTTGCAAATCGCCTTCGGACTGGAGCGCTTTTCGACCTGCTTGATTGAGGATACCGAGCAGTGGCGCAACTTCATCTCCTGCTAGATGCAGGAAGATGCGGCAGACCACAAAGCGACTTCTACCTGTAAATCGATTAAACCGATCGCGCAAACTCATAAAAACAACCCTAATCTTTCGTGATAATCAAGGGACAACGTACTAAACTTTTGAGATGAGAACGTCTGTCATAGGTCAGGCGTTTCCTGCGCTTCACATCACTTTGTGTGATTACCTTGTGTGGATCACTTTGGGGAATCAGACCTCAACCTTTCACCTGAATTCGCTTCATCTTTTGCGTTTTAGAAACGATCATGAGTTTTTCTCAAGTTAAACGAGCGCTACTCGGTAAAACGTTACCGACCAGTGCCCACTCAGAAGAGCGGTTATCCAAAGCAGCGGCGCTGGCTGTTCTTTCCTCGGACGCTCTATCTTCGGTTGCTTATGCCACACAAGAAACCTTAATTGTGTTGGTTGCGGCAGGAACAGGGGCAAATATTCTCGGTTGGTCGCTGCCGATCGCGGCTGCAATTATTGCGCTGTTGGCGATCGTGATTTTGTCGTACCGTCAAACGATTCGAGCGTATCCCAAGGGGGGCGGCTCTTACATCGTGGCGCGGGGCAATCTGGGGCTTTTCCCTGGATTGATTGCGGGTGCGTCTTTGATGATTGATTATATTTTGACGGTCGCGGTTAGTGTTTCTGCTGGAATCGATAACTTAGTGTCTGCGGTTCCTAGCTTGCGCCCGTTGACGGTGGAATTGTGTTTAGTGTTTGTGCTGTTGTTGATGATTGCAAATCTGCGCGGAGTAAAGGAATCTGGGCAGATTTTTATGATTCCAACTTATGCGTTCATTGCGAGTGTGTTTCTGCTGGTGGGCATGGGATTATTTCAGCAAGTCACGGGAGCGGCTAATCCAGTTCCATTTCCGTCTGAGGGGTTACCAAAAGTGACAGAAGGGCTGGGCGTATTTCTGGTGCTGCGAGCGTTTGCGGCAGGCTGTACGGCGCTGACTGGAGTTGAGGCAATTTCTGATGGAGTCTTGGCGTTTCAACCCCCTGAATGGAAGAATGCTCGCCAGACTCTACTGATTTTGGGGATGATTCTCGGCATTATGTTTTTGGGAATCACGTATCTGTCTCAGGTGTACCGCGTCGTTCCAACTGAAGCAGAAACGGTTCTTTCGCTGTTGAGTCGGCAGATTTTTGGCGGTGGGAGCTTGTTGTATTACTTTTTGGTACTGTTTGCAACTCCGACGATTCTGCTGTTGGCGGCAAACACAAGCTATGCGGATTTTCCGCGACTCTGCTACTTTTTGGCGCGGGATGGCTTCTTGCCGAGACAGTTGGCACTCTTAGGCGATCGCTTAGTCTATTCAAACGGAATCCTGCTGCTGAGTATTTGCGCTGCGATTCTGATCGGTGTTTTTAAGGGCAATACGACTGCAATTATTCCGCTGTACGCTGTGGGTGTGTTTACCTCGTTTACGCTGTCACAGGCAGGGATGGTGATTCACTGGTTCAGGAATAAAGAGCGGGGCTGGAGAGCCAGCGCGATTCTCAACGGCTTGGGAGCGATCGCGACTGCGATCGTGCTAACGGTGGTGATTTGGACTAAGTTTGCGCTGGGGGCTTGGCTCGTGGTGCTGACTGTGCCGCTGGTGGTGGTGCTGTTTCTGCTGATTCAACGGCATTATCAGTATGTCGCCGATCGTTTGACGATTCAAAATCTACCGCCGCGGAGTCACATTCCACGACCGCGTGGAGGAGTGGTGACGCATCCAGCGATCGTGATTGTGGGACAACTGCATCGCGGAACGGTTGAGGCGCTGGATTATGCACGGAGTATCGCCGATGAGATTATCGCGGTACACGTTGATGTGGGAACGACGGATCTCAACAAGTTTCGTCAGCGATGGCAAGAGCTAGAGTCGGATATCGAACTCGTGATTTTGGATTCGCCCTACCGATCGGTGGTGACTCCGCTTCTGGATTTTGTGCGCCAGTACGAAGCGCAACATCCGGGCGTTTTATCGACGGTGATTATTCCGGCGTTTGTGCCGCGTCGCTGGTGGGAAGCGCTGTTGCATAACCAAACAACGCTCTTTCTCAAAGCGGCACTGCGAACGAAAAAAAGTCGCGTCGTGACAACAGTGCGATATTACTTGTGACGACTTGATAGAGACGCTCTAGCAGAGCACCTCTATCCGATCGGGACGTTGCGAAAAACACGCACGTTTGGGATGTCCAAATCGATGCGATCGAGATCCCTCGGCACTCGCACTGTCACCGAAGCATTGACTGTTGCGCCCGGACTTAAGCTTGCCATTGTGACGAACTGATTATTCGGGGTTTGGGCGCTCACTGCTGTGTATTTCTCATTGGTGCGAGTGTTCAGCGCGTGGGCGTTGGGTAAATCGATTTCTGTGAGTCCCTGTACGGGTTGATTGAGGCGACGAATCCGGAGTTGAATTGTGGCGAGATTGGAATTTCCAGATTGGATGACTCGGCTTGCCGATAGAATTTCAACTTCGCCCGATCGATCTAGGGTCGGCTGGCGATATCGACCGGGTTCGATTTGTTGAAATCGATTTTGAGCGACCATCGGCGCGATCGGGCGGCTAATGCCTTGATTGAGCAAACCTGACTGCGTTGTGTTAGGTGCAGGTTCGCTTTGTCGCCGCAGACTACTTGCCTGAATTGCAGCAAAACAACTGAGAAAGAAAGCAATTACCGACAGCAAGAGGGCTAGACCCGAAGCGATATCGGTAATCGGTGTGCCTTGATGTGAATTCACCCTAGGCGGAACCGGCAGGGGATCGGCGCGACGTGGAGAATCGAGATCTGGTTCTAAAGCTTTTCGGGGGGGAGTGTTCCGTTCTTGCACCATCAGGCTCACCATCAGAAGATTGTGGCTCAATTTTATGGGTGAAGCTGCATCACTTGTCCTCCCCCGTAGAAGGATCTTTTTTGCTTCTCTCAGATCTGATACAAGATCGCTCAATACTCGCTCTAGACATGGATAAAGACGCGATTAATCGCGTCTTTACAAGAGGGGTGATGTGAGGATTGTTAAAGTCCTTAGAGATCGCTCCCTATTATTTCGTGGCTGCTTCTCGTGCTGCACTGGCTTCGTCAGGATGAATGCCCAAACGAGTGAGATTGACTCGACCCCGGTTATCGATTTCGCGGACTTTCACGACCACTTCATCGCCTACCATCACTTCATCTTCGACCTTGCCGACGCGATGATCTGCAAGCTGCGAAATATGAACCATGCCTTCTTTGCCGGGAAGGAACTCGACAAATGCACCGATCGGAATAATCCGCGTCACTTTGCCCGCATAGATATCACCTGCATTCAGCTTGCGCGTCATGCCCTGGATGATCGCTTTAGCGCGTTTGGCTTTCTCGCCTTCGATCGCAGAAATTGTCACCGTACCGTCTTCCGCGATGTCAATCTTGGCTCCGGTTTCTTCGGTGATGCCTTTGATCGTCTTACCGCCAGGTCCGATGATCATACCGATTTGATCGGAATCGATCTTGATCGTCAGCAAGCGGGGTGCATAAGGCGAAAGCTCTGGGCGAGGTTTGTCGATCGCTTCGAGCATTTTGTCGAGAATGTGCAGTCGGGCGGGTTTCGCTTTATGGATCGCATCGGCAATTACGTTCATCGGCAACCCAGCAATTTTCATATCGAGTTGCAGCGCCGTAATTCCGGTATCGGTTCCGGCAACTTTGAAGTCCATGTCGCCCAAGAAATCCTCGATTCCTTGAATATCGGTGAGAATCCGAATTTCTTCGCCTTCTTTGATTAGCCCCATTGCCGCACCGCTCACGGGCTTGATGATTGGGACTCCGGCGTGCATCAGTGCCAGCGTTGACCCAGACACAGAACCCATTGAAGTGGAGCCGTTTGAAGACAAGACTTCAGACACGACCCGAATCACATAGGGAAACTGTTCTTTGGGTGGAAGAACGGGAATAAGGGCGCGTTCGGCTAATGCCCCGTGACCGACTTCACGCCGACCGGGCGATCGCATCGGGCGCGTTTCTCCCACCGAAAAGGGCGGGAAGTTGTAGTGGTGCAGATAGCGTTTTTCGGTGTCGGGGTGCAAGTCGTCCATTTCTTGTTCATCACCCGGACTGCCAAGAGTTGCGATCGATAACACTTGAGTCAGTCCGCGATTGAATACGCCGCTGCCGTGAACTCGCTGCGGTAGAACGCCGACGCGACAAGAAATCGGGCGGATTTCGTCGAGTTGGCGACCATCGACGCGGACGTTATCTTCGACGACTTGACGACGCATCAGCGTTTTGGTCACGTCTTTGAACGTGTTGCTGAGGGCTTTGGCATCGGCGGAGGCTGCCACTCTAACCGGATCATCTTCGGGTAGGGCTTCGATTTCAGCGACTACTGCGGCTTTGACTTCATCAAGTGCCGCATCGCGAACGGTTCTGTCTTTTTCTAACCGCGCAAGAATCTCTTTGACCGGAGCCGTGACGCGATCGCGAATAAAGTGCTCCAGCGTTTGATCCATCACGGGCGCTGCTTCTTGCACTAACTCGATACCGAGTTCTTGAATCAAATCGCGCTGAGCTTGAATCAAATCGCGCACTGCTTCGTAACCGAAATCGATCGCTTCAATCATGTCCGCTTCGGGCAGTTGATTTGCGCCCGCTTCGACCATAATCACGCCGTTCGGAGAACCCGCGACGACTAAATCTAAATCACCCGACTCGATCTCTTTGTAAGTGGGATTGATCACAAAATCATCGCCGACCAAACCCACTCGCACCGCTGCCATCGGACCGTTGAAGGGAATTTTAGCGAGCAGGACTGCGATCGAGGCTCCGGTAACGGCAAGTACATCGGGCGGCACTCGCTCATCCATTGACATCGTCGTAGCGACCACTTGGATGTCATCGCGTAACCAGGAGGGAAATAGCGGACGCAGGGGACGATCGATCAAACGACTGGTGAGAATTGCTTTTTCTGGGGGACGACCTTCGCGCTTAAGAAATCCACCGGGGATGCGCCCGGCTGCGTACAAGCGCTCTTCGTAGTCCACGAGCAAGGGCAGAAAATCGATGCCCTCTCTTGCTTTTGCACGAGTCGCAGCCACCAGAACTGCTGTATCTCCTGACTCGATTAAAACTGCTCCTCCAGCTTGGGGAGCTAACAAGCCGACTTTGAGCCGAATATCCCTACCATCAAAGGATATTGACTTCTCGAACTCTTGCATGAATTATATTTTCCTTTCTTCTCTTTTCCTACTACCGCAATCCTAACATCGATATACTTTTGCTGACCTTTTTGTTTGCAATAGAGTGGAGGGGTTTTAGTTGAAGAAGTGGGGGGTAGGGAGTGGAAACTGGGTTGGTTTCATGGGGGTTTGGAGGTGAAATCATCGCTGAAGCGATCGCGGTAGAATGAAGCGGAGGGATTGAATTTGAAGGCAGAATTACAACTTGTTAGATTGCTTAAAGAATAGAAAACTTTCTTGATTTTGGATCGTAAAGATTGCGATCGATGAGATTAAATTTTGCAGCAGATTCTTACTTAAGCAGTGCGATTTCTTAGAAGATTCAGGAGTGGCTTGCCGAAAGTTCGAGCTAATTCGCTTTTATTTGAGTAGTTTGGCATGGCAGTTTTACATGGTGGATGGTTTGCTCAAACGCCCGACTCTGACGGGGGCTTGTTTTTGTGGGGGGAAACGTGGCGCAGGTTGGAGGCGATGCCAACTGGCGCAGGCGTTCCGGCGCACCCCTATGCGATGAATCAAGCCGAACTGCTGGCGTTTCTAGAACCGTTGGGATTAAAGCTGCCGCAGATTGAACCTCCGAAACGCGGACGTAAAAGCGCGGCGAATTTGGAAAACTGGACGGTGCGATCGCTCTCGTTGCCAAAGGACGGAGAAGCACCGCAGCTTTCTGCGTCTGCGATCGCGGAATGGGTGCTGTATCCGTGGAAGGTTGAGGGGCTGTGGTTGAATTCGGCTCAGGCGTTTGAGTTTCTGAATTCTTTGCCGTTGGGTGCTTTGGGGGATGATTCGTTTTTGGGTGGGGATTTACGGTTTTGGTCGCATACGGCGCGGTGGACGTTGGATTTGCGGGCGCGATCGAAGTTTTTACCGGATTTGACTCGTTGGGAAGCTTTACTGGATAGTTCAACGGATCAAGCGAGGTTGCGTCACTTTGCGCGACAGATGCCTTCGGTTTGTCGGTTGTATCAAGACCGTGAGGAGATGGCGATCGATTTACCGATCGAACCTCAAGATCTGCTCCGGGATTTTCTCAATCAATTGATTGATGCTCAAGTGCGTAAATCCGTGACGACTCCCCGGAATTCATCGATTCTGCAAGCCTGGATTCAGGGACTGGGTACAAAATCATCAACGCTAGACGAAACGGAATCGAAAACGCTATCGACGGCATTATCGAATTGGAAAGCGCCATTACAGAAAACGCAAGCACAGTTTCGCGTTTGTTTAAAGTTGATTCCACCGACGGAAAGCTATCAACGCTGGAAGATCGAATATCTGCTGCAAGCGATCGATGATGCAGAGTTCACCGTCAGCGCTCCGATTATCTGGCGCAATCCGGTCGAGCAACTGAATCATGAAGGACGAATGATCGATCGACCTCAAGAAACTTTGCTGATGGGATTGGGATTGGCATCACGGTTATATCCACTGATCGAACCGAGTTTGCAAGAAGCTCGACCGCAAGCCTGTTTACTCGAGCCAACTCAGGCTTATGATTTTTTGATGAATGTCGTATGGCGCTTGCAGGATAGCGGGATTGGTGTGATTCTGCCGCCAAGTTTGGCAAATCGTGGCGGGCTGGCGAATCGATTAGGATTGCGAATCAAAGCGTCAACACCAACGAAACAGAAAAAAGGCAAACTGGGATTACAAAGTTTATTGAATTTTGAATGGGAACTATCGATCGGTGGTCAAAGTCTGACGAAGCGAGAGTTCGATCGGTTAGTAGCGCAGCATTCACCTCTGGTTGAAATTAACGGTGAATGGGTAGAGTTAAGAGCGCAAGATATTAAATCTGCACAGTCGTTCTTCACTGCACGGAAAGATCAGACAACGCTATCGCTTGAAGATGCACTCCGAATTAGTACCGGAGATACACAAACGATCGAGAAGCTTCCGGTTGTGAGTTTTGAAGCGTCCGGTGCATTGCAAGAGTTAGTCACAACGTTAACGGGAACCGGAACGCTAGAGGAAATAGAAGCGCCCAAGGAATTTAGAGGTGAATTAAGACCGTATCAAGCTCGTGGTGTAGCCTGGCTACAGTTTCTTGAGAGATGGGGCTTGGGCGCTTGTTTAGCGGACGATATGGGATTGGGAAAAACGATCCAGTTAATCGCCTTTATTCTGTTGTTGAAGCAGAACAAACAATTAGAGAACCCCATCTTATTAGTTTGTCCGACTTCTGTTCTGGGTAACTGGGAGCGAGAAGTTAAGAAGTTTGCACCGACGTTAAAAGCGATCGTGCATCACGGAGATAAACGATCGCAAGGACAAGCTTTCGCAAAATCTGTGCAATCCTGCAATTTAGTCATCACCAGTTACACACTTGTACAGCGCGATTTGAAAGCCCTTCAGCTTGTTTCGTGGCAAGGAGTTGTACTCGATGAAGCTCAGAACATTAAAAATGCAGAAGCAAAACAGTCTCAAGCTGTGCGAGAACTCGAAGCAGAATTCCGCATTGCCTTAACGGGAACGCCTGTCGAAAATCGGTTAACTGAACTGTGGTCGATTCTTGATTTTCTCAATCCAGGCTACTTAGGACAGAAAAACTTCTTCCAGCGACGATTTGCAATTCCGATCGAGCGTTACGGCGATACAACTTCACTGCAAACGCTGCGATCGCTGACGCAACCTTTCATTCTGAGACGATTGAAAACCGATCGCTCAATCATTCAAGACCTGCCGGAGAAACAGGAGATGCCTGTCTATTGTGGATTGTCTGCGGAACAAGCAGCGCTCTATCAAGCCACAGTCGATCGCTCCCTTGCCGAGATCGAAGCAGCAGATGGTATTCAGCGCAAAGGCATCATTCTGGCACTGCTCACAAAGCTAAAGCAAATCTGCAATCATCCTGCATTGTTCAATCGAGAAGAAAGCATTCCATCAAATCGATCGGTGAAGTTGCAACGACTCGAAGAAATGCTCGAAGAAGCGGTTGCAGAAGGCGATCGTGCTTTAATCTTTACTCAATTTGCAGAATGGGGAAAACTGCTGAAACCGCATTTAGAACAGCAATTAGGACGTGAAACGCTGTTCCTCTACGGCAGCACTTCAAAGAAACAGCGCGAAGAAATGATCGATCGCTTCCAAAACGATCCGCAAGCCCCACGCATCTTTATTCTGTCGCTCAAAGCAGGCGGAGTTGGTTTAAATCTGACTCGTGCAAATCACGTGTTTCACTACGATCGCTGGTGGAATCCAGCAGTTGAAAATCAAGCTACCGATCGCGTCTTTCGCATCGGACAAAAGCGGAATGTGCAGGTGCATAAATTCGTTTGTACTGGAACGCTCGAAGAACGCATTCACGACATGATCGAAGGCAAAAAAGCTTTAGCCGAACAAGTCGTGGGTACGGGTGAAAACTGGCTGACTGAATTAAATACCGATCAGCTTCGAGATTTACTTCTGCTCGATCGTAGTGCTGTGATAGAGGATTAAACCGATGAGTGATTCCTACGTACAACCGAACCGTGAATGGTGGGTACAACAGTGGATTGATTTGTTAGAACGCATTGGATTTACACAGCGATTAGCACGAGCGAGAAACTATGCGCGTCAAGGAAACGTCCTCAGTTTGGAATTCAACGGTGCAAAAGTCATCGCCAAAGTGCAAGGAACGGCACCCGAACCGTATGAAGTCTCGTTTTCGCTCGATCGCTTTACCGACGAAGAATGGGGCTATGTAATCGAATCGATGGCAGAACGGGCAATCTTTTCTGCCAAACTCCTAGCTGGAGAAATGCCGCAGAACATTCAAGATGTCTTTATCGCTAATGGACTGAGCTTATTTCCATACGATAAATCTGCGATTCATAGTCGCTGTTCCTGTCCTGATCCGGCGAATCCTTGCAAGCATATTGGAGCCGTTTACTATCTGTTGGGCGATCGCTTCGGAGAAGATCCGTTTGTGTTGTTCCAACTGCGCGGACGCAGCAAAGAAGAACTGATCAACGCACTGCGTCAGATTCGCAGTTCCGGCGAAGAAAGCGCGATCGCATCAGAGAGCACGATCGTTCGCCCAAGTACGCCCCTCGATCCTGATCAATTCTGGAATTACAGCGATCAGCTTGAGCCTTCATTAATCGTCATCACTCCGCCCCCCAGCAGTGAAACGGTTTTAGATGTGTTAGGAGCAATTCCACTCAAAATCGACCCGCCTGCGAATCAAGCCGCAATGGAAACCCTGAAACTGATTTATCAAACGGTCAGTATGGGAGCAGTGCAGATGGCAATGGCGCTCAACGCATAAGAATTTCTATGACGGAAAAAGATTCAAATTTCTTATTTAGACTCTCAATAATTTCGAAAATTTCAATTAGAAAAAGTTAGATTTCTGCAAGATTAAACAATATTCTTCAATCACTATTGTTGATCCGGAATATTATATCTTTTTTATGGCTGAAAAATTTCAGCAAAATGGCTTAGGCGCTTAAAGCTCCTCTGCGCGGGATTTTCGACATCTAAACTCTGAAAAAATTTCGGTACGATGTGAGTCTTTAAAGCAGAGATGAAGCAGTTGCTTTTGTTACACGATTTGTTTGAAAGTCCAATGTAGGTTTTACGGTTTCCGATAGAAGAAGTGCATCAAGAATGGTAATCAGAAAGAGTACAATTTTTTTGGCTCTAGATAATGGCAGGACAAAATATCCTTACTGAATCTTTCAGAAATGCAGATGTTAGCCAATTGAATTGGCTTCCTGGTATCAGTCAAACTGGAGCACTTCCCCCAATTTTGACCGCTCGGAGCAGTAGCTCTGCTTCTCCGGGTGGAATTGCTGGCGGTGGCACAGATACTCCCGGCAGTGGCGCACTCCGCCTCACCAACAACACCGAGGGTCAAGGATCCTTTGTGATCTACAACAAACCCCTGAATGCTGCAGCAGGGCTGTCAGTCGAGTTTGATTTATACGCTTATGGGGGAAGCAGTGCTGATGGCATCAGCTTCTTTTTAATCGATGGCACTCAGAGTCCCACCACAGGCGGTGCAGTAGGGCGTAGCTTAGGCTACTCCTCAGACTCGTCTACTAGCGCCGCCGGAATTGTGGGCGGATATTTAGGAGTCGGCTTTGATGAGTTCGGTAACTTCTCCACCGGCGAAGCCGGAGCAGCGGGAATCGGTACAAGACCTCAATCGATCGCCGTTCGCGGTCGAGCAGGACTGAACTATCCACTCCTGCAAAGCGTTTCTCTAGCTGCTGGAGACCGCATTGACAATCCCACCGCCACAAGTCGAGAGGGCAATGCTCGGCGAGCCAAGATTGATCTGACGACCGCCGGACTACTTTCTGTCGCATTCGATGTCAATGGGAATGCTGTTTTCGAGACCGGTGAAACCTTTATTTCCAATCTCGATGTCACCCAAAACCTCAGCCCAGGCGATAGCCCCCTGCCCACAACCTTTAAGTTTGGCTTTGCGGCTTCAACCGGGTCATCCACCAACTTCCACGAAGTCAATAACCTTTCGGTTAGCACCTTTTCTGGAGCCTACACGCCACTGGTCGAATTCCCCACAACCTCCGGCGTGATTTCGTCCCGTAGCTCTACGATCACAGCAAGTATTGATGTTGCGACCGACAGACCCGTCACTATTCCGCTGCTTGTCGGTGGCACAGCCCAGAACGACATCGACTATCGGCTTTCGTCACAGACGATCACGATCGCGCCTGGACAAACCACAGGCAGCATCACGCTCACCCGACTGAACTCGCCAACCGCTGCGGATAAGACGATTCAAATCAATCTTGACACTCCGACCAATGCTGACAGAAGCCCACGGAACGCAGCGGTAAACCTCGTATTGTCGCCTGATGTGACATTCACGAATCCTACCGACTGCGAAATTCCCGATTTTGATGGCAACGGCGGCGTTGATTTGCCCTGGCGCAATGTGGCAACGACTGAGAGTGCAATTTGGTTGATCGATGGGACGCAAGTAACCGCGACTGGCTTTACGACGACAACCGGGCCGAACTGGGAAATCGCTTCCACCCGCGATTTCAACGCCGATGGTAGAACCGACCTGCTCTGGCGCAATGGTGTCACAGGTGAGAATGCAATCTGGTTGATGAATGGCACAGCGATCCAGCAAGCCCTATTTATCACACCACAAGTTGATCTCAACTGGGAGATTGTGGGTTCACGCGACTTCAACAACGACGCGCAAGCCGACATCTTCTGGCAAAACTCCGTCACGGGGCAAACCGGAATTTGGTTGATTGAAAATGCAGCCGTTACGAGTCAGGCATTTCTCACGACCACTGACACAAACTGGGATGTTGCCGATTTTGCCGACTTTAACGGCGACGGCAGCGCAGATATTGCTTGGCGCAACGCTGTGACCGGCGAAAACGGGGTTTGGCTGATTAACGGGACGACCCTCACTAGCGCTCAGTTTCTCCCGGCGATCGCTGATTTGAATTGGGAAGTCATTGCAGCGCGGGATACTAGCGGTGACGGAAAATCGGATCTCGTTTGGCGCAATCGATCGACGGGCGAAAATGCGGTCTGGTTGATGGACGGAACGAGCGTAACAAGTCGTCAGGAATTGGCGACCATTTCAGATTTGAACTGGCAAATCATCGATGTCTGCGACACTAGCGGGGATGACAAAGCAGATTTAATCTGGCGCAACACTGCTACGGGTGAGAATGCGGTCTGGCTGTTGGATGGCGCGACGACCCCGAATCGGGGCTTCCTAACTCAGATCTCCGATTTGAACTGGGAGATTATCGGCGCACGTGATACCAGCAGAGACGGCAAAGCTGATTTGATTTGGCGGAATCGATCGACGGGTGAGAATGCGATCTGGTTGCTTGACGGAATCACCGTTACAAACGCGCAATTCATCCAAACGGTTGAAGATCCAAACTGGCAGATTCAGATTCGTCCGGGTGCGCTAGCGCTCTAACGGAATCGGGAGCGATCGCTCCCGATTCCACTCCAAAACTGTCCCCGCGAAGCCGTAGACTGGAAAATGCAATTTAATAAGCTGACAGACCGTGCGAAAAATTATCATTGCTGGCAATTGGAAAATGTTCAAAACCCAGGCAGAAACGCTGGAGTTTTTGCAGGGATTCATGCCTCAGTTGGAGAACACACCTGACGATCGAGAAATAGTGCTGTGTGTCCCGTTTACTGATTTAGCAGTGTTGTCGGAAAATTTGCACGGAAGTCGGATTCAGGTCGGGGCGCAGAATGTGCATTGGGCGGAGACGGGAGCGTTTACGGGCGAGATTTCAGCGTCGATGCTGACAGAATTGAGCGTTCGTTACGTGGTGATTGGCCACAGCGAACGGAGACAGTATTTTGGTGAAACAGATGAGACCGTGAATCTGCGGCTGAAAGCGGCTCAAAGTGCTGGATTGAAGCCGATTCTTTGTGTGGGTGAAAGTAAGCAGCAGCGGGACGCAGGTGAGACTGAAGCGGTAATTTTCGCTCAGCTTGAGAAGGATTTGGCGGGCGTTGATCAAAACAATTTAGTGATTGCTTATGAGCCGATTTGGGCGATCGGGACTGGAGATACTTGTGAGTCGATCGAAGCGAATCGAGTGATCGGGCTGATCCGGAGTAAGTTGAGCAATCCAACTGTCACGATTCAGTATGGTGGCTCGGTGAAGCCTGAGAATATTGATGAAATTATGGCGCAACCAGAGATTGACGGAGCTTTGGTTGGGGGCGCAAGTCTTGATCCGAAAAGCTTTTCTCGACTTGTCAATTTCCAGTAAGAACAGCAAAGCTTTGGAATGAGGGGGATGGATCTAGCAAAAGAACCAAATCGGAGCTAGATCTATCCCCCTCATCGAACAACTTCAGCTTATCCCAGACTCTAGCCAGGGCAGGCGATCGCACCATTCCCCAAGCCCAATCGACGAATGGACGGGATTAAGCGGATTGTTCAATCCATTCATCCATCTCCGAGAAATCATTACAGCCTGTAACTTCCATCAGCGTTTGTAGCATTGCAAGATCCTGCTTTTCCCATTCCGCCAGAATTGAGTCGCGATCGTCTTGGGGTGGAAAGTACTTGTAGATTCGCAATCCGCCGCGCCGCCCATCGGGTGCAACGGCTCGACCTGTACAGGTGAGTTTGACTCCAATTTTGCCAAGTAGGGTTTGAACGATCGCGATCGGTGCTAGCTTCTCGGTCACGGTGAAACTAAACAGCGCTTTCATGTCGTCGCGGCACTCTAATGCAGTGGTCGCCACAAATTGAACCAAATCATCAGTTGCGAGAATCTTCTCTCCGGGTTTGAGAAATTCTAGGATTTTTAGCGATCGTAATGCTTCCACTTGAGCGGTGAGAAGTTTGACATCCTGAATGGAGATTTTGCCGTCTCCGCGCTCTAGATGGTCTTCAATCTCTTGCATATCATGAAGTCGTACATATTCTGGATTGCGAGTGAGGTAGTAATACAATCGCAATTGTGTATACCAGCCATCATCATCTTTGAGTTTGATCTCTGGTGTGATCGTTTCAACGTTGTATTTACGCTTCAGTTCATGCTTGCGTTTACTGTAGCGTTTCTGAACGGTTTGTTCTGCTTGTTCTTTGAGTTCGTAATATTCTGCTGGAGTGATTTCCGGAGAATCAGAGACTGCGATCGCTTCTGCGGTTTGATTGCGAGTCCGAATCGCAGAAATCACCTGAGCAATGCGATCGCACACCTTCAAATCATGCCGCGCTTCCAAGAACTCAAAGCCTGGAATTTTCAGAACGCCCGTTTTTAGTTGAGCCACCATTTGATCGGTAATCGGTAACTGTCCAAACATCTTCGTTAAATCATCTGTAACTAATGTCACCGTATGACCTTCGAGCAATAGCCCATTGCGAAACTCGCGACGATACCGCCATAGAGACGCATTCACTCGCGCCGCCATTTTTGCCCAAGTCCGCAGCGCGATCGGATTGCTCTGCTCATCCAAATCAAAATCGATATCTTTCAGCAGGGCAATATTGTACTGAACCGATTTCGTCGCAGATTGTGCGACATCCCGGTAGTTACAGCTTCCATTGCCAATTTTTCCAGGACCGAAATGGGCTGCCCAGATGTAACGAGGAACGGGTTCGCGGACTCTCGCTAAAGCTTGCCGGGACTCCGAATCTGGGGTTACACCCTGGAAGATACCGAATACACCTTTGAAGTGATTGCGAACGTCGATCGAGACTCCAGTTCCGATCGTGGGTGTTGCCAAAACGATGTCATAATCACCGATAACATCATTAATGCGCTCAGCAATGTGATAAGCAGCATGATCCGGATCAGAAACAGTTTCGCTATCAATTCGGAGAATACGCTTTTCGGAAAACTGCAATCTCAGGTAAGTTTCTAAATTCTTAGAACTCCAGCGACCCCGGACTTTCTGAGAATCGACACAGACGAAAACGGCTCCGGTTTTTAGAACAGATTCCATTCGATCGATCAAGGGTGCAGGATTTTTTGTGTCGTATAGCGAAACACTCCAAGAAATCTCAGGCTTCCATTGATTCACTACAACCCAGGGTGTGACCGGAGTTTCCGCCAATCCGCGCAAGTAATCGATGCTGACATCTGACAAGTCTGCGTCTTGTGCAATCACCAATCCATCGGTTGCCAGCACAGTCTCAATTAATTCGCGTAGGGTTTCGAGAATTCTGACGCGCTGATTGTAGCAAGTTGCACTATTGAGCGCGTGCCATAACACCTGTTCGACTTCATCGAGAATGACGATCGCCCCTTCCCACTCTGCCGCGTTGAATCGGATGCGCGAGTTCGGATGCAGCGAATCAATACACAATCCATAGCTGCCCGGATTTTCCGAATTCAGCGCATCAGTGATCCAATCAATCCCAATACTTTGACAAATGGCTTTGCCGAGTTGAATGCGATGTGTGATCACAAGAACTTTGCGTTCAGCTTTCGCTGTGCCAGAGGCATCGGTTGCCGTTTTGATTAGTCCTTGTAGGGCTGTCGTTTTCCCGGTTCCTTTAGCACTTTTAATACAGACTAAACCAGAGTCGGGATAAGAAAGATCCCCTAAATACGGCTGATCTAATGTAAGTGAAGGGGTATAGGTTAATGACCATAATTTTGATGCTTGCCAGAATTCAAGCTCAACTGCTGATTCATATAGTTTTGCAAACGCAGCATGACCACGAGCAACAATGAAATCGTCAACGCCTTTTTCAGCACCTGGCAGTGCAATAACTTTAACTTGACAGCCAGCATTGGTTAATAGTTGTCCTAAACGAGAAGTCGCAAGAAAAATATTTTGTAAGGTTCGCGGTTTTGTTTCGTGGTCGAAGCAGATATGAACGGTTCTTTGAGCCGTGGCAAAATGACCGAGTTCTGCGATTAGTTGCCGAGTTTCGCGCCGATAGCCACTAAAAATTCCGGGAAGCGCGATTGCAGCATACCCCAAACTCAACAAACAACCCGCTTTCTTCTCGCCTTCGGTCAGGACGATCGGCAAATTATTGCGCCAAACCCATTCCCAAAAGTTCGTTGCTCCGGCAATTTCGATTTCAAACCGCTCTGCAACCTTCTGCCAAATCCGCATCGGTACATCTAGCAGAATCAATCGGCTAGACCCTTTACCTAGACTGGGACTGAGGTATTTTGCAGGCTTGCTTTTTGTGCGATCGACGATCGGTGTATCGGCATCGGGCTTAAACCGTCCCCACTCCATTCGCTGCCAGTGATTGAGAGGATCAATTCCGCTCACCCACCAGCCCCGCACCGATTCCCGCGCTTGTTGACCAAATCGCGTCACCTTCCAATTCAGCAACTCTGCGATCGGATAACTTGCCTCGTGAGTAAACGGATCGAAGTCGGTATCACGCAGCGATCGTACATTCCGGCGAATAATCTCCGGATCGACACCGCTCATTAACCATTCTTGTTCGTGATCGGGAGCCAGGTAGCCCTCGATCGGTTTTGCCGCTTCAGAAGAAGCAATTCTGAGGGAAGTTACCATCAGTTCTGCTCCTTCTGACATAAGTTCGCACGCGAACCTGGCGCAGACGTGCCGCACCTGATACAATGTCTAGACATAGAAATCAAGCCCAATCTTTTTGGGCAAACAAGGTTATCAACCCCTTTAGCTGACTGTGGTAGGGAAGCTTTAGGGGTTTTGCTTTGGAAGCGAAATTCTAGATTGGCGGACTTCTTGAAGCGGTGGTAGTCGCCTGAAATCGCGCAATCTAATTCGAGACAAACAAGGTTAGTCGGGTCATGCAGGTTAAACATTGCCGACGTGGAAAGCAGATTAACACTGATCCAGCAGACGCTCAAGAGGGGATGGATCAGCGATCCGGGGGAGTTATAGGTGAATGAGAGGAGCGGGCTAGGTGGGAAATTGGACGGGGGAGGAATAGGGAATAGGGAGTAGGAGTGGGGGAATTAGGGAGTTTGTGAGGGATGCGATCGCGTAAAATAGCTTCACTCCTGGATCGGATCAACGGCAGAGTTACAGGGAAAAAATCGACGCGGCAGTTACAGAGATCGCGATCGAAATCAGACGCAAGCGTTACAGGACTCGATGAAATTACTACTAGCGATAGGGGCGGTCTGGATCATTCCAGCACTAAATCTCCAGATATAGCGTTTAACCTCTAGACAAAACCCTGAGGGTAGGGCACTATATGTGGGGTCTAGAATCTTCGAGAGCGATGAAACCACTAGAAGCAGCCTTTCCCGTCGATAGCCAACTTTTGATGATGTTGCCCAGAGCTAGCGCATCCGTCCGCAATCCAGATGTGCGATTACCGATTTTGCGATCGGATGCGAACGGCTATTACTTGGAGATGCGTGTTGAGGCGGATGTTCAGGATGAAAGCGAATTTGCCGTGATTCGTCGAATGCCGCTAGAAAATTTGACCGAAGAAGAGTTAACAGAACTAAAAACCGAATATGCCAATCTCGATTGGGCAGCTTGTGTGCGAAAAGGCGTAAGCAATGGATTAGAAAAAGTCCACGATCGCCGGATTCAGAGAATGTTTATGGCGCTGATGACGTTTTTGAATCCGCGTCAGATTTCGATCGTGCTGTATCTCTACAAATTGGCAGCCCAACAGCAAAACGGCGGAACCGTAACGTTCCGATCGAACGATTTACTTGAAAGTTTGGGATATACGCGGACAAAGGATGGCGGATTTGCGTCGAAGCTGCGATCGCAACTGAATCGAGATTTAGTCACGCTGCACCGAACCGAGTTAGTATTAGCGCAATCGTTCAAGAAAATGCACCAAAATCGTGGCGCAAAAGTCATGATTAAAAGCATTCTGCGAATTAAAGATTATGAAGTAGATACTGCTCCGCGAGATTTTGATATTACAAAAGCCGCAGATTACACTTATGAATTGGCAGACTCTTACACGATTTCTCTAGAATTTTTTGACGGTTCTCGAAACGGGGATTGTGTCCTTTTTCCGAGTCAGTTCGACATCACTCAACGACTGGGCACGAATGCGAAGTGCGATTATAAAACTAAGCTTCTCATCTATCTAGCTAGTCGAATGAAGTGGGATAGTTTAACCGATGGACAGTTTATCTCTGTCTCTAAACGTTATCTCTTCAAGAATCTCGATTTACTCGGCAGCAACTCTTCTCGAAACAATCAGATTTTCTGGCGCACGATCGACGAGCTAAAAGAAAGTGGATACCTACTTGGCGCACAAGAACTTTCAGGAAAAAGCCGCATCTCTACAATTCAATTCCAAATCGATTCAACCAAACTGAAGTGCAAATAACCCCCACCCCAGATAACCCTACAAACCTCACTCAAGGTTCACGCTAAAATTAAGAAGTATGAACCTGAGAGAAAAAGCAATGGTGTTATTTGGATTTGGCAAAAAACTGGCGATTCCCACTCCCGATGAAGCGCTAAAAGGTCGATCGGAACCGATGCCTGTTCCCGCGAAGCATTTCGTCAATGGTCATCCGCTCAAGCCTCCCTTCCCGCCTGGGATTGAAACCGCTGTCTTTGGTCTTGGTTGCTTCTGGGGTGCAGAGCGGAAATTCTGGCAGCAAGAAGGCGTTTACACGACTGCTGTGGGCTATGCCGCAGGAATCACTCCAAATCCAACTTATCAAGAAGTTTGCTCTGGTATGACCGGACATAATGAGGTGGTTTTAGTTGCTTACGATCCGAAGGTGATCAGCTACCAGCAGCTTCTAAAAGTGTTCTGGGAAAGCCATGATCCGACCCAAGGAATGCGCCAAGGAAACGATGCTGGAACGCAATATCGATCGGGCGTTTATGTCTACAACGACGAGCAGCGCCAAGCAGCAGAAGCTTCTCTGAAGACCTACCAGGAAGAACTCGCGAAAGCAGGGTACAAAGCAATCACCACTGAGATTTTAGACGCGCCTGAATTCTATTACGCTGAAGCTTACCATCAGCAGTATCTCGCTAAAAATCCCAATGGCTATTGTGGTTTAGGCGGTACAAAGGTCTGCTATCCCGGAGCTTGATCCACATCTTCACGAGTCGGCTCATTCGCTTCGCTCCATGTAGTGGTTGCGCTTTGAGCCGACTCAAATGCTGGACAGTATCCATCCGGTGTCACCTTGAAATTAAACAACGGCGATCGCGAATTCCAGCAGCGTTGCCCCCGGAAATGCCGACAGCGAAAACAACAGGCTTTCTCAGGGCTATCCATCCAGGAGGACGATCGCTCTGTGTTTTGCGTCATTAACTCGCGCTGAGACAGTCCCCGCAAGACTAAATCCTGACCCTGCCAACGCGCCTCAATCAGTCCAGTGTCAGAGATCGATCGCCATCTTGGATCGTTTGTGATTGCCTCCGGCAGGGTGATTGTTACCACCGTTCCTAGCTCGGCAAGTTCACCTTCATAGGTTGTCTCCGGTGGAGCAGGCTGAAGGAAGGTTTCACCGATCGGTAGCTCAACCAGGCTACCTGAACCGGGGGAATGTAGATGATAGCGGTTATGTAGTTCTTCTAATCCAGCTAAATCTGATAGATAGTTTGGATTACCGTGAATAAAAATAACGTGTTGGGGACGCAGATTGTGAATAAACTGCGTGGTACTTGCCCCATCGCAATGTTGTGCTAGTAGATAGGTTTCGACCGCATACTCCGGTGGGATATCAATCAAGCCTTCTTCTAGATGTTGCGGCAGTAGGATTAACCAGCGCTCTGGCGTATCCTCGCAAAATTCCTGCCAATCTGTTGAAAAATCCGTCAGCACAATGCAAGGCGACTCACCGACTAGCGATCGCTGTTCTGGATGCAGTCGTCGCACCCGTGGACGAACACGATCGTCCCAAAACAGCGATTGATGCTTGGCAAAGTTCTGCACTGAAGCAGGCAAGTGCGGTAAAAGCGCCAGATAGGCATCACACCCAGACGCGACCCGACCATCCACCCAGATATCTAAATCGCGTCCGGTAAACGAGTGATGGCTCCTCAGCAGCATCAATAATTCTTGTCCAAGTCCGACCATCGGCAGCGGCAAGAGAACTGAACGTCGATCGCTCAATGCCCGACTCATTCTTTCAGCAATTTGATTTTCTTGTTGCCGTCGATGTGGAAATCGTGCCGTTCCATACGAGCCTTCGATAATCACCACATCCGGGCGCAGTCCCCGCAGTTCCTCTAGCCGCAAGCCTTCCACCAAGCGGGAATTTGATAAAAAGAAATCCCCCGTATATAAAATTGAGTGCGATCGACCCTGATGCGGCGTGTATGTCAGCAAAATCGCCGCTGCTCCGGGAAGATGACCCGCCGGAAATAGTTCAGCCGTTAGCCCATCCTGAAACTCAACGGGCGATCGCCAAGGCAGTGCATGAACAAATTGCGGAATTCGACCCGGTTGATCCAGCCAGTTCAGCGGTAATAGCTCTGTCGTCACTTCACTGGCATAAATTGGCAACTGGGGAAAAGCGCGATGCAAACTGAGCAAACCTTGAGCGTGATCCGAGTGAGCATGACTGCACAACACCACATCTGCCGGAGCGCGGTCAGGACGATCGGAGGCTGCGCTACCATCCGCAAGCGCAGAAATGTCTGACAGCCCGCAGTCGAGCAGAATCCGATAGGGACCCATACGAACGAGAAGACAGACCCCTTCTTCGCCATGTCCCGCACCGTAAGGAAAACAGTCCAATTGAGTCACGTATCCACCCTAGAAAAACTCAGAATTCACACATCCTGAATTTGGAATCCAGGGCAGATTTTTCACCCTGTCTTCCGCGTTCTGGCTCTGAGGCTAATGCGCTGAGCCATTACCATGATAGTTATCTGTATCATAAAAACCGTTGCGTGTCCCAAAGAAAAGACAGGCAACCGTGAACACACCGGAGAGTACCAGTAGGACGAGCTTTACATCCATGTTGCTTACAACCCTTAACCTTTGTTATCAAGTGTACAAGAACGAAAATAGATCGATACAGAGCATCCTAGAGCGAGTTTGCCCATAGTTTAAGAAATCACAGATTGATCTTAGATTCTCCCAAAGACAGAAATAAGAGGGTTAGATCCGACTCTTCTCCGACGAGGAGATATCGCGATAAAAGCGCTTTATTGGATAATCTTGAAGGACACGAACAAGGGCGATCGCTCGATTCAATTCATTCCGAAAAATGGAGCGTCTCTGCTTTTTTATCGGGGTCTGATCAGTTGACCCCGATCAGTAAATCGCACCGACTTAATCTTTAAAGTAGGATTCTGTGTCAACGTTCGCCGCACACTCCCAAACAGCGATAACTGTTCACAATTTGCCAGCGAGAGCAGCGATCGACGCGCATTCGGAATCGGGCGAAAATCGATCGTCGCCACTCTAGATGCCACTTTGACCCGATATCCTGCCACTCCTAAGCTTTCACTATTTGCCTTTTCCAACGTTTTCGCGATCGCCTGAGTCACAGGTTGGTTCGCTGCGATCGTTGCTTTGGTGGTAATGAATCTGTTGCACTGGCTATCTAGCTGAAAAATATTGACCGGAATTGTCCTACCCCTGGGTTTAGGAGACGGTTTGGAAGTTGCGGCAACCGGAGAAGGGGAAACCGCCACTGACGGGGGTTCGGGCGATCGACAGCCGCCAACGATAAACCAGACTAGATTAAAAAGAACAAATCCTCGAATCATTTGTGTGGCAACTTATCCTGTTTTTGTGACCCGTAGCTGGAAAGAGAAATGATACCAACTAGGGTAGATCCTCGATCGCGCTATGTTGCTTCCAAAGACGGGATTTCGCTCTCCGTGTTCTCGGAAACATTGTGAAATTGCTGTTTCAGAGTTAGCATAAACGTAGCAATCCCCGTCAGGGGTATTGATGTTGAATTCTTCAAAGTTCATGGACGAAGTCCATTTATCCATATCAGAGTACACTTTCTAGCCTGGATGCCCTTGGTCTTCCAGCGCGAGGAAGATCGAGGAGGAAAGTTAAATGCTGACTCAAGACAGTCGAGCAACGCTCAGAGGGATTTCGGATCTCAATCGGCTGAAGCTCGAACTCAACGAACTGCCTGCGGTTGATGTAGGCGACTACATCACCGGACTTGAACCTGAAAAGCAGGCGATTACGTTTCGGCTTCTGAACAAAACTCAGGCGACGGATGTATTTGAGTATCTGCCGCCCGAAGTTAGAGAGTCGCTGCTGGGTTCTCTGCACAATGCTCAGGTGTGCCAAATTGTTGAATCGATGCGTCCGGACGATCGTGCGGAGTTGTTCGATGAGTTGCCTGCTGGAATTGTTAAACGTTTAGTGCAACAACTCAGCCCGGAAGAACGGCAAGCCACAGCGACGATTTTAGGCTATGCCGAAGGAACTGCAGGTCGGGTGATGACGACTGAGTATGTGCGACTGCGGCAAGGGTTAACGGTTGGAGAAGCACTGAGCAAAATTCGACTGGCTGACCGGGATAAAGAAACGATTTACTACGCCTATGTCACCGACAACAACCGCAAGCTGAAGCAAGTTGTCTCGTTGCGGCAGTTAGTGTTCTCGATCCCCGATGCCAAAATCGAGGACATTGGCAGCGATCGCGTGATCAAAGCGCGGACGGAAATGCAGCAAGAAGAAGTGGCGCAACTGATGAAGCGCTATGACTTGTTAGCGGTTCCAGTGGTTGATCGCGAAGATCGGTTAGTTGGAATCATTACCGTCGATGATGTGGTGGATATTCTTGAACAAGAAGCTACCGAAGATATTCAAAAACTTGCAGGTGGCGGCGGTGATGAATCATCACTCTCAACTCCGCTCGAAAAGCTGCGAAATCGAGTCCCTTGGCTGTTAGGGATTATGGCGCTGTACATCGGGGCTTCTAGCGCAATTTCGCCGTTCCAATCGACGATCGCAGCCGTTCCGGTGTTGGCGGTGATTATGCCGTTGTTCTCGAATACTGGGGGAACGGTTGGCATTCAAGCGCTGACGGTAACAATTCGATCGCTCGGTATTGGAGAAGTTACTTCTCAAGACACGATGCGGATTCTGCGAAAAGAACTGCTCGCAGGACTCGGAACCGCTTTGGCGTTGGGTCTAACGATGTTCATCTTGTCGCTGATTTGGACAAAGCCGGAAGAACGCTGGGTCGGAGTTGTGGCTGCGATCGTCATGGCATCCAACAGCATCGTTGCCGTGACCCTTGGAACACTCTTACCGATGGGACTAAAGCGATTGAAGCTTGATCCGGCTTTAGTGAGTGGTCCATTGGTAACAACCTTGTTGGATACGATCGGCTTTATCACCTTCCTGACGCTGATTACATTTAGCTTAAATGTGCTGAAACTTCCGACTTAGCTCTAGGATGAGGGATAGTTCACAATTACTGTCATGCTAGATCTGACAAAACTGGCTCAACAGATGCAAGGGATTAGTCAACAGCTAACCCTAGAAGCAACCGCAACGCGGCAACGTCTCGATCGCGCAAACTTACTGATGGCACAAGCGCTCGATCGCCAAGCCGAACTGATTGAGATGCAGCAATTGTGGCGCGATCGTTTGAGTTTTACCGCAGCGATCCCGATTGAACCCCTGAATACGAGAATTGCGATCGATCCTGCTCCCTTTGCTCATACCGTGATTGCAACTGATGGTTCTCAGATTGCACCGAGTCATCATGAAATTGCTTATTGCTATTTAATTAATGTGGGTCGCATCATTCTGCATTACGGGCAAAGTAAGCTTCCCTTGCTCGATAGCCTGCCAGAAGTGTTCTATCGTCCTGAAGATCTCTATGTTTCTCGACAATGGGGCATTCGGACTGAGGAATGGATGGGCTATCAACGAACCGCGTTAGAAGTGCAGATGCTTGCAGAATTGGCGCAGGCAATCAGCGATGAAATGAGTGTGCCGACGATTTCGCTGGTAGATGGATCATTGATTTATTGGTTTTTAGAGCAGTTACCAACCGAAGCTCGCGATCGTATTCTCACGCCGATTCTTGCGGCTTGGGATCAGTTAAGAGCGATCGAGGTTCCTTTGGTGGGTTACATCAGTGCATCCCGAAGCGGAGAAGCCATGAACTTTCTGCGGCTTCAAAGTTGTGCATATCTCGCTCCTGATTGTGCGACACATTGTAGTGAAGTGGTCGATCGAGCGCCCTGCCAAGTGTTAGATCCGCTTAAAGATGCGGCGATTTGGGGAATGTTGTTGGAGCCAGGTCAGCGCAGTCCTTTATGGAAAAGTTCGGCGCGAATTCAAGAGTTTTATGGCGATCATGCGATTCATTTTTGCTATGTGAATGTGGGGAGTGAGATTGCACGAGTTGAGGTTCCTGCTTGGGTCGCAAACGATCGCGCACTGTTGAATTCTGCATTGAGTTTAGTGCTGGCTCAAGTGCAGAAAGGCTATGGTTATCCGGTTGCTTTAGCTGAGGCGCACAATCAGGCAGTTGTGCGAGGGGGCGATCGGGCGCGATTTTTTGCCTTGTTGGAACAGCAGATGATCAAAGCAGGCTTGCGAAACGTGGGAACGTCTTACAAAGAAGCTCGGAAACGTGGCAGCATTGCTTAGAATTAGAAAGTCACAAGGCTGAGGAGTTCAGATGAATACGGAACTATATGAAGGAGACTATTACTTATGGATTCAAGACACAGTTGAAAATTTAGAAAATCAAAACTACGACCCAGTTGATTGGACAATTTGCTCGATGAAATTGAGGCGCTTGGAAGAAGAGAACGACGTATTTTAGAAACTAGCCTGGTTGCCATTCTGTTACACCGATTGAGGTGGCAATATCAGTCCGATCAACGATTAAGAAGTTGGAAAGTGATTGTCTTAGAGCGTCGTAGACAACTCAGGGAATTGCTGGAAGATTCACCTAGTCTTAAGCCATATCTTGAAGAAGTTTTTGAGGAATGCTATCGAGATGCAGTTGAGCAAGTGAGTGCCATAACAGGCATATCAGTTAAAGCTTTTCCTTGCGAATGTGCTTACTCGATCGATGAAATTTTAGAAAGTAGTCTAGATACTTTTGAGTGCTAAAATTCAGCTTCATCGGTTAACGTTTCAATCAATAAATCCACCTGCTTTTGCCGCTCTGCTAAAAACGACTCGCATTGTCGTAAGTAATCAACTGCAGCAGAAAACTCTTCAAATACATCGGCTAACTCCAATTCACCCGCTTCAATTCGCGTCAAAATCTCCTCAACCTTCGCCACTGTTTCTTCGTAGTTCCAGGATTCAGAAGAACGGTTCGATTTTTGAGCATCCGGGGAGGAATTCATTGGCAGAAGTTCGATCGCTAATTTACTTATATCGTCTCATCTGCTGATACGTTGGTTACGGTAACATCAATCTGCCCTTTTCCTAGCCGAATCGTTAAAGTTTCACCAACTGTTACGTCATCCGACGATCGCACAATTCCCGATTCTGCCCGAACCACTGCATATCCTCGATGTAAAACCGATGCTGGATCAAGTGTCGTCAACTTTTCCTGAAGCATCTGACAGTGTTGCTCTGCAATTTGAAACCGTCTTTGCGTCGATTGAATTAATCGTTGACGCAACCAAGAAACACGCTGCGCTTCTTGTTTTAATGCTCGATCGAGCCTCAATCGAGAGATGCGATCGCGTAATCCAGCTAAACGATCGTGCTCCTCGCTCATATATTGCAGCATTGCTAGATTGAGCGACTGAACTCGATTGTTGTGAAGCTCATACAAATCTGCCAAACAAGGAACCGCTTGTTCTGCCGCAGCCGTTGGAGTATGCGCCGCCAAATCTGCCGCCAAATCCGAAAGCGATTCGTCGCGCTGATGTCCAATTCCCGCAATTACCGGAATCGAGCAATTCGCGATCGCTCTTACGACAGTTTCATCATTAAAACAGACCATATCTTCGATCGCACCGCCGCCGCGTGATATAATTAGTACATCTGCTCTGCCATCTCGCTCAACCCGTTTGATCGCCGACACGATCGCGGCAGGTGCTTGATCGCCCTGTACCAATGCAGGCGAAAACAGCACCCGTAAACCCGAATATCGTCGCTTCAGCGTTCTCTGAATGTCTCCCCAAGCGGCGGCTTGCGGCGAAGTCACAACCGCTACGGTTTGTGGATGAGTCGGGATCGGGCGCTTGCGATCGGCATCAAACAGTCCCTCGGCTTCGAGGCGATCTTTGAGTTGGCGCGATCGTAGAGCGCGTAAGCCTTCCCCCGCCGGGAGCGCTTGCCAGACGATTAACTGATAGCTGCCCCGGTGCGGCTGCACATGCACACGACCTAGCAAAATCAACTGTTCACCTGGAGCGGGTAACGTCGCCAACTTATGCAACTGACTATTCCAAACCACACATTGGATCGTAGCCTTCGCATCCGGATCTTGCAGCGTGAAAAACAAGCCACTGCGATACCGCGTCGCACTCGACACTTCTCCGGTGAGCCAGACTTGGCGCAGTTGGTCATCCTGCTCGATCAGCGACTGAATGTAAGCCGTAAGACCCGCCACCGTCAGGGCGGTATCCGGTACCAACAAATTCGGCAGTTTCGAGGTCATTCTCGTTACCCTAGAAGAAGAAATACGAATTGTGCTGAGAGCGGCATCCTCTCTATGCTACAAAGTTTGGCAATTAGGTGATAGTTCGATCGCAATTCGGCTACAATTGCCCATCCCGTTCTGTCCCCCCTCTCTTTTTTCACACCACTTTCTGAGGCGCTAATGGCAACTAAAACTACAGAAACGACCGATAAGCAAAAAGCCCTAAATCTCGTTCTCACCCAGATCGAGCGCAACTTCGGGAAAGGCAGCATCATGCGCCTGGGCGATGCCACCCGAATGAAAGTAGAAACGATTCCGACGGGAGCCTTGACGCTGGATTTGGCGCTGGGTGGCGGTTTGCCCAAAGGTCGGGTGATCGAAATCTATGGTCCTGAAAGTTCAGGTAAAACGACGTTGGCGCTTCATGCGGTCGCAGAAGTGCAAAAGGCTGGCGGCATTGCAGCATACGTAGACGCTGAACACGCGCTTGATCCGAGCTACTCAGCGGCGTTGGGTGTAGACATTGCGAACCTGCTGATTTCTCAACCGGATACTGGAGAATCGGCGCTGGAAATTGTGGATCAATTAGTGCGATCGACGGCGGTTGATGTAGTGGTCGTAGACTCTGTTGCTGCTCTGGTTCCCCGCGCTGAAATCGAAGGGGAAATGGGTGACTCTCACATGGGCCTGCAAGCGCGATTAATGAGCCAAGCACTGCGGAAGATCACAGGCAACATTGGTAAATCGGGCTGTACAGTGATCTTCATTAACCAATTGCGTCAGAAGATCGGTGTCACCTACGGTAGCCCGGAAACGACTACAGGTGGTCAAGCGCTGAAGTATTACGCTTCGGTGCGGCTCGATATTCGCCGGATTCAAACCTTGAAGAAGGGAACCGAAGAATTTGGAACTCGCGCAAAGGTGAAAGTTGCGAAGAACAAAGTCGCGCCTCCGTTTAGAATTGCAGAGTTTGACATCATCTTTGGTAAGGGAATCTCGACTTTGGGCTGTCTGGTGGATCTGGCTGAAGAAACGAGCGTGATTGTTCGCAAAGGTGCTTGGTATAGCTACAAGGGCGAGAATATCAGTCAAGGTCGCGATAATGCGATCAAGTACATGGAAGAGCGCCCAGAACTTGCGAAGGAGCTTGAGCTTCAGGTGCGCGAGAAGTTAGAAATGGGCGCACAGGTGTCTGCGAATTCGGTCGGTCAGGTCGATGAGCATGACAGCGAAGAGGAAACCTTGGACGAAGAATAGGAAGATTGGGCGATCGTCAAGTTGCTTCAACCCTTTAGGTAGGCACAAGCCTACCTTTTTTATGTCTCACAATGGATAGCGCTGGAATCTGCTACCTTGCCGAAGTTGTGTATTAAATCTGCTTAAACAGCGAGCTAATTTAAAGCATTGACTAGATTAATGTCTGCATGAGACGAAGCTTTGGGAAAATGACAGAATGAAGCGATTCATCTCCATTGAAATAATTATTAGATTCTTATAGTAAATGGGTATTATCCTGGATAAGAGCTTTATATTTATAGAGAAAATTACCCCTAATGTACAAGTATGATGTCAATTCCGCAGAGCAGATTATAACAGGCGCTCATAAATTAGTCCTTGAATGCGTAGCTCACGCTACAGACATAACTCAAATAATTGATAGTTGCCATGAAAATGATCTCAGACCCTTCGTGTTTAAGAGGTTTGCTGTCATTATTCATAACTATATGCTGTCATTTTTCTTTATTAAAGATAGCTTGTTACACTACGCCTGGTGGGATTCTATTGGCTATAGCAATCTTACTAATGAGCAAAAAATGGTAAATGCTTCAAGCTTCTTTGAATCAACAACTTTTTCCACGTTTCATGCACTTTATATGGTTTGCGAATCATCTCTGCGATTATTAAACAAGGCTTTTGATTCTACAGTACTTGATGAATCAACAGGTGGAATTTACAAAGTCCGCAAGCATTTATATGAAAACTTCCTATCAATTTCTTACTCACAACATTCTAATTTTTATCAATTTACATCATTGATTAGAAATTGTACCCATAATGGCGGTGTCTATCGTAATCCAAATTTACCCAATCTCTCAGTAAATTATCGTGGTAATTCTTATTCATTCACGCATAATCAGCCACCCAACTTCATTAGTGTAGAATTAATGTTTGAGCTATCACGCGATAGTATCCAGGTTATGTATGAGATTATCTTAGACCCAAACGTTATTTCTCTTCCATTTATCGAAGATCTATACAATCGTCTTTATCAGACTCACCCAATACTCTAAATACTTCTTTTTACCATTACCCGTGTCACTAAAATTGAATTTCTAACCGGAGTTGTCGTTGAAATAGCGATCGCACCCAATGTTTCCTGAAGTTAGAAAAGCATCCTCTAAAATAGAGCAATAGCCGAAAGATTCTCTTCATTATGCCAATCACTAGCGAAGCTCTAAAGCAAGACCCTGATCAACTCACCGAGGATCAACTTGCTGAAGTTGCGGATTTTATTGCTTTTCTAAAATTTCGCGATAAACGTCGTCGTGTCGCTTTTGATCCGGCTCAGTTGGCTACTCTTGCAACAGAATTCGCAGAAGACGGTCGTGCTTTGGCTGAAGCGGGAATCAGTGAATGTGCAGCGATGTTGGTTCAAGAAGACCAACTATGACCGAATCACTGAATCGAGGAGAAGTTTGGCTGGCAAATCTGAATCCGATTCAAGACTATTGAACGTCTTCAAAATGAGGTGAAATTAGATCCTGAGGAGTCTGAAGCGGACACGCTCTGCGTGAGCCGGGGGCAACGCCCTTGCTCTGGAACTTGGTGCAGATTTGCTGCTGAGTATCTAATTCACTCACCTCGGTTGCAGGGCTTTAAACAAAAAAGCTGGTAGCTCCAGCAAAGGAAACTACCAGCCTCAATCACAATCAAACTAGAGTTTATTTCGACTCGGTGAAGTCAGCATCAATCACATCATCACCACCTGTCGAACCCGTCGAACCGCCTGCACTTGCACCTGGATCAACGTCCGGAGCAGCACCGCCACCCGCTTGCTGATAGAGGTTTTGGCTAATGCCGTACAGTGCCTGTTGTAGATCCGTGGTCAGCGTCTTGATCTGATCGAAGTTCTCTTGGGCGATCGCGTCTCTGAGATCCTTAACCAAGCCTTCAACCTTGGTCTTGTCATCCGCAGGAACCTTATCGCCCAGTTCACTGATCTGCTTCTCAGCTTGGTACGCCAGCGAATCCGCTTGGTTCTTCAGATCGATGCGCTCACGCCGTTCTTTGTCTGCCGAAGCATTGACTTCAGCATCGCGAACCATGCGCTCGACATCATCCTTCGGCAAGGTCGAGGCACCCGTAATGCTGATCGATTGTTCCTTACCTGTGCCCTTATCTTTTGCAGAAACGGTCAAGATACCATTCGCGTCGATGTCGAAAGTGACTTCGATTTGAGGAACACCACGCGGAGCCGGGGGAATTCCATCGAGACGGAAGGTTCCAAGGCTCTTGTTGTCGTTCGACATTTCGCGCTCACCTTGCAGCACATGGATTTCTACATTGCTTTGTCCATCAACTGCCGTCGAGAACACTTCCGATTTCTTGGTCGGAACCGTGGTGTTACGAGGGATGATCTTGGTCATCACACCGCCCAAGGTTTCAACACCGAGAGACAGCGGAGTCACGTCGAGCAAGAGAATGTCTTTAACTTCACCAGCCAACACACCGGCTTGAATCGCAGCACCCATTGCCACAACTTCATCGGGGTTAACAGTTTGGTTCGGATCTTTGCCCAGAACGCGCTTCACGACTTCTTGAACTGCAGGAATCCGAGTTGAACCCCCAACTAACACAACTTCATCAATCTTGCTCTTGTCGAGTTTCGAGTCACGCAATGCCGCTTCAACCGGAATGCGACACCGATCGATTAAGTCTGCACAGAGTTCTTCAAACTTTTGACGGGTAAGAACATTCTCTAAGTGTTTCGGACCGTCTTGGGTTGCGGTGATAAACGGCAGGTTAATGTCTACTTGGGTCACGCTAGAAAGCTCAATCTTCGCCTTCTCAGCCGCTTCGGTTAAGCGTTGGAGGGCTTGCTTGTCTTTACGAAGATCAATCCCTTCAGCCCGCGCAAAGTTGTCTGCGAGATAATCTACGATCTTCTTGTCGAAGTCGTCGCCGCCTAAGTGCGTGTCGCCTGAAGTGGCAAGCACTTCAAACACACCATCACCCACTTCTAGGATCGAGACATCAAAGGTACCACCACCCAAGTCAAAGACCAGAATTGTTTCGTTGCTCTTTTTGTCAAGACCATAAGCCAACGATGCCGCAGTCGGCTCGTTGATGATTCGCAGCACTTCTAGACCTGCAATTTTACCTGCGTCTTTGGTCGCTTGGCGCTGAGAATCGTTAAAGTAAGCGGGAACAGTGATCACCGCTTGGGTCACATCTTCGCCCAGATATTTACTGGCATCTTCTTTTAGCTTGCGAAGAACTTGAGCAGAGATTTCTTCCGGTGCAAACTGCTTCCCTTGTGCGGGGCAGTCGAGTTTTACATTGCCACTGATATTCAGGACTTTGTAGGAAACTTCTGTGGTTTCGTGCGTCACTTCATCAACGCGACGACCGATGAACCGTTTCACCGAATAAAAGGTATTCTCTGGGTTCATCACGGCTTGACGCTTTGCGATTTGACCGACTAAGCGATCGCCATTTTTCGCAAATGCAACAACGGAAGGAGTTGTCCGCCCGCCTTCTGCATTCGGAATCACAGTGGGCTTACCGCCTTCCATCACAGCGACACACGAGTTCGTCGTTCCTAGGTCAATTCCAACAACTTTTGCCATATTGGTGCTTCGGCTCCATCACTATCAAATGCTTTTTCAGGGTAGGGGACTGGCAATAGCGCCAGAATCGGTTCGGGGCAGCAGGACTCAAACGGGCGTTTATCATTGCCACCAAAGCATCCTTCAATCCCCTACCTTATATACTGTTCGGCTAATGCCGTTCCATGAAGGGGTATTTACCGTACCTACCGAACCATTTCAGGGGACGGTTGGGGGTAGGGGGAACAGAAATAGTATCCCTATTCCCCACGCTCATCTCTAGCTATTCCAAACGTCTGCGGTTTCCGCTTCAGCTTGAGGTGCCTCCGGCGCTGCTTCAGCTTGGGGTGCGATCGCAGCTTCGGTCGTGCCAGTCAGGTTCAGCTTCACAACCGCAGGCTTCACGGCTTGGTAGCGCGGCAGCGTCAGTGTCAAAATGCCGTCGTTGAATTCAGCCTTGACTTGATCGTTCTGCACCGCAGCAGGCAGCGTCAGGACGCGGCGGAACTTGCCGTAGCGGAACTCAGAGCGGAATCCTTTCGCGTCGGTTTGCTCAAACTTGCGTTCGCCAGAGATTGCGATCGCATCGCGTCCGACTTGCACTTCAACATCTTCTGCCTTGATACCAGGGAGTTGAACGCGGACGGTGAACGCATCATCGCTGCTATTGAACTCGATCGCAGGTGTCCAGGTTGCTTCGCGGGTCGGCATCAGTTCGTTGAAGAGTTGATTGAATTGACGACGAGCTAATTCCATTTCTTGCCAAGGTTGCAAACGAGTAGAAGTCATCATGGTCATTGTTTAAGAGAGAGGAGTTTAGTCTTGGGCTTTGTTCGTCCGCCCTTGATGTTTCTACTGTAAGAAGAATGGAGCGCGATCGCATTGAGGCGAACCGTAATCGTGTAGGTGTAGTTGCCGATGGCTGAAAATGCGCTCTGTTCGGTATGCCGATGACTTGATTGGGTTTCCCGAAATTTAGTCTTCGCTTTGTAGGGTATGTTGAGTTGCTGTTGAAGCTGCTGGACTTCTGCGATCGGTAACCCAGCCAAAATTGCTGAAGCTCCATGAGGAATAAGCAACCTGAGCAAACACAACTAAGCAAAGTTGATAAATTCAGCAAATGCACAATCTTCGATCCACTGAGTCAACCATTGATTGAAGCGATCGAACAATCTATTCTCCTGCTTGCATCACTTGATTCACAGTTAATTGCAATTCAGGAAGCTGAGCGGATTGAATTCGATCGTTGCCCCGTAGTACCGCCGCTTCATAAAATCCATCTACCAAAGTCAGTAAAGTAATCTGCGCTTCATCTGGATCAATAATCCAATATTCTGCAATGCCTCGCGCTGCATATTCTGATCGTTTATATCGATAGTCACGATCGCGATTGGTTTTACCCGGAGACACAATTTCGATCGTGATCGCAGGCGGTGGCATCTCTAGCAGAATTGTGCCTCGCGCAGCACCACTCAAAGCTTCAACTAATTCGTCTGTAAACACCATCAAATCTGGGAAGTGAACCCTTGCCCGTGCGCCGCTGACGACCAGCTCGTAATCTTTGTGGCTAATTTTCTGAAACGGCAGTAGCTTAAGAAACCCTGACAGCAAAAACAGCGCAATTCGGCTATTCCGAGTGCTTTCCGGTGGCATCTCAACCAATACTCCATCCACTAACTCATAGCGCTGCTCCGTCCCGGCATCATGCGCTAAATATTCGGCAAGCGTCATCCGCTTTGAAGCGAGAGTCATAGCATCGATCGCACATTTACGATCCGTATTTTACCTGGTTCATTTTCTTTTAGATCTGCGCTATACTACTCATAGTCGTTATGAGTTTGTAATAGAAGTTTATGGCAAACCCAACTGTCGAAAATTTAGTAATCATTGGGTCGGGTCCCGCTGGCTACACGGCAGCAATCTATGCAGGACGCGCCAACCTCAAGCCGCTCGTATTTGAAGGATTTCAGGCAGGAGGAATTCCCGGCGGACAACTCATGACCACGACCGAAGTTGAAAATTTTCCTGGTTTTCCGCAAGGCATCACCGGACCTCAGTTAATGATGCAGATGAAAGCGCAAGCTGAGCGTTGGGGTGCAGAACTGGTGACAGAAGATGTACTGTCGGTTGATTTTTCGCAGCGTCCATTTACGATTCGCTCTGAAACTCAAGAAGTGAAAGCCCATAGCGTTGTCATTGCTACCGGAGCGACCGCAAAACGGTTGGGTTTACCAAACGAGCATGAATTCTGGAGCCGTGGTATTTCCGCTTGTGCGATTTGCGATGGCGCAACTCCGATTTTTCGGGGTGTACCGTTGGTTGTGATTGGTGGGGGCGATACTGCCGCCGAAGAAGCAATTTATCTCACTAAGTACGGCGATCATGTGCATCTGTTAGTGCGGGGCGAAGCGATGAGAGCCTCGAAAGCGATGCAAGATCGGGTGCTGAAGAACGATCGCATCACCGTGCACTGGAATTCTGAAGCGATCGATGTCGTCGGCGATGCCAAACACATGACCGGGGTGAGAATTCGCAACCGCAAGACCGGAGAAGAAAGCACGATCGAAGCAAAAGGCTTGTTTTATGCGATTGGGCATACACCGAACACCGCTCTATTTAAAGGTCAACTCGAACTCGATGAAATTGGCTACATTAAGACCAAGCATGGCGGCGTTGAAACCAGTTTAGAAGGTGTATTTGCCGCAGGTGACGTGCAAGACCATGAATTCCGTCAGGCGATTACTGCCGCCGGAACCGGATGTATGGCAGCAATGTTGGCGGAACGTTGGCTCTCGGTGAATGGCCTGGTGCAAGAGTTTGCCAGAATTCAAGCAGACGTACCCAACGAAGAGAATACTGCTCACGCTCCAATGGAAACCGAAGTTGTTGAGTTTAGCCTAGAATCGACGCGGCATCGGGGCGGTTTGGCGTTGCGGAAGCTATATCACGAGAGCGATCGACCAATTTTGGTCAAATATGTCTCCCCGACTTGCGGGCCTTGCCACACGCTAAAGCCTATTCTCAACAAAGTGGTGGACGAGTTCGACGGTAAGATTCACTTCGTTGAAATCAACATCGAAGAAGATCAAGACATTGCAGAAGCAGCAGGGGTGATTGGAACCCCAACTGTGCATATCTTCAAGAACAAAGATAAGATTGCAGAACTCAAAGGCGTGAAGCAAAAGAGCCAGTATCGAGAAGTGCTCTCGGCTCATATTTAAGCGATCGGAGTTTCGCTCTGTTCTGACCACAGCGGATGAGGAGAACTTGTCCGCTGTTTTTTATTGGCATACGATTTGTCCTACGATCGTCTGTCAATGCCACAATGCCTAGATTCGATCGAGGTGAAACCCGATGATTGCTCAAAACCGAGTTGACGAGATCATTCACACGCTCAAGCAAGATTTACCCACTTTATTCGAGAAAGATATTACCTACGACATCTACAGTTCAGATATCTTTTTCAAAGATCCAGTCAATACCTTTAAGTGGAAGTTTAACTATCGCATTATCTTTTGGACATTGCGCTTTCACGGCAAACTGTTTTTCACTGAGCTATTTTTTGATCTGCATCAGGTCTATCCTAAAGATGAATCAACTATCTTGGCAGATTGGACAGTACGCGGAACGCTGAGGGTTCCTTGGAAAGCGCGGCTCTTGTTTAATGGCACTTCAACTTACAGCCTCAGCTCTGATGGACTGATTTACAGGCATATCGACACTTGGGATCGGCCTCCCAACGAAATCCTGAAACAGTTCTTGCAGAAGGGATAAGCGTTTACTCACCTCAACGACTTAACTTCTGGTGACGGATATGGCGGAGTTTCGCTCTAGTTCCTTTAATCACAATGAATAGAATCACGCCTGGGACCATGAGATGCAGCGCTAAAACTAGAATCGTTGAAAAGAGAGTCTGGAAGCTCAGGGATGTAGTTCCAGTAAAGAGTGGCTGAAGCGATGCGTGAACTATATACCCACAGAGACCTAAGATGGGTAGCCCGATCGCAACCCAGCTCATCACAATGATGCGCCAGGGCATTCGACCTTGGCTCATACCCCGATACACCCGTTCTTCTAGCCCCACTTCTCCCATTGGCGTAAATCCAGAGGGAATCTGCTCTACATCAAAGTATTGGTTTGGCGGTGGAACTGAAATATTGCGTTTATCGCTCAATTCTGGATCGGCATCAAATTTTGAAAAATCGAACTCTGAATCAGAATCAATGTTCTTGCTCATTGCCACACCCTCATGAAGAGAATGAGTGAAGCTTCAACCAAATGGGCGGCGTTTCCTGACTGAAGGTTTCTCTGTTTTAACTCGATCGCTTATCAATTGCGATTTTAATCTTTAACCCAGAGTGCAAGTCCGCCTCCGCGTCCACGGGCTGCAATGAAGCGATCGCAAATCAGAAAAAACGCAAAAAAGGGAAGTTTCCCAATCGAAGTTTCTGAAAAGGCTTGTTCTTTTTCGGCTCCACCCCGAACCGCTTGAGTAAAAATAGGCTGATTTCCTAAGCAAACCTGAAGCTGTGTAAACTCAAATGCCAGCAAATGCTTCTTCGGTTGAAATCGTGCAGGGCCGGAGAACTTCAAGGACAGCAGCCCAATTTGCGCTTGGTTGCCAATTCGTTCGGCTCCAGACTCATCGGTACTAAATGAAATCTGAGCTTTCGCAAGTTTAGGCACATAATATCCTTTTTTCAGCTTGATCCCGCCCTGGCGAATTTTGCGGGTTCCAGTGGCAAAACAAAGCCGCCACTGCCCCTGGAGTTGCGAAGACTGGTCATCGATCGACCCCTGCTTTGCCGATCTTTCAGCCTGCAAGAGCGCATCTACAACGCTCTCGGCTCCCGGACGGTTCGCTGTTGAATTCTGGAATGCTAGAGCAGCCTGCTCTAAAACGGCCATGAAATCAGGTGCGGTAGAAGTTGAGGAAGTCATGAGGGCTACGCGAGACGGCTAGCAGGATTATAGAAAATTTGACGATCGCTATCCTGTCAAATCCAAAAAACCAATTTTTACCACCGTTCAAAGTGGGCGATTTTGTAAAGAAATGCCAAAATAATTGGATAGGTTTTTGTGGAACCCAATGGCATTTAATCCTGACAGTGCTAATTTTCTTCATACCGATGCTGAGGCAAGCGATGCAAATGCGCTGCTGCGTTACCTTCAGCATCAACCGCCCGAAGTCCTAGAGCGAGTGGCACGATCGGTCAGTCCTCAAGTGAAGCAGATTGTCTCCCACAACGTACAGGGATTGGTCGGTGTTCTCCCTGGAGACGGCTTCAACGTCAAAATTACCACCGATCGCGAAAATCTCGCAGGACTACTCGCGTCTGCAATGCTGACAGGCTATTTCCTGCGTCAGATGGAGCAGCGGATGGAACTCGAAAATAATGTTGGAGATCTCTAAATTGAAGGTCTCTAAGCGCACCGATTTCCTAATCAATGCGCCTCAGATTTAGCTTTTTTTCGGAAATGCGCCTGGACGTACCTGAACGGTCTGTGTGCTATTTCCTCGCTTCACCGCGATTTGAAGTGGCGCTCCAATTTGGCTTGCTTCGACCTGTCTCTGAACATCGGAAGTAGTCTGAACTGAAGTGCCGTTAATTTTTTGGATAATATCGCCAGGGCGTAATCCCCCTTGAGCCGCCGGAGAATTCTCTGCAATCCGCGCAATAAACACGCCTTGATCTTCTGTCACTTGCGCTTGACCGCCCGATTCTTTGTTCAGTTCCTCACGAATCGCCGCCGTTAAATCAATCATCTGAATCCCCAAGTAAGGATGATCGACACTGCCTTTAGTAAAAAGCTGTTCAGCAACTCGCTGAGCAGTTTCGATCGGGATTGCAAATCCTAATCCCTGAGCATCTGCCCGAATTGCCGTATTAATGCCAATCACTTCACCCCGATCGTTGAGCAACGGTCCACCCGAATTACCGGGATTAATCGCGGCATCGGTTTGAATAAAGCTGACTCGTTTATCGGAAACGCCGACCTGGCTGCTCGATCGACCCGTCGCGCTGATAATCCCTGCGGTGACTGTATTATCTAGTCCGAGCGGATTACCAATGGCGATCGCCCACTGCCCCGGAATTAAACTGGTCGATTTTCCAAGCGTTACGTTGGGTAGCCCTGCCGCATCGATTTTCACGGCTGCCACGTCGGTTACAGAATCCGTTCCAACGACTCGCCCCTCGAAAGTCCGTCCATCTTTCAGCGTCACTTCTACGGTGTCGGTTCCTTCGACCACATGAGCATTCGTGAGCAAGCGACCATCTGAAGTCAGCAGAAAGCCTGATCCCGTTCCGCGCTCGACTCGATCTTCAGGAGCCGGAAGCTGATCGCCAAAAAACCGCTTAAAGACAGGATTCCGAAACGCTTCCGGGACATTGCTCGATACGCGTCGCGTCGCATTGATTCGCACTACCGCAGGACCTGCTCGATCGACCGCCGTAGAAATAAAGTTTTCATTTTTGGCGCTATCTGGAGATACCAGAATCGTGCTGGGCGGAGCGGATTGCACCTGAAACGGCTGTCCTTGAAGCCGATTGCTCAAATAATGATTTGCCACTAAGCCCGCTCCACCACCGACGGCTAACAGCGAAGCTCCGATCGCGACTTGTCTGAAGGAGAGAACCATATAACGTAACGCAGAAAAAACAGCGGTGTATTCAGTGTATCTTTGTCTTTTGAATCCGGTGGGTATTTCTGTGACCGATTCGGAGGGACTCGTTTTGGGATAGACTGCTTTTACACAGACTGCGCCTGATTTTCGGCAGTTTGAAGGCGTGGTATACCAGTGAGTTGAAACATAGGGTTATGGCAAAGTATCGGTCTATTCTGGCGCTTGTTTTTTGCACGCTCATGGCGATCGTCATGGTGGGCTGTAGCAGTCCGACAGCAGTTAAGCCAACTTACACTCCGGAGAAGATTGCAGAGATTCAAAGCTATGCAAAAGATTTGAGTGAGTTGGGCGATCGCTTACCTGAATTACAAAATCTGATTCAGCAAGAGGATTTCATCTTTGCGCGGAACTTTATTCATGGACAGTTGGGTGAAATCCGCGTCTTAATGAGTCGGGTCGCGGGCAATCTGTTGCCGAATGAGCAGAAGCCAGCACGCGATTTAGCAAAACAGATTGCAAACGATTTGGTGGAGATCGATCAAGCCTCGGCATCGAATAACTATAAGGAAGCGATTCGCTACTATGGTGAAACGGTGAAGGATTTGAAAGCGTTCACCAAACTGATTCCACAGCGTTAAGCGGAAGGGGGCGAAGGATGAATTCTAAAGTTGTTTATTCTTCGCCCTGCGTATGAAGATTACGATCGCAGGCTGTGGCGTGGTGGGCGCGACGATCGCTTACGAACTCAGCAAAATTTCGGGCTTAGAGATTACGGTGGTCGATGCTCAACCGACTCCGGTTCAGGCTGATTTAACGCAATGCCCAACCTCTACAGGGGCAGCACTCGGTGTCTTAATGGGTGCAATCAGCAAAAAGGAAAAAGGTCGCAATTTGAGAATGCGACTACATGGAATTCGGTATTACAACGAAACCATTCCAGAGTTAGAAGCTTTGACGGGTCGATCGATTCCCTTCAATCGTCAAGGCATTTTGATGCTGCAATTTCCCGATGATAATTTGTCGGTTTGGCACCGCTTAATCGAGGTGCGCCTTGAACAGGATTTAACTTTGGAACTTTGGAATCAAGCGAAATTGAAATCGAAGTTCCCGTTTCTCGATCGCGCTTCTGCTGCGGTTTATTCGCCGAGTGATCGACAAGTGCATCCGGTTGCATTGACTCAAGCCTTAATTGAAGGGGCAAAACTGCGGGGTGTGCGGTTTGAGTTTGGAGCCAAAGTGATCGGAATGCAGAATCAGCAAGTTCAGATTTCTGGAGGTGCGATCGCTTCAGATTATCTTGTGATTTCTGCGGGAGTGGGAACGAGTGCGATTGAACGATCGATTGATATTCGTCCTGTTCTGGGGCAAGCTATTCACCTACGATTACCGAAACCCTTAAGTGATTCGGATCTACCTGTGATTACTGGGAATGATGTGCATATTGTTGCGATTGGGAAGTTAGATTACTGGGTGGGTGCAACGGTTGAATTTCCAACTGAGATGGGAGAAGTGCTGCCGCCCGATCGAGCGATGTTTGATGAGGTGATGAGGCAAGCGATCGAATTTTGTCCGGCTCTCAAAGATGCAGAATCAATTCGCACTTGGTTTGGCTTGCGTCCGCGTCCTCAAGGTCGCCCTGCTCCAGTGATTGAAGAGCTTAAGCCGAATGTTTTGCTGGCGACCGGACATTACCGAAATGGCGTTTTGTTAGCACCAGCAACGGCAGCAGAAGTGAGAGAAAGAATTGTTAAGAAGCTGTAGCGGATAAGCGATCGCTAGGTAACGGAATTGGATCATCAAAATCGTAAGCAGTTTCAATCCACAACTGCCGTGCTTCTTCAATATTTTCCAGTATTTCTTCAGCCGTTTCACCCTGAGTCATACAACCAGGAAGATCTTTAATTACGGCAACATAGCCACCCTCTAGCTCAGGATAGACGGTCACAGCATAGGTTAGATTCAGATAGTATTCCAGAGGCTCAGGATTCTTCTTGCTGATTGGCATACCACTCTTCTAAATTAAGCAAGCTCACGATTTCTCTAATATAAGTTCGTTTAACCTTTTGTCCACCTTTCTTCGGAACAGTTATTGTTCGTCCTTCTGAGTCGCGAAAAGTGTGATGACTGCCTTTCGCTCTAACTTCCTCAAAATCGAAAGCATTAAGCAGAGCGCGAACTTCTTCAAACCTAACTTCAACTGGTTCTGATAAGAATAGTTCGACGAGTTTAAGTGTTTTCATCGTTTCTGCGGAAACTAAATACTTCTGTTCTAATCTACAGGGATATTTTTAATCTCTCTAGATATAGCGATTATGTAAGGGGTAGATATTCTTAAAGCGCTAAATATAAATCGTCAACTCGCTTCTAGATAAAAAGTTGGATTAGTAATACTTCTACGACCACGAATAAAGATCAGTCGTCAACCGATACTGCATCAATTCATCAAAAATTTAATTATCAACTTAATCATCTGTAACGAACTCAGCACTATAAACCCACAAATCGGGCATCACACTACGGTAAGGTGAAGAAAGTCACTTGATAAGCACGTATCAACTTTCCGTTAATTATGTCCTCAACTGTTTCTAGCCCAGCCCGTACCATCAAGATTGCTTCCCGCAAGAGCCAACTCGCATTAGTGCAGACTTATTGGGTGCAGGAGCAGTTACAAAAAGCATTTCCCGATCGCACCTTTGAAGTCCATACAATGGAGACTCAGGGCGATAAAATCCTCAACGTCGCGTTAGCAAAAATTGGTGATAAAGGTTTATTTACCAAAGAACTCGAAGATGGAATGCTTAACGGCACAACAGATTTTGCGGTGCATTCCCTGAAAGATTTGCCGACGCGCTTACCCAAAGGCTTGATGCTGGGTTGTGTTACCGAGCGCGAAGATCCCGCAGATGCGCTAGTGGTGCATGAAAAACACAAAGATAAAGAACTCGCGACCTTGCCCGAAGGCGCTGTAATTGGAACTTCCTCGCTGCGGCGCTTGGCTCAATTGCGTCATCATTATCCGCATCTCAGCTTCAAGGACGTGCGCGGGAATGTGAACACTCGCTTGGCAAAATTAGATTCGGGTGAATACGATGCCATCATCTTGGCAGCAGCAGGATTGAATCGGTTGAATTTTAGCGATCGCATTCACCAACTGATTCCGGCTGACATTTCTCTTCATGCTGTGGGTCAAGGTGCACTCGGAATCGAATGTCGCGAAGGTGATACCGAAATTCTCGATCTGCTCAAAGTGCTAGAACATCAGCCGACCGCATATCGCTGTTATGCAGAACGGGCATTTTTGCGCGAATTAGAAGGCGGTTGCCAAGTGCCGATCGGCGTTAACACCAAAATCGAAGGCGACACTTTGACATTAACCGGAATCGTGGCAAGTTTAGATGGTCAAAAACTCGTCAAAGACAGCGTTTCGGGACTGGCAACCGATGCGGAGAAGCTCGGAACCGAATTGGCGCATCGTGCCAGAGAACAAGGAGCGCAGGAAATCTTAGACGAAATTCTTGCCACCTTAAATCGCAGCTAAACGCAATGCGCCCATAACGTTCGATAATAGAAAACGCAATATAGGGAACGCTGCCGGAGAACACAACTATGGCACAAACGATCGCGCAATCCGCGTTAGACATTCCAAGTTTAGACGCGGAACTCTCAACCCAAAGCCCTCAGAGAATTCTGGAACGGGCGCTAGATCAATTTGACAACATTGCGATTTCGTTTAGCGGTGCAGAAGATGTCGTGCTGATCGACATGGCGCATCGTCTCGGTAAGAAAGTTCAGGTGTTTAGCCTCGATACTGGGCGGCTTCATGCGGAGACTTACCAGTTTATCGAGCAGGTGAGAAAACACTACGGCTGCTCGATCGATATTCTCTTCCCGGACACTGAGAAGGTTCAGAAACTCGTCAGCGAAAAGGGACTATTCAGCTTCTACGAAGACGGACACAATGAATGCTGCGGCATTCGCAAAGTTGAACCGCTCCGTCGTAAGCTCGGAACCTTGGATGCTTGGATCACAGGACAACGTAAGGATCAAAATCCGTCCACTCGTGCAACGGTTCCGGTGGTTCAGGTGGATACAGCGTTTTCGTCGGACGATCGCCAACTGATCAAGTTCAATCCCCTGGCAAACTGGTCTTCTGCGGATGTCTGGCTGTATATTCGAGGCTTTGAAGTGCCTTACAATCCTTTGCACGAAAAAGGATTTGTTAGCATCGGTTGCGAGCCTTGCACCAGAGCCGTTCTACCGAATCAGCATGAGCGGGAAGGACGCTGGTGGTGGGAAGATGCCACCAAGAAAGAGTGCGGCTTACACGCGATTAATCCCACGAAATCAGCTTAAGCGGTCTTTGAAGTCCTGATGTTCTGGACTGTTTAATCCGGTTTGTAAACTCGATAGAACCGTTGCAATGTCGCCTTGCTGAAGTGAGGCGACATTTAGCCATAAGCCCGGAAAAACGCGGCTTTTGATCACGCCTGCTTCGGGTTCTAACGGGATGTACTCGCTATCTTGTAGGTGAAACCAGCGAATCTGATTTTCGTAAATTTGCCAAACTAGATACTCTTTCACGCCATTCCGACGATAAGCGTTTAACTTGGCATTGAGATCAACCGATGCGCTACTCGCTGCAATTTCTACGACAAGTTCTGGCGCACCTTCGATATAGTCATCTTCAGTAATTCGAGAGCCTCCCCCCGCTTCGGGTTCGATTCGCAGTAAAGCATCGGGTTGTGGCTCATTGTCCAAATCGAGCCGGACAGTTGCATTGTCTTCGATATCAACCCCTGGAGTCGCCGCAACATAAGCCGTTAGCCATCCAATCACAAAGGCGTGAGGTCTGCCATGTTGTTTTGCTCGGACGGGAGATGCCACGTATACGACTCCTTCGATTAATTCGGCTTTGAGATGAGGAGATTGAGCATAACGGCGCTCGAACTCGGAGCGAGAAAGACGATCGCCGCTCTCAAGAGGAGGAGTCGAAACCTGGCGAATCATGGGACAAACCTCAGCATTTCTTTGATTTTGACACACGCGAAAATCGTCATCCCAAAGTCGGTATGATGACAGTGCGAAAAGAGAGAGGGAAAGCCAGATGCGGATTTTGTTTGTGGCGGCGGAAGCAGCACCGATCGCGAAAGTAGGAGGCATGGGTGATGTCGTGGGTGCCTTGCCGAAAGTGTTGAAAGCGATGGGACACGATGTCCGAATTTTTCTGCCGTATTTTGGCTTTCTCAACGACAAGATTAAGATTCCGGCAGAACCCGTTTGGAAAGGCAACGCAATGTTTAATGCCTTTGCGGTGTATGAAACGGTGTTGCCCGGAACCGATGTGCCGCTTTATTTGTTCGGGCATCCGGCGTTTGATCCGCGTCGAATTTATGGCGGAGAAGATGAAGACTGGCGGTTTACGTTTTTTGCCAATGGTGCGGCTGAATTTGCCTGGAATTATTGGAAGCCGCAGATTATGCACTGTCATGATTGGCATACCGGGATGATTCCGGTATGGATGCACCAAGACCCGGATATTGCCACGATTTTTACGATTCACAATTTGGCATATCAGGGACCTTGGCGCTGGAAATTGGAGCAGATGACCTGGTGCCCCTGGTATATGCAGGGACATAATACGATGGCGGCAGCCGTTCAGTATGCGAATTGGGTGACAACGGTTTCGCCCACGTATGCAGAGCAGATCAAAACGCCAACGTATGGGGAAACGCTGGAGGGATTGCTATCGTTTATCAGTGGCAGGGTCTCTGGGATTGTGAACGGAATTGATACCGAGGCTTACAATCCAGAGGTAGATAAAGCGATCGCTCAACCCTTTTCTACTGAAACGATCGGCGATCGCATCGCTAACAAAATTGCGCTGCAAGAAGAAGTGGGTCTCGAAGTCAATTCCAAAGCGTTCTTGGTTGGGATGGTTTCGCGCTTGGTGGAGCAGAAAGGGTTGGATCTGGTGATTCAGATTCTTGATCGCTATCTTGCCTACACCGATGCTCAATTTGTGCTGTTGGGAACGGGCGATCGGTACTACGAAACGCAGATGTGGCAGATGTCCTCGCGCTATCCAGGGCGGATGTCGGTGTATTTGCTCTATAACGATGCTCTAGCGCGTCGGATTTATGCGGGAACGGATGCGTTCTTGATGCCTTCGCGATTCGAGCCTTGTGGCATTAGTCAAATGTTGGCAATGCGATATGGTTGTGTACCGATCGTGCGGCGAACGGGTGGGTTAGTCGATACCGTATCGCATCATGATCCCGAAAATCATGCGGGAACGGGGTATTGTTTCGATCGCTATGAACCGTTGGATCTATTTACTTCAATGGTGCGGGCGAATGAAGCTTACCGATTTAAGGGCTTGTGGAAAGAGCTTCAGCAGCGCGGTATGGAGCAGAACTTTAGCTGGAAGAATTCGGCGGTGGAATACGATCGCCTGTATCGTCGCGTTTTGGGAATGCCAGAAGAGGAAACACTCGAAAAAGAATTAATTCAGGGATAAGAATTGCGGCTTACAGTTGGAATTTCTAGTCTGAGGGAAGATCTGTTCTGATCCGGATTTGCGGTATTCCAATTAATGGACTGCTCTACATGGCGCTTATGAGTTTCCGGTTTTCCTGGTTCGACTGGTTTTGCTTTTGGTATCCGCCCGGATGGTTGATTCTGTTTAATCGTCATTGGCAACATTACCACGCTGATCCAGATGGCTGGAACTGGCTGGAGTATACGTTATTTCTGATTCCTGGAGGATTTTACCTTGCTCTGTTGATTCGGTGGATTCGTTTGGGATTTCGATCGCCCAAGTCCGATTTCACTGAACCCGATCCCCTCTATCAAAAAGCGTTTCGAGAAGAAATCTTGCTGCCGATCGTCACGCGCTATTTCCGCGCCGAACTGCATCACCTAGAAAACTTGCCAGAGCATCCATCTGCGATCGTCACGCTGAATCATGCGGGAATGTGTTTTCCGTGGGATTTCGTGTGTTTAGGCGTATTGCTGGGTGAAAAAACCGGATGGTTTGTGCAACCTGTGGCGCATCCGATCTTTTTTGATCATCCCTGGTTGGTTTGGTGGTTGCCGCGTGGATGGGCACAGGTATTGGGCGGAGTCCGGGCAGAACGGGAAAGTTTCGAGACAGCAATGGCACAAAAAACAGTGTTACTCTATGCGCCTGAAAGTTGGCGCGGACTAGCAAAAGGCTGGCGGCGACGCTATCAGCTAGAAAAGTTTGATCCAAGCTTTCTGCAATTGAGTGCACGATATCAAGTGCCGATCGTCCCCACCGTTTGTATTGGCAATGAGTATCTTCATCCCTGGACAGTGAACTCTAAACGGCTGGCACGTTGGTTGAGAATGCCATTGCTACCTGTATCTCCGTTACTGTTGTTGTTTGTATTGTTTCCATCGTTGGGAGTGTGGGCGGTAAGAACGCGATTGAAGTATTATTTTCAGCCGCTACAGTCTCCGTCCCAAGAAGCATCAACGCGATCGCAGCTTTACGATCAAGCAAGAGACTTACGATCGCGCTTACAACAAGAACTCAATCAGCTAACGGCACGCTAGACCTGTATAGGGATTCACTGGGATCGGAGATGCGATCGGACTTCCATAAATTGCACTGCCGCAAGCGGGAAGCGTATAGTTACCAAAACCAAAGCCTGGATTGACAATAACTTTTCGCGCTCTCGGTGTCACAATCACAGTCGAACCTGGAACCACTGGTGGAAAGAATCCAGGGGAATAATAGCCAGGGGCGTAATAGCCGTTGTTGTAGTAGCCATTGTTGTAGTAGCCTGGCGAGTTGTAATAGCCGTTGTTTGGAGTCCGAATAATAACTTGACCGTTGTAGCCTGGTGAATTGTAATAGCCGTTGTTCGGAGTCCGAATAATAACTCGACCGTTGTAGCCTGGCGAATTGCGGTAAAAAATTTCACCGGGATAGCGAGAAGGCGCTCCGAAGCGAGAAGATGTTCCGATCGAGACACCAAAACCAGAAGAGCGAACGCCATAACCAGCTTGAGCGGGCAACATCGGTGCAAGCGCAACCGCCCCTGCAACCATACAAGAAATTAGTTTGAACATAGCATCCCCGAAGATGAAGAGAAGTTAAGTCGATCGATGCACCGCTTAGACTGTTAATTTCGAGGGCTTGGCGGACACGTTCCGTGTAGCGAAGCTACCGCATTTCCGGCAATCCAGCCTGTTGTCCAAGCACTTTGAAAGTTAAAACCACCTGTAATACCATCAATATCCAATATTTCACCCGCGAAATAAAGACCTGGACAGCATCGGCTTTCCATTGTTTTAAAGTTAATTTCCTTGAGATTCACTCCACCGCAGGTTACAAATTCTTCTTTAAACGCGCCTTTCCCAGCTATTTGATAACTACCTTGTGTGAGTTCCTGAATCAACTGATTCAGGGTTCTGTTAGATAGCTCTGCCCAGCGGCGATCGCGATCGATTCCGACTGCTTCCGTTAACCGTTCCCATAAGCGACGCGGCAACATGACTGGACAATTGGCGGCGATCGTTTTTTGCGGAATTTGACCCCTCACGGCTGTTAATTCTTGCCGCAATTGTTCCGGGTTCTGTTTGGGCAACCAGTTAATCGTCAGTTTTGCTCGATAGTTGTGATCGTGAAGTTCCCTGGCTGCCCATGCAGAAAGCTTTAACACCGCAGGCGCACTTAAGCCCCAATGCGTGATTAATAAAGCTCCGGTCTGTTCAAATTTGGATTCTCCGACTTGCAACTTCAGCCGAGCAGAATCAACGGAAACACCCGCGAGATCAGTCAAGCGATCGTCGCGCACATTGAACGTAAACAGCGATGGAACCGGATTGATGATTGAATGTCCCAAAGCTCTGGCAAATTCATAACCGTGGGGATTGCTTCCGGTTGCAATCAGGACGCGATCGGCAGTCAGAACGTCACCAGAGCGGAGTTCGATCGCGAATTCATCACCCAATTTTGTCACAGATTTTACCGGAGCTTGCGTGTAGATTTTCACGCCTAAGTCGGCTGCTTGATCAAATAAACAATCTGCGATCGTGCGTGAATCATCAGTAATCGGAAAAATGCGTCCGTCGGCTTCGGTTTTGAGCTTGACATTGCGATCGGTGAACCATTCGATCGTATGTTTTGCTTGGAACTGTGAAAATGCGCCTCGGAGTGCTTTTCCGCCTCTTGGATAGTGCTGCACTAATAAAGACGGCTCAAAACACGCATGAGTGACATTACAACGACCCCCGCCCGAAATCAGCACTTTCGATAAACATTGCCGCCCTGCTTCGAGCAACGTTACTTCTATACCCGATTGCGCGGCACAAATCGCCCCAAAAAATCCTGCTGCTCCACCGCCAATAACAACTAATTTCACCGCTCTATTTCCCCCAGTGCAATCTTGATCTTAGGCGATTCGATCGCAAGACAGACTCAGAAATACAGTGTGCAAGATTAAGATTTGAGAAACCAGAATGAATTAATATGCAACTTCATCGGGACAAGACTATTGCACGATTGCGATCGCTCACCCATCTGCTTGATAATGCCTTTCCAATCCCAGGAACAAAATACCGCGTCGGGATTGATCCGATCATTGGGTTGTTGCCGGGGGGTGGAGATGTAGCGATGTCGTTTGTTTCGTCCTACATCCTGATCGAAGCCGCACGGTTGGGTTTGCCTCGCCCAACTTTGCTCCGAATGTTGTGGAATTTGATTCTTGATGCGTTGCTTGGAATCGTTCCCATGGCGGGCGACTTTGTTGATCTCGCTTGGAAGGCAAACAGTAAAAATCTCGCACTAATTGAGGCGCATTTAGCGAAACCAGGAAAACAAGCGAAAGCAGATTATTTGTTTGTGGCGTTGCTGATTGTAATCTTTCTTGCAGTCGTGATTGCGTTAGGAATGTTGACGGTGTTGGTTATTAGCACCATTTGGAATGCGATCGCGGCGTAGCGCAGCAAAGATGCAATAATGATGCGGCTGTTTTTTTCTTGTCGCAATGCCGCGAACCACTCTCCTCACTCCCGAAGCCCTGGAGCCGACCGAATTCAAGTTTGATCTACCCGATCCGAATGACGATCGCATTGCAGAACTTGAATTTCAGCAGCAAATTGAGCAAGCGTGGCAGGTGTGCGATCGTTTCGATTTGCAGACAGATATTTGGCGGGGACGAATTCTTAGAGCAGTCCGAGAGCGCGAAAAGCGATCGGGAGAAGGTCGGGGAATCGGATTTCTTAACTGGTTGAAAGATCGCGAAATCAGCAAGACTCAAGCTTATAAACTCATCGAACTTGCAAACAGCGCAGACACGCTTCTTGCAGGCGGACACATTGAGCCTGAAGATGTGAATCGATTTAGCAAGCAAGCCTTTGTCGAAACGGCTCAATCAGAGCCAGAAGTGCAGCAGCTCGTTGGCGATGCGGCAAAACGGGGCGATCGCATTACTCGTCGTGAAGTGCGCCAACTCTCCGACGATTGGACAGCGATGAGTTCAGACTTGCTACCCGAAGAGATTCGCGAGAAAGTCGTGGATCAAACGATTCCCACTCGTTATGTTGCACCTTTGGTCAAACATCTGCAAAAACTACCCGAATCGCATCAAGCTTCAATTCGACAAGCGATCGCCGACCATCCCGATCTCGATACCTTGAAGCAAGCAACCGGAGAAGCTCGATCGCTCTCGCGCTATCTAGAAGCGGCTCCCCAAGTGCAAGCGTTGAATGACGAATCGATCGACATCGAGAACGCACTTGATGAAGCGATGCGGTTAGGTTGCCTCAATTCTGCCGCAGAATTAGTAAACCAAGCCGCACAGCTAGAGCAAGCGATCGCTAAACTCTATACCACTTGGAAACGGGTCAATACTTTGTCTGACAAGCTCTACGAGGATACGGGCGCAAGTACTCCAAATCTGCGATCAATGTTGAAATCACTAGAGCGGCTGTCTAATGATTCGATCGAATTCTACTTTGGCGATCCGCGAGGCGAGAACTTTTCGCACACCATTCGCCTCAAACTAGAAGACGATCGCATCTCAGATGGCGGTAGTGCGATAGACCTGTAGCTTAACGCTCTTTCGCACAGACGCAAGTAAAGACGCGATGTAGGTGCAGCAAAGCTCCTACATCGCGTCTTTACAAAGCTACACCGGGATTAACGATCGCTCGATCGTCTCAGATAGACCCAATGGCGGTAGTTCGGGTGAACATGACCTTCGGGTTCACGATGCAAGTCTGCTTCCGGTTCAACGGGCTTACGATTTCTGTCTGATTTCTGACGATTAAACAATTTCATGAGAGTCCTCCTCAATTGAAGTGATTGCAGGAGGCACTTTCAAACCTGTCACCATACTCGGCTAAGGCAGCCTTATCGTATGTCCGAATCTTTTACTGTGCCTTATACTACTATTCTACAATACTCTATGCTTCGCATTCGACTAAAGAGAGATTTTTGAGCGCAACTCTCACCGGAAAAACTCGGCAACCGCACAATCAAACTTTGGAAGCAATGCAGAAGTTAATGTGTCTTGCGAAAACAAGGTAGAAACGAGTTGAAGCAGAGCATCTTGACGGCGATACACTTCTAACTGTTGAATTCGCCAATCGAGAATCCAATACTCCTGCACTCCGCGTTCTGCGTATAGCTTCAACTTGGTTTCGCGCTCGGCAAAGCCGTGCCGAAGGCAACCGCGTCGCTCATTCTGCGTTCCGGGAGAGAGCACCTCGACGATCAGTTCTGGGGCGATCGTAAAATGTCCTTCTTCATCGACTCCCACAGCTAACCGCTCATTGCTAATCCAGATGACATCTGGAATGACATTATCTGCATCGTCAAAAATCACTCCCGGAGTTGGCACTGCTTGCCCCAATTGGGATGTGCCTGACCAAACATTCAGCACTTGATAGGCTTGTCCAATCGCTTTCTAATGCTTCCAGTGCGGAGCGCGGGTCCTAATCAGATATCCATCAATAATTTCATAGCGATTACTGCTCTCAGGCAGAAGCTTGAGATCTTCGGTCGTCCAGTAGACTCGATTTGCTGCTTGAGACATAAGGACAGAAGCTTAGAGGATGCTGTTATTGTAGCCATTTTGTATGAACGCTAGAATCATCGTTTTCCATTCCAGCGCAGCACTACAACTTCTTCGCGGATCTGTTCTTTCGTTGCAGTTGCTAATCGAGTTCTAAACAAATCAATGTTCACTACTTCATAGCCCAGTTCACTAGCAATGTCTGCTAATAGTTGCCCTGTCCGAATCATCACGCGGAGATATGACGCTTGATCTCCAACTACATAAGCAAGTTGAGCGCCCGGACGCAGCGCGGAACGTAATTCAGCTAAATGCTTTGCCATTCCGCCAAAATACAGCTTAGTGACGCGAGCATACATTCGTTCAAACCCGCTTGTTTTCCCAAGCTCAATCCGGCGATCTTCAATCTCTTGAGCAATGCGTTGAATCTCAGGAAAATGCGACACCCATCGATCGTCATCATCAACTTTATAAACTCCGCGTGTGTTCGATCGCACTAATCCCCGCTTCATTGCTTGCAGTTCAGCTTTATTGTTGATAAAGCCAAGCAGCACCGATTCAAGCCGCGTTGTGCGCGTGTAGTCTTTCTCGTTCGGATAAGGCGGTGAAGTAATCACGGCATCAATCGAATCTGGTGCGAGAATCTGTCCGGCGTTGCGTGAATCTGCATGATGCACGATCGCTTCAGTTTCAGCTTGAGAGGCTAAGGTGCGTAGATCGTTAGCAGTGATTCGCACTGCCTGTAGCCACGACTCAATCACAGGCGCGTCAGATTTCGCCGTCCCGATGCTCACTTCTGGTCTAAATCGTAAGTTACTAATCGAGAATACTAAAGCTTTTGCTAGTGCAAGCTGAATGTGAGCATCATAGCGATCGTCTGAATGTCGCTGGATTTCCTCAAGCAGCACTAGAGTTTTATCCAGTGGAACAGGACTGATAGAATCGGCTAACAATAGCTTTTGGACTTCTTCGGTTAGAGTTCGGGGTTGTCGTGGCTGACGTTGCAGCGCTTCTGCGGTAGTCGCAATGTCTTCTGCGTGTCGAATTAAAGTATCAGGATCAACCGTCCAATTGAGTTTCGTTCTACAGGCAAATGCTGCCATTGCATTCGCTTCAATTCCAACGCTCTTAATGCCTAATTTTTTGCACTCAACCGGAGTCGTTCCAGTCCCACAAAACGGATCGAGCACTCGCTGAGATGAATCAATTTCAAATCTCTGCAAATACTCTCGAACCAAGTGCGGCGGGTAAGAAAGCACAAAGCGATACCAATCGTGGGCTGATCGATCTTCGGGTCGAAGTTGATTGATCTCTACGCCTTTGCGGTTTGAATTTGGAACTGCAATCGGTAGCGATAGCTGGGTCGGTATTGGCGATTCAACTTCGGCATTTGGCATATCTTACGGGATCGATCGCGAAACGATTTGGATGCAATCTGCACAAGATTACTACGAAACGCTAGAAACAGCGCTAATTTACGCTGGATTCGATCAAATTTGAGCGATCCAACGGTTTGCGATCGGCATTCTCCATCCGGTTCCAAAGGCGCGATCGGTGACTTTTAATCCGGGTGGTGCTTGCTTGCGCTTGAATTCTGCAATCCGCACTAACTTAACGACTCGTTCGACGATCGCGGCTTCATGTCCGGCGGCAACAATTTCGGCGGGGGCTTGATGCTGGTGAATGTATCGATCGAGAATGTCATCTAACACATCGTATTCTGGCAGTGAGTCTTGATCTTTCTGACCAGGCTTTAATTCTGCACTAGGCGGTTTTACAAGCACGTTCACGGGGATGATTTCTTGCGATCGATTGATCCATTCACACAGCTTGTAGACTTTTGTTTTGGGCACATCTGCGATCGCGGCTAATCCACCATTCATATCTCCGTATAAGGTGCAATATCCGACTGCAATCTCTGATTTGTTTCCGGTTGAAACTAAGAGATGTCCAAACTTGTTCGACACTGCCATCAACAAAGTGCCGCGAATTCTAGACTGTAAGTTCTCTTCTGCAAGTCCGAATGGAGTTCCTGCAAACAATGGATCAAGCGTATGATCAAAGCACTCCATGACTGTTCCGATCTCCAATGTTTGCGTCTGAACTCCTAGACTCTGAGCAAGATTGAGTGCATCTTGAATAGAATGATCAGAACTATAGGGAGAAGGCATCAGAATGCCGAGAACATTATCTTGACCCACTGCTTCGGCTGCGATCGCGGCAATCAAGGATGAATCAATTCCACCACTCAAACCCAACACAATCTTAGAAAAGCCACATTTACGGGCATAATCTCGCACCCCTAAAACTAAAGCTGACCATAGTTCAGCTTCTTCGCAATCGGGAGCTTCTACGATCGTACTATCCTCAAAATCCTGTGTTGCAGGATTGTACTCAACCGTTAGCCAATCTTCTTCAAAGCTAATCGATCGTGCAATCAATTCCCCTTTTCGATTGATTGCAAAGCTTGCGCCATCAAAGATCAGGTCATCATTTCCACCAACCTGATTGGCATAGATTAAAGGTTGCTTGAATCGCAATGCTCCATGTTGCAACATAGCTTCTCTTAGCTTTCGCTTTCCAACTGTGTAGGGAGAGGCTGAAAGGTTAATTGTGAGCGCTACACCTGCTTTAGCGAGATCTGCGATCGGGTTCAATGCGTAAGTTCGTTTGCCCCAGAATTCTTCATCGTTCCAAAGATCCTCGCAGATTGTGACCCCAATCCGAACTCCATCTAGCTCAAACTGATTTGGCTGATTTCCCGGTTCAAAATAGCGATCCTCATCAAACACATCGTAAGTTGGCAGTAAGCGCTTGTGAAAGACTTGCAGAATGTTGCCTTTCTCAATCAATGCCACACTGTTAAACAATGGTTTTCCACCTGTCGAGAGCGATCGAACATTTGCCTCAACGGTTCCTATTAACACCGCTACACCTTCAGGAATGTTTGCTGCAAGCTCCGAAAGTTGCTTTGCCATTGTTGCAATAAAGTTTGGATCAAGCAGCAGATCACGCGGTGGATAACCACAAAGCGATAGTTCGGGAGTGAGCAGTAAGCGAACATTCTCAGAGGCTGCACGATCGGCAGCTTGAAGAATCTTGTTCGCGTTGCCTTGGATATCTCCGATCGTGGGATTGAGTTGTGCGATCGCAATTTTCATCATTCAATTTCCTGCAAAATCAATTCAACTTGCTGTTTAAGGGTCGTAAATCTTCTTCAACAACTGCCCAAACAATCTCAACATTTACTCTGAAATACTCGTGCACTCAAACATTACGCAATCCAATGACCTGCTCCCAAGGTAAACTTGGAAATTGAAGTTTTAAGTCTACAGAGACTGCTCTTGCTGCTTCTCCAATTGTTTGGAGATGGTAAGCAATCCAAACTTGAATAAGTTGATTTTGATCGAAAACGTTTTTCCCCTGTTCTGCATATTGTTCGATTCGAGCGATCGCTTCGAGAATATCTTGCAATCTTTCGCTATCTTTTCTCATAACGGAATTGCCTCTTTCAGCACCCGTTCTCGAATTCGATCTTTCAAGCCTTTTTCAGTTGCAACATCCACTTCTCGCCCTAGTAAATCCTCAAGATCCTGAATCAATCCTACGGGAAACCAGGGACTCCGATCTTTTCCCATTTCAACTAAGAAGTCTACATCGCTCTCATCATCTGCTTCACCTCGCGCCACGGAGCCGAAGACCCTGATATTGTAAGCGCCGTGCTTCTGAGCGATCGCTAATATTGCTTCTCGCTTATCTGCTAATAGTTCCTCGATTCCAAGTCCCATAATTCCAATCTCAAATAAACACTAAAGGCTTATCTTTTAGAGGTGCAAATGCTTCGGCGTCAAAGCGGTATAAACTTGCAGGTCGTCCCGCTCCCCTGGAAACTTTTACTCCTGTATCCGACAAGAATCCGAGCTTTAATAGGCGCGATCGAAAGTTAGAGTAATCCGAAAAATTCTCACCTAGAACTGTGGTGTAAAGCTGAAATAAATCACTCAATGTAAACAATTCCGGTAATACATCAAACGCAACTGGACTGTATTCTAATTTGTTTCTTAAACGACGATGACCATACTCTAAAATCTTGTTGTGATCGAATGCGAGTTGAGGCAATTGATCCACAGGATACCAAGCAATTCCGCTCACTCCATCCGCAATCAGTTCAGCTTCTGCAAACCGAACTAACGCGAAATAACTCACGGATAGATAGCGCACTCCATAACTTTCTTTCGCCTCACGCGGATCGCGATCGGGCCCTCCAAAGGTATAAAGCTGCTCTAGATAAAGATTCCTTACCCGAATCTTTTCTGCCAAAATTCGATAGGCTGCATCTTCGAGCGATTCTCCCTGACGCACCAGCGTTCCTGGTAAGCTCCACTGTCCCAAAAACGGCTCCTCATGGCGCATCACCAGCAAAACCAGCAAGCGATTTTGCGCGGTGTCTACCGAAAAAATAACGTTATCCACTCCCACCCTGAAATCTGCAAGCCTCTCCCCCATCAATGAACGGGTTGTTTTTTTGTGTGTGCGTGGCATTGATACAGTTGCTCCCGATCGATATAAGCCTGAATCGAAGCTGTTACTCCGGATAAGTCACAGCCTTCGCGATATGCGGTGGATGAGACATCTGGAACTGTCGCAGGCGCGATCGTGGTCTTCGCGCCCAATGCCTCTAACCGCTGTAAATCTTCAGCTTTGAACTGATAGCGCGGTCGCGGAATCACTAAAACTCGCACCCGCTGCAAGAGTTCCGTCACGCGATACCACTTCGATAACTGCTGCGCCACATCAAATCCCACCACTAGGGTAAGCTCTGCATTCGGATAGCGCTCTTGAATGCGATCGACCGTGACGATCGTCCTGGGATGACTCAGTTCAGGATGCACCTGCACATTCGGACAGCCTAACTCATTGACTAAAATTTGCAGCATTGCTGTGCGATGCGCTAACTCGGTTTGATGCGACTTAAATGGGTTGTCGGCTGCCCAGACTGCGACGTGATCAAACTGTCCGGACAGCCAGCGCAAAATCTCTAAATGCCCTGTGGTGGGCGGATCGGCACTGGTTCCAAATAGCGCGATTCTCATACAGATTTGCTCCGGTGACGAGTGCGATCGGTTAACTGAGTCAGCGCTTCGGAGAGTTCGACTGGAAGCGCAGTCGGATTTTCAAGCTGTCGTGCCGATTCGGGTAAGCTTTGAACATTTTTCCGGGCACGATCGCGAATTTGGTTGATTGTCTCCGGTTCGCTCACGCGCTGTCCCTGCTTGAACACCAATTGTAATAAAGGAATCTCTCCGTTGGGATCCTCGGTTGTGAGTCCTAAGCGATCGCGCACTCCAGCTTGCCGAAAAATCTGCTTGCGTCCGGGATAGGTGACTTTCCCTGCCGCTTCTTTCATCACTGGAATTCCATCGATTTCAACTAGCTTATAAACCCCATTTACAGGCGCACCTGTCACCAGTTGAGTTCCCAATCCATAACCATCAATACAAGCCCTGTTTGCCTTTAATTCAGCAATACGATACTCATCGAGATCGCCACTAGCAAAGATTGAAACTCCGGGTAAGAGTGATCTCACTTTCTTCGATAGCTCCAATAAGTCACCCGAATCAATCCGCACTCCTGTCAGTTCAATTTCTCCAGCTTTAACCTGCTTCGAGAGCGATTCCGCCGCTGCGATCGTGTCATAAGTATCAATCAGCAACGGCGCACCGGGAAAATAGCGATGAAATGCCGTAAAAGCTTCGGATTCAGTCCCTTCAATCGCGCTCAATGCCATCACCAAAGAATGCGCCATTGTGCCAACAGGCTTACGATCGAGTTTCACTGCCGCTAATACATTTGAAGTTGCATCTAAACCACCTGCTAGCGCCGATCGAGCTGCCCAAATCGAACCCTGTGGACTAAAGGCGCGACGAGTGCCAAACTCAAACAAAGTTGCATCTTCACCCGCAATATTTCGCATTCGAGCCGCACGAGTTGCAACGAGCGTTTGATAGTTAATCGTATTCAGTAGGTAGGTTTCAACCAGTTGAGCCTGCCACAGAGGAGCCTCAATCCGCAGCAAAGGTTCATTCGCAAATACCGCCGTCCCTTCTGGAACCGCCCAGACATCTCCCTCGAATCGCCCCTCTTTCAGCCGCGTCCAAAACTCCTCTGGTGCTTGGTGAAAAATCCCCGTTGATTGTAGGGCTAAAATTTGCGCCTCGCCAAACCGAAAATTCTCCAAATATTCCAGGACTTGCGCCAGTCCCATCGCAATTAAATAGCCGAACCCTTTCGGCAATCGCCGCACTGAAAGCTCAAAACTGGCACGTCTTTGATCTAAGCCTTCGCCGACGTAACAAGCCGCCATTGTTAACTGATATAAATCAGTTAATAAACCGTAATCCTCTGGACGAATAATCAGTTCAAGATCTTCCACCCAAATCCTCCTTGGGTCTAAAGGTGATGGCAGCCTGAGATTTACTGCTCTTAAATTATAGTTGATTTAACCAAAAGTCAAGGAGTAAATTCGCGGAATCAGCGCTCCAATCTAAGATCCAATCTAAAGACAATCAAAAAGGATTATAGTAGCTCTAACAAAAACAAGCCATTTTGCAGATGTGAAGGGATGTTGCGATCGCACAATTTCCACTCTAGTCTTCATAACTTTATTCGAACAGAAACGAAGAGACTTCAAGAAGAACTAAATAACACTACTTCTTTCTAAACAATTGATGCGATCCCTGGTAATCTTCGGCCGAATTTCTCATAATGAATCATTCATGAAGTTGTGAACTAGCCATTCACCTAGACAAATTTTTCTGCTCCACAAAACGCACACTTTGAAAGGTGATTCTTATGAGTATTCCAAAAGTAGTAGATGGGTTGATGGACTATTTTTCGGGCGCTGTGAGTCGGATTTTTGGTTTAAGTGATGATGCTTATCCCAGTACAGGACTTCAGCCTTTTAGCGGCAATATTTACGACAAAAAGCACGATAAGAAACATTTTGAGCGTTAACGCTACAACGGTTTTAGGTTTACAAAAGGGATTTCGGTAGAAGTTCAATGACTTCTGCCGATTTTTTATTTACATCGTCGCTCTGTCCACCATTAGACGAAAATTCTAAGCACACCGCTACCCCGGAATGGTATAAGGACAGAATTAAAGCTGCATTTGTGCGAGCAGGAATGACTGAACTCGATTTTGTTCTATTAACAGTCTATTTTCTATGCGTCACCTATGTTCTCTTCCAGATGGTGAGTTCATTTAACGATGAATTCACCATCTGGCTCGATCAGGACTATCTCAACGAGCAACTCACTGCCCTAAATCTACAAGACGCGATCGGTATCAGCTTCAAATTTGATAACCGCTACGAATTTGACAAGCTCAAAAAACTGCAAATTCGCATTAACAATAAATCAACGGATCACGCGCTCTATGTCGATTGGGACTCCTGCGCCCTCACAGATCAATACGATCCCCCAAGATCGCGCCGTGTCACTCGCGCTGTTGCGGGTTCTCCAGTCGATGTCTTTCAACGCCAAGCATTCAGCGCGATCGCCCCTGGCAAAACCCTAGTGGAAGACCTATTTGCCGAGGATATGCTGACTCGTCGAGATGCAGGCAGCCCCCTGCAAGCGAGCGAAACGGTTCTCGACTTCAGCAAACCTAACAAAAAAGCTGCCCCAGCCAAGAAAAAGCGCTATCAAAACTTTATGTCCGGCGAGGAGATGTTTAAATTTGATCTCTACCTTGTGCTGCGCTTTATGGGATTTAACTCATCGGCTTCAACCGGCAATCAAATCGCGATCGTCTGTCGCTTTAACGTTCGCAAGCTCGACTGGACAGCCGGACTTCCCTGGAATCCCAAAAAGCCCTGACCCCCATCAGTTAAACTGGACGGTAGAGAAGAGTTAGCGAGGCGGTTGCGGATTCAGTATGAATCTGAGGAAAGTCCGGACTCCCGAAAACCCAAACTTGCTGGGTAATGCCCAGTGCGCGTGAGCGTGAGGAAAGTGCCACAGAAAAATACCGCCGGAGAAGAGCGGGAATCGGGTAGAAGATGCGAAAGCCTCGTATGCCCCACTCCCCACTCCGGTAAGGGTGCAAAGGTGCGGTAAGAGCGCACCAGCAGTATCGAGAGGTACTGGCTCGGTAAACCCCGGTGGGGAGCAAGGTCGGACGAAACAAGGGTTGGGTTTTTTCCTGTTTCGGTAGTTCACTCCACTTTCAATCAAGGTTGAGTGAGCGAGAACCGCTTGAGGTTGGAGGTAACTCCAATCCCAGATAGATAGCTGCCCTCACCCTGCATTTTGCAAGGTGAGAACAGAATCCGGCTTATGTCTAACTCTTCTCGACTTTTTACAGGAAATGACACAGCCGTTGTCGCTGGAATGTGAGATTAGTTCAATTCTCACGTTCCTTTAAACTGAATAAAACAATGTGTAGATTCCGCAAAGACTGTATCGATCGTTTCATTCAGTCTGCTGTCCTCGCCTACTATAGGGAGGCTACGCACCCGGTTACATCAGGCAGTTTCTCACCTACAGCCGAGCCAGATCAGTTTGTGAAAAGTCAAGTTTCTACTCTCGAACTCCCGCCGCGCTGTGAGCCTTCTTCCTCACAGAATCTGCTTTTTGCGATCGCAGAACACAAGAAAAGTGGGCTGATCTTATGTAAAGAATATCACGCAGAGTTCGCGGGTCCTGGCGCTGCAGTGAATTGCGCCGTTGAACCTGCTTATCGCGCTGTGATTGCGATCGGTGCTCCGGATCTGATTGCAACGACGACCTATGAGGAGCGTCGTCGGGCGTATGGGCGTAGAATTCAATGGGAACGATGGCTACAAAGAATTGTTGATCATCCTGATTCCATGACTCGCGCTGAAAAGCTGCTTACAGGATTTGAGGAGTTTTTTGGACGGCAGGTTGTCATCGGCCTGCCAAATGAAGTTTTAGCGCTGTTAGCAGGTGTTCTTCCAGGTACAATCGAGCAGGTGCGATCGCAGCACTGGCGCAGCAGCAGAATCGATACCGCGCCGTTTCTACCCAATTCTGATCAGCTTCAAATTACAACGATCTCGCTCAATTCCCAAGAAGCCTCAACTGTCCCGCTTCTGACCACGGCAACGGTCAGCGAAATCGAGCGCACTTATGCAGTCTTGAAATCTGCCTGAATTGTCATCAGATGCAGTCCACCCTCTACGATGGAATTAGTTTAATTTCTGATTCACCGATGATTGCCTATCCGCGCCGCCAGCAGGAACTTCGATCGCTTGTTCAACGTTTGGGAGTCGCGCAGCTTGATGCGATCGACTGGAACTTAATGGATCTGGCATTGATCCATGTGACGTTTTCAGCAGAACGCAATTATGAACAGCTAGAATTCGTCGGGGATGCAGTCGTGAAGTTGGCGGCGGCTGAATTTTTACTCAAGGCTTACCCGCAGTTGAAAGTCGGAGAATTTACCGCCCTGCGATCGGTCTTAGTCAGCGATCGCATTCTGGCTAAGATTGCCGATTCTTTTGGGTTCGATCGCTATCTCCTGGTCGCTGCGAGCGCTAAATCTGACCCTGCCGGACGCGATTCTCGCCTTGCCGATTCTTTTGAAGCGGTGCTTGCTGCCCTTTATCTCAGCACTCAAGATCTGAGCCTGATTCGCTCTTGGTTAGATGAGCAGTTCCAACCACTTGCCGAAGAAATTCTCGCTGATCCTGCCCGCCAAAACTATAAAGCCGCGCTGCAAAACTGGACGCAAGGACACCAAAAAACGCTGCCTGAATATCGCACCCAAGAAACCGGGAATACTCACAATGACCCGCATCGCTTTGTCGCAGAAGTCTGGATTCAAGGACGCTGTCTAGGACAGGGAACGGGTCGATCGCGTAAAGCTGCCGAACAAGCAGCCGCGCAAGAAGCGTTTTTGGTGCTGAGCCGTCAGGAGAGTTAAGCCAACCTGACTTGCCAGCCCCATTTTTGGGAGGAACTGGGATGTCAGAGGCAACGACGATCGCGCTATTTGGTGTGGGACGCTGGGGAGTTCATTTACTACGGAATTTTTTGCAGCATCCAAAAGCGCGAGTGGTTGCAGTCGTTGATCCTTGCCTGGCGCAGTTAGAAAGCCTTGCACAGCGATTTGAGCTTGATGAGCAGATTTTTTTTACAACGCAATGGCAAGATGCTCTAGAGTTGAGCGGGTTAGATGCTGTTGCAATCACCACACCTGCAACAACTCATAATCAGTTAATTACAGCAGCACTGAAGCAAAATCTTCATGTCTTAGCAGCGAAACCCCTAACTCTAGATGTTGCAGAGTCGATTCAACTTTGTCAGCTTGCCGAATTACAACAGAGGCAGTTAGTGGTTGATCACACTTATTTGTTTCATCCTGCGATCGTTCGAGGGCGAGAATTAGTGCGATCGGACAAGCTTGGCAAACTACGCTACGGCTATTCCACTCGAACCCATCTAAGTCCGGTGCGATCAGATGTTGATGCACTCTGGGATTTAGCGATTCATGATATCGCAATCTTGAATTTCTGGTTAGGTGAAAGTCCCTGTGTGGTTGAAGCAAAAGGTTCGGTTTGGTTGCAAGAGGAGTTGGCGGATACGGTTTGGGCGACTTTGATTTATCCCAGTGGGTTTGAGGCGAGACTTCACTTAAGTTGGCTGAATCCAGATAAACAGCGTCGATCGTGCATGGTGGGTGAAAACGGCAGTCTAATTTTCGATGAACTCGCGCCAGATCCATTAACTGTGCAGTGGGGTAAATTCGATGCGGAATTTAAGCCGATCGACCAAAGCCGAGAAATCCTTCAGTTTCCAAAACAAGAGCCACTTCAGCAGGTTTGCGATCATTTTCTGAACTGTGTGCAGAACGATCGAGCTTCTGAGATTTCTCCAGGTTGGCTCGGTGCCGAACTCGTTCAAATCCTAGTTGCGTTATCCGAATCGATGCGGCAGGGAAAAGCGATCGAGCTTGTTAAATAAAGCTCAAAAATTGCTGAAATTCAAAAAGGCGCGATATTTTGAATACGGTAAGTTTCTCAACTTGATCTGTGACTCCAACTTTCACGCGCCGAATTCATCCCAAATCTGATTTGCCGGATTATATATTGTTGCTAACGGCAGAGGAGAGGACGCGATCGCGCTTTCTCTTTCGAACGGATGACGGACGAGAAGTGTACCTAAATTTACCCAGAGGTACAACACTACGAGATGGTGACTGGTTAGAGTCTGATGAAGGTGTATTTCTCAAAATTCAAGCTAAACCCGAACCTGTTCTAACCGTTACAACTTCAGCATTGTTAGAACTATTACAAGCGGCGTACCATTTAGGAAATCGTCACGTTCCACTAGAAATTACAGATGCGTATCTAAGACTATCACCCGATTCAGTTCTACAAGATTTACTAGAACATCGTGGACTAGAGATAAAATCTGAAATCGCTCCATTCCAACCTGAATCTGGTGCTTATGGACACGCTCACTAATCCTGCATTGCTGCGATTGTTGCAGTTAGCAAGCCCCGCTTTACCTGTGGGTGCATACAGCTATTCAGAAGGACTTGAAACCCTGGTCGATCGCGGCGTAATTCAAGCCGTAGACGATCTAGAGCATTGGATCGTTCAAGAACTGCACTACGGAGCGGCTCGATTAGAAGCAGCCATGTTGTTACGATCGCACCGAGCCACAATCGCCCAAAATTTCGATCAAGTCCTTTACTGGAATCAATGGTTCACTGCCGCCCGTGAAACCGAGGAACTACGATCGCAATCTCTCCAAATGGGCGGTTCCTTACTCCGATTATTCCGATCGCTCCACTCCGAACCGCTTCCAAATTTCGAGAACGGCTGTAATTTTGCGATCGCGTTTGGTCTAGTTGCGGCACTTTGGGAGATTGATGAATCCGCCGCACTGGTTGCCTACCTTCACAGTTGGGCAGCGAATTTAGTGAGTGCAGGTGTGAAATTAATTCCACTAGGGCAAACTGCGGGGCAAAAGCTACTGCTGAAATTAGGCGAAGAGATTAGCAGAAGTACGATCGCTCAGCTTGAAGATTCGGAGCTTGAGAGTTGTGGATGGGGAATTGCGATCGCCAGCATGACGCATGAAACGCTCTACAGTCGCCTATTTCGGAGCTAGAGTCACACCGTCAACGAGTAGATGAACAGACGATACAGCCGATTATGTTAAATTCAGAAACTCCGTCCTATTTTGCAAAAGCAGCATTTAACGGTGACTTTCATCAGATGCAACAATTTATTGATGCAGGTGTAGATATTGATGCAGCAGGAACTAACGGTAACGCTCTATTTCTTGCTGTGGAAAACGCAAATGCTGAAGTTGTAAATTACCTGTTGTCCTTGGGAGCAGATCCCAACATCCCATTCAATGGGTTCTACCCAATTCATCTTGCAATTGATATTGAAGTTGAATCGTTTAACAACACAGGTATATATCCTGAGCCGTTAGCTTTCATAACCTACGTTTTATTGATGGCTGGTGCTGATATAAACTCCGTGTCTCACTATGGAGAAACTCCTCTTAAGATGGCTCGAAGACGAGGGCACAAACAAGCAACATCCTTACTGGAATCAAAAGGAGCGCTTGCTGAAATCTCATGATGAAAAAATCTGCTTGATGTGGCAGTTAACTCATGTGTGATCGCAAGTCGTCATCGGCTTGTACGTTAGGATGAAGAAGCCAATGAGTTAACGATCTCAATCCTCCATCTATGACAGCATCCAACGAGCAATCGATAATTATTCGGACAGATCGAGGGCTGACGATCGCCAAAACTCGAATCACTCTTTACGATGTGATGGACTACTTCACGGCTGGCTATCCTGCAAAACTCATTCGTGAAAAGCTGTGCCTAACCGATGCTCAAGTTCAAGCTGCAATTTCCTATATTGAAGCTCATCGGGCTGAAGTAGAAGCGGAGTATCAGCAAGTTTTACAAATTTCAGAAGACGATCGACGATATTGGGAAGAACGCAATCGAGAACACTTTGCCCGTCTTGCTGCAATACCTCCGAAATCGAGTCAAGAATCAGTTCGCGCTAAACTTCAGGCTTGGAAAGACAGGCTTGAGTCCAAAGTATGAATTTTCTGATCGACTACAACTTGAGAGGACAAGCAACTCTACTTTGGGGAACGATCGCGGCTGAAGGATGGCTGGAACTATTGCCCATGCGCTTCGCTGGTTTTGAAGAAGTCGGCTTACTCGAAGATAGTAGCGATCGTCTAGTGTGGAAAGTTGCTCAAGAAAATCAAATGATTATTTTGACTGCGAATCGGAATATGAAAGGTGACGATTCGTTAGAGCAAGTGATTCGAGAGGAAAATATCTTGCGTCGCTTCCTGTCGTGACGATCAGCAATAAAGAGCGACTTGACGAGCAAAATTACCGCGATCGCTGTGCCAGTCGATTGGTTGAAATTCTCCTTGATATCGAGAATTACAAAGGAGTGGGACGGGTTTACATTCCCTGACGAATTGAGCCGATCACAAGCCAAAATCAGCCTGTACGTTAGGGTGAAGAAGCCAATGAGTTAGCGATCGCCCTCTTCACCCATCAAATACGAGAACTCACGATCGCTGAACAGCTCCGTCAAACCTAATCAATGAAATCTTGAATCATGTCCAGCTTTTCAGGAGTCTCCGAAGTGATTGGGCGATTGCCATCAACCGGAAGCGTTTTCCGAACTTCAGCTTGATTCGCTGCGATCGGGCGATTGCCATCTTCATGCAGCACTTCCTTCACCTTCAAATTGCTCGGAGTAATCGGACGATTGCCATCAATTCCCAGCGATTTGTTCGCTTCTAAGGTATCCGCAGCGATCGGACGACTGCCATCGACTTCGATTGTTCCGCGCACCTCCATCTCAGCGGCAACAACCGGACGATTGCCATCGATCTGCAAAAAGGACTGTACCTCAAGATCGCTGCTGTCGATCGGGCGATTCCCATCAATTTGAAGCACTTTGCTCTCATCTTGCGCTGCGTTTGAAAGAGTCAGATCGCTATTTTCTGAAGACTCTTGCTGTTTCGGCATCGTTAAAACTCCTGCTCTTCACTGCAATTGTTTAGTTTTAATCGCCTGCTGAGTTATCAAACAACTGCCTAAAGTTAGTCACGAGCGACGGGTTGCTCGATCGCGGGTCATAGAAAACACACCCTTCACCAATAGGAAAAATTGCTTAATCATCTGTAACCCTTCAGTGATAAGCTAACTTGTGGCGAATAAGCGCAATTCGTGCATACACAATCGTTGAACCATCAGTTTTAGGGCACCGATAATGGTCACCACCGCAGAGAAAACAAACATCGGTTACATCACGCAAATCATCGGTCCAGTGCTGGACGTGCGATTCTCCAATGGCAAAATGCCCCGAATTTACAACGCCTTGACGATCTCTGGTCGAACCGAATCTGGTCAAGACGTTGCCGTGACCTGCGAAGTGCAACAACTCTTAGGCGATAACCAAGTCCGAGCAGTGGCAATGAGTTCCACCGATGGCTTGGTGCGCGGCATGGAAGTTACGGACACGGGCGCACCGATTAGCGTTCCGGTCGGAACCGCAACCTTGGGACGCATCTTCAACGTTCTGGGCGAACCTGTAGACAATCAGGGACCTGTCAACAATACTGAAACCTCTCCGATTCACCGTCCCGCTCCGAAACTAACCGAACTCGAAACCAAGCCTTCCGTGTTTGAAACTGGAATTAAGGTGATCGACCTGCTGACTCCCTACCGTCGCGGTGGAAAAATTGGTCTGTTCGGTGGTGCAGGTGTGGGCAAAACCGTGATCATGATGGAATTGATCAACAACATCGCAACTAATCACGGTGGGGTGTCGGTGTTTGCGGGTGTGGGTGAGCGCACTCGCGAAGGAAACGACCTTTACAATGAAATGATCGAATCGGGCGTAATCAAAAAGGACAACCTCAACGAGTCCAAGATTGCCCTAGTGTACGGTCAGATGAACGAACCACCGGGAGCGCGGATGCGTGTGGGTCTGTCGGGTCTGACGATGGCAGAATACTTCCGCGATGTGAACAAGCAAGACGTATTGCTGTTCGTGGATAACATCTTCCGGTTTGTGCAAGCGGGTTCTGAAGTATCGGCGCTGCTCGGTCGGATGCCTTCTGCGGTAGGATATCAGCCGACTTTGGGGACAGACGTGGGTGACTTGCAGGAGCGGATCACCTCGACGACCGAAGGCTCGATTACTTCGATTCAAGCAGTTTACGTGCCTGCGGATGACTTGACTGACCCCGCTCCGGCAACAACCTTCGCTCACTTGGATGGAACCACCGTGCTGTCGCGTGGTTTGGCTTCAAAGGGAATTTACCCAGCAGTTGATCCGTTGGATTCAACTTCTACGATGCTGCAACCGTCGATCGTGGGTGATGATCACTACGATACGGCTCGTGCAGTTCAATCGACTTTGCAGCGCTACAAGGAACTGCAAGACATCATCGCAATTCTCGGTTTGGATGAATTGTCGGAAGACGATCGCCTTACCGTGTCGCGTGCCCGGAAGATTGAGCGCTTCTTATCGCAGCCGTTCTTTGTGGCAGAAGTCTTTACCGGATCACCCGGAAAGTATGTGTCGTTGGAAAAAACGATCGCAGGCTTCAAGAAGATTCTCGCAGGCGAACTCGATGCTCTGCCAGAGCAAGCATTCTATTTGGTCGGTGACATCGATGAAGCGATCGCGAAAGCTGAAAAAATGAAGGCTGAAGCCAAGTAACTCTAAAGGGTGCGGGAATTCTGCACCCGTCATCGTTCATTATTCATCCTAATTACTATGGCTTTAACGGTTCGTGTGATTGCGCCAGATAAAACAGTCTGGGATTCTTCGGCTGAGGAAGTGATTCTTCCTAGCACCACAGGACAACTCGGTATTTTGACGGGTCACGCTCCTTTGTTGACGGCACTCGAAACGGGCGTTCTGCGCGTCCGGGCGGATAAGAACTGGGTGCCGATCGCAGTGATGGGCGGCTTTGCAGAAATTGAAAAGAACGAAGTGACGATTCTGGTCAATGCAGCAGAGCGCGGTGACTCAATCGATCTCGATGCGGCTCGAACTGCCTACACTGAAGCAGAAGCCAAGTTTGCTCAAGCGGATCAAGGTGGTTCTAGACAAGAGCAACTACAAGCAACTCAAGCCCTTAAGCGTGCCCGTGCCCGTCTTCAGGCGGCTGGCGGTCAGGTTTAGAGCCCTTAAACTTAGAGAAATTGAAAAAGGGGGACAGTGTACCCTCTTTTTTATTGCATGAATTGTTGAACTTGGTCGATCGACAAACTGAGCGCGATCGCGATCTGTTCAGCGCTCAGCCCCATTTCTGCTAAACGAGCGATCGCTTCATATCGCGCCCGTTCTGCTTCTTGCCGGGCTTGTTCTGTCTCGGCATGAGTTAACAGTTTCGTCTCGGTTCGCGGCTCGTAATATCGCAATTCTCCGTCTGTTACTCTCAGTTCAAGCCCCAAAGTTTGACTGTAAATCGAAAGGCTGCCATCTGATAACGTTGTGAGTGGAATTGGCTCGTATCGATTCTCAACTAAACGCGAACCTTTCAGCGGTGGATTTAAGTAATCTCCGGTTGGGTCATATTGAAAATACTCGGATACGCCCATGCGGAGATACTTTTGGGGTTTGTCTTGTTCGTCATTCCCGCGAGTCGTTTTGGAAGTGACTTCTAGAACGAATGACGGCAGTTTGTTTCCTTCTTCCCAAGCTTTGTAGGTGCGGCGCTTCTTCTTCTCGACTCCAAAAATCACAAATACATCTGGAGAAACGACGGCATCAGGGACACCGCGCTCGTAATAAACAAAGAGATTGCCTGAGACGTAAACATCAGGTCGATTCTGAAAATAAAGGTTGAGCGCCTCAACGCTGTAGACCAAATAATCGCGGGTTGGGTCGCTCTCAGCCATGGGATTGCCGTCGGATTCTGGGTAAATCGTGTCGGGGTCGTAATTGAGTTGGCTGAAGAAAGAAGTCATAAGATTGCCCTTCACTCAATAGATTTTCTTACGATACCGCAAGGAGCGAACACGATCGGTGATTCGTGCTCTGACTATGTGACCATTAATTACTTATCGGAATAAATAAAAATCTATTCTGATATATTCTCCCTATCACCTGTAGCGAAGCGATCAGTTGCTATTGACCGCTTTGCTGTAACGTAGTTGGAGATTATGAATGACTCGAACACATGGTTTTATTGGACGGCGATCGTTCCTTGCAGGAATGGGAGGACTCGGCATCGCTGCAGCAGCAGGAAGCAATTTAATCTGGCAGCCAGAAGAGGCGCTAGCACAAAATCCAACCACACCTAAACCTAAACCCATTAGCCCTAATGCGGCATTAAAGCTTTTACTCGAAGGCAATCAGCGATTTGTGGAGGGTAAGCGCCAAAATCCGAACCAGTCTCGCTTGCGACTCCAAGAAACGGCTGTTGCTCAATATCCCTTTGCGTCAATTTTGGGCTGTGCAGATTCGAGAGTTCCGGCTGAGATCGTGTTTGATCAGGGCTTAGGAGATTTATTTGTGGTTCGAGTTGCAGGGAATGTTGCGAGTCAAACTGCGATCGGTAGCCTGGAGTTTTCTACTGCGGTGTTAGGTTCGCAACTGATTGTAGTTGTTGGTCATAGCCGTTGTGGTGCAGTGGTGGCAGCCGCGAAAGGCGATCCATTACCGGGTCGAATCGGTGTGTTTGTGGAAGAGATTAAGCCTGCTGTGGCTCGTGTGAGAGCGAAAACAGGCAATTTAGAAGAAAACTCAGTTATTGCGAATGTTCAATACCAAGCGCAGAAGCTGGCGGAGAGTTCGACGATTCTGAATGGTTTGATCAACGAAGGCAAGCTCAGAATTGTGGGTGGACGCTATGACTTGGCAAGTGGAAAGTTCACGATCGTGACTTGAGTTGATGAATGAGCGATCGTGACTCTGATAGAAGCGATCGCTCATTCGTTTTGCTGCTCGTTGAGTAGGGCTTGAAAGCGATCGTCGTTGAGTCAGCTTCTAAGCGTGTACGATTGTGACAGTTGGAAGTTTTGGCATTAGAGGGTTACTTTCTGAACGCCGACGAATTCTGAGACTTGTTCATCTGCTTGATCTTCTAGACAAAGCTTGATCGCTTCTTTGATATTGGTCATCAGTTCATCGATCGTTTTGCCCTGACTGTAACAAGCTCGAAGCTGCGGGACTTCGCCTACGCATATCCCATCTTCGTCTCGTTCGATGACAACATAGAACTCTTGCTGTTGTTTGTTAATCATATTTGTTTGAGCTGAAGGGTTAAGTTGATTTTATCAAGGTCGATCTCTGCTCTGAATCGTTCATGCGATCGCTCATTCATTTTGATTCTCGTTGATTAAGTCTGGTTCAAAGGCGTTGTAGATATCGCCTAAGATGCTCATCGTCGTTTTCTCGATCCTTAATACGTAAGCAGAAAAACAGCGATCGTTCTCCCAATTTCGTTAAATACTTAAGGATTTATGGCAAATCTTCGATCGTTTGCTGCAATTGGATGAGCAATAACAGCAATTACTCATGTCGTTATTGATTTTGTTCAAGCATTTATTGATTTTGCTTGAGCCGTTTTTGAAACGTAAATGAGAAAAGGTGTTTTGATGAGTCGATTTGCACCTTACTCTTCAATGATTTCGACTAATTCTTCAACCGTGACACTCAAAGCCCGCGCAATCTTAATCAGTGCCACTACATCAGCCATCGACATCACTTCAGTCCGAGCATAGCTTTTAACGGTGTTGTAATTTACGCCTGAGCGATCAGCGATTTCCTTCAGCTTCAAATTTTGCTCTTTAGCTAATTCGCGGATTCGCACACGAAATAAACTCGTTCTTGACACAGGCGAAATATCACCTTTTAATTAAGAGTGTTCAAAAACGATCGCGCCTCGGTCTGGACAACTCAAGCGCGATCGCAGATCTCACAATGGAGACAGACAACATGATACCAGTCGAACCTACGATCGACGCGGCAAATCCTGCTGCGGGTTCTACTTATTCCATTCAGCTTTATCCGTGGTGCATTGTTCGATTTCTGCCAAACTTGCAGCGCACGATCATTCAGCGATTTTGCAAACGGTTGGATGCAGAAGAATATCTCAAAATGCTGAAGCGATTGATGCCAAAGGTGAGTCATCAGATTGTGTTTGATCCGAGCTTGTAAGACGAACAAGCGATCAAATCTAGATCGCTCTCTTAACGAAATTCAATCTTGAATTCTGCCGATCGCACCCAAGAACCCAGTATCGTTTGGATAGGAGACTCTCCGACTGTTTGTTTTAGATATTTTAGAAATCAACTGATGTCACAACCGACGATCGAATCAATCCTGCATGAAGACCGCCTCTTTCCCCCTTCTGCGGAATTTTCGCAACGCGCCCGGATCAAGAGTTTAGAAGAATACCAAGCGCTGTACGATCGTGCCAAAGCCGATCCGCTCAAATTCTGGTCAGAACTGGCAGAACAAGAACTCCACTGGTTCCAGAAATGGGATACCGTTCTCGACTGGAGCAATCCGCCGTTTGCGAAATGGTTTGTCAACGGCAAGATCAATCTTTCTTATAACTGTCTCGATCGACATCTCGAAACCAAAGGAAATAAACCCGCGATCGTTTGGGAAGGTGAACCCGGAGACTCGAAAACGCTAACTTATGCCGAACTGCACCAAGAAGTTTGTAAGTTCGCGAATGTTCTGAAAAGCCTGGGAGTCAAAAAAGGTGATGGCGTTGGCATTTATATGCCGATGATTCCTGAAGCTGCGATCGCAATGTTAGCCTGTGCCCGAATCGGTGCGCCTCACTCGGTTGTGTTTGGGGGATTTAGTGCAGAAGCATTACGCGATCGTTTGATTGACGCAGAAGTAAAAGTCGTTGTCACCGCAGATGGGGGATGGCGAAAAGATGCGATCGTTCCCTTGAAACCGCAAGTTGATAAAGCACTGTCTGAAGGAACGACCTCCGTTGAGAAAGTTGTTGTCGTCAAACGAACAAGTCAAGAGATCTCGATGGAAAACGATCGCGATCTCTGGTGGCACGATCTCGAAAAAGACGCTTCTACCGATTGTTCTGCTGAACCGATGGACAGCGAAGATATGCTGTTCATTCTCTACACATCAGGCAGCACCGGAAAACCGAAAGGAGTCGTCCACACCACAGGCGGCTACAACCTTTACGCTCACATCACCGCTCAGTGGATTTTTGATCTGCAAGAAAACGATGTTTACTGGTGTACGGCTGATGTCGGTTGGATCACAGGTCATAGTTATGTCGTTTATGGGCCGCTCTCAAATGGCGCAACCACCGTAATGTACGAAGGTGCGCCCCGTGGCTCAAATCCGGGTTGCTTCTGGGATGTGATTCAAAAGCATAAAGTGTCGGTGTTCTATACCGCTCCGACTGCGATTCGCGCCTTTATCAAAATGGGCGATGAGCATCCAAAATCGCGAGATCTATCTTCACTGCGATTGCTTGGAACCGTGGGTGAACCGATCAATCCTGAAGCTTGGATGTGGTATCAAAGCGTCATTGGAGGCGATCGCTGCCCGATCGTTGATACCTGGTGGCAAACCGAAACGGGTGGCATTATGATTACCCCACTTCCAGGCGCAATTCCCACAAAACCCGGATCAGCAACGCTGCCATTTCCCGGAATTCTCGCGGATGTCGTTGATCTCGATGGTAATTCTGTGCCTGCAAACGAAGGCGGTTACTTAGCAATCCGGCATCCTTGGCCCGGAATGATGCGAACCGTGTACAAAGATCCCGATCGCTTCCGCAAAACCTACTGGGAACATATTCCACCGAAAGACGGCAAATACATCTACTTTGCCGGAGACGGAGCCAGACGCGATCAAGATGGTTACTTCTGGGTGATGGGTCGAGTCGATGATGTAATCAACGTTGCCGGACACCGCTTAGGCACGATGGAAGTCGAATCTGCACTCGTTTCGCATCCTGCCGTTGCAGAAGCCGCAGTCGTTGGAAAGCCAGACGAAATCAAAGGTCAAGATATCGTCGCCTTTGTGACGCTCGAAGGAACGCATCAACCGAGCGAAGAACTTGCCAAAGAGTTGAAAAAGCACGTTGTCAGCGAAATCGGCGCGATCGCTCGTCCCGGTGAAATCCGATTTGCCGATGCCTTACCGAAAACGCGATCGGGTAAAATTATGCGCCGTTTACTTCGTGATTTAGCCGCAGGAACCGAGATTTCTGGAGATACTTCAACCCTTGAAGATCGCGGTGTATTAGAGAAACTACGCACTGAGGGGTCATAAAACATAGAGCGCGATCGCAAAGAGAGCGATCGCGCTCTACACTTTGACTTTCAAAAACTCGTGCTGCCTAAGAATCTCATACAGATTCACATCTACCTCTAACAGACAGGTATGACCGCTCTCCGGTAAAACAACCACTTCCGCATCCTCAAACGTCGCCTTAAGCCGATAACCCTCAACTAGCGAAGGCAGCAACCGATCCTTTCCGCTTGACAAAATCAGCGTGGGAATCGTCAGCGATCGCAACTGCTCGATCGGCACTTCAAACTGCCGTAATAAATCCATGCGCCAAGTTGAGGTCGCTTGCGGAACCGATCGCACCGCCTCGATCAAAGCTTGTCGATCCAGCGGGGCAATTTTCTCAAACGCCGCTAGAAGTGGCAGAAACGAAACTGAAGACCAATGATACAAAAACTGCGGCAAATGGCGACTAAGTTGAGCGCCCCAACCAATCCAAGGTCTGCGATTAAACGACGAAGCGGGATTGACAAGAATTAAGCGATCGAACAAATCCGGTGCCAAGGCTGCAACCTCCATCGCCAAGCAACCGCCAAACGACTCACCGCACAGATAAATCTCCCGGTCTGGCTCCCCCCTCACCTCCGTTCTGACTAAATCCACGACTCGCTGCGATAAGTCCTCCCAATTCGTCAGGTCATCCGGCGGGATCGCCAAACAACGCACATCAAACGCTACCTCTAATCCTGCCGTTTGCGCCCTCAGCAATTGTCCTGTCCCGTCCATTCCTGGCAGAAACACAAACAGCGGAAACTGGGGTCGAAGCGCTTTCGGCGTGAGGAAGCAAGGAGAACTTTGAATCATGGGATAAAAGCGTCAGATTTAAAAGTGACCTTGGTGTAACAGTGTTCTAATTTCAGTCTGGGCACGATCGACGAGTTCAATCACAGCTTTTCTGGCGTATTTGCCTTGATAATCTGTGCGCTGAGTTGGCGTGATCCAAATGGGCTGTCCGATAAGTATATTTACATTCTGATATAAAACTAGCGGATGCCACCCCTCTTGGTCAAACAGTGGCTCCGAGGGATCAAAGAAGCTTAAGACTTTGAGCGGGATCGCAGAATTAATCGTTTCTCGCTGTGGTGAAATCGCCACAGGCAAAACTGCTAACTCAGGAATGGGTGCTCTAAGTGCCAAATGAGCAAACCCACGCTGAAATTCGCCCATCTGATTCGGTTCGGGAGGCTGCACCATCGGCAAAGTCCCTTCCGGAAAAACTCCCACGGCTTGTTGCGACTTCAGCAGCGCGATCGCCTGGTGGAAGAAGCTACTCTGACGATGTTTATCGCTGTCTAAAGGAAAGCATCCCAACTGTGTCACTACTTCTCGCATGACGGGAACTTGCCCCATATAGTGATGGCAGGCAAATCGAATCGGACGATCGATGGCGCTCATCAACAACATCGCATCCATGACGCTGCGATGATTGCTCACAACGACAAGCGGACTGTTTCTGGGAACACGATCGCAATGATATGAATAGGTTCGTGTACCTATGCTCATCAGCATCATCTGGGAAATCTGAAGGGGACTCAAAGCTGGCATGAAACTTATGACACTCGTTTGCAGACTGAATCTCTCTCTATTTATGAATCAGGTTGACCTGCGCCCACCATTGTCTTAAGACGCAGATAACATGATTAAAGTGAAAAATTATCCTTATTGTAGGTTGTCTCTGACTTTAGACGGAAAAAAGCACCCCTAAATCAAGAGGTGCAACTAACGGGAATTTTGAATTAGATCCGTGTCGCCTTCCGCAAGAACGTTACTCTTCAAGTTGTGCTTGAGTCCGGCGTTTTAGCAATAAAGCACCACCCGCAGCCATCAATCCCAAAACTGCTGTCGGCTCAGGCACTTTCCGCACATCGCCATCATCTGCAATGTGGAAAGAGTGGTTATCCGACTCAAAGCCACCGCCACCGGTTTGTGTAATCACAATGCGGTTGAAGAGGTCATTTTTGCCCTCTGAGTAGAAGTGGAGATAGCCGTTGCCTTCACCGCCATGCTGTGCTGCTCTTACAGGAGCCACAGGATTCACGTCTTCGGTTGAGAAGGACTTGACCAACTTATCGCCCATAAAGAACGAAAAGACGTTTCCAGGGCTAATCGCGCCCCAGTTCATCCCGAAGTAGTTCAAGGTTTTCTCCAACTGGATCGCTACGCTGTCGCCCTGAAACACAGCTAGGTAGTTGCCCTGGTTGACTTCTCCATTCGGACCTGCGGGTGCCCAGACATCCTGACGAACGCTGCTCGTACCGCTGTTGTTTTGAAAGCTGTATTTTGCAAATCCTGTAGTGGGCGCAGAACCGGAATTGAAATCGATCGTGGTGGTGCCTTTTTTGTTCCAGAAGTCGGAGTAAGCACCTTGATTGGTGACACCGTTCGGACCAGCTACACCACGAGTGATGTTGAACGTAATAGCTTGAGCGGAACCTGCATGGCTAAGCGCTGCGATCGCAGTTATCGCCGTGACTGAAAGAAGGCTTTTGATGAATTTCATACCGTTGTCTTGCAGACTAACTCTATATCTCACATTATTCGTTCTCCACAGTGGAGAAGCTTTGCGAAAATGTACTGAAATTTTGAGCAGTGTTCTACTGGTTTTGTTTATGAATTAGGGATTAAGTTCGGCAAAGGAAATGCGTAATTTTGACTAGATTGAGGATTGCTGTCGAGAAAATCTTCCTGAAGTTACGAAATAATTTGTTGTTATTGAATCTACTTCATCGCAGCTTGTGGTTTAGAATCGTAGCCTCACCGGACTGAAGCACTAGCGCTGACCATTCACGGACAAGAATTCAAGCAATTTTCTAGAAGTCAAGATTTCGGGGAAGTTACTGAGGCAATCTCACAGATTGGTAAATCGGGAGCTTGAAGCCTCTTAATGGCAACAGACGGTAAGATTTAAGGTTTAACGACGCTTCTGACACAGCGTTGCTGGTTAGAATTAGAGACGTGCTTCACCCTAAGAGCGATCGTTCTCAAAATCCAGTTAAGCCCCTGCCCGGATTGATTCAGTTAATTAGAAGGGGTTATTTTCACACTCTCTATGACTTTACCTCCAGAAAAGACTACTTTTGCTCTCACAACACCGCTTTATTACGTCAATGATTTGCCCCACATTGGCAGCGCCTATCCGACGATCGCGGCAGATACGATCGCCCGATTTCAACGATTGCAGGGAAAATCCGTTCGTTTTGTCACTGGAAGCGATGAGCATGGTCAAAAGATTCAGCGGACTGCCGAAAGTTTAGGGCGCAAGCCGCAAGAGCATTGCGATCTAATCGTTGAAGGCTTTAAGCGGCTGTGGACAAAGCTCGATATTCACTACGATCGCTTTATTCGCACTACGGATGAGCGGCATCATGCGATCGTCAAGGAGTTCTTCCAACGAGTATGGGAAAACGGTGATATTTATCTCAGTCAGCAGCAAGGTTGGTACTGCGTTTCCTGTGAGGAGTTTAAAGAGGAGCGTGAGCTATTAGAAGACCATCGCTGCCCAATTCACACCAACAAGGAAGTAGAATGGCGTGACGAGGAAAACTACTTCTTTCGGCTGTCTCATTATCAAGAAAAACTGGAAAGACTTTACGCAGAACACCCGGAGTTTATCCAGCCCGAAATTCGCCGAAATGAAGTGCTGAGTTTTGTCGGTCAAGGGTTAAGAGATTTTTCGGTTTCGCGAGTAAATTTTGATTGGGGATTTCCGGTTCCTGTCAATCCAAAACACACAATTTATGTTTGGTTTGATGCGCTCCTTGGATACATCACAGCATTACTCGAACCGGATCAAGAACCGACCTTAGAAATTGCATTTTCTAAGTGGTATCCGTTCGATCTTCACATTATTGGAAAAGACATTCTCAGGTTTCACGCTGTTTATTTTCCAGCAATGTTAATGTCAGCCGGATTGCCCTTGCCAAAGATGGTATTTGGACATGGGTTCCTTGTGCGTGATGGCGTGAAGATGGGGAAAAGTAGCGGCAACGCGATCGATCCAGTCGCCTTAGTTGAACGATATGGAGTCGATGCGTTTCGATACTATTTCCTTAAAGGCATCGAATTCGGGCGAGATGGCGTGTTTGAAGAAGGGCGCTTCGTCGATATGTGCAACGCCGATCTTGCCGATGGATTTGGGAACTTGCTGAATCGTAGTTTGGGCTTGATTCACAAAAATAGTGGTGGAGTGGTTCCAGAGGTCGAAATTTCAGCGGATCATCCATTAGGAACGATCGCAGAAGGATTAGGAGAACGAGTGTCAAAAGCTTATGACGCTCTAGCGTTTAATACCGCTTGTGAAGAAGTCTTAACGCTGATTCGCTCGGGTAATAAATACATCAACGAACAGGCTCCCTGGTCGCTTTACAAATTAGGGAAAAAGCAAGAGGCAGAAGAAGTTCTTTATGCAGTCTTGGAGTCGGTACGTTTGGCGGCGTATCTTTTATCACCGATTATTCCTCGCACTAGCACGTTGGTTTATCAACAATTAGGTTTTAATGTTGACTTTAATGACGCTAACTTAATTGATATGTCAATCACTTTCCCCGATCAGTCAAAATGGGGAATACTTCGTGCTAAACAAGCACTTCAAAAGCCTCAACCTGTCTTTCAAAAACTCGAACTTCCGGTCGAAAGTTCACCCTGAGTGCGTGATGAATGTTCGCTCTTTTTTCTCGTTCAAAATCTTTCATAAAAAATCTGAGGATAGCAACTGTGTTGAACCATATTAATCACGAAGCAGAGACAGTATTTTCGCCAGAGCAAGTGCTCGAAAATCGTGGACGGGTTGCAATTTTTATTGATGGCTCAAACCTGTTTTATGCCGCATTACAACTTGGCATCGAAATCGATTACACGAAGCTCCTGGTACGGCTCACGGCTGGTTCAAGATTGCTGCGATCGTTCTTCTATACCGGAGTCGATCGCACCAACGAAAAACAGCAGGGATTTCTTCTGTGGATGCGGCGCAACGGATACCGCGTGATTTCTAAGGACTTGGTGCAGCTACCTGACGGCTCGAAAAAAGCGAATCTTGATGTTGAAATTGCGGTCGATATGATGTCGCTGGTGGGATCTTACGACACGGCAGTTTTGGTGAGCGGTGATGGAGATCTCGCGTATGCGGTGAATGCAGTCAGCTACCGTGGGGTGCGGGTCGAGGTTGTGAGTTTACGATCGATGACCAGCGATAGTTTGATTAATGTTGCCGATCGCTACATCGATTTGGATAACATCAAAGAAGACATCCAGAAAACGCCTCGCAGTTACACCTATCGCCCGTTAACCAGTATCGGTTTAATGGACGAACACGATGATGAGCATTCGCCTTAAAGTAAAGAAGTCGGGAGCAATATCGGGATAAGTTTCGTCGTTTGTCCCGGTAGCTCCCTGATTCTTTTGGTTTGAGGAATTTTATTTTGCGTCGTTCAATCTTCTTGAATCTAGCTCTCATTGCGCTGCTCATCGGTGCAAGTGGTTGCGGAAATCGCAATCGCACGGCTGAAAAGTTGGCAACAGACACACAAGGCGTACAGAAGTTTGATAGCAACCTGACGTTTAACAACGTGACGCTGGAGCAAGCTAACGACAAAGGGCAGCTTTGGTGGCGGGTGAAGGCGAAGCAGGCGGTCTACGCTAAAGATCAGAAGAATGCGACGGTGCAAGAGCCGAGAGGCGAGCTGTTCCAGGACGGCAAGCCGATCTTTAAGCTCGAAGCGCAACGCAGTGAAATTCAACAAGACGGAAAATCAATTATTCTTAAAGGGCAAATTACTGCCGTTGATATTCGCGATGGATCGGTTCTCAAAGGCAATGAGATGGAATGGCGACCGACCGAAGATGTGTTGATTATTCGTAACGGATTTAACGCGGATCATAAGCAGGTTCAACTGGCAGCCAAAGAAGGTCGCTTCCTGACTCGCGATCGACGAGTAGACGTAACGGGGCAAATTGTGGCGCAGGCAAAAGACCCAACGCTACAACTGCGAGGGGAGCGATTAACCTGGCTGATTCAACAGCAGAAATTGAGCAGCGATCGACCGATTCAAGTTGATCGCTATGAAAACAAGCAAGTGACCGATCGTGGCGCTGCTGATCGAACTGAAGTCGATTTGAAATCTAAAATTGTCAATCTTCGTCAGAATGCGCGAATTGCCCTACAAAGCTCAAACACGCAAGTCAGCAGCAATGCCCTCAGTTGGAATGTTGATCAAAAAACGCTGTCTTCGAGCGAGCCTGTGACGATCCTAAACTCTGCTCAACAGGTGACGTTGACCGCAAATCAGGGCAATTTGCTGCTCCAGCAGCAAATTGCGAATCTGAGCGGCAATGTGCGTGGCGTTGGGGAAAAGAATCAGTCGCGATTGAGCGCCGATCGTGTGAAGTGGTTCCTGGCGACACAGCAGTTTGAAGCAAACGGCAATGTGAACTATCAGCAGAGCAATCCGCCCTTTAGTATTGCAGGCCCGCAAGCTTCTGGAAAGTTAGATACTCAACAGGTCGCGGTGAATGGCGGACAGCAAGGGGGACGAGTGGAAATCCAGATTACACCGCGAGGGTTAGGGCGATAGGCTTGAGTGTTATTGACGCAATTTCATGAGTTCTTGAGGCGAAGCATTCAGTTTAATTCGCGTGAACATTAATTGGTCGTTTGAGTCGAGCGTAAAGAACCAAGTGACATTTACGCCGAACATCGGCATCTGAACTCTCCCCGTAATTTGAAATTCGATCGCGTCTTGGTCGGTAGTGTGAGACATGCCAGCTTGCGGCAAGGCAGTGATTCCAGGAGCTTCTTTTTGTAGATAGGCCGCGATCGCTTCTCGTCCAATAATCGGCTGCTCAAACGGAGGTTGCATCGCACCGTCGATCGCAAACAACTGGCTGGTTGCCTCAAATTCTTCGGCATTCAGCGTTTCAAAATATTGCAAAATCGTTGAGTGTGAAATGCCTTCAATTTCGATCGATTGCGTTTGCATGGATTGACCTCACTCGCTCCGACCAAACTACTGGATTATTAGAATAGAAGTCCTGCTTCTGCGGATGGAATTTTGATGTCACGAACGGAAGAAATTAAGCAAAAAGCGATCGAGCTTGGGTTTCACAAAGTCGGTATTGCCTCGGTGGACAATTCGGCTCAAATCAATGCAGTTCAGGCTTTGCAAAATTGGCTCGATCGAGGCTTTCAAGCAGACATGGCATGGATGGAAAATCCGAAGCGTCAAAATATTCGAGAATTAGTCCCAGAAGCGCGATCGATCATTGCGGTGGCGCTGAACTATTACACTGGGCAGCAGCGACCAGAGGGAAAGGAATATGCAAAGATTTCTCGCTATGGCTGGGGACGCGATTATCATCGGATTTTGCATAAGAAGTTGAAAGCGTTTTCGACCTGGCTAGAGCGCGACGGTACACAGGCACGTTATTTTGCAGACACGGCTCCGGTACAAGATAAGTTTTGGGCGCAACAAGCAGGACTCGGTTGGATGGCGAAAAATGGCAATGTAATCACTCGCGAATATGGTTCCTGGGTGTTTCTCGGTGGTATTGTCACTGATTTAGAGTTAGCGATCGATCAACCTCACACGCAGCATTGTGGAACCTGTACTCGCTGCATTGATGCTTGTCCAACTGATGCAATCACAGAACCATTTGTCATCGATGCAAATCGGTGTATTGCGTACCATACGATCGAGAATCGCGCCGAAACGCTTCCAGAGATTGATCTCAAGGGTTGGGTGGCAGGATGTGATATTTGTCAGGACGTTTGCCCCTGGAATCAGCGATTCGCTCAAGAAACCGATGTGCAAGATTTTCAGCCGCGATCGTGGAATGTTGCACCCACCTTGCAAGAACTAGCTGAAATTTCGGAGGAGGAGTACGATCGGCGCTTTACTGGATCAGCATTACGGCGGATTAAAATCGGGATGCTGCGGCGAAATGCGAGAGCGAATTTATTCAGGTTTGAGCGTTAGACGGTAGCACAAATCAGATTTTGAGATCTACCGTCTGCGATCGTGTTCGTGCCTCTACTTAGTTCGATTCTGCTAACACGGCTTGCAATCGACTGCGAAACTCACCCTTTGGATGTCCACCTTTCACCTCACCCAAAATCTTAAACTCCTCTTCGGGTGAATCACAAATGATGTAGGTGGGCCATCCCATCTCAGCTTTATCCGGATACTGAGCCAGCAAAATCTTGCGGTACTTCCGATAAGTTGCTGTATCTTGCATTTTCACATCCACAAACTGCAAGCCCAACTCTTCAGTTACTTTTTGATCGTAGAACGACATCTTGTGACAAATTCCACAATCTTCCGACGAAAACTTAATTACTGCACGAGCCATATTCAAATCATTCTTGAAATACCGTTCCAGCGTAAAAGATCTTGAGGTCGATCGTGCCAATTTCGTAAAACTCTGTTAACTGGAATTCTGCGATAATACTGTTAATAAATATTGCAGCGAGTCAGTCCTATGTTTCTTCGTCGAATTCCTCTCGGTGCGTTGTGTCTGGGTGGAGGAACCATCATTACGATCGTTGGCTTTGCCGCGTATGCGCTCAACTACGCAGCTCTCAATATGATCGGGTTCTTCTATGGAATTCCTCTACTCTTAGGTGGTGTTGCGCTTAAAATCACCGAACTGCGCCCGGTGCCGCTTACCATTCCTACTACCCCCGAAGTAGAAGCACTCAAAGAAACTCAAGCAACCGCTACCCAAAAACAAGTCTTCGACGATGTCACGCGCTTTCGCTACGGGCAAGAAGCCCATCTCGATAGTGCGCTCAAGTTCTTGGGACTCAGCCCAAGTGACGACGATCGACCTACTCTAGTTGGTCTGCGCGAGGAAAATCGAGGCGGCGCTTATGCAATGGTGTTAGAATTCGATTCCCCGTTTATCTCGCTTGAAACTTGGCAGAAAAAAGTTGAGAAGATGACCACATTTTTTGGTCCAGGTGTCCGAGTTGAAGTGGTGCAGCCTGAAGAAGAACGAGTCGATCTCGCGATCGTTGCTACCCCCAGCGTCACTGCCGCCGTTTAGCGACTAAAAAAGCCGTCCAACATTGGACGGCTCTTAATCCTTCGAGTTCGACTTAAGCCGAAGCTTCTGCGACTGAATAAACGCTGACCTTCTGACGGTCTTTACCCACGCGCTCGAACTTCACTTCACCTTCAATCAGTGCAAACAGCGTGTCATCGGTGCCACGCCCAACGTTATTTCCAGGATGAAACTTCGTGCCACGTTGACGCACCAAGATATTTCCTGCCTTCACAACTTGACCACCGAACCGCTTCACACCCAAACGCTGAGCGTTAGAATCGCGTCCGTTGCGGGTACTACCTGTTCCCTTCTTATGAGCCATAATTCCCTCTGAAATGGTGTTCTCGAATCTCTAGATTAACCGTTCGCTTGTTCTTTAGTCGCGATCGCGCTACCACCCAAGCTGATTGAATCAATCATAATCCGGGTCAATTCTTGACGATGACCGCGTTTTTTGCGGGTTTTCTTTTTCGGTTGCATCTTGTAGACGATGACCTTGCGTCCGCGCAGGTGACGCATCACCGTTGCCTGAACGATCGCGCCTTCCACAACGGGCGCACCGATGCTGATGTCACCTTCGTTGTTCACAAACAACACGCGATCGATGTCGATCTGCGAGTCCACGTCTCCCACAAGGCGATTTACATCATAAAAGCGACTCGGTTCGACCCGAATTTGCTGCCCTGCGATCTCGATAATTGCGTAAGCCATGAGTTTTTCCTGAGTAGTCGCCGTACAGGTCGCGATTTCTTGAGAATCGCAGTTGACAAATACCTGATCCGAGCATGAATTGTAAGCCAGTTATCTAGTATGCAAAATGTAAAGCGATCGTGTCAAGTCACATTTTCTGCGGGTGCAAGATACACTAAAAGTAAGGTGAAGATTTGAGATCCCTATGGCAGAAATCGTCCGGCAGAGTGAGCTACTGAATCAGACTGTCCTTGATCGCGCTTCGATGCAGGAAGTAGGACAGGTAGAGGTACTGTGGATGTACCCGAAAGTGAATCGGGTGTTGGGATTTATCTGCAAATCGGGCTGGCTAGGCAAGAAAAAAACGGCGTTTAACTTGCACCAGCTAGAAGCGATCGGGAGCGATGGCGTTTTGGTGAATTCGCCGCCTGTCGAAACAGATGTCGAGAAGGTAAGACAGCTTGAATCGCTTGTCGGTTGCGAATTGTGGACGGATGCAGGCGATCAGGTTGGGAAGATTGTCGATTATCTGTTTGATTTAGAAACGGGTGAAATCGAGCATTATTTATATGTTTCCGATGGTTGGGGAGGCATTGTGGGAAGCGTTTATCTTCTGCCACCGAACTATATTTTGAGATACGGCAGTCGGCGCGTCATGGTTCCCAAGGAATCGGTCGAATCGTTCGCGGTGTATCGGGGTGGAATGCAGGAGAAATTCTCGAAAGTTAAGGATCTATTTAGTGAGGAGAGGGGTCAGGTCACGCAAGAGGTGCGATCGCTTGCCGAACTTGCCCGCGAAAAAGCTCGCCGACTAAAAGACAAGGCGCGATCGTTCACCGAACAAGCCTATGAATTTGTCGAAGACATTGCGCTCGATGAAACAGAGCCTTATGCTGCTCCGGCTTCTGAGCCTGCACCTTGGGATGATTGGGAAGATGAACCTGCCCCAAAATCGCAGGAACTCAAAACGCCTGTAGAGCCGAAGCGATCGTCGAAATCTCCAGCTGCTGATGCTTGGGATGATGACGACTGGATGTGAAGATTACCAATTCAAAATAGTATTTCTCCGGATTGCAGTTCTTTCTTTGTCGTAGTGAATTTGAAGTGCTGACATGAGCGGCTCAATTTCAAACGGTAGAGAAAAACCATGCAACGAAAATGGATTACATTTTTAGGACTGTTGCTGAGCAGTCTATTGCTCATTATCCTGAGTCAGGCGCAGCCTGCTTTGTCGATCGCGCCTCCTGCGGCAACAGTGACCAAAACGGCGGCAGAAATGGGTAAATTGATCGGGCGTAAACTAACACGCCCGATTCTGATTACAGACAAAAAATCTGCTCCTTCTATCTTTGCCCAGAGCATCAAAGAAGCGGCGGGACATGGAGCCGTGACGATCGCTGCTACCAAAGAAGGCGGCAAATGGCGGGAACAAGACGAAGGCGAGGCGATGGATACCTGCTGGATCGTCTGGCTGTCCTCTTATGCTAACGACGCACAAGATAAATCCCTGCTGGCTCACGAAATTTATCACTGCTTTCAAAATGAGCTGCTTGGCGTGAACCAGTTACCGGGATGGTTCATTGAAGGAGCGGCAATGTGGGCAGGTGAAGAATACGCAGGCGGAACCAAGATGAGCAGTCCGATGTGGAAGGACTATTTAAGCGGTGAAAAATCACTTTTTGATCGCGGCTACGATGCGATCGGTTTTTATGCTCACCTGAAAAATAGCGGGGTTAACGTTTGGAAGCTGCTCGATTCGACCATGAAAAGCGCGTCCAAAGATTCGGATGTTCTATTCAATCAGATCGTCAAATCTGCTGGAGATTCTTTTCTGACAAATTGGGCATCTGGACTCGCCCGGAATTCTAAAGCGGGACCAGATTGGGATGCCGCAGGGCCAGGAATCACTGCGGATAAGCGATCGCCCTACTCGGTCTCCATTTCGCCCGGTTCGCCGCTATCTCGCGAAATCACACGCGGAACTCAAGCCCTATACGAGATCAACATCCCCAGTGGAAAGATCATTCGGTTCGATATCAGAGGGTATGGAGCCTTGCGCTGGACGGGTGGCAGTAGCGACATTCTGAAGTTTAGCCAGGTGTTTAATAAGCGCTACTGTGTGGGAGAAACCTGTCGCTGTGAAAATGGAAATTCTCCCTCCGGTGTAGAGTTGGCTCCGTCGAATCAAGTTTTGCTAGCGGTGACGGGCACCACACGAGCGACCAAAGTGGATGTGACGGCGGAAGACAATTCTTGTAAAAAGAAAGACCCTAATAGCGGCAGTAGCGGTAGCGGAAATAGCGGTGGGAATTCAGGCGGCACTGGGTCTAACTCACCGAATAGCGGCAACACAAAAACCGGAGCAAGCTATGGCGATCCGCATTTGATTACCTTTGATGGGTTCCGCTACAGCTTCCAAACGATCGGTGAATTTCTGCTGAGTCAATCTCAGGATCAGAAGTTTGTGGTTCAAACGCGGCAAGCTCAAGTTCCAGGGCAAGAATTAACGCTGAATCGTGCGGTTGCCCTGAAAGTCGGCAACGATCGCATCGGATTCTACACCACTAAAGACTCAGCCCCGATCGTGCGCGTTAATGGGGAAATGAACACCAGCGATCGCCGCTCTTTTGCAGATGGCTCAATGCAGAAACGCAGCGATCGGGAATATGTGGTGCAGTGGAATAGCGGAGAACAAGCCACAATTCGACTGATTGAAGTGGCAAAAATGACGTTTCTCAATGTCACGCTCAATGTCCCCGATCGAGCAAATCGATATACCGGACTTTTAGGGAACTTAGACGGCAATGCGGCAAACGACTTACGAACCCGCGCCGGTCGGGTGATTCCAACGAAATCGAGCTACGGTCAATTCACCAGTGCGTTGAGCAATCTTCTGCCTACGCCGATTCCTTTATCCAGCATCGAAACGGCGTTTCTTGATCAGCTTCATCGTGAATTTGGTGATAGTTGGCGGATTCAGCAGAATGAGTCGCTGTTTGATTATGAGGCGGGACAATCGACAGAAACGTTTAGCGATCGTCGCTTCCCCCGTCGTTATCTGACATTAGGCTCATTGATGCCTGCCCAACTGCGATCGGCAGAAACCGTTTGCCGCAATGCAAGAGTCGAAGCGAGTTTGCTAGAAGGCTGCATTTTTGATGTCGGTCTGACAAATCAGCCTGGATTTGCTCAAGCCGCAGCGAATGCGCTGGTACAAGGAGTGATTGATCGGGCAGTCGATCGCGTTATCGATCGAGTCCAAGAGAAAATTCCAGTGAAGCTTCCGATTCGCTTCCCCTGGTAAAGAAAACCGTGAACTCGATCTGTCTTGTCGAGTTCACGGTTTTCTTTAGATTGCGTCAATATTAACGGTTTCGATCGCAGGTGTCTTTCTGGCGATGGTCGATCGTTGCCGAGACACTAACTCTGTTCCGGTGCGCTGGTTATTAGCGCGGTATTTTTCTGTGATTTTTTGACCCGTCAAGAAATTGCTGCTTTCACGAGTTGCGTCTCCGGTCAGGCGATCGAACTGTCGCACATCTTGACCAATCAGCACCAGCCGCTTAGACGCTTTATCAATCCAGAAGCGGTGCAAAGTCTGTGTTCCATCGCGAGAGCCGCGTAGCTGATCGACTAAAAGCACACCGTTCTCAATTTTGACTTGAATCGATTCCAACATACCGCCGCAGGATGAACACAGCAATAGACGTGGAGCCATGCCGATGCGCTGCCATTGACCGTTCGGTTGTCTTTGCAGAACGAGCAGCATCCGCGCCCGATCGCCCCCCGAATTTGCCGTCTGAATCAATCTCAAAACTGTATCCGCTCTGCGATCGCCATTCAGATCGCCTTCGGTTCTTCCTTCAACTTGCCAGCCTTTCGGCACCAAGGCTTGAACACTGGTTGCTGTTGTGGTCAACTCAGCCAAGTTGATTTTTTGGGGAGATTGGGCGATCGCAGGCGCAACCGGAGCGATCGCGAACAACGCCATGACTAGACTCGAAATTGCGTATTTCATAAGAGCAGATTTGACTACCGGGCTTCAGTAGTATAGGCTTCAAGCCCAATTATCTTAACTGCGGAAATTACAAGTCTCAGTGATTGATTTCTGTCAATGGCAATGTGCTGTGATCGCTCGAATTGTCCTAACCGCCGTACTGCCAGCCTGTACTCTCAAGCAGTAAGGGTTCACCTTCGCGATGGACTCCCGCCGCAATCACTTCACCGACAAACACCGTATGATCACCATGATCCACGGTTCCCACGACTTGGCATTCGACATAACCCAGCGCCTCGGAGATGATTGGACATCCGGTTTCGCCTAAGTAAAACTCTACATCCTCGAATTTATTGCCGACTCGACGCTGCGGTTTGAAAAACTTTTGCGCTAGGTCTTTTTGTCCCGCTTCAAGAAAGCTCAAAGCAAATACGCCACTGTTGCGGAGCATTTGGTTCGAGCCAGAATCACTTTTAACGCAGTTCACGACGATCGGCGGCTTGAACGATCCCTGCATCACCCAACTTGCAGTAAAGCCGTTTACGTTTTCTCCATCTTTGACACCGCAGATATACAAACCATGCGGAATTTTCAGCAACATTGCTTTTTTTGCCTGTTCGTCGAGCATTGCAGTTTTCCTTAAATTTGTACGATTCACTCATTAAGAGTAACAAGAGCGATCGCAAAACAAAACCGACTCCTCTACAGTGAGAAAAGTCGGCTCAAGCGTAAGGCTTGCTTCGGCATTTACTTTGCTAAGAAGCCTTTAACTTGCTGCAATGCGTAAGGAAGAATTCGAGAAACAGCCCAACCCCCTGCCAGAATGATCGGAAATAACACGATTAGGACGCGAAAATCAAAATCCATACCCGTTCTCTCGCTTAATCAGACGTTTCAATAATTTAAATTTGTACCGTATTTTGTGTAGCTTTCAAAGCAGTTCTCTCAGATGCTTCACATTTGTATATAAAAACCGAGATCTGTTCCTTTGTTAGCGTGAACGAGTGCTAATTTTTCGTAATGTTGAGCGTGTTCGATCAGGTGTTCGACTTCTGAATCTGAGAGTTCCCGAATCGGCTTACCGGGAACGCCAACGACGAGCGATCGCGGCGGTACATCCTTCGTCACGACTGATCCCGCTCCGATGATGCTGCCTGCGCCCACTCGTACCCCATCCAGCACGATCGCGCCGATGCCAATCAAACAGACCCGCTCGATATGAGCGCTATGAATCACCGCTCGATGTCCCACCGTGACAAATTCTTCAAGGATCGTCGGTTGACCCGGATCGCCGTGAAGAATCGCCCCATCTTGAATATTCGTGCTGGCTCCAAGGCAGATTCGCTCCACATCAGCGCGGACGACTGCGTTGTACCAGATGCTGACTCCAGCAGCGATTTCGACGTTGCCAATTACCGTAGCATTGGGCGCAACGAAGGCGGCGATCGTCAAATCGGGAGGATTCCAATAAGACGGAGAAAAAAGAGTTGGGACTTCAGAAGGATTCACGGTGATAATGAGACTAGAAACGCGCAAAGGGAAGACCGTTATAATAATTTCACGATCGCGCTTCACTTTAATGAAATATTTGATTTCCCGTACTTCATGATTAATCCCAGTTTGCAGTACCCGATATTTGGACCCGAAATTCAGTGCCCACACTGTCGGCAAACGATCCCAGCGTTGACTCTGACAGATACCTATTTGTGTCCACGTCACGGCGCGTTCGAGGCGAATCCAAAGACAGGTGAACTCATTCACCTTCAATCAGCACGACACTGGCGGTTGTGGAATGATGAATGGTATCGCCAACACACACACCCCGATGGTATTCGATTTGAGATTCATGAAGCGCTCGATCGACTTTATACGCAGGGCTACCGAGCAACTCGCGTGATTATCGCTCAGCGCTATAAGGAACTGATCAGCACGTATCTAGAGCGGAGTACACCTTGGCGGGGACAATCGGATTCTCCGAAACCGAGACTTTATGGGCTTCCAGTCGAGTTTAGTCCTGATCCAAAAGATGATCCCTGCTGGGATGTGATTAATTTTGATCTAGAGAAGGAACCGGGAGCACCTGTTCGCTATCCGTATTTTCGATTGTTTGAATAGAGCCAATGCACCACGTTTCGATCCGAACGGCTGATATTTTCAGGGCGATCGCATTCTACGAGCAGCTTGGATTTCAAGTGTGTGAGCGCTTCCAAACGGGTTATACCTTAGCGTGCTGGATGGAAGGCTTGGGCGGACGGATCGAACTGCTGCAAATTCCTGAACCGAAACCTGCGCCAGATGCGTTTAATGATGAGCATTACACTGGGTATTATCATCTGTCGTTTGATGTGACGGAACTGACTGTTGAATTGCCGCAGTGGATTGAATTGCTGAAAACGAAATTGGGTGAGCAAGATCAAGCGCTAACAGTGTTATTGGAGCCAACGCAGCAAATGATTGGCGATCGCGTTTATGAAGTGGCATTCATCGCCGATGCAGACGGATTACCGATCGAATTTCTCAATCGGCTGAAGTAATCAGATGACCTCTAAGAAATTCGATTTGTCTTCCATGCCGAAATTCAGGCGGTAGAGTACCATGCTCTCACCCGGATCGATTTGGTGTGGTATGCGCTCGGAACCCTTTCTCGATAACTGGACATATCTCAAAGTTGAATTTAACTGGCTAGAGCGGTTGTTGTTGACGGCCGTGGCGAAACAGCGCAAGGACGTAAAAACGATCGAGCGGGTATCGCAAACTAAAGCCGATCGTGCGACCAGTCACTGGTGGAAAGGATTGATTAGTTTAGACGAGGCGATCTCGTCAGATTCTCCGGTTGAGCGGCGAAAATCTTCGCCTACTCTAACCTATCAGCAGCAGTTAGACGCACGGATTCAGGCAAGTGGGCAGCATGGGATTGGTTTGGCGCTGCCGATGCTGTGCGATCGCTTGAAGCTGACAACGTTTGAGAAAAATGTAGTTCTAATTGCCCTCGCGCCCGAAGTTCACCGTCGATATGCTCGACTGTATGGCTATCTACAAAGCGATCATGATGTTGCCGAGCGTCCGACGATTGATCTCGTACTCCGCTTGCTTTGTCGAACCGATGCAGAATGGCGGACGGTGCGATCGAGCTTGATTGATTCCAGCCGATTGATGAGGTCGGGCTTAATTGAGGTAGAGGAAAATGATCGATCGTCGTTTTTATCGAGATCGATCAAGCTGTCAGATGAATGCGTTAATTTTTTGCTGAGTGAGCCAGCAGAATTAGCTGAACTAGAGGAGTTAATTGCCTCTCAGATGCCTGCTCAGATTGCAATGACGCGATCGAGAAAATCCGTTAATTTGGTGTTGCCGGAGGCTGTTCAGGCTCAACTGGCGCAAGTTTGCGATCGCATTCGATTTGCACCCCAGCTACAAGCTTGGGGATTTACTGCATCGACAGGTGTAACTGCTTTATTGATTGGTGCGAGTGGAACGGGAAAGACGATCGCAGCGCAATCGCTCGCTCAGAAATTAGCTTTGCCACTGACTGAAATCGACCTCGCGGTCGTGGATGATGCGATCGACCTGATCGAAGAGTTGATTGATCAGGCACCAGAATTCTTATTGATTAAATCGGCTGAACGGTGGCTAAAGCGATCGGCTCCGATTTCACAGGTGATTCAACTGATTGAGGCTCGTAGCGGTTTAACTTGCTTTAGTGTGCGGCATCGACTCGCAATTCCAACCGCACTTCGATCGCGCATTCACTTCACCATTGAATTTCCTAAACCTGATGCTGCAGCTCGTGTGCAGCTTTGGAAGCAGGCCTTTCCCCAAGTAACGCCGATCGCCGAGATAGACTGGCAAACCTTAGCGAAAAAGCACCCGCTCACTGGGGGAGAAATTCAGAAGATTGCACAGATTTCGGCGATCGAAGCCCTTTCACAAGATGCGTCGGAGATCGAGTTACACCACGTTCTTAAAGCAATCTCCCGACTTTCCCAATGAGCGGAAGAGCGATCGATTTTCGCTGCCACAACCGCACCATCAGAACCAAATTCAGCACAAAGTAACCCGAAGTGAGAAAGCTTGCCGTTAACAACAGCGGCAACTGCGCGGATTCAGAAGTAGAGGCAGCACCCATCAGCCCATAGAGTAATAGCCAGCCCATTGCAAACTTCACGACGAATCGACTCAAGGCTCGTTCTTGGCGGCTCCCCGATCGCTGATACAGCGTCCAAAGGGCTGGAAAAAATCCAAAAACGGGTAAAAGATAGAAAAATAGCCGCAAATGCCGGACTGCATCGGGTTCTAGGCGATCGGAATCATTCATAAATCAAAGGGATCATGGCGGAAGGAGGATGAACCGAAATCAAAGCGCGATAATAATAACTAGAGACTGCCCAAAACGATCTCGTGAATTACTGTCGTTAGTTGTTGCATCATGCCTCATCGCAATAAAGTGTGGATTTGGTGGGATTCTTTATCTCCGGTATTAAAAGCGATTGTAGTCGCCTTTTTCGTGCCGCTTGTGGTGTTGAACGCGTGGGCGATTTCGTCTATTTTTGATTATTTTCATTCTTTATTAGTCATCGTCGCGGGCGCATCGTTGCTGACCTTTTTGCTGAATTATCCGGTCAGCTATATGCAGCAGCACGGAGCGACACGAGGACGATCGGCAATTGTCGTGTTTCTGTTTACGATTTCGGTTTTACTTGCGATCGGGGTGACGCTGGTTCCGTTGGCGCTCCAGCAAGCTCAACAGTTGGTGGTTCGATTACCGGATTGGATCGACTCAGGACAACGACAATTAATCCTGCTTAATGATCAGATCGAAAAAGCTGGATTTCCAGTGAGTCTCGATGTGTTGGCGGATCAAATCACGGCTCCATTGAAAAATCAATTGCAGCGATTGGCTGGAGATATTCTTGGGTTGGCTGTGATTACTGTCACCAGTTTGCTTGATGTCGTGTTGACGTTAGTGTTGACATTTTATCTGCTGCAACATAGTGATCATCTGTGGCAAAGTTTAGTTGAATGGTTGCCGCCCCGGATTCGAGATCCATTTAGCGAAACATTGCGCCTGAGTTTTCAGAATTTCTTTTTCAGCCAGTTGATTTCGTCTACCTCAATGGGGTTTGTGTTGACGGTAATCTTTCTGACGTTGCGTGTTCCGTTCGGATTGCTGTTTGGGTTAACGATCGGCACAATGGCGCTGATTCCCTTCGGCGGGTCAGTCGGGATTGCGTTGGTCACGCTGCTGGTGGCGTTGCGCGATATTGGGCTGGGCGTTGAGGTGCTGATTGCCTCGTTGATTGTGCAGCAGATTATTGAAAATCTGATTATGCCACGTGTGCTGGGTAGCTTTACGGGGCTGAATCCGGTGTGGGTGTTTGTTTCGATTCTGATGGGGGCGCGGGTTGGCGGACTGTTAGGTGTGGTGGTAGCAGTACCGATCGCGGTTGTGATTAAGAGCATTTTGGTGTCGTTGCGATCGCCCAGTCCAACGATTTTGGTGACAACGGATTCGCATCCGGTGGCGGTGGGTCGATCGGACTCGGCGGAACTGACAAAGGCGACCGAAAGTTAATGGTGTAATGTGCAATTGCTTGATAGTTCTTCTCGGTGTTCGCCCATACTGAGTCTGTCCTGTTTAGGGTGAACTCAGATGCCTAGAACGCCGACCGAATTTTCTGTCCATATCATGATGGAAGGTGGACATCGCGAAGAAGTGCGATTTCCCACGATTCAAGATTTTCAGAAGTGGTACAGTGGCGAACTGATGCCGAAAGCCGCTTCAGAGGATTTTATTAGTGTACCGATTAAAAATATCCAGGGCGAATACATGGTGGTGCGTCCAGCGCGGGTAGTGAGCTTGCGAGTGGAGCCAGTGTTTGCGGGGAGTGTTGATCGCTATTAACCTCGAATCTTTTACGGGCGCAGGGTGTCTTATCCCAAATCTCTCAATACTCGCAACAGATTTGGGTAAAGGCGCGATTATGAAAGTTGCCGAATTAATCGGGTAATTGAAAATTCGATGAATCCAATGGTTCTCGAAAAGCAATTACCCGATTTGTTATTCACAAACACATCCTTCCAGTCGGTGACTGGAGCCACCCACTTAATCGGCAATCGTCCAATCATGTTAGAACTCACCACGATCGCTTTCTGTTGGGCGTATCGAACGTGAAAGTGAGGGGGTGGATGGTCGTTGTAATACATCGTGATTACGATTCCGAAGAAGCGACTAATCTCTGGCATTCTAGACTGAAAAAATCTAAGCGTTAATTTTAGACGCTTTACGAAGGCGATCGCGCTGTTCGGTTTTACGATCGCGTTATCAACTTTCATAGGCATCGGATTAGGATCGCGAGCGCAATTCCAGTGGTCGTGATCGCTATTTCAGTGATCCGGAGTGCAATTCCAGTGGTCGTGATCGCTATTTCAGTGATCCGATGAACTGTTTTAGAGGATGTTTGAGAAGTATGGAAAGTCCTTCGCTTCGGTCGCATTCCGCCCGTGATTAGAAATCACGGTCTATCGGCACAAAGTCCACTAAAGGGGGCTGGAAGCGAGTGGTTTCCGTCTCTTCAGTCGGTTGAAACCGACTTTGCTCCGATAGCCCCGAATTCATTCGAGGGGCGGGTGATGCAATAAACGATACTTCTCAAACATTCTCTTAGTTCATCAACAAGCAATTTTAGTGATCCGATGAGCCATTTCAGTTCATCAACGAGTCATTTCAGTTCATTAACGACCCATTTCAGTTCATCAACGAGTCATTTCAGTGCATCGATGAACTGTTTTAGTGATCCGATGAGCCATTTTAGTCCATCGTTGGGCTTGCATAGCGGACGATCGCGCCCTCCATCAACTGAAATGGCGCGATGTCCTGTTTTGTCTAGGGTCTAGCAGGGTTAAGCCTTGACGGGTGAACTAGACTGATGCTGAGATTGCTTGCGGCGTTTGAGGCGAGACAGAACGCCGCCCACCACCAGACCGGGCAAGGGAGAAAAAGCAAACGGAACCGGAGTGGCGGATGGCTCGATGATTTCGACTAGACCATTCCCTGTTCTAACTCCATCCGCAACGTTGATGTTGCCTGCTAGGTACAGACTGTTGATAAAGCGAGTACCGCCGCCGCCGAAGCCGCCGAAGCTGCTGCTGCCGGTGCCGTTTCTGCCGCCGCTGCCGCCCGCGATGAAGCTGCTACCGCCCCGTAGGCCGCCGCCGCCGTTGGTACTGAAGCCGCCGCCCCCCCCGCCAGGAAAACTGCCGCCCCCGGCGATGCCGCCGTCGCCGTCGCCAGTATTGAAGGTGGTACTAGGACCACCAATGCCGCCGCTGCCGTTGCCGCCGCTGCCGCCGCCACCACCAGCTACCACAATCGGGGTTGCAGAGCCACCTGTGCCGAACGTAACAAACGTGCCGCCGCCCCCGCCGACGAAGCTGCCGCTGCCGCCCACTAAAATGCTCAGCACCTATCCTGCTGTGAGGTTAAAATCAGCTCCCGTCTGACCGCCTCTGCCACCGTTGCTTCTGCCGCCTTGAGCGCCAAAGGCAGTAATCGTGTAAACTCCCGTCGTGGGTACCGTCCAAGATTGAATATTGCCCGTGAAGTTGAACGTTTGCAGCGCCGAAGCTGGAGCCGCAGACGCGATCGCGCCGATCGCCACTGCGCCTAGAATTGCGTATCTCATCGTCTTTCCTGAGTGTTGTCGTTCAGTGCATCCGCTGTCAGTCGTCATCCCCAATGTCATGAGGTTGGGTAGAGTATTGTGCTGATGAACACTAGCAGTGTACTGAGAAAGTCAGAAAGCGGCGCAGAGTTAATTGCGATCGCACAAAAAATCCGCAGATCTGCTCGTGGTGCGCGACCGTGCGGAAGTTAAGGTTTCAGTAATCTTACCCGTGTCGTTTTTGATGCCATGCCCAAGCGTGCTTCAGAATCGTCTCAATATCTGCATATTGAGGATTCCATCCCAACACCGATCGCGCCTTTTCCGCACTTCCCACCAGCGCAGGCGGATCACCCGGACGACGATCACACTCGATCGCAGAAATCGATCGACCCGTCACCTTCCGCGCCGCCTCGATCACTTCTCGCACCGAGAACCCGTTCCCATTGCCCAAATTAAACAGTTGAGAATCGCCGCCCTTGAGCAAATAATCCAACCCCAAAACGTGCGCCTCAGCCAAATCCGTCACATGAATATAGTCACGAATGCAAGTACCGTCCGGAGTCGGATAATCCGTGCCATAAATCGAAATCGAATCGCGCTGACCCAAAGCCGCCATCAGCACCAGTGGAATCAAATGCGTCTCCGGTTGATGATCCTCACCCAAGCGACCTTCTGGATCAGCCCCCGCCGCATTAAAGTACCGAAACGCCACCGATTTGAAATCATAAGCCGGATCAAAATCCGCCAGCATCCGCTCCACCATCAGCTTCGTTGCACCATAGGGATTGATCGGATCTTGGGGATGATCTTCAGGAATCGGCACCACCTGCGGCACTCCATAGGTCGCGCAAGTCGAAGAAAAGACAAAACGCTTAATTCCCGCCGCTACCATCGCTTCTAACAGCGTCAGCGTCCCCACCACATTATTGTGGTAATACTTACCCGGCTGCGTCACCGACTCACCCACATACGCATACGCCGCAAAGTGCATCACCGCACTAAACGGACGCGAGGCAAACACCTGATCGAGCAGTTCACGATCGTTCGTATCGCCCTCAATCAGTTCCACCTTCAGAACCGATTCCACAATATCGCGATGCCCGTAGACCAAATTATCGAAAACAACCACGTCATATCCCGCATTTTGCAGTGCGAGAACCGCATGAGAACCGATATATCCGGCTCCACCTGTGACTAATACGATCGGCTTTTGAGATGACACAATAAACCCTCACCCAGTTTTAGAATTATTTTTATTTCAACCTGCGCTTTCAGATTCAGCCAGAAAGACGCAAACTTCATCCGGTTTTGACTCCATCGCCCTACTTGAAGGTATCGCGAGTCACCAAAAACAAAATCACCGCAAATGCAATTCCTGCCAAAATTAGCTCCATTTGACTATTCCTCCTACTACACCCTTCGGCTGTTGCAACCCGATTGGAACAATGCTGCGATCGTTCCAGAGCAGTTTAGATTCATTCTTAGGAAACAGAGATTGAATTCGAGAAAAAATCTATCGCTCAACCCGAAAACCTCCTACAATCTAGCGATTTTAGGTACAATCCTAGTCTTGAAACAGTTTATTTTCCAGCCCAAGTCTAAGATTAGAGAGTTCGATCTGTGACGATCGAATCATTCAACCGATCAACCACTCTACGTATGAAATTTACTACTTGCGGGTAATCTTGAAGCGGTCAAGTTGTTCCCTAAATTCAATCGTTGAACGATCGCATTTGGGGTGAGGAGTAGCGCGATACAAGGGATTGAATAGATGATCTTATTAGTAACTGATGTATTTGTCTTATTGACCCAGGTATTACTCTGGGTCGTGGTGGGTCTATTTGCCTGGTATGTCCTCTTACGAGTGCTACCCAGACCCTTTCTCGGTGGATTGGTGCTGCTGCTGCTGGTGGGCGTAGCAGCATTCACGTTTTATCGAGGGTCGCCCCAAGAAGGGCTAGTCGGCGATATTTTTCGGATTATTGCGATTCCGTTTAGTCCCCTCGGCATTATCTTAATTTTGCTCCTAGTCGCATTCTCGGAACTGCTGCGCGGTGGAAAATTATCGAGAACCGGATTAGTCTTGCTGCGAATTGCGATTCCAGCCTTGTTAATTCTGAGTATTCCAGCCGTGTCGTATTTTCTGGCACAACGCGCCGAAGCTGAAGCGATCGACATTGCCCGCCCTGCTGCCACTGCTGCCCTACCACCGGGAGCGCGGCGCGTCATCGTTGCCTTAGCGCAGGATACAACTCGACTGCAAGTTCGACCGCGATCGCAACCCGTTCCAGCGGCTCCGGCTCCTCCTGCTCCGGGATTGTTTCCGCCGCCTGCCCAGATTCCTGCGGGGGCATTTCCAGTCCTCGCCGATCAGCCCGTGCAACTGACCGAGCGCGGCGATATCTTGACTTATACAAATCAGGTCTATCGAGAAGAGCGAGGACGTGGAACCGATCCACTCGTCATCGTCAGCGCCGGAAACCGACCGGAGCGGGTGCGTAAAACTGGAGAAACCAACAATGATGTTTCAGAAGCCGCAGATGCGCGGCGATTTCTGCAAGGATTGGGGATTCCGGCAGAAGATATTATTGCCGATCCCAACAGTCCGACGGTTCAGAGTAGCGCTGTGAATGTACGTCAGGAATTGCGGCGTAGAGGGACTAATTTCGGCAATCAGTTGGTGTTGATTAGTTCGGCGATCGAGATGAATCGAGCCGCTTTGACGTTTAATCGCGAGTTCAACAGCAATAACGTGCCGCTCACGGTCATTCCCCGTCCGACGAATTTTCTTACGCTGCCGCCGCGAGAAGCATTCCGAGGTCGAGCGCAAGGGCGCGATGTGGTCGAGCGCAATTTGCAGATTGCCGATCTGTTACCCAGTATTGATGCGCTATCGCTCAGTTCTAGAGTGATTAACGAGTATCTGACTTCTATCTACTATTTCTTACGAGGCTGGATTCGTCCGGTTCGGACAACGCTCTAAAGGCTGAAAGCGACAAAGAGAGGCGAAAGCTTCTCCTTTTTTCTCGTGGAACTTGCTTTTTTATTCGCGCTACCATAAGAAAGTTTCGATGGTAGGTAGAATCATGGCGCGATCGCGTTCCCCGCTGCAAAAACTAGGGTCATATCTTCGCCCACACTGGCGGGATGCAACTTTAGGAGTTTTGGCGTTGCTGGTGGTCAATGCGATCGGGATTTATATTCCGCTTCAGATTCGCGATGCCATTGATAAACTGGGTGTTGCATTCAGCGTGAACCAGATCTTGTTTTATACGGTGCTGATCTTGGTGCTGGCATCGGTGATGTGGTTAATGCGAATGGCATCCCGAATTCTGCTATTCGGTGTGGGTCGTCAGGTTGAGTTTGACCTGAAGCAAAAGATTTTTAACCATCTCCTAAAGTTAGAACCTGCATACTTTGCCGCGAATACCGTTGGCGATTTAATTAACCGTGCTACCAGTGATGTCGATAATATTCGTCGTCTGTTAGGCTTTGCGGTTCTCAGTTTAGCAAATACACTATTCGCGTATGCGTTGACGCTGCCTGCGATGGTAGCAATCGACGCTAAATTGAGCTTAATGGCGCTTTCGGTGTATCCGTTTATGTTGATCTTAGTCAGTTTGTTTAGTAACAGACTGCGATCGCAACAGTTAACCGTCCAAGAAGAACTCTCCACGCTGAGTGAACTGGTGCAGGAAGACATGAGCGGCATCGCTCTGATTAAGATTTATGGTCAAGAAGAAAACGAGCGCCGCGCCTTCCGGGAATACAATCGATCGCTGTTGAATGCCAATCTCAAACTGGCGCTCACTCGGACTACGTTATTCCCAATTTTGCAGGCGATCTCGTATGGCAGTGCATTAATTTTGCTGTGGTTTGGGGGTGGGCTAATCTCGCGGGGCGAAATCACAGTTGGGGATTTTATTGCGCTGTTAATCTTTGTCGAGCGATTGGCGTTTCCGACTGCGCTCCTCGGATTTACGATTACGGCATATCAGCGTGGGGAAGTGAGTATCGATCGTATCGAAGCTATTCTCTCGGTTGAACCCACCATCAAAGATGCGCCAGATGCGATTCCCTTACCGTTAGCGCAAGTAAAAGGAAAATTAAGCGCTCAGGATTTAACCTTTCGCTATCCCGGCGCGTCTCGTCCTAATTTAGATCAGATTAACTTTGTGATTTCTCCGGGTGAAACGGTTGCGATCGTCGGTGCGATCGGTTCCGGTAAATCAACCTTAGCGAACGCATTACCGCGACTGTTAGATATTGAGACAAATCAGCTATTTGTAGACGGATACGATATTACTCAACTGCGATTAGAAGACTTACGGGGCGCGATCGCCTACGTGCCCCAAGAAAGCTTCTTATTCAGTACCACGATTCGCAATAACATTCGATACGGTAAGCCACTGGCGGATCAGTCTGAGGTCGAGCTTGCCTCGAAAATTGCTCAAATTCATGGCGAAGTGCTGAACTTTCCGCAGCAGTATGACACGATCGTTGGAGAGCGCGGCATTACCTTATCTGGCGGACAACGCCAGCGAACTGCACTAGCGCGGGCGCTTTTAGTCGATAGCCCAATTCTGATTTTGGATGATGCCTTATCGAGTGTAGATAATCAAACTGCGACACGGATTTTAAGAAACCTCTCCGAAGGAACCGTTCGCAAAACGGTAGTCTTCATTTCGCACCAACTCTCCGCCGCAGCAATGGCAGATCGCATCTTTGTGATGGATCAAGGTCGCATTGTGCAGATCGGGAGTCACCTTGAACTGATTAACCAAACCGGACTGTATCGATCGCTCTGGGAACAAAACAAACTCGAAGAAGCGCTGAAATAGCTCTATCAGTTGGTAGACGTTTTTCATTCTGCCGTTCCCTTCTCTGGACAGAGTGATATCGCGGTGTGCTTCGGTTAATTTGGTCACATCAGAGCATCTACCGAAATTTTTATCACACCCCGGATCGCTCTAGCGATCAACAAAATTATTTAAAGGACAATTCAAAATGGCGAATACAAATCCTGGTGATCAGCACGATCGCGCAAATTATACTGGCTCAAATCCTAACGAAACTCCCGGCGTTCAACCGAATCCGGAAAGCTATGGTAGCGGTTATGTGCATGGTAAAACCGTCGAACGGCAACGCTACGAAGCCACCCAGCAAACCAGAGACGAAAACAACAGTGCAACTGGTTTCTTAATTGGTATTTTGCTCACAGGATTAGTCTTAGGCGGTGCTGCACTGGCGTATTTTGCAACTCAGCGCAATCAAACTCCGGTTCAACGCACGATCGTCGTTCCTTCTGCGGCACCTTCCCCTTCCCCCTCTCCCGAAGTGAGAGAACGAGTGATCGAGCGCGATCGGATTGTGCCCGTACCGCAACCGCAGCAAAGTTCACCGACTGTGATTCCCGCTCCAAACGTCAGAATTGAGGCTCCGAAACCCGTCGCTCCGGCTCCTCAAACCGCACCTGCCGCACCGAGCAACAGTTCGCAGAAAGAATCTCCGGCGATCGAGCAGCCTCGATCGGCAGAACCTTCTCCGTCTCCTGAAGCCAGCCCCAATCCAAATGGTTCAGGTCAACCTAGCAATTCCGGTCAGTAAATTGAAAGCCCACGGCTAGAAGTCGTGGGCTTTTCGTTAGACTTGACCGTTACGATCGTCCCTCTTCCCCAGCCTTCACCCGCATTACCACCAGCGTCATATCATCCGAATTCGGATTGCCCATGCCAATAAACTGCTGCACACAATCAAACAGATACTTCAAAATCTGCTGCGGATCGTCATGATGCTGACACGCCCAACGAAACGCGCTCACCAAATTGTCTTCCTCGAATCGCTGCCCGTACTGATTTGCCGCATCGGTAAAGCCATCGGTGTAATAAATAATCGTATCTCCCGGCTCTAGTTGCATTTGGGCATCTTGATACTGGGTTTCAGCATCTAGACCGATCAGCATTCCATGGGTATCGAGGCGCTTAATCGTACTTGTTGCCGCTTGCCACAGAAGCGGCGGATTGTGTGCCGCATTGCTGTACGACAATAAGCGAGTCTTCGGATCGTACTCCGAGTAAAATAGCGTCACAAACCGATTCGAGTTTTCCAAATCGGCATACATCACCTGATTCAGATGCTGCAAAATCCGTGCGGGAGAGTGACCGTTGAGCACCTCAGCTCGTAGCATTCCGCGTGTCATCGTCATAATCAGCCCGGCGGGAACTCCTTTCCCCATCACATCGCCGATCGTCACACTCCATTTTCCGCCCGAATTACTCAAGTTCGCTTGGCGCGTCTGCCCATAATCTGCCGGAATAAAGTCGTAATAATCTCCCCCGACGCGATTTGCAGTTTTACACAGAGCAGCGAGTTCAATGCCATCGATCGCCGGACATTGACGCGGCAGCAAGCGAAGCTGAATGTCGGCTCCGATTTCGAGTTCGCGATCGAGGCGTTCTTTTTTCTTCAGTTCGACCGTGAGTTCATCATTCTCGATCGCCACTGCGGTTTGATCCGCCACGAGTCGGACTAATTTTTGCCGCGTCTCTGTCCAAGCGTAATCTGGCTCTCGACTAAACACATAGAGCCGACCGCGCTCATTGTTTCTCACCAGAATCCCGGTGCCGAAAATTTGAATATCTCCCCCTAAGTTGCGGGCGATCTGGTGATCGAGCATTGCCACCATTTGCGACGATCGAGAAACTGCCTCATTCGCGGGTAATCCGGTTAACGAAGCCGTCATTTGCCGCGTTGCAATCTCTAATCCTTTGCGTAATTCCTGACCCCACATGGCATCCTGACAGTGCAGGCGCTCTAATTTCACCTGCCCATTGGGGCGGAACAAAATCAGCGCTCCACCGTCGGCATCTGTAACCCGGCTTGCCATCAGCGGAATCAGTTCCAGAAATTGATTGAGATTGCTGAAGCTACGGAGCGCGAAACCGAGCGAACTCAGTAAATCCTGAATTTTGTGCTGCTCCCGATTCAGACGTGCCACCAGTTCCTTCAGGGCGAACACTGGTGTCATGTCAGGGGAGCCTGAGTTGTTGCGCTCAGGCGGTTGAGAAGAGGGACGAGGAAGGGGCACAGCGGTCATTCGGGCGATTTTAGTAAGAGAGATAGAGCAGAGAGTGGGAGAGAAAACTGAGAGTGAGAACTAATGTTAGCGAAGATTGTCGCAAGTCGCAGCAGTCGATCGAAGTTTGATTGCTCTCCAGATGCCGGGATTGTAGCCTTAATTCATGAACGTGATCGGACTGAATCCGAACGGTTGGGACTGATTATACACAGTTCCTCGATTTAGCGTATGAATGGTTTCTAGAACTTTCGTCTATTCTGCGGTTTGCTCTGATCACGCCCCTATGCTCGAATCTGTTTTAGCAACTCCAAGTGCTTGCGAAGGGGCGCGATCGTATTCGCCGCGATGATTCCACTCGCTGCCACCGCAGGCAACCCAATGCCCGGAAACGTTGAATCTCCACAGCACAGCAATCTTGCGATCGGCGTGATTGCACCTGGAAATAATCCATCGGTTGCGCGAATGGCGGCTCCATACGTTCCGCGATATCGCCGCAGATAGCGTTCGTGGGTGAGCGGGGTTCCGATTAGGGCGAGTTCGGTGCGCGATCGAATATCCGGTATCACTCGTTCTAAGGCTTTCCACATCACCTCTGAGCGTTCTTGTTTCAGTTGCTCGTAATCGTCGCGCTGCTGCCAAATTGCGTATGGCTCATTGCCAGGAGTATAAACGTGAATCGCGTGTTTTCCAGGCGGCGCAAGTGAAGGATCAAGCAGCGACGGAATCGAAATCAGCACTACATTTTGAGGCGCAGTAATGCCTAAGCTCCAGTCATTCACCACAATATGATGACAGGCGATCGCGTCTAATCCTTGGGCATCAATTCCCAAATGCAGGTGCATAAAACTCTCGCAGGTCGGGATTGCTTGCCGCTCAGCCTGAAATCGCTTCGGAAAATCATCGACTAATTTGAGCGTGTCCCAAATCGAGGCGTTAGAAACGACATAGCGCGATCGCAGTTCTTCCCCGTTTCGTAATCGCACTCCGATTGCTTTTTGATTCTCAACTAATACTTTCTCGACGTGAGCATTTAGCCTGATTTGACCTCCGTATTTCTCTAAGCCGCGAATCAGTGCATCGACGATCGCGCCGCTTCCACCTTTTGGATAGTCTAATTTCACATCCGGGCGATACCAATCGGCAAACATAAACGCCACTTCAGCCGCGTTGGTGCTATCGGCGGGCAAGCCTGATAATAAAAAGCACAGCAAATCTAACCAATTGCGAATAAATGGATCAGTAATCACTTGATCCATCACAGGTGCGAAAGCTCCGGTGAGTTTAGAAAAGCCGATCGCGTGTTGCAGCATCGCGGGTAAAAACTGCCCGACGCTCAAAACTGCGCCCAAATCGTAACGCACCGCAGCCGGAGGAAGCGCGATCGCGGCTTTCGACAATGGAGCCATGACCGTTTGTAATTGCCGCCATTCTGCAACAGCGCTTTCTCCGCGTAATTGCTGCAACACTTCGCAGAATTGAGAAGCTCCGACTTGCGTATCAAAAGTGCCTTCTGGCAAACAACAGCCCCAAGTCTCGTAGTTGAGCCATTCGATATCCTCATCGATCGCGTCTAACACCTGCCGCAACGGATTCGGAGACGGACTGTAAGACATTCCCGAATACAGCGAAGGTCCCGAATCAAACTTAAATCCCTTGCGCTCGAAACTCTGGGCGGCTCCCCCTGCGATCGCGTGACTCTCACACACCAAAACTTTGAATCCATACCGCGCCAAAATCGCCGCACAGCTTAAACCACCAATCCCGCTACCAATCACAATCACATCAATCATCGTGTTCTCTGCTATTCCACAACTCTCTTCTTATGATCAGCGACAAAAGCCAAACAAGGAAATCCCACAAAATTAGTCGTGCCATTTTCAAAATCGCGTGTAGTATGCAGAAATAGATGTGCTATTTCTTACATTAAGTATGCTGCGATAGCGCGACCGAATGAAACAAATTGCCTCTAAAAGATTGGAATTTGTAGTCGAAATAATTAAATCAAATAAAGCAATCCAGAGTGATTTCTATTTAGATTCGCTCAATTTTTAGTTTCTGAAATTGGTTTATGACGGGCGTTTCAGGAATTTTTTAACTTTTTTGAATCGAGTTGTGTATTCTTGCAAAAAACTGGGCAGTCTAAGTTCGTTACACCAGAGATTGATTCTCTCAATTTTGATCAAAGTAGCCGTCTTCTCTGCTGCTTTACGTGTGATTACTAGGCTCTCACAACCCAAGCAAGACTGCAATTTCCGATTGCAGAAAACCTGTCACTCATTCATTCATAGCAGGCTAACGAACAGTGGTTAACGTCAAGAGTTTATTCTCAAAAAAATCAAGGGGGGTTGGCATTGAGTTAGCCGCCGATCGCCTCAATCTTGCGGTACTCCGCAAACAGGGTCAAGGCTATCGGCTCAGCACTTATGCCACGGTTCCCGTTCCTGAAGGTGTGTTTCACGAAGGGCAAATTACCGATCCGCCCGCGATGGCAGAGATTATTCAATCTGCGTTAGCCGAACACAAAATTAAAGTCAAACAAGTCGCAACGGCGGTTCCTGGCGGACGCGACACCGTGACGCGGATCATTCCGGTTCCGGCAGAACTCGACGATCGCGAACTGCGCGAAATGGTGCTGAATCAAGAAGCCGGATTGTATCTGCCGTTTCCGCGTGAGGAAGCCGATGTGGATTATCAAAAGTTGGGTCTGTTTGTGGATGAGGATGGCATCGAGAAAGTGCAGGTTCTTCTAGTTGCGACCCGTAAAGAAGTGACTGATACCTACCTCACTACCTTTCAGCAGGCGGGATTGAAGGTGGACGTTTTAGAAGTCAGCAGTTTTTCTCTGATTCGGACGATTCGAGAGCAGCTCAGACAGTTCGCACCGCAAGAAGCGGTGGCGCTCGTTGATATTCAATTTGAAAATACCGAAATCTCGATCACGGTCGATGGGGTTCCTCAGTTTTCGCGCACGGTTCCGATCGGAACCTATCAAATTCAGTCGGCTCTTTCTAGAGCGATGAACCTGCCCCCTTCGCGGAATATCGACTTACTGCAAGGCATGACGATTCCTGTAACGGAGTCGAATCGTCCCGGTGGTAATCCAGGTGCAACGGCAATGTTGCGGGTACTGGGAGAACTGAGCGACGAACTGCGGCGATCGGTGGACTTCTACCTGAATCAAGGTGAAAACCTGGAAGTGGCTCAAGTGATGCTGGCAGGTCCCGGAGCCGCGATCGGACAGTTAGACGAGTTTTTTACCCAACGGCTGAGTCTGCCTTGCAGCTTAATTGATCCGGTGTCTGCATTGTCGCTGAGTGCAGAAGACATTCCAGCGAATTTGCGACCCGGTTTAGGTGTTGTACTCGGTTTAGGGTTGCGGGAGGCATGGTAAATGTACAGTTTAGATATTAATTTTCTCAAGGATAGAGCAGAGAGTAAGCCCGATAAGCGGCAAGGCAATCGACCCAGAGCGATCATGTCAGCCGACGATCGTCGCCCCTTATTTTTAGGCATTGCGGCGATGGTCTTTTTCCCGGTGCTGGCAGGATCGCTGTTCGGGATTCTCACTCTGCGAAATGGTGATCTAGAGCGGCAGCAAGCCGATCTGGATGTGCAGCTTGGCAACCTTGAAGTCGAGAAGAAGAATCTATCCAAGGTAAAAGAAGAAACCAAGCAGGCGACCGAAGAAGCACAAGCCCTGGCAACGGTGTTTAACCAAATTAAGCCGTGGTCAGCGATGACGCAGGACATTCGCGATCGCTTACCGAAGAGCGTTCAGATTGCCTCGGTTGCCCAGATCGCTCCCGCAGCAGGCGCGGCACCGACTCCCGCAGCAGGTGCCGCGCCACCCGTCTCGTCCCGCATTGAAATCAAAGGCATTGCCAATTCGTTCAATGATGTCAACGATTTTATGCTGACGCTTCAGCAGTCGAACTTCTTAAGAGCCGATCAAACCAAAGTGGTGAGTGCGGAGCTAGGAGAAGAGAAAGCGCTGCAAATCCCTGAATTTCCGGGAGTTAAGCGAGAAATGGGTGAATTCAAGCCGCCTCGCCTACCGCGCAAGGTATCTTTCACGATCGCCACCGCCATTAACGATGTGCCTGCTTCAGAACTGATCCGGGAACTCGATCGTAAAGGTGCCGTGGGTCTGGTGACGCGGATCGAAGCCTTGAAACAGCGCGGCGTGATTTCGGCTACCCCAACGAAACCGACCTCACCGACTCCCGCAGCAACTCAAACGGACGGAGCGAAAAAACCATGACGGCTGACTTTATTCCTGATTCAGAGTTTGAGAGTACCCCGAACTATCCCACTGCGTTTGGCATTACCTTTACGCCAATGATTAGCGGGGTTGTGTTGGGGGTGATGGGTCTGCTCGGCGCAGGCGCGCTCGTCAGCTATCTGGTGATGCCTGCTTGGGAAGCGAATCAAGCCTTGGATGCCAAGGTCAAAGAAAAGACTCAGCAGCTTCAGCAACAAGGCGAGATTCGCAAGCAAATTCAAGAGGCTAAAAACCAGCTAGAGCAAGCGAAACAAAGACGCGATCAGGTTTATAGCCTATTTGCGAACGAAAAAACGCTGAACACGCTGTTATTTGACCTCAACCAACTGATTGAGCGCAACAATGCAGGCTTATTAGCTGCAAGAAACACCAAGCTCAATGCTTGTCCGGTCTATGTGCAGCAATTATTTGCAACGCCTGGAGGTGCCCAAGAATTCCAAGACCGCTTTGGGCAACTGGTAGCAGAAGCCAAGCTGCGGCGGTTCAAGCCAGATGAGAAGGGAGCAGCAGTGATTAGTGATAGTTCGCTGGGTGCGCCGATCAATAACAAGCTCAAGCGCCAAACGATCGATGTTGAAATTCGCGGCAATTTCAACCAAACGCAGTCGATTTTTAGAACGATCGAGCGTCTACAACCTTTGCTGCTGGTGCGAAACCTATCAGTCAAAGTCGCAGATAACAAGGTGTCTGAAGGCTTGTACGAGATTCAGCCCGATGGCACGATTCGCTATCTGACGAACTGCCAACCGGACAATCAAATCACCACGACGTTTCAGATGGATGCGCTGATGCCGCTGACTGAAGTCGAACGCAAAGCAGCGCAAGCTGCCGCGCAACCCCCGAAACCATAGCTGTAGTTCCTGATTCCCCCAAGGAGGAGTGTATCCCGTGAAAGAGCTTCGATTTCTCAGCTTAGCGACTGCTGCGACCCTAGCGCTAGTCAGTCAACCGCCTGCTTTGGCAAATCCCACTCAGGTTACGAATGTCACGGTCAACCCGAATGGTTCTGGCTTTGATGTGGTGCTGCAAACTCAGGGCGATAAACCTCCCCAGGTGTTTAACGTCAATCGCGGCAATACCTGGAATGCGTATGTGTTCAACGCTCAGATCGCGCAGCCGTACCGCCAGAGCAATCCAGCACCGGGCATTTCTCAAATTTCAGTGGTGCCATCGGGTGCGAATGGGGTGCAGGTGTCGGTGGTGGGTACGAGTGCAGCACCGATCGGACAGATTGCCAGCCGCAATGCTCAGGGTGTGATTTTTAATGTTGCGGGTGCAGGTGGTGCGCCCAATGCTGCCGTTCCGGTGACTGTTCCGCCTGCGGGGAAAAAGGTGGCTCAAGCGGCTCCTGCCCAAGCGACTCCTTCGGCTCCACTACCGACGACTCCGATCGCTCAAGCGATGCCGAATTCGACGACTCCGGTAGCTCCGTTTGTGCCGAGCGCTCAAGTGCCAAATCAGGGACAGCCGACGGTTCCGGTGGCTCCTGTGCCTCCCTTGCAGCGTCGCGCCGTTGCGCCTCCGGTGGGCGATCAGGCAGTGTCGCAGATTGATACCTCTCCAACGACCGTAGATTTAGGCACGAATGAGCGGATTCCGCGTTTGGTGCTGCGCGATGCTCCAGTGCGCGAAGTGCTATCGCTGTTAGCGCGAGCAGCAAACTTGAACCTGGCTTATAGTGAGTCGGCGGCTGGAGGACAACCTGGAGCCGCGCCTGCCGCAGGACAAGCTGGAAAAGCGAATGGCCCTACAATCTCGCTTGATATTCAAAACGAGTCGGTTCAGGATGTCTTTAACTATGTGCTGAGAGTAGCTTGTATTCCCGTGTCCGGTGCTGCGGGTGGTGCGCCTGGTGGTTCCTGTGCGACGCTTGATGTGAATCGGGTAGGACGTACAATCTTTGTCGGTCCGCGTTTGCCGGATGATGCGCGGAACATCATTTCACGCACGATTCGCCTGAACCAAGTTTCTGCTGCTGATGCTTCTGGCTTCTTGACCGCTCAAGGGGCAGAAACACAGCGTTCTTTTGAGCAGATTCAGATTCAAACCGTCGGAGAAGGGGCAGCTGCTCGAACGATCGAGACGCGCACCCCCACCATTCTCTCGCTCAGAGCAACCGAGGGAACTGCACCGCTCGTGTTGCGGGGATTAGCTGTGACCTCAAACGATCGACTCAATTCGATTACACTCACCGGAGCGCCACGCAAAGTTGAGATTGCAACTCGCCTGCTGGGTCAACTCGATGCTCGAAAGCGTCAAGTTGCGCTCAACGTCAAGATTGTGGACGTGAACTTGCTGAAAACAGACGACTTTAATACAAGCTTCTCGTTTGGCGTAGGCAATAACTTCTTTAGCGTCGATCGAGGGGCTGCACTGTTTAACTTTGGCTCAGTTCGTCCACCGACAAATGCAGAAATTGCAGGTTCGCTGACAGCACGCCCCATTACAAGCAATCTTTTTCCTCAAGGAACCACAGTTGAGCCTTTCTTAGATACTCCAGGTGGTGCGCCTTACTCTGGAGGAACAACAAACACACCAGTTTTTGGTGACATCAGCACTGCTCGTCCACCTTTTGGAACATCTAGTAATCCATTTCAGCCAGGGGTGTCGGAGATTACACCTCCTCAAGGCACTAGTCCAGGACGCGTTGAGTTCAAGCTGCCAACCTTGTTCCAGTTTCCAAGTCGTTTCCTAGCACGATTACAATCGCAGGTGACGAGCGGAAACGCCAAGATTCTCACAGATCCGACCGTTGTTGTTCAAGATGGTGAAAATTCCACAGTAAAACTGGTTCAAGAAGTCTTCAGTGGTTTCCGTCGCTCAGCGTTTGTTGATGAACCGATTATTCGAGAAGCAGGGTTAATCCTGAATCTTAGAGTTGATCGTATCGATGATAATGGCTTTATTACCATGCGAGTCAACCCAATAATTTCGACTCCGGGTAGTCCGGTTCAAAGCTCACAGGGTCAAATTACGCTTGTCACCTCTCGAAGTATCGAATCGGGTGCAATTCGGGTACGCGATGGACAGACCTTAATTCTGTCTGGAATTATTCAAGAGAGCGATCGTACTTCTGTCTCTAAGGTTCCGATTCTGGGCGATTTGCCTTTATTGGGTTCATTGTTTAGAAGCACCAATCGCAACAACACGCGCCAAGAAGTCATTGTGATGATCACTCCGCAAGTTCTGGATGACAGTGATCAATCGGGCTTCGGTTATGGCTATGTTCCCGGTCGTGAAACTCGTCAGTTCTTGCAGCAGCAAGAGAACCGCTAACGCAAACACAATCTAGAGCTACAGTGCCAGAACTTCGATCGAAGTTCTGGCTTTATTCGTCACCGTAGTAGATATTTTCTCGATCGTAGGCTTCATCTGGTAAGCTTCCACCTGTGAGCGGGAACTGTGAAGCCCACTCTTCTAAATCTTTTGCGCGTTCTGCGGGTGTTGTTCTTTGCCAAAGTGGAGCCGACGATTTCTCAGCTTGAAGCTTGATCGAAGCAATGAAGCTCTCAACTTGTTTCAGTTGATCATCATTCAGCTTGTCGATTTCTTGTTTGACTTCTTCTTTCAGCATGGCTTCGTAGGACTCTATTCTTTCATCGTAAGCGATCGCTCCTCAGCACCCAGATTGATATCCTCATAGAGCACCGCGATCGGGAAAGCCAAATCCACACTGGTTAAAATAATTTCGTCGCCGTCACCATAAGAAGTTAACTCCCATTTCTGATTCTGATTCAGTCGAAAAATCTCAACGTTTACACTATCAGAGCTAATCAAAACGTACTCTTTGAGACTTTTAAGCTTTCGATATTGAGCAAACTTACCGCCACGATCGTAAGCTTCTGTGGTTGGTGATAGCACTTCAGCAATTAAGCAAGGATATTGCACAAATCTCAGTGCAGTACGATCGCGTACATCGCAAGTCACATTCACATCGGGATAGAAGAAAGGTCCGTTTTCTGTGACTCCAACCTTTGCACCAGAAGTGAAGACCTGACAACCGCGACCGCGTAGATGATTTTTTAATAGAAATATAAAATTTGCAGCAACTCCGCTATGCGGAAGTGTACCGCCTGTCATCACATACACTTCACCTTCTGCATATTCATAGCGAATTTCTTGCTGCTCTTCCCATTTCAGGTACTCTTGGGGACTAAACGAAAATTGAGGATTAGCAATCATACGATTTTCCCGAAGATATCAGATGTTCTTACTCTAGCGGCTTCCACTTCTTGATACGCTATCGTTTGAGGAAACACAACAATTCTAACGATGGGCTTACAAGTCAAAATCTGCGGCATCACCAAACTCGATCAAGCGATCGCAATCGAACAATCCGGAGCAACGGCGATCGGCTTTATCTGTGTTCCAGGAACTCCGCGCTACATTGATGCAACCAACATTCGAGTCATTGCTAACTCTCTATCTGTTGATCGAGTGGGAGTGTTTTTAGATGCTGAGATCGACACCATTGAAGAAACTATCAGAGTTGCAAATCTCAATGTAGTACAACTTCACGGCAAAGAAACCCCGGAATTTTGTCAAAAAGTCCGATCGCTCAATGTCAAACTGATCAAAGCATTAAGGATTCGATCGCAAGCAGACTTAGAACAATCGATCGACTATCAATCTCATGTCGATGTACTGTTACTCGATGCATATCACCCCACGCAAGCAGGCGGAACGGGATTAACGATCGATTGGACAATGCTGAAATCATTTCGCCCTAGCTGTGATTGGTGGTTAGCAGGTGGACTGAATCCGCACAATGTCAATCATGCTCTTAGCTTAGTCTCACCCGATGGCATCGATTTATCGAGCGGATTAGAAAACGCCCCAGGTGATAAAAACCTGGAGCGCGTTCAACTGCTATTCAACCAACTAAAGACTTACCAGAACGAAGGCTGATGACGAATCAAGTTCAGATACTCCTCGCGAGTCTTCTGATCATCCTGAAACACACCGACCATCGCACTTGTCACTGTCCAAGATCCAGGCTTCTGCACTCCACGCATGACCATGCACATATGCGAAGCTTCCATCACGACTGCGACACCACGCGGCTGAAGCACTTCTTGTAGCGCCTCTGCAACCTGACGAGTCAATCGCTCTTGCACCTGTAACCGCCGCGAATACATCTCTACAATCCGCGCCAGCTTACTCAAGCCCACAACCTTCTCATTTGGAATGTATGCAACATGCGCCCGTCCCATAAATGGCAGCATATGATGTTCGCACAAGCTGAAAAAGTTGATGTCGCGCACCAACACCATTTCATTGTGTCCTTCATCAAAGATGGCACCGTTGACTAGCTCTTCAAGCGATTGGTTATAGCCGCTCGTTAAAAACCGCATGGCATCCGCAACCCGCTTCGGAGTCTTCAGCAAGCCTTCGCGCTCAGGGTCTTCTCCCACCCCGATCAGCATCGTCCGCACCGCCTCCATCATCTCCTCATGAGTTCTCTCATCGCTCGGCGGCGTAACCTTCACTTCTTGCCCGTTCTGCGTGTTGCGATCGGGTCTCGACTCTAAATTCTTGGCGCTAAATCCATTTGGAGGGGCAATAGTCATGATTGTTGCAAAATAAGTGTGCAATAAAAAAAGCGTTCAACCAGCAAACTTGTCTTAGAACGTTCCGGCATTTGGCATGAGAATCATCTCTTCTACCACTGCGCGATCGTTCATCGTTGCAGCCTGCACGATCGCGTCTGCCACAATGTCTGGAGTTAACATTGCCGAGCGATCGAAGTCTGCGTTCACCGTTTCGGTATCCCAAATACCGGTATTAACCGACCCCGGTGACAGGGTTACTACTCGAATTCCGTGTGAGCGCTCCTCAGCCGCCAGAGTTTTCGAGAGTGCTAGTATCCCAAACTTGCTGACGCAATACGCGCCCCAGTCAGGAAAGGTTTGATGCGCGGCGATCGAAGCGATGTTGATGATCGTGCCGCGTTTTTGGCTTCGCATTCCGGGTAGAACCGCTTGAATGCACTGAAAAACACTGGTGAGATTGAGATCAATCACACGCTGCCAATGGTCTAGCGGCATTTCTGCAAGTCCGCCTGTGTATGCCATGCCTGCGTTGTTCACCAGAATGTCGATATTGCCAACCTGAGAAACCAGGGCTGCGATCGCAGGTCGCACTGCACTCACATTCGCTAAGTCCAACGCGCAAGTTTGGGCATCGACACCGAGCGATCGGGCTTCTTGCGCGACGGCATCTAATTTAGATTGAGAACGGCTCACGAGGACAAGGTTGATGCCTGCTTTTGCAAAAGCAAGAGCGGTAGCCTGTCCGATTCCACTGCTTGCCCCGGTAATCAGGGCGCGTCGATCGAGGGAGGAGGTCATGAATCCTCAGTCAAAAAGCTTAATAGGGTTAGAAAAAGTTGAAAAATGCGGCTACCTTCGGTCAGTCACGATTAAGCGTAGCGGTGTAAAACGGCGATCATGTACTGGAGCAAAGAACCGAGGGAAACTTGAGTCAGCAAAGTGTCAAATGAGTAAGATTTTACAATTCGTTACGTTCTTACTCATTATATCGTGCAGCGGTGCGAATTTGAGTGACTCGCACCGCTGATTTCTACACATGAGTTGGCAATCCAGCTTCGGTAAATACGCCAATATTACGAAACTTCTGATAACGTAGCTCTCGCCGCTGAGTTGGCGTGAATTGATCTAGCTCGTTGAGATTTCGCAGAATTGCTGCTTTTAAGATTTCTGCGGCTTCTAATGGATCGTTGTGCGCGCCACCGATCGGCTCAAGTAAGACTTCATCCGCAATTCCCATTTCTTTTAGGTCAGGGGCAGTAATCTTCAAGGCTTCTGCGGCTTGTGCAGCTTTCGACGCATCCCGCCATAAGATCGTAGCGCAAGTTTCCGGGGGTGCGACGCTGTAGACGGCATGTTCAAACATTAAGAGCCGTTCTCCAACTCCGATCGCCAAAGCTCCCCCCGATCCGCCTTCACCAATAACGCTGCAAATGATTGGCACTCCAAACGCAAACATTTCGCGTAGATTGTAGGCGATCGCTTCTCCCTGTCCGAATTGTTCAGCTTCGAGTCCTGCCCATGCCGCAGGCGTATCGATAAATGTGAGAATTGGCATTCCGAAGCGATCGGCGTGTTCCATCAGTCGAATCGCTTTACGGTATCCACTCGGCGATGCTTGTCCAAAGTTGCGCTGAATATTGTCTTTGGTATTTCGTCCTTTTTGCTGGCCGAGCATCACAACCGGACGACCTTCAATCTGCCCGACTCCGCCCACGACTGCTGGGTCATCATGTCCACCGCGATCGCCATGTAGCTCTATCCATTCATCGCTAATCGCTTGAATGTAATCGAGCGTACTCGGTCGGCGCGGATGACGGGCAACTTGCAAGCGCTGTGCTGGAGTTAGTCCGCTAAAAATTTCTTTACGAAGCTCGATCGCACGTTTTTCGAGCAGCGCGATTTGATCAGACAAATCGACTTCGTTTTCCTCAGCGAGTTCTCGAACTTGAGTAATGCGGGCTTCGAGTTCAGCGAGAGGTTTTTCAAAATCGAGCAAAATTGGACGACGATCAGCGGAATTTGGCATCGAGCACCACTCCTAAAATTGAGGAGATGTGATTTTCCCTGTTCTAGATTAGCGGATTGCTGTGCTTAACCACTAGCGATCGGTGAAAAACTATGGAATGATTTCGACTATCTGCTGATTCATTTTCATCTAGGAACGCGGAACAATTCTGGCTTCTACGGTAGGGACAGAAGCAAAATCTGGTGCCGTGACGTTTTTAGCAAACAGCGAAAAAGTAATCCGGTAAGTCCCCGATCGCTCAGGGAAATTAATCACCCCGATCGCAGTCGTTGTCTTACCAGGGAGTGGCTGTCCCGATACATATAACTGCTGCTGGCGCACTTGCTGTTTATTTGCATCAAACATCGTCACTAAAACTTGTGCTGCTCCAGTACCGACAGCACCGGTCTCATAGCCAAACCACGGCGACGTGCCTGTATTTTGCACCGTCGCGCTCAGTTGCATCGCTGTTCCGGATGGAACTGTCAATTGTGCAGGAAGCACTCGCTGGTCTTGATCGCGAAGCTGTAGCACCTTGCCAGAAAAGCCCGCTGCATAGTCGGATCTCTGGGTCGGGCGAGTCAAACGATAGACAATATTCTGGAAACTTCGCTCGATCTGAGTGTCTTGAAGCTGCCACAATCGCGAGTTTGAGCCGAGAGAATTCGACTGCACATCGACCGAAATTGGAATTGCATCCCAATATGGTTCAGCGAATACCCCAACAACCTGGGCAAACACGGAAAATGCCACCAGTGCGGCAAAAATAGCTGATTTCCAATGAACAAGACTGCGACCCAGTTGAGCGGATTGTCTGACATATTGCGCGATCGTATAGTTCAACATCAGACACAGAACGGGCATGAAGTCCGTCATAAAGCGCGGGCCATAGCTCCATCCAGCCCACCAAACCCTAAAAAAGCAGTACTGCACAAAGGTCACGCAACAACTCAGGAACAGCAGAATGATTAACTTTTCGTCTTTCTGTTTCCAGCGCCGCGCAATTTGAATCAATCCCGGAATGCACATCACCACAATTGGCGTGTAGACGAACAAGCCACGACTGGGGCTAAACAGCAACCCGACAGATGAAGCGATAAATTGCTTCAGGCTGTGGTCGTAGAGACCCGGTCCCACCATTTGATACCCCCCGCCTGGAACCCGAAAATAATAGAGATTCCAAGCCAGACTAATCAATGCAGAGGGCAGGCCGAGCAGAAGAAAAATGACGCGCCGCCGATAGGCAAATAGCGAATAAATCGCAATCATCAGCACAAAAACAATATTTGTCGGGCGAACGGTTAGAGACAATCCGCAGAGTAGTCCTGCATTGAGAATTAAAAGATTTTTCTTGCGATCGTGAGCGCGATTAGCCTGCCACAAACAAAGAATGCACCCAATCAGTAATAAATTAGAAATACCATGCTGCCACAGGGATTGGGAGCTAATCGCCCAAGTTTCAGTGGCAAAAGCAAAAATAAACGTTGAAATCAGAGCGATCGATCTCTCAACCTTCAGCCGACTGAGTCGATAAAACAGCACCACCGATAGCGAGGCGATCAGTGCGGCTGCTATTCGCTCAAAGAGAATTCGCAGCTCCCCAAAACTGGCGCTGGTAATATCTATTGCACTCCCCTGTGGATGGAATACTAGCAGCAGCAAATAAAAGCAAAAATAAATAGGGAAGCTAACGATCGCAGGCCCGATCGGATAAACAGAATTGAGATGACCGCTAGAGCTTTCATTGAAGAAGTGAGGTAATGGACGCACTGCGGTCGCGGCATCACCTGCATAAAAGATGCCGTTTCTAAAGTTGTCAAAATCAAGCCTACCGTTGAACAACCAGTTAAACGCTAGGAGCGAATTCGGAATGGAATCTCCTGAGGTGATATTTTGACCACTGACAAAATAGATCACAGCACAACTGAAGAAGATAATCCAGCCCTCGGTCGCTCCCTTTTGATTCAGTAGAGATTTGAATCGCTCAAACAGATGAATAGAAAAGATGTTCATACTTCACAGCAAGATTAACAGGAGCGATCGACTCAGGATGACAAGAGATTGTATTTCAAGATGCAATAAATCGCCCGAAATCCATCTCTCCAGCCAATCTTCTTGCCTTCTTTGTACGTCCGACCGTAATAGGAAATTCCCACCTCGTAAATGCGGCATCCCATTCTGGCAACTTTGGCGGTAATCTCTGGCTCAAACCCAAATCGGTTTTCTTCAATTCGCACCGACTGGATCACCTCACGCCGAAACGCTTTATAGCACGTTTCCATGTCCGTTAGATTGATATTCGTCAGCATGTTGGACAGGGTGGTCAGGAATTTGTTGCCGACCATGTGCCAGTAGTACACGACGCGATGGGGCTGATTGCCGACGAAGCGAGACCCAAACACAACATCAGCTCGTCCCTCTGCGATCGGTCTAATCAGCAGCGGAAATTCTTGCGGGTCGTACTCTAAATCAGCATCTTGCACGATCGCAATATCTCCGGTAATTGCTGAAAATCCAGTTCGCAAAGCGGCTCCCTTGCCGCGATTGGTTGAGTGATAAAGTACCTGATCGACTTGCGGTTCGATCCGCGATCGTAAGAGTTCGGTCGTGCCATCGGTCGAGCAATCATCGACCACGATGATTTCTAAGTTCGGAACCGGAGCGGCTTTTACCGTTCGAATTACCGTTTCGATCGTTCCAAGCTCGTTGTAGCAGGGAATCACAACCGATAACTTGACGTTGGACAACCTAGTTTCTTCAATGGCTTGCATCTGTCAGACAGTAGAGGTAGAAGTTTTCGAACAGCGACAGTATATCGTATTGCCTTTGAATAAATAGCAAATAAAAACCTCCCAGATTGCTCTGAGAGGTTTTCAATTATCGCTGACTCAGCTTACAGATCATCGTCATCTTCGACCTCATCTGAAATCAAGTCATCGTCATCGTCGAGAATCGGTGAGTAGATCGCATCCGCATCGCCATCATCGCTACTGCCAAAGCTCTCAAAGCTAAAGCTTGGACGCTCCTCCAAGGTCTCTAAGCCATAAGAACGCGCAGTGCGATCGTCAAGCACAACATCTGAGAAATCCGTATCCTCATCAAAGATCGTCGGGTCATACACCGGATCAATGTCGGGGCTACCGACTTCTTCGTAAGCATTGAAGCCTGTTCCCGCCGGAATCAGACGACCAATGATCACGTTTTCTTTCAGACCGCGCAACCAGTCGGATTTACCTTCGATCGCGGCTTCTGTCAGTACCCGCGTTGTTTCTTGGAAACTTGCGGCTGAAATAAAGCTATCAGTGTTCAAGGATGCCTTGGTAATACCCAGCAGTACAGGCTCATATTGAGCTGGCGCACCGCCGGTAATTGCCATCGCATCATTCACCTGCTCGATCTGATAGATCTCGACCAATTCACCCGGCAGCATCGTAGTATCGCCACCGTCTTCAACCCGCGCTTTCGAGGTCATCTGACGCACGACAACTTCGATATGCTTGTCGGAAATATCAATCCCTTGAGATTGATACACCGATTGCACTTCGTTCACCAGGAAAGTTTGCACTTCCCGTAAGCTGAACAATGACGCATCGTGCAGACTACCCTCTTCCAGCTTGGCTTTGAACATGACTTCAAGCAGTTCGTGAGGATTCGCAGGGCCATCAGTTAGCCGTTCTCCGGCAGCAACTTCTTGACCATCTGAAATGATCACGTTTTGTCCAGGGCCGATCGGATATTCGGTGATTAACCCTTCTCGATCGACGACCTTGACTTCAACCGAATCATCCTCACCGTAAACCACTTGAGCCGTTCCCCCTCGACGAGCCAGAATACACGCTTCTTTTGGTTTACGCGCTTCGAGCAGCTCTTCGATTCTCGGTAGACCTTGAATAATGTCTCCAGTCTTGGTGCGCTCGAAAATCAGCAGTACGAGATTGTCCCCCCGTTGTACCAAGTCACCATCATCAACGTGCAGCACGGCACCCGGAGAGACGCGGTACGGACGAGCGACTCGCATCGTCACCTGATTACCCTCCACGCTGAGCACTTGTCCGGAGTCTTCCAGCGTTACGCCTGGAGCGATCGTGGTTCCTGCAATCAGCAGATCGCCTGCTTTGATCGTGGGATTATTGGCAGCGATCGTTAGCGTATCCACTTCCCGCACAACGAGAATGCGTCGAATCGACTCCGCTCCTTGTCGAATCCCTTGGACTTCCCCGGCTTCTTTACACTGAATCTTCGTCCGCGCGACTACTTCACCCGCCCCAATCTGATCGCCATCTTTGACCATGACTTCAGTTTGGGTTCTACCCTGTGTGACATCTGCGGCAATGTCGCGCCGAATTACCAGCGATTCGAGAATTACGAGCTGTAAGCGCATGACTTCCGCATCAGTTTCATCGGGAATCAGTTCAATGTCAGCCGCAAGCTGAGCGTCTTGATCCACTTCGAGAACAAGCTGAGTTCGCAGCAGTTCTAAACCTTCGACCGACTTGACGCGCTCACCATCTTTGTAGGGCAAACGCTGTACGGCTCTGAGTCGAATTGCCCGTCCAGAATCTTCTTTGGTCGATTCTTGGCTCGGTACAGACGGTTCATCAGGAACGGTGAATTCTGTCACCGGACGCAGCAGAATTGCCGGGCCTTCAGGCGTTTCAACATACTCGGCGTAGCGCAGTTCATCAACGGTTAATCCCGGCATCACTTGCTGCCCCGGATTGACCAAGACCGCTTCCCGCGTAATCACATCGTCCAGGCTATCGATCATGTGAAGATCGCCGGGTTTGATTACGACTTCGCGCAGAATGTCGTTTTTCTGAGTGACTTCAATCACGCCGTTGCTTTGACAGAAGATGTCTTTCACGACTTCTGTACCCGCCTCAACATACTGACCGTCTTCGACCATCAGCAGCGAGATGTCTTTGTTGACTTCGTGCGCTTCTTCAGGAATCCAAAGCAGCGTACCGCCCTTGATCACTTCATAACCGAGTTTGGCTTTGCCTTTTTTGCCGACTTCCACACCAGAGTATTTGATGATGCCTCCGGTTTGGGTGTGATAGCGATCGTCTCTCAGTTCCGCGACAACTTGTCCGTTCGTTACTTGAGTTCCGGGGGTCGCTTTCAGCAAGAAAGTCTGGCTGTTCGTGGTTTCAAGGATGTACTGGTCGCGTCCTTGGTGCGTTTCTGCCCGGACTCGCGCTTGATCCAGCATCACGGATGCAGTAATGATCTGAATATCACGCCCACCTTTGCTGTTTTCCGAAGACTCTGGAAGCCGGACAATACCACCGTTTTCAGTGACTAGCTTGGTTTCTGCGATCGTTCCACCCGTTTCGACGTGATCGCCGTTTTTCACTACAGGTTCTGCACCCGGCGGTAAGTTATAGACTTCTCCAGATAGCACCCACATCAGACCGCCTCTTTGTGCGGTGCGAGTAGTGTTTCCTTGACGGTCTTTCTTTTCTTCCGGTACAACATCTGCAAACCGGACTTCTCCCGCAAGATCAGAAGCTACGTCTTTCGACGCTTTTTCGGTCGTCTTGCGTCCGCGTCCGGTCAAAGGCACTTCCGCTAGAATCTGTCCGGCTTTCACCTTCATCCCGTCTTTGATTAGCAGGGTTGTTCCTTGAGACACGGTAAAGGGTTGCTTCTGTCCATCGGCTCCTTCGATCTCAATCTTGATATCCGAGCCAGCCGATTCCACGATTAGCGCATCTTCTCCGTGGCGAGTGCGGTAAGGGCGAGTTCTGAGGCGTTTCGGTAAACGAACGGTTCCAGCAAAATTCGCCTTTTCTTGGCGCGCCATTTCTCCAGTGAAGACTCCTCCCGTGTGGAAAGTCCGCATCGTAAGCTGGGTTCCTGGCTCTCCGATCGATTGCGCTGCGATAATTCCGACTGCTTCGCCGATATCGACCATGTGAGCGTGTGCCAAGCTCCAGCCGTAGCAGTGCTGACAAACCGATCGCGCCGATTCGCAAGTCAGGGGCGATCGTGCGATCACTTGTTCGACTTTTTTCTTGCCGATAATTTCAGCGATATCGTTGGAAATTGCTTGATTGCGCTCCACGATCACTTCTCCAGTTTCTGGATCAAGTACGGGTTGAGCGGCAACGCGACCAAGCAGGCGATTTTTCAGCGGAATGAGGACGCGATCGCCATCGGTCATGGGTCGAACAGGAATCCCCCGTTCTGTGCCACAGTCGAGTTCGCGAATAATCACATCCTGCGAGACATCGACTAATCGGCGAGTCAAGTATCCAGAGTCCGCCGTTCTGAGCGCTGTATCAACTAGACCTTTCCGCGCACCGTAAGACGAAATGATGTACTCGGTGACGGTTAAACCTTCTCGGAAGTTGGTCTTAATGGGCAAGTCAATGATTTCCCCTTGCGGGTTTGCCATCAGACCGCGCATCCCGACTAGCTGACGGACTTGTGAGATGTTCCCCCGCGCACCGGAGAACGCCATCATGTAGACCGAGTTTAGCGGGTTGTTCGATCGAAAGTGTCGCACCACTTCGTCTTTGAGTTCTTCACTGGTTCCGTTCCAGGTATCGATTACCTTTTGGAAGCGTTCCACCTCAGTAATTTCGCCGCGTGTGTATTTCTCTTCGGTATCGCGAATCGTCTCGGTCGCGGCATCGAGAAGCGCTCTTTTAGTCGGTGGAATTTGCAGGTCATCGACGCTAATCGAGACTCCTGCGCGTGTTGCATATCGGAATCCAAGATCCTTCAGCAAGTCTGCCATTTGTGCGGTGCGGGCAGTGCCGTAATGGGTGAATGCCCATGCGATCAAGTTGGTCAATTCTTTTTTATTGATGACTTGATTCCGAAAAACCTGCTTTTCTGAGTTCTGCTCTGCCATGCTGTGCCCCATTTGTGCCATGAGTTGTGTGTTAGGAGTTCGGAACAAGAGCGATCGATACGCTCTTGTTCCTGTCCCATTAGCCCGCTAACGCATCAATCACCGTCTTGTTGTAGATAATCCGTCCTGGTGTGGTCTTGATGTATTGAGAAATCAAGTTACCGTCTGCATCTTCCCGTCGCCGACAAGAATCATAGATTTTGGTGACAATGCCTTCTGTCTCTTGTTGTTCGATCAAGTCGCCCAAGCCGCCTTCCACTTCACCATCGAATCGCACCCAAACATAGGAGTGCAAATCGACTTGCTTCTGCTCGTATGCTGTAATTGCATCGTCCAAACTAGAGAAGTAGCGACCTTCGACCTGGCTTGCATCCGGATTGTCTGCGGTCAGGTAGTAGCAGCCCAAAACCATATCTTGGCTCGGCGTGATGATCGGGCGACCCGTTGCAGGCGAAAGAATATTGTTCGATGCCAGCATCAACAATCGCGCTTCGGCTTGAGCTTCGAGAGACAGGGGAACGTGAACCGCCATTTGGTCTCCGTCAAAGTCGGCGTTAAACGCTGGACAAACGAGCGGGTGCAGTTGAATTGCACGACCGTCTACCAGAATCGGTTCAAACGCCTGAATCCCTAAGCGGTGCAGCGTCGGGGCGCGGTTGAGGAATACAGGGTGTCCTTCGATCACCTCTTCGAGCACGTCCCAGATTGTCGGATCATTGCGCTGAATCAGTTTCTTCGCGGCTTTGATGTTGTTGACCAAGCCTTGACGAATCAAGCGGTGAATCACGAACGGCTGGAATAGCTCGATCGCCATTTCTCGCGGCAGTCCACACTGATGAATCTTCAGTTTGGGTCCGACGACGATGACCGATCGTCCAGAGTAATCGACCCGCTTACCCAGAAGGTTTTGACGGAATCGACCTTGCTTCCCTTCGATAATGTCGGAGAGCGATTTCAACGGACGATTATTTGCACCGACGACCGTTCGACCACGACGACCGTTATCGATCAGCGCATCGACCGCTTCTTGCAGCATCCGCTTTTCATTTCGCACAATGATTTCTGGTGCGAGAATTTCTTGCAGACGGGCGAGACGGTTGTTGCGGTTGATCACGCGACGATACAGGTCATTCAAGTCAGAAGTCGCAAATCGTCCACCATCCAACTGCACCATCGGACGCAAATCCGGCGGAATTACCGGGATAACATCCAGCACCATCCAATCCGGTAGCGAACCTGTCGCGATGAAGTTATCCAACACGCGCAGACGTTTGATCAGCTTGGCGCGTTTTTGTCCTTTAGAAACCGCAATTTCTTCGCGCAGTCTCTCGGCTTCTTCGTCCAGATTGATGTCTTGTAAAAGCTGCTTCAATGCTTCCGCACCGATACCCACTTCTACGCCTGTCAGTTGTGAGTCTTCGCTGTAGAGTTCATCTTCGATTTCAATCCACTGATCTTCGGTCAGCAATTGCTTGTAGGTCAGATTCTCAGCGTTTCCAGCATTAAGAACGACATAAGCGTTGAAGTAAACAATCTGTTCGACATCACGCAAGGGCATATCGAGTAAGATTGCCATGTAGCTCGGAATTCCTTTGAGATACCAAACGTGAGCTACTGGAGCCGCAAGTTTAATGTATCCCATGCGGTGGCGGCGAACCCGCGATTCAGTCACTTCGACTCCGCAGCGTTCACACACAATTCCACGGTGACGTACCCGCTTGTATTTACCGCAGTGGCATTCCCAATCTTTTGCAGGTCCAAAAATCCGTTCACAAAACAAGCCATCCATTTCGGGCTTGAGGGTGCGGTAGTTAATCGTTTCTGGCTTGGTGACTTCTCCAACGACTTGCCCATTCGGTAAAGTCCGCTCTCCCCATTGGCGAATGCGATCCGGAGATGCCAGACCGATTTTTACATAGTCAAATCGCTGTTCTAGCTTTGGCATCGTGTTGTCCTTGAGTGTAGAGAAAGAAGGATGAGCGATGAACTTGAAAGCGGTTCATCGCTCTAGCTTGAATTTAGTCTTCGTCGTCTTCGAGCGATTCACGCGAAATCGATTCGTAGGTCGGACGAGACGGAGCGCGACGGCTGTTCACATCTGCCATCAAATCGACTTCCATATCGCGGCTGCTGCCATCGTCTTTGGTTTCGACTTTGTGAACGGCGACATCGAGACAAAGCGACTGCAATTCGCGCATCAACACCTTGAACGATTCGGGTGTTCCTGGGCGCGGAATCGCTTTACCTTTGACGATCGCATTTAACGCTTCATTTCGTCCCTGCATATCGTCGGATTTCACGGTCAGCAATTCTTGCAGGGTGTAAGCGGCTCCAAATGCTTCGAGCGCCCACACTTCCATTTCTCCGAATCGCTGTCCGCCTTGCTGCGCTTTTCCACCCAACGGCTGCTGAGTCACGAGCGAGTAAGGGCCGGTCGATCGTGCGTGGATCTTGTCGTCTACCAAGTGAACCAGCTTCAGCATGTAAGCTTTACCGATCGTGATCGGTCGATCGAAGGCTTCCCCTGTCCGTCCGTCGTAGACCTGAATCTTACCCGGATCGTCTGGATTATAGAGCCAGTAGCCATCGGCACTTGCTTTAATCCGCGAATCTTGTGCTTCTTGCAGCTTGCCATGCACCGATTCACGCGATTTCTCGTCACCGTGCATTTCGTCGAAGGGCACGATCTTGAACCGAGCATCCAAGCATTCAGCCGCCCAGCCTAAGAGACATTCGTACACCTGACCGACGTTCATCCGGCTCGGTACACCCAACGGATTCAGAACGATATCAACCGGAGTGCCATCGGGGAGGTAGGGCATGTCTTCGATCGGTAAAATCCGCGAGATAATCCCTTTGTTTCCGTGTCGTCCTGCCATCTTGTCGCCGACTTGGATCTTCCGTTTCTGAGCGACATAAACCCGGACAACCATGTTTGCACCCGGAGGAAGTTCGTCGCCTTGCTCACGAGTGAATACCCGGACATCCACGATTCGACCTTTTTCACCGTTCGGAACGCGCAGCGAGTTATCGCGCACATCCCGCGCCTTTTCACCGAAGATTGCTCTTAGGAGTTTTTCTTCCGGTGGCTGATCCGATTCACCTTTCGGCGTGACTTTACCGACGAGAATATCGCCCGCTTCGACATACGCACCGATGCGGATAATGCCGTTTTCATCCAACTGGCGCAGGGAATCTTCCCCAACGTTCGGGATTTCGCGAGTAATTTCTTCAGGTCCTAGCTTCGTTTGACGCGCTTCGATCTCGTATTTTTCAATGTGGATCGAGGTGTAAACGTCGTCGTATACGAGACGTTCGCTGATTAGAATTGCGTCCTCGTAGTTGTAGCCTTCCCACGGCATATACGCCACGAGAATGTTTTGACCAAGAGCCAATTCGCCGCGCTCAGTTGCAGAGCCATCCGCAAGAATTTCACCTGCAACCACCTTATCGCCGACAAAGACGATCGGACGCTGGTTCAAACAGGTATCTTGGTTCGATCGCTGATATTTCTGAACCTGATATTCGATCTCTTTATTGGTTTGCGCGTCTCGCACTTTGATCGAGTTCGCATCGACATAGCTAACCTCACCGTCGCAACGACTCACGATTACCATCCCAGAGTCACGCGCCGCTTGTGCTTCGAGTCCGGTTCCCACTAAAGGACGCTCAGGACGCAACAATGGCACCGCTTGACGCTGCATGTTCGATCCCATCAGCGCTCGGTTCGCGTCATCGTGTTCGAGGAACGGAATCAGCGAAGTCGCAACCGAAATGATCTGCACCGGAGAAACGGCGACATAATCGACTTCTTCAGGGGTTGCGGTCGTAAAGTCCTGACGATAACGAACCGCGATCGATTCCCCGATGATGTTGTTGTCGTCATCGGTGTTGATGTCACCTGCTGCCACCCGCAGATCGTCTTCTTCGTCTGCGGTCATGTAAACGGCGGGTAAGTCCTTACGAACGCGACCGTTTTCCACTTTGTAGTAGGGAGTCGCGATAAATCCATACGGATTCACGCGGGCGTGAGTTGCCAGCGATCCAATCAAACCTGCGTTCGGACCTTCAGGAGTTTCGATCGGACAAATCCGCCCGTAGTGCGACGGGTGAATGTCACGAACGGCGAAACCTGCCCGTTCACGAGTTAGACCACCAGGACCTAATGCACTGATCCGGCGTTTGTGAGTCAACTCAGCCAATGGATTTGTTTGATCCATGAACTGCGACAACTGAGACGACCCGAAGAATTCTTTGATTGCCGCAACCAATGGTTTCGGGTTGACAAGCGATGCCGGAGTCAGCGAATCCGCATCAGAAACCGTCATCCGTTCCCGAATGATTCTTTCCAAACGGTTTAGACCGACTCGAACTTGGTTCTGGAGCAGTTCACCCACAGAACGCACCCGACGATTACCCAAGTGGTCAATATCGTCGATCATGCCGATATCGAACTCTAGGTTAATCAGATAATCGATCGCGCTCAGAATATCCTGCGGAGTCAGAACGCGAGTCGTTTCCGGGACGTTGAGGCGGAGTTTCTTGTTCAGCTTGTAGCGCCCCACTTTGCCCAAGTCGTAGCGTTTGGGATCAAAGAATCGAGACTCTAGAAGCTGTGCTCCACCCGAAACCGTCGGAGGTTCACCCGGACGTAATTTCCGATAAAGCTCCATCAACGCTTCTTCTTCGCCGTACTGACCTTCTTTTTCGATCGTTTTCTGGAAATACTCCGGATGGCGCAGCGAATCAAAAATCTCGTTATCGCTTAGACCCAATGCTTTTAGTAACACTTGAGCCGACAACTTCCGAGTTTTATCAATCCGTACCCAAACCAGGTCATTCTTGTCGGTTTCAAATTTCAGCCAAGCGCCTCGATTCGGAATCAAACTCGCATTGTAAGTCCGACGACCGTTTTTATCGGTTTCTGATTTGTAGTACACACCAGGGCTACGAACGATCTGATTCACGATCACTCGTTCTGCACCGTTGATGATGAACGTTCCGCGATCAGTCATCAGCGGCAAGTCGCCGATAAACACTTCTTGCTCTTTGATTTCCCCAGTTTCTTTGTTGATCAGGCGCGTGGGGACGTACATTTGAACGGCATACGTGCTATCCCGGCGTTTAGCTTCATCGACATCGTACTTCGGACGCTTCAGCTTGAAGTTCTTCCCGATAAAATGAAGCTCTAACTTCCCGGTATAGTCAGTAATAGGCGAAAAACTATCAAGTTCTTCGATCAAGCCTTCTTCTAGGAACCAGCGGAAGCTTGCCCGCTGAATCTCAACCAAGTCCGGCAACACGAAAGCGGGGGTGGTGTAGGTAAGCTGCTCAGTCATGCGTCTCCTCTGAAGGGTCGCGATCGATCGCGAATCCGAGATTTACGGTAATTGCAAAAATATGACAATGCAAAAAGTTTGGGTTTCTTAGGAATCCCAAAACAACGAGATATTTAGTTGGTGGAACGGGGTAGTATCCAGTTGAGCCTCCAAATCCAGATGAAGGTTGGAACGAAAAGGTGAACTGCGAAGCCTTTAGCTTTTGTGAATTTGCAAAGCACAGGGCGCTCAGAAGGTCAACTTCTCAAAACTGAGAGGTCGGGGAGTCAACAGGTCGATCAAAATTTTGCCTAGCAATTTTCGCACTCTTCTCATTATGGCGCAAGTTTTTCATTTTGTGTCTTGACGATCCCGCAAATTTGTGTGATCCATTTTTCATTCAGATCATTGCAAGTTCAGGAACCGTTAAACCAAAGAGTTGACAAGCGTTCTGAGTTGTTTGTGCAGCAAGCTGCTCGATCGACGTATCGCGTAAATCGGCAACCTGACGAGCGACATATTGAACGTAGGAAGGCTCATTCCGTCGTTCGCCGCGCTTGGGAACCGGAGCAAGAAACGGGCAATCGGTTTCGATTAAGATGCGATCGCTCGGAACCATCTGAGCGGATGCGTGGATTTGCTTAGCGTTCTTAAACGTCACCGTTCCACTAAAGCTGATATAGAACCCCAGATCGAGAAACCATTGCGTTTCTTCTGGAGTTCCGCCCCAGCAGTGCATCACACCCTTGACTTGTCCTTGTTCTTGCCAAAACTGCTGCACAACCTGTGCCATCGTTTTAGCCGCATCCCGACAGTGAATAATCACAGGCAAATCTAATTGTTTCGCGATCGCAAGCTGCGCCCGAAACGCTTCGATCTGCTGGTCTCGATTCTCTGCCTTGAAAAAATCCAAGCCCATTTCGCCAATTGCCACGACTCGCTGATCCGACTGCGCTAGCGTCAAAATCTCTGAAGCCGAGTCCGTTGACCACTTTTCCTCGACATCTAACGGGTGGAGTCCCACCGCGAAGAACAGTTCTGGAAAGCGATCGGCTAAATCTCGAATTTCATCGAATTCCGATGGTTCCACGCAGGAATGAACGAGGCGAACGACACCCGCTTCACGCCAGCGCAACGCGATCGCGTCCAAGTCCGGCTTGAATGCGTCGAAATTGATGTGCACGTGAGTATCGATCAGTTGCATTCTTTAGTAAAAGTGCAAACTATGAAGCTGTTACGGTTTGCTTCTGTAGGGCGCGGCTGAGACGAGCTTTGCGACGAGCACCAGTGTTGCGATGCAAAACGCCTCGCTTCACAGCCTTGTCGATCTTGCTGTAAGCCGCCGACATTGCTTCGTCAACTGCTTGTTTTGCTTCATCTGACGGACTTGCCGCAAGCTGATCCACAGCCGTAAAGTACTTCTTCATCAGCGTTTTGATCGCCGACTTATAGGATTTATTTCGCAGACGGTTGCGTTCAGCAGTCTGAACACGTTTCTTAGCAGATTTGATATTTGCCACGGTGAGTCTTGGAGAGCTTCTAGAATGGACAGAAAAATAGTCAGATAAAATACTATAGCATCGTTGGACAACGATCGTGTCTGAATCGCTAAAATCCAGGTTAAGCTAGATAAAAAGACATAGAAGCTCCCCATTTTGGGCGCGAGATCGTTAGAATCATTCAAACCCTGCATTTCTCTCGGACGGGTTCTTTCACGACTGACATAACTCCATGCTGCGAATTATTACTCAGTGGGCTGAGGCAAGATCTGAACTGCGACGCATTTGCGATCGCACTCATGACGAGCAAGTTGTACATAAAGAAGCGACAGTCCGGGAGGTACTGCAAGCTGTAAAACGCCAAGGCGATCGTGCCCTACTCGCGTACACCCTAGAGTTTGATCAACAAGACTTAAAGCCTGAAGAACTCAAAGTGAGTGCGCGTGAGCTTGAAGCTGCGTACCACCAAGTTTCAGGAGAGCTGCTCGACGCGATCCGGTTAGCCCGTCAGCAAATCGAAGCCTTTCACCGTCAGCGCGTCCCAAAAAGCTGGGTGCATTTTGGCGAGGATGAGATTGTGCTGGGGAAACGGTACACTCCGGTCGATCGTGCAGGCTTGTATGTTCCAGGTGGCAAGGCTTGCTATCCGAGTACGGTGCTGATGAATGCGGTTCCGGCGATCGTGGCTCAAGTGCCGCGTGTCGTGATGGTGACACCGCCCGGAAAAGATAAAGCAATTAGTCCAGCCGTTCTTGTGGCGGCTCAAGAAGCAGGTGTAACCGAAATCTACCGAGTCGGGGGAGCGCAAGCGATCGGAGCATTAGCGTATGGAACAGAAACCGTTCCAAAAGTTGATGTGATTACTGGACCCGGTAACATTTACGTGACACTGGCGAAAAAGCTCGTTTACGGAACGGTTGGAATCGACTCGCTGGCAGGACCCTCAGAAGTGCTGGTGATTGCGGATCACACGGCAAATCCCACTCACGTTGCCGCTGATATGCTGGCTCAAGCCGAACACGATGCGATGGCAGCCTCGATTCTGATTACCACGGATTCGATCTTGGCGCGCAAGGTTGTGGATGAAGTGGAACAGCAGTTGATCGATCATCCGCGTCGGATTTTGACGGAAAAGGCGATCGCGCATTACGGCATCGTCATCGTCGTGGATTCTCTAGCCGCCGCCGCCGAACTGTCAAACGAGTTTGCTCCAGAGCATTTAGAACTCGAAGTAGCTGAACCCTGGGAATTGCTGCAAAGCATTCGACATGCAGGCGCGATTTTCTTAGGCGATTCAACTCCTGAAGCAGTCGGTGATTATTTGGCTGGACCAAATCACACGCTACCAACTTCTGGATCGGCTCGATATGCGTCACCGTTGGGTGTAGAAACCTTTCTGAAGCACTCCAGCTTGATTCAATATTCACCGATCGCACTCCAGAAAGTTGCGAGTGCGGTAGATACCCTTGCGACCGCAGAAGGGCTGCATTCTCACGCAAATTCGGTGCGGGTGCGGATGAAAGACCTAAAAGGCGAAGCGTAAGCTTTTGAGATGTTTCTGTCCGGAACAAGAAGCTTGATCTAAGCTGAAAGTAGCTCTTAGACTTGGCAGGAGGAACGATGTTTTCACCGCAATTGTCTCCGAATGCCATCTTATTTGACGATCGCGCCGATGCAGGTCGCCAACTTGCTCAATTAGTCCTGAATGAAGCCCAATCTCTCGATGCTCCTTGTGTCGTTTATGCGTTGCCGCGTGGCGGAGTTGGGATTGGAGCCGCGATCGCTCAAGCGCTTCACTGTTCGCTTGATATTCTAGTAGCTAAGAAAATCACTCGCCCTCAAGATCCAGAACTGGCGATCGGAGCCGTAACCGCAGACGGTCAGGTTTTGCGATCGCTCAACGTCAGGCTTTCAGGTTGGCAAGAGGCGTTAGAACGTGCCCAAACTAAAGCGAGAGAACAACTAGAGCAGTTTCGCGATCGTCCAAATGTGACCGCGACTGGTAAAATCGCCATTCTCGTTGACGATGGAATTGCGACAGGGATGACGATTTCAGTGGCGGCGAAAGCCTTGCGCGAACAGCAACCGCAAGAAATTTGGATTTGTGCGCCTGTTGCCCCCGCCGAATTAATTAAACGATTATATGAATATGGCGATCGCGTCTTAGTGCTGGCGACTCCGGAGCCTTTTTTCAGCGTGAGTCGATTTTATCGATCGTTTCCGCAAGTGGAACTCGAAACTGCGATCTCAGACTTGAAAAAAACTTTGCAAAGCTGATAAAGATAGAGTGATGACAAGTTTCTTGGCGCGGGGAAGGGTTATGCGGCAGTGGCGGAGTTTTTGGCACACGATTGAGTTTATGAGCCAGGAGAATCCTCCCCAGTTGGTTGAGACGCTCATGTTAGCGCTATCGATGGTTTTGTTTAGTGTCTGGATGATACAGTCGGAGTCGGCGCAGTCAACATCGGCTTATTTGCTGCTGGGCTTGGTGCTGACGGTCGGAGCTTGTGCGTCGATTTTAGTGCGGGAAGCGTTGATTCCAGCGATTCGTCCGCGTCCAACTCAAGTGATGGCAACGCTGCTGCTGTTGATCAGTCTTTACGGGTTTGCCGATTTTCTGAGAATTTCGCGGTAGGTGGTGATCATCTGTTGAGCGATCGCGTTCCAACTGTAGTGGATTTGCGCATGATTTTGAGCATTTTTGCCGCGTCGCAGTTGTTCTGTGCGATCGCGCAGGGCTGCTTTTAGCGTTTGAGTTACGCTCTCGACATCGCAAGTGCAGATCCAGCCGGATTGCGATCGTTCAATTTCTTTCCAGATGTGAACCTGGTCAGAAATGACAACAGGTGTTCCGACGCTCATTGCTTCTGCGACTGCGATCCCAAAATTTTCGTAGTACGAAGGCAAGACAAATAGATCAGCGGCTTCGAGTAAAGCGGTTTTTTCGGCTCCAGTGACGAAGCCGACGATCGAGGTTCTATCTTTAAGGTGGGAAGTTTGGATGCGATCTCGGATAGCTGCTTCGTAGCCTGGATCTTGAGGATTTCCACCTGCAAGAACGAAATGAAAGTCTTGATTCAGTTGCTCAAGAGCGGGGAGCAGCAGATCTAAGCCTTTTTTCGGATCGATTCGGGACATAAAAAGCAGGAGGGGTCGATCGTCAGGAATGCCAAACTTCTCACGCATTGAAATTGATTCAGAAGGCGGCAAACTGACACCAAGCGGCATTACTAAATCACGGGTCACTGTATTAAAGCGCTCTGAGGTTTTAGCTTCTTGGTCGCTAGTGAAATGAACGGCAGCCGCTCCCGCTAGATTCGGGCGTTCTAGTGCCGCAGCGTAAAGGCGTTTGAGGTGTCGTTTCTTCTGAAGGTCGGCTGGATCGAGCGTTCCAAGTGGGCGAAGAATGTAAGGGAGTTGGCGCGATCGAGCAATTGCCGCAGAACAAGAACTGACCGGAGAAAACAGGGCGTGAATATGAGCTAAATCGTAGTTTTGAGTATGATTCGACAGCCAGTGGAGGAGGTCGATCGAGAACTTGTAGCGGCGAAACGGGGAGCAGCGAAAGTAGAGAATTTTGTAGCCGTTTTGAGCAATTGGAACACCGAGCGGAACATCGAGCGGGGCTTGTCCGACATCACCGTTTGAATTGGTGGTGGCGATCGTCACTTCGATTCCTGCTTCTGCCAATGCACTCGAAAGCCCCAACACCATTTGGCTAGGGCCACCGTAAACTAGCGAAATGGATGGAATGATTTGTAAGATTTTCATTGTTTCAGAGCGATCGGTAAAATTCCAGTAATTCCTTTGCCAATGCCCGATTGGTATATTTTGCAATCACACGCTCATACCCGCGCTGACCTAATTCTTCCGCAAAATTTCGGTCATCCATTAATTGCGTGAGTCGATCGCTTAATTCCCCAACATTTCCTTCTGGAAACACCAATCCCGCTTGACCAATCACATTCGGAATTTCACCGGAATCTGATCCAATTACCGGAACTTGACACGCCATCGCTTCGATTAACACATGACCAAATTGTTCTTTCCATCCGATCGAAGTTAATGTCTTAAATTGGTAAGTTGTTTCGGACGGTAAGACCAAAGCATTCATCAAGTTGATGTAGCGATAAACTTCAGCGTGAGGAACACTTTCAATCCAAATTAAGCGATCGCTGAATCCCAAGTTTTCCGCCTGCTGCTGGATTGCTGCTTTTAGCTCGCCGCGTCCTAGTAGAAGTAATTTCCAAGTGCGATCGCGCAATTTATCCAGTGCTCTGATCAGCGTGAGAATTCCTTTTTCAGGCACAAATCGTCCTACAAATCCAATGACAAAATCATCTGAGTTAATTCCTAATTGTGCTGCGAGTTCCGGTTGAGTTTGGGGACAAAACAAAGAATCATCTACGCCTAATTGCGGCATGACCTGAAGCTTGCCTTGATAACCACGATCGCGCAAAATTTCTGCCCCAGCTTGATTTCCAGCAATAATTCCGTTCGTGTTTTTCAAGTTATATGCTTCGAGAAGTGAAATTGGAAATTTCAACTCATACGGCAAATTCCACCAGGTAAAAAAGAGATTTTTCGCCTTCAGTCCAAGTAAGCGATTCAGTGTAATCAATTGAGCGTAAGCCAGCGATTTCGAGCCTTGTTCAACTTGAATAATGTCTGGGCGAAACTCTTTGAGTAAAGAAATTAGATCGGCTCCAAACGTCAGTAATCCTTGATTATTTTGGCTGAAGTTAGAAATAGGAACGACTCGAAATGAGCCTTCTCCTCGGTAGCGCGTCTCGATCGTATCTTTCATCACGCCGCCCGGTTTCCACCGCTTCGGAACGACGATCGTCACTTCAATTCCCGGCTCTAATTTCGCTAGAGCGCGGAACTTTTCACAATTCAAATCAACAATGTACGAATGACTTGCAACGAGAATCTTCATAGTCTTACCTCGTCTTGTTGCGTATAAATCTGTCCCTTGTTCCAAAGAGAGCGCATGACTGTAACGATCGCACTCATAAATCCAGCTAAATAGAAGCCAAGCCGCATCAAAATCTTGATTGGAGAACCGCTTTTATGGCAGGGTGGACGACCTAAAACGTGGCAATCAAACAGCCGCAAAAAGAATCTTGTGGCTTGGGCGATCGTCAGATTCTTTAACCCCATCAAAAAGTGATTGTGATAAAAAGTCATCTGATATTTCAGCGATTTCGTGCTGATATCGTGACAGCCCCCCGTTTCCTCGCCTAAATGCACCAGCGATGCTTCCGGGTCATACCAAATCATCAATCCCGTCTTACGGAGTCTGAGGCAAAAATCGGATTCTTCTCGAACGGCGCTTCCCCGAAATCGTTCATCAAACCAAATTCCATGCTGCTGGAAAATCTCGCGCCGATAAGACATATTGCAGCCGCGCGCACTTAACACGGGTTGTGGCTTCACCGTATGCACCAGATTCAAGTGATACCAAGCAATTCCCGGATCATGCGCCTCGGATGGCAGGTCTTGAATCTCTAACCCTGGTGCAAAATCGGCTAGCTTCATCCGATCGAACACCCGCCCCGCAACCGCTCCAATCTCCGATCTCTGATAATTCTTCGCGTGTGCCGTCAAATAGCCCGGCTCTAGCTGCACATCATCATCGATAAAGACGAGAATTTCACCGCACGATCGCCGAACTGCATAGTTTCTTGCTCCCGGCAAACTCGCCCAGTTCAGGCGAAACCAGCGAATCTTTCCGACCTGCGCCAACTCTTCTAGAAACTGCTGGGTATCCGGTTCATGCACAGGCGTTTGATCGACCACCAACACCTCGTAATGAGGGTAATCCTGCTTTAGAACATCGATTAGGGTTTCTCGGAGTGGTTCTTCACGCCCATAGGTTGGGATGATGACTGAGATAAGAGGCTGAGTCATAATGCCAGAGGAAACATCGCCGTTAGTGTTCCCAGGGGGTTAGACTTTAGACCTTAGACGCAAGTGGAATTTCAATAAAAAACGCTGTTCCTGCTTGGGTTGAAGTGTAATAAAGCTTGCCGTGATGATACTTGGTGACAATTTGATGACTGATCGAAAGTCCTAACCCTTTGCCTTGACCGATCGGCTTTGTGGTGAAAAAGGGATCAAATATCTTTGCTTGAATCTCTGCGTCAATTCCGTCACCATTATCTGATATTGAAATTTTCACCCACTTTTCATTCATTTCATGAATGAGTTTCGTCTCGATCCGAATAACTGGACGCGGCGGTTTTGCTTGCTCTATTGCCTCGATCGCATTCGATAAAATACTGTAAAACACCTGATTCAACTGACCCGGGCAGCACTCAACTTTCGGCAGATCACCATACTCTCTGATTAATTGAATCTCTGTGTAACGCAGTGTCTTGTGTAAGCGATGTCGTAATAACGAAATGGTGCTCTCAAGGTTGGAATGTAGTTCGATCGTTTTGCGTTCTGACTCATCCAGGTGAGAAAAGGTTTTTAGCCCTGTGATCACTTCTTCAATTCGTAGAGTTCCATGATCGATTGAACGCAGAATTTTTGGCAAATCATCAGCAATAAACGTTAGATCAAGTTCCTCAATCTGAGCCTGAATCTCAGCCGGAAAATAAGAAAAGTTTTGTTGATACAGCTCAATTAACTTCAATAATTCCTGAGAATATTCCTCGATGTGGAATAGATTTCCTCTAATAAAGTTGTTGGGATTATTAATTTCATGGGCAACGCCTGCGACCAGTTGCCCCAAGCTAGATAGTTTTTCGGTTTGTATAAAATGCTGAGTTTGTTGCTGAATAAGACGCTGTGCTTGATGAAGTTGCTCCAAGGCTTCTGTTAAATCCTGATTCTTCTTGTGAAGTGCTGATTCTGCTACTTGTCGATCGTGCAAATACGATCGCAGCGTTCGCAGCACAGCCAACCAGGTTGGCACTAAAAGCAAGATACTCGTTGCCATAATCACCAGAGACCACATGAGAGCAGTCTGGTAATTGTGAGAATAGAGTTGAAGCTGCTGCTGAATCTTGGCATCTCGCTGAGCCACTCCCGCCGCGTAAATCTTTTTCTGCGATTTGTAATCTGCACTGGTTAGAAGTTGTAGCGCTTCCTGCTGCTGATTTTGCTGCACTAGCTGGAAAGACTTTAATTCCAAAGCAATTAGAGCTTGATTTGCAGCATCTACCTGCTTTGCATCGTCACTGGAATAAACGTCAGGCACAAGATGAATGGACTCTTTAATCACCTCATCAAGTTGAGGAACGAATTCGTGATAACGGTTTTCCCAGGATCGATCGCCCGTCGCCGCATTCATTAAGGCAGACATAGTGAGCACTTCATCGAGATAGGTGGCTCGGTCATTCAAGTGTTGTAATCGCTGTTCTTGCTGACGAATTCGACTAAGATCCCCATAAATCCGCCAATTCATCACCACTTGGGGAGCAAATAATCCGATCGTTAACAAGACGGCAAGCACGATCGTATGCGAGGGCTGCTTGAGCAGTACCGGTTGCCACCGCTTTAGAAGTTGAGACTTGGGAAGATGTTCGAGCATTAATACAGAGGAAGGTGACAGTGAATACTCTGCAAACTTACCCGTTAGGTTTCCCGCAGGCTCTCTTTAAGTTTGTAGAAAGAGATGAGAGTGATTTAATTCTTCTCGGTACTTGTTCAGAACAATAAATTGAGTGAAAGAGTGATGATTTTTGATAGGATATCGCTTTTTTTTTGAAGGAAATGGTGATGTTACCTACGAAAATCGTGATTTTTATGCAAAAATTCTGCCTGTTGTAGCGACAAGCGCGATATTGATTAAAACGATCGCGCATTTTGTTAAAACAGACGCGATTTTAGCGCTTTCTCTTCTTCTTTTTCTTCGGATCTTCCACGGGAATTGGCTCTAATCGATCGAGTTCCGGCAATTTCAGGGCTACACCCGCGAAAAACCAGTAATACACTGCAACCGGATCGACATCCAGCGGATAGTAATAGGTGTTGTAGCTAATTACCAGAACGAACGTCCAAAATACCGCCCCATACCCTCGGAGATTTTTGTCTTTCACCGATCGATACGCTTTGAAACAGGCGATCGTTAACCCCGTCACCAGCACTAGAAACAGAATGACCCCAATGGGTCCAATTTCGTACATCACCTTGGGATAGTACGTTTCAATCAGTTCCGTTTCCCCCATCGCCCGCGCCGAATTCGTCGCCCGTCCTAATCCTTTCCCCAGTAAACTGGCTCCCCGTACCACCGTATGAAACTGTTCTTTGATAAACGCATCTGGCGGTGACGCATTCCAGCGACTCACGGCACTATCCACTCGCTCTTGCACCACGGCTGGATTCGATGCCATCGCCACCACGATCGCACCCGCTAGCCCAACCCCGATCGGCAAAAATCGCTTCAAGTTCGCAATTTGACCCGTGGTCACAAGCTGAATCACGATCATCGTCGGCACTAACATCAGTGCAATCCGCTGTCCACAAATCACCGCCATAATAATCGTCCCCAGCATCCCAATCCCGCCGACGATTTTCCAGAGGAGATTGCGATCGAAGAACGTCACAGCAAACGTCGTAAATGCGCTCGAAATCAGATACCAGCCCCACTGCCACGGAGCTACAAAGGTTCCAGGTAATCGAATCACCCCTTGTTCTGGCGTATACAGCAGCGCTCCCCCAACAAAGCAACGCGCATCTAGAGAAGCCTTAAACAAGTCTGCACCTTCTCCGACGGTTCCTTTACAGCGCCCCGTTTTGAGCAGCATATACTGCACAAATGCCAGTCCACAGCAAATAATGACCACCACCACCGTAATTCGCATCAGGTTGTAGACATCCTGCTTTTTCTGCATCAAATAGTAAGCACAAGGAATCAGCGGTGCATATCCCAAAAGCACTTTCAAGCCCAAAATGCCCATCAGAAAGGGCTTCTCAGAGGGCTTACCTGTAAATTGCTGTGCCCCGTTGACAAACAACAGCACCAAAATGCAGTAAACCAACAGCAACAGCAACGGAGTCTTCAACGATGGCGGAATCATCATCGAGAGCTTCTGCCGCTTACAGCCCTGATAAATTGCAATCAAAGCAGGAATGTACATTCCATCTTTTGCCAACTGCATCAGAGGATTATTCCCCACCGTGGCATAGGTGAGCGTGCCGCCAAATGGCATATAGACCAAAAAGGTGTGGAGCGCTTGCCAAGGAAACTTAAACGACAGCATCAGCGTAAGGACTCCCGCAAATCCTCCTGCTCCGCCCTTGATTCCCCCGATCACAAACAGCGCCATTCCGACCACGATCGAGATCATCGTGGACATGGAAATAAAGTTCATTGCTGCTTTGCGAGCCTGAATCGCTTGGCGCTTTTCGGCTAAACGTTCCTTCAGGGTCAGCGTTGCGTCTGTGTCGATCGAGGACCTACTTTTCTGCTTTTTTGCCATAAGAGCCGGAGAACACGGAAAGCTGCGGTCAAATTAAGCACCTGAATCATAGCCGAGATTGCAAGAACGGGAAGACTAATTGCAGCCCTCCAGCAAATTGAATCATGCTCACTCGAAATGCCTTGCGCTACTGGCGAAAAGCCCTAACCCTAGAGATGTTGTTAGGTAGCGCGATCGTCATTGGCATCTATTTCCGCATTCTCAATCTCGGAACCCGCGAATTCTGGTACGACGAAGTTTTATCGCTGCTGCTCTCGACGGGTCAAAGGCTGCAATACTCAATGCCCGACGATGCACCGATCGCGCTTGCCCGATTCACCGCTTTGTTAAATTTGCCACCTGAGAATTCCTGGGGCGCGATCGCCAAGACTCTACAAGGCTTAGTCCGAGGACTCTACAAAGGAGAACCTCATCCCCCCGTTTTCTTCTTAGCTCAACATCTTTGGCTGCGTCTCTTTGGCAATAGCGAGATTGCGATGCGGAGTTTACCTGCCTTGTGGAGTTTGGGCGCGATCACGTCCGCTTACGGATTGGGACGAAAATTACTTGATCATCGCAGTGGCTTACTGTTTGCGGCACTGCTAGCGACGAATCCCTTTTATCTGTTCCACTCGCTGAACGTCCGAATGTACACGCCCTTGGTACTGTGGGCAATTCTCAGCGTTTGGGCGCTGCTGGAATTGATTTCGCGCCCTCGCTGGAAGTGGCAAGTTGTGTTTATCGCGTCGATCGCGCTCGGTCTGCTCACCTTTTACTTATTCGCCTATTGGATTGTGGTTTTGGCAGGGTTGGTACTGGTTCTCGATCGCAAGCACTGGCTGCACCATGGAATCAGAATGACGATCGCGGGACTGCTTACCCTGCCGTGGGCGGTTTCGGGAACGTTGAAGCAGTTACGAAACGCTGACCTCGATCGCTTCGGAGGACGAGACGGCAACCCTGTCTTATTACACCTTCAAGATCTCTGCCAAACGATAGGGGCGCATTTGATTATGGGCGATTGGGCAACGAGCTTATCGGTACAGAGCACCTTAATCTCTGGACTGATTGCAACTTTGGTGCTCGGACTGGCAGCAATCTATCTTTGGAAGGCTAGGCAAAAATTGAGCTTGACGATAGGGTTGGGGATGAGTTTATTCCCTCTGTTCCTAGCATTTTGTGTCGATATGCTGACGCAGAAGTATACGCTGGGGTTTGGATGGGGACGGGCGCTGATCTTTGTGCTGCCAGGATGTTTATTGCTGATGACGATCGCAATTCGACAACTCAAAGCGCATCAAGGGATTGTCGCGCTCCTGATCGTGCTGCTGTATTTGGGGATCGATGTTGGGGATTTGACTTTAAGACCCCGATCGGTGTTTCATCAAGTGGCAGAGACGGTTCAACTCGACTCTGCTCGGACGCTGATCGCAATGGATTCTCAAGCTTGGGGGCACGTTAATCGCTTGGCGTATTACATTCCGCCCACCAGTCCAGTGGATTTGTTGGCTCAGCCTGCCAGTCAACTCAGTACCAGCCTAAAAGCCGCACTTAAAAATTCCGACTATCGTCGGGTGATTTGGCTTGAAAGTGGTGATCCGGTCTGGTCATCATCTGCAACCGTTCAAGAACGTCAACAGATTCAACAGGTTTTAGAGGAACGATTTTCGCTCTCCCAGACTCGATCCCTCACGGGAACCATGAGTCTCGATCAGTTTGAACTCAACTTATATCAAGCTGCCCGATAATCTCTGTCGTTTTACCCTAACTACGTCATGATTGTGCCTCCTTCACTTTTGTTGCCGCCCTCTGGTGAGTTAAAGATTCCGCACGCTCCAGAAACCGAACGACCCTCCAAGCCGATCTACTTCTCGCTGGTGGTTCCGACTTACAACGAAGGACGGAATATCGAACAGGTGATACGAGTATTATCGGGATTGCTCGACTATGCGCTCCCAAATGATTACGAATTAATCATCGTGGACGACGATAGCCCGGATCGCACCTGGGAAATCGCGCAGCAGATGACCGGAGAGTATCCAAATTTACGGGTGATGCGGCGACAAGACGAGCGCGGGTTATCAACTGCCGTGATCCGGGGTTGGCAAGCTGCACAGGGTCAAGTGTTAGGAGTAATCGATGGAGATTTGCAGCATCCGCCAGAAGTTTTACTGAAACTAGTTCAGGCAGTAAAAAATGGTGCAGACCTCGCAGTTGGGAGTCGGCACGTCGAAGGTGGGGGAACGAGCGACTGGGGCTTTATTCGTCGAACGCTGTCGCGCGGAGCGCAGTTACTCGGCTTGATGATTTTGCCGAACGTGGTCGGGCGCGTGTCTGACCCGATGAGCGGCTATTTTATGGTGAGACGCAGCGCGATCGCTGAATGTCTGATGAGTCCGCTCGGCTACAAAATTTTGTTAGAAGTCCTCGGTCGGGGACGAGTTGATCGCGTTACCGAGGTTGGCTATGTGTTCCAAGAGCGGCAGGAAGGCGAAAGCAAGGTTACTTGGCGGCAGTATGTCGAATACTTGATGCACCTTGGAAAGCTGCGATCGCGAGGCAGAATCGGACGGCTGCGCGAGAAGTTCCAGTTCGGGCGCTTCTTACGATTTGGCCTGGTGGGATTCAGCGGCGTGTTCGTCGATATGGCAGCGTTCTACCTGCTCAGAGTGCATTTCGGCTTGGGGATCGCTCGCAGTACAATTCTTTCGGCTGAACTAGCGGTTGTGAATAACTTCCTCTGGAATGACTTGTGGACATTTGGTGATATTTCGCGGGGGCAGCCTGGAAAACGCCAGCGATTTAAGCGCTTCCTCAAGTTCAACACGATTTGTTTGATGGGGATCATTCTGCAAGCGCTGATTGTGAGCCTGGTTCACGATGTCTTTGGCATTAATGAATTCATCGCTAAACCGATCGCGATCGTGCTTGTCACCTTCTGGAATTTCTGGATTAACCTCAAGCTCAGTTGGCGTGTGACGGATGTTCGACGCAAGTAGTTTGACCTGTCGATGTCGCGCTTTGCCAATTTGAAGGAACTATAAAGACGGCGAACACACTGTTCGCTGTTTTTGTTCCTCGACATCACAGGTTAACCCATGAGCTTTCAGATTGATCGCGGACTGTTTCTGCTTGATTTCTCCGACTTTCACGCGATTTTAGGAGTTTCGATCGACGCAGATGTAAAAGAAATCCGCAAACAATACCTGAAGATTGCCCGCCGCCTGCATCCCGATAGCTGTGTTGCAGAGCTTGGGTGTGATAGACAGCTTGCCGAACAACTGCTATCCAAATTGGTCAATCCAGCTTGGCAAAGTCTTTCGCAAGAAAAAAACCGCGCCGATCATTTGCTGGTGCTGAAGATGAAAGGGCAAGGAGCCGCCCGCAAACGGCACGAACTCGACTTTGGTAGTAGTCTTGCACGACAGCTTTTATCTTCTAGCAACGCTGACTATTTCTATCGCACTGCCCTAAAGGACTTGTCCGATCGCCAATACGAGCAGCTAGACCAAGCGATCGAACTCACTGCCCAAATTAGCGAACTGAATTTGGCTTATCTGGTGATGAAAGAAGGTGCTTCCGAGACCAGCACACCCAGAAGTCAAATCTACACCACGACTTCCACATCAACCGCGACAAAAGCACCCCCTCAAGCCGCTCCTACTCGGATCGAATCACTCAACGATCAGTATTACCGTCGCGCAGAAGGATTCATGGCAAAGGGAAATTATGCCCAAGCAACGATAGAATTGCGAGATGCCCTAAAAATTGAGCCAAACAGTAGCCGCTGTCACAGTTTAATGGGTGTCGTGTATTTGCGGCAAAATCAACCAACGATGGCGAGAATTCATTTCGACAAAGCGCTCTCCATCGATCCGCAAGACTCGATCGCGCTTGAGGGTAAACAAAAGCTCGAACCTCCAGCAGCAAAACTGCCAGAGAGTAAACCCGCAGCCAAGCCCACAGCAAAATCTAGCGGTAGTCTGTTTGGCGGTCTTTTCGGCAAGAAAAAGTAACGCTTATCTCTTAAAGACTCAATGGTTTACCAGCCCCCCGCAGGCGCACGCGATCTCCTGCCTCTCGATGTCGCGCAAAAACGTTGGATTGAAGATCGGCTCCAGCAAGTGTTTCACGGTTGGGGCTATCACCGGATTATTACCTCGACGTTGGAACGCCTGGATACGCTCATGGCAGGCGGCGCGATCGAACGATCAACGGTGATTCAATTACACCAGCTTGAAGAAGATCCCCTCGGTTTACGTCCGGAATTGACCGCTTCGATCGCTCGCACGGTTGCCACGCGGCTGTCAAATAGTACGTTTCCCCAACGGCTTTATTACAACGCGAATGTGTTTCGTCGTGCTGAAGAAGGCAGTCATAGCCGTCAGCAAGAGTTTTATCAAGCGGGGATTGAATTGCTGGGCGGTGGCGGTCTGCGAGCGGATGCTGAGATTCTCTTGCTATTGATGGACTGCTTAAAAAATCTCGATCTCCCTGGACAGTTGATTTTAGGTGAAGCGGGATTAACGCGATCGCTGCTCTCTGCTTTTCCTGAAGCAATCCGTTCTAAAGTTCGTCGGGCAATTGCCCATCTCGATCGACTTGGATTAGAAGCCTTACCATTATCGGATGAGTTACGTGATCGAGCGTTATTGCTGTTAGATCTGCGCGGTAAACCTGCGGATGTTCTCCAAAAAGTCAGCAGTTTGAATCTGAATGAGACAGAGCGTTCGATCGTCAATGATCTCAAAGCTCTAATCGAACTCCTGCAAGTTAGCGTGGAGGTTCATGTGGTTCTGGATTTAAGCTTGATTCGCACGTTTGATTACTACACCGGAATTGTGTTTGAAGTGGTAGCGCAATCTGGGCAAGTGGTACTCGGACAGGGCGGAAGGTACGATCGCTTGCTCGGACAGTTCCACCCGCAAGGCGAATCAATTCCGGGGATCGGCTTTTCGCTTCAGCTTGAGAATCTGCATCAATTGTTGCTGACCACCGGACAGTTACCGAAACAAACGCCAACGTGTGATTGGCTAGTCGTGTCAGAGGTTCCGCAATTAGCGTTTGCTCATGCTCAGAAGTTGCGGGAAAACGGCGATCGAGTTGAGGTTGATCTCAGTTGTGGAACGCTTGAGGAGATTCGGAACTATGCAGAACAACGACGAATTTCTCAGATTGCCTGGGTAAAGGCAGACGGAGAGATTGAGATCGAGCGATAGAGAATCCTGATTTCAACGGTACGATCGTGGATGCGCGATCTCTACCGTCATGTTTTGCGCGGTTCAATTTTCGGGATGTTCAAGATGCTAATCGATCCAAACCGCAGATATCGAGTGCTAGATCCATCAGAAAGTTATAGCTTTCTTTGGGGAGTTTTTCAAATTTCCCTACGAGGCAGAGGACATTCTAGCCGATCTAGATTGCAAGCTGGAACGAAGAGAACTTGATTTAGAGAAGGCTGATGTTCCGAGCGATCGTTTGGAATTTCTACAGACCTATATCGAACAAAACTTCGCGCTAACGACTCCGGTTGCAGAAATCTCACGTCGAGAATTTCTCATTGCTCCAGGATTATTACGTTCGCACGACTACTGGGCTTGTGATTATCGAGGCAAAACAATCTGATTTAGTGCGGGGCTTTGTTCAACTTGCGGCGGAACTGATTGCGCTTGATGCCAAAACGGAATCGTCTGCACGGATATTAAGTGGTGTCGTGACAACGGGGGATTTGTGGAAGTTTGGACAATTCGATTGACAAACTCGCCTCATCACCGAGGATCGCAATCTATATCAAGTGCCACGTGATTTGAAAGATGTCTTCCGGATTTTAGTTGCGCTGGCACAGAAATTTGAATAGTAATTGAGTCATTTATCAAATTTAGGTTTCCCTACGACAGAGTTCCCTCGTAAGCAGGGCTGTTTCATTGTAGGAGAGGAAATATGCGCTGGAGTTGATTCGCCAACTGTCGCTTTGCGGTTGCCATTGAGGTAAAGCCTAATTGTCGAGCCAGCGTGATGAAGAAG
>JACJNX010000032.1 GCA_014695255.1 Cyanobacteria bacterium FACHB-63
AGGATTGGCGAGAAATCACTGATGTGAAAATTGCTGCGTAAACTGGAGCGAGACTGACGATTGGGGGATTACCGTGTTTAATTTTAAATATTTCCAGTTAAGTTGATAGTGCCGGTTGCACATGAATCGATTCGAATGAAGCAGATTGAGTTGATTCCACACATCGGGGTTGACGATTCGCTGGTACAACAGATTGGATTAGCTCTGAAAGCAGATGTTGAAGCCAAACATCTGACAGGTCGAATGTTTGGAGAATCGCTGGCGACAGGTTTAGTGATTCATCTATTGAAGCAGTATGCTGTCTGGCAGACTCAATCAATCTCTGCTGAAAGCCGTCTGTCAGACCATCAGCTACAAAAAGTGTTCAAGTACGTTCAAGACTACCTTGAACAGGATATTGCTTTATCAGATATGGCAAGTGTTTTGAATTTGAGCCAATATCATTTCTGTCGTTTATTCAAACAATCAACCGGACTAGCACCTCACCAGTATTTAACTCAGTGTCGAATCGATCGCGCCAAGCATCTATTGCAATTCACTCAACTCACGATTACTGAAATCGCATTTGCAGTAGGTTTGAACAATCACAGTTCTTTCACTAGACTGTTTCGTCGCTATGTTGGGATGACTCCGAAAGAATTCAGAGCGTCATTGTAGAAACTCAGCAGGATTTGCACAATTTGAGCAAATAAGGTCAAGCTTTAAGGAAGGGGCGATCGCTACACTCTGCATATTCCATTACGCAAAGCAGTCAGTGTCCTGACGGGAGTATCTATGACGACAACTGGAGCGAGTGAACAGCGATCGCAGCCTGAGACAACCCAACAAAAGCAACAACGGTTCAAACTGAGTCTTCAGCAAAAGAACTGGGTTCTAGCCTTCCACATTGGCTTTGCCGCACTGTGGACTGGAACTGTTCTCAGCATGTTTCTGATTGCGCTCAGGAATAACAGCGCAGCTAATACAGACATTTTATTCGCTCTCAATTCGGTGATCAACTTACTGGATGATTTCATTGTGATTCCTGCAGCGATCGGCTCTGTGGTGACAGCTACTCTCCTTTGCTGGCAAACAAACTATGGGTTCTTCAAATTCTACTGGGTGATTACCAAGTGGATTTTGACAACAGGATTAATTGTTTTTGGAACGTTCTGGCTATTTCCCTGGGGCAACACGGCTGAGGCTATCTCTCAATCAGAAGGTTTAGGTGCCTTCAATAATTCCATTTACAGGTTTGATGCGAAAGGAGTGTTAATTGGATCAGCGCTTCAGGCCTCTTTCCTCTTGGTGATTATTGTCATTTCTACCCTAAAGCCCTGGGGAAGAAGACCAGGTAAGGTTCAAAGTTGAATCTTAGCAATATCTGCTTCTGATTGGATGAGCTAGCCTCATGGCTACGATTGAGGCAAATCCAACTGGAGCGCAGTATGCCAAGCAAACCTTATCTGTTTTGATGGATGCAGGTTAGCGATCGCCCCTCCGTTGCATAGGCTTGCAGACCTGGAAAGACGGACGAATTGTCCAGGAGCATTATTTTTATGATCCGAGCAACATTCAAGGGAATGCGAAAGAGATCAATGAAGTTCATTAGCTTAATAATCGAGAAGTACTTTTTCACTCAATCCGTCAGTTCTTCTGAAACTTGACCAGTCCAGGTTCCTAGCCGTTCACCACTATCTACATCCACGACCGTATTTGTCACTGGCGGATTAGTCATCAGTGCGATCGCCATTTTTGCAATATCAACAGGTTGTCCAGCATGGTGAGCTAATTGGCGATCGAGCGTTAGTCCCAATTCCGCCCGGAGAAATTGCATTGACGCGAATGGGAGCTAGCTCCAACGCCGCAGGACGTACCAGGCTATCGATGCTGCCATGTAAACTGCTCCAGACCCCATAATCCGCTACAGGTCTGCGTCCACTGCTGCCCGAAAGAAGCGTGATTGAACCAGAAGAGCGCATCACCGTTGAAGCAAAATGCAGCACATGATACGACATCCAAAATCGGCTAAAAGCGGCTTGAGCAATTTCTGAAGGGGTTTCTGGAATACTGCTGGCAGATGTTCCACTCGATGCTGTCACAACAATGTGATCCAGTGGAGCGAGGTCTTGCAAGAGTTGGGCTGCTTCTTGCTCAATCGCCGCATTGGCAGCGTAAGTGGTTACACCCTCTGGTAACGAAGCGATCGCAGCATCTAATTTACTTTTTGAACGGCTGGAAAGAATAACGCTTGCTCCCAGCATGGTGCTGAGTCTGGCAATTTCTAAACCCATCCGACTGCTGCCACCAATGATCAATACCTTTTGCCCACTTAGATCATAAAGTTCTTTTAACGAATCAACCATTGAAGTCACCTCTTGCAGTACAAGTTTGACACCCTATTTCAAAGCGGAAGCTTGTCGTCCACCAAGCCGTTGAGTCTGGGCTGAAGGCAGAATATTGATGGCAGGAACAGCATAGGCTCCCATCTTCTGACCAATAATCAAAAATCGCTCTAAGTCCGCTAACCCTTCAATGAGGCGAGCATGACGTAGAGATCCAGAATCGATCGGGCTAAACCCAATTTCTTGAGCCAGTTGTATCACAGTTTGCTTAGCCGCCCCATCATCCGCTGCAACAAAAACGGATACATTGTAGTCCTTCAGGGGTTCTGGTGCTAGTTCAAACACTTCCAGTGGAATGGTGTTGAAGGCTTTGACAACTCGCGCCATTGGAGCCTGCTCTGCCAGCGTTTCAGCCAGTGATTTTACAATCGGTGGGTAGTTGAAATCTTCAGGAATTTCAAAGTTATTCGGATCGATGAGTATTTTACCTGCCAGGATTTCAAGGGATGTAAAAACGTCTGCTGGATCAACCCCTCTTGCCGTGTACAGCAACACATCTCCAAAGGCTGCCGCCTCGTCATTGGTTCCCCCTTGCGTTTCGTACCCAGCAAACTCTGCCACAGCTTTTCCCTTTTCGGCGGTACGAGCACCGAAGAACACCTGATATCCTTGCTCAGCCCAGAGAATGCCAAGGGAACGTCCCATATTGCCGCTGCCGATAATTCCAATCTTCATAGGTCATTCCTTAAATAAACAGACAGGTCTGTATTGCTTCAATAATTCAATATAAACAGACAGGTCTGTATCTTGTCAAGCTATACTGGGATCGATTCATTGAGAAGCGCACTATGCCCAGAACCCAAACCGATGCACAACAACGAATTCTCGCGATCGCCGATGATTTGTTTTACCGGGAAGGCATCCGGGCAATTGGGGTAGATACGATCATTGCCAAGTCTGAAGTAGCAAAAACAACCCTGTATCGTTACTTCCCGTCAAAAGATGATTTGGTGGTTGCCTATTTAGAAGGACGAAATCAGCGATTTTGGGAATTGTTTGAAGCGGTTGTTCATCAACACCCAGGGCAGCCTAAACCACAGTTGCTGGCGATCTTTGTCTGGATGGATGAGCTATTGAGTAGCGATGATAGTCATGGTTGTCCCTTCTTGATGGTCGCGTCTGAGTTTCCTGAACCTGATTATCCAGGACATCAAGTGGCGATCACTCACAAACAGAAGATGCGCGACCGCATGACGGAATTGGCTGAACTCGCTGGAATTAGACAGGCTCAAGAACTGAGTGCGGCATTATTAATGCTGGTAGACGGAGCGTTTGCAGAGCGGAGATTATTTAAACAGCATAATAATGGAGTCAGCTTAGCGAAAGCAGCAGCAACGATGATTGCTGCTTATGAAATTGGCTTGTAGGTATTGTATGAATACTGACATTGCTCAAGTTGTTCTGACCAATTACGACATACCCGACGCTCAACTGACATTTATCGGACAAAGCCAAAACATAACCTTCAGAGTCGAGGCATCAACAGGCGATCGCTTTTTGCTTCGCCTCCATACTGGGATTGAAACTGCTGAGGGTCGTTCAACTGATATTTGGAGAGAACCACCGGTAATTGAGTCTGAGTTGCTGTGGCTCAATGCGATCTCCCATGACACAAACATCATAGTCCCTAAACCCGTACAAAATCGTTTCGGTGAGTGGGTAACGAGCTTTACCCGAACGGAAACAGGAATGAAAATTCCATGTTCGGTACTGCGATGGGTCGATGGTGATCGCCTGAGTGGTGAACCGACACCACTGCAAATCAAGCAACTGGGGATGCTAATGGCACGACTGCACCAATATTCAAGTTGGTCATTGCCCTCTCGTTTTTCTCGTCCCATCCATGATGTGGAGCAGATAAAGTTGGCAGCATCTCAACTGGGTGTTTTGGTGCAAAACAAAATTATCTCAGTGGATCATTACCAACTCTTTCAAACCGCTGCGGCGCAGGTTCAAACATTCATGGCTGAACTTCAACAAAACCAAAGCACTTGGGGATTAATTCATGCAGATTTGCACCAGGGCAATTATCTTTTCTACGGTGAGGAAGTACGCCCAATCGACTTTTCACGTTGTGGCTTTGGCTTTTATCTTTACGATATTGGTCAAGCGGTTGGAGATATGGATGCGTCCCTTCGATCGCATTTCTTTGAAGTTACACTCATGTGCGATCGCTGCCAAACCACTACCAAAGCATTGTTGAATCATTCTTTGTTGGGGCAACCGTAGAAAATTTTGCTTTTCTTAGTTCCAATCCCGATGAACATGAATGGCTTTCTCGTGCTGTACCCTATGTTGTTGAAAATCATCTAAATCCCTATCTAGATGGTGAACACTTTTTGTTCACCAAATGAACGACCTGATGGGGAGTAAAACGGTTCAAGTTATCCTAGCAATGGAATGATTGAGAGGCGAGCAGGTGAGCCGAATTGTCGTGACAACATTGGGATCTCTGGGAGATCTCCATCCTATGATTGCGATCGCCCTCGAACTGCGGCAGTGGGGCATGATGTGGTGTTTGTCACGCATCAGGTCTATCAATCCAAATTGGAAGCATTGAACTTTGAGTTTCATCCCATGCGCCCCGATTTCACTGCCATAAATGATCCGCAGGAAATGGCACGGATGATGGATCTCAAAACAGGGCAGGAATACATGGTGCGCCAGTGGGTAACTCCCAGTCTGCGCGAAATGTATACCGACCTGCTCAATGTTGCCAAAGGAGCAGACTTTATCTTCTCAGGGGAAGGTGTGATCGCAACGCCGTTGCTCGCAGAGAAACTGGGAATGCGTTGGGCTTCGAGTGCAATGGTTCCCATGTCGTTTTTCTCGGTCTATGATCCGCCTGTCTTAGCCCCGCTTCCGGCTCTGGCAAAGCTCTACAAATTGGGACAGATCGTGAACCGAGGGATACTCAATTTTGCCAAATGAGTGAGTAATTCCTGGGCAGATCCATTCGTCAACTGCGTCAAGAACTGGGTTTGTCTCCTATTCACACCAATCCCTTTTTAAAGGATCTGCCAGCTAATGTTCTGGCAGTAAACTACGTACCCTACTCTCAAATTTTTCCTCGCGCCTGTGCGATCGTGCATCAGGGTGGAATTGGCACGACCGCACAAGCATTACGGGCAGGTCGTCCAACGCTGGTGATGCCTTACAGCCATGACCAACCGGATAATGCAGCACGTCTCCAGCGATTGGGAACCTCTCGCACGATTTCTCGCGATCGCTACTCTGCATCACGAGTTGTAAAAGAATTAAGGAAATTGCTGGAGAATCCTGGTTATGCAGCAAAAGCCAAAGAGGTTGGGCATATAATTCAAGGCGAAAATGGAGTTGGTACAGCGTGTGATGCAATTGAGGCTCAACTGAGAACAGGAGGTGCATTGTGATACATAACTTTCGCCCCATTCCTGACCATTTAACCAGTGGTCTGGTTGAGATCGCGCCGAATATCTGGACGATCGAGGCAAAGGAGTGTGTCTGCTATCGCCCACCGATGCAACCTCGCTATCCCTATACCCATCGGGCAATTGTCATCCGCCTCGACGATAATAGTCTGTTTGTCATCTCTCCAATTCATCTCACGCCCGATCTTCGTACCGAGATGGATACCCTTGGAGCGGTGAAATACATCGTTTCCCCTAATCACCTACACCATGTGCACATGGGAAGATTGGAGTCAGGCGTATCCCGATGCCAAACTCTATGCTTCACCTCGGCTACCTGCCAAGCGTAAAGACCTGACCTTCTACAAAACCTTGTCTACCGATACCTCTGAACCAGAGTGGGCGGGGCAAATTGATCAATGTGTTTTTGGAACTGGAAATGGATGGTTTGATGAAATCGTTTTCTTCCATCGGACATCAGGCACCGCCATCTTTACTGATCTAATCATGGACTTTGACTCAGCCACTTTTACGCCGATCGCCCAGGTCACAACTCGGTGGAACCAGATGTATCAACATACTCCGCGTGGAGTTCAACTCGCCCATACTCTAAACCGCTCAACGCTGCGAAATGCCCTCCAGACCATTCGAGGATGGGAACCTGTACGGGCGATCGTGGCTCATAGTCCCTGGTTATGTGTGGAGGGAAAACAGCAGGTTGCAGGCTTTTTGGATTCTGCTTTTGATTGGCTGGCTCCAAAATCTACCATTGTTGAATCTGTTACGACCGCAGTACGCCTCTTAGCACTGTTTCTAATTGTTCTACCAATTCATGCGCTCATTGTGTTGATTGCCGACATCATCACTCCAAAACTAATCAATAGAAGTGGGAGTAAATAGCAATTAAACAGGGCGTTCCCAGGGTTCACCATACTGCCGATAGCCAACGTGCTTAAATGCAGAAATCATTCCCACATTCACAACAGCCGTATCGCAAAATATACGCCAAACTCCGACCTCTTGCAATATTCGCGTTCCTTGCAACAAAAGGTCGTTGGCAAAACCCGACCCTCGACACTCTGGCACAACTCCCAAGTAGTAAAGGGTTCCTTCTTCTAAATTTCCTTTGGCATATCCATTAAACGTAACAGGAAGAACAACTCCCACAATATCTCCACTGTCGTTAATTCCAAACTGCCACCAGTCATCTTGATACGAAAAGTCATCCCTGGCTGAATTCAAAAACGTTTCAACCGCTGTATAAGGATTATCCGAGAATGATCTTCTTTGATCACTCGCATCCATTGATAATGCCATAATACGCACAACAACTGACACTAACTGATCACTATGTTTTGCTTTGACTGGTTCAAAGGTCAAGCGCGATGGGGCTTCAACCAAGGGTTTTGGTTCTTCCCAAACGAAGGGTACTTTTAGAAAAGTTTGCTGACTCATAAGCAGTCACAGCAATTATGAGTAAGGTTTAGGCATTGAGTTTCGTATCTCAATCCAGCCTACAGAGGTTTGTATTTGTTCTGTCTTCTGACTTAGTTTGTAGTCTCCCACTAATTTAATTCACTGATTATCCACGGTTGTTGCCTCCATCCTAGTTTTCGTTTTACTGAAGCGGTACTAACTTGAGGCATATGATTTTCGACAAGCTCGATGGTATCGCGAACCAGTGCTTCAATTTGAAGCACTGCAACAGAGGATGGTTGATGGAACAACCCCTCAAGACGATCGGCAAGGTTCTCAGGTGCAATTCTCATTTGCTCGATAAACCTGCCCATGCGTTTGAATTGGAAGGTCGAATAATACAAGCGATTTAAACCGGACAATACACCGAGAAGATTTTGGACTGATTCAACCAGGATCTGGTAGTACCAAAGTGTTGTATCCCGTCTAGAAAGCTTTTCTTGCATTCCCCAAACTGCAAAGAATTGCAAGTGCTTTTCAACCATCATTTGTGCAAGTCCATCTGGATAATCTGCCACTTTCGCTTTCCACTGCTCAATGAGAGTATTGCCATATAATGGAATGCCGATCGAGATTCCATACAGCATTTTCATGATTGGGGAGGGAACACTGAACTCCTCCAGGATGCTTGCCATCTCCTTTTCCCACAGGGCGATTGCGGTATGAGCAAACTGACACTCAACACCATTGATAGTGAAGGTTTCACCGAATGCACCATCCTGGCGATTGCCTAAAATCTCAATCAATTCTGCACCTGGATTCTGTTGACGCGCCAGAGATAACTCTTCTTCAGAGGGTAACTCATCGTAATACAGCATCACATCGCAATCGGAATACTCATCACATAGCCCTTCTGCCACTGAGCCTGTAAGCATGACCGCTTTTGTTTTTGGGTTCGCAATGTATGCTTTCACATTGCGTTTGACTAACTGCAACAAGTACTGAGCTTTATCTGTCATTGCTAGTTATAACTCAGGTGCATGTATCTATCATGTAGCATTATTGGCTGGTCAGAAAATCACTTAAAGCGTATTTAGTGAAGCAATTGAGCGTTCATTTAGAAAGATTCGGTTCTACCACTTGCGGAAGACTTTGAAAGTTGCGCCGCACCCAATCCATCCCAACTTCGTTGTTGAGTTTAATTTTCTGCGGTGTGTTGGGATAAATCTTACCCAAAATATCAGCATCTTGATCAATCACGACCTTGCCAAATTTGAGATACGTTTTACCAAATATTTTGAAGGCAGGATGTCTCGCTTGACCAAAAAGCAGGATGTAAGTCCGAGTCAGGTTCTCGGTTTCGGGAACGAAGAAATGACACTGTGCTGCCTTCCCTAGCGGCATCTCACCATGAAAGATAATCAGGGATGGAAAATGATTTTCCAGGTGTGCCCTGATCGCAGTCGGTAGTAGAAATAAATCTGGTTCTCTCAGCTTCTCTACCAGAGTGTAAGGCGCAGTGGGCATGTCATAGAATGCGTGAGAATTTAGACCATTGTCAATAAACTGGTGAAACTCGACATCGGTGATGCGAAATAGCTCTCGATGAGTGCCGTTCTGATGGTTGTAGTCATGCATATTCAGCAGCATGGTCAGCAGATCGGTTTCAACGCTGCGATCGCCCGTATGACCTACAATGCTTGTGAGAACAATCGAGCTTCTAGGTCGAGTAGCTTCTGCTTGCGCTCGATGCCCCAGCGATAGCCTCCTAATCTGCCATCTTTTTGAATCACGCGATGACAAGGCACAACCAGAGCAACCGAATTGCTAGCGCAAGCCCGTGCAACGGCTCGCACTGCTGTTGGTCGTCCGATTTGTTGAGCAATCTCGCTGTAGCTTGCAGTCATTCCGACGGGAATGGCTCGAAGTGCCTCCCAGACTTGAAGTTGGAATGCGGTGGCTTGAACATCGATAGGTAGAGCAGGAAGTGCCCGAAGACCGCTAACATAATCACTCAAGCTTTGCACCCATTGCTGAAGCTCTGAGTCATCGGACTGTATTTGCGCGTTCTTAAATTCTTGGTGTAATTCCTGCTCTAGCTCTAACGCTGTTTCCCCCAAGCGAACACTACAAATGCCTCGTCCAGTTGCAGCAACAAGCAGCCATCCGAGGGGCGATTGCACAGTTGTATAACGAATGAATTCCCCCTGCCCAAAGCGTTGATAAACGGCTGGGGTCATGCCCAGTTGTTTCGGGGCTTTTTCATACAATCGGCTACTGGAGCCATATCCGGTTGCATAGACCGCATCCGTGATAGGTTCTCCTTGTTGAATGCGCTGCTTAAATCGCTCCATTCGTCGGGCATCTGCATACTGAAACGGAGCCACACCAATAATTTCCTTAAAGCTGCGTTGTAGGTAGGTAGGACTCATCCCCACTTGCTGACCGAGTTCATCCAGTGTTGGAATTCGCTCAACATGAATATCCAAATAGCGACAAACAGCTAAAATTTTTGCCAGGGTCGAATTCGGTGCAACAACATCTTGTGGAGTGCAACGTTTACAGGCACGATATCCGGCTGCTTCAGCCGATGGAGCCGAATCGAAAAAGCAGACGTGGTGACGATTCGGTTTGCGACTAGGGCAGGTGGGACGGCAGTAAATTTTGGTTGAGCGCACGCCGTAAAAGATCAGCCCGTCAAAATTTGCATCTCGCTGCAAGACCGCTTGCCAAAGAATTTCTTCTGCTTCTAAACTTGCGATTTGTGACATCTTGATTCCTCCAGGTTTCATCTTATCGCTCTACTGCCTTGGGCTACCGTGTACACACAAGTGGAGTCTGAGCCAGTTGCCATCCGAGAAAGATGGAATCAAACTGCCGCATTCCGTGGGCGAGTGTAGCAATTCCTGGGGGATGTTGGGAGGCATAGCCCGACAATCGCCCAAACGAGCAATGTACCAAGTCGCCCAAGATAAAGTCGCCGCCGGATAGGGATTTTGCTGCTTGCGGGTGCGCCCATTCAGTCTGGGTGCTAGGTGTTCAAGACAGTGCTGTTGAGCCACTGATTGACTGCCGCTGCAAACGCCTCTTGTGCGGTTTCTTCAGCCAAATCAAAGTCTCCTACTAACCGAATTAGGGTAGCGACAATGCGTCCCCATTCAATGCGATAAACCGAGGCAATCGCCTGAGCAACATCGGATTTTGAAGTTGAAGCCGTACCTGTCATAAAAAGACACAAAAAAGTTTGGGCAAACTGTCGATTTGAGTAACTCCCGTTCGACTGACTGACAAAGGGAGCTAAAGTTCAATTGTACTAAACAATTTTTTTTGCAGTCAGGTGTCGATTTGGGCAATTCCCATTCGACTGAATCACAAAGGAGGTAACCCGATGAAATATTTGCTGCTGATTTATATGGACGAAAACGCCATGAGTGTCGCTGAGCGGGAGCATTGCTACGTGGAATCTGCCCAGGTCGCTCAGGATCTCCATGCCAGAGGACAATTTCTCGCGACTGCTCCACTCCATCCTGTTGCAACGGCTACCAGTGTTCAAGTCCGCGACGGCAAGTCCCTGGTAACCGATGGTCCCTTTGCCGAAACCCGTGAGCAATTGGGTGGTTTTTTCCTCGTCAATGCTCCGGATCTCGATGAAGCCATTGCGATCGCCACCCGCATTCCAGGTGCAAAAGTTGGCACAGTCGAAATTCGCCCCGTTCTCGAAATTGCGGGATTACCAGCACAGTCATGACCGTCAGCTAGCAATTCAACTCAAAACCACTCAACAGGAGATTTCACAATGAAAGTTATGGTCTTTGTCAAAGCAACCCAAGACTCTGAAACTGGGGTCATGCCGAGTGCACAGCTTCTAACTGAGATGGGCCAGTACAACGAAGAATTAGCCAAAGCGGGTATCTTGCTTGCTGCTGAGGGGCTTCATCCTAGCTCAAAAGGGGTGCGAGTTCACTTTTCAGGTAACGATCGCACCGTTAACAAGGGACCCTTCACTCCAGCACAGGAGCTAGTGGCAGGGTACTGGCTGTGGCAGGTGGACTCAATGGAAGAAGCCATTGCCTGGGTGAAGCGGTGTCCCAACCCCATGCCAGGAGACTCTGAAATTGAGATCCGCCCCGTCTTCGAGGCAGAGGATTTTGGTGAAGCCCTAACACCGGAATTAAGGGAGCAAGAAGACCGCATCCGTGCCCAGGTTGAAACGCGACAGCAAGAGTAATTTCATTTGCTACCGATCAACCCATCACAACGCAGAATTGAACCCGCAAGGAGAGTTGCAGAACTTCCAGGCTCTTGCTGTTGGGCTGCAACCCACAACCAAACGATTCATTCAAAGGAGAAATTGTCATGACCACTGCCAACGCAATCTCAACCCAGGAAGCTGAAATCCGCCAGTTGGTTGCGGCTCAACAACGGGCGATTTGCACCAAAGATGTGGAGCAAATTATGTCTCGCTATGCTGATGAGGCGATTCTCTTTGATGTTAAACCTCCATTCCAAACCAAGGGTAAAGATGCGATTTGTCAATTATGGGAAGACTGTTTGCCTTACTTCCCATAATTGTCTGGAATGGAAACACGAGATCTCACTGTTACTGTGAATGACAACTTAGCAGTCGCTCACTGGCTATTTCACTTTACGGGTGAACAAGACCATCCCGCCCTGCAGATGTGGATGCGTGCCACTGCTGTGTGTCAGAAGTATCAGGGCACCTGGCAGATTATACATGAGCACATTTCGGTGCCCTTTAATCCCTCCAATGCTCAAGCGGTCTTCACCCTCAATCCCTAAACCTGTTTGTAAGGGTGGTTTTGACAGACCCATTGAAAATCCTCAAGCGATCGACCTAACCCCACTCCTGCAAAAACAAATTCACCAAGGGAATCCGTCATGAAAATCAATTCTTATCTCATGTTCAACGGCAACTGTGAGTCAGCATTCAAATTCTACGAGCAATGTTTGGGTGGCAAGATCACCATGATGATGACGCACAAAGAAGCGCCTTCTGCCGAAAATGTTCCACCAGAGTCGCATGACAAAATCATGCACGCCTGTCTGGATTTGGGCGATCGCTTGTTGCTGGGATCTGACTGCCCACCCGGATATTTTGAATCCCCTCAAGGCTTCTACGTGCAGGTGAGCGTATCCGAACCAGACGAGGCAGAACGGCTTTTTCACGCCCTCGCAGAAAACGGCACAGTGAAAATGCCGATCGCCCCAACGTTCTGGTCATCCCGCTTTGGCATGTTGATCGATCAGTTTGGGACTCCGTGGATGGTCAACTGTGAGCAGGTTGTTTGAGCCTATACCAACTCATTTGTCATTCGTCCTTTGTAAATAGCCACTGACTAAGGACTAAGGACCAACAACTAACTACACCAGAAAAAACCATGAGTACTCAAATTTTCGTTAATCTACCCGCCAAAGATCTCAAGCGATCGATCGAGTTTTTTCCGAACACGTCCATTCACCTAAGCATATGAAAGGTACTTGCACATCACTGAGGTTGATTCATGAAGCTCTATGAATTTGCTCCTACGCGATCGATTCGGGTTCGCTGGGTTCTCCAGGAACTTGGGGTGGAATTTGAAGCAATCTCCATCAACATCCGAGCAGGTGAACACCGTACACCCGACTTCCTCACCATCAATCCTGCTGGCAAGCTTCCTGCGCTCGTCGATGGTGAACATATCATCACTGAATCCGTAGCCATTACTTTGTACCTTGGTGAGAAGTACCCAGAATCTAACTTGGTACCGACAGACTTGCTTCTGCGAGCACAGCTTTATCGTTGGCTCCTCTTTACTGCCACCGAATTGGAACAGCCGCTATGGCGTATCGCTCGCCACACGTTTATATACCCAGAAGAGTTGAGATTGCCTGCTGAAATACCTCTCGCTCGGCAAGACTTCACCAATATGGCTGTCGTTTTAGAGAACCATCTGTTAGATCGGCAGTTTGTAGTGGGTGAACACGTCACAGTGGCTGATTTTGTGCTGGCTTACACACTGGATTGGGCGAACGAAGTTCAGCTACTCGCCACGTTCCCCGCGCTGGTGGATTATATGGAACGAATGTACAAACGACCAAAGGCATCTCAGCGAATCGCAGCTGCACTTGCGAGTCTCAATCAGACCTCACAATGATTCACAAAAGGAGATAATCCAATGGAACCTAACCAAACCGAACACACTTCACCCATGCCTGCTCAACCGCAAAAAGAACACCAGTGGCTCCAGAAACTCGTCGGGGAGTGGACGTATGAAACTGAAGCGATGATGGACCCCGATCAACCTCCCGCAAAATGGACGGGAACAGAGACGGTTCGTTCATTGGGGGGACTCTGGTTTTTGGCGGAAGGACAGGGCGAGATGCCGGACGGCGACCCTGCAACAACGCTCATGACCCTTGGCTACGACCCGCAGAAGCAACGTTATGTGGGCACTTGGATTGGCTCAATGATGACGTATCTCTGGCAATACGATGGTGAATTGGATGCAGGGGAAACCATGCTAACGCTCAACTCTGATGGACCTGATATGACGGATGACGAGAAAATAGGAAAGTACAAAGACGTGATCGAGTTCAAGAGCGACAATCACCGCATCATGACTTCCTATACGCTGAAGGATGATGGGCAGTGGCAGCACTTTATGACCGCCCATTATCGGCGAAAGTAGTCAGGCGTATTATTCCATTACTGCCATTTTCCGTTGTGACGAACCACCCCATTGCATAGGAACTCTTTAGTTGCGATGGTGGCGTATGCATGAGAGCTATGCTCTCTGGGGTTAGCAGTTGGGTGTCTTCAAACTGTCCCTCATTGCTGTGCAGAATCAGAACCCTTGCCATATCCTCTGCCGTGGAAATAACGCCAGTATTACCGCCTAGATAACCTGACAGTTCTTGAGCCGTAAACGGAATCGCAAATGCCATTAAGTATCCTGTCGCCATACTGTTGGCTCGTTGCTGTGCCTCAGTCATTGTTGTGGCATGAAACGTCTGAGACATCTGCAGCGGTGTGAAAATATGCGATCGCAAATATTCTCCAAACGATTGACTGCTGACCACTTCTACGACTCGCGCCAAGACATCATAGTTGGGATTGAAATAGTGAAATTCAGCACCAGGAACCCCAACAAGACGAGCATTTTGCAAAATCTGTACTCGTTCCGCATTGGTGATGGGTTGAGGTAGAAATGCTTCTGAAAAGCCAAAATCAGACCATCCACTGGTATGGTTCAGCAAGTGACGAACCGTGATCTGATTAGCAGCTTTGGTGTCAGTCAGGGTAAATTCTGGTAAATATCGCTTTACTGGAGCATCCAGGTCAATTTTCCCAACTTCTACTAATTGCAGCACTGCGATCGCCGTAAAAGACTTGCTCAGTGAGGCGATCGGGAATTGCGTCTGTGGAGTAACGGATTGCTGGGCGATCGCTTTGCCATAGCCTTTGACGGCACTATCAACTTAACTGGAAATATTTAAAATTAAACACGGTAATCCCCCAATCGTCAGTCTCGCTCCAGTTTACGCAGCAATTTTCACATCAGTGATTTCTCGCCAATCCT
>JACJNX010000033.1 GCA_014695255.1 Cyanobacteria bacterium FACHB-63
CAATGTGCGCCGCAATTGAGTAATTTGAGACATTGGGTTTCATACTGTCAAATTTGCTATTTGCATGAAACCCTTTCCTACTCTTACTTAGCAAGTTTTTGTCCTGTACTCAGAGAATAGCCTAGTTTTATTGTCTTCTAGAAACCTTACGCACTGTTTAAGCAACTAATTGACCCGGCTGAAAAATCACCTCATTGAGCCAAGAGCCAAGGAAGATTGATCAAAATGAGCTAGTAAATCCGCAGGACTATCATAAATCTCGATCGCCTCTGCTAATTGCTCATCCGAGAATCCTCCACTGCGAAATGCAATCACTGCCACTCCAGCAGCATTCGCCGCCTGAATATCATAGGGCGTATCTCCCAACATAATCGCCTCCTTCGGCTTCAAATGTCCTTTCTCCAAGGTTGCTTCGATCAAATCGGGTTCAGGCTTAGAAGCGTCTGCATCGCTTGATGTTGTTGCCATCTTTTCGTCTAAAAGATCATCAACCTGAGCCGCTTTCAGCAAAACCGAGAGTTCTTCGCTCGTTGCTGAACTAGAAATGACCAATTCATACCCGGATTGCTTTAGCTTTTCGATTAGCTGTCTTGAACCATCAGTCGGAGCTAAATCAGCACCATACTTTTGCATGATCAGTTCTTTGCGTCGATCGGCAATTTGTTTTCCTTCTCCTTCCTCACCAGAGAGTGATGACACAATGCGCGGGATTAATTGATCCCCACCCATACCGATTAAAGGTCGAACTCGATCGAACTCTACATCATATCCATGCTCGGCAAATGCTTCCACATAAGCATGAGCGTGAGCATCATTACTGTCCACTAATGTGCCATCAATATCTAACAGTACGCCTTTTAAGGGCATGGTGAAGTCTCCCTGGTCTTGAAGAATTAGTGCTGCGATCGCAAATACAATCGAGGCTCCTCATTCTAGACATTCACAAACTTCCCCAAGTCTGCTTTAAGGCACATCTTAGTCAAGAGAGAATCAACGCTCTAACACCTCTAAAACCGCTTTCGGCAACAATTGATCCTTAAACCAAACAATTCGAGCAGGCGTATCCGAAACCTTGACTCCCGCCTTCTCTAAGTTCAATCGCTCTGACACTGCCAGAATCAAATCATCCCGCCCGGATTGACGCACCTGCGAAAATTTCTTCCGCAAATACTCTGGTCGCCAATAGCCTACAATTTCAACTAAGAATGTTCTACCGTCTGGATGTACAACCCGAAAATCAGGAATCATCACGCTTCCCGGAATCGGAATTAAATCGACCTCGCGTTCTAATCGCCATTCTGTCTTAGCTTTGTTCCATCGATCGACAAATCCCGCCTCAAGCAAACTATCATAAGTCTTTCCTGGTGGATAATGGCTGACCAATCCACAGTCAGAATCTAATGCAAATCGACCTTGGCGCGTTTTACCCGAATAGCTATCATTAACCTGCAATTCAGCCGATAAGCTCCAGCGCGTCACATGCAGTAAAGCTGGAAGTAACTTTGCGATCGCCAATCCATACCGTGTGGAAGGCTTGAACAAGCTAGTCGGGCCATCGATCGTCAAAGTAAATCCATGATCCGCATCACCTTCAATGTAAGTCATTAACTGAAACAGCTTCATATACCGGAACAGTAGCTTATACTGTCCCGGATCATTGCGATGTGCATTGATTACGAGATGACTTGCTCTATAAAACACTCCTTGCACTTGCGAGAGATTGTACCGATGGACAAGCGCTTCCGGTGTTGGAGCTTCAAAACTAACTAAGATTTGGTTTTCTGGCAAATCTGCATACAATCCTGATTTGACTTGCTCTGGAAAAACGTCAGCGTTCAACTCCTGACTCAGCATCTCTGCAACTTGCCCGATCGTCTGCTCAGTCTCCAATACACTTGGGATTTTTTGCGCTGACAAGGCAAACACTCGCTCTCTCAGCATCATTGGATCAAGTGGACTGACCGTTTCAAACGTACTAAATGCACTATTGAGCAGATGTGCCAAGCCGCGCTTCACTCGATAATCGGTTTCTTCCCCTTCGATCGCCTGTAGTTGTCGATTCAATTCGCCTCTTGTTCCATGCTGCGCCTCATGAAATAACGTAATCAACTCTTCAGCGATCGCCAATACTTTCTCATCAGACAGCAACCGCTTGGGGACAATCTCTTCACCATTAAAACGTTGAATTAATAATTCAGTCGGTAACATACTTTTACTATCACAGCAGATCCATCGTAGCGCTCAGATTCGCTGCATAATGGGTTCAGAAAGATAAAATACACTATGTTGAAATCTCGCTGGCAAATCTTGACGATCGTCGCTCTGCTCGTTGCTACTGTACTGGGCTGTGCTCTTCTACTCAATCGACCCAAAGCACCGATCGGCAATCAACCCTTACTTCCCCCAATTGTAGGGAACGTTCACCTCGCAATGGGCATTCCCAGCAAAGCTACACCCGATATTGCCAATGCAAACGACTACCTAATCGCAGATAATACTCGTCCCTACGCACTGTCCTACAACAACAGCAAGCACATCCCCAACTGGACAAGCTGGCAGCTAAATAAAAGCTGGCTTGGCACAGTTCCCCGCTCTAATGATTTCCGCCCTGACCCAATCCTGCCGAAAGGCTGGTATCAAGTAAAATCCAGCGACTACAACGGCAGCGGCTACGATCGCGGACACCTCACCCCTTCTGCCGATCGCACTCGGAATCTGCAAACGAATTCCGCTACCTTTCTCATGACCAACATTCTGCCGCAAACTCCTGATAACAATCGCGATGTGTGGGAAGGTCTAGAAAGCGAGTCGCGCAGACTGGTCAACACGGGCAAAGAACTTTACATTATTGCTGGGGGACTGGGCGAAAAAGGGACGATCGGCGCTGAAAAAATTTCCATCCCCGCTTCAACTTGGAAAATTATTGTCGTCCTAGATAAACCCAACGCTAAAGCCACTGATGTCACCGCTCAAACTCGCGTCATTGCTGTAAACGTCCCGAACATTCAAGGCATCAAAGATAAAAGTTGGCGCGACTATCGCATCAGCGTGGATCAGCTTGAAGCTAAAACGGGATACAACTTCCTCAGCGCTGTTCCAGAAGCGGTGCAACAACCGATCGAAAGCAAAGTAGACAATTAATAAATAGCCGTTAGAATTTATAGAGAATCGGGTTTGAGCGGGGAACGCTAAAAGGAATAGGGGGGTGAAAAGGGAACGACACTCACTCCTCACTGCACAACTGATTTGGGATCGTTATCTATCAACCGTGACGCAACATTCATATTCTGTTATTTTCCATACATCAATCTGTGCAGGAAGTATTGCACACTATATTTCCGTAGTTATACTGTTTTCCCGCTGGTCAATTCTTCACCATGCCATAAAGATTCGGTGAAGTAGGTAGACGCGCCTCCGGTAAACCACTTAGATTACATACCAAGTAAGCCCGAAAGTCTGTTAGACGCAAGAGTTTTAACTTCTGAACCCGCCCACATGCTCTCCTCTCGGTTTCATCTATTGCCCAGGTCATGAGCAACCCATTTTTCTAAGTAGAGATTCCTCTTTATGACAAGCATAAACATGGAGACAAAGCGCTACTCCGAAGACTTCGATCTTCAAAGCCATTGGCTCGTCCTGAAACGTCGCTGGTTAGTTACTGTCGGTGTGTTTGCCGCAACAGTCGGACTCGTTGGTCTGGCAACCACCATGCAACGACCGAGCTATGAAGCAAACGGGCGAGTGTTAGTTCAGACAAACCGCACCACCTCGCTAACGGGGGTCGGTGAAAAAATCGGAACGCTTGAACCCCTCAGACGCGAAGGTAATCCACTCGATACTCAAGCCATCGTCGTGATGTCCTATCCCAATTTGCAGCGCGTGATTGATACGCTGCAACTTAAGAACGGCAAAGGACGATCGCTGACTCCTGAAGAACTGGCTCGACGGCTTAAGGTCGAACCCGTTCCGACTACCGACATTCTCAACGTCAAGTACAACGACGACGACCCAGAGATGGCAGCAAACGTGGTCAACTTGATCATGAAAGCCTACATCGACAGCAACCTTAAAACCAACCAGGAAGAAGCCACCAAAGCAGGTGGTTTTATCGAAAATCAGCTTCCTGCTGCACAAGAAGAACTGAACAAAGCTTCTGAAGCCCTACGAAACTTCAGAACCCGCAATGGCATTGTCGATTTAGAGCGCGAGTCCGCTGCAAACATCGCCTCAGCCGCAACCCTTCAAGATCAGTTAAGCCAAGCGCGGGCACAGCTTGCCGATGTCGCCCGGCAAGAGCAAGCGGTTGTAAATCAATTAGGACTTAGCCTCGATCAAGCTATCAACCTTGCCTCTCTCAGCCAATCCGCAGGCGTTCAAGAAGTTCTCAGCCAGCTCCAGCAGGTAGAAACTCGCCTCGTCACCGAGCAATCCCGCTTCAAAGGCACCACGCCGCAAATTCAAACCTTGCAGCAGCAGCGGGATGACCTCAACGCCCTCCTGCAAACGCGAGTGGTGGAAGCGGTGGGCGCAAATGTGTCTGTGGCTCCGGGAGGGCTGCAAGTCGGTGATATTAAACGTAACCTTGCTCAAAGCTTGGCACAGCTACAGTCTCAGCGCCTCGGTTTAGATAGCCGCATCTCGATGATATCGGGCTTGTTAACCAACTACCGCAGTCGTGCCTTAGAAACTCCAGCCTTAATTAAGCAAGAGGGCGACCTTGTTCGCCAGCAGGAGATTGCGCTGACTGCTTATCAAAACCTTAATGCTCGCAAGCAAGAAATTGAGGTTGCAAAAAATCAGCAGGTCGGCAACGCCCGGATTCTGCAAAACGCGCTAGTTCCGACCCAACCCGCCGGACAAATGCGCCTGCTCTTGTTGGCATCAGGGGCGATCGTCGGCTTACTGCTAGGCATTGCGGCGGCATTCCTGATCGATACGATCGACCGATCGCTGAAGACGGTAAAAGATGCCGAAGCACAGTACGGTTATACCCTGTTGGGATTAGTGCCCCGATTTGAAACCAGTGATACGCCGACGATCATCTCGCCGAGCGGTGATGATATTTCGCCACGGGTGATCGCGATGACTTCACCACGATCGATGATTCATGAAGCCTATCAGATGCTGCAAGCGAACCTGAAGTTCATGAGCCTCGATAAGAAGGTGAAAACGATCGTCGTGAGCAGCGCTGTTCCCAGAGAAGGCAAATCTGAAGTGACGGCGAACCTTGCAGCGACAATGGCGCAATCGGGTCGTAGAGTGCTGCTCGTCGATGCAGATATGCGGAACCCAACGCAGCATCACCTCTGGGGATTAGTGAACTCGGTGGGTTTGAGTAACGTTGTGGTCGATCAAAGCGAGCTGCGACAAGCGGTGAAGCCGATTACGAGCAACTTATCGGTTCTGACTGCGGGGGTAATGCCGCCCAACCCACTCGCAATTCTTGATTCTGAAGCGATGACCACGTTCCTGGAAACTGTTGCCAAAGACTATGATTACGTTGTGTTCGACACGCCGCCGCTTGCGGGTACTGCGGACGCTGCGGTACTTGGCAAAATGGCAGACGGAGTTTTGATTGCGGTGCGTCCGGGTGTAGCAGATTCAGCCAGCGTCGCGGCGGCAAAATCGCTGCTTGATCGCTCCGAACCCAACATTCTAGGACTGGTGGCAAACGGTGTGAATGTACGGTACGAGCCGGACAGCTACTTCTACTACACCAGCCCGCGTGAGCAAGTTTCCGATCGCGGTGAACGGACGCGCTCGGTGTTGACCAAGTAGCCCCCAAATCAGTTTGCTGTAAAGAGGAACTAGCGCGATGTCTGCTGAGAGGCATCGCGCTTTTTTTATGCCGGGGTGTTCCCTCTTAGCTCCCTACTTTTAACGTTCATGACTCAAACCCGATCGCCATCAATAAGGGAACTTCGTTAAAGAATTAAAGTCAGCTTTAGAATCAAGATTGGCATGACAACGAGGTGCAACAACTCCAAAAGTCGCACCTCGTTTCGGTTGAATTAGGCACTTGACAAAGGATTTTTACGGTGAAGCGATACTTCTCTTGGAAAACGATCGGATTCGGATTTATCGGAGGATTGGCGCTGGCTGTGGCTGGAGCTTCGCCGAGCCTTGCGGCTGAACGGCTCAATTTACGGTTAGGACCGTTTGAGCAATCGATTGCCGTTTCAGACTTAGAAAAATTTGCCAAAACAGGCGAAGTTCCCTCGACGCTTCAGCTTTATTCGGCACTGTTAACGCCTGACTTCCGCAGAGCGCTCAACAGCCGATTACAGCTTGATCCGAACTTGGGCACTCAAATTATGGAAGATTTGCTCAAGTCGCCATCGGGTCGGCAGGTGCTCGACTCCATTCGGCAAGCGGCACCCGGACTGAGCGTAGAAACCTTACAGGCAGGATTTTGGCTGGCAGCGCGGCAGGCGAATGGCTTAGACGCGATCGGGGTGCTTAAAGCGATTCCCCAGGATAGTGTGACGGTTGATGTGACTCAAGCCGTAGGAATTGCATCGCAGCTTAATTTTTCATACTGGAAAACGCAGGGCATTCGATCGCTGTTAGAGCGCAGTTTAGATTCAGGCAGTTCGACGTTTCGCGCTTCGTTTGATCCGTCGATCACAGGAGCGCAGCAGGTCGAGGAGGATTCGCTTTTGTTCATCGATGAAAAGCGCAATCGCAGATTACCCGTTGATTTCTACTGGAGTGCTGCCAATCCTCAAGCGCCCCTCGTCGTGATTACACCGGGATTTGAGGCAAATCGTAAGTTTCTCGCTTATTTAGCGCGGCATCTTGCCTCACATGGATTAACGGTCGCAGCGATCGAGCATCCGTTTCTAGCGCGGGCGGGGTCGCTTTCTGCGCTGAACCCCGATCGGCTAATTCCGGCGAGCGAGTTTATCGATCGCCCCAAAGATGTGCAATTTTTGCTGGATAAATTTGCGGAACTGAATCAGCAACCCGGTGCGCTGCAAGGAAAACTGAATACTCAACAAGTTACTGTGATCGGGCATTCGCTGGGGGGCTACGAGGCGTTAGCGTTAGCGGGAGCAGAACTGAGATTCGATGAACTCCGCGAATATTGCCGCACCAGTGGGCTACTCGATCGAGTCCCCGCAGATTGGTTGCAGTGTGCCGCAACTGAGCGTCCCGAAAATCGCCTCAGTTTGCGTGATCCGAGAGTGACGCAAGCGATCGCGCTGAATCCGGCGATCGGGCAAATTTTTGGCAAATCGGGACTCAAATCGGTAGCAACTCCAACCTTGATTCTCACCAGTACCGACGATACGTTAGCGCCTGCATTTAGCCAGCAGCTTCAGCCCTTCCTGCAACTGCCAACCCCGAAATATTTGCTGACGGCGATCGGAACGACGCATTTAAGCGTGAGCGATCCGGGCAATTTCAGCGGTGCAGTTGCACAAGGAACCCTCGTCAAAGAGCGCAAAGGAGAAGAAATGGAACCCCTACGCCGTCTATTACAGGGCGTGAGTTTAGCGTTCATCAAGCAAGCTACATCCGAAGCGAAAACCTATCAGCCATTTTTGTCACCGGGTTACGCTCGATCGCTGTCCAAGCCCGATTTACCCTTGCGGCTCAACACTGAGCTACCCGCTAATCTCACCCGTTGGTTAAGTTTAGCCGCCATGTTTTAGAGCGGGATCGTCACCGTAAAGCAGGTCCCAGTCTGTTCTGTACTGCTCACGGTAATTTGCCCACCAAGCCGATCGACGCATTGCTTAACGATCGCAAGCCCTAAACCCGTGCCAGTAATTCCAGCGGCATTGCTGGCGCGGTAGAACGACTGGAACACTTGAGAGTGTTCGGCACTTGGAATGCCAATCCCTGAATCTTGTACTTGAAGCGTGAGTTGATTCGTGTCGATCGCCATTCGACAAAGGATATTGCCGCCCTGCGGTGAATATTTGATGCTGTTTGACAACAGATTTGCCAGAATTCGCTGAAGCAATTCCGCGTCAATTCGAATCGAAGACACAGCAGATTCGGTGGTAAACAGGATTTTATGTCGATCGGTCGTCATTTGTGCTTCTTCAATCCAGTCTGTGCAGCGTTCAACTGGATCAAGGTCGATGACTTGCAAAGTAAACTCGGCTGGTTCGCGGCAAAGTAGAATATCATCCAGCATCTGTGTCATTTGCTGAATCTTCGATCGCAGTCGATGAAAGTGTTTCTGGCTGCGCTCGATCGGCAAGCGATCATGGGTTAATAAGTCGATCGAGCTAGACATAACTGCTAAAGGTGCTCTAAGTTCGTGGGCAGCATTAGCAAGATATCGCTCACAGTTTCGCTCTAGGTTCGATTCTGCTGCTGTGAAATGTTTTGTTTCTGCTTCGATTACACGACTGATTGTGGCGAATCCTAAAAGCTGATCGGTGTGCTGATCTCGAATTAAAAACCATTGGCTGTCAAACCAGATTGACTCTAGCGCCAACTGTCCATGCCACTGTCCGCACTCCCAAAGTTGCGGTAAAACAGTCGTGTGCCAAAGCTGGAACATTGCTTCACTGAGTAGTGCAGTGAAGGGTGGCAATCGATCGCTAAATCCTAATCTAGCCCTACCACTCGGATTCAGATAGCGCCAATCGCCCTCAACCGACACCATCCCGATCAAGTCTGGGCTTTGTTGTGCGATCGCTGCAATCCAAGGCTCACTTTCGATCAATCTGGGTGAAGTTTGCGCGATCGGACAAGGCTCAAGTCCTGGCGTAAAATACACCTTTGTCGCTTGATGAGTAGACTTCATGATCAAACTGCCACACTGATGGATTCCGGATCTGAATTCATCGTGAGTAACTTCTCACAGAAGTTTCAGTAGTTTCTATTAGCTAATTTCTTTGCTCCCATAGTGCGATCCGTAGAATCTTGGTCATCTTCATACGTTCTTCACACAGTGTCTTTTCATGTGACGGTAGAGTCTTAGCTCTAAGTCCAATGCGATCAAGCTCTCATCGCAACTTTTGAGGGTGTTGGCATTTTTAACTGTTCTCTCCGTATCGTCGAGTTAACTCTACGTACGATCGATCCAACCACCCAGAAAACACTGAGTTTAGCTAGGCTGATTATCAGTGTTGTGATCACCCAATCAAGCTAATTTAGGCGAAGCTAGCCTGAGCGGAGCAAATTCCTGATGAATGAAGCCGTATAAATGCTGAGAAGCTCCCATTGCTTTATCTGTAATCTCTTGTAAAACGCATTGAGCTAACTTTGAGTGTTTAACCGCTTCGCAGTTTCGCAATCTTTCGTCTACCTTGGAGGCAAACAGATTTATAAGTTTGGTCGAAGTCTATCTCTAGTTTATTTATCGCTTTGAATTTTAGTCGTATCTTTAAGCACGAACTCTGATAAAGCTAGTATTTTCACTAAGTATCTATGGATTGTTAAACTTACGGCAACCTCATCTCACTGCTCCTTCCAGCTTAGATACATTACTCTGTTAACTCAGGGATCTCTACCAATTTTCAGTTTTGCCGAACTATCAGGGACATAGTGGAATCGAGAATTTCATCTACCCACTTTTTAAATCGATTCCAAAGAGTAGACGCAACTGATTCAGGAACGAGATTCTCATGCGTGAAAGACTGTCTGTCTCTTCATCTATCCTTTGGAGATTTCAAACTAAACTGCTGCTGAGGGCGATTCGAGCGATTCTCAGCTTACCCAAACGACTCCGGCGCTATCTTCTATTTGGCAGTGATGGTGCCGTCTTTCTCATTGCCACTTGTGTTGCGCTGAACCTTCGATTTGAAGAGCAGCCTTTATTCGAGTACTTGAGTCAATATCAAAGTGCCTTGATATTAGTCATTCCGGTTAAATTCTGTATTTTCTATCTGCTTGGAATGTATCGTCCTCTGCTACGCCACACCGGGACTGAGGTGTTGTGGTTGGCATTAAGATCAGTCATTTTAAGCGAAGCGGGACTAGTTGCTTTTACTACGCTAATGGGTGTCCCCGTGCTGCCACGATCGGTGCAGATTACCAGCGCTCTGATTACCTGGATTGGAGTAGTGGGTACACGGTTTTCGGTGCGTCGGTTTTTTATGTTAATGCAGACTGCACCGAAGACATCGAGTAAACTTCCACGGGTGCTGCCGATGCTGAAAGAGCAGCATGAGACGGAGCGAATTATTATTTATGGAGCGGGTTCGGCTGGCTTTCAGCTTTCCCAAGCGCTGATGCGCGAGTCTGCGTATCAAGTCGTTGCCTTCGTCGATGATAATCTCGATATTCACGGGCGCTTGCTCGATCGCACTCAAATCCATCATCCTGCAATGCTAAAAGTGCTGATTGAGCAGTATCAGGCGACGATGGTGCTGCTGGCGATTCCGTCTGCAAAGCCGCAGGAAAAGCGACAAATTCTGAAAAGCTTAAAGGGGCTTTCGGTGAAGGTGAAAACCGTTCCTTCAATCCGAGAAATTGTGACGGGGCGAGTGTCGATTGGAAAAATTCGGAATGTGGATATTTCTGACTTATTAGGACGTGAGGAAGTTCTGCCCGATCCGAGTTTGCTGCGAATCAACATTACCGATAAATCCGTTCTCGTGACCGGAGCAGGTGGCTCAATCGGTTCAGAACTTTGTCGCCAAATTGCCGAGCAAAACCCCCGCTTACTGGTGCTGTATGAATTGAATGAGTTCGCGCTTTATTCGATCGATGCAGAACTGGCAGAAACCTATCCGCATATTCCTCGTAAAGCGCATCTCGGATCAGTGACAGATGGCGATCGTTTAACCGAAGTCTTTCAAAAATACCAAGTCGAGACGGTTTATCATGCCGCTGCCTATAAGCATGTTCCGCTGGTTGAAAGCAATGCAGAGCAAGGCATTATCAACAACGCTTACGGAACAATGGTGACGGCACAGACTGCTGATCGCTGTGGAGTGGATACGTTTGTGTTGATTTCCACAGACAAAGCAGTGCGTCCAACGAATGTAATGGGTGCAACAAAGCGAATTGCGGAACTGATACTCCAAGCGCTGGCAGCAAAGCCAGAAACCCATACTCGATTTGTGATGGTTCGATTTGGCAATGTGTTAAATAGTAATGGCTCAGTTGTGCCGCGATTTAAGCAGCAGATTGCAGCAGGTAAGCCGATTACGCTGACGCACCCAGAGATGACACGCTATTTTATGTCGATTCCAGAAGCCTCACGATTAGTGATCCAAGCAGGTGCAATGGGTCAGGGGGGCGAAGTGTTTCTGTTAGATATGGGTGAGCCGGTGAGAATTTACGATCTTGCTGTGCAGATGATTGAACTTAGCGGTCTGGTTCCGGGAGAAGATGTCGAGATCGAGGTGACAGGGTTGCGTCCGGGTGAAAAACTCTATGAAGAGCTACTCATCGGTGGAGATGCGATGGGGACGAGTCATCCGAAGATTTTTGCGGCACGAGAAGCAATGCTCCCTTGGGAGAAATTAGAGCTGTTATTGGATCAGCTTTTCTTGGTGGCGTATCAGAAGAATCCGAACAAACTGCGATCGCTGCTCAAAACGCTTGTCCCTGAGTATGCTCCTGCAACTCAAGCAACCATCCGCCATCACAATTAGCGATCTAACAGATTAACCTGATGGGGGTTCGATGAGTCTTTCTGCTTCGATTCTGCCTCGCCCGTGGCTGCAAGTCCGGGCTAACAGTGCGAAGCCTCCTTTAGTGGGCTAAAGATGAATCAACGCAAGGTTTGTAGTCCTGAAGGGACTTCGCACCATTAGCTCCGAATTTTATTCCGGGGCGAGTGAGCAACGAAGCAAAGAGCCTTATCGATCGCACGTTATTCGGTGGAAAGAACTTATATCAGGTTATTTGCTCGTTTTCTCTCAGGCTATCTGAGCAAAATTCGACTACTGGGTCCGATTTGTCTAGGCGAAGCTTTTGAGCCTTCAAGCACAACGCGGCTGACTTGCTGTAGCGGATTGTTGCTTAAAATCCCGCTCAAATTTGGGTCAATCCCGATCGGGGTCGAAGGAGGAAGCACGATAGCTGGCGGCGCACTTGGAGTCGAGGGTGGCACAGGAGCCGAGATTGGCGGCGCACTTGGAGCCGAAGGAAATGGCACAGGAGCCGAAATTGGTGGCGCACTTGGAGAAGGGGGAAGCGTACCCGGATTGGGAGTCGTCGGTGTACCCGGACTAGGCGTAGGTGAAGACGGGGAGACTGGGGCTAAACCTGCGGGAATGGTTACGCGCAACTGAACAGGCATTGCATTGATGCGGAACGAAGAAACTGTAGGACGAGGTGAAATCTGAGGATTGGCGCTGAAATTGTAGTGCGATCGAAAATCAAACACGGTCGGACTGGTTCCTCCGTTACGATCGCTATATCGCGGTCCTTGTCCACTGATATCAAACGTGCCCTGATACTGGAATCCAGTCGCGGGATCAGTGGCGATGCCTGTGTATCTTCCTCGTACAACCAGCTCATCTTGAATCGTGCCGTGAAATCGAGTCGGCGCATTGTGATTGCGACGAACTGGCTGGAGTTCCCCGCCCGATAGCACTGGAGAGGTTAATACTCCATCGGTTGAGACGATTGGAATTCCGCGAAAATCGACAAAGTAGCGCCCACTGCTATCGACCTGTACGAGATTCGGGTTGAAGTCTTGCGCCGAGTAAACGAGCTGTCCGTTTCTGAAATAGCGTCCTTGACTATCCGTATTGACTCTCGTAGTGCCTTGGTTAAAGTTTGGGTTTTGGCTGGGAGGAACAACCGTGCCAGAAACTACGCCCGTACTGCGAATGACAATTTGAGCAGAGGCGGGATGAGTTCCAAGAATGCCAAATGAAAGCGCGATCGTAAAAAGGGTTCTAGATAGCATAGTGACTTAAAGAAGTGACTTAAAACCGGAATGTTGTCCGCACCGTGCCGATGACGCTTGGATCGTTTGCAGCATTGTGATTTGCATTGAAGATCACGAGAACGCTAGGAGTAATGTCGATCGAAGAATTGAGTCTGGCGCGGTAGAATGCCTCTAAATGCAGTGCGGTATCAGGTTGTCCGCCTCTGCCCCCTGTCTCGCTAAACCGAGGAAAGTTATAGCCTTCGGGTAGCGTACTACTTGTGATTTTAGGCGGTTGTCCAAACAGAAGACCACCGAGATTTCCCGGCACAAACAAGTCAGGAAACGCAGAAAAGACCATCCAGTTTGTTGTTTGTACTGAACCGGGAAGCTCAACCGCTTTTGAGCTTGTCCAGCCACCCCAGCCGCCGATCGTCCACTTCTGATTGAGCCGCCAAGCGACCGTTGCACCGATCGCGTGAGTGGTAAATGCGGTATTCGTAGGTGCAAACGGTGAGAGCAACTGTGAATCTCCGATCCCGGTTCCAATGAAGCCATCGGGCGATCGTGAAAACAGGTAATGAATGCCGATGTTGAGCGTATTGGTAGGTGCGATCGTCAATTGCGCTCCAGCGGCGTATCGACCCCCGATCAGTCCACCGGCATCTGCACTTCCCGCAAATGAGGGCAATTCAGCACTATACACTCCTTGCAGACTCAGGCGCGAATTGATCTGCCAATCGAATCCGATCCCGCCTGTGCCGTTCCCGATCGCTAAGATTGGATTGCGTTGACCGAGCAATGATAGTGCGCCATCGCCTGCACCTTCGAGCGGATTAATCCCACGAAAAGTATTTGCGGGATTCACGCCTACTGCACCGACCAGAACACCGAAATTATCAGCAATGGGAAATCGATAAGACAGATCGCTGATAAAGAGTTGATTGTCGAGTTCAGATTCGTAGGAGAGCCGCCCCATATTGGTTAACAAATTGGGCGCGGACGATCGTAAGTTTCCAGTTTGCAGCGTTGTTAACAGTAAGTCTCGCCCACTGAATGAAGTTGCTAGCGAGAGTTGAACATTGCTGGCGAGTGTGGGCTTTAATTCTCCTTGGCGTTCGGGTACACCGTCTCTGGGAAACAAATCGATATCTGCTTTGTTGCTGGTTTGGACGGATACGATCGCTTGCCCAAATAATCGTGTCGTGGTTGAGAATTGCTGTTTTTCTAGCGTGGTCGATCGTGCTTCTAAGTGATCAACTCGACCATTTATCGCTGTTAGCTCAGATGTAAATCCCGTTTGTAGGGCTTGCAGTGTGTCTAAATCTTGTTGAGTGACTCTGTTGGATTGCTGAGCCTTGAGTAACTCTTGTACTCGACCGAGGCAAGCATTCAGCCCAGCCGCAAATTCGTACCGAGTGATTGCTCGATTGCCCCGAAAAGTCCGATCTGGATATCCTGTAATACAGCCATACCGCTCGATTAATCCCTGTAGTGCTTGAAATGCCCAGTCACTCGGCTGTACATCCGACAATTGCGAAACTGAGGTAACTTGATCCATTCCATCTGTAATGGGTTCGGTTTCTGAAGTGATCGCACGAATCGAACTAAACTCTGGTACTGCTATCGAACTAAACTCTGGTACTGCTGAAGAAGGACGATCGACATCCGGTGCAATCGGTTTTAATGCAACTGGTGTATTTGTTTTTACTACGCTAAACTCTGGCGATCGAACTGTCTCTGGAGTCCCAACTCTAGCCCCAGTCAGCTTTGAGCTTAGATGAACCGAGTTTTGAAGGATTTTCCTCTCGACAATCAAGCGGGGCAGCTGTGGGGGATATGCGATCGCTCCAGTCTCGGTCATCGTCTTACTCCAAGTGTTGCATTCTCCTTATACCCGTATTCATGTATAAAAACTCACATCAGAATTTAGTACCACTGATACAAAAAACTATCTTTCTGAAGATGGGCGTATTCGGTATACCTACGAGTTAATTTGAATCAGGAGTCGCTATCACTAATGCTTATATGAATGCTCAGTCTCGATATCGTCCCAGTGCAATTTTTGCTCTAATTGCCGGATTCGCCGTTGTGTTTGGTATCTGCCATTACTATCAGCGCATTTCAAGTAAGCCTGTTTTCCCGATCGACAAAAGCACACTCACGATTACTCACGTCTATCAATCTGAGAATTCTGAAGCCTAAACGATCGTTCTTGCATTGCCAAACAGGTTTTCCTGCGCCGCAGGCATCGCGGGTTTGGTAATCTGATTGAGGATTACTGGGAGAGCCGCGCCATGACTGAGACACCACAAGAATTGCCAAATGCTGACGAGTTGCTGCTATCGCTGCGTCGTAAAGAGGGATCATGGGTTGAGTGGGCACACGCTTGTCAAACACTGCAAAAAGCAGGCTACACACCACAAACCATTTTTGAAGCTACTGGATTTGAGCCAATTCATCAAAATCAAATTACTGTTGCCGCTCAGGTGTTCGATTCGATGCTCAAGGGTGGGGTTTCGGATGCAGTGCGATCGTATTTTGGCAACAGAGCCAGCGATATTCTCTACGAATTGCGAATTCTCTCTCAATCTGAAAGAGCCGCAGCAGCAGAGTTAGTGTTTGAGAAGAACCTAGACACGGATGAAGTTCACGAAGTCGCTCGTGCTCTCAAAGATTACTCACGCCTGAGCAAACAACCTGAAGCCTTTACCGCCCATCCAGGTGATGCAGTAGCTTATCAAGCTTGGAAGAGTGCAAAAGAGAAAACCGATTTGCAAGAGCGATCGCGCCTGATTGCTAGAGGCTTAAAGTTTGCTCACAGTGGAACGGCTCGAAAAGCGATCGAGGCGCTGTTAACCGATTTCACGGTTACACCCAAACGTCCTGCCCCCCGTCTTCCGGTTTACCGTCTGGAGTCGGACGAGCAACTGCCGCGCATTATTCCCGTTGCTGGAAAGATGCCATTAACGATCGCAGACCTTCATGCTGTTCCGATGATCGAGGAGACGGGCGGATTTGCGCTGGTGCAGTTTTCCGGTACAGGGGCGTGGATTACCGTTCCAGGATGGCAAGTGATTCGGAGTGCTGAAGATCCGGTTGCGCTTTTGTGTGATAGCGATCGTTTACCGACTCCGCTAGCTGGAAATCCGGAGGAAGTGATCGTGGTGCTGGATCGAGCGGAGCGGCAATGGCAATTGGATAATTATTTTGCGGTTGCCAATGGAGAGCAGCTTGAATTGCAGTGGTTTGAAGAAGCGCCAACAGTCACGCTCTTAGGACGGGTGATTCTAGTCATGCGTCCAAAAAAGGTTTTAGACGAGGCTTATTCAACTGAGCTTTGGCAAATTGATGAATAAAAAAGCGGTTCCACCAATCTTTTGATGTGGGGAACCGCTTTTAACCGGGTAGCGTGATTATCTGACTTGGCCGTGCGCTGCGGTCATGTCGATCGGCTTAATAAAATACAGCTTCGCCAGTTGAACACCATTCGAGACGTAGTAAGGAATCTTCTTCAGCGTCTTCACGAATTTCGATCCGGCGCTGCTGTCGATCGCTCTTAGGTTCTCGTTGTTCTGAACGCAAGTTTCAAGTCGCGCATAAAACTCTGGATGCTGCACGTTGAGAATGATTGGGAAAACACGACCTGCTGTTTCGTTGGTTTTCTCGATCACGGTGTACTCAAACTCGCGGGTATTGAGACCGATCGCTTCATAGAATTCGGTGCGCTGAATGTCATTCAGGTACATCGTTGCAAACACCGACAGCAAGAAGAATCGACACCACAGTTTAGCCTTCCAGTCGTTGAGGAACTGGGGCTGAGTCCGCATCAGCGCATCGAAGAAGTCTCCGTGGCGGTTCTCATCTTGGCACCAGTTATCGAAGAACTTGAAAATCGGATACAACCGATCTTCGGGGTGCGCTTTGAGGTGATGGAAAATTGTGATGTAGCGCCAGTAGCCAATCTTCTCAGACAAGTAAGTTGCGTAGAAGATGAACTTCGGCTTAAAGAAGGTGTACTTTCGGCTCTTGGTCAAAAAGCCTAAATCAAGCGAAAGATTAAAATCAGACAACGCTTTGTTAAGGAAGCCTGCATGACGCGCCTCATCGCGAGACATCAGTGAGAACCCTTCAGCCAAAAGCGGATTGCGGTCTTTCAGCTTGCGAGACAGTTCTTTATACAGTAAAAAGCCCGAAAATTCTGCGGTGCAGGAGCGCTCTAGGAATTCGACAAACACACGACGAGTATTGCCGTCGATGTGATCCCAGGATTGCTCGAACTCCTCATCCCGCACAAAATGATGGCGGTTGTAGTCGTTTCGCAATTCTGCAACGAGCGCCTCGAATTCTTCCTCGTTAACCGAGAGATCCATCTGCGCCATCTCGTCAAAGTCGGTGGTGTAGAAGCGCGGCGTGAGAATCGTTTCTTTCGCTGGAACCTTGATTCCAGGGCGCAGTTCTTCAAAGCCTGGTTTTTTAAGAGAATCTACCATGAGTTTTACGCGGAGCGCAGTGTGGTCTAGGTGCAGTCTGTGGATGCGGCAAATCGCTTTACCGGACTTGATTCCACGATCGATTACGACCTTTAGTGTATCAAGCTTCCTGCAACGCTTTGACGCGGATTTATTAAGAGTTGCAACGAGTCTTTACATCTTGAAACATCAGTCGAGGACGAAGAGGCATTAAGCCCACCCTCGCAATCGGTACACTAGAATCCCGACGTATTCTTTAAGTACGCGGGTGGTGCGGCGAATTTGATCAGCATCGGGTAAGGAATCTAGAATTCTCGCTTCTAATGTCGATTTTGAGGATTGATCACCTTGAACCAAAGTGTAATCGGTTGGAGCTGGAATGGCATCGATGCCTAGCTTTTTGAAGATCAGCATCGATCGCGGCATGTGCATCGCCGATGTCACCAGCAGAATTTTCTTAATCTTATTCGCTTTCATAATTTCCAATGTGTTCACGGCGTTTTCGCGGGTGTTGAGCGATCGCGATTCAAGTAGCATCGCTGAGCGTGGAACTCCCATCGGTTCCATCAGAATCGCCATGTCTTCCGCTTCGGAACCCGGATTCGATCGCCAATCGATCCGTCCACCGCTGAGAATCAGACGAGGCGCTCTTTTTTCTCGATAGAGCTTTGCTGCATAGAGAACGCGATCGCCTTCCTCTTGGACTTCGATCCAGGGTCGCGGCGGCAGCGCCGCTCCGGTTGAGCCGCCTAGCACCACGATCGCGTCTGCGGTCGGCAGTTCGCCCTCAGTGATGTACTGATATTCCAAAGTTTTTACAATCGCATCGCTGACCCAAGGGCTGGAACTCAGCAACAGAATTAAAAAGGTGAGCGTGACGGGGATTAAAGCTAAGCGCGATCGCTTTTGCAATATTAAAACCAGCGTGAGCAGCAGCAGCAGACAGCTTAAGCCCAGCGGGTAAATAAACAGCGGCAGCAGTTTGGAGAAAAATAAAAACATTGAGATTGCGATGCCTTTGGCACACGGAAACGTGACCGATTTCGCAAAGTATTGTATCTCTCCTTTATGGTTTGATCGCCTTTGCTGCTTAAATGCTGAAATCGCTTTTTGCAATCGGGACAACTACGGAAGTTTAGCCAATAGGATTGAATACTCAATCGGGTGTTTAAGTATTTTCGAGGATAGAGTGCAGTCACAGTTTTGCATTGAAAAGCCTGAACCTTTGGATGATTCTAAGATTGATGAAGTTTGTTTACATAAGTTAAATTGTTTCTCATACAGCAGGGCGGCAACATGGAAACGAAAAAGCGATCGGAATTGATTCGGTTTCTCCGGGAAGAACTCGCGCTTCCAGTCTCTGCGATCGACTTTGCGGTAAAGCACAGTCAACCGGAGCTTGCACCGCTTCCAATGGTGCTCTGGCAATATGGCTTAGTGACATTGAGCCAGCTTGACCAAATTTTTGACTGGCTAGAAAAAGTTAGCTACACCCTTTGATACAGCCGACCGTTGCGAATTTGCACGACTGGATCATTTGCCTGCCGAATCAGATTTTCATCGTGCGTTGTCACTAAAACCGTAACTCCAATCTGATTTAGCTTTTTAAGAATCTTAACGACTTGCAACGAATTTTCTGGATCAAGATTGCCGGTCGGTTCATCGGCTAAGACAATCGGGGGAGTTCCGACGATCGCCCGTGCGATACTTGCCCGCTGCTGTTCCCCTCCAGAAAGCTCCTCCGGAAAACAATCCGCCTTGTGAACCAGACCTACCATTTTCAGAGCAGGCTGTAAGCGACGCTGAATTTCAGGACGAGAATATCCCTGCGCCCAGAGAACAAACGAGACATTTTCCGCCACGGTTCGACGCGGAATCAGTTTGTAATCCTGAAACACAACACCGATGCGACGACGCAGAAAGGCGAGTTGATTGCCGCGCAGACGAGCAGGATTTTGACGATCGACAAAAACTTCACCTTCAGAGGGTAGTTCTGCGCCATAGAGCAATTTAAGAAGCGTTGATTTCCCGGAGCCAGAAGGTCCTGTAATAAACAAGAAGTCGCCGCTTTTCACGTCGAGCGAAATGCCAGAGAGCGCAGAACTTCCGTTCGGGTAAGTTTTGCTCACCTGACGCAGTTGAATCAGCGCGGCTGGCACAGATTGAGAGTTATCACGGGTAGGAGCAGAGGGCGACGGACGATTCAGGGCTTGAGCCATAACGATCGACACGGGAAATCAACTCCACTCTTGTACACTCGAAACCCCTTCGCTTCCTCCGAGAAATTGCGGGATCTCAAAAACAAGGAAACTCGACAGATTGTTTGTGAAGACTCAGCCTCAGAGGTATCGGTTAGCATTCAAGATTCCGCATTAGAGTTTGTAGATGTAGTAGTGAGCATGTAGTTTTAAAGTGCAGAAAAGTAAGCAACTAAGATTTAAGGATGATAAGGAAGGATACTGTAATATCTGTGGTGAGTATTCTCAACTAACACGCGATCATATTCCTCCACAAGGTTGCGTCAAGCCAACAACTGTCGAGTTGAGAACACTGACGCAGTACCTCTCAAAGCCAAGTGCAAAACCAATAAACTCTCAAAGTGGGCTTAATGTCCTCTCTATTTGTGGAAACTGTAATAACAATTTGCTTGGTACGGAATACGATCCAGAGTTAATTGAAGTGTCTAAGAGAGCAGTAGGGATTTTAAGGGCGCAACGAGAGTTAGGTCTAACTTTGCCAGACAAAATAAACCTAAGCATAAAGCCCCAGCGATTAGTGAGATCTGTGGTAGGGCATATTCTAGCTGGAAAATTACCAATTCCGGGACAACCACTTATATCTTCACCCTTCTCAGATGCTTTAAGAAATTATTTCTTAGACCCGTCTAGTAATCTATTGGATAAGTTTGAAGTCTACTATTGGGTGTACCCTTCTAATAAACAAATCGTTATTAGCTCACTTGGTGTAGGATCAGCTTTAGGCGAAGGATGAAGTGGAACCAAAAAACTGGACAGGCAAATAAGCTACACCCATCCCATCCATGATAGGAGTAGGTTATGAGCCAAAACAAACGGAAACAACACAGCGCCCAATTTAAAGCG
>JACJNX010000034.1 GCA_014695255.1 Cyanobacteria bacterium FACHB-63
GGCTTCTAAACTATTCTGTTGTTTAGGTTCAGGCACTGGTGAAGTGCGTCGCTTTCGCTTGGCTTCCCTCACCGCTTAATCAATATAGCCGGAAGATACAGGGGGTGTCAATAGAATTTTGGAAAAAGTTTGGGTTTTGTTCTCGATCGCTATCAGTGACGGGTTCTCAGACATTAGAGCCCTCTCTACAAAGTGGTAGCTTCAGCTTGAATCATGGGAATTCTTCAGTCAGGTGACGTGGAGATAGATTTGTGGGTGAGCGAAAATTAAGAGACGATCGACTAGCTGTTCTCATTGATGCGGACAATGCAAGCGCAAATCTGATTGCGCCGCTTCTAGAAGAAGCGTCTAAGTATGGAACTGCAAATGTTAAACGAATTTATGGGGATCGGACGAATAATCAGTTGAGTGGCTGGAAAGGAAAGCCACATATGTATTGTATGCAATTCAGCCGATTCAACAATACAGCTATGTGTCTGGCAAGAATGCGACAGATAGTGCGTTAATCATTGATGCAATGAACTTGCTGTATACGGGCAGCTTTGATGGATTTTGCTTGGTGTCAAGTGATAGCGATTTTACAAGGCTTGCTTGCAGGCTTAGAGAAGCTGGATTATTTGTCTATGGGTTTTGGGCGTAAGCAGACACCGGAAGCATTTCAGAAGGCATGTGATAAGTTCACTTACACGGAGATTTTTGGGTCTGAGGATATTACTGTTGTTTCTAAAGCTAAGCAGCCTGACGAACAAGATTTGATCTCAACAAAAAATGGGCAAGTGGCAGAAAAAGTCAATGAAGAATTAGTAGATTTGCTGAAGCGCGCTTATGAAGCAACAGCAGAAGAAGGTGGATTAGCGGAGTTAGGAGCACTTGGTTCACAGATTAACAAGATTTCGCCGTCTTTCGATCCCAGAAATTATGGATACAAGAAGCTTAAATTGCTTGTCCGGGATATAGGATTTTTTGATGTTCAAGAGATTCCTAGCAAGCAGAATCCGCTGGTTAAAGTTGTCTACATTAAGTTGAAAGGGTAGATCAAGCAATGCTCAATCTACCCAGGCTTTGTTAGATGGTTCATGTCTTCGATTCGACAAACACCGAAGACTTTTTTTCACTCATCTAGAGTACTGCGATCGCACTTCCTTCTTTCACAAACGTCTTCAGAATGCGATCCGCCATTTGTGGGGGAGTCAGTCCTAATGCCGCCTTTGATTCATCAGGAGTTGCGTGATCGACCAGAATATCAGGAACACCGATGCGAGTGACTGGGACAACCACTCCGGCATCCATTAATGATTCGGCAATCGCGCTTCCAAATCCACCCGGTAGACAGCCTTCTTCAAGTGTGACCACTCGACCGATTTTCTGGGCTAAGGGAAGAATTAGCTCTTCATCAAGCGGTTTTGCGAATCGTGCGTTGATTACACTGGCTTCGATGCCATGTTCGCTGAGAATTTCAGCGGTTTGCATCGCGGGGTAAACCATTGAGCCATAGCCGATCATTAAGAGGTCATCACCTTGACGGAGAATTTCGCCTTTGCCGATCGGTAGTTCTTCCCAACCTTCTTCCATCAAGGGCACACCGTAACCATTGCCGCGTGGGTAGCGCATGGAGATCGGGCTTGAAGTGTGATTGATACCAGTGACGAGCATTCGTTGAAGTTCGGCTTCGTCTTTGGGAGCCATTAACACCATGTTGGGAATCGATCGTAAGTACGCGATGTCGTACATTCCCTGGTGAGTGGGGCCGTCTGAGCCAACAATGCCAGCGCGATCCATGCAGAAGAATACAGGGAGATTTTGAATGCAGACATCGTGAACGATTTGATCGTAGGCGCGTTGGAGGAAGGTGGAGTAGATGGTTGCGACAGGACGCATTCCTTCACAAGCTAATCCTGCTGCCAGGGTCACTGCATGTTGTTCTGCAATGCCGACATCCATGTATTGTTGCGGAACTCGTTTTTGGAAAATATCAAGTCCGGTTCCCGTTGCCATCGCTGCGGTAATGCCGATGATGCGCGGGTTATTCTCTGCTAATTTGCTCAAGGTTTCTCCAAATACCTTGGAGTAGCTTGGAGGCTTGGGCTTCGAGGAGGGGATAGCTTTTCCGGTGGCGAGATTAAATGGAGTCTGGGCATGATAGCCGACTTGATCTTGTTCGGCGATCGCATACCCTTTTCCTTTCACCGTTGCCACATGAACGAGAACTGGACCTGGATGCTTGTGTGCTTCTTTGAAGGTTGCAATTAGCTCTTCTAAATTGTGTCCATCGACCGGACCCATGTAGGTAAAGCCTAGTTCTTCAAAGACGGCTCCAACTTTTGGCACAGCAAGACGCTTCATTCCTTCCTTGAGGCGGGACAGCTCTGGAGAGAATGGCATATTCTTCATTTGTTCTTCCAGATTGTCCGTCAGGAATTGAACAGGCGGACTGAGGCGCATCTTGTTGAGATAGCGAGGAATCGCGCCGACGTTGGGAGAAATCGACATCTCATTATCGTTGAGAACGACAATGAGATTGGTTTTCGGGAGATGTCCAGCGTGGTTGATTGCTTCGAGTGCCATACCGCCAGTGAGTGCGCCATCGCCAATCACAGCGGCAACTTTAAAGTCTTCACCTTTTGCATCTCGCGCTAGCGCCATGCCGAGTGCAGCAGAGATACTCGTTGAGGCGTGACCTGCACCGAAATGATCAAATTTGCTTTCGCAGCGTTTCAGGTAGCCCGCAACGCCATCTTTCTGCCGAAGCGTGTGGAAGTCCGCATAGCGCCCAGTGATCAGCTTGTGGGGGTACGCTTGGTGTCCGACATCCCAGATCACTTTGTCGCGATCGAGATCCAGGGTTTGATAGAGGGCGAGGGTTAATTCAACGACACCCAATCCAGGACCGAGGTGTCCCCCAATCGCTGCCACAGTTTGCAGATGCTTTTCGCGGATTTGACGTGCGATTTGCTGAAGCTGAAAAATCGATAATCCATGCAACTGGTTTGGGTGTGTTAATTCACTCAAATGCATACCGGGGTGTCCTTCGGATGATGTGATGTGAGCAGTAGACGGATCTACTCTTATCACTCTAGTTCATTGGGGGTAATGATTCGGAGTATTGGTACGCAAATCGCAATTTTTCTTGTGATAAAAGTTTAGGCACGATCGCGTTCATTAGAAACACTTTATGCTGCGGTGATGCGGGTTATGCGTCTTTAATCTTCGTGTCTGTTCTAGGGAAGGATGTGCCACAATCTTTCTGAAGTTTGCGCTCGTGGGGCGAGGATTTTATTGATGTTGATGCGGAATTTAATGCGATCAAGAGAAATGCGAGGAATAACTGCATCCATCGTGGGGATGAGTTTAATTGCATTGGCAATGCCTTCTAGAGCCGGAGTGCTGGATGATTTGTTGATTCGTCCGGGTGTGGATGAGGCAGATTACGATACCTGTGCACGGAATTTGACACGAGGCAAAATTTCAGCAGCAGCAGCGGCAGATGCTTGCGCGAAGGCAATTCGTCCGAGGGATTTGGGAATTTGTGTTGACCGCATCACCAGAAACAATATTGCTGGAGAGGATGCGCTTGCGGTGTGTCGGGAGGTGCGCCGTCCTGTGGAAGCTTCGACTTGCGTGGTGGATATTCGTCGGAGAGCGCCTCAAACTGCACTGGTGAATGTTTTAAGCGGTTGTCGTCGAAGTTTGCTGCCGGAGCGCTTTTCTAGATGCGTTGTAGATTTGAGTCGGGAGTTGAAGCTGGCGACGGATCAGTCGATCGCAACTTGTATCGATGCGACTGATCGATCTCGTGATGTGGCTCCAACGGTGCTACCTGGTTCGACAACGACCCCACCTGTCACCACGCCGCCTTCAGGTTCCACTTCTCCAACCCCGCCTGTTTCTCCGGGTCGAACAACCCCCACACCCCCAACAACAGCACCAGGGTCATCCACGCCGGGAACTGTGACACCTCAACGATTCTAAGTTACACTCGGAACTCAGCAGAATTTTGGCGAATACTGAGTTCCGGGTTATTCCTCATGATCAACATTCCTCAACTTCTCGCGCAAGAGCTTTTATTACGATCGTCTCAAGTTGCAAATGCGCTGGAATTATTTGCAGAAGGGGCAACGGTTCCATTCATTGCGCGGTATCGCAAAGAGCGGACAGGTGAGATGGATGAGGTGCAGTTACGGGATTTGTTCGACCGATTTACGTATCTCACAGAATTAGAGGAGCGCAAGAAAAGTGTTTTGGAGTCGATCGAGGCTCAGGGCAAATTAACTGAGGAATTGAGAGACAAAATTGAAGCTTGTTTGCAGAAAAATGAGCTAGAAGATTTGTATTTGCCGTATCGTCCAAAGCGCCGAACAAGAGCGACGATCGCAAGAGAAAAAGGGTTAGATAAGTTAGCGGAATTTATTGCTAATCTGAATCAATCGAATATCCCCTCGGTTTCTTTAGAAGACGAAGCGAGAAAGTATTTATCTGAAGAAAAGGGCGTTAAAACAGTTGAAGAGGCGCTACAGGGAGCATCAGATATTCTGGCGGAAGAAGTTTCGGAAAAGGCAGAATTAAGAGCATATTTACGAGAATTCTTATTTGATACAGGTGTGTTTGTATCTCGGATTAAAGATGATTATCCAGAAGGTACAACTAAGTTTGAGATGTACCGAAGTTATCAAGCCAAAGTGAAAGCGATCGCGCCCCATAATCTCCTTGCTTTATATCGGGGAGAATCAGAAGGGATTCTAAGTTTTGAGCTTACGTTTGATGAGGATGTGGTACAGCAATATTTAGAGACGCAAGTTGTTCGATCGAAGGTAAAAGCTGTACGAGAATTTTATCGATCAATGCTGAAAGATGCGTTTAATCGATTGATGCGAACGTCGATTATTTCAGAAGTACGATCACAGAAAAAACAAGAAGCAGATATTGAATCCATCAAAACGTTTGAAACGAATTTGAGAGAATTATTGCTTTCGGCTCCCGCAGGAATGAAGCCGACATTAGCGATCGATCCAGGATTTCGGACAGGCTGTAAGGTTTCGGTGCTAGACCAAACTGGAAAATTTTTGAAGTATGAAGCAATCTTTCCACATACCGGAGCAGAGAAGCGAAAACAAGCCGCTGTCACACTAAAGCAATTAATTGAAAAATATAAAATCGAATTAATTGCGATCGGAAACGGAACTGCTAGTCGTGAAACTGATGAATTTGTTGGAGAAGTTTTAGCAGAGATCGATCGTAAACCAATCAAGGTGATTGTCAACGAGTCAGGGGCTTCAATCTATTCAGCAAGTCCGGTTGCGATTGCAGAATTTCCAGACTTAGATATTACGGTGCGAGGAGCAATTAGTATCGGACGACGCTTACAAGACCCACTTGCAGAGTTGGTGAAAATTGATCCAAAATCGATCGGTGTCGGGCAGTATCAGCACGATGTTGATCAGAAGCTTTTGAAGAAAAAGCTTGATGAAACTATTGAAAGCTGCGTTAATTATGTCGGAGTTGACCTTAATACTGCATCGAAAGAATTGCTGATGTCTGTATCAGGCGTAAGTGCGACTGTGGCAAATAATATTGTTGCCTATCGCAATGAAAATGGAGCGTTTCCCGATCGTAAATCTCTGCTTAAAGTGCCAAAACTAGGCGCAAAAACATTTGAACAAGCAGCAGGTTTTTTAAGAATTCGGGGTGGGAAAAATCCGCTAGATAATACAGCAGTGCATCCAGAGCGCTATGGAATTTTGGAGACGATCGCTAAAACCTCAAATATTCCACTCTCGGAAACCGCTCAAATTGCCGCGCAACTCAAAGCGAATCTGAAAAACTATGTGACAGAAGCGATCGGAGAGCCAACGCTACGAGACATCATCAGTGAATTGGAAAAGCCAGGACGTGATCCACGCGCTGAATTTAAATATGCAACCTTCAGGGAGGGGATCAAAGAGATTTCTGATCTGAAAGTAGGAATGGAGCTTGAAGGAATTATTACAAATGTGGCAAATTTTGGTGCATTTGTGGATATTGGAGTGCATCAAGATGGATTGATTCATGTTTCACAAATGAGCGATCGATTCGTGAGTGACCCAAATCAGATTGTAAAAGTGGGACAAGTTGTAAAAGTTCACGTCCTAGAAGTGAATGAAGCGCTCAAGCGAATTAGTCTTTCGATGAAGTCCGGAGAGCGCAAGCCTGTTTCTACAAAGAATCAGGACGTAAAGAATCAAGACACATCGAAGCGATCGCAGCAAAAGCAAACTTCTCAGAAATCACCCTCTCTTAATGATTTGAAGTCAAAGTTCGGCAAAAAAGCTTAACTTGATTGTGGATGACTTAGCCTCCAACATTCCTGCGCGATCGCCCAGTCCTCCTGAGTGTGAATAACCAAAATTCTCACTTTTGACGATCGCGCACTAATATCCTGATCGATCGGTGCGGACTGATTTTTTTCTGAATCAATCTCAACTCCTAACCAATCAAATGCTTCACAGGTACGAGATCGGATTAATGCCGAATTTTCTCCAACTCCTGCGGTAAAAACGATCGCATCCAATCCACCTAAATTCGCAAGCATTGAACCAATTCCTGAGCGTAGTCTATGAATATAAGTATTGATCGCCCTCGTCGATCGTTCCGTTTGTGAACTCACGACTTGACGCAAATCACTCGAAATTCCTGAGATGCCAAGCAAGCCAGATTTCTTATTTAGAATTTGCTCAACCTCATCAACTGTATAGTTTCCTTCTCGCATGAGATAAAGCACCACGCCCGGATCAACTGACCCCGATCGACTGCCCATCATCAAGCCTTCGAGCGGCGTAAATCCCATTGTTGTATCAATGCTTTGACCATTTTGAACCGCGGCTAATGAACAACCATTTCCTAAATGACAAGTGATTAATTTCAAGTCACTTAATTCGCGTCCCAATAGCTGAGCCGCCCGATTTGCACAATATTGATGACTGATTCCGTGGAAACCATAGCGCTGTACACCCTTTTCATACCACTCGTAGGGAATTGGGTAGATACTGGCAGCAGGGGGCAAAGTTGCGTGAAATGCAGTATCGAATACCGCAACTTGAGGTACATCTCCCAAACTCTGCTCGATCGCTTCGATGCCTTGAAGATTTGCGGGATTGTGCAGCGGGGCAAATCGGGCAAGATCCGCGATCGCAGCCTTCACCGTCTGATCAATTTGGACACTTTGACGGTAGTGCTGTCCGCCATGAACAATGCGATGCCCAACAATATCGATATCACCCGTTTGCTGAATGACTTTAGTTTCTCCCTCAGACAGCGTTTTCAGCATTTGCAGGGTATCTGTTGCACGATCGGTAGATTCGATCGCAGATTCGAGTGTTGTTCCGTTCGCTTTAATTCTGAGAACTGCTTTTCCTGATTGCGCTGTCCAATCGATCTGAGCTTCCCAAATTGGATCAGGCGGGTCGATCGGTAAGGAGTTCTTGAGATCGTAGAGACAACTTTTCTGACTGCTTGATCCAGCGTTTAGAACAAGAACTTTCATAGGCAACTGAAGTCCTGAAATTCCTGAATGGACGGAACTCCATCATTCTAGTTGAATCCTGAATTGCAGCAAGAAAACGGAGCGATGCGCTCAAAATGGGGATTGATACACAGCAGGGGTTCTGGAAGCCGGTGTAAACCGGAGAAAATTCTTGTGAATGCCATCGAAATCCTATAAGAAAGCCAGAGAGAAAATTCTCTCTGGCTACATCTTTGAGCAACAATCAGGACTCTAGGTTTATAAAACGCCCATATTCGATAAGCCGAGGATGACACCTGCACCCAAAATATGACCAAAACAAGTGCTGCCAATCACCGCAGGCAACCCAAACCCGCCGAAAAAGTTTGAGGATGGCATCGCAGGCGGCGCACTTGGGTTTTTCATCGTGAATTTCGCAATCGCGATCGCCAAAATATTACAAACGATCATGACTGCCGCAACATTCGGAGTCCATTCCAACGCTCTTGGCACAACAGTTAGCAGTGTAGAAGTAAACAATTGAGCTTCTCCTTCGCTTTGCAACACAATATTTTGAATAGTGAATTTCTACCAGAAACGCGAATCCCCAAGATCAGATTGCAGTAATAGTTAATGTTTCTACGTAGTTTGATACAAAATCACGATCGTACTGAGTAGCTTTATATACAAACCTATGAATAGAGATAATGGGTGTTGAACTAATCCTGCTCAGTCTCTGCACTTGGTTTACATTGATATAAAACATTAAGTCGCAAATAATACATAAGTTTTGCAACCTTCTTCATCTATTCGCTCATCAGCCCTATTTCAGCGTTTTAAAAGCTTGTATTTTGTTTTATAATTATCTCCAGGAAGCAAATACTTTGCTTAACTTCCTCGGTATGACTGTAACCCTTAATACCGCTTGGTGATTTAAGCTTCTTTGAGTACAACGAAAAACCCGAATATTAGTATCTCAATTTACATTCAGTACAATTTGGTCTTGAATGTTACTTGCCATTTCATAAAGTTACCAGTACCCTATTGGTGACTCGGAATACCTAGAATCTTAATTTGTAACTCTAGGAATATTGCAAGTCATAGAACAAGAACTGAATTTGCCCATAGGGTCAACAAATTAATTTGCTATCGCAATCAGGAGGTTAATGTTTTCTGAAGCTTGTGCTTAATCAAGTCAACAAGAGTAGTATTGAACGGACTTCGCTCATTCTTGCCGAAGAAAGGGCTTGAAATTCATATCAGATTGCCGACTATCTATCTGAGATAGTCCGGGTTTTTGTGTTTAGAGACCGAATCTAAATATGAGGAAACTTCTGTCTTCTCATCAAGTTTCGGTTAAGATGGCACGACTATTCCTAGTGCTGATAGGCTTCCTAATAAGCAAGATACTATCAGCTTTTCCGCTGATTACGAGATAACTTTGTCGATGAAAATTGCGTTGCTTTCGGCACAGCAAAGCTGTTCACAATTAGCTGTCCACAATTTATGTAGAAGCTTATGTAGAAGCGCACTTCATCTCTCGAAACCTTCGCCGAGTAATGATTAGTTATGGTGAGTCACAAACCGTTTCAACGCCTTCAGCCGCTGTCGTTGTTGGCACAATTAATCAGCCGTCGAGTCGATGGGTGCTTGCAAATCATGAGCGAATCAACCTCCTGGTTACTGTATCTCGATGAAGGCAGGCTTGCTTTTGCCACGAATTCGATCCAGCCCTTCGATCGCCTCGATCGCATCCTCGTTCAGATGAGCGATCGCATTCCCGCACTGAAACTATTAGATCGGTCGCAATTACGACAGTTTGAGAGCGTGACCGGAAGCTACCCTGCCAATAGTGCTGATTATCAAGCGATTCAATGGCTGATCGATCAGCAACTCATGGAGCGATCGCAAGTGCGCGAATTGATTGAAACCATCGCGATCGAGGTGCTGAAACCCTTTCTCACCGTGACAGAAGGGATCTATGAGGTGATTGCAAAAGCTAGCTTTTTAGACTATCCGAATCTTTGTCAATTGGACTTACGCTCGATCGTAGAGCGCTGTCATTCTGAACTGCGGCAAGTTCCAACTTCCAGAGCAACGAGCGCTGATGTACCAACTCCAGTTCCGAGTGTCCCAACGACACCGCCGCGACCCCTAAGCTTTACATCTCCAACTGAGCCAGCTCCGACCAGAATTCCAGTCCCGCCGACCCCTATTGCAACCCCCCAAACCGCCCGTTACACGATCGCTTGTATTGATGACAGCCCCACGGTGCTACAAGCGATTAGTACCTTTCTGAATGACTCTAGCATGGCGGTGATTATGATCAACGATCCGGTCAAAGCGCTGATGCAGGTGGTTCGCAGCAAGCCGGATATGATTTTGCTGGATGTCGGAATGCCGAATCTGGATGGATACGAACTCTGTTCGTTATTGCGTCGCCATCCGAGCTTTAAACAAACCCCCATCATTATGGTGACGGGTCACACAGGTTTCATCGATCGGGCTAAAGCCAAAATCGTGGGTGCATCGGGTTATTTGACAAAACCTTTTACGCAATCGGAACTCGTCAAAATGGTGTTTCGATATCTCAATTAGCGCATTTTTGCCCTTTTTACCGTAATGAAACGTTATGAGCTTAACTTTAATGGGAACAGTTCTAGTCGTTGAAGATACACTCTCGGAAATGGAGCTACTCAGCCATTACCTCCGTGAAGGTGGGTACAGCGTTGTTGGAGTTGTTTCTGCCAAGGATGCTTTGAGCAAGGCGATCGAGATTAAGCCCGATGTGATTATTACCGATGTGGTCATGCCGGGAATGAGCGGTTTTGAGCTGTGCCGCAGCCTGAAGAAGAACCCCGAAACTCAAAAAGTTCCAATTATCATCTGTACATCCAAAGGACAGGAAATCGATCGTCTCTGGGGAATGCGCCAAGGTGCAGATGTCTACATCACTAAACCTTTTACACGAGAGCAACTGATTCGCGCTGTGCGATCGGTCGGAGGATAACCCGTGGATAACTCAGTATTGACCTTAACAACGACTCGAAAGGGGGAAATTGCACCTCCTAATCTCGGAGAGAGTTACCTTAAGTTTGAAGTTGGGCAAGGCACGATCGTTGGACTGCCAATGAAGCAGGTTCAGGAAGTCGTAGTGCTACAGCCGCGCTATCTCACTCCGATTCCAAATATGGAGCCGGGAATTTTAGGACTGATGCACCGTCGAAGCCGCGTTTTGTGGGTGATTGATCTGGCGATGATGTTGGAAGTCGGCAGGCTCGATTACAGCCCGCAGCAGTACGATATTGTGATTTTGCGAACGGGTTCGATTTCCGTCGCGGCGGCAATCAAACGAGTAGACGGGATTGCTTGGACGCTTCCAGAAGCTTTACAACCTGTTCCGAGTCATGTGAGCAAGGGGCTCATTCCTTACTCTCGCGGCTGCCTTTTAGAGTCTCAAGAAGTCGTATTCATGCTGGACGGCGAAGCAATTTTGCAAGCTCCGCTGCTTCAGCATTCTTAATTTTTAAGGTTTGCTTTGTGTTCGATTTTGCGTTTGACTCATCAGGCGATTTGTGCATCTCATCTACTCTATTACCCGTTTGAGAACTCCTACCTATGGTTGATCAACTGAACGCCGCCCAACGGGATCAACCCGTCGATCGCGGACTTGATCCGAGTGTAATCGAGGTTTCCTCTAAGCCCGGTGTAGCATCCTCTATAACCTCCTCCAAACCGCCCGGACTCGCAGCCTTAAGACGATTAAGCTTGAGAACCAAAGCGACGACGATCGCCATCGCGATCGGCACCCTACCCGTTCTAGCCATTGGCACGATCGCCTATTCGTTTGCCAATGCTTCGGTGACAAGGCAGGTGATTGCAACGGAAGAAACGCTGGCGACGACGCTCAGCCAGCGGGTGACAAGCTTTATGACAGAGCGAACCTCAGACTTACAAACGCTCTCCAGCCTGCCGCCTTTAACAGTGCCATCAGTCCGAGACGTGGTGTCTCAAGACGACAAGCGGCTTGTGCTTGAACGCTTTGTTCAGGAGAAGGGCGTGTATGAAGAAGTGGCGCTGTTTGATTTAAACGGAAATGCCGTACTGCAAAGCGATCGCACCGCGATTCCCTGGCAGGGCGAGCAAGACTATTTCCGCGCAGCCTTGCAGTCGAATCGCGTCTTGATTAGTCGTCCGGTGCGGGCAGACAAGACGGGTGCTTATTTCGTGTATGTGACTGTTCCAGTACAGGAAAGCGGCACGGATAGACGCACGGGAATTATTCGTGCCGTCCTGCCGATTAGAAACCTGGCATCGGAACTGCAAAACTACAATCGAATCGGCGCTGACTTTAGCTTGTTAGATGCCAGCAATCAAATCTTTCTGTCCTCGAAAGAAGCGCAAATCGGTCAAAATGCTTCTTCGGTGTATTCGCAGCTTTCACAGATGCAGTCGCGCCGATCGATTAACTCCCGCGAGATCAGCGCAACGGTTGCCAATCAGACAAAGCCTGTTCTTGCTAGCTTTGTGCCTTGGACGGGGCGTGATCGCCTGCCCGATTTGGGCTGGGACGTGATTCTTTCTGTTCCAACCGATGTCGCATACCAACCCCAGCGCCAGCTCTTTTGGACATTTTTGCTAGGAACTGGAGCAGCAGTTGTCGCGACGGGATTGCTGGCGAAATGGCTCGCTGATCGCGCAACTCGCCCGATTTTGGCGGCTACAAGTGCAGTTAAAGCGCTAGGGGACGGCAAGCTCGATACACGAGTCACGGTCAGCAGTGAAGATGAAGTCGGCGTGTTGCAGCGCAACATCAATCTGATGGCGGGACAACTGCAAGGCTTTGTCGATCAGCAAACCGAAAGCGCTGAACGGGCGCGGTTGTTGAATCAGATTATTTTGCGAATTCGTCGATCGCTCTCGCCTGAAGATATTTTTGCTGCCAGCGTCGATGAAATTCGCGACTTTATCAAAGCCGATCGCGTGGTGATTTACCGCTTTGCACCGGACTATCTCAGCGGAACGATTACGGCTGAATCGGTTGCGCCGGGTTGGACGAAGGCGCTCGGAAAAATTGTTAACGACCCGATGGAGGCAACGCTCGTCGATCGCTACCGGGATGGGCGGGTGTGGTCGATGGAAAATCTGCGCCAAGCAAACCTCACCCAGTGTCACTGCGAAATTTTGGAGCGGCTAGAAGTTCAGGCAAATATTGTTGCGCCAATTCTGCAAAACAAAGAGTTAATCGGACTGATCTGTGCCCATCAGTGCGCGAATCCGCGTCAGTGGAAAGCAGAAGAAATTGATTTCTTTGGGCAATTGGCAGCGCAAATCGGGTATGCGCTTGACCAAGCGTTCTTGCTTCAGCAAACTGAAGCCGCCAGAAAAGCCGCAGAGCAATTATCTGAAGAGCGCCAACAGCAGAAAGAAGAACTGCAAATGCAGTTGATCGATTTGCTGAGCGAAGTGGAAGGAGCCGTTGAGGGAGATTTAACCGTTCGAGCCGACGTGACCGCAGGTGAAATCGGCACCGTCGCGGATTTCTTTAACTCGATCGTTGAAAGTCTGCGCCAAATTGTGACGCAGGTGAAATCGGCAGCTGTTCAGGTGAACGATGCGCTGAACGCGGATGAGCAAGCGGTACGGCAACTGTCCGCAGAAGCGGTGCAGCAAGCTGAGGAAACGAACCGAACGTTAGCTTCCGTGGAAAACATGGTGCGATCGATTCAAAAAGTATCGCATAGCGCTCAACAAGCGGCTAACGTGGCGCGGGAAGCCTCTTCGACCGCAGAAGCAGGTGGCATTGCGATGGAATTAACCGTGCAGAACATTCTGGGACTGCGCGACACGATCGGCGAAACCGCGAAAAAAGTGAAACGTCTGGGCGAATCGTCGCAGCAGATTTCCAAAGTGGTATCGCTGATTAATCAAATCGCGATGCAAACGAATTTGCTGGCGATTAACGCCGGAATCGAAGCGGCAAGAGCCGATGAAGGATCGCAAGGATTTGCGGTCGTCGCAGAAGAAGTCGGAGAATTAGCTGCACGATCGGCAGCGGCAACGCGAGAAATCGAGCAGATTGTCGCCACGATTCAGCGCGAAACGTCTGAAGTCGTCGAAGCAATGGAGCAGGGAACCTCACAGGTTGTGGAGGGAACGCGACTCGTTGATAATGCTAAACAGAGCTTAGAACAAATTCTCTCGGTGTCGCGGCGGATTGATGACTTAGTGCAAGCGATTTCAGAATCGACGGTGACACAGGTAGAAACCTCAGATGCGGTGACGCAACTGATGCAGGAAATCGTAGAAGTCGCGGGTCGCACTTCTTCGGCTTCGCTGGAGGTTTCGCGATCGCTGCGGCAGACGGTTGGGGTGGCAAAAGAGCTACAGGAATCAGTGGGCGCGTTTAAGGTGAGCTAAACGATGAAGCAAGATAGAGAGCTTGAGATTCGCCGTCAGTTTCTCGATGAAGCGCAAGAGTATCTGGATACGCTTGATGCCACGATTTTGGGGTTAGCCAATCAGCCGGTTGATGCGACCCAAGCGAATGCAGCGTTAAGAGCGGCGCACTCGATTAAAGGAGGCGCAGGAATGATGGGATTTCAGGTTCTGAGTGAACTTGCTCATCGGCTCGAAGACTCCTGGAAAGTGTTGAAGATTGATAAATCGATCACCGTAACTCCTCGACTCGAAAATCTGCTGCTATCGGCGGTAAGCTGTTTGCGGCAGGTTGTGGAGTTCGATCGCGACTCGATGCAGCGCCACCAGGCTTCTTGTGTGGACGCAAACTGGCTAGCAGTTGAGGCGTATCCCGTGTTTGATGCGCTGCATTCAGAATTAGGCGATCCCCAGGAGGAAAACGCTGCCTCGGTGCTGTCGCCGGAAGACGGTCAGGACATCGTGCCACTGTTGTTTGAAACGGAAGTGGAAGGCTGTTTGCAGCGATTGGAGTCAGTGCTAGCCGCGCCGGATCAGCCTTGTTTGTGCGAGGAAGTTGCGATTCTAGCGCAAGAGCTGGGCGGACTCGGTGAAATGCTGCAACTGACGAATTTCATTCGGCTTTGCCAATCGGTGTCTCAGCAGATTGAGCAAGAAGAGACCGTCGAAACCGCTCAATCTGCTCTAAAGGCTTGGCGAATCGCGCAAATGTTCGCGATCGCTGGACAATACGACCAGATTCCCACCTCGATCGCGGGTGCGGAAATCGTTGATTTTGCCGAGCCGCAGGCGGTGGTCGAGCCGACCGATTGGTTTACCGAAGCGCTTGCCGCCGATAGCTTTGATGATGCAGCCTATACCGACTTTCAACCGATCCCGGAGCCTGCACGATCGCGTAGCGCGGCGCAAACGACTCCTGCCCAACCGCAGGTGACCGATTTCAAAGTGCTGGAAGCAGAACCCGAACCTGTAACGGTTGCTGAAGATCAAGACGCGACGGTGCGCGTTCCGGTGCGGCAACTGAATCAACTCAACGATTTGTTTGGTGAATTAACCATCGATCGCAACGGGTTAGATCTCTACTTAAAGCGATTACGATCGCTTGCGAGAACGCTGCACGAACGAGTGCAAACGCTCGATCAAGTGAATGCGAAATTGAGATTGGCTTACGATCGCGTAAATTTAGCGGGAGTCCGAACGCTGGGCGAAAATCGTCGCCCGGAATTTGATGCGTTAGAACTCGATCGCTATGGCGATTTGCATCTACTGTCGCAGCAGGTGATGGAAACGATCGTGCAGCTTCAGGAAGTCAGCGAAGATATCGATCTGAGCTTAGACGACACGGAACAGTCCTCGCGGAACTTGAATAAAACCGCGAAACAAATGCAAAGCGGACTGTCTCAGCTCAGAATGCGTCCGATTTCAGATGTCTTGGATCGCTTTCCGAGAGCGTTACGCGAATGGTCGTTGCAGTACGGCAAGCCCGTTCGATTTGATATGGCGGGGGGCAGTACGCTGATCGATCGCAACATTCTCGAAACGCTGAACGACCCATTAATGCACCTGTTCCGCAATGCGTTTGATCATGGAATTGAGGCCTCCAGCGTTCGAGAATCGAAAGGTAAATCGCCGGAGGGCGTGATCGAAATTCGGGCATTCAACGAAGGCAATCGCACGATTATCACGGTTCGAGATGACGGTGAAGGCATTCCGATTCACAAAATTCGCGATCGGGCGGAACAGATGGGACTCGATCCGGTGCTGCTTGATGCGGCACGAGATGAGGAATTGCTGTCGCTGATTTTCGAGCCGGGATTTAGTACAAGCAGCCAAGTCACCGCCCTTTCTGGCCGTGGGGTCGGGATGGATGTGGTTCGCAATAATCTCAAACAAATCCGGGGCGAAATCAGCGTCAATACCAAAGCGGGACTCGGTACAACGTTTACCTTATCGGTTCCTTTCACCCTTTCGACCGTTAAAGTGTTGCTGGTTGAAAGTGCGGGAATGTTACTCGCGTTTCCTACCGACGTGGTTTCGGAATTAGTGCTGCTGCAACCGGATCAAATTATTCAAGCTCCGGGTAGCGAACTCCTAAACTGGCAAAATCGCATGGTACAACTGGTGCGCCTGCAAAAATGGATGCGCTTCAGTTGTCCGAAAGTTCCTCATGGCTTTGAGACTCCGCCCACGATCGCCAATCCTAGTATCCTGATGCTCGACCAAAAGCCGCAATGGTTTGGCATTTATATCGATCGCTGCTGGGGTGAACAAGAAGCGACGATCCGTAAAGTCGAAGGCAATTTGCCGCTGCCGAGTGGATTTAGCGGCTGTACGATTCTGGGGGATGGTCGCGTTGTACCTTTGGTGAATGCGCCGGAACTGCTGCGCTGGATTACAAGCTGTGAGCGCTCCGAAACCGAACCAGAACTCGACCGCAATTTCCGCGCCCAACTCACAGCAAGCCTGACTCAGCGCCCCGAACTTCCTGGAACCTCCATTCCAACCGTGTTAGTCGTCGATGATTCGATTAACGTACGGCGATTCTTAGCGCTGACGCTGGAGCGATCGGGCTATCGAGTCGAGCAGGCAAAGGACGGACAGGACGCGATCGAGCGGCTTGAATCGGGTTTAGCGGTACAAGCCGTGATCTGTGATATCGAGATGCCAAGGCTAGATGGATATGGATTTTTGGCAAAGATGCGATCAGATACGCAATTTGCTCAGTTGCCTGTGATGATGTTGACTTCTCGGAGTGGCGAAAAACATCGGAAGCTGGCTGAAAGCTTAGGCGCATCTGCTTATTTCTCAAAACCTTATAACGAGCAGGTTCTACTCAAAACGCTCGAAAAAATGGTGAACTCGATCGCCGTCGTTTAATGTAAGTTCGATTTCAGTGTTGGGTGGTTAATCCAGCTTGAAGTCTTCCAGGACTGGGGGACGAAGGGCAACAATCCAACCTGAACGTCAATCCAACCTGAACATCAATCTAATCCCTAACTTCTCGCAATATTCCTTTCGCTCAAAGCAGCGATGTTTATTTTTGTGTAGCCCTTATGTTAGACCGTTCTTCTCGCCCCACTCGCCCGTTTTGGTCAAATTGGTTTCATAACTTACCGATCGGGCGAAAACAACTGCTTGCGCTACTGGTCTGTGAACTGATTCCGATCGTCGGACTAGGAATTGGTTCCTCGATCGTGCTTGCAAATAGTTTACGCACCCAACTGCTTGCCCAAGCAAAATCCGAAGTTGCGGTGACGGAGACGAACTACAACATCAAAATCAATCAGATGGGATTCGGATCGCGGGGACAATCGGATAACCCTGCGATCATTACCGCTACAAGAAATCATCAGCGCAGCGAAAATCTTTCAACCGATCTGCAAAATCAACTCCAACAGATTTTGCAAAACGAAGTGAAAGCCCGCCGCATAGAATATGCAACCCTCATCGGCAAAGATTTACGCATCATTGCGAATGCAAACAACAACCGAACCAAAGAAACGGTGACAACGCCTGAACTGGTGCCGCTGATTCAGCAAGTTCTCCGAGATGGGCAGCAAATCAAAGCCAGTAGCACCGTTAGCTGGGACGAACTCAGCAAAGAAGCACCACCCCTTCCCGATCGCTTCAGCAACCAAGATGCGCTCATTCGCTATGTCGTCACGCCCATCCGCGAACCCGAAAATTCAAACACTATCATCGGCGTTCTCGTCTTTGGCGATATTGTCAACCACAAACTACCGATCGTCGAAAATACTCTAAAAGCCTTTGGTGGCGGCTATAGTGCCGTGTATTTTCGGCGCGAGAATGATGAATTTGGCTTAGCTAGTGGGCTAAATCAAGACAGCGCTAACCCGAATCAACCTCAAATTGATGCAGCTTTGTCTGATTTAGCAATTCTCAAATCGGCGATCGCTGCTAAAGGTAAGACTGTCACCCAGCGAATTCCTGTCAACGGTCAGACTTACACCGTTGCTGCTAAAGCACTCCCAAACCGCACCGTCGAAACGCCAGATGGAGCCGTTGCAGAAATGGGAGACAATCCCAGCGCCATCTTGGTGCGTGGTACACCTGAAACGGCTCTGAATCAATTGCTGCTGACCAGTATGCAGCAAGAAGCGATCGTGTTCGCTTTAGCAATTGGAGCGATCGTCGTCTGGACAATTGTTTTTCGTCGCATCGTTCTTAAACCAATTCAGGAGTTGCAGCAGGCGACCGAAGCATTTGCCAACGGCGATCGATCTGTCCGGGCTGGAGTGTTTGCTAAAGATGAAGTGGGACAATTGGCGATCGCGTTCAATCACATGGCAGACAGCATTAACGCTTCTGAAGTTTCTTTGGCAAATGAAGTGTCGCGCCAAGAACAGCAAATGCAAGAAGCTCGGATGCTGAGCGAAATTACGGTACGAATGCGCCGATCGCTTGAGCCGCTACAAATCCTCCAAACCGCGATCGACGAAGCCCGATCGTTTCTCAACCTCGATCGTATCTTGGTCTACGAATTAAAATCCTGCATAGTTAGTGGAACCATAATTGCAGAATCGATCAGATCTGAAAACCTCAGCTTGATTCACAAAACGATCGCATCTCCATTAGGTTTAGAGCGATTTGAGCAATATAGTACCCAGTCGATTTGGGTGGTCAAAAACGCAGCGAAAGAGATGGACGATCGCTATCGTCAACAGCTTGCCCAACTGGATATCAAATCTGAAATTGCGGTTCCGCTCAAGCAAGAGAATCAAATTATTGGACTCATCTGTGCTCAAAGTTGTCAACAGGATCGGGATTGGCAAGTCTCCGAAATCAATTTCTTCGCGCAGCTTGCGACTCAGATTGGATTTGCCTTAGACCAAGTGAAACTGTTACAGGAACACCAATCCGCCATGCAAACTGCCGAAGATCGTAAGACTTCGCTTCAGCAGCAAATCATTCAGCTTTTGGGTGAAATTCAAACGGTGTCTGCCGGAGATCTCACCGTTCGCGCTAATGTCACCGCGAATGATCTGGGAACCGTTGCCGATTTCTTCAATGCCGTGGTTGAAAATCTGCGCGATCTCGTTCTGAAGGTGAAACAAACCTCTGCTCAAGTCAACGATTTGCTCAACCAAAACGAGGAAGAAGTCCAGCACTTAGCAACTCAGGCGCGTCAACAAGCTCAGGAAACGACCCGTACGCTTAATTCAGTCGAGCAAATGACGTTAGCGCTGCAAGCCGTTGCCGATCGAGCACAACAAGCGGCGATCGTCGCCCAGAATGCCGCGAATGCCGCAAAATCTGGAGAAACGGTGATGGATTCGACCGTGACCAGTATTGCCAATCTCAGAGCAACGGTGGAAGATGCAACCCGCAAAGTCAAGCACTTAGGGGATGCTTCTCAGCAGATTGGGCGGATCGTTTCACTGATTAGCGATCTCGCAACGCAAACTGATCTCCTTGCCATTAACGCCAGCATTGAAGCTACCCGCGCTGGAGAGCATGGACGTGGTTTTGGCATTGTCGCGACTGAAATTGGGGAACTTGCGTCTCGATCGACCGCAGCAACCCGCGAAATCGCCGCGCTGATTCAAACCATTCAGGAGCAAGTCACTGAGGTTGTTGAAGCGATGAATCAGGGTGCAACACAAGTTGTTGAAAGCGCCCACTCCGCCCGCAATGCCAAGCAAAGTCTGATTCATGTCGTGCAGGTTTCTGAGCAGATGGATGGCTTGGTAAACTCGATCGCGCAAGCAACGGTTTCTCAAACTCGATCGTTTCAGTCTTTAACCAATCTGATCAAAGACGTAGCGGAAGTCTCGACGCAAACTTCTGATTCATCGGTACGAGTGTCGAAAGCGCTGCGGCAAACAGTTGATGTGGCAGAGGAGCTACAGGCTTCGGTGGGTATGTTCAAGGTGCAAGGGGACGATCGAGAAATATAGCGTCTCTAAATCTTCGCCTCTCGCATCAAATTGGCTCATAAACCATTTGCGGAACCAATACCCCATCCACTCGAATCTCCCCAATCCCCAAAAATCGCAAGCTTCGCTCCACGGAGTGTTCGCCCTTGATCCTTACAATTCCCGATCGCTCAAGTTCCAGCGCAATCTTTTGTCCTTGACACCAACGCTTCGCGATCGCGCTCTCCAACACAACTTCTGGTAAATGGAGCAGCACTGCTTCTGGCTCAATCAGAGGAACAGGCAGATCCTCGATCGTAGCGCTCTCGTTCAACTCAAAGCCACTACTTTCGGTTCTCAGCAGTTTTGCTAACGTTGCCCCTGTTCCCAGTTGCTCTCCCAAATCACGAGCGATCGAGCGGATATAGGTTCCACTGCCGCAAGCGATCGCCAGATCAAGTTCAGGAAAATCACCCGCTCTGAAATCTAAAATCTTCAAATCATAAATCTCAACGGTACGGGCGGGAACCTCGATCGCTTGCCCCAATCGCGCTAGATCATACAGTCGTTTCCCTTGAACTTGAATCGCACTATAGTTCGGCGGAATCTGCTGAATCACCCCCTGAAACAACGGCAATTTTTCCTGAATCTGCTCTAAGCTCAGGTGCGAAACCGCTTGCTCAGTCAGGATCTCACCTTCAAGATCATCTGTTGTCGTCGTGATACCAAATCGAATCGTCGCTTGATACGCCTTATCCTGGCGGAGGTATTGCAGCAGGCGAGTCGCACGACCCAGCGCGATCGGCAAAACTCCTGTCGCTGCGGGATCAAGCGTCCCCGCATGACCCACTTTTTTCAGCCCATAAATCCGGCGAACCTTCGCGACACAATCATGCGAAGTTAACCCAAACGGTTTATTCAGGTTTAGAAACCCATCCACGCGATTATTCTCCGTTTAACTGCGCCACAGTCAACGACTGCACCAAGCTTAACCGTAGCGGATCTTGGGACAAGGTACGGGCATAAGCCGCCGAAAGATAAGGGCGATAGTCCGATCGATTAGCAATATAAGTCTGAAAAAACGCCAAACTCAAAGCGTTCACATAACGACGGGCAACGTTTGGAGCCTCACCAATCACCTCTGGTGGCAAAGGAACCCCCTGAGCATCGCCTTCTTGTAGAGCAGAAAAATGCGTTCCGCGATCGATCAAGGCTAAATATCGCTCTGGTGCTTTCAACCAGGTAAACGGCTGGATCTGCTCCGGCAAAGCAGGCGCAACCGTATCGGCATTCCCCGTAATGACCATCGTTGGCGTTTCGATCTGCGCGATCGCCGCTTGTCCAAAGACGCTGCTCGTAATCGGGTTAATCGCAATAATCGCTTTCACCCGTGAATCGCTCAGATTATAAGAAATCGGCGGCAGTGCTCCAGCGCGGCATTGCAGCAACAGCGACAAATTCAGCGTTCGATCGATTTCGGCGGGCTGGCACGATCGCTGGAGTTGCTGGAAATTAATCGGCGCACCCGCCAGCGCCATCACCGTGTAGCCCCCAAACGACTGCCCCAACAGACCGACTTGTTTGACATTTAAACTCCGATAGCGCGGATCGGTGTTGACTTTGCGCTCTAGCTCATCTAACAAATATTTGATGTCTAACGGTCGATCGATAAATTCACTCGGAGTCGTCACTTCATTTACCGTTCCACCGACCAGCGCTTGAAGCTGTTTGGCATTACTTCCCGGATGTTCGGGCACTGCCACGGCAATCCCATGTGAAGCCAAATGCTCTGCAAGATAGCGGAACGTGCCTCGATCGGAACCCAGTCCGTGTGAAATTACAACAACCGGAACTGAGGCGCTTAACGGCTCCCGACGGGCAACGGGCAAGTAAACATCAACCGGAAACACCCGCTCTCGCCCTAAAGCCTGCACAAATCCTCGCGATCGATCGACTAATCTCAGCGCATCCTTTTGAAATCCATAAGCGCCCCGAACTGACAAATCGGGAACGGCACCCCCCGGTAACGGCGTGGTGTCTGAACTGGAGAGTTGGGTGATCTTTTGCGTTGCCCGGTTTGTTTGATTGATCAAATCCCCCAACTCTCCAGCAATGTCTAAACTGCGCTGTAAATCAACTCGCAGTCCACGAGTCGGGAATTTACGCAGCACATTCAGCGCGGTCAATCCTTCTGGATCTGCCGATGCCAGGATCAAGGCAGCCCGAATTGCAAAAAAACCAGTATCGCGAGAGTCTGGCTGAATAATCTGCCCAAACCGCCGCAGTAGAATCTCCCCTTGCTGCGTGTAGAGAAACTGCGACACCGCGATCGGAGTTAAATCTGCCCGTGTCAGCAATGCTTTTCGTAGCGTTTGCAGTTGTTCAGGCGTGACATACTGCGAATAGACATAGAGATCGCTGTCCAATGTGCCAGTGCGGGCGTAAGCTTCAAGCGACGAAACTGAAATCGATCGCTCCAAAATCCCATACGTCAAGAAGACACGCTCAGCCCCCCAAACCGGACGACTCACACCGGCGATCGACATCCATCCCCCGATCGCACAAAGCGCAACCTTTAACCGCTTAAACTTTCGCATCTTGATCACGCGCTGGAATTCTAGTCTTGTCTGCCTCATTCTGGCGCACAGATAAACTGGCGACAAGACAAATCATCTCGTACTCCAGCAAAGATCTACCCTCTGATGAATGGTGAAATAAACACCCTCTGATTTAAGTTTAATGATTGCGCGTACGCTGCCTTCTAGAAAACCTTCTAAGATGAAGGAGCTTATTGAGTTGCGATCGGTAATTGCACTCTCAGATTTAACCGTCTCGATTGCGACGCTTCCTCATCTTCTTCTGTACGCAGCACCATGACAGCATTTTGGGATCGTTTGCTTGATTCAAGCTCCTATATTCCGCACGGACACTGCTATCTTTGGCAAACTGGGCTGGTGTGGCTTCACATCACAGGCGATGCGCTGATTGCACTCTCCTACTACTCAATTCCGATCACCCTGTTTTTCTTTGTGCGGAAGCGTCAAGATCTACCGTTTGAGTGGATTTTTCTGCTATTTGGAGCTTTTATTATTTCCTGCGGAACGGGTCATTTGCTCGACATTTGGACGTTGTGGCATCCGGACTACTGGATTTCAGGCGGCTTAAAAGCGGTGACTGCGATCGTGTCAGTCCTGACTGCTGTGGAACTTTATCCGCTGATTCCCAAAGCGTTGGCACTGCCCAGCCCAACCCAACTTGCTCTCACCAATCAAGCGCTCCAAGTTCAAATCGGAGAACGCCGTCAGGCTGAACTAGAACTAAAGCGCCATCAAGACCAACTTGAAGAATTAGTGGCACAACGTACTGCTGAACTGACGGCGATTAATAAGCAACTTCAGCAAGAAATTGTCGAGCGCCAGCGCATTCAGGAAGAACGAGAATTGTTGTTGCAGCGAGAGCAACGAGCGCGAGAACAAGCTGAGTCTGCCAATCGCGTCAAAGATGAATTTCTTGCCGTTCTGTCCCACGAACTTAGAACCCCGCTCAATCCGATTTTGGGTTGGACAAAACTTTTACAGCGACAGCAGCTAAACCCAGAGAAAGCAGCGATCGCCCTCGACACGATCGAGCGCAATGCCAAACTACAAGCGCAGCTAATCGAAGACCTGCTGGATATTTCTCGCATAATGGGCGGAAAGCTGACCCTCAATGCTGCTGCAACCGACCTAAAGACGGTAATGCTTGCGGCGATTAGTACCGTTTCCCTAGCGGCTGAAGCAAAACAGATTCGGATCGAAACCCACTTTGATGCGGGGGTCGGACAAGTTCTGGGAGATGCCGGACGATTGCAGCAGGTAGTGTGGAACTTGCTCTCCAATGCAGTGAAGTTTACACCCGAAGGCGGTCGAGTCGAAGTGAGCTTAGCTCATCGGACGAATGAGCGCTCAGACTCTGCTACCATTACCGTCCGAGATACGGGCAAGGGAATTGGGGCGGCTGCGCTTCCGCATGTGTTCGATCGCTTCTGGCAAGAAGACAGTACCAATACGCGCCAATTTGGTGGTTTAGGGTTAGGGCTGGCAATTAGTCGTCAAATTGTGGAGCTTCACGGTGGGATTATTACTGCCGAAAGCGCAGGTGAGGATCAGGGAGCGACCCTTACGGTGAGTTTGCCCCTTTGCGCTACGGCTGCGGTTGTGGCTCCAGAACGATCGCGCCCTGAAGAAAATTCGACTTTAGCAGGGCTGCATATCTTAGTGATTGATGATAGTTGTGACTCTCGCGAGTTTGCTGCATTCGTTCTGAGTCAGGCAGGCTCAGAGGTGACAGTGGTTGATTCTGCCAAAGCTGCTCTGCATATGCTGTCTAACTCTTGCCCAGATGTGATTATCTGCGATATTGGGTTACCAGAAATGAGTGGTTACGAATTCATTCAACAGCTCCGATCGCGTCCGGCAGAGCAAGGGGGTAGAGTGGTAGCCATTGCCCTAACTTCTTATGCAAGCGACGACGATCAGAAGCTTGCGATCGAGTCTGGATTTCAGCAGCATTTATCTAAGCCGGTCGAACCGGAGCGCTTGATTCAGACGATCGCAGCAGTCTGCCAGCCCGTTGCGTAGAGGCTCTATCGGAGCCAAGCAGAGCGATTCGCAGCATAGACAGAGAACAAATTGCGACTTTCGATCGACATCGATTTCGCAATTAAGTTCTATAAAGATTTATACAACCAAGTTTTATTTTATTTTTTGTTCGGGAGTATTACTTCAGCTAATTTTTAGTGATAGGATTAACCCCCGAATCTTACATTTCATCAAAGGTTATCTAGATGGCAGTTTTATCATCCGAAGTCAACGAACAGACACAGACGGAAGAGAGCGACTCACGCTTAGTCCGCTATCTCAAAGAAGAGTTAGCCGTTCCGGATGAGTCGATCGAGCTAGCGATGCGCCACTGTGAACAAGAACGCGGTACGTTGCCGATGGTGCTGTGGCGCTACGGATTCGTTTCAATCGACCAACTGAACCAAATTTTTGACTGGATGGAGCGCTAGGTTACTGCTTGCTCATTTTATTCAGCAGCCAAAGTGAGGTCGAAATGGCGACAAACTGCGCCAAAATCACATTGATGCTTGCTTGCACCACAAGAATGTCAATGGGTTGAATGAATTTTGCCGGATCGACGTTGACAAAACCTGCAAACCCCTGATTGACCGCTTTGCCAAACAGCAAACCAACGATCGCCTCTGCCCCCAAGAGCGCTAAGAGGGTTCCCACTAAACTCGCAATTAATCCAGTCCGAATTGTTTGAATCGCCTCCGCTTTTTTCGGTCGAGCTGCTGCCGCTCCATTCAGCCGCCGTCCGATCACCACATACTTTGTCAATGACCAGAACATATTGAATCCCAAGACCGCAATTCCACAGATGGTCAGCACGACTCCAACGCCGGTTCCTGGATTGTTGGCGGCTGGTGTGCGAGTGGAAACGGCAGCAAACAGCAAGATCGCACTCGAAATCACGGTCAGCACCAACTGAAACCAAAAACTAAACCAACCCGCAAATCGGAATGTGCTTGCAATTTCTCGAAGCGTGGGGGAGTCAGATTTTGCCATAACAGATCACACAGAAGCTAGATCCAGCTTATATCAATTTAGGACAGGCGATTCCAGCACTTCAATCTGGTTAAACCTGGATCGTGTTGCAGCAAACATTCAACCGAATCAGCCTTTACGGTAGGATGAAACTTATGCCTACTCTTCCTATTTCGGGAGTCCCGCACGCCTACGAGCTGACGGCTCCCACCTCAAACTCTGTCGTTCTGGTATTCATTCACGGCTGGATGCTGAGCCGCAATTATTGGCAACCTCTGATTGATCAGTTGTCCTCGGATTATCAGTGTTTGTCCTATGATTTGCGGGGTTTTGGTGAGTCCCAACCGCGAGCTGCGGCTTGCTTGCCTGCTGTGGATGATCGATCTAGTGGGTCAGTTGCCGTCGCGACGCAGAACGCGATCGCGCAGTACAGTCTGCTTGCTTATGCGAGGGATTTAGGAATGCTGTTGAAGCAGTTGCAGATTCCTGAAGTTTGGCTGATTGGGCATTCACTCGGCGGATGTGTGGCGCTGTGGGCAGCCGACCAAATGCCGGAACAGGTTCGGGGCGTGATTTGCTTGAATTCCGGTGGCGGTATCTATCTGAAAGAAGCGTTTGAGCGGTTTCGATCGGCAGGTCAGCAGATGGTGAAACTGCGCCCAAAATGGTTAGCGCAGGTGCCGTGTCTGGATTTGCTGTTTCAGCGGGCGAATGTGGCGAGCGTGATTGAGCGATCGTGGGGTCGGCAACGCGTGATTGATTTTGTTAATGCGGATCAAGAAGCCGCGATCGGGACGTTATTGGATTCGACCACGGAAGCCGAGGTGCATCGTTTACCGCAAGTCGTGGCGCGGTTATCACAGCCGCTTTATTTTATTACTGGGTCGAAAGATACGGTGATGGAACCGAAGTATGTGCGTCATTTAGCTAGTTTTCATCCGCTATTTGGCGATGGGGCGGACAATGTTCTGGAGCTTCCCGATTGCGGTCATTTATCAATGCTAGAGAAAACCGATTCTGTTGAATCGCACATTCGCAGCGTTTTGGAACAGCTTTGTACTGATTAACGGCTTGTTCTATAGCGATCTTGTTTGAGAAGTTTGTGTCCTGATCGCCGCTTTTCAATTGCCTCGTTCCATGTCACACTACCGCTTGGTTTGATCTTGGATGTAGAGTACATGAACGATCAGATAGATGCGCCAGGGAAAACACGATCGCTAATCTTGGAGCGATGTTTTGCGATCGTTTGGGTTCTTGCATTAGGCGGAATTGCATTTTTTAATCAGTTGGGCAGCATCGGATTGGTGGATGAGACAGAGCCGCTGTTTGTAGAGTCGGCGCGGCAAATGACTGTTACCGGAAATTGGATTACGCCGTATTTTAATCAGGTGACTCGGTTTGATAAGCCGCCCTTGATTTACTGGCTGATGGCGATCGCGTTTAAAACGGTTGGCGTAAATGAATGGGCAGCGCGATTGCCCTCTGCGATCGCGGGAACCGTTTTGGTCGGTTTTTGTTTCTATACGATTCGGCAATTTGTTCCATTGAGAATTGCACCGTACTTGGGATCAGCGATCGTTGCGTTTAATTTGATCACGCTGTTCTTCGGGCGGTTGGGCTACTCAGATATGTTGCTGAGCGCCTGTTTTGGTGGATCGCTGCTGGCGTTTTTTTTCGGCTATGTGCGATCAGATCAGCGCTGGTATCGGGCGTTTTATGTGCTGATGGGACTGGCAGTTTTAACGAAAGGGCCGGTTGGAGTCGTGTTGCCGAGTGTGATCGTTCTCGTCTTTCTATTTTGGGCAGGAAACTTGCGTGAAGTGCTGCGCGAGATGAAACCGATTCAGGGAACAGGAATTTTTCTGTTGGTGAGCGTGCCTTGGTATTTGCTAGCGTATCTTCAAAACGGCAATGCCTTTATTCAATCGTTTTTCGGGCTGCATAATGTTGAACGCTTTACCAATGTGGTGAATCAGCATTCTGGCGCTTGGTACTATCATTTGGTGATTGTGCTAGTTGGGTTTTTCCCTTGGTCGCTCTGCTTGCCTGCGGCGATCGTTCATGCGGTAAGGCAACCCAAATGGCAGCAAGACCCAAGATCACAGCACCTTGGCAAGTTCGCGCTGGTGTGGTTTGCGGTTGTGCTGATCTTCTTCACGATCGCGGTTACAAAATATATTACCTATACTTTACCGCTATATCCCGCAGCAGCGATTCTTGTTACGTTGTGGTTTGTGCATCATTCTTCACAACCAAGGCAGCCCATCTCGGTTAAGACTACCGTATACTTTAGCATTGCTATTTCTGTTGCTGTTGGTATTCTTATTTTCTACAGTCCAAATTGGCTAAATCGTGATCCAGCCATGCCGAATTTGGGATTAAGAATGCAGCAGTCTGGATTGCAGCATATTGGTGCATCGATTTGGATTACAGCCGCGATCGTTGGATTAATTTTAGCGATTCAGTATCGATTGCGTTGGTATTGGGCTGTGAATCTTGTTGCTCTTGCAGCATTTATTCTATTTTTTATCACTCCTGCAGTCAGCATTATCGACTCAGTTCGACAATTACCCCTGCGTCAAATTGCTCAGGCGACGATCGAAGATCGACGACCGACCGAACCTATCGTGATGGCAACCGATGCGTTTGAGAAACCGAGCTTAGTGTTTTATACGCGCCAGCCAATCACCTTTCTCAATCGCGCTCGAATGATTCAGCCACATTTACAAAAGCTGCGGAAAGAAGGAAAAACAACCTCGATCGTGATGATCACCACTCCAACCGCATTGCAAGAAGGAAAGGTGAAACCAAATCAGTACCAACTGCTTCAACAGTATCGTCAGTATCAACTTGTGCGCGTTCCAATTCGTTCTTCAAAATAATTCATGAAATCAGTACAAAAATGGTGGGCAGAGCAGACCAATCGACAAGTTGCTGCAATTCTAATCGTGGGATTCCTGTTTCGCAGCTTTATCGCGTTTTGGCTGCCACCTGGATTTGATGAAGCGTATTACTATATCTACACTCAAAACCCCGCCCTGAGTTATTTTGATCATCCACCACTTGTTTCGTTAGTGACTGCGATCGGCATTTGGCTAACCGGCGAAGTCTCTCAATTTACAATTCGCATCGGTAGCTTATTGCTGTATCCGTTTACGTTGTACTTTCTATACCGTGCAGCAGTTCGCTTATTTTCAGTTCGAGTCGGATTGCTGACGTTAGCGATCGCGTCGGTCATTCCAATTTTCCAACTCGGATTTGGAACCTTTACCCTACCCGATGCACCGCTCATGTTTTTCTGGACATTAACGCTTTGGGTGGGAGCAGTTGAATTTTTTCCTCGCGATCGTACAACTTACATTCCCTCGTATCGAGTTGCACTGATCGGGCTACTCGTTGGCTTGGCTTGCCTTGGAAAATATCACGGATTTCTACTTGGGTTTGGCTTAATTGGATTTTGCTTGACCAGTCGGCGGCATTGGGCAGTGTTTCGATCGCCCTGGACGATATTAAGCTTTTTACTATTTCTAGTTGCGTTCTCGCCTGTATTGTACTGGAATAGCCAACACGACTGGATTTCGTTTACGTTTCAGGGAAACCGTAGTGTTCCGAATCGTTCCTTCAAGTTCTCTAGAGTGATTGATGTTGCGTTTGCAGCCTCGTTGTACTTATTTCCTACGTTTGGACTACCACTCTGGTTTGTTAGCATTCGAGAAATTATCCTAACTGTGTCTCGCAGATTTTCAAACTCGATTCACTCTTTCGTGTTGTGGACATCTGCGCCTGTATTCATCATCTTTACGCTGATTGGTGGTTATCAGCAGATTTTGCCGGGTTGGACGATGCCAGGATTTTTCGCAGTTACGCCGCTACTTGCTTGGTATGCGTCGAGATGGCGATCGTCTGTGCTAAAACGCTGGCTCGTGGGTTCAACGATTGCGATCGTCGCTCTGATGCTGTTTGCGTTGTCTCACGTCACGCTGGGAACGCTGCAAAAACCGGGACAATACGCCCTGTTTGGGGGAGTCGTTGCGCCGCAAGACGATCCTTCGGTTGATTTGATGGACATTCTGCAACTGCGGCGAGAATTTTCGCGATCGCCTCAATTGCTCACAGCGCTGAAAAATGCCGACTTCATGTTTAGTAATCGATTCCACATGGCAGGACATACGGCGATGGCACTTACGCCACTCTATTCGACTCCGATGACCTGCTTTGATCGTCGCGACTTGCGTGGATTCGCCTTCTGGTCAACCGCAGAACAATGGCTGGGTAAAACAGGACTCTACATCACTGCCGATAAATTTCAAACTCAGGAAGACTCTGCGGCGGAATATGTCTCGTATTTTGAAAAATTTACCAAGCTAGGGGAAGTGGAGTTGCGCCGGGGTGGAGTGGTGATCGATCGAATTCATGTGTTTCAGGGTACAAACTTGCTGAAACCATTCCCGCGTCCTTACTGAGTCACGATCATTACGACCCATCTTCATGTAGCAATATAGCCATCTAGTTCGTTTTCTTAACTTAACTAGATGGCTTGATTACCTGTGAGTAAATAGCAGTTTAACCGCCCTAACTGGCAAAACCCTCTCAGTAAGGGTTAATTATATGGAATATCTTGCGAATAAACAAAATTTAAATTGAAATTTTTTTGATCCAACTAAAACCTAAATGGGATGGGAGATATAAGGAATTCTACGTATCTGCTCCCAGAAATTCGTATCCAAAATAACTTGCAACAATTTAACAATCGCGTTAATCTCTTCATCGAGACTTAACACCTAGGAGAGAGACGTAATGCTGAACACGACTTCCAGCAAAATCGTGCAAACCTTGGCAATGTCAGCAGGCATTGTGATCGCCGGAATCCTTGGCAACACGATTCAAAGCCAAGCTGAAACCGTGCCTTCGGGTGTGTCTACCTCTCAAACGCTCGCGTTTCAAATTGCTCAGGGAATTCCGATCGCAGAAATGGAACGCATGGTCTTTAACCAAATCAACCAGTACCGCGCCAGTAAAGGCTTACCTGCAATGGTCTGGAACGATAGCGTTGCTAAGCAGGCGCGTGAACACAGTCGCAATATGGCGAAAAAAGCAGTGCCATTTGGTCATCAAGGGTTTGAAAAGCGCGCAAAAGCAATTACCAGCAGCATTCCAGCACGGGCGACAAGTGAAAATGTAGCTTGGATTATGAGCCGCCGCGATCCGATCGGACAGGTTGTAGAAGCTTGGATCAAAAGCCAAAAGCATCGGGAAAACATCGAAGGAAATTTCACCGTCACCGGCATCGGCATCGGCATCAGCGCAAAGGGAGAATACTACTTTACGCAAGACTTTGTGCGAAATTAAGGCGCAAATCTGCATCAGGTGTAAGATACGTGAGTTGTAAAATCACTTGCCTCACCTTATGCAACCGCGTGAATTCCATATTTGCGATCGTGATCTCACTTCCGAACTATTAGAACAGTATCAGTCAGCCACCGCGATCGCAGTTGATACCGAAACGATGGGGCTTCTACCACACCGCGATCGCTTGTGTTTAGTACAGTTGTGCGATGAGAGCGATCAAGTAGCGGTTGTCAGAATTGAGCGGGGGCAAACCGAAGCACCAAACTTGAAGCAACTGCTTGAAGCATCGGACATTACGAAAATCTTCCACTTTGCGCGATTTGATATTACGACCTTGCGCTATCACCTGGGAATTCAGGTCGCCCCGATTTTTTGCACAAAATTGGCAAGTAAGCTAATTCGCACCTATTCTCCCCGTCACGGCTTAAAAGATTTGGTTCAAGAACTAACCGGGGTGGAACTCGATAAGAGCGCTCAAAGCTCCGATTGGGGCAATGCAATGAATCTTTCTGAGGCACAGTTGCAGTATGCGGCGAATGATGTGCGCTATTTAATTGAGGCGCGATCGAAATTAACTGAAATGCTAGAGCGCGAGGAACGCTTGGAACTTGCAGAACAGTGTTTTCAAGCATTGCCTGTGTTTGCTCAGCTTGATATTCTGCAATATCAAAATGTGTTTGAGCATTAAAGGAACTCACGTTAAAGGAGTTTGCTTCCTGCGGACTCCGAGAGCTTCCTGCGGACTCCGAGAGCTTCCTTTAATTCCCCGCTAAGGTGTTGGACTAGGATTCGGAGATGCAGCCGGATTCGGTGTATCAGGCACACTGGGCGGAATCTTATCGGCAACGATCAACGCTTCCATTACCGCTTTGACGATCGGCGCTGCTACCGTCGAACCAAACGCATCTTCACCCTTCGGTTCATCAATCACTGCTGCTACAACATACCGGGGCGCATCGATCGGAAAAATACTCACAAAACTGGTAATCTTTGCACCCTCGATATATCCGCCCGCTTCTCCAGCCTTCTGCGCGGTTCCCGTCTTACCGCCAATACGATAGTTGGGAATTTGCGCGACTTTTCCGGTTCCGTTTTGCACCACTGATTCCATCATTTTCAGCACGGTTTGCGTGGTTTGCGGCGAAAAAATTGGCTTGGGCTGAGGAACATTCGCGTTCCAGTAAGGCTGTCCCTTCTCATCAAATAAACCTTGAACCACATGAGGCGTGAGCAGCCTACCGCCGCTTGCTAAAATCCCGTGCAGTTGCACCAGTTGCAGCGCTGTGATCGAAAAGCCTTGACCAAACGAACTGGTCGCCGCATTGATCGCAGACTCGGTAAAATCCTTTTTGTCTCTGATCTGCCCTGCTCCTTCAAACGGCAAATCGCTTCCGGTCGGTTGCCCTAAACCAATTTTTTGTAGCCAAGAGTAGTAGGTGGGTCGAGACATCTGCTGCACAATCCGCACCATACCGACGTTGCTGGAATGCTCCATAATTTGAGTGATTGTACTAGGCCCTCTTGCACCAGCGCTAGAGAAATCAAAGTTTTGAATCGGCCATCCGTCTACCTGAATTGCCCCTTCATCGTTAATCACTTGGTCAGGTTTGATTGCTCCTGCCTCAAGCGCGATCGCCACGTTCAACGGCTTAAACGTTGATCCCGGCTCATACAAATCGGTTAACGCCCAGTTCTTGAATTGCTCAATGTTTGCTTTATAAAATTCGTTCGGATCATAAGATGGAGCAGATGCGAGCGTTCGGATTTCGCCTGTTTTGGCATCCATCGCAATCACCACACCGCGCTTGGCATTGAATTTTTTTAGCTGTGGTTGAAGGGCTGCGAGCGCTGCTCTCTGGACTCGACTATCGATCGCCAACTGCAAATGCAAGTTATCCATTTGCAAAAATCCACCGGGAAGACGATCGGGCATCATGACCCCTGATCCAGTACGGCTCAGTCGAACCGATTTCACCGATCGTTCAAGCAGATTCTTGTGGCTGTATTCGACCCCTGCTTGCCCGATGCGATCTAAATCCAAATACCCAACTACATCGGCTGCAAGGGTTTGCTGCGGGTAGAGTCGCTGCTGCTGTTGTGCCAGTTCCAAGCCGTTAATTTGCAAAGATTGAATGCGATCGGCTGCCGATTCAGGCACAGCGTACTCAACGCGGATACCGCTCTCACCTGCATTCAATCTTTGCAGCAAGTCCCCCGCAGGGATGCCCAAGATTGCAGAGAGTTTCGTTGCAATCTCGGTTTTCGACTCTTGGAACGCGATCGGGTGCGCGTACAGCGTGTAGACCGGACGATCGATCGCTAAAACGTTGCCGTTGCGATCGGTAATCGGGCGACGCGGGACAAAGGGACGCAAAAAAGTAGTTTGTTGAGCGCGTGCCTCTTTAAGCAATTTTGGCGACTGAAAGACTTGCAGCCGCACCAGATTGAGTGATAGAAGTCCTGTTGCTCCGATCAAGATTGCCCAAACGAGAAATAAGCGACGAACGCTCGGTTTTGCTTGCGCTGTGCGAAACCGTTCGATTAGCTGAGTCTGACTTACAGCCTGTAGCACTCGATCGCGCAGCTTCTCGACGATCGACGGCAGGCTCGCTCCACTCGTGAAACGGGTGGCAGTGTTTGAGGGGCGGCGGGGTGAGGAGGTGGGCTTTCCTCGGTTTGGCATGACTAATATCCTAGAGGGGCAACAGGCGAGGATTGCGAAGAAGAAGCAACGGGTTTTTCAGGACGGGGCGGAGCCGCTTTAATAAAAATGAGGCTATCGGGATTTTGCGGAACCAAACTTGCATCCGGGCGATTCGATTGAGTCGCGATTTGATTTTTCAGGACTTCTCCATTGGCTGTGATCTGGCGTTCGTTGCGCCGCAATTGTTCCAGCTTGCTGTATTCCTTGCCCCAAAGCTGCTGAGTGTACACCGTCCATCCGTAAACGGCAAGTACCATACCTGCTAAACCAAACGTCACTAGGATCGAAACTCGTTGAGTCAGGAGCAGTGATCGCAACCATCGGGGAGGCTTGCCTGACTGGGGTAGCCGCCGCACCGATGCCACTGATTTTTTTTTCTTAGACTTGAGTGCTGCTGCCATAACCGCCCTCACACCTTAATAGTTTGCTGGAGAACGATACATTGTCCTCAAGCGAACATTGTATCGGTAGTTTTAGATTATGCAGACGAAAGACTCTAAATTTTGTTGGGTCATGCGATCGGGAGTACCACTCGGCTCATAATTCGCCCATCATCTAGCTTGTAAAGATTGAATTCCGCTCCCATTTGCTGCATGAGCGACTGACAAATTGCGAGGTGGAGTCCGGGCGGTTTGTCGATCGTTGAGGGAGCAAGTAAATCTACGGCTCGTCCGGCTTCGAGGTCTTCACAGAGTCGCGGCTCGATCGCGCCATCATCGGTAATGGCAATTTCCATCCATTGAGCGCTGATTTGCCGACACCAAATATCGATGCGTCCGCCCAGATTTGCCCGCTGACAAGCAATGAGCAGCAGTTCGTACAGGACTAATTCAAGCTTGGTAATGTCTCCGTAAATCATCGGATTGATTTCGTGATGCACCTGCGACCAGAGTTGGCGCTGTTTGAGCAAGTGATCGACGCGATCGAGCGCTCGTCTAACCAGTCCAATCATTTGCACCGTTTCATTTCTCACCGTTAATTGCCACTGCTCATCGCGAATCACATGACGCACCGGATCGATCGTGGTATCGATTTGCCGCAGTAGTTGAGCTTGTCGCGCATCACCAAGCGGCAGTTCAGCTAAACGAGAAACGCTGAACTTGACCGATCGATACATATCTTCGAGCCGACGATGTTTGTACCAACTGAGGCGCTCTAACCGTTCGCGATCGCGCTTCAACGCTTCGGACACCATTAAATGTCGGCGTGACCAGCCAAGCTGAGCGACCAAGGTATTCAAAACGGTGAGGTGACGATCGAGCCATTGCCGCTCTAAGCGATCTGCTACTAGGACAACCGCAGTTGGTTCATGTTCGGGTGCAGTTCTAAGTGTGATTGCTAAGATTTGACCGATTTCAGGAGCGTTCAACCATTGCCGAGTTTCGATCGGGATCTCATCGATAGAAACGGAGAGAATTCCGTCGTAAGCTAGAACGCGCTGGAGAAAGGTATCCGTCTCGATCGAGACTTTCAGAATGGGGTCGATATGAAATCGACGATCGCTGTTAGATTGCATCACTCGTCCGATTCCCCGACTTGCTGCCCAGCCGACTAAAACTGTCAGGGGGGCTTCTAAAATTTGCGCGATGTACTGTAACGCCGATTTTTCTAGCAAATCTAAATGCTGCGTCTGTTGAATCGTATTCAAACCCCATTGAATCGTCTGATAGATTTTGCGCTGTTGGTCGTTTTGTTGCTGCAAGCTCCATTGTCTGAGCACAATTCCCACTTGCTGAGCCGCAATCTTGGTAAACTCGCCTTCGCGCTGTGTCCACGATCGCGCCTGCTGATTCGCCAAAATGAGCACTCCTTCTACAGAGTGTCCGAGAGCTGTGCTGCACACTAATAGCGACCGCACGCCCAGTTCCAAGAGCGGAGTTCGCCAAGCTGCAAAGCGGAGATCGTCTTCTAAATTCTCGATCGCGATCGGGTTCGGTTGTTTCTCTAGCATTTGCCAATCGATCGAGCTGAGAGAGGCAAACCAAGGGGGCAGCGATCGCTTATATTTTGGCTGAGTTTGATAGCGCACTTCAAACGCATCGCGATCGGAATCATAGAGCAAAACAATCACGCGATCGATGTCCAACCGCTGATTTAACAAGGTCGCAGCATTTTGCAGGGCAGAAACTCCATCGCCTGTACTGTAAATTGCTTTGGCAATTTCGGCAGTGAGAGCCTGATCGAGTTTGACTTGGGCGATCGTGTTTTCCATGCCTTCGAGCGGCGATACTAACCCCAGTAGCTGCGCGGCTGCTCGCATAAAATGTTTATCTTCGTTTTGCCAACTTCGAGGCTGGTCGCTTTCTGCGGTGAGGAATCCTAATAGCTCGTTCTGGCATAAGATTGGAGCCGCAATCAGCGATCGCGCCCGAATGAATTCCATCACTCGCACGGTGATCTCTGCTTTGGTTAGGCTAATGGATTCGCCGATCGCGATGACTTGATCAGCTTGCAGCGCTTGATAAAAGCTGCTCATTTCCTGCACGGTTAGCCCGGATGCAGGATCGATCAAGCGAGTTCCTTTTTGATTTGTGGCTTTTCGCCAAAAATAGCGGCGCGTCGGTTCAAACCAATAAAGGCTGGTTCGGGCAGGCTGAACAAACTGCTGGACTTGCTCGATGACGTGATCGATCCGCTGTTCAAAATTCGGCAGCGATCGCAGTTCCGAGAGCATCGCTAACATCGGACGATCGAGGTGCTTAATCTGTTGGCGCTTCTGTTCTTGTTCTGTTCTCTCCAGTATTACTGCAAATTCTTCTAGAACTATTGAAATTAGTGATTGTTCTTCGAGTCTCGGAAAGTCTCCCCATATTTTTGAGCCGACGATCGTGACTCCGTAGCACTGATTTTTGACTGCGATCGGGAAAATCATCGCGCCTTGAATGCTCGCTTTTTCGGCAAATCTACGCCACTCGTTTGCTCGTTGTTCTTCACGCAGATCGGGGAAGGTGAGCGGCAGTTGCTGAATGACGACTTGTTCGAGAATGTCGCCTGGGGTGAGAATGAATCGTTGTTTGAGAAAGGGTGCATCTCGAAGCGGGCTTTTACCTCCTTTACCAGACAAACGATGTTCAGCTCGATCGTACAACCCGATCCAAACGAGATCGAAGGCAAAGCAGGTATTGAGATAGGCGTAAACGGTTTCGATCGCAAGGGTATCTCCCTCGCGCAGATGTTTGAGAACGCGACTGAGGGCGATCAAGTGTTGTTCAGATTGCGTTGTCTCTTTCGAGTAACCCATGTATCAGCCGGGGGATAGCGCACAGGAGCGGCGGGATTTGCCTGCTCGTTTGATAGAGTGCCCGGAGATTGTAGGTTTTGCACGAGTCCGATTGGATGGATACAGTCGTGCGGCGAACCTGACCAAAAATGCGCTACTGTATCGGTGCTCTCTTGTTTTAATTAAATTCTTCCTGTGTCAGATTTCTATCGATCGATTCTTCGTCCTGTTCTGTTTTCTGGTTTGAAGGCTGATCCAGAGTGGCTGCACGTTCAGACTTTACGATCGCTGGGTTGGATCAACTCATCGGACTGGGTGCGATCGCGCTTAAATCATCTGTATGGATTTGACTCGCCTCGATTGTCGCAGACCCTCTGGGGTTTGACCTTTGCGAATCCGATCGGTTTAGCAGCAGGCTTTGACAAAGATGGCGTGGCGGCGAATGTTTGGTCGAGTTTTGGGTTTGGGTTCGCGGAATTGGGAACGGTGACGTTTCATGCTCAGCCCGGAAATCCACAGCCGCGATTGTTTCGCTTGGTTGAAGACCTTGCAGCACTCAATCGCATGGGATTTAACAATCAAGGAGCCGCCTCGCTACGATCGCGCCTTGAACAGCGAAGCAAAGGAATTCCGATCGGGATTAATTTAGGCAAGTCGAAAATTACGCCGCTTGAGTCTGCTGCGGACGACTATTTAGGCAGTTTTCGATTGTTAAAATCGCTGGGTGATTACTTTGTCGTGAATGTCAGTTCTCCAAATACGCCCGGACTGCGATCGCTACAAGCCACTGATCAGCTAGAACCGATTTTGGCGGCGCTACAAACTGAGAATCAATCCGAAAAGCCTTTGCTGGTAAAGATTGCGCCTGATTTGGAATTCGAGGATGTTGCTGCGATCGTAGAGTTAGCTCAGCGCTTTCAACTGTCTGGGATCATTGCAACGAACACAACCATCCGACGTGATGGACTGAAAACGCAAACGATCGCTGCGACTGGAAACCCGATTACAGAAGAAGCGGGCGGAATTAGTGGCGCTCCGGTGAGGGCACGATCGACCGAAGTGATTCGAGCCATCTGGAAACAAACCGGGGGAAGCTTGCCGATCATTGGCGTGGGTGGTGTGTTTTCGGCGGAGGATGCTTGGGAAAAGATTACGGCTGGAGCGAGTTTGGTTCAGGTGTATACGGGCTGGATTTACGAAGGCCCAACAATGATCAGGCGGATTTTGCAGGGATTAGAAGAACGATTGGAGCAATCCGGCTTTGAAAGTTTGCAAGCGGCGATCGGTTCCTCGCACAATCTTGCGATCAAAGAGTAATCCTAAAGAGTGATGCGGGGATCAATCGCTTTCCGAATAGTAAAAAGAAAGTTTTGCGATCGCTCCTGTATGAAAACCGCGTTTCTGATTTTTGGCGCACAACGCAGTGGAACATCGGTCACGAGCCACATTTTGTCGAAATTTGGAGTTAATTTTGGATCGGATCAACACTTTATCCAGGGTGAACATAATCCGATTTTTTTTGAATTGAAGTGGATCAATGATGCGAACAATCAATTGATTCAAACGTTGGGCTATCGCTATATCGATTTTTTCTTACCAATTGAGCAAGATTTCGAGAACGATGGCTGGCTTGAACACGAAGAAAATCTACAGACCAAAATTGCTCAAGAATGGGGCGATACTGCGACGATCGGACTTAAAGATCCGCGCTTTTCGCTGACGTTTCCCGTGTGGCAGCGAGTGCTATCGAACGCAGGCTATCAGTTGAATATCCTTCTTGCGTTTCGCTCTCCGTCTAGTTTTCTTAAATCCAATCAAGCATTGTTCTACAACTGGGAAGGTTGGAGCGTTGATAGACATCTACGCTTCTGGCTGCAATTAAACTTAGCAGCAACATACTTTACTCGCAATCTACCTGTTTATTTTCTTTGCTATGAGGATCTAATGAACAATCCAGGCAAAGAAACTGAACAATTAGCACAACAGTTTGGGCTGGATTCTGGTTTGGTCGATCGTGCAGCAGCAGTGGTCGATCAATCTCACTATCATCATCAAACAACGACTGAAACGGGTGTTGCTCTGATTGATGAACATTACCAACGGCTGCGATCGCGCACTATTTCAGCTGACGATTATCTGAACTATCGCAACACTACGTTATCTCTCGCTTGATTCAATATGCTGCAAAACATTGATGCCTTAGATTTAGTTAAATCCTATAGCAAGCAGGGTTTAACCATTTGGTTTACAGGATTAAGCGGTGCAGGTAAAACAACCATTTGCCAAGCTGTTTACAAACAACTGATTGAGCAGGGCTTAAAAGTCGAACATCTAGATGGTGATTTAGTGCGCCAAACTTTGACCAAAGGATTGGGATTTAGTCAAGCCGATCGCGAAGAGAACATTCGTCGGATCGGGTTTGTGGCGCACTTACTAACCCGAAACGGTGTGATTGTTTTAGTTTCTGCCATTTCGCCTTATCGATCGATTCGGCAAGAAGTTCGAGAGCAAATTGGTGCATTTATTGAAGTGTTTGTTGATGCGCCTTTGACGGTTTGTGAGCAAAGAGATGTGAAAGGACTGTATCAACGGGCGCGAAATGGAGAGATCCTACAATTCACTGGAATTGATGCACCGTATGAAGCGCCATTGGATCCAGAGGTCACTTGCTCGACTGCTGAGGAAACGATCGACCAGAGTGTTACTAAAGTGATGCAGGCGATTTCTAGATATCAGGTGAGTTCGATGAGTTTTGGTGCTTCGGTTTAGGTGATGGATTGCTTCCTAAGTTCTCCACAAATGGGTAGGGCTGATTCATTCTCCCGAAAGTCTTTTCCGCCCTCACCCTAACCCTCTCCCCTAGGGAGAGGGAGCAAGAGTTCTAGCCCCCTTCTCCCTAGGGGAGAAGGGTTGGGGATGAGGGCAAACCGCTTCAAACGAAGATGAAGAAATCATTCTACGAGAATGAATCAGCCCTACCTCAGAATGGGGGATTTAGGGGGCAAGAAGCCGACAAAAACGCAGCAAGAAATCCACTGATTCAGCAACTCTAAGCCTGACTATTCCAGGTCTGCGCTGCATCGTTAATCGCTTGATCTACAGTCTTCTTACTCAACATTGCTGCCTGAAGATTCTCGTAAATCGTCTGCTGCAACGTCTTGATATTCTTAATCACCGGAATCAACACTTCCGCTTCCTTAAGCTGTCCCGCACTGACGATTCTGGCTTTATCGATCGCACTCGCATTTGCAGGCGTAGCGGTGAAATAACTATCCTGTGCCGCCTGAATCGTTGACGGCAACACATTCGCCGCTTTAGCAAATTCAAGCTGATTCGCATTATTCGTCAAAAACAGCGCAAACTTCACAGCAGCATCCGGTTGATCGGTATCTTTCGGAATTGCAACATTCATCACGGCTACGTTTTTCTTGCGCGTGTCGCCCGTAATTTGAGGCGCAGACTGTGAGGCTTGAGCGATCGTCGGTGCATTTTTCGCGATCGACTTTAAGAACTCCGCACCCGATGCCAGAATTGCCGTATTGCCTTGCTGATAAAGATCGATCGCGTGTCGGTGTCCTTCGGTTAATACTTCCTTGGGCATCAAACCATTCTTGTACATATCCACCCAATACTGAAATGCCGCTTTCCCTTGAGGCGTATTAAATGCTGCTTTGCCTTGAGCATCGACTAGCTGAACGCCCATCTGCACAAACGATTCCATTACTTCCCCGGAATCATTTGGAACCACTGTGGCAAAGAACGCATATTTTCCAGTTTTATCCTTGATTTGCTTTGCGGCTTGAGCTAGTTCTGCATAGGTTGCAGGAGGCTTGGCAATGCCTGCTTTCTTCATTAAGTCCGTGTTGTAAATGGCAACCCGCGTGGTCAAATACCAAGGCACACCGAAGGTTTTACCGTTCAGCGTACTCGCTTGCCAAATCCCCGGAAAATATTGTTGTTTTGCATCCGCCGGAATTTTCTCATCTAGGTCCATCCACGCGCCCCGCTCGGCTAACTGAGACGCAAATCCAGGATTGAGATTCACCACATCTGGAGCCGTTTTCGCCGCTACGGAGGTCAAAATTTTGCGCTCCATCTCTGCCCAAGGCACATCCGTCCAGCGAACTTTTACGCCCGGATTTTCTTGCTCAAACTTTGCAAACAGCGCTTTGAAATAGTTATCAAACTGTGGACTCAGTTGCATCGTCCAAAAATCAAGCTGACCGTCAGCCGCTCTTTGTCCGTTGGGAGTCCCACTGCCGCAACTGACCAGCCAACTCAGTACAACTCCTAAAATCGTAAATATCGTAAACGTTTTCCAAGTTCTAATCTGACGCATGAATCTACACAAGGTATCGCAGTGTAGCTCAGTTTACCGGATCAATTGCTCAACTCCACATTAACTGCCGCACCGGAATTTCAATTACAAAGGTTGCACCCCGCTTTGAGGGACGATCGCAGCTTAATCGCCCTCCATGCTGCTCAGTCACAATCTGATAGCTCACAGATAGTCCCAATCCTGATCCCTGACCCACAGGCTTTGTCGTAAAAAACGGATCAAACAAACAGCGCTGGGTTGTCGCAGTCATGCCGATTCCGTTGTCTGTGATTGAAATCCGCGCCCACTCGGTTGAATCTAACTGTTGAAACAGCGAAGTTTTGACTTTAATTTCTGGAGTAAAGTCAATTTCTTCTGCCAGCCAGCGCTCGTTGATCGCATCGATCGCATTCGAGAACACATTAATAAAGACCTGATTCAGCAAGCCTGCGTAACATTGGACTTTTGGTAGAGCGCCGTAGTCTTTGACAATCTGAATGGTTGGACGCAGTAACGGACTACCGCAAGCTCGATTTGACTTTAATAGATGCTGTAATAGCATTAACGCGCTCTCAATGCCTTCATGTAGATCAACTGCTTTTAGATCCGCTTCATCATGGCGTGAGAAATGTCTGAGCGATCGTACAATATCACGAATGCGTTCTGCTCCAGTTCCCATTGAGTCCAGCAGCTTCATTAAGTCGTGGCGCACAAATTCTAAATCAAGGTCTTCGAGTTCCTCGGTAATCTGTTCACTAGGAACCGGATGATCGGTTTGATAAAGCTGAATGATCCGCAGCAAATCTTCGATATATTCTTTTGCGTGTTCAACGTTGCCGTAGATAAAACTGACCGGATTGTTAATTTCGTGAGCAATGCCCGCAACTAATTGCCCCAAGCTCGACATTTTTTCATTTTGAATTAGTTGTGCTTGAGTTTTTTGCAGTTGTTTGAACGCCGATTCGAGCTTCTGGGCTTGTTGGCGTAATTGTGCTTCGGATTGTTTGAGTGCAAGCTCAGCTTGTTCGCGATCGGCTTCGAGTCGGATGCGATCGCTGATGTCTCGAACCATCGAAACGACACCGATAATGTTGCCCTCTGTATCTAAAATCTGATTGTTGTACCACTCGCAAACAATAGTTTCTCCATCTCCCCTGAGATTCTGGTTGATGCTGTGGATTTCGCCTTGGCACTCAAATAACGTTTTAACAATTTCATTCACTTTTGCTTGATCTTGCTCTGGAACCCAATGGTTTCCATGCTCTCCGATCGCACGATCGCGGGCGATCTTAAAAATCTTTTCGGCTGCTGGATTCCATTCTTTTGCTGTAAATTCTGGTGTCCACTCAATAATCCCCATCGGTGCGTGTTGCACCAGCATCGATAATCGTTGTTCTGACTCTACGAGTGCAACTTCTGCTTGTTGTCGCTCGGTTTCGCTTCTGATCCGATCGGTCATATCTATCCCCATCGAAACAATGCTCACAATGTTACCGTTGGGTGCTAACAATGGGTAGTGATACCAATCGCAGATGATCTTTGTCTGAGTTCCGTGGGCTTGAATCTGCTGAATTGCTCCTAATTGCGTCACAAAGGGCTGAACCTGATCGAGGATTTCACCGACTGCAAGTTCGGGTAAGACTTCTCTGATCGATCGTCCAACGACTTTTGATCGAGGATAGCCAAAAACGTTTTCAGCCATAGCATTCCAGGTTTGGATCGTATAGTCGATGTTCCATTCCACAAACATGAACGGCGATTGCTGAACTAGCAGCGTGAGACGGCGCCGCGATCGCAGTAAGGCTGCTTCTGCTGCTTTTCGCTCCTGAATTTCCTGTTGAATCTCAGTAGGTTTAACGTCTGACTGTCTGATCGGATCCTCGATCGTTGCCACAATAAAAGGAGTTCCGTTTGCATCGCGCACGATCGACTTGACCACTGAAACGGCTTGCGCCTTTCCGTCAGCATCGTAGAGATAGCCTGCTTGAGTGATATCAGTTTCGCGAGTGAAAACGTCTTCAACTTCTCTTAATTCTGCGGAGAAGATGCGGGCATTTTCGAGCAGTTGTGAAGCGGTGTAGCGCGATCGTGCGACAAGGGCGCGATTAACGAACACAACGCGAGCGTGACGATCTTGAATAAAAATTGGAGCCGCAACTCGATCGAGAACCTGATAAAGACTCAGTGCTGCGGTTGTCTCAATCTCCTTACCAATCATCGTGGAATCCCTGATACACATTCTTTCTAGGATTCCCAGAAAGGGATTTTTATTACGTCAGGAATCTATATGCTCTAACGCAAAATAGCGCCGAATCCTGTTATCCAGAACAGAGTTTCGGGCGACGAATTCTTAGTCTCAGTTAGGGAACAATGACTGCCTCAGTTTTTGTGTCGAACAAGTAAATCTTGTCGATCGGTACAAACAATCTCAAAGCTTCACCAAGTCTAACCATACGATCGGGAGTCATACGCACCTGCATCGTATCTGACTTATCAGCAAGTCTTACAGAGAGAACTGTTTCATGTCCCAAAGCTTCGACTAAATCGACTGCAACTAAAATCGTTTGCTCATGAGAATCGCTCACGCTTAGATGCTCAGGACGAATGCCTAACGTAATCATTTGACCATCGTAGCGACTGAGCGCTGATGCCCAATGACTTGGGAGTGTGAGTTGAAATAGAGCGTGATGCAAGGTCAATGGAGCGCGGACTTGCATTGGAATAAAGTTCATCGGTGGCGATCCAATAAATTCAGCCACAAAGCGATTTGCAGGGTGATTGTAGAGTTCTAGCGGTGTGGCAAGCTGTTGAATCTGTCCCCCGTTCATGACGGCAATACGATCGCCCATTGTCATCGCTTCAGTTTGATCATGCGTGACGTAGATCGTGGTGGTTCCTAGTTGACGCTGAAGTTTGACAATCTGCGCTCTTGTTTCGGCTCTGAGCTTTGCATCTAAGTTTGAGAGCGGTTCATCCATCAAAAAGACTTGTGGATTTCGTGCCATTGCTCGACCGAGTGCAACCCGTTGTTTCTGTCCACCCGAAAGCTGTTTTGGTAGGCGATGTAATAACGGCTCAATCTGTAGCATTTGTGCGACCAGCTTGACTCGTTCTTTAACGGCGCGTTCTCGATCGCTGACATACCGCATTCCACTTGGTAAGTTTCGCGTCACGCCAACGGCTAAATTCTCTGTCCAACTCGCATTTTGTCCGTCTAACTTAGTGCGCCGCAGTCCAAACGCCAAATTGTCATAGACGCTCATGTGGGGGTAAAGCGCGTAGTTCTGAAACACCATTGCGATATCGCGCTCTTTCGGTGGCAAGTCGTTAACGATGCGATCGCCGACTCGAATGTTTCCGGCAGTGAGTTCTTCGAGTCCTGCAATCAGTCTTAACAGGGTGCTTTTGCCGCATCCTGAAGGACCCACCAGCACCATAAATTCACCGTCATCGATCAAGAGATTAATCGATCTCAACACGGCGGTATTTTCGCTTTGATCGCCCTTTTGATAAGATTTGTAGACGTTTTCGAGAACAACTTGAGCCACGATATTGCCCTAATGCGTAGAAGCAGTTTATCGCATTTGCGGCAATGCAGAAATTCCCCAAATTCGCACCGTTTTATCTTCACTCCCGCTCACAATTAAAGACTGATCTTCATTCACTGCAACGGCTGTCACAAGGCTTGTATGTCCCTGCAATTGGCAGACTTCCTGCCCTGCCGCTAAATCCCAGATTTTAACTGTGTTCTGACTGCCGCTAATGAGATAACGATCGTCATTTCTCGCCACGGATGCAATTTGCCTTAATTTAATTTCAGTCGGCTCAATTTCTTGACCATTTTTCAGGCTCCACGATCGCACCCGACGCTTTGCTCCCTGAATCATAAAAATATCCGCTTCAGTATCAATCGAAATCGTGTAGACAAAGGTATAAGCCTGAATGCTAAACATGACCTCTTCAGCCGCGATATCCCACACTTGAATCAATCCCTCTCGACTCGCACTAATTGCAATCGAGCGATCGCTATATCGTAAATGCTGCGTTGCGACTGCGATCGCTGTGATTCCGGTAGAGTGTCCTCTCAGCGCTGCTAAACATTCAAACAATCGATAGTGCGGATACGGTTGCAATAATTCCGGATAAGGTTGCAACACGGTATAAGCAACTTTCTGAACTGCGATCGCCGGATCATCTAACGCTTGAACTAACAGATTTAAACCTGCGGATGTGTGTTTAACTTCGTGTAGGGCTGCAATTCGTTGATCGATGCGATCGCTCTTGAGTCGCTGCCGAATGCGATCAATTCCTCCCAATACAGCGCTACCCATCATTGGACGGGCAGAATTTCCCAGCACTGCATCAAACTGATTGGGGGAATGAGTCACACTGAGGCAATGACATACTTTTTCTAGTGTGCCGGAAAAGCTATCTTCTGATTGTGGTATCTTTGAACTAATTTCGCTACGTCGTCCACATGGTTGCTACTCGCTCTCAGCAAGAAATCATCGAGCAACTCGATTTGATGTTGCGCGCTCGATATCCACTGATTTACTTGGTCGGAGTCGAGGAGGAACCGATCGAAGATGTCCTCCTGCAAGTGTGCCAACAATCCGAGCGAGAATTACGATGCTGGGACATTGTGCGCGGCTGGGACGATACTGGAGCAGACAAAGGATCAGCGATCGCAGCCCTCGGACGCATTGCTAAAGCTCCAAGTAATCCCGCAGTCTATGTTCTGCGCGATCTGCATCCGATTCTTAAGTTTCCGCTACAAGCGACAAATGCTCCGATCGTGCGTGAGATCAAAAACCTAGCGCGTGACCTCAAGCGCAGTCGTAAAACCTTGGTACTCATCAGCCATTCTCTTGATGTTCCGCAAGAAATCATCGAAGAAATGACGGTGATCGACTTCCCACTCCCTGATATTGAAGAAATTGATGCGCTGATTGCTCAAATCGTTCTGCCTGAAAAGCTCAAGTTATCTCAGCTTGGTCGCGAACAATTGGTAAAAGCTTGTCAGGGATTGAGCCGCGCTCGAATTCGGCGAGTGATAGCTAAAGCGATCGCAGCTAAACAACAAATCAGCGAACAAGATATCGACAGTGTTCTCGAAGCGAAACGCCAAGCGATTCGTCAAACCGGAATTCTAGAATTCTTCACCACGCAAGAATCACTCAAAAGCGTGGGAGGTTTAGATAATCTGAAAAAATGGGTGCAAATGCGCCAAGACAGCTTTACCGAAGAAGCAAGGCGCTACGGCATTCCGAATCCTAAAGGCGTGTTATTGGCAGGCATTCAGGGCACAGGCAAATCATTGTCCGCAAAGACGATCGCGCATGAATGGCGCTTACCTCTATTGCGGCTCGATGCAGGTCGATTGTTTGGCGGACTGGTCGGAGAAAGTGAAAGCCGAGTGCGGCAGATGATCCGAATTGTGGAAGCGATCGCACCCTGTGTATTGTGGATGGACGAAATCGATAAAGCATTCGGCAACATTAATGCAGGCATGGACGGAGACTCTGGAACCAGCCGCCGTGTGTTTGGAAGCCTGATTACTTGGATGCAGGAAAAAACAAGTCCCGTCTTTATTGTTGCGACTGCAAACAATGTGCAGATCCTTCCGGCTGAACTCTTACGTAAAGGTCGCTTTGATGAGATTTTCTTTCTCAATTTGCCAACCGAACCAGAGCGACGGGAGATCTTTCGAGTGCATCTCCAGAGATTACGATCGAGCCGACTCCGCGAGTTTGATTTAGCCTTACTCGCTCGTCAGACTCAGCAGTTTAGCGGCGTAGAAATTGAGCAGACGATCGTCGATGGAATGCAACGGGCTTTTAGTCAGGGCAGTCCCGGCAATCGTCGCGACTTTACGACGGAGGACATTGTGCAGGCGATCGAAGAAACCGTTCCCCTCGCTGCGATCGCTCGTGATCAGATCGATGCTCTTAAACAATGGGCTGCCAATTCAGGAGCGCGTCCAGCTTCACAGGATATACAGTTGATCGAAGAGTTACGCACCATTACTCGCCAGCGTGGAATTGATTTGGAGCTAGATTAAGTGTCACACTTTACAACGATCAAAGTTGAAATCAAAGACGGCGAAGTGCTGCATCAAGCCTTACGCGGACTCGGACATAAAGTTGAGCAAAATGCGCTAGTGCGGGGCTATCAAGGGAATAAAACTGAGGCAGATTATGTGGTTCGTCGATCGAACGGCTACGACCTCGGTTTTCGACGTGAAGACGATCATTACGTCCTGATTGCAGATTTTTGGGGAGCGCGAATCAATCAAACTCAATTTATTAATGAAGTTCAGCAAAAGTATGCCCACAAGCAACTGCAAAAAACTGCCGCAGAACAGGGGTATACGATCGAAGCTGAAGAAGTTCTAGAAGATGGAACGGTGCGCGTTGTTGTTGGGCGATGGATTTAAATCGCTTGAGTGCCGTTGAAATGAATCTCAACGGCACTCACAGATTTACAAAACTTCAACAATCGCGCTATTCAGACTCACCGCTTGATTTCTCACCGCACTCCAAGCAATTTGGTGCGCTTTTGACTCCTCGCCATACCACTGAAGCGCGGAGTTAAACGCTACCCTATAGAAGTGCTGGGCAGTTTCCGACAGTCGATCGCGAACCTCTTCGGGCAAGTCGCGATTACTTTGGTACGCCATTCAAGCCGCCTCCAGTAGTGGGATAATTTTTAAGTATCCCGGCTGTGTGGACAAAACTCACCTGCCCTACGGAATATCTTCAGGATTCGATTTAAGGAGACTACTTTGATCACAGGTACTTTGAAAACCACCAAATCAGATGAAATCTTTGCAGCGGCTCAAAAATTGATGCCCGGTGGCGTAAGTTCCCCCGTCCGGGCGTTCAAGTCAGTGGGCGGACAGCCGATCGTGTTCGATCGCGTCAAAGGCGCTTACGCTTGGGATGTCGATGGCAATCAATATATCGACTATGTTGGCACTTGGGGACCTGCGATTTGCGGTCATGCTCATCCAGAGGTGATTCGGGCTATCCAAGCGGCGGCGGAAAAAGGAACGAGTTTTGGCGCACCGTCTTATCTCGAAAACGTCCTCGCGGAAATGGTAATCGATGCGGTTCCTAGTATCGAAATGGTGCGATTTGTGAATTCGGGGACGGAAGCCTGTATGTCGGTGCTGCGCTTGATGCGGGCATTTACTGGACGCGAGAAGATTATCAAGTTTGAAGGCTGCTACCACGGACACGCAGATATGTTCTTGGTGAAGGCTGGATCAGGGGTGGCAACGCTTGGTTTACCGGATTCTCCCGGTGTGCCTAAATCTACGACCAGCAATACGCTGAATGCACCGTATAACGATTTAGAAGCGGTCAAACGGCTACTTGAAGAAAATCCGGGTGAAGTGGCAGGCGTAATGCTGGAGCCGATCGTCGGAAACGCTGGATTTATTCCCCCAGATCCCGGCTTCCTCGCAGGCTTGCGCGAACTTACGACAGAACACGGAGCGCTGCTAGTGTTCGATGAAGTGATGACCGGATTCCGCATCGCTTACGGTGGAGTGCAGGAAAAATTCGGCATTACTCCGGACTTAACCACATTGGGTAAAGTGATCGGCGGTGGCTTACCTGTCGGTGCTTATGGCGGTCGGCGCGAAATCATGGAGATGGTTGCTCCCGCAGGCCCGATGTACCAAGCAGGAACGCTCTCTGGCAATCCGTTGGCAATGACGGCGGGGATTAAAACACTCGAATTGCTGCGTCAGCCGGGAACCTATGACTATCTCGATCGCATCACTTCGCGCTTAATTGCAGGTCTACTTGATGTTGCAAAACAAACCGGACACGCCGCTTGCGGAGGTTCGATTAGCGGAATGTTTGGCTTCTTCTTTGCCGAAGGACCTGTGCACAACTACGAAGATGCGAAAAAATCAGATTTGTCGAAGTTTAGCAAGTTCCATCGTGGGATGTTAGAGCAGGGGGTTTACCTCGCTCCATCGCAGTTTGAAGCAGGCTTTACTTCGCTGGCGCACACCGATGAAGATATCGATCGCACAATTGAAGCAGCACGATCGGTAATGTCAGGTTTGTAAACTTTCCCCTGAAATGCAAAAGCCGGAGGATTTACTTCTTCCGGCTTTTTTTAGTTTTTTAGCAGTTGCAGCCTTTGTGTCCACAGTCACCATGTCCGTCTGGATGTCCATTTGCACAGGCTTCGCTGCAATAGAATTTATCGTCTTTCTGAACAGCGCTATCGGTCGAAACAATACACAGGCAAGGTTCACAAGCACATTTCATTTGGGTTACGGTCGTCATTGTATTTGCTCCGAATCAGTTGGCTTGATTCTAACATCTGAATGGTTGTTCAGATGTTACAAACTCCTACAGAAAGCAGAGGGTTTAAGATATTTTTCAAACAACAGAAAACCTTAAATTATTCCAAACAATAGATTCTTTGAAATGTGATCCTGCATACAGTAAGCAAAGCGAATTAATTTCCTAGTTGTAGGAGAAAGGTGTATGTGTGGCATTGGTGGCATTTTCCAGCACGACCCAGCAAGACCGATCGATCCTGCGGTTTTAATCGCAATGGCTGCCATTCAATCGCATCGAGGTCCTGATGGTTGTGGCTGGAAAACGATCGACGATCGCGGTGTCGGTTTCACTCATGCCCGCTTAGCCATTATTGATTTGAACGCCGATCGTGCGCGTCAGCCCTTTGTGTCAGAAAATCAGCAAATCCTGATCGCTCACAATGGCGAATTCTACGACTACAAACGCATCCGAGCAGACCTGACTTCACGCGGCTATCATTTCAAATCCAAAAGCGATACAGAACTATTGATGCACCTGACTCACCGCTTCGGATTAGAAGGTGCACTCCCTCATCTGCGTGGAGAATTCGGCTTTGCAATCTATGAGAAGCAATACGATCGATTGACATTAGTGCGCGATCGCTTTGGGATTAAACCCTTGTTCTGGACAATGACTCCAGAAGGGTTGGTGTTTGGTTCTGAAATCAAGGTCTTGTTTGCTCATCCCGCAGTCAAGCGCAAGATTTCATCACATGGACTGTATCACCAGTTAATGCAACTCATGGTTCCGGGAACGACTGCATTTGAAGGAGTTCACGCAGTTCAACCAGGACAGATGGTGATTGTTGAACGACAAGGCGGAGAATTAGTAGTTCGCACTAAAACTTACTGGGATTTGAACTTTCCCTTGCTCAGCGATCGTACCCAACAATACGACGACGAGTATTACATTGAAACACTAAGAGAACGCTTTATCGAAGCGATTCAACTTAAATTAGAAGCGGATGTTCCGGTCGCTTGTTATCTATCGGGTGGAATTGATTCTTGCACAATCTTAGGGGTTGCCGCTGCCTGCCAGCAATCTTCGGTGAAAGCGTTTACAGTTGGGTTTGACAATCAGGACTACGACGAAACTGAGATCTCAAAACAAATGTCGCAAGCGGTCGGAGCCGACCAAGATATTGTAATGACACGAGGGGGTGAACTGTATGATCACTTTGCTCGCGCAATTTGGCATACCGAACGTAGCATCTACAATACGTTTACGATCGCAAAAATGCTCCTAAGTGAGCACGTCCATAAAGCAGGATATCGCGTCGTTCTCACGGGTGAAGGCTCAGATGAACTGTTCGCCGGATATCCTCAACTGCGACTGGATATGATTCGTCACGGCATGAATGATGCTACTCCAGAGGAACGCGCCGATCTCGAAGCTTGGCTACAAGAAAGTAATCGATTGTTCCAGGGCAATCTACTCGCTCAAAAAACATTAGATGATCCAGCATTAAATCAGCTAGTTGGCTTTACACCGAGCTGCTTACAGTCTTGGCTATCAGTGGGGGCACAAGTTCCCGGATTGTTGCATCCAGATCATCGTGCTGCAACAGCGAACTATTCACCCGGAGCCGCGATCGCTGCTGCCCTCGATCCTGCTCAAATCTCCGATCGACACCCGCTCGATAAAGTGCAATACATCTGGATCAAAACCCAGTTTGAATCACAAGTTCTGGGATGGGCAGGCGATCGTGTAGACATGGCAAACTCAATGGAAGCGCGTCCTCCATTCTTAGATCATCATTTAGTCGAATTTGCGGTCACACTACCGCCATTGATGCGGTTTCGCGGCAAGCGAGATAAGTATGTGCTGCGGGAAGCCATGAAGGGACTATTACCGCAAGCATTGTACGATCGCCAGAAATTTGCGTTTATGGCTCCTCCTTCGCATACGGATGTGGAAAAGCAAAAAGCATTGCAATCTCTGTGTGATCTGTATCTTTCAAAACGGGCGATCGCAGATGCAGGATTGCTCGATGCAGAAGCAGTGAATCAAGTGCTGCAACGTCATGCTGATCCGAACACACCGCTTTCTGCACGGACTCAATTAGATGGCATGATCAATCATCTATTAAGTGTTCAGATGTTGCATCAGCAGTTTGTTGCGGCCGATATTCCGGGATTGGCAAGGGAGCGATCGCAGCACTTAAATTGGCGTACCCAAACTCCCGTTTTATCTGGTGTAGGTTAATTAGTTGGTGTCGGGTAATTAGTTTACCCGACAACGTAGAGACGTTTCGCCGAAATGTCTCTACAAAGTTCTACGACCATTAAACGATCGACCAATGATCAAATACAAACGTCAAAGGGTCTGGCAAAACGCCAAACCCTGAAAACTGTAGTCACTTAGTTGTACGTGTAGCTGGAACAAGAAGTAACAAGTAAGGTGGACAAAATCGCAAACATTCTAATCAACATTCACCACGTATCCAGCCAAATCAGGCTGTAGTTTTCACTGAACTTTAGCTTGCCTCAAATGGAACTATAAACTGAAGTGAAAGAGACAAATCAAAAGTAATTGAAGTTCGATCGTAGTTTCGCTTTTTAGACTTTGCGAGCGATTAAAGCAGGAGACACAGGCTTTAATCCGGCTTGGAAGAAGGGTTTCAACTTCTCTTGTGTCTTGAATTTAATTTAGCACCCTGATCTCAGTTCGACTCTACAATTTACTAATGTTTACAGCACTTTATCGACTGCAACGATCGCCCAACTTAGCGTAAGATTGCTGCCCAAGTTGCACCCCCAACCACCCCGTCGGTGGCTAACCCAAACTTCGCTTGCGCCGCTTTGACTGCTGCTTCAGTGCCAGCACCAAACACCCCATCAACTTCTCCGTCATAAACGCCGATCGCTCTTAAGCGACTTTGCAATCCTTGTACCGCTTCACCCTTCGCGCCCCGACGCAAAATCGGAAACGTTCCAGCCGGTGCGGGCTGAGGACGAACCGGACGGGCTTCAGGAGTTTGAGGGGTTGAAGTCGGAGTCTCAGGCTCAGAAGCGGGAAATAAGCGATTCCAAGTTTCATTCCCAACCACACCATCGGCTGTAATTCCTGCCGCCTGTTGAAAGCGTTTTACGGCTTGATCGGTGCTTTCTTCAAATGCACCATTGACTGAACCTGAAAAATATCCTAAAAGTTTCAAAGTGCTTTGTAGCTCAGTCACCGTTGCGCCTTGACTTCCGACTCGGAGAATCGGTCGAGTCTGTGTCCATCCAGGCACGATCGCACCTAATACCAGCGCAATCGAAATGATCAGAGATCGAACAGTCCGCATAGACAAGCGAGAATAAGGACGAATCATGAGACGCGATATCAGGGGGTAAGGTTGCATCAGACGGATTGAATCTGCCAAAAAACCAATCGAGTCAGCGAAAATTTTACACTAGGTTTCGAGAAATAATCATGCAATCTGCCCTTCTCTATCGATTTCAAGCCGCAATGATGGGGGCGCTCATTGGTGAGACGATCGCACTGCAATCGACCAACCGGGTTCCTGCTCGTCGATATTCGCTCGATCAGCTTATGCAGTTTTACGCAGAGTCTTTGATTACTCCGGATCGAATCGAAACAGAAAGCAATCCGATTTTCCGAGAGTCACTGACCACGGCGGAATCTGCGATCGCGCTTCTGCCTGTATTTCTGTACTTTCACGAAGACTTTCTGAAGCTGAGGCAGAATGTTCAGACTGTTCTGAGGCTGTGGCAGAATCCTGCGGTGTCGGAGTTGGATCTTCTTGCGATCGGATATACGTTCTCTCAAGCTTTGCTCGAATCGCTCAATCCTCGTCGCTTTGTCACTTTGATGTTTGAGGTCTTATTACCACCGCCTGAAGGAGTTCCCAAGCTCCAGCGGCTTCAGCAAGTCGAAACGATCGTACAGCAGGGGATCGGACTCGAAGAGGCGACGCAGCTTATTCTGACGCTGAGTGAGGCTACCTTGGGCGATGCTGCTGTTGCGTTAGCCCTGTATTGTTTTCTCAGCACTCCTGGAGACTTTCGCTTGTCGATTTTGCGATCGCTACAGATCGGCTATCAAACTCCAACGGTTGCCGCGCTCATCGGGGCACTTTCTGGAGCGTATAACAGTACGATCGGGCTTCCGTCCGAATGGCGAATGAATGTTCCACAACAAGCTGAAATTCAGCAATTGTCTCAGCAATTGTTGGCTAGTTGGTCAGGAATGTATGTGGTGAAACCGGGGAATTTTGCAGTTGCGGCTCCTCAAGTGATACGGCGTTAACTTGCTTTTTTCTTAGATTTTTTGCTATTTGCGGTGAGGCTAACAATATTCACATTCTCGGCTATGGGATGAACTAGCCATTTATTTTTGATTAGCTCTAGTTTGACAACAGAATTTGCATTTTCAACAAACTTAAGAAACTTGCTATACCCTAACTTGCTGTGATCAAAAGTTGGATCTTGTTTCAGCATTTCCGCTTTGAGTAGAGAGAGCGTTGTTGGCGTTTGAAGACCGGAAAGCGCTTGCTTCAATAGTTTGAGTGCTTGGACTTGAGGATCAACTGCTGTTTCCGGAGTTTTATCTGCGTCAATGTAGATAAAGCGATCGCAACAATTTTGCACTGTTCGGCTCAGAACCGATTCTTGACCAATTCCGATCGCTCTCTTACCGAGTGATTTCAATCGCCGAAACAAGGGCGAAAAGTCAGCATCGCTGGTTGCCAGCACAAACCAAACAATATCCGGCGATCGTGCAGTCATCTCCATGACATCTACAACCATCTGAATATCAGCAGCATTTTTGCCTTTGACGGGATGGTAAACGTGAACAAGTTCAAAGCCCAAGTTAATCAGATCCTCTTGGCGACCACTGATCGCTGCATTACTAAAGTCACCATAGGCACGTTGAATCATCACCTGTCCGAGTGCATTTGCTTGTTGCAGCAAGATGTTTCCACCTTCTGACTTCAACCACCCGGACAGATTCTCAACATCTAGGAAAATTGCGACTTTGCTTGACATTATTAGGGAGGTTTCGCTTTAAATGCCTTTATCATTCCCATCCGAAGCGTAAAATTGTACGGTTGTCTCTCCGCCGACTTTTACAAATTTGATCGAGAATAGAAATCGATGCCGTTGGTCTAGATTGCCTTGAGTCAAGCCCCTTCTAATCGCCCGAATCCCCAGGACACTCACCTCAATCGAGCGCGGGCAAGTTTGCGCCAAGCGTTCACCAATTACTCTCAGTTTTTGCGATCGACCAAAAATCCCTCTCTCGAATCTGCCCTGAAAACGGAACTCGAAACGATCTCAAGCAATTTGAAGAAGCTTGATCAGTATGTGCTGAGAATCGCGGTGTTTGGCTTGGTGAGTCGCGGGAAATCGGCGATTTTGAATGCGCTGATTGGGGAAAAGGTGTTTGAAACGGGACCTCTAAACGGCGTGACGCAGGCTCCTAGCTTAGTGTCCTGGTCGCCGAGCGGGGGCTTTGTGTCTGAAGGACGATCGATCGTTCCAGAGGCTTCGAGCAAGATTCGCATTGAACTGATTGATACACCGGGACTTGATGAGATTGACGGACAAGCGCGGGCAGAAATGGCGCAAGAAGTTGCCCGACAAGCGGATTTAATTCTGTTTGTGATTTCTGGAGATATGACGCGGACGGAATACAAAGCGCTCTGTGATCTTAGACAAGCACAAAAGCCATTGATCTTGGTGTTTAACAAAGTCGATCTTTACCCGGATCAATCGCGGCAAGATATCTATCTCAATCTGCAAAGCTTGGGGGCTAGAACGGGGAATAGCGATCGCTTAGAGCAGCTTCTAACCTCAGATGAGATTGTGATGGTTGCGGCGGAACCTGCACCGCTCCAAATGCGCGTGGAATACCCAGATGGACGGGTGAGCTATGAGTGGGAAAGCCCACCCCCGCAGATCGAAGAATTGAAAGCGAAGATTCTGACGATTCTGAATCGGGAAGGTCGATCGCTCTTAGCGCTGAATGCGTTGACTCAAGCCAGAGCTGCAGAAGAAGAAATCGCGGCGAAGGTGATGGAACTGCGAAACACCGAAGCCGAAGCCTTGATTTGGAAGTTTACCCGCTATAAAGCGATCGCCATTGCACTGAACCCGATCGCGTTTCTCGATTTGATTGGGGGTGCGGTTTCAGATTTAGCGATGATCCAAGCTTTAGCGAATCTCTATGGCTTACCGATGACGCGCTACGAGGCAGGAAAGCTATTAAATACAATCCTGCTCAGTTCAGGAACGTTGCTGCTGGGTGAGATTGGTAGCGGAATTTTGCTGGGAATGGGCAAGAGTGCGGCAGCTTTGGCGACCGGAGTAGATGGCAGTGCAGGATTCTCGGCATTAGCGGGAACGGCTGCTGTTCAAGCAGGCATTGCGGGATATGGATCGTACTCGGTTGGACGAGCAGCGCAAGTTTATCTTGAGAACGGCTGCACCTGGGGCGCACAGGGAGCAAATACGGTGATTCGTGAAATCTTGAGCCAGGTCGATGCCAAAACGATTATTTATCGATTGCGGCAAGAACTTTTGTAATATCTGTAATACTTGTAGTATTATAAAAATCCTGAAGAAGTTGAGCAGTGTCCTGTCTCAATTTCCGTTGGCGCTTGGAATTTTGTTTTGAATGTTGTCGGGGTGATCGACCCTCAGCCACACTGGGAGGATGTATGGCTAAATTTTTAGACATTCTCAAATACTTTCGCAACTACTGGAAGATCTCAATTTTCAGTATTGTGATGATGAGTTTGTTCGAGATCATTGACTTATTTGTGCCTTATACGATCGGGCAGATTTTGAATGTCCTGTCAGGGCAACCGCTCGATCGTGTCCTGCAAAGCGTGATCAATTCAACTGCACAAATCAGCCGAGCTGAGATAAATCAATCCTTTACGCTATCGGTGTTACTGGTGTTAATCGCGATCGTTTCTGTAGTACGTGCGCCGATTCAACCCTGGTTAGGTGCTTGGTTTGCTTGGGATACCGCATTTCGGGCGCGTCGTGATAACGCTGAGGAATCGTTAAAAAAGGTATTGACTTTACCATTAGAGTTTTACGACGAGAACAATGCTGGACGGATTGCAGCGCGTGTTGCAAAAGGATTGTCAAATCATACTTGGATCTATCCTGATATGATTTCGCAACTGTTCCCGAAGCTTTTACGAGTGATTGGGATTGTTGTGGTGATTTGGTTTATCGAATGGCGCATCGCGATTTTGCTGCTTGTTTCGTTTATTGGCATTCTTGCGTTTAACTTAATCGGACTGAAGGAGCTTTCTGACCAAGAAGAACGCCTAGATAAATACATGGAGGATACTGAAAGCCGTACTTCTGAGATTATTACTAATATCAAGACGGTGAAAGCCTTTGCAACTGAAACTTCAGAACTAAAGCGCCAGCAGCAAAGACTGAATCGAGAGTTCAAGGTGCTGGATTATCGCATTCACAAAGGCTACGTGATGCTAATGATGTATGAGCGCACGATCGTTCAGACTTGTGTGTTCATCTTGTTTGCTTTAGCAGTCTATGCCACGGCGCAGGGCAAGATCTCGATCGGCCACTTCACAACGACTTTCACAATATCAAGCATGGCGTACGCGGAAGTACAACCGATTAGTCAGTTTGCTGAGTTCTTTGCGCGGCGCTACGGTTCAATGGTGCGCTTTCACGAGTTTATGAAGCTTCCGGTTGGCATGGATGCTAGTAGCCTTGCACCGCATCCTGATGCTGCCCCCAGATATCAATTCACTGGAAAAGTTGAATTCTCTAATCTGCGGTTTGGCTACAACGTCGATCGACCTGTGCTTAAAAACATCAACTTACTCATCGAACCGTATCAAACGGTGGCGTTAGTCGGTCGATCGGGGTCAGGAAAATCAACATTGGTTAAACTCCTGTTCCGCTACTTCGAGCCAAATCAGGGCAAGATCTTGATCGATGGTCAAGACATTCGACGGCTCGATATTAGTGGCTATCGGAAGCGGTTGGCAATTGTTCACCAAGAGGTTGATATCTTCAATGGCACATTGCTCGATAACCTAACCTACGGCAATCCCAACGCCACAATGGAGCAAGTTCGTGAAGCCTGTCGTATTGCTCAGGCAGAAGACTTTATCCAACAAATGTCAGCAGGATACGCGACGATCGTTGGTGAACGAGGCGTGCGGCTCTCCGGCGGACAAAGACAGCGAATCGGGATTGCAAGAGCCTTGATTGTTGATCCGGATGTGTTGATCTTTGATGAAGCAACTTCAAGCTTGGACTATGAATCAGAGCGATCGATTCAGTTAGCGATGCGATCGATTCTGGGAACGAGAACGTTGATCATCATTGCTCACCGATTGAGTACGGTGCGGGAAGCAGACAAAATTGTGGTGTTAGACCAAGGCAACATTGTTGAGGTTGGCAATCACGAAGAACTGCTACAACAAGGCGGACTCTATCAACGCTTGCACTCGCTTCAGGAAACTGGCGAATTGTTAGCTTAATTGCAAAAGCATGGGAGGTAAACGCTTTCCCATGCTTGCTTAGGCTACAGTTCGTTTCTGCCTTAATTGCTGCATCCATGCTTTTGTGCCATAGATCCCTTGCAGAAGGGCAGGGACGGTTAGATCCACATCTAACGCCTCCCAATGCAAACCAATACCAGAAGGAGTAATTTCAATGTTTGCTAAGTCGTCTTCAGAAGCATCAGCCAGTCCTTGTGCGAGTTCATGAGGAAACATAAAAGTTGAGCCATCCTTTAACTGAATAACAACTTGACCAGAAGCACGATCGTAATAAGCAGAAGTTGCACGCGGCTCTATGGCATCTGCAACAATGGCACGATCGCGGGCGCGATCAAGTTGTGCTTCTAGCGCTGCATCAAGGTTCTCCATGAATGTCTCTCCACGCTTCTAACAATTCGCTCCGATAGGAAATGACGAGCTTTAGCGCTTTGATCGCAACACTCCGCTTCCCGCGATACTCGATCACGGTCGGAAGCTCTGTGTCATTTCCTAAGTTAATCTTAACTTCGCTTTCCGCGTTAATCACATGAACGTGCGAGGGTAAGTGGTCATCGAGATAAATAACTACTCTAAATCCATCCTCTCTGATAATTGTTGGCATTCATCATTCTCACGGTAGTCATGATCCGGATCGCAAATACTCCACGACCGATCGCGCAATGGTTAAATTTCCATCTCTGTTAAGCTTCTCAAGTTTACGCGGTGCATTCATCGGTTGAGTGATACCTTTCCAATCACCGTTAAAAAACTCATCGATTGACCAGATTTGATGCGCTGCATAGTTCTGAATGCCTTCGAGCAACACTGAAGATTCCGCAAAGCCTTCACGGGTGACAGTTGTAACGGGGATTTCGTAGCGGCAAGCCTCAGAAAAAGTGCTATATCCCGGCTTTGTGAGTAGACGACCACAAACAGGCATCAGATCAATCGGGCGATAAAAGCGATCGTCTACTTTGATCAAATTCGGAAAGTCTGGAGCACCCGGATCGAAACAGAGAAATTTGTAATCGGGATAGCGGGTCACGTTCTCGTAAGGAACTCGATCGAGTCCCAATCCGCCAAACGTAACCAAAATAATCTTTTCTTTCGGAATTTCAGTTAAATCAAATTTCTCTAAAATCTCTACGGCATCAAATCGGGGATCAACGCCGGTTAAGCCAACATCTGTAATGTGGGGAAATGCGCTCATGGATTCATGGAACGGCATTCTGAACAATCGATCGCACTGGGCAAAACATTCCCCAATCCAATCCGCAATCTCAATAAACTCGCCGCCCCAATCGCGATAGATAAAGTCCCAACCAAAGTTACTCATCATCCAGCCCGGAACGCCTGCTGTTTTGGCAATTGGAGCCGCTAACGGTGGAATATCTCCCAACACTAAGCCAACTCGATTTTGGCGAATAAAATTGGCCTCGCTGGCCATAATCGATCGCTGTTGCTTCTGAATCTGACGGAGTTTCTCTAACGTTGCAGATTTATCCATTGTGAGACTATCCCCTTGAATCACTCCGACATCAAAGGCGCGGGGACGATGGATAAAATCTCCCGGAATATAAGCTTCAAGCAGCGATCGAGGAGCCGTAGTGACAAGAATTAACACAATCTCAGGATCGAGCCGTTGAATTTCAGCTGCGATCGAAGCTGCGCGAGTGGCATGACCAAAGCCATGATTGGTAATTGCAAGATAGAGAATCGGTTGAGGCATAGCGTCTCGAAGAAACCATCAGAAGACAAGCTTAAGCGATTGAGGCAAAAATGGTACGGCTTATCTTCTGATGAGCAGGACTCTTGTGAAGTGGGGAGTAGGGAGTGGGGTGTCCTTTTTCAGTTCCCTACTTCCCACTTCTTTTAGTCGCAGCTCAAACCGCTACATCAAGGCGCTGTCAAATTTGCGATCGGAGCCGAGACAATCCCTTGAGCAATCTGCTGGGCGCGATTGATCGGAATTGCAAATCCAATGCCTTGAGTCCCCCGAATAATCGCTGTATTAATGCCAATAACTTGCCCGTTCTGGTTAAGCAATGGGCCGCCAGAATTGCCCGGATTGATTGCAGCATCGGTTTGAATATACCCTTGACCATTCGGTGCTCCAAACGATCGCCCCGATCTCTCAGTGCCACTAATAATGCCAACCGTGACAGTATTATCTAATCCGAGTGGATTACCAATCGCGATCGCCCATTCTCCGGGGCGCAGTTGATTAGAATTTCCCAAAGGAACTGTGGGCAAATTGTTGGCTTGGATTTTCACCACCGCAACATCAGCCTGACGATCTTCTCCGACAACGCGCCCTTCAAATTGTCGTCCATCTTTCAGCGTGACGGTGACTCGATTCGCTCGATCGACCACATGAGCATTGGTCAAAATTAATCCATCCGATCGCGTAATAAATCCTGAACCCACTCCGCGTACCACCCGCTCATTAGAGAAATTACCTCCCGCCGTGCGTGATGAATTGATCCGAACGACTGCTGCACCTGTACGATCGACTGCGTTTGAGACGAAGTTGGCATCAGGAGATGCAGATTGAGCTACTGCGGGCTGTAGATCCACAATTCGAGTGGGTGCAAAGTGAGTCGTTGCGATCGCTGCGATCGCGCCGAATGAAACTAACGAAACTGAAGTGATTGATTTTTTCAAAGCCATCATAACGATTAGAACTTCCTTGATTGAAATTGAATTACTTCGACTGCAACACTTGATTAATCGATGCCAATGCTGTCTGTAGCGTGTCGTTCAAACTGCTTGCATTGGTACTGCGATCGGTCGGTGAATGATAGTTCGGATCAGAGCCGCGATAGAAAAACAATACAGGGACTCCCTTCGCAGCAAACGACGCATGATCACTACTGCTATTTGTCCAAGTTGGAACATTGGAATTGAGTTGCTTGAGCTGCGATCGTAACTCAGCAGACCCGCCGATCAGGAGCCGATCATTAATCCCCACCATATCGAAATTAAACATGGCGGATAACCCAGACAAAAATTGAGGCTGCACAGAATTTACGAAGGCTCTTGATCCTTGCAAGCCATCTTCTTCACCATCAAACGCCATGAACCACACTTCGCGAGCCAGTGGCGTGTTCGCCAGCCGCCGCGCCGTTTCCAAGACCACTGCTGTTCCAGATGCGTTGTCGTTGGCTCCAGGAGAACCGGAAACAGAGTCATAATGTCCACCTAACAATAAACGAGGTTGAGTTACCCCAGGAAGACGAGCAATCACGTTGCGCCCAGTAATCGTTCGCCGCTCTGTATTGACAGAAACTTGTGCAGCTGGCGCGTTGAGTAATTTCGCACCGTTACTTTGAGTGATGCCGATCGCCGGAATTGCTGCCGGACTGCTCAGCGTTCCTCGCAGGGGTTTATCTTCTGAATTGATCACAATGACTGCGATCGCACCCGCCTTTGCTGCATTGTCTACTTTCTGTGAGAACGGAATTTCACCCCGCCGCACAACTGCGATCGCACCCTTCACATCAATCGATGCAAAGTCATTCGGTCGCCCCACATTTGGAACGACGACCAACCGCGCATTGGCTTGACCTGCGATCGAGTTGTTGAGGGCTTGTCCTGAGATTGTTTGTCCATTCACGCTCACGTTTGAACCTAGATCTCGAAACTTCGGATAAGTGAAGGTCTGCACCTCAGTTTGATAGCCTGCTTTGCGATATTCCTCGATCAGAAATTGACTTGCTTGTTGTGCAGCAGGTGTCCCCGCAACTCTGGCTCCAATCTGAGTTAACTTTTGAACGGTTTCTTGAACCCGACTATCAGTCGGTGATGCCGCTTCGGTTGTACTTGCTACAGCGGTATCTGCGGAACGGGTTGCTTGAATTGTACAAGCCGGAAGCGTTGCCAAAATGACAGCAAAAGCTGCATAGATGGATTTAACGGTTTTGTTCATTCGAGTCATAACGGCAAAAAGGTTCAGAAAGCATCCTCACACCTACCTTTGCAAAGCGTTTCTTAAGCTATTTCCTGAGCTATTTCCTATTGTGCAGAGCGATTATGACAAGGAAATGTCAGAGGTAAATCGGCTGGACGGCTTGAGCGGAAGTTCAATGCGGAAGGTTGAGCCACGATCGACCTCACTAATGACGCGAATCTGTCCTTGATGCGCTTCGATAATTTGCTGAGCGATCGCAAGTCCGAGTCCAAATCCACCAGTTTGCCGAGTGCGAGCAGTATCCACGCGATAAAACCGATCAAACACATGAAAGAGATCTGCAGCAGGAATACCGATTCCAGTGTCTTGAATCTCTAAAACAGCGTGATTCGACTGAACGAATAAACGCAGTTCAATCGTTCCGCCTGCGGGTGTGTATTTGAGTGCATTCGTGATCAGATTGACGATCGCTTGCTTCAGTAAATTGGGATCAGCTTTGAGCCAAAGTGCTGCTTCCCGAATGTGGCTCGTTAGCTGAAGATGTTTCTCGATCGCTTGAGGCGTATATTCCTCTACCAATGACTGAACTAATGCAGCAAAATCAATAGCATTCAGTGTTGCTAGATCTAACTTTCCATCTTGGCGTGACAGAAATAACAATTGATCAATCAGTGAACCCATTGATTGGGCAATCATCACAACTTGAGTTAAGCGCGATCGCATTTCTTGAATGTCTTCCGGTGGCATCAATGCAACCTGAGCTTGGCTCAAAATTCCAGCGACTGGAGTTCTGAGTTCATGAGAGGCATCGGCTGTGAAGCGCTGAAGACGATCGTAAGCATGGCGCGTCGGTTGCAGGGCGATTCCCGCCAAAGTCCAACCAATGACTCCAATCACTCCAAGCGTCACCGGAAGACCGATGCTAAGGAATAATCGCGCTTGATCTAAGCTTCTTTGCAGCGAATCGAGTGGCACTGCAACTTGTAGATACCCAACAATCCTCGCACCGTTTTTCAGGGGAATCGTCAACTGCCTCAAAGCACTGGCTGCAGATGCGATCGTTCTCCAGCCGATCGTATCTTCTAACCTGAGTGGAGAGCTTTGATCAGAAGCTTGAAGTCGCCTTTTTCGAGCATCATACAATCGAACATAAGCGAATTGAGGATTCGGAGTCATTGATGGCGATTGATTGCTGCGGCTCAATTGACCTGTGAGAATCTGTGTTTGCTTCAGCAGGGATTGATCAAATCGATCGAGTTGTTCATTCACAGTTAGTCCATAGCCGATCGTCGCAAACAGCGTTAGAACCCCGCCCATTGAGAGCGTGTACCAGTAGGCTAAATTCCGGCGGCTGCGGTGAAACATGAGACGCGGCTATCTCGCTTCAGAGTCAATAGAAATCAATCGATACCCCACACCATACACGGTTTCAAGCCAGTTCTTTGCTCCAACTGCATCAAGCCGTTGTCGCAGTCGTCGAACTAAGGTGGTGACTGCATTGCTTTCGGGTTGACTGCCCCAGCCCCACAAGGCTTGCTCTACCTGATCGTGTGTCACCACCTGACGTGGATGCCGCATAAAATATTCCATCAACTGAAATTCTCGTCCCGATAGTTGCACCGTCGTTTGTTGGCGCTCTAGAGTCAAGGTGTCGAGGTGCAACTGCAAGTTTCCCAAACTCAGCGTATCGCCTTGCCACAACGGAGAGCGTCGCCGTAATGCTCGCACTCGCGCCAATAATTCCATTACATCCACAGGTTTAACAAGATAATCATCGGCTCCAGCATCCAGTCCTGTCACTTTATCGATCGTCGTATCTTTCGCGGTTAGCATTAACACTGGAGCCGTTTTGCCCGCCTGCCGAAACCGCCGACACAGCTCAATTCCGCTGGTTTGAGGTAGCATCCAATCGAGAATTAGCAGATCATAAGGACGATCGAGCATCAGCGATCGAGCTGTCATGGCTTCAGCGATCGCGTCCACAATATGTCCCGCTTTTTCTAGTGCGGCTTGCAAGGGTTCTAGTTGAAGAGGATCATCCTCAACCAGTAGAATCAGCATATTCGCTCCTCAAACTGACTTTCCTATTCTAGAGAATGCTTGAAGATTCACCTCAATAAAGGAATGTTCCCTTGAAAAGCTTACCCAATCTAGGAATTTGGTTTTGGTTGTCGTTACCACTGCTCGGCATTTTGTTTTGGACAAGCAGTGGTTGGATTGTTGATCGACAATTGAAACAGGATAATCAAAGCATAGAAAGCATTCAAATTAAAACAGTCGAAATTCGATAGTTTGATTCGCTTTAAATGGTTCATGCCACGCTCTTAGTTTTGTCGATCTCTTCTGAACGATCGCACCGATCGCTCAGCAAGCAGCATGAATTCGACGGATCGACTCGCTGCGTTGTAGACTCGCCCCAGAATAGAATTCGGGGCTAACCGTGCGAAGCCCTGTGAACAGGACTAGGAGCAGAGTTCAGGGCTACAGTCCCCTTCAGTGGACTTTATTCCATTAGCCCCGAATTTCATTCCGGGGCGGGACGAAATCAGAGCGAGAAGCTCTATCGAACTGATGTGCCATCAGACTCAGCTTTAGCAATTTCTAGCCGCGTTCTCAGCACAGAATCGGGGTTGAGGCTAATTGAGTCAATCCCATTGGCGACTAAAAACCGAGCAAATTCAGGATAATCACTCGGCGCTTGCCCACAAATGCCAATCTTGCGTCCATGTTGTTTTACAGTTGTGATTGCCATTTTTATCAGTTGTTTGACAGCATCGTTGCGCTCATCAAACAAATGTGCCACAAGCGATGAATCGCGATCGAGTCCCAGCGTTAATTGAGTTAAATCATTGGAGCCGATCGAAAAGCCGTCAAACACTTGGCAAAACTCTGCTGCCAAAATAACGTTGCTTGGCAATTCACACATCACATAAACTTGCAATCCGGTTTCTCCTCGAACCAATCCATGCTTTGCCATTTCTGATAACACCCGCTGCCCTTCATCCGGTGTCCGACAAAACGGAATCATCAGAATCACATTGGTTAAACCCATTTCATCCCGCACTCGCTTCATCGCTTTACATTCGAGCGCAAATCCGTCTCGATAGCGATCGTCATAATAGCGGGATGCGCCGCGCCAGCCGATCATCGGGTTTTCTTCGCGGGGTTCAAATTGCCTCCCCCCTAAAAGATTGGCGTATTCATTGCTTTTGAAATCCGACAGTCGGACAATCACAGGTTTTGGATAGAACGCAGCCGCGATCGTCCCGACTCCATACGCTAATTTATCTACAAAATACTGCGGCTTATCGTCGTATTGCTCGGTAAGTTTGGCAATTTGAGCTTCGGCAAAGCGATCGTCTAATTCACCAAAATTCAGCAACGCCAGCGGATGCACCTTAATCTGATTGGTAATGATGAACTCTAATCGCGCCAATCCAACCCCATCGTTCGGAATCGCTGCTAGCCCGAATGCCTCTTGAGGATTGCCCACATTCATCATGATTTGCGTCCGGGTTTGGGGCAGGTCTTCGAGTAAGATTTCCTGCACTTCAAACGGCAGCACTCCGCCATACACATGACCTTCCTCACCTTCAGCGCAGGAGACGGTCACTTCTTGCCCGCTCTGCAAAATCGAAGTCGCACGATCGCAGCCGACGATCGCCGGAATGCCAATTTCCCGCGCAATGATCGCCGCGTGGCAAGTCCGCCCTCCTTGATTCGTGACGATCGCGCTTGCTTTCTTCATAATCGGCTCCCAGTCGGGATCGGTGCGATTCGTCACGAGCACTTCTCCCGCCTGAAACCGATCGAGTTGATGCACATCCAGAATAACTTTCACTTTCCCTTGTCCAATCCTTTCGCCCACTGCCCGCCCTGATATCAGTCTCGAAGGATGAGCAGGCAAGCTTAGATGGTAACTTTGCAGGTGGTTTTGAGATTTTTGAGATTGCACCGTCTCTGGTCGCGCTTGCACGATAAAGAGTTCCCCTGAGATGCCGTCTTTTGCCCATTCAATGTCCATCGGTGTCGGTATTCCACGCACCTGAGAATAGTAGTCCTCAATCACACAAGCCCACTCTGCAAGTTGAAGAATTTCGTCATCGTTGAGGGCAAATTTCTGACGCTGTTCAGAAGTCACCGAGATATTTTTAGTGAGTTTGGTGCCGCCCACGTCGTAGATCATTTTGATTTCTTTACTCCCCAATCGCTTATCAAGAATCGATCGAAATCCCTGTTTGAGCGTCGGCTTAAACACCAAATATTCATCCGGGTTCACCGCTCCTTGAACCACGTTTTCACCTAAACCATAAGCAGCCGTAATTAGCGCAGCGTCCCTAAATCCGGTTTCCGTCTCGATCGAGAACATTACGCCTGATGCCGCTAGATCTGAGCGCACCATTTTCTGCACTCCCACCGAGAGCGCAATTTCAAGATGATCAAATCCGCGCTGTTGACGATAGGAAATGGCACGATCGGTAAAAATCGACGCAAAGCATTTGTGACAAGCTTCTAAAATCCCGCTCAAGCCATGAACATTGAGATAGGTTTCCTGCTGTCCGGCAAAACTGGCATCCGGCAAGTCCTCGGCGGTCGCACTCGATCGAACGGCGACATCGGTATCAGCGCCATATTGCTCACAAAGCGATTGGTACGCTTCTAGAATTGCGTGCTGTAAATCAGCGGGGAAGGGAGTCTGAAGCATCAGCGATCGAGCTTGCCTGCCGCACCGTCTTAAATTATCAATATCCTCGACATCCAAAGTGGCAAAGATCTGACGCAGTTGAGCTTCGATTCCAGCAGCCTGAATAAAGTAGCGATAAGCCGCAGCAGTCGTGGCAAAGCCGTTTGGAACTTTCACGCCTTTGGAGGCTAATTGCTGAATCATTTCTCCAAGTGAAGCATTCTTCCCGCCCACCAGCGGAATATCTTTGATTCCAACTTCGTCAAACCGAAGAATCAGCGCTGTTGCTTTAGAATCTTCGCGATCCTGAGTCGTCGGCTCAAACCGCTTGGGAATTTGATGACCCGAAGTATTGACCATAACAAAAAGTTTCTAGAGTGTTGCTCAAGTAATAGCGAAACAATCTAAGAAAGTTGTGAGGAGTACAAGAGTCAAACCAAATCTCTAAGTCCTCGCGACAGCTCTAGGTAAAGATGCGATTCATCGCGTCTCCACGAGGGTAGTGGTGGGTTGCAGGACTTTTAGGAACAGGTATGAGTGGTCTAGTCCTGTGGAAGAACTATGACAGATGCCGCTTCGATGATTCAGCGGATTTGAGTGGTTGAATCAGACGCAGCGAGGAGGCGATCGTGAGCGAAATTCGCGATCGCCTGTGAGAGATGCAAGCTAAGATTCGGGCAAGTCACCGAAACGATCGCGGTATCGCTGAAGTTCGGCGGCAAGGGCTTCGGCGCGTTGACGTTCCTCCTCGGCGCGTTGGCGTTCTTGAGCAGTTTGCGATTCAGCAGCTTCGAGGGCAGTCGCTAATTCATCAGGGATCAGCAATTTCTCACCCGTTTCTAAGCGATAAAACCCAATCAGGTTGCCCTCGACGGTGAGACGAAGTTGTAGGGGTTGGCTTTGACCATCGGCAATGAGTTCGTAAGTTTCGCCTCTCAAGCGATAGCCCCGGAGTTTTTCGGGAATCCATTCGCCTTTAGGATCAAATTGCCAATATTCTTGAACGCCCAATTGTTCGTAAAGCGTTTTTTTAAAGCTTTCGTCCTGAGTTCTGGTTCCGGGCGAAGTCATCTCAAAAATCACGGCAGGAACTTGCCCTTCTTCCCAGATTTTGTAGTTGTCGCGTCCCCCTGGTTCGACCCCAAAAATCACCATCACATCAGGCGCAGTCCCTAATCTGGGAAAGCCTTGCGCGTAGTAGAGAAACTGGTTGCCCAAAACGGTGGCTTGCTGACCTGTGAGATATTGGCGCAATACTTCCAGGGTGATGAGTAAAGCATAGAAATGGTCGCAAGTTTCTGCCACAGGCTCACCATCGCCAGTGGGGTAGAAGATTTCGGGAGTTTGAGAAGCAGAAGCAAGAGCCGTCATCGCTGTGCCTCCAGTGCGTGTGATCTAGTTTATTTTATGATCGTAGCGGAAATCCAAATACTGATGCGCGGATTGGATTGGTGTAGGTTATGCGAGCTGTTTCAGCACCTCAATGTAGCGATCGATCGCATGATCCTTAAATCGCTGACTGACGAAGTTAAGACTAAACCGTCGTCCAATTCGGATCTCTTTGTCTACAGCGCGATATCCCTGCCACCAGCGCGGTAACTCTGGGACAAGATCCATTCCATGAACGATTCGATAGCTGTTGGGAACCCGCTGATTGAAAGAGTCGCGAAATCCATCGTTTCCGACATTCGGTGCGCCATAAGTGTAGGCTTCGATCGTCACTTTATCAGAGAAATTGTACTGAACATCTACAGCGCATAAGGTTGCTAAGGCTCCACCTAGACTATGCCCCGTTGCAACGACACTAGATATCGCATTGTTTCTAATGTACTCATGAATTTTATCCCGCACCGCGAAATAAGCTGCAACAAAGCCTTGGTGGAGCAGTGCTCCCGAACTACTAGAGCCAGCATACGGATAGGTTTTTTCCCGTGGCTCAACAATCAACTCTCGAATCACGTTTTGGTCAAACTGAGCGCGTTCTAATTTAGTGTTAAAATTTGTTTCCCAATCCTCGGAGGATTTGCTACCGCTAAACACAATGGTTGCTGCGGTTCCTTCTACTAAAATCGCGCATTGGGTATCTGTTTTTGGGTCACTAATCAAGACAGGAGGGTTAACGGTGATGCCGTCAAACTTAATAGTGTCGAAGTTCTCGTAAACCTTTTGACAGAGAAGGGCGTACCTTACAGCTTTTGCATAATCGATCGACATAGAACCCCTGGTGAAATTAAAGTATTGTTCATTATCTAACTACCATCAAACTGAGTCGTTTTCAGAAGATTTTTCTAAGAAGAAATAGCGATCGCATCGAATTAATTTCTTGAGTTCTGATTCTGTTCCCTTTTCTACTAATTAGCTAGAGTGTGAGAAACTACAGTTGCATTCACGACACAGCTATTCTTTTAGAGCAACTTAATATGGTAACTTATGTAATTACGGGAGCAAATCGAGGAATTGGCTACGAATTTTGCCGTCAATTGCAAAAACGAGGAAACACGGTGATTGCCGTCTGCCGCACTGCCTCTGAGGAATTGCAGCAGCTAGGCGTACAGCTTGAGACTGGAATTGATATTACTTCAGACGCTTCGGTTGCAGAATTGCGAAATCGGTTACAAAAGACAACGATCGATGTTCTCATCAACAATGCAGGCCTTCTCAAGCGAGTGACGTTAGATCACCTCGACTTCGATAGCATTCGCGAGCAGTTTGAAGTAAATGCTCTAGGCGCATTGCGAGTCACTCATGTGTTGCTACCGAATCTTAAAAACGGCTCTAAGATTGTCTTGATGACCAGCCGAATGGGGTCGATCGCAGACAATACCTCTGGCAGTTCTTATGGGTATCGAATGTCGAAGGTGGCATTATCAATGGCAGGAAAGTCATTAGCGCATGATCTGAAACCGCGTGGAATTACAGTAGCGATTCTGCATCCGGGTCTAGTGCAAACGCGAATGACAAACTTCACGCCCGGAGGCATTACACCAGAAGAATCTGTGAAGGGACTGCTGGCTCGCATTGATGAGTTGACGCTGGAAAATACAGGGACATTCTGGCACGCAAAGGGTGAAGTGCTGCCCTGGTGAGCCGGAGTCGTCGAGCATGAGTTCAGCGGCAATCAATCGATCGAACTCACGCGAGAAAACTTGTCGAAGACCACGAGAGAGCACTACAGCCTGATTCCATTCATTCTCTAACAGACTGAACAATCTTCATCTCTACATTCAACAATCCTAGAAAACCTGCACGAAAAGATGAAGTTTTCATCAACTTCACTCTAAAAGACTTGAGATATTCAGTGGTTCTACTTAATGATAGTGCAGCGAGCAAATGCTTGTAGATGTGTAAGGTCACTTCGTAAAAATAATGCAACTACCAACCTTAGTTTCTGGGTTGGCTCCAGCCGCTATGCTCTTGTATTCCTGCCTGGAGCGCCGCCTAAATGACACCGCCTTTAGATGGCTAAATGAAACGGTTCATCAAATAGAAGAAGGAGCCTCTGAACGTCTCTTTATTGCTCGATTTAGCGCTGTCCCCAGACAGTTGGGAAAATCTGATCTTGATCTTGTTGACAAAGATGTGTTCGATCGCATTCATCCGGGATTGTCGCTGAAGCATTGGAGCCTAGACCAAGCAGGACGAGCCTTATTAGTCCTCGCTTGGGCGGACTATCATCCTGATTCCTACGTTAGTACAGTCGAAAAGCTGTTCTCAGCAGCAGAGATGGGTGAACTGGTGGCGCTTTATCAGGTACTGCCACTGCTTCCTCATCCCGATCGCTTGCTAAACCCAGCGATCGACGGCATTCGTACCAATATGACAGCCGTATTTAATGCTCTTACTCTAAACAATCCTTATCCTGCCGAATACTTCAGCGAAGATGCCTGGAATCAACTGGTGCTGAAGGCTCTATTTGTCGGCAGTCCACTCCATGCGATCGTCGGTTTAGATCGTCGCGCTAATCCTAAGCTGGCTCGAATGTTGTCGGACTATGCACACGAGCGTTGGGCAGCAGGACGATCCGTAAATCCTGAACTGTGGCGGGTAGCGGCTCCGTATCTGGAGCGCGATCGCATCGATGATCTCACTAGATTGATCTCTAGCTCTGATTCACAGGAGCAAAAAGCAGGAGCACTTGCCTGTGCAGCCTCTCTACTACCAGAAGCTCAGGCTCTCCTGGCACAAGTGCCTCACCTGCAACAGCAGATTCAACACGGTGAACTGTCCTGGAATCACTTTGCTCTGCCCTAAATAGCATTTCTCAAAATCTACACCTGTCCAACATTCAATCAATTGCCATGCAACCGAACTCCATGATGTTTATCGATCCTCATATCCATATGTCATCCCGCACCACCTATGATTATCTGGTGATGCAGCAATATGGAGTTGTTGCCCTGATTGAGCCTTCTTTCTGGTTGGGTCAGCCTCGTACCAGCACGGGAACATTCAAGGACTATTTCAATAGTCTGGTGGGTTGGGAGCGATTTCGGGCTGGACAGTTTGGAATGCGCCATTACTGCACAATCTCCATCAATCCAAAAGAAGCGAACAATGAAGCACTGGCGGAGGAAGTCATGGAGCTATTACCGCTCTATGCTGGCAAAGAAGGGGTAGTCGCGATCGGAGAAATTGGCTTTGATGAGATCACAAAAGCAGAAGAAAAATACTTCCGCCTACAGCTTGAACTTGCAAAAGAACTCGACAAGCTAGTGCTGGTACATACTCCCCATCGCAACAAAAAAGAGGGAACCACACTGAGCATGGATATTTGCTTAGAACATGGGATCGATCCTCAACGGGTCATCATTGATCACTGCAACGAAGAAACGGTTGAAGAAGTGGTGAATCGAGGGTTCTGGTGTGCATTTTCTATCTATCCAAATACCAAGATGGGGAATGAACGAATGGTAGAACTTGTGCGGCGCTATGGTAGTCAGCAAATCATGATTAATAGCGCGGCAGATTGGGGAATGAGCGACCCCTTAGCAGTTCCTAAAACTGCCCAACTGATGCTTCAGTGCGGAATTCCCGAAGAGCAGGTGAGAGCAGTCAGCTATAGCAACGCGCTTGCAGCTTATGGTCAAAGTGGTGAAATGAAAGAAGAGGATTGGCTGAATCCTTCCCCTGTCGATCAGCGTCAACTTTACAGCGGCAACTCGGTTCTACGAGGACAGACCCCTGTGTACGACGCGGAGCAAGAATCTTTGATCATTCGGTAATCCTTGATCCCTGTTTCTATTCTTTGAATACCAGGACGAGTCTCTCAATACAACTCTTTTAGAACGCTACCCCAATGAATACAACCAGTATGCAGCCTGCCTCCCTATGGGCTTACCTGCAATTGATGCGACCTGCTAATATCCTTACTGCCTGGGCAGACATTCTGCTAGGATATGCTGCGGCAGGGCAAGTGAGTCAGATTCAGACAGTGCTGGCTGGAACGGCATCTATAGTAGAGCTAGTTTCCCTCGGTTGGCTGTTGTTGGCAACGACAGGACTTTATGCTGGAGCGGTTGTCTTCAATGATGTGTTTGATGCAGAACTAGATGCAGAAGAGCGTCCTGAACGTCCGATTCCTAGTGGTCGAGCCTCAAAACAGGGAGCAGCGATTTTAGGAAGTGTGTTGCTGCTGGGCGGCATTGTGGCGGCAGCTCAAGTCTCTTTGATCAGTGCTTTGTTGGCGATTGCAATCACGATCTCAGCCTTACTCTACGACAGTGCGGGCAAGCACCAGGATCAGTTTGGCCCAATCAATATGGGGCTATGTCGGGGAGGAAATTTACTTTTGGGCATTAGTGCGGCTCCGGAACTGTTGAGCGATCGCTGGTTCTTGGCTTTGATCCCGATCGTATACATTATTGCGGTCACAGCGATTAGTCGGGGTGAGGTGCAAGGAGGCAAGCGTGAAACCGGAATTGCCGCGCTGGTGCTAGCTGGAGTCGTGGTTTCAGCGATTTTGCTCCTGGGATTCCTGCCTACTTACAACTTGCTGGCTGCTGTTCCTTTTGTGCTGTTATTTGCGGGATTGATCCTACCTGCTTTTATTCAAGCGACTCAAGATCCCAGTCCCAAAACCATTCAGAACGCTGTGAAATCAGGAGTCCTTTCCTTGATTGTGATGGATGCTGCTGTAGCGGCCGGTTTTGCTGGATGGATATACGGAGCGATGTTAGTCGGATTGCTTCCCCTATCCATGCTTCTGGCGCGATTGTTTGCTGTAACCTAATCTTTGCGTTTTTTGCTACTGTTCATTCTTCAAATAACTATGACATCTTTATTGCGCCGTCCTGCCCGTCCTCAACAGTCCTCACTCCCAATTCTTAAGCAGCAGTTTGAAGTAAATTTTCGCTATGAAGTTCACTTTACACAAGGTTTATTTCGGACAGATAACCCACTCCTCGCGCAAGTAATCGCTCAACAAGCAGATTCAGACGCTAAAAAAATGTTGGTTGTGGTCGATGGAGGCTTGCTCCCGCATCATCCACAGCTATTGAATCAAATCGAATCCTACACCAAGGCTTATCCAAAGTTAGTTCTCCCTATTTCTCCGATCGTGGTTCCCGGTGGCGAAGCCGCAAAGAACAATCCTCGTTTAATTGACCAACTGCATCAGGCGATCGATGACATTGGGCTATGTCGTCATTCTTATGTAGTCGCGATTGGAGGTGGGGCGATGCTGGACATGGTGGGTTATGCTGCGGCAACTGCTCATCGAGGCATTCGCCTGATCCGAGTACCTACCACAGTTCTAGCTCAGAATGATTCTGGGATTGGTGTAAAAAATGGTATTAATGCCTTCAATAAAAAGAACTTTTTAGGAACCTTTGCGCCCCCCTTTGCGGTGCTGAATGACTTTGAATTTTTAACTACGCTAGACGATCGTGACTGGCGATCGGGCATGGCGGAAGCAATCAAAGTGGCATTGATCAAATCACCTGAGTTTTTCGCCAACATTGAAGCTCAAGCAGAGGAGCTTGCACAGCGAGATATGCCAGCAATGCAGCAACTCATTTATCACTGTGCCCAACTGCATCTAGATCACATTGCTGGACATGGTGATCCGTTTGAACTGGGATCATCGCGCCCTCTGGATTTTGGGCACTGGGCAGCGCATCGATTAGAGCGGCTCACCAATTATGAATTGCGGCATGGAGAAGCAGTTGCGATCGGGATTGCGCTGGATGCAACTTATTCCTATTTGATCAATCTTCTACCTGAAGCGGATTGGCAACGCATTTGTAAAACTCTAAAAACATTAGGATTTACGCTGTTTGCTCCAGAGTTAACTCGCTATCTTGATGAGCCGGAGCATCCTTTATCCTTGTTCCGTGGTCTGAGTGAATTTCGAGAACATTTGGGCGGAGAGCTAACGTTGATGCTATTAAAGCAAGTGGGTAAGGGTCTGGAAGTCCATCAAGTTGATTTAGAACAGTACCGCAAAGCGATCGCGCTTCTATCTACGCTCTAAAGTTCTATTAGTCATCATAGTCATGCGTCTTTCCACTCTATCCCCACTTCATCTCACTTATTGCACCAACATTCATCCGGGTGAAAGCTGGAATGCAACCTACGCTAATTTACGAACTTATCTTCCTGTTTTGAAACAGCAGCTTAGCCCAGATCAGCCTTTTGGCGTTGGGTTGCGGTTGGCAGATGCCGCAGCCCAGGAGCTTCTTAAGGGAGACAACCTGATCGAGTTTCAAACCTGGCTTCAGGAACAGAATTTGTATGTCTTTACGATCAATGGATTCCCTTTTGGGGGCTTTCACCATCAAATTGTGAAAGATCAGGTCTATGCACCTGACTGGTCAAAACCAGAACGCCTAGCCTACACCGAACGTCTGATTCGCATTTTGGCAGCTTTATTACCAGAAGGCATAGACGGTGGAATTTCAACCCTGCCGTTATCCTATAAACCTTGGTGGCGTGACGATGCAACAGCGCAGGAGAAAGTATTTCACCATAGCAGTTTGAATTTGGCGCAGGCAGTTGTAGCAATGGTTCAGGTTCATCAACAAACTGGAAAGCTATTACACCTAGACCCTGAACCCGAACCGGATGGATTGATTGAAAACACACAAGAAACGATCGCATTCTTCCAAGACTGGCTGCTCCCGATCGGAATCCCCGTTGTCACTCAAGCACTAGGGATAGATACCAATACAGCAGAAACCTTAATCCGGCAGCACATTCGGCTTTGCTATGATACCTGCCACTTTGCTGTGGAGTATGAGGAACCTGCGATCGCGCTTGCTGCACTAAAAGAAGCAGGCATCAAGGTCGGTAAGTTTCAACTGAGCGCCGCTCTCAAAATCACCTTACCGGAACTTTCTGAGCGCAACTCTTTGATTCAATCCTTAGCTCCGTTTGCAGAATCCACTTATCTGCATCAAGTTGTGGCTCGTCATGCAAATGGAACACTTCAGCACTATGAAGATTTGACTGAAGCGATGCCATTGCTTGCGACGGATGCTGCGATCGAATGGCGTACTCACTTCCACGTCCCGATCTTCATTGATGACTATTCTTCTTTTGCTTCGACACAAGATCACCTCTATCAAGTACTTCAGAACCTATCGCTTGCACCGGACTGCACACATCTAGAAATCGAAACTTACACCTGGGATGTCTTACCGCCTGCAATGAAGCTCGACATTCTAGAGTCGATTCAGCGCGAATATCATTGGGTTTTGCAAACCCTGGCTTGATTGCGATCGTCCTACTCACTCTCAGCAACTCATGAAAAAAACTGTTGTTATCAATGTGGTTGGTCTAAGTTCAAGACTGTTAGGAGACCACACTCCCCAGTTGCAACACTGGATCGCGCAAGGTCGAAGCGCAACGATTAAACCTGTTCTGCCTGCTGTAACCTGCACTGCACAAGCGACTTACCTCACCGGACGCTATCCGACAGACCACGGCATTGTAGCGAACGGTTGGTATTTTCATGATGACTGTGAAATTAAGTTCTGGCGACAGTCAAATAAGCTCGTACAGAGTCCGAAAATCTGGGACATTGCCCGAAACATTGATCCTGAGTTCACCTGTGCTAACTTATTCTGGTGGTACAATATGTACTCTTCGGCGGACTATTCGGTGACACCGCGACCGATGTATCCTGCCGACGGGCGCAAGCTTCCAGATATTTATACCCAACCTGCTGATCTCCGCTCTACGCTCCAGACTGAGCTTGGAGAGTTCCCCTTGTTTAAGTTTTGGGGGCCTGCGACTTCTGCTGAATCAAGCCAGTGGATTGCAGCATCTGCGAAACGAGTTGAGGAACGATACAGCCCCACGCTGACCCTGATTTATCTCCCACATTTAGATTACTGTTTGCAAAAGATTGGCTGTCAGCCCGATGAGATTGCTCAAGACTTGCAGGAAATTGATGCTATCTGTGGCGATCTGATTGCTTACTACGAAAACCGTGGCGCTCAAGTCATTCTGCTTTCCGAATATGGCATTACTCCGGTTAATCAGCCAATTCATCTCAACCGCGTACTGCGTCAAGCCGGACTGCTACAAGTTCGAGAAGAATTAGGTCGAGAACTGTTAGATGCTGGAGCAAGTAAGGCCTTTGCTGTTGCAGATCACCAAATTGCTCATGTGTATGTCAATGATCCAAGCTGTTTGGACAAGGTAAAGCAATTACTTGAACAAACAGATGGCGTAGATATGGTGCTGGATGAGGCAGGCAAAGAAGCTTATCATCTCGATCATCCTCGATCGGGCGATCTGATTGCTGTGGCTAAACCGAACGCCTGGTTCACGTACTACTACTGGATGGACGATCGCAAAGCCCCCGATTTTGCCAGAACAGTCGATATCCATCGCAAACCTGGATATGATCCTGCCGAACTATTCATCGATCCCAAGATTAAGTTGCCGAAGCTGAAACTAGGAATGACGCTATTGAAGAAAAAACTGGGATTTCGATATCTCATGGAGGTCATTCCACTGGATGCCAGCGTCGTTAAAGGATCGCATGGACATCTTACGCCTGATGCCGCAGATTGCCCGTTGCTCATCACTCGCCAAGCTGATTTACTTCCTAGAGAGTCCCTAGAAGCCACTGACGTATTTCATGTCATTCTGAGTCACCTCAAGCGCTGAAAAGTTTGCCCTTTCAACCCTTAAGCGATGCTTACAGCGCTGGAGTAGCCGATCGGCTGTGGTAGATCTTATGCTAGAGTCACAACCCAAGCAGCAACGTCGCTTTTCGTCTGCGGAGTGTCTCGACTTCAGACTGACGGGCGGAATTTGCTCAGACTCTCATCACAGCGGAGGGGCTAATGAACCTACCAAACACGCTACGCACTCCGGCGTTACTCCAGGAATTGCAGTGGGTTGCCGACCCCGTGGGCTACATGGAAAAGGCAGCTCAGCAACATCCTGACCTTTTTTCCGCAAGCATCTTCGGGGGGACTCATTTAATATTTGTCAATCACCCGCAAGCAATTCAAGAGATGCTTACGAGCGATCGCAAGCGCTTTCTGGCTCCCGGAGAAATGAATCGGATTCTGGTTCCACTGGTTGGGGACTATTCGGTGATCATGCTCAGCGGCGATCGACATAAGCGTCGTCGCCAATTGTTGATGCCCCCATTCCACGGTGAACGAATGCGGGCTTATGGTGACTTGATCTACAAGCTCACCGAACGAGTCTTCAGCCAGATCCCGATCGCTCAACCGTTTAAGGCACGAGTAGCAACGCAGGAAATTTCGCTGCAAGTCATTCTAGAGGCTGTGTTTGGCGTGACTGAGGGAGAGCGATTTACTCGTCTGCGATCGGCGGTCACGGAGATGTCCGAGCTATTCCGCTCTCCACTCACAGCAAGCTTCTTGTTTTTCCCCTGGATGCAGCGAGATTTGGGGGCTTGGACACCGTGGGGTAAATTTTTGCGCGATCGTGCCGAGATTGACAAACTGCTGTATGCCGAAATTGACGATCGTCGCCGAGAGAACGATCCCGATCGTGAAGACATCCTCTCATTGCTGATGGCAGCCCGCGACGAGAACGGTGAGCCAATGAGCGATCCAGAACTCCGGGATGAGTTGATGACCTTGTTGTTTGCGGGACATGAAACGACCGCAACGGCGATGGCTTGGGCACTGTACTGGGTTCATCGCTTACCCGAAGTGCGCGAGAAATTGCTGCAAGAGCTGGATTCGATCGGCTCTAATCCTGATCCCACCACAATTGCCCGATTGCCTTACCTCAGCGCAGTTTGTAACGAAACTCTGCGGTTGTATCCGGTTGCGATGCTCACGTTTACCAGAGTCGTGAACGAACCGTTGGAACTCTTAGGACATCCGCTTCAGCCCGGAGTGAATGTGGTCGGTTGTATTTATTTGCTGCATCACCGCGAAGATCTCTACCCAGATTCGCACCAGTTTAAGCCAGAGCGCTTTTTAGAGCGGCAGTTTTCTCCGTTCGAGTTTATGCCGTTTGGCGGTGGGGCGCGGCGCTGTATTGGTGAAGCGCTTGCGGTATATGAGATGAAGCTGGCACTGGCAACGATTTTGTCCCGATATGAACTTGCTTTAGCCGATCGTCGTCCCGAAGAGCCGCGTCGTCGTGGGGTGACGCTTGCTCCAGCTAGAGGAGTCAAGATCCAAATTGTCGGACAAAGATCGGTGCGATCGATTGAAGCAATGGCGCAAGTGACATAGAAACGGCTGATTGCTCATTGCTCTAACCTGACAGGCGATCTCGCTATGCCGGGAAATTGGGCTGCGATCGAAAGGGTCGATGTGATGTCAGGAAAGATTGATTTTGTAGTTCTCGCTACAGAAAATCTTATATAGTTATGAGTAGACGATTTATGAATAACTCAAATTATGACAACCACACTTGATACAAATCACTCTCAACTCTCTGCTAAGCATCAGGACAACATTATGGCTGTTCTTGCTCACCGCATCGAAGCCGCTCAAGCAGCCCACAACACACAATTAATTGAATTGTTGGAGCGGGAGAGGCAGCAGCTTGGACAGGCAGCAATTCCACATCGAGGATCGCTGGCGGCTAAATTTAACGCCTTCAAACAAAGGGTCGCCGACGCATTTTCTAGAAAGTCAGAGTTGCAGGTGTACCAGTATAATCAGGGCACTGACTGGTGGTGGTATGCCTTTGATCCACGCACAGGAGAGTGTGTGTATGCAGATTCTGAGGCAGAATTACGGCTTTGGATTGAGCAGAACTATCGCGGTAGATAAGCGAAAGCTTGAACAGGCAAATGCTGTTGTCATCACCAGTTGTTTTCATCACCAAGGGAGTTCATAGTCGTGCAAATCCGTGTCCTGCGATCGTGACAGTCCTCGAAAACAAGAAATAGCACTACATCGTTGCGCCAAAGTAGCTCGCTGGCCAATGACGCAGCACACCCTAAATTCGCTCAATGCGTATAGATACGATCGCGACAAAACCCGCTTTAAGATTGGTGTCGCTACCTGCTATTTTTTCTAGTTTTGAGTCAAGTGTTTGTCGCTGTTGCCGTATGTACCTCGTCACGACTAAAGCCGATCGCCTCCCCAGCGACTATCAAATCATCATGGTCGATGGCACAGTCCCGGATTGGGAGGCGAAACCGGGCGACCTGCATTGGGATCATCATCGCCCCAATGGAGCCGATGTGCAGATCGATGAAATTCCTGCACCGAAAGAGCGATCGCTCCTCGAAGAACAATCCACCGATCAGCCTGCTTGCTTGGTCACGACTATGGTTGATCCCGATGCTTGCTGTGCGGCAGCCTGGGTGCAGTTGCCGCGTGAGGTGCTGAGTGATGAAACCATTGCCAAACTGAAAGCGATCGCTTGGGATTGTGATCATCTCAGCGTTCCGGAGGAGTTAGAGCAGTATGCGGAGTTTGCAGCAAAAGCGGTAGTAGCGCTCAAGCATTCGAGCGAAGGAATTGCGGCAGAGTTAGGATTGCCCTCAGAGCGCAAAGATTGGACAGAGGATCATTGGCAAGCTTATTCTTCTGAGTCATTTCGACGGGGGACAGAATGGCTGATTGCAGCCGCAAACGGTGATCGTCCTTATCCGGGAGAGTGTGGGGAGGCAGATGATTACTGGCAACAGCTTGAAGCAGATACGCGAATGCTGATAGATAACCATCGAATTCAATTGATCAAGACTGATCGAGGAGAAATTGCCGTTTGCGATCAAACTCATGTTGGACATGGAATTGATCCGCGATCGTTCTACCAGGCAATTCCAAGACTGCGGGGTGCATCAACGGTTCCTCTACGTCCCGAAGCGATTACCGTTCGAGAGCATCGCTCAGGTGGAACGCAATACACGCTGGGTAGCATTCCCCTACATCCAAAGCAACACACGCTTGATTTTACTCAGGGAACATTTGATCGTCTCACAGCAGCAGAGCAAGCCAAAGATCCAGAAGCTGGGGCTTGGGGTGGACGACGCACTGTGGGCGGCTCTCCTTGGAATACGCCTTCTCAATTGACGATCGAAGAAATTATTGCCTTGCTAGATTAATTGCTATTCTGGCAAGAACTAAGCCGCTTCGATTAGAAAGTACAATGCGATCAGGGCATTTGGGGAACGATTTCAACGGTCATTTGCTCCCAATCCAGAGAACCCTCGTAAAACAAAGCTACGAATTACAACAAAGCTACGTGAGGTTCAGCATGCCTTGCGAATTTGACAAGTTTAGTACACCTGCTCCAAGCTGAATTAAGATAGAACAATTGCTTTGGACGGGGTTATGGATTTTGAGAAGCCATTGGGATCAGTTATTCAAGGATCTCTGAGCCAAGGATTAGAAGTGCGGCTGCATCCTGATATATCAGTCGAAGAGATGCGAGTCGGCAAGTTCTTAGTCGTGCAGGGAACGCGATCGCGCTTTTTCTGTATGCTCACCGATGTTTCTCTCGGAACTGCCAGTCAGCGCATTATCGCCAATCCCCCAGAACCCACTAACTTATTCTTGCAGGAAGTTTTAGCAGGAAGTGGAACATACGGCACGATCGAACTGTCTCCGATGCTGATGTTTACGCCGACTGAAAAGCCTGTTGAGAAAAAGAAAAACTCTTCAAAGTTGGCATCGTTTGAAGCCAATTCGAGTGAAGCGATCGAGCTTTTACCCGTAAAAACGATTCCGAGCCACTTCAGCCAGGTCTATGACGCGAGTGAGCGAGATTTCCGCGCCGTGTTTGGTTGGGAAGATGATCCGCATCGGCGGAATTTTGCCATTGGACAACCGATCGATATGGAGGTCGCAATTTGTTTGGATCTCGATCGCTTTGTCGAGCGCAGTAATGGTGTGTTCGGTAAATCAGGAACCGGAAAATCGTTTCTCACCCGACTGTTGCTTGCAGGCATTGTGCGAAAACAAGCGGCGGTCAATCTCATCTTTGATATGCACTCAGAGTATGGATGGGAAGCAACTCGCGAAGGAAAGCAGTTCAGCACAGTAAAAGGTTTGCGGCAACTATTTCCGGGACAAGTTCAGATTTTCACGCTCGATCCAGATTCGACAAAACGGCGAGGAGTTCGCGATGCTCAAGAACTCTATGTCAGCTATGACCAAATCGATGTTGAAGATTTAATGCTAGTGCGCGGAGAGCTAAACCTTTCAGAAGCCGCATTAGAAAATGCAATCATTCTTCGTAACGAATTCGGTAAGGCTTGGATCAATCGTCTCCTCACTATGAGCAATGGCGAAATTCAGGAGTTTTGTGAGACGAAAATGGGCAGTAAGTCCTCGATTATGGCGCTGCAACGGAAGCTCAATCGTTTAGATGAACTGAAATACATTCGGAATAGTTGTCCGCATAACTATGTTGGTCAAATTCTTGAAGCGATCGAGAGCGGAAAGCATGTTGTGATCGAGTTTGGATCTCAATCGAATTTACTGTCGTATATGCTGGCGACAAACATCATTGCGCGGCGAATTCACCAGGCTTATGTGCGAAAAGCAGAGAAATTTTTGCAAACCAAAGAAGTGAGCGATCGACCCCAACAGCTTGTAATTACGATCGAAGAAGCTCACCGATTTCTTGATCCGGCAACGGTTGGACAAACTATCTTTGGTACGATCGCACGCGAAATGCGGAAATATTTTGTCACGCTGTTAGTGGTCGATCAACGTCCGTCTGGAATTGATAACGAAGTGATGTCACAGATCGGAACGCGGATTACTGCACTGTTGAATGACGAGAAAGATATTGACGCGATTTTTACCGGGGTATCCGGGGGGCAAAGTCTGCGATCGGTACTGGCAAAACTCGATTCAAAACAACAGGCGTTAATTCTAGGGCATGCAGTTCCAATGCCTGTCGTAGTCCGGACTCGCCCCTATGATGAAACGTTTTACAGAGAGATTGGTGATACGGCTTGGGAAGAGTTACCGGATGTTGAGGTGTTTCGGGCGGCTGAGGCGGCTAAGGCGGATTTGGGATTTTGAACCCGTGAATTTGGGTCGATCGATTTAACCCGACGTTGTAGAGACGCGATTAATCGCGTCTCTACAATGTTTTGGAATGATTTAATCGATTAAATTATCCGATTAAATCAACAACGGACGGAACCCATGTTTCACCGAAGCCTCTCCAATCTGCTCCATTTTCTCAACCGTGATCCGATTACGTCCCCAAGAGAAATTCGTGTGCAACTTCTCAAACTCCAACAGCATCGATTCCGCAAAACACGCAAACAACTGACGTGCAGGCACATCCATATTCACGATGCTCATAATTCGCCAGTCAATATCTAGCGAATGTTCCACAATCCCACCATTAAGAACCGTAATCCCTGGATGCTGTACCTTTGTCCCCAAGTTTTTCGGATAGCCGCCATCGATTAGCAAGCAAGGCTGCTTCAACTGTGTTGGATCGATCTCCACACCCTTCGGCATACTCGCGACCCAAACAATGATGTCCGCTTGTGGTAAGGCTTCCTCTAGGCTCTGAATCTTGCCTCGTCCGAGTTCAGCTTGCAGATCCTGAAGCCGCTCTTGATTTCGTGCAATGAGCAGCAGTTCCGCTACATCAGCGCGGGAATTCAACCAGCGACAAACCGCGCTGCCAATATCTCCAGTTGCGCCACAGATCGCCACCGTTGCTTTTGACAACTCAATGCCTAACTGCTTCGAGGCTTGTTCGACTTGGCGGCAGATGATGTATGCGGTGTGCGTGTTTCCAGTTGTGAATCGCTCAAACTCCAACATGACGTTTCGCACTTGCCGGATCTGCGACAGATTGAAATTCTCAAAAATAATTGAAGAAAATCCGCCCAGTGCCGTGATATTAATGCCGTGTTTTTGCGCGTGTGCCATCGCGTTAATGATCTTTCGAGTTGCAGCTTTGATGCGGCGGGTTGCCAGCATTTCTGGGAGGAAGCAAGACTCAACGTAACGTCCTTCGATTTCTTGTCCCGTGACACTTTTGACTCGAATAGTATCGACAATCTGCGGCGGGGCACTGCACCAGAAATCTAAGCCTTGATCCGCGTATTCGGGATATCCTAGCTCTCGTGCAACAGACTGAGCGTGTTCTAAGCTTGTGAGATGACCAATTAGACCAAACATCGATCGTGTATGAAGTAGCCCGACTTCAGGCGGTGAGATGGATAAACGAAACCGTTAAACTGATGTAAGAGAAAATGCCACAAATCGACGATGGACGCAAGCAGATCAAGAGTCCACCGTCGGAGATTGAAGCGATCGTCGTTGTTGCGCCGTTAGACGGCTGCAAGTCCGTGCGCCGACATCCGCATGACATCGCGGGTCGTAAAGCCAATGTTAGTCAGCGCTTCACCGTATTGAATCATAAAGTCTTCGACCAATGCTTCGCGCTCCATTCCGAGAACGCTAGCATCTGCCTCGACTTGATTCAGCATTTTCCAAACTAAGGGAAGATTTGCTTTGTTTGCTTCTTCTAATTCGGCTTTCGAGGCTTCAAAGTTTGCTTTCAGCCATTCTTCGCCGTAGTTCAAGTGCAGATATTCGTCTTTGACGACACCTTCGGTAATTTTGCGAGCGAAGTCATCTGCAACCGGAATGTAGATGTTGTATGCCGAAATCGCAAAACATTCGATAATCAGCGATTGAATCAGCAGACAGGTGACGATCTTACCTTCGGCGGCGGCAACTTGAAAGTTGTTGTGCAGCGCGGAGAAAAATTCGCGAGCAAACTCCATATCGGCGACGACGCTGAGGTTACGACCACAGGCTTCAAAGCCTTTTTTGTGGCGGTTTTCCATCTTTGCGAGTCCCATTAACTGGTCTTTATCATTGGGCAGGAGTTCTGCCAGTTTTTGATAGTTTTCGTGTGCCTCTTGTTCGCCCTCGATGACGATCGCGTTAATTCGGCTATAGGCATCTTTGTATTGTTCACTGTGGAAGTCAATCTCTAAGGTCGCCTCAAGTTGGGGCATAGATCAGATTTCTCCTGGTCATGACGATAATTTCCGCAGAGTCGCGGAGGTTCGGGTGGGATTGAACACGGTATCTCCCATTCTTTCCCCCCTCTCACTTTACCGTCTAAGGTTGAGAATGACGCTAAGAATCGATAAAATATCTGCGCTAATGAGCATTGAAGCGCTAAAATATCCGATTCTTTGGGGCGTGTGGGGAGTATGAAGAGTGAGTGGAAGCGTGTGCTCAGTTTAGCGCTACTGATTGCCGGGGCAGGAGTAGTTCTGCTGCCGCTGGGAGTGGTATTGATTACGTCGTTTAAGCCGCCGGGAAGTTCCCTGGATGCTTCGGGTTGGTCGCTGGAGAATTATCGCGAAGCTTGGCAACGGGGAGGATTTTTGCTGGCGTTTGCGAATTCGATTTTGGTGGCGATCGCCGTAACCCTGTTCCAGATTCTCACGTCGGCGCTTGCGGGTTATGCGCTGGCTCGATTGAAATTCCAAGGCAAGCAGGCGATTTTATTAATCGTTCTCACAACGTTGGTGATTCCGTTTCAGATTTTGGTGATTCCGATTTTTCTGGTGCTGAAATGGGGGCATTTGATTAATACGTATGGGGCGTTAATTTTGCCGACTGCGGCGAATGGATTCGGGATCTTTTTGATGCGGCAGTTTTTTCAAGGGATTCCGATCGAGCTTGAGGAAGCGGCGATGCTGGATGGAGCCGATCGACTGCAAGTGCTGTGGAAGGTGATGTTGCCGTTGTCGCGTCCGGCGTTGGTGACGTTGGCGCTATTTACGTTTATTGGGGAATGGAACGATTTATTTAAGCCGCTCGTGTTTACGACGCGCCCGGAGTTGCGGACAGTGCAGTTGGCACTCGCAAGTTTTCAGGAGCAGTTTACGAATAGTTGGACGCTGTTGATGGCGGCGATCGTATTGGCGACGATTCCGATCGTGGTGATTTTTGCGATCGGTCAGCGTCAACTAATTCGGGGCATTGCAACGACGGGAATTAAGAATTAAGGGGTCGCTTTAGTCTGGAATGTAAATTAATCCAGAAACAAGCCAGAGCGGACGTTCCTTCAAAATGCTACTACGATTTAGTTGAAGAAGGCGAATTGTCGTTCGCGCTTGAGCAGTTAGAGGAATAAGTTCAGCTTCTTTCAATTGAAAATGCTCCTGCCAGCGATCGCGTCTTGGATTGTAGAGCGGTGTAATCTCATCTGTTTCAGGATCAATTGAAGCAATATCACTGCCTTTGTATGTATTACAGAGTTTACAAGCAAGCGCGAGATTATCCTCGGTGGTTGTCCCGCCATGTTTTTCTGCAATCACATGATCTACTTCATGAATGCTCAAGGAAAAGAGTTCTGGGCGCAAACAGTATTCACAACAACGGTTAGCCCGTTCTATAATTTTTCGCCGCAACTGAGCCGGAACATAGGTTTTACTCATGCGCTCGCGCTAGATTTCAGCTTTAAATAGGCTTTTGCTTTTGCCATGCTGACTAGATGTTCAAGATATTCATACTGTTGCCAGAGTTGCTGCTCTTGAGGCGTGAGGGCTTCAGCTTTGTGTTTCTCAGCCAGCTGGTCGATCTGGGTTTGCAGCGTCTCTGAGGGACGAAGGGCAAGAATCTCTTCGGGTGTGGGAAGGTTGGCTAGAAATTCGAGAACTTCTGCAAAGCCTGTAAATCCAGGTTGGGGTCTAGCAGAGAGTTCATTGATTCCTAATTCCAAGACTTGGGGCAGACTTTGCTCCAGAGCATTCAGCTTGGTCAGAAGCGCTTCGGGAAGGTCGATCGTGATTTGCATGGGGAGGGTGAAGTTGCATCTACGATTATTCTGACATGAGCATTCTGTACGAATAGTATCGATCGCAGATTTAGCACAGAGCAGTGTGAGCGATCGTAGTGATTTGCGTAAAAAGCTTAATGATTTATGACTGGCAGAATCATCTAATTTTTGATACACAGTACTGAGTGTTATCACGATGGTGCCCATCTTCATTGAGGTCAGTGCTGAGTATGAGGAATGAGTTAGGAATTACTCTGGAGCAGCCGATTCCCATTTTGGAGAGAGAGTGGGAAGTGAATGGGCGGGAGTTGCTCAAGGCAGTTGGAAAAGCGATCGCAGATACAGCATTCGGAAACTGGAATAATGTGGCGCTGGATGCAGTTGAAGCAGCAGTGGCGTTAGGGTTGGGCAAGACTGAGGGAGAGTTAGCTTGGCAACTGGTGTTGCGATCTCTGGGCAATGCGATGACGCATCTGGTGTGGGATAACCGGGATTTGATTAAGCCTGAGTTTAGTTTTCAAGGATGGAAACAATTAACCGATGAAATTAGCTTTTCGTTGGGGCAGACCGAGTTGACGATCGACGATGAGTTTTTCAGGCAGCCGAAGCGATCAACGATTTTGACAGTGATTCAGCCGTCGTTTCAGCGCTGGTTGACGTTCATCATGGAGAACGAGGCACAGGCGCAAAGCATGACTGCTCGATTGCCTGCTTATTTTGTCTATGCGCTGCATGAGGAATGGTTGAACCATCGGGAACAGTATGCAGTGTTGCAGCAGCAGTTGGATACGCCGTTTAGCTCGGCGGCAGAGCAGCAGCAAGGATGGGGGCGATATAGTGCATGGCTTCAGAAACAGGTGCAGGAGCCGATGTTTCTGGAGGCATTTGGGTTGGCGCAGGTGTTTGTGCCGCTCTGTGCGTACTATGTCGAGAAGCAAACGGCGGGGGATGCAGAGCTAGAGTTTCGAGAGCGGGGGCTGCGGGAGAAACACGATCTCAAAATTGTGATTGATTTGGAAACGCAGTTGGAAGCGTGGCTGGAAAAGCACGATCAACAGGATGCGTTGCGGGTGATTAGTGGTGGACCCGGTTGTGGGAAGTCCTCGTTCACCAAAATGTTTGCAGCCAAGCAAGCGGAGCGTGGAGCGTTTCCGGTGTTATGGATTCCACTGCATCAGTTTGAGCCAACGAATGATCTGATCGAAGCGACGGGAGACTTTGTGCGGTTGGATGGGTTTCTGAGGCTGAATCCGCTTGATCCAGAGTATCTAGAACCGAAATTGCTGGTGGTGTTTGATGGGCTGGATGAGTTGTCGATGCAGGGGAAGGTCGGGGCGCAAGTGGCCCAAGATTTTGTGCGGGAGGTGCAGAAGAAACTCGATCGCTTGAATCAACATCAATTGCGGGTGCGGGCAATCATTAGTGGTCGAGAGTTAGTGGTGCAGGCAAATCAAACGGAGTTTCGCAAGCCGGGAGAGGTGCTGCATATTCTGCCGTATTTTGTGAAGCCAGAGGACAGAGAAGAGTTTGTCGATGAGCAGCAGTTGTTGGTCGAAGATCGGCGCGATCGCTGGTGGAGAAGCTATGGCAGCGTGAGTGGGCGGGGGTTCGATCAGTTACCGTCTGATTTGAGCCACGATAATTTGAGTGAGATTACGGCTCAACCCTTGCTCAATTATTTGGTGGCGTTGAGCTATGTCCGAGGGGAGTTAAGGATTACCGAAGACAGTAACCTCAATGAAATCTATGCAGACCTGCTGAAGGAGATCTATGTGCGCCGTTGGGCAGACAAACGGCAACATGAATCAATTAGGGACATGACTCAAGATCGGTTTGAGCGAATTCTAGAGGAGATTGCGTTGTCGTCTTGGCATGGAGATGGACGAACGACAACGGTTAGAGAGATTGAAGCTCATTGCAACAATAGCGGACTCAAGGGATTGCTGAATGTCTTTCAAGAAGGAGCGCAAAGCGGGGTGACGCGGTTGCTAATGGCTTTCTATTTTCGGCAAAGCGGGATGCAGGATGGAGAGAAGACGTTTGAGTTTACGCATAAGAGCTTTGGTGAGTATCTAACAGCACGGCGAGTAGTGCGGGAGTTAGAGCGAATTCATGAGGAGTTAGAAGCCCGTGAACGAAAAATAGATCGTGGATGGGATGAGCGACAGGCACTTGAAGCTTGGGCTAATTTGTGTGGGTCATCCGAGATGGATCGCTATCTGTTTCGATTTATCTGTGATGAGATGCGATTGCAGCCTCTAGAGACTGTTCGGATTTGGCAAGAGATGCTGAGCCATCTCATCGGATTCATGCTGAAGCAGGGAATGCCGATGGAGAAGCTTCATCCTCGACCGAGCTATCTAGAAGAAACTCGACAAGCGCGGAATGCAGAAGAAGCACTGCTAGCGGTACTGAATGCTTGTGCCCTTTGTACTAAGGAACTCTCTCATGTTGATTGGAGTGTTCCAGAAGCCTTTGGAGCTTGGCTGTCACGTTTGCAGGGTCAACGGACAGGGGGTAAAAATCCACTTGCTCTAGATTGTCTGAGCTTCCTTGACCTTCAGGACTGCATCCTAGATTTCAGAGATCTGTATGGAGCGAGGCTGGATGAAGCGAGGCTGGATGGAGCGGGTCTGGTAGGAGCGAGGCTGGATGGAGCGAGTCTGTATAGAGCGAGGCTGGATGGAGCGAGTCTGGATCGAGCGAGTCTGTATGGAGCGAGGCTGGTAGGAACGAGTCTGGATCAAGCGAGTCTGTATGGAACGAGTCTGTATGGAGCGAGTCTGGATCGAGCGAGGCTGTATGGAGCGAGGCTGGATCAAGCGAGTCTGGATGAAGATACAAACCTATACAAGGTTACAGGATTAGATCAAGCGATTAACGTTCCCCCAGAATTTCTAGAACTCTGGCGACAGCAAAACGCAACTCTAGATAAACCCTGAGCTATTCACGTCGATTCTTATCGGATTCGCGATCGCATTCTAAACTCCACCGAGGGGTCATACCCCTTTGCGTATTGCTTGTAATATTTATCACAGTGGAAGAATCTTTTCTCTTTGAGGTTCTTCCATGAACATTAGTGCAACCCTTTCTCAAGCCGATCGAGACGCGATCGCCCAAGCCATTGATACCATACAGAAACATCTCCCCTTTCTGATCGATTTAGTCGCGGAAGAACGCTCCTCGCTGCCAAAGCTCAGTCCCAAATCTCGATCGTTCGTCAACACGGCCTTCGATGTCGCCAATCGCAATCCCGACTTCTTACCGCGATCGTTTGATGTGGAAGAAATGCGAAAAGACCTGGAATTGTTTCAAGACCTCAACCAAATTTTGATGAGCCTGACTCAACTGCAAGACATGGTTAACGATACTTGTATGGTCGTTGGCAGTGAAGCGTATACGGCTGCCCTAACAGTCTATGACTATGCCAAGAAAAGCGGAGTCAATGCAAACGGAATGGAGCCGATCGTCGCTGAGATGCGAGAACATTTCCGTCGATCGCGCAAACCCAAGCCTTCCCAAGAAAAGAGCGCAGTGAACTAAGCGCCACGATCGGTCTCGTTGTACCTAAAGGAGCATCACAATGATGCTCTTTTTCTATGAAAAGCTCCTCTGATTCTTCTTGAAGCAGCAACGATCGAGAAAGAAGGCACGATCGTTGCCACTCAAAGCAGTAACAATTGAGGAAGAAGGCATGATCGATTCCTCTCGAAGCGGCAAGAATTGAGGAAGGGGGCACGATCGATTCCTCTCAAAGCACGATCGAACCCACTCAAAGCAGTAACAATTGAGGAAAAAAGCACGATCGTTGCCTGTTGAAGCTTGATTGTTTCTGGCGATCGCACCAACCCTTGCATTCGTTGACTCGATCGTGACATTAATCCTGCAAATGATACTTCACCGACCTGCAAACAGCGGCTTAAAATAGGGTCAACCTCCAAGCCTGTTGCAAAATTGCTTTAGTTAGCGCTTTGAGGTTGTGAGTCTTTGCGCCGCTGTTTGCGGACGCGAAACGCTAGTTTTCCAACACCTGTAAGCAGTAACCCAGGCAGCGGAGAGAAGGCAAAGGGAACGGGTTGAACCGTGAATTGAGCGATCGGCGTTGCAACGTTGGGATTACCCGTTGTTGCGTTAAAGCTGCCAGTGGCAGTAAGAGATTGACCTCCAAAAGTGCTATCCGCATCGATGAGAGGAAAGATACCACTTCCATTACCCGTATGACTTAGGGTGATCAGCAGTGAACCTCCAGTATAGGTATAAGGTGTGGTGAAATTAATGACTGAACCGAACGCATTCGGGTTTGCACCACTAGGAAATGAATTGGCAACAAAAGTAAGCGACCCATTCCGCACCGTAACTCCATCAGAAGCAATGTTAGCGGCAAAGGTTGTACTCAAGGAGCCAGGAGCGTTAATACTTTGGCTCAATTGAATGACGTAATTGGAGAAGGTCAGAGCTGGACTCGGAGAGCTTTCGCTGTTATTAAGACGAAAGGCAATGCCTGTAATCTGGTCTCCGTTAGCCAGTCCACCCAATGCAGAGGTTGGATAAATAAATTGAATTGTCGCAGCGTTGCTACTAAGAGGAAGACCAGAAGCGCTATTTCCGTCAGTAGACATAGCACTATTCGGTGCAACCACGGTAAGCGCATGAGCAGCAGACATGGGGGCAGCAAGGCTCAAAACAGCCCCGAACCCAATTAGGGTTTTCTTCATCATAAGTAGATAACGAATGAGGGTTTCATCGAACTATTCCAAAGTATTCCCCCTCAAATTTCAGAACTCTTACGCGATCGGTAGGGTGCGACCAATTCAGACCAGTAGAATTACGATCGTGAGGTCAAGATTTCATGATGCAGTCACGAGTCATCGCAAACATTCCATAATATGATTCGCGATCGAACCCAACCACCTGTCCATACTAAACCTGATCAGATTCCTGAATGTGAGCGATGGAAGTGCAAAAGGGAAATGTCTTAGTGGTCGATGACATCGAAACCAATCTCGATCTACTCAGTCGTCGGCTCCAGCGGCAAGGGCATCACGTAATTTTGGCAGAAGGTGGACATCAAGCCTTGACCCTGCTGAAACAACAGGCGATCGATCTGGTGCTGCTCGATGTGATGATGCCAGAAGTAGACGGCTACCAAGTGCTAAAACAGATTAAATCAGACGAGCAACTGCGCCACATTCCGGTACTGATGATTTCTGCATTAGACGATCTCGATTGTGTAGTGCGCTGTATCGAAATGGGTGCAGAAGACTATCTGTTCAAGCCGTTCAATCCAGTCTTACTGAAAGCACGAGTGAATGCTTGCCTAGAGAAGAAGCGATTCTACGATCGCGAACAAGCCATCTATCGCCAACTACAAATCGAGCAGGAAAAATCCGAACGATTGCTGCTCAGCATTCTCCCCAAACCGATCGCCGATCAACTCAAGCAAAGTCCCAGCACGATCGCCGATTATTTTCCAGAAGTGACCGTCCTGTTTGCAGATATCGTCGGATTTACCCATCTGTCCAGCCAGCGATCGCCAATCGAGGTCGTGACTCAGTTAAATCAAATCTTTTCCATGTTTGATCACCTTGCCGATCGGCATGGGCTAGAGAAGATCAAAACAATCGGCGATGCTTACATGGTGGTTGGAGGTTTGCCGCTACCCCATCCAGATCATGCCGACGCGATCGCAGAGATGGCGCTAGATATGCAAAATGCAATCGCTCAACTGAATCAAGCAACAGGAGAATCCTTCGCTATCCGAATTGGCATCAATACCGGAGCAGTCGTTGCAGGCGTAATCGGAGCGCGAAAGTTTACTTATGATTTGTGGGGCGATACGGTCAATATTGCCAGTCGTATGGAATCTCAAGGCGTTCCTGGATCTATCCAAACTACCCGCGCCACCTATGAACGATTACGCGATCGCTACCTCTTTGAGAAGCGCGGCGCGATCGAAGTCCGAGGACGGGGAGCAATGATTACCTACTGGCTAAAAGAGCGACGATCCGCGATCGCGGCTTAAACGTAGGATCAATGGCAATCGCAGGCTTCTTCGAGCGATCGCTGCTTTCTTGATATCGGAAGTTTTCTCTCTTGAAGTTTTCCTCTGCTATGGAGCAGTCGGTGTGGATGTAGTTGAGCCAAGTTGCAGGGCATAAAGGTTAGCGTAAATCCCTTGTTGTGCCAGTAGTTCCGAGTGCGTTCCGTGTTCCACAATCTGTCCGCCTTGAACGACTAGCACTTGATCCGCTTGAGTCACCGTACTGAGACGATGAGCAATCACAAAACTTGTGCGATCTTGGAGAAGTCGTGCGATCGCGTCCTGCACCAGTGCCTCAGTCCGCGTATCAATGCTGCTTGTTGCTTCATCTAGAATCAAAATTCGCGGCTGAATCAACACTGCCCGCGCAATACTAATTAACTGTCGCTGCCCTTGACTCAGCATCGCTCCCCGTTCCCCTAGATAGGTTGAATATCCTTGCGGTAGGGTGGTAATCAGTTCGTGCACGTTTGCAACCTGTGCGGCAGCTTCAATCTCGGCTTGAGTTGCCGTAGGACGACCAAACGCAATATTTTCGGCAACAGTTCCGCTAAACAAAATCGTGTCTTGTAAAACAATCCCAATTTGGCGACGTAGACTAGCTTGAGTCACAGTTCTGACATCAATGCCATCAATCAGCACTGTTCCGCCAGTCACATCATAAAAGCGAAGAATTAAGTTGATAATCGTACTTTTTCCCGCTCCAGTTGCACCAACAAGCGCGATCGTTTGTCCCGGTTTAGCCAGCAAATTAACTTGATTTAAGACGCGCTGATTTGCGGTATAGCCAAAAGAAACATTCTCAAATCGCACCTCACCTTGGATCGATGGTAGCTCGATCGCATCGGGAGCATCATTAAGCTGTGAGGGTTCATCGAGTAAGCTAAAAATTCGTTCGAGTCCCGCGATCGCAGATTGAGCTTGAGTGTAAAACTGACTCAAAATCTGAATCGGTCTAAAGAATTGCTGAACATAAATCAAGAACGCAGTCACAACTCCCACTGTTGCTTGTCCGCTCACCGCTAAATAGCCACCGTATGCTAAGACACCTGCTGTTGCTAAGGTATTGAGAAAGTCGATCGACGGTAAGAAGGCTGCGGTAATTGCGACCGCTTGAATGTTCGCATCGCGATTTGCAGCATTGAGATGGTCAAATTCATCAATGTTCAGTTGCACACGATTAAACGCTTGAGCTTCGCGCACACTGCTAATATCTTCTTCGAGCTTAGTCGAGAGTTCTCCGATCGTTTTGCGCGTGACTCGAAAGCGCGATCGTGCCCAGCGTGAAAAGACTGCTGTCGTTATAATCATCAATGGCACAACAAAGTTACTGACCAATCCCAATTGCAGATTGATCAATAACATTGCAATGATGATGCCAACTAAGCTAAATAAGTTGCCAAGCATTTGCGCCACGGTTTGACCAAAAGCCTGATTCACAGTGCTGACATCATTCAACAATCGACTCATCAAATCTCCCGCTTCGCTACGATCGAAGTAACTTAACGGTAGACTTTGCACCTTCGTAAAGATGTCTTGTCGCAGTTGTGCCAGAACATTCTGAACAATCCAACCCACTCGAACAATCTGTTCGCGAATGGCTTGAACTCCAACAAGGTAAATCAGCGTGAGTGCAAGCAAAGCCATCAGTAAGCCATCAAGATTTCCTTGTGCAATCAATTGATCGATCGACCATCCCACGAAAAAAGGTCCGACTGCCTGCGTTGCTGCTCCAACTAACACACACAGCAACGCGATCGGAACTTGTTTACGATATGGCTGAACATAGTTCAAAAACCGTCTTACTGTCGATACCTGACGAGTTGACTTTTCGGTGGTTGCCAAAGAACTGTTCATGACCGTTTTACCTGAGATTCCAAAATTGCGCTGTAGAGTGGGCTAGTCCGCATCAGTTCTTCGTGTGTTCCCTGTGCAACTAACACTCCTTGATCCATCAGCAAAATTCGATCGGCATTTCGCACCGTGGTGATTCGTTGGGCAATCACAAATGCAGTACAGGTTTTTTGCTCCATCAATCGATCGAGCGCGGTTTGAATTTCTGCGGCGGTTTTAGCATCCACGGCTGAGGTACTATCATCGAGAATCAGAATGCGATAGTCGGTTAACAAGGTTCGAGCGATCGCAATGCGCTGTCTCTGTCCGCCGGATAGCCCGACACCCCGCTCGCCAACGATCGTGTCATATCCGTCCGGCAGTCCTGCAATGAAATCGTGAATCTGCGCGTTTTTCGCCGCCTCAATGATCTCTGCTGAAGACGCATCCGGTTTGGCATAAGCAATGTTTTCTCGCAGCGTACCAGAGAACAAGGTTGTTTCTTGAAATACAATGCCAATGCGCGATCGCAAACTTGTCAGGCTGAACTCTCGCACATCATGCCCATCAATTCTGACTGCGCCTCTAGTCGGGTCGTAAAATCGCGGAAGTAGATTGATGATCGTACTTTTGCCTGATCCGGTCATGCCCAGAATTGCAATCAGTTCGTTCGGCTTCGTTTCAAAGGAAACGCCCCTGAGCGCTTCGGTGGTTGCACCGGGATAGCGAAATGAGACGTTTTCAAACGTAATCCTGCCGCCACATTTCACAAACGGAATCGCATGGGGTCGATCGCGAATTTCAACTTCAGCATCGAGCACTTCATACACTCGTTGTGCTGAAGCTGCCGCTTGAGCGATCGCAGGTGCAGCAAATCCAATCAGCAAAATCGGCTGAAGAATGAACAATAGATATGAGTTAAACGCAACCAGTTCGCCAATAGAAAATTGTCGATTGATCACTTGTGCGCCACCATACCCGACCACCACAACTGTAATCAGATTGCTTAATAGAAAAATCAACGGAAATGTATTCCGAATCGCGTACAGCGTTTTCATGCTGACAGCGATCAACTCATTGTTTAGTGCGGTATAACGCGCTTTCTCCTGCGATTCTCGAACAAACGCTTTCACCACGCGCACACCAAGTAGATTCTCTTGTAAAACCGCATTGAGATCACCGAGTTGCTGCTGTACGCGCTGGAACACGCTGCCATTTCGACTAAAGAATCGCGTTAATAACCAACCTGCGATCGGCACAACGATGAGTGTAATCAGTGCTAACTGCCAGTTCATCACTAACAGAATTGTTGCGATCGTAACCAGCGTGATCACAGCGCCGAATACTTGAATCAAGCTTGTGCCAACCAACGATCGGATCTGCTCAACATCGCTCGTTGCGCGAGTGATTAACTGTGAGGTTTGACTACGATCGTGATAGCTAAAACTCAGCGTCTCAATCTTGGTAAACAATTGATTGCGTAAATCATATGCCACACCTTGCGAGGTCGCTTCCGACCAAAAAGTTTGCCCAAAGTTGAACAATCCCCGTGCGATCGCGGCAACTACCATCAAGGCTGCACTTTCCCACACCACAGTAAAGTTTTTTGCGGCAATGCCTTGATCAATGCCCCATCGGAAAATTTGAGGAGTCACAGCGGTCGCAGCAGTTAACAGCAGCAAGCTTAAAAAAGCACCGATCGCTACAAACCGATGCGCTTTTAAGCCTTGCAGCACTCTTCTGAGTGGAGCCATTGAAGGCGCGTCTTCACGAAGTTGAGTCAAGCAACACCACCCTTAACAGTTGATCTGTGCGATTCTATAGGACTAAAGTGAGTCTAGCATCTGCTTTAGGGCAGGCATATTTTGTGTAAACACGCCGCATCATTGCTTAGCTCAACACAAACATTCAACACAAACAACCGTTGAAAAGTGTTTCAACTATACATAAACTGACATTTAGATAAATTAGATAAATGTTTTGCAGCTAACCGTAAAGAAATGTCAGTTCGACGAGGTTTCTACTTTAGTTTGAACAGTCTTTCATACTTAAACTTTCTCTCGATTTGAAGCTTATGTGTTCTCAGGAACTGGATATTGATCAAACCGCTGCATTAAGTCGAGTAGTTCCTCTTGGCTAGGTTGCCTTCCATCTTTTGTCAAATCAGCTAACCCCTCAAAATACTGCTCGCGTGAATCAGCAGGACAAAACATAATCAGTAATGTTGCTTGGGTCTGCCCAGCATTAGAGAATCCGTGAGGAGTGTTTTCTGGTACAAGGATGAAGGTTTTCGGCTCAGCAATAACTCGGCGCTCACTTAAGACGAGTTCTACCTCACCTTCTACAACATAAAACATCTCAGTCAACTCTTTGTGAATGTGGGGGCTAGCACCATTCGCTCCGGGTTCCATCACAAACTCAAACAGCCCAAAATGCCCGTGAGTCTCTTTGCCTGTTGCTTTGAATGTACAAGTGCTCGTGCGAATTTGTACCGATCGTCCTTCACCAGGTTGCAGAATTAGAGGAAGTGACATAGCTTACTCCTAAGTATCAGATTGTTGGGAACCGTTGCGATCGCATTAATTTCAAACAATAACTCATTCACTGATGACCTTGGAATAAGGATTTTGGCAGGTTTGCGGTCTTCTTCGCTCATTTCTAACAGATGTTGTCAATGTTCTATGGCTCTTTTGGGTTCGTTACTTTAAAACTGCGATATGAGCAGAAAATGACTTAAAAAAGCTTTAGCAATGTTCTGTTTTGTTTACTTTTGGAAGAATTTGTACTATGTCCCAAATTGAGACCTTGCTAGAAAGCCTGACTTTGGAAGAAAAGGCGGCGTTGACTGTCGGACAAGATTTGTGGACAACAGTACCTATTGAGCGCCTCAATATTTCTTCGATCTGGCTTTCTGATGGTCCGACCGGATTACGTAAATCGCCTAGTTCCACAGAAGTGGGAATCGGGAGTAGCTTACCCGCAACAGCCTTTCCTACTGAGTCCGCGATCGCATCCTCATGGAATCCTGCCCTAGCTTATGAGGTGGGCAGGGCGATTGCGATCGAAGCCCAAACGCACGATGTCCAAGTGTTACTGGGTCCGGGTGTCAACCTCAAGCGCTCTCCGTTGGGCGGACGCAACTTCGAGTATTTTTCCGAAGATCCCGTTCTCAGTGGTTTAATGGCAGCAGCAACAATCAATGGAGTACAAGATCAAGGGGTTGGCACTTCGCTCAAGCACTTTGTCGCAAACGAGCAAGAAACGGGGCGGATGTACTCCAACAGTCTGGTTGATGAACGGACGTTACGCGAGGTTTATCTCACCCCATTTGAGATCGCCATTACTCAAGCAAATCCTTGGTCACTGATGGCAGCCTACAATCAGGTCAACGGCACCTACGCCTCTGAGAACTCGTACATCTTGCAGGACATTCTCAGGCAGGAGTGGGGCTATAAGGGAATCGTGATATCGGATTGGCTTGCAGTCAACTATCGAGTTGCAGGTATCAAAGCAGGTCTTCATCTCCAGATGCCTGGTGGAGGTTCAAGTGTGGGCGCGATCGTTGCGGCAGTAAAGTTAGGTCAGCTTCCTGAGCAACGCCTTGACGAGATGGTGAGCGAGCTACTAGAAGCTATCCTTAAAGTGAATACTGCCCGTAAATCCGGCGTGACTTTTGACCCTGAAGCGCACCATGCACTTGCACGCCGAGCGGCTGGGGAGAGTATTGTCCTGCTCAAGAACGATCGTGATGTATTGCCGCTTGCAGGTGAGGTACTGTCTTCAGTGGCGCTAATCGGACGCTTTGCAAAGTCGCCCCGATATCAGGGATCAGGTAGTTCGCAAGTCGTGCCCACTAAAGTAGAGAACGCCCACGACGAGTTAATTCGCCTGATGGGAAGCCGAGAAGCGATCGCTTACGCTGATGGCTACACTGAAGACCATCAATCCGACTCTGTGCTATTAAAGGAAGCACAAGCGGTTGCTAAAGCAGCGAAAGTTGCCGTTGTCTTCGTCGGACTGCCACCATCCTTCGAGAGTGAAGGGTACGATCGCGAACATATTGACCTGCCACAGGCGCACAATGAATTAATTGAAGCAGTATGTGACGTTCAACCGAATGTTGTGATCGTGCTGACGAACGGTGCAGCAGTTACTATGCCGTGGGTATCGCGGGTATCTGCAATTATCGAAGGATGGTTAGGCGGTCAGGCGGCTGGTGCAGCCGTGGCGGATGTTTTATTAGGACAGGTTAACCCTTCAGGTAAGCTGTCGGAAACCTTCCCGATCAAGCTTGCTGATACTCCCTCATCTCTCAGTTTTCCGGGTCAAGGACGGCAAGCTATCTATACGGAAGGACTGTTCATTGGTTATCGATGGTATGATGCTCGCGATATCGAGCCGTTGTTTCCCTTCGGTCACGGCTTGTCGTACACCACATTTGGCTACTCGGAACTGAAGATAGACCAGCCGACGTTTAAGGATACCGATACGCTCACTGTATCTCTCAGGGTAAAGAACACAGGTTTGCGGGCGGGTCAGGAGATTGTGCAACTCTATGTGCATCCGAAACAGCCGCGCTTATGTCGTCCGTACAAGGAACTCAAAGCATTTGAGAAGGTGTTACTCCAGTCGGGAGAAGAAAAGAAAGTTCAGTTGCAGTTAAGTCCCCGTGCCTTTGCTTACTACGATCCTGACGTTAAAGCATGGGTGAGCGATAGTGGAGAATTCGACATCCTGATTGGCGCATCCTCGCGTGATATCCGCCTCCAGACGACCGTGACTCTCACATCCACTCGATCGCGACTCTTCCACTACGACCGCCTCACTTCCATTGGGGAATGGATGAGCAATCCGGCGACAAGCTATTTGCTGCAACCGATTCACGATCGATTGATTGGACGAGCAAAGATGTCGGAGGATGCAGCAGTCGCTGATTCAATGAGGCGTTTCTACGAGGATATGCCAGTTGCCAAACTGGTGCTGATAGGTCTGCTAACCGAGCAGCAACTACAACAGATGATCGAAGAAGTTAACCAGGGGTAAACAGTGAGACTGCCCGAAAGATTATGATGGGGTGCAAAACGGGAGTGACCCTCTCCGGTGAATCGACTAAGGCTAACACTTTCAAGAGGTTGTATCTGTGATAGATGCTGCTTAGATTAGCATCAGTGGAATTTATCCAGAAATTTCATCAAACTAGAAAAACACTTGATCTTACTCAGGAGCAAAAATTATGAAAGAGTCTATTTACGCTGCTTTGACTTGTGCCTGTCTGCTCACAAATATGCCTTTTAATCCAAAGCAAGCCTCTGCTGTACCCTTCCCCAAAGCTGTTGCACCTGCTCCGGTTCCTCTGTTTCAACAAGTAGAGCGCAGCACCATCACGATCTCTGGCCAAGCTTCCAAGCAAACTGTAGATTCAGCAGATATTTACCTCCCTAGCTCTCCTGCAACTCCTGCAAAACGTCCTACAAAATCTCCCACAAGATTTCCCATTGTGTTACTCCTGCAAGGAGCATTAATTGATAAGTCAGCGTACTCAAGCTTCGCCACGGAGGTTGCTCGTTATGGATTCATCGTCGTTGTTCCCAATCACACGCGATCGCTGAAGGCTCCTAATGGACAAAGCATCACGGGATTAGCAGCCGAACAACAGCAAGTCAACGATGTGCTTAAACAAATGATTGCCGAAAATTCCAACCCTACATCCCGCCTTGCTAACCGAGTTGATACAACCAAGCTAGGACTAATAGGGCATTCGTTCGGCGGCTATGCCGGATTAGGAGCAATTCAAAATCAGTGCTTTCCAGGAGTTTGTACAGGCAGCTTTACTCGCCCCCCAGAGCTAAAAGCGGGAATCTTTTACGGCACTAATTTCCAAACTCCACCGATTACAGGCACATTTCCAGCAATCAATAACCAGAGCATTCCGACCGCTCTAATTGCTGGCAGTCTTGATGGCGTGTCTACTTTAGACGAAACCCAAAGAACTTACGAGCAGATTCAAACTCCACCGAAAGCACTGATTATTGTCAAGGGAGCGAATCACTATGGCATTACCAATCAAGATAGTCCTCGTGATCCACGCCGATCCACCTTAAATCAAACTCAGTCAATCACAACGATCGCTCGATGGAGTGCATGGTTTTTACGCGCTCATTTACTGAGTGATCCAGTCGCGCTCGATCGAGTGTATAAACAGGGAAATCCTTACGACAGTAACGTTACTGTAACCAGTGTCAATGGGCAGCGTGAGGATTGACTTCCAGACGAGCATTCGTAAAATCTGCATCAAAGAAATCATCCTAGAAATCATTCTATTGTGCTGGGTCGCGATAAACTCGCTCATTGTGATTGCATAAATTGTGATTGCATAATTAGGCTTCTCCTTCAAGTTTGTCGGAGATTAGGGTGTTGTCAGATCATTGTGCAGCGATCGACCTGCTTGGGCGAGCGTCTGTCCCAATTGATCAACTTTTGCAGCTTCTTGCTCCTGAGCAACAGTTGCACAAGTCGCTTCACCTAATTCTTCAAGCATCGCTGCGATCGCTGTTGTACGTCCTTCTAGAATGGCTCGCTTCAGTTCACTTAACTTGCCAAACAAAGGAGTGTCTTGAAGCTGTATTTCCCAGCGTTCAATCAGCGCGATCGCAGCAGCAGGATCAGCCGCAGTCAGATTTTGTTGCAGCAGATTGAGTGTTGAATCTAAATCATTCATTTGAATGCGATGAGGCATCTTCTGTTCTCCTGACGACGAATTCAGCAGTGTTAGATACTTCCGAATCAACCCGATCGCGATCTCGGGCAGTTCGAGATGTGGGGTGAGCCGACCCTCCTCAATAGTCTCAGAACTTCGGATTGCAGACGGATTAATCTCGGCGAACCGCCGTCCCATCTCTGGATCGGTATATTCGGTTTTCTGTCCCCAAAGCAAAGCAGTTGGTGTTGTCAGCTTGGGAATGTACTGCGCCAAATCAAAGCTTAAGTCGCCGCGCACAAATGCGAGAGCGGCATATTCTGCATTTGGCTGCTGTGCGGATTGCAAATAAGCTTGAGCAATTTCGGGATAGACACGATCTCGATTCGCAAATTGCCGCTGCTCCAAAAATCCCCGAATTCCTGATTCTGTAGCTACTCCAGCACTATAGAAAAATCGATCGAGAATCGGAATTTTGATAATTTGAGCAAACAGATTCTCACTGTAATTCCGTCCGAAGTCATTTAAGCCTGCCGCAGTAACAAGAATCAGCGATTTAAACAATTCGGGGTGTTCTACTGCGGCTCGAACCGTGAATGCTGCGGTCAAGCCGGATGCAATTACGGTAACTGGAGCATTGCAGGTTTGCTTGATAAACTCGACGATCGTTTGCACATAATCTTCGATGCGATAGTTGCGAGCGGGATGGGCTGACCGTCCCCATCCAATCAAGTCCGGTGCTAAAACCCGATAGTCAGCAGCAAAAGCCGGATAGACCTTTGACCACTCATACGCCGAGGAACCTCCGCCTAGAGCATGGAGGAATACTAATGGTTCTGAAGCGGAATTTTGGTTCCAAAGCTTTCCTTCGGCAGTGTAGTACACGATCTCACCGAGCGAGGTATTAAGCGATCGTGTTCCAAATCCAGGTGGTATAAACATAAAAATGACCCCCGACTTGATTTGGTGCAGCATTAATAATGCTATTTCTGCTGTAGAACAGAATCAGTCTCAGGGTCAGATTCGATTAGTTGTAATCTTGTTAAATAATTTGGTGAGATAGCGCCCTGAAGAAATACTGTATTTTTTTGCGTAATGCTACTTTTTGGCTTTCTGAGTGAGAGGCATCAACCACCAAATCACGCCAATCGTGCACCCAATGAGGATAGCAGCAACCGTTGACCAGGGCTGCCCAACCACTTCATTCATCACTAATTGCGTTGTAGAAATCAACGCGATCGAAAGCGCGATCGTTCCTACGATAATGATTCGCGTCGATAGCCGTTTAAATCGTCCCCGATGCCTCAAAGGTCTTCTAATTCGATGCTGTGCGGCTGGCGCACTAAAGCAGACTAAACTTGCGATCGCGCCAATAAACGCAACAATATAGACCCACTTCTCAAACGCTGCAATCTTAGAAAATCCCTCACTAAACGGAAGCAAGATGAGAAATCCAGTCAATATCTGACTTCCCTGTTGCAAGACTCGCAATTCCTGCAACATCTCGTTCAGGCTTTGCTCGTCATGCTCACCAGGGTTGATTGAAGTTAATGAATCTTGGGCAATAAGCGATGTAGTCTGTTGTGTCACTGAGTCTGTCCTCTCGCTTGCAAGCTGTGAGCCTAAAATTTGAGTTCACAGGGTAAAGTATAAATTAAGAGTAGATTAAAGAAATGATTTGGCGTGTCTTGCGGTAGATAGACTTCGCGAATTCAAACCACTCCCCGTAGTAACTATTCAAAGCTAAGGATTCAAAAGCCAAGAAATTAGTCGCTCGACTGAATAGAATCATCTGGGTTGAAGGCGGCGATCGTCTTACACAATTCATCCTGCAATTCCCTCTGAATCAGCAAGCCTGACTCTGTGGCGCGTCTTTACCCAGATCTGTCGCGAGGATTTAGAGATTTCGCATAAAGCTTACTTTGCAATAAAAAAGCCGACTGATTTCAATCAGTCGGCTTCCTAAATTTCGCCTAAACCTAACCTCGAATTTTAGCTTGAACCAGTTCAGCCGTTTCTTGAGGCTGTGCCGCGATCGGTTGGCTCTTCACGACTGCTTGCTGCAAGAGCGGCGATCTTACGACCGAATCATTTGCCAGCGTAAACAGAGGATTCGAGAGAATACCCGCGATCGAAGTTGCAATCAGGGTCAGAATCAAACCGACTTGCAGCGGACGCAACCCAGGAAGATTCCAGACGATCGGCGGATAGTTTTTGACCACGTCCGACATTTCTTGCGGCTCTTTCACGACCATCATCTTCACCACTCGGATGTAGTAGTAAATCGAGATCACGCTCGTCACCAAGCCCAAAATCACCAGCGTATAAGCTCCCGCTTGCCAAGCTGCCCAGAATAAATACAGCTTACCGAAGAAGCCTGCCAAGGGAGGAATCCCGCCGAGTGAAAGCAAACACACGCTTAACGCCAAAGTCAGCAATGGATCTTTCTGATACAAGCCGGAATATTCGCTGATTTGGTCGGTTCCAGTCCGCAGCGAGAACAGAATGATGCAGGTGAACGCACCCAAGTTCATGAACAGGTAAATCATCAGATAGAACAGCATACTGGCATAACCAGCATCTGAGCCGATCACTAGCCCGATCATCACAAAGCCTGCTTGACCGATCGACGAATACGCCAGCAGTCGCTTCATGCTGGTTTGCGCCAGAGCGACCACGTTTCCAAGCACCATACTCAGAATCGCCAGCGTCGTCATCACCAAATGCCACTGATCTGTAACTTGTGGGAATGCCGTCACCAGCAAACGAATCGCCAGACCGAATCCAGCCGCTTTTGAACCAACCGACAGGAACGCGACCACCGGAGTGGGCGAACCTTCATAAACATCCGGTGTCCACTGGTGGAACGGAACGGCTGCAATCTTGAAGGCAATACCCGCGATCGCAAATACCAGCGCAATCACCAGCCCGATCGACTGATCTAACCCTGCGGCTGAGATTTGTTGTGCGATCGTCGAGAGTTGAGTTTCACCGCCCGACAGTCCGTACAGCAGTGATGCACCGTAGAGGAAAATCGCCGAACTCGATGCGCCAATCAAGAGATATTTCAGCGCGGCTTCGTTCGATCGCGGATCGCGTTTGGTGTAGCCCGTCAATAAATAAGACGAGATACTGAGCGTTTCTAGCGACACATACACCGAAACCAATTCATCCGAGCCACAGAGGAACATTCCGCCCAGCGTCGCCGTAAGCAAAATCGTGAGGAATTCAGCCAGTGCGGTTCCCGACTGCTCGACATAGCGCACTGACATCAGAATCGTGACGGCTGCCGAGAGCGCAACGATCCCCCGAAGCACGATGCTCAAGTCATCGCTATTAAATTCCCCCAAAAATCCAATTGGGGTGGGGCTATCCCAAAGCGTGAACAATGACCCTACCGCCGTCAGCAAACCGCCGATCGCAAAATAGGGTGTCCATTTTGAGGAATTTTGTCGCCCTACAATTAAGTCGCCCACAATGACGACCATGATGGTAGTGATCACGATCACTTCTGGAAGGATCGTCCCAGCATTGAGCTGAGCCACGAGAGAAGCAAAATCCATAGCACGAAGTCCGTAGGAGCAGGAATTAACAAAAATTTATGCTAGGCGCACTTTCATTTGAGTCAAGCGAATACTTCGCCTTCTAGGGATTCTATCGTGCAACGGCTGCCTCGTTCTCGTTGAATCTCGCTTCTCTGGTGCATCTTGTAATTGGGATCGTTATGATTCACCCATCAAGTGTGATCTATATTGATCAAGCAACTGCCGTCAGAATGAGTTTCCGCCAAAAGATAGACGATCGACGATCTATCGTCTACAGTCATAGACTTAGATGTTTGTGACAGTTATTTCGACTGGTCTATTTCTTCTTCTGGATTTGGAACATTTTCTGGTGAATCAAATTGAGCAGTTGGGTATGGTTATAAGTTAGAGGCAAGTGGCATCACGGCTGCTATACGCCTCAAGCGTGGTTTTCCGTACCCCACGATCGATCAAAGTGAGTGATATTGGTATCAATACGCCCTGATTCTTGTTGAACAGCGATTTCTAGTTAGACAGACTCATGCCAACTCTTGTCATTGTCGAATCTCCGACGAAAGCCCGTACCATTCGCAACTACTTGCCTCGCGGCTACCGCGTTGAGGCATCGATGGGACATGTGCGCGATCTCCCTCAATCCACAAGCGATGTCCCCGATTCGATTACCGATAAACGGGTACGGGAACTCGGCGTCAATATTGAGGCAGGCTTTGAGCCAATTTATCTTATTCCAAAGGATAAATCGAAAGTCGTCAAGACCTTAAAAGATGCGCTGAAAGAAGCGGATGAATTGGTGCTAGCAACTGACGAAGACCGCGAGGGTGAAAGTATTAGCTGGCACTTGCTCCAGCTTCTCAAGCCGAAAGTGCCCGTCAAGCGCATGGTGTTCCACGAAATCACCGAAGACGCGATCAAGCGGGCGATCGATAACTGCCGCGATATCGATGTGAGATTAGTCCGCGCTCAGGAAACGCGCCGGATTCTCGATCGCTTGGTCGGCTACACGCTGTCGCCGCTGCTCTGGAAGAAGATTGCCTATGGTCTGTCTGCCGGTCGGGTGCAGTCGGTTGCCGTGCGGCTGCTAGTGAATCGGGAGCGTCAACGCCGCGCCTTCCGCAAAGGGACGTATTGGGATTTAAAGGCACTCTTGGCGGTGGATGCCGCTCCGAAACAAGAATTTGAAGCGAAGCTCGTTACATTAGCGGGACGAAAAATCGCGACGGGTGCGGATTTTGATGAATCGACCGGGCAAATTGCCGCAGGTCGAAACGTCGTATTGTTGAGCGAAGAAGAAGCAAGAGCCTTACACGCCCGATTAGACGGCAAAGTTTGGACGGTTTCGGATCTAGAAGAACGTCCGGTTACTCGGAAACCTTCGCCTCCGTTTACGACTTCGACGCTGCAACAAGAAGCGAACCGTAAATTAGGCTTATCGGCGCGGGATACGATGCGGACGGCGCAGAGCCTATACGAGCAAGGCTACATTACTTATATGCGGACGGACTCGGTGCATTTATCGCAGCAAGCGATCGCCGCTGCCCGCAGTTGTGTTGAAGCGATGTACGGAACCGATTACCTCAGCCCCCAACCGCGCCAATACACCACTAAGAGCAAAGGTGCACAGGAGGCACACGAAGCGATTCGTCCCGCAGGAAGTACCTTCCGCACTCCGAGAGAAAGTGGACTAAGAGAGCGCGAATTAAAACTGTACGACTTGATTTGGAAGCGAACCGTTGCGTCTCAAATGGCAGAAGCACGCCAAACCCAGGTGACGGCGCAGATTCAGGTTGAAGATGCCGGATTTAGAGCGAGCGGCAAGCGGATCGATTTTCCAGGATTCTTCCGGGCGTATGTGGAGGGATCAGACGATCCGAACGCCGCGATCGAGAACCAAGAAATCATTCTGCCGCCGATGCGGGCTGGCGACCATCCCAAGTGCAATCAATTAGAAGCGATCGGGCATGAAACCCAACCGCCCGCCCGTTTTACCGAAGCTTCTCTCGTCAAAATGCTAGAAAGTGAAGGGATTGGACGGCCTTCGACCTACGCCAGCATTATTGGCACGATTACCGATGAACGTAAAGGCTATGCTCAACTGGTCGGAAATACTCTCGTTCCAACCTTTACAGCATTTGCGGTCGTAGATTTGCTTGAAAAGCATTTTCCGGACATTGTAGATCTGCGGTTTACGTCCAAAATGGAGCAAACCTTAGATGACATTGCCACGGGTGAAGTCGATTGGCTGCCGTATTTGAAGCAGTTTTATCTTGGGGATCAAGGGCTTGAAACTCAGGTCAAAGAGCGCGACAGCAACATCGACCCTAAAGAAGCACGAACGATTCATCTTGATGATCTAGAAACAAAAATTCGGATTAGCCGCACCGGAGCGTACATTGAATCCGAGAACGGCAACATCAATTTGCCGAAAGATATGCCACCTGCGGATCTTAACCCCGAACAGGTTGAGGTCTTGCTGAAAGGTCCGAAAGTGCTGGGGTATCATCCCGAATCTGGAGAGCCAATTTACGTCAAGCTGGGTCCTTACGGGCATTATATTCAGCTTGGCGATAAAACCGACGAGAATCCAAAACCAAAGAATGTCTCGATTCCGCCGAAGGTGAAGCCCGAAGACGTGACTCTGGACATGGCGGTTGGATTACTGTCGTTGCCTCGAACATTGGGTGTTCACCCAGAAACGGAGCGGAAAATTCAAGCCGCGATCGGTCGCTTTGGTCCCTACATCGTGCATGATCTGGGCAAAGACGAAGAAGGCAAAGCGCAGAAAGACTATCGATCGCTTAAAGCAGGCGATGATGTGACGACAATTACGCTTGATCGAGCTTTACAACTGTTTGCAGAACCGAAAGCTGTTCGCGGCAAACGCGGTACTGCTACCCCCCTTCGAGAGTTAGGCGCACATCCCGACGATGGAGAACCTGTCAACATCTACAACGGACCTTATGGTGCTTACCTCAAACATGGCAAAGTGAACGCCTCACTGCCTGAGGGTCAGACGGTTGAGGACATCACGATGGATGTAGCGGTTCAAGCGTTAGCGGCAAAAGCTGGCACGAAGAAAACTACCAAGTCTAAGAAGACCACAACCACGAAAACCACTGCGAAGAAAACGGCGGCTAAGAGTTCGACGAAAACTGCGGCAAAGCGATCGACGACGAAAGCGGCAGCGGCGAAAAAATCGACAGGTACAAGCAAGCGCGTTAAGGCAAATGACTAATCCACAGTTGGAGAAGCTAATGCGATGATTTTTTCTGCATGGCTTCTCCAACTACAGCATTCACTAAACCGCCTAACAGCATCACAAACGCGCTGAGGTAAAGCCAGAGCAGCAAAACAATCACAGCCCCGATCGCGCCGTACACTTGGCTGAAATTCCCAACTTGAGCCACATAAAACCGCAGCAATCCAGACAGCATTGCCCAGAGTAACGCGGCTAGAATTGCTCCCGGCAGAATTGGTGTTCCATGCTGCCACTGGCTCGTCCCAAACCGATAAATAAAGCTCAGCGCTAACGCCAGAATCACTAATGCGATCGGTAAGCTCAAATGGTGCCAGAGGTGAAATACGCTATGGGCAAACCCGCCACTGTTAAAGGCGACAATCTGGACTGCAACATCGCTAATCACGACAATCAGCAGCGCAGCCACAAGCAGCAAAACTGTTCCTAGTGCTAAAGCGAGTGCGACTAATTTCGCCTGCCAAAACGGTCGCACTCGTTGACGCGGAATCCGATAGATCTGATCTAAAGCTGCCATTGTTGAACCTGTCACGCTCGAAGACACCCAGATTGCCGCTAAGAAACTGAGCGAGAATAACTCCTGATTGCTTCTTGCTTGTAGATATTTCAGTGATCCCCGAATGAGGGTGACTGCTTGTTCCGGAATGACTTGATTCAGTTGGTTAGTTAGGGTGCGGAAATTGGCTTCGGAAAGCTCGAACAGCCCGATCGCGCTCAAGACAGCGAGTGCCGCTGGAAACAGTGCAAAAATCGCATTGTAAGCAATTTCAGCCGAGAGTCCGGGTAAGCGATGTTGAGCAGCCCGTCGAATAACGACTGCCACCGTTTTGAAGTTAAGGTACTTGAGGAATTGAAAAAAGCGGATTATCAGAGCTAAACCGGACAGGCGTTTCAGCATTGTGAATCGGTGACATTCTCGCGAATCCTAGCAGTTTAGCCAATGCAACCGGAAAACGCTGTATCAGAGGCGTGAAAAATTAGTGATACAGGCTGTATCTAAAAGCGTGAATTGCGGTGTGTTGAAGACTGAGCAGCGTGTGAGTTGACTGAGGGCAGGCGTTTTTCCTTGCTGTAGATTGGTAAGCGCGATCGAATATGCAGGCTGAAAGCTTTGCAGCCAGGTTGCATCCGTTAGATATTTAGGTGTGAAAGAGGATTGCTCGATTAACCAAAACTTGATGTTGTAGCGGTCGATCGCTTGTTTTGCCAAAGTTAAATCTGAACTATATTGCGCCTGCAACACATCAATAATCCGCTGGCGAATTTGACGGTAATAACCTAGATGAAACGGAAGTGAATGTTCTCTGCTAAATAAAACAGAGCGTTGAGCAAAGGTTGAAATATTGTTCGCTTCGTCGGAAAGCGTTGCGATTAAGGCATCTTTGGGCTGAGTTTGCAGAAATTGGTAGAGCGGGGCAGTTCCGACCCGGAAGTTTGTGCTGGGAAAGCCTCGCGAGAACTGAGGATAGAACACTAGCACAATGCCGATCGCGCTAATCAAACTGAATCTTACACCCAGCGCCATCCATCGCTGCCGGATCGCTAAACTTTCACAGGCTCGAAGGGCGGTATCAACTAGAACAGTGAGCGTAATTCCGGCTGCGATCACCAATACAATTCGGAAACTGTGCGCTGTGTATCTTGTGGGAAAAAATAGCCTGAGCAACAAGAGATGAGCCGCAACATATAGCCCTAATGAAACCCAAACGATTTGCGGTAAAACTGCGATTTTGCGATCGATTTGTTGTACCAGCGGAAATCTTGAGGGATATCGCATCAAAATCGGCAGTAATAATCCAAGCCAGATGAACGGAGGCATCAGGGGCGGAATGATTCCGCTGTGTTCGCCAAATAGCCAAAAGACCCAGGGATTCGGATTGAAGAAGGGATGTCTTCCTCCTGGATATAGTTCTGGCAACGTTAGGGCTTGCGATCGCGTGATCACAGGCGCAAATTCTGCAGAAGAAATCGCATAAGGCACAAGTGCGATCGCGCTGAATCCGATGCAAATCCCAACGAATTTAAGTTGGTCAAGACGAAGTTTTCTAGATTCCCAATTCCATAGTCTCAGACATAGAAGCGCGATCGTAATCAGCACCAAAGGTGGATAAATTAATGCTTGTAAAACTAACGTGATTAGAATACCGAGTCTTTGATTACGAATCAAATAATATAAAAACGCTAAGAATAACGGTGTGACAAATGCTCTAGGAGTCGCAGAATTCAAATCATCTCGAAACCATAGACTTTGATTCAAGATTAGTGTAGCGATGAATCCGGTAATAGCAAATGGAAACAATCGTAAGCAGAGAGCAAAGCTATACAGGGTTGCGATTAATCCAAGCGCGATCGGAAGCACTTTACTCAACCAAAGTGGCTGCACTCCAAACATCGCCATCACCTGATAAATGGCTGCATATCCGGGTGGAGTAATTGATTTGAAATACTGAGCGATTAGATCATTGGGTAGCAGCGTTGGATCAATAAAGCGCTGCATCCAAAACACATATTCTCTTGCATCATCCTGCACCACAAAATCGGCTCGAAATGCTTTCTGTAGCGCAAGAATGCCGTAATAAAGGGCAAAAACGAGACTCAGACCGAGCCAGAGGGCAATCGCACGAAACTTCTTCGTAGGATTGTTCTCTGGCTCGATCGGAGTCATCAGAAATTGATGTGCCCTGGTGAGCATGATTAAAGCGTATAAGTGAAGTTCTCCACGAGCATACCAGGAACGTGAACTCCGCCTAAATTCCGATGTCCGTAGGTTCCGACTTCAGGAACGAACTCCTGAAAATTGGTTAATGCGATCAGGTTCTCGCCCCAGAACTGATACAGACTATCATCGAATCTGAGATTCTCGATCGGCGCAACAATCTCGCCATTTTCCACCCAGAAGCAAGCGTACCGAGTCATTCCAGTAATTCGACCCGTGGGACGATCGCTCCAGTTGAGATAGTGCAAATTCGAGAGATAAAGCCCTGTACCGAGTTCTGCCAGAATTCGATCGTGGTCTAAGTCACCGGGGAGAATTTCGGGCGATCGTAGTCCTTCGCTCTCAGATGCGCCATTCGCTTCTAGTCCGTACTCCTTCGCGGTTCTGGAAGAAGTGAGCATATTAACCAGTTCACCAGATTCAATCAGCGAGAGTTCTAAGGGTGCAATTTCGCCAAGTTCATTAAATCGCGGCACTAAGCCTGATTTGAAGTTTTCTTTCAGCGTGAACCTGGGAGACAGCTTTTTCTCACCGCGCCGCATTGCACTAAAACAGCTTCCGCCTTGTTGATGAGATGCCTCACTAAGGCCACCCCACGACAGCATCGAGGCGAGTTCTGCGATCGCAGCAGGGGCAAGATACGTGCGATATTGTCCGCGTTGAATCGGTTTGGGCGGTTGCGCCATGCGGCTTAACTGCGATCGAGATTCTTCAATCCTCGCTTGATACGCCTCACCCTCCCAATCTGATCCGGCAAGTGTTCCCTTTACGGCTTGTCCATCTGGGGTAAACAGCGAATAATCGAGCGAATACGAATCCGTCGCAAACCAGTGTGTTTGCCCGACTGAATCAGCATAGGCACGAATCACCGATCCGGCTGCATAAATGCCCGTGAAATCAAGATCGGATACAACAGGCAGCAACGTTGAAACGACTGCTTCTGGATCAAGCAGTTGACCTGTGTGAACTTCACGACTGGTATGATTGCCCGTCGGAAGCACCAGATAAGGATTCTCTGGAAGCTGTGCGACTTCTTCACGCAGTGATGCGATCGCACGGATTGCTGTTTGTCGATCGTTGGCAAAATCGCCCGTAAACGGAAACTCTCGATAACTGCTGCGCTGATTGTGCATTAACACCAATTGCAGGTTGCCATCGTTGACGCTTCCAGTTTGGCGAACTTTGGCATGATTAAATCGCGTGAACTGGCTTTGCTCACTATCTAGCGTCAGCGTGAATTGCTCATCGGGTTTTAACTGATTGCGGATATCCTCAACCAGTTGATTAAAGCTCTGTTCCAACATTATTATGCGCCCCCGCCAAAAACTTCGATATTTGCAAACACTGCGATCGGTGAACCATGTCCGACTGTAATCGCTTGATTCGGTTCGCCTTTACCGCACATTGGTGTGCCGTACATTTGCCAAGTGGAACGATCGCCCACGGCAATTAATCCGCCCCAAAATTGCGGCGTAATGCTGCGATAGTTAGGATTGCGTAGAGTTGCGGTGAGTTTGCCGTTTTCGATGCGTTTAGCGTATTCGCAACTGAACTGGAATTTGTGGCGCTGATCGTCGATCGACCAAGAGCGATTCGATTCCATGTAAATGCCGCGATCGATCCCTGCAATGATTTCCTCAAAGCTTTGATCACCAGGTTCAAGATTGAGATTTGCCATGCGGTCGATCGGCGGACGATTCCAGGATGAAGCCCGCGCACAAGCCACTCCTTTTACACCAGTTCTAGCTTGACTTTCGAGGCTACCCACTCCGCGCTGTAAAACGCCTTCTTTGATCAAATGTTCACGGCTTGCAGGTGCGCCAGTGTCATCAAAACTGTAGCTAGCAAATTCTCCAGAAACCGTCGGATCAAAGGTAATGTTCATCAACGGAGAGCCATACACCAAGTTTCCGAAGTCTTGGAGTTTGACAAAGCTACCGCCTGCATAGTTACGCTCATCGCCCAAAATGCGATCGAGTTCCAATGGATGCCCGACACTTTCATGAATTTGCAGTAGCATTTGATCCGGTGCGAGAACCAGCGTCGTGGTTTCATTCGGACACTCTTCAGCTGTCAGCAGCTCGATCGCTTGTGTCCCAATCTGCTGCACTCGTGCCCACAGATCCGGAGTAATGAAGTATTCCAAGCCACCCTGATAACAGCTTGCTAGCCAACCATTGTTCGATCGACGCTGAACGATCGCGCCTTCTTGAGCGGTTGCCGAATAGTCAGTTCCGATGCGAAAGAAATGCTGATACACTTCTGAACCGTTTGTGCTGACAAACCAGGTTTCTGTCTCAGTCGTGAGTGCGGTGGCACTGGTTTGCACAATTTGATCAGAAACCTTGAGTTCGCGGGTGATCTTAATCAGGATGTCATTGATTTCACCAGGGCTAAGCGCATCAAACGGCTTCACCAACGGAGAAACATACTGCCCGACCACTTTCGGACGCGCCGAAATCGGGGTCGAGTAAATGTTCCATTCTGAAGCAGCGATCGCTTGACGATATGCCTTTTGTGCTGCGGCTTGAATTCCTGCAAGCGTGATCAAATTGGTTGCGGCATACCCGATCTGACCGTTCACCAACACTTCGACCATCACGCCCTGAGTCAGCGATGAGCCGTTCGTTTCGGGAATGCCATCACGAACCGATCGCGTGGTGGATGCTTCCTTGGTTGCCCTAAGTCCCACCCAATCGGCGGGGACATCGATCGCATTGAGAAAATGAGAAAGTTCAGAAATCATGGGGCTTGGGATTAAGTGAGAATAGTTGATCTCAATCTCCGATGAAAAACTTGCTATCAGAGATTAGTCATTATAGTGCGGTACTTCTAGTCTAGCGATGCCAAATCGTTTCACCGCCCGGTTTATCGATTAGGGTGATGCCTTGGGCTTGAAGCTCGTTGCGAATGCGATCGGCTTCGGCATAGTTTTTCGCCTTTTTCGCGGCTTTGCGTTCTTCAACTAGAGCGCCGATCGCGGCATCGGATAATCCCACCACTGTTTCTTCGGGTTGCGCTTCGAGTCCCAAAACTTTCGCCAACTCGATCAGCGTTTTCCACTGGGCAAGAAGAGTTTTAGGTTCCGCTTCGGTTTTACCTTCGTGTACGAGAATGTTGCCTTCGCGCTGTAATTCTTTAGCAATTGGGAATAGAGCCGCTAATGCACCGGACGTATTGAAATCATCATCCATTGCGGCTTGAAACTCTTGCGTGGTTGAGGAAGTTCGATCGAGTTCTCCATCAGAAGTTGAATCGAGCTTAAATCCAAATAGCAATCCCTCTTTTAAGGTATTCCAGCCGTTTTCAGCAGCAGTTAGAGCCTCATCGGTAAAATCGATCGGCTTTCGATAGCCTGCTTGCAAGACAAACAAGCGAACCACCATCGGATCAACGCCTTTTTTGTCCAGCAAATCCCGAATTGTAGTGAAATTACCCAGCGACTTCGACATTTTCTCGCCGCCGACATTCACCATGCCGTTATGCAACCAGTAATTAGCAAGCGATCGACCCGTAACCACTTCCGACTGAGCAATCTCATTTTCGTGGTGTGGAAAAATCAGATCCGCGCCGCCGACATGGATATCGATCGACTCTCCCAAAAATTCCCGCACCATTGCCGAGCATTCGATATGCCAACCCGGACGACCTTTACCCCAAGGAGAATCCCACGCAGGCTCACCAGGTTTCGCCCCCTTCCACAAAGCAAAATCGAACGGATAGCGTTTTTTCGGCTCTTCGTCATCGACGCGCCCACTTGCACCCGCCTGCATCTCTTCTAGCTTGCGCCCCGAAAGCTTGCCGTACTCTTTATCTCGCTGAACGGCATAATAAACATCGCCCTCTGCCGCATACGCAAATTCTTTCTCTTCCAATTCGCGAATCAGGCGCTTAATGCCGTCGAGCGTTTCGGTAGCGCGGGGATAAGCATCAGCATCGAGAATATTCAATCGCCGCATATCCTCGAAATACGTTTGAATATTGCGTTCTGCCACGGCTTCCATCGAGGAACCTTCTTCCCGCGCTCGTCTGAGAATCTTGTCATCAATATCGGTAAAATTCTGCACGTAGCGCACTTGATAGCCGCGCCAGATCAAATACCGCCGCACCGTATCCCAGACAATGTACGATCGCGCATGACCCAAATGGCAATCGTCATACACCGTAACTCCGCAGCAATACATCTTTACCTGATCGGGATCGATCGGCTCAAACGGCTCCTTCCGGCGAGTTAGGGTGTTATAGACGACTAAAGCCATGAAATTCTTAAACACAATAAAGACTGATAGCCCATCTTAATCGATTCTGATCGGCAATAATGGGGGAAAAGATATTTGATGCGATCGTGCTATGCAATCAGTCAGCACTCAGTCTGAGTCCACAATGGATATGCCCAAAACTGGGCTTCCGGTTACGATTATCACAGGGTTCTTGGGTAGCGGTAAAACCACGCTGCTGAACCACATTCTGACGAATCAACAGGGCTTGAAAACTGCCGTGTTGGTGAACGAGTTCGGTGAAATTGGTATCGATAACGAACTGATTATCCAGACCGATGAAGATAAGAATATGGTGGAACTCAGCAACGGCTGTATCTGTTGCACCATCAATAACGACCTGGTAGATGCGGTCTACAAGGTCTTAGAACGCCAAGATCAGATCGATTATCTCGTCGTCGAAACGACTGGACTTGCCGATCCGCTCCCGGTGGCGCTCACCTTTCTGGGAACGGAACTGCGGGATCTGACTCGGTTGGATTCGATTATTACGGTGGTCGATTCGGAAAACTTCAGTCTGGATCTGTTCAACAGTGAAGCCGCTTACAGCCAAATTGCTTATGGCGATATTATTTTGCTGAACAAAACAGATCTCGTAGACGAAGCCAATGTAGATGCGCTTGAAGTTCGGATTCGGGATATCAAAGACGGTGCAAGAATTCTTCGCACGGTGAAAGGACAAGTTCCGTTAGCGGCTTTGCTGAGTGTGGGATTGTTTGAATCAGACAAATATTTTGATTCAGGATCTGAATCGGATGATCACGATCGCGACGCTCATGATCAGTCCCACAATCACGCTGATCAGTTCCACAACCACGCTGATCAGTTCCACAACCACGCTGATCAGTTCCACAACCACGCTGATCAGTCCCACAACCACGCTGATCAAGCTCACAACCACGCTGATCATCACGATCATTCTGACTGCGATCATGATCATGGTCATTGCGCGCACGATCACGATCATCATCATCACCACTCGAATCACTTAGAGAATGATGGCTTCACTTCCGTTTCATTCGAGAGTGATAAGCCGTTCAGTATTCGGAAGTTCCAGCATTTTCTCGACAATCAGCTTCCAACGAATGTGTTCCGCGCCAAGGGCATTCTCTGGTTTGATGAAAGTCCGAAGCGGCACATTTTCCACTTGAGCGGCAAACGCTTCTCGCTCGATGACGATGAATGGAAGAGCACTCCAAAGAATCAACTCGTGCTAATCGGACAGAATCTAGATCATGAGGAATTACGATCGCAAGTCGAAGCCTGTCTCTGTCCGTCCTCCCAAAACAAAGGCAAAGGTTTCGGACGATGAAAGTGTCGTAAAGACGCGATTAATCGCGTCTTTACCCGGACGATAAGGGCAGTCTAAGGCATACCGGATAAAATCCTTCTCCCGCCTTAACTGCTAATGTTTTCTAAACAAATTCTCGTTTGCCAGTACCAAAGCTGTCTTGCTCAAGGATCAGCCGAGGTGCTGGCAGCTTTTTTAGACTGTTCGATTTCTGAGGTGTCGATCGTTCCCAGTGAATGCCAAGGACAATGCAATCTCGGTGCAACCGTGAGAGTTTTACCCGATGAAGTCTGGTATTGTCGAGTGAAACCCAGCGATGTCAGTGCGATCGCGGAATCTCATCTGCAAAACGGTCAACCTGTCGATCACTTACTTCATCCCCGCTTTCATCGGTCTTACTAAGTTTATGCGTGTTGTTCTCCAGCGAGTTCTATCTTCTCAAGTGGTTGTGGATGGAGAAGTGATTGGGAAAATCGATAGTGGTCTAAATCTCCTAGTCGGAATTGCCGCAACGGATACCGAAGCCGAACTCGATTGGATGGCGCGGAAATGTTTAGAGTTGCGAGTGTTTTCCGAGGAAGGCAGATTTGATCAATCCGTTCAAGACATCAACGGCGAAATTTTAGTGGTTAGTCAATTCACGCTGTACGGGGATTGCCGCAAAGGACGGCGACCTTCGTTTGATCAAGCAGCAGCACCCGATCGAGCCGAACAACTCTACAATCAATTTGTTGAGAAACTGCGATCGAGCGGCTTGAAAGTTGAAACCGGGAAATTCGGGGCGATGATGCAGGTGTCGATCGAGAACGATGGACCTGTAACACTGCTCTTAGAGCGGTAATCATTTGCGCGATCGCCCAACACGACGATCGCACCTTTCCTACACCTCAACCAACTGACTCGCAGACACTACCGTTTGTCGCGCCCATTCATCCGCCGCCAGAATTTCTTCAAGGGTTGGCGTTGAACGATTTTGAGTTGTGTAACGATCGCACGTTTCCTCAATCAATCGCGGAATATCCAAGAACCGAATTTTTTCTTCTAAAAATAGCGCCACCGCTTGTTCATTCGCCGCATTCAATACCGCAGGCATACAGCCTCCTGCTCGACCCGCCGCATACGCCAACGCCATGCAAGGATATTTCGCATGATCCGGCTCTCGGAAGGTTAGCGTGCCTAACTTCACCAGATCCAGCCGTTCCCAACTCGTTGGAATGCGATCGGGGTAGGACAACGAATACAGCAACGGCAATCGCATATCCGCCCATCCCAACTGTGCCAGCACTGAGGTATCTTGCAGTTCAATCAGCGAGTGAATAATGCTCTGAGGATGAATCACAATTTCAATATCGTCATAATCAACCCCAAATAAATAATGCGCTTCGATCACTTCTAAGCCTTTGTTCATCAGCGTGGCGGAATCGATCGTAATCTTCCGCCCCATCGACCAGTTGGGATGTTTCAACGCATCTGCAACCGTTACCGATGCCAGCTTTTCAACAGGTAGATCGCGGAACGAACCACCCGAAGCCGTTAAAATAATTTTCTTCAATCCGCCTTCTGGAACACCCTGCAAACACTGGAAGATTGCAGAATGTTCCGAATCCGCAGGGAGCATTTTTACGCCATGTTTTTGAATCAGGGGTAGCACCACAGGCGCACCCGCAATAATTGTTTCTTTGTTTGCTAAAGCAATATTCTTTCCTGCCTCGATCGCTGCCAATGTCGGGAGCAATCCGGCGCAGCCCACAATTCCACTCACAACCGACTCTGCATCGCCGTAGCGTGCAACTTCGACGACTCCTGCTTCACCGGAGAGAATGATCGGCTGCGGGTCGAGATCGGCGATCGCGTCCTTTAATTCTGCTAACTTACTCTCGTCACAAATAGCGACGATTTCAGGGCGAAACGTGCGAATCTGCTGCGCGAATAATGCCACATTGCGTCCGGCTGCCATCCCGACAATGCGAAACTGATCCGGATGCTCGGACACAATATCCAGCGTTTGTGTCCCGATCGATCCAGTTGAACCAAGAAGGGTGATTGCTTTCACGGGTTATTTGTTTGACACTTCACCCCATATCTTACGGGGAAGGGGGATCAAGGATTGAGGATCTTTGAGACACTCAAGACATCTTTATCGCCGCGCCCGGAGCAGTTGATTACAATCCGAGGACTTCCAGATAGTTGAGGGCAGAGCGTATCGAGATAAGCGATCGCGTGTGAAGTCTCCAGTGCCGGAATGATTCCTTCTAGCTGCGAAAGCTTCTGGAATGCCGCTAAAGCTTGCTCATCGGTGACAGCGTAGTATTCTGCTCGTCCGACTTCCATCAGATAGCTATGTTCAGGACCCACACCGGGATAATCTAATCCCGCGCTCACCGAATGCGGCTCGATCACTTGTCCATCTTCATCCTGTAACAAGTAGCTCATTGCCCCATGAAGCACGCCGACGCGCCCTTTGGTTAAGGTTGCAGCGTGTTTATCGGTTTCGACTCCATGCCCTGCGGCTTCAACACCGATCATCCGAATGCTGGGTTCTTCAACAAACTCATGAAACAATCCCATTGCATTCGAGCCGCCACCCACGCAAGCGAGTAGAATATCTGGCAAGCCGCCCCATTTTTCCTGACATTGAGCGCGAGTTTCTTGCCCAATAATCGCGTGGAAATCGCGCACAATCATCGGATAGGGATGAGGCCCTGCGACTGATCCGAGAATGTAATGGGTTGTTTCTACATTCGTCACCCAATCCCGGATTGCTTCAGAGGTGGCATCTTTGAGCGTTCCGGTTCCGGCTGCAACGGGACGAACCTCTGCCCCCATCAAGCGCATTCTAAACACATTTAACGCTTGACGTTCCATATCGTGAACGCCCATGTAAACGACACACTTCAGCCCAAATCGAGCGCAGGCAGTTGCAGTTGCGACTCCATGCTGTCCGGCTCCGGTTTCCGCGATCACGCGCTGTTTGCCCATGCGTTTAGCGAGGAGGGCTTGAGCGATCGCATTGTTAATCTTGTGCGCTCCGGTATGATTCAAATCCTCGCGCTTGAGGTAAATCTGCGCGCCTGTGCCATCTGGTCTTGCGTAATGTTGGGTTAATCGCTCTGCAAAATAAAGCGGACTCGGACGACCGACATAATCGCGCAGAAGCGACTGGAGTTCTGCTTGAAAGTTGGGATCTTGACTGTACTGTTTGTAAGCGGCTTCGAGTTCTGCCAGTGCAGGCATCAATGTTTCAGGCACATATTTCCCACCGAATTTGCCGAATCGACCCAGCGTATCGGGGCGGTTTTCAATTGAAACAGACTGATTAGGAGGAAGCGGAGTAATAGTCACGATCGCCCTTTCAAAAATTCAGAACATCTTTAATCTTAAGGCATCCATTCTAATCCGATGCCAAATCGGCTCTCTTTCTGAATCGGAGAATTGCGTTTCTGAAACTCCGTGGAGAGTCTGAGATTGTGTGTAAGGGCATAACTGATCGATAAAGTCGTCAATCCTGTTTGTTCTGGACTGAATGGAGCCACCCAGCTTTGAGTCAGGCTAATATCTGCACCGCCACCGCGAGAGAGAACAAATAAAGCTTTAATTCCTAAGTTTGCGCCGTCGATCGTTCGTCCCTGCACATCCAAATGCCGATATCCCACAAGCGGCGCGAGATTGACATAACTTCCAAGCGGGCGGACATAGTAATGCAGATCCGCACCCCAATTTGAGAATTGATAATTCGCGCTGGTGGTGACACGGGTGCGAACACTGCGTGGAGCGGAGCTACCGATTCGCAAATCTTCAATTCCAATATTTAATTCTGAAGCAGAATAGCCAATCCGTAATCTTGTGCGAAAACTCGGATCAGTTTTAATTTCTTCTGTCACATTTGGGACTTGCTTTTGCCAGCGCTGTAAGACTGGGCTGTTTTGAATGACTTTCGGATCAAGGTCAAGTTCTGCTGCATGAGCGGGTGATCCAAGCAGCAAAACTCCCAAAATAAAGGCTCTCATCTTAAACGCTCATGTCTAACTTGCACACAATATCACTCGTGCAATGAAGATAGACCGTTAAGGTATGTTTCCATACCTAGACTATTTTTCAAAAATAAAGATGTGCTGCTGAGGTAAACCGTTGCGCGTTTCAACATACCGAAGACCTGCAACCGTCATTTCTTGCCGCACTTGTTTCTGAGTCATTTTGTGTAGCGGCTTGATCAACACGAACGGATTTTCGCCCCGGTATTCGACTAAGGCTACTCGCCCGTGCGGTTTAAGCGATCGTACAATTCCCGCCATCATTTCACGCGGATATTCAAACTCGTGATACGCATCGACCATTAAAGCTAGATCGACGCTATTCTCTGGCAGATTTGGATTTGTTTCACTGCCTAAAATTGGCTCAACACTCGGGATTTTCTTCTCATCTTTAAGGATGTTCAAAATCTCTAGCATTTCCGGTTGAACATCTACTGCATACACCTTGCCTTGTGGAATCCCAGCGGCAATTCGGAAGCTAAAATATCCGGTGCCGGCTCCAATATCTGCGACGACACTATCTGGTTTAAGATTCAGTGCGGCAATGACTTTTTTCGGTTGTTCTTCCGATTCGCGGCTCGATCGTTCTAACCATCCTGCGCCCTGATGCCCCATGATCTGAGCAATCTCGCGCCCCATGTAGATTTTGCCAATTCCATCTGGATCGTGATTTGTGCGAGTTTGATAAACCTCTACATCTGCCCACACCGGCAAACTTAAACACATCCAAATCGCCAAAATTACCCCTAGCCTTCTCCAAAGCATTTTTCGCCTCTCGATACAATTCCCGTCTTGCCAAACTGTAAACTGTTGGCAGTTTTGTATCAACTTAATGCCGTGTTCCTGACAAAGCGTTCCACTCTGTTCTCTCTGGTTATCGCACTATTGACCGCGCTGTCGATCGTCTTTCTCACCACTCCGTCCCGCGCGCTCCAAGCTCAAATTACGCCACGATCGCCCGCGCTTGGAGATACGATTTCCGTCATCACCCAATCTCAAACCGCTCCAACGATTAGCTTTAACGGTAAGACTTATCCATCCTTCGATCTCGGCAATAACCGTCACCGATCACTTCTGCCCACCACACCGCTCGATCGTCCCGGTCGCCTCTCGATTCAAATTTCTGCGGGAACGGAGACTCAAACAATTCCGATTACCTTGCGGAATCGATCGTTTCCGACTCAAAGCATCTGGCTCCCACCGGGAAAAGATGACGACGGCAGCGATGCTGAATTCGATCGCATTGATGCGTTTAAAGCAATTGTCTCCTCAGAAAAACTTTGGTCAGGTAAGTTTGCGCGTCCAAGTCAGGGTGGAGTGACTTCAGGGTATGGCATTCGTCGCTATTACAACGGAGTCTTTGCTAAAGATTACTATCATCGCGGGATTGACTATGCAGGCGGCTCTGGATCAGCGATCATCGCACCAGCAGCAGGTCGCGTCGTCTTAATTGGGCGAGAATCCGAAGGCTTTAAGGTGCATGGAAACTGCGTCGGACTCGACCATGGTCAGGGAGTCGAAACAATCTACATTCACATGAGTCGAATTGATGTTCGAGAAGGAGATTTTGTCAGACCCGGACAGCGCATCGGTGCGATCGGAGCCACTGGATCTGCGACTGGACCTCACCTGCATTGGGGCTTATTCGTGCATGGGGCAGCCGTCGATCCAACCCCTTGGCGCACGAATCCATTTGAATAAGTTTCGCAAATCTACCTTGCGACGATCGGCACCTTCTCACTTTAGCCAGATAAGCGATCCCACGTCTCCCCGTTAAATTGAGCATGACCTCTACGGGAAATTTTTATTATGTCTAAAGTAGAAGATGCAATTGAAAAAGCTAAAGAAATGCTGCCGAATGTCACGCCTACGCCGCCTGGATTGAAGGCGCAGTCTTCAGTTCACGACCTGAAGTCTCGTTTGGAGTGGGGCGAACCTGGGCTGACAATTTTGGATGTGCGCCCGCGTGATATTTACAACCAAGGTCACATCATGGGAGCAATGGAGTTCCCGGTGGACAAACTGGTTGATTTAGCAAAGAACAACCTTGAAACAAATCGTGATATCTACGTTTACGGTGCAAGCGATCAAGAAACGGCTGAAGCTGCAAATCTGCTCCGTCAAGCAGGTTATCAGAATGTTTCAGAGTTGAAAGGTGGACTGGAAGCTTGGAAAGCGGTAGCAGGTTCGACTGAGGGAATTGACGAATCTCTTGCTGATCCGGGCAAAAATGCTTACAACGTAGTGGATAACGTGAAAAACCACTTTGAGCGGCAAGAAATCGATTTTGAAAAGCCATAGTTTGCCACTGTATTAAACTCGCCTGAACTCCGATTCTCTCAACGAAGTCGGAGTTCTTGTGTGCTGAGGAAAGCCTTCTAAATTACGCTTTTTATGTGCGGAAGATTTACCCAAACTCATCTAGCAGAAGCGATCGCGCAAACGTTCGATCTCGATGAAATCCCCAACTGGCAACCGCGCTACAACATTGCCCCAACTCAATCCATCGGCGCGATCGTTGAACCGCATCACTTCAAGCTCTTACGCTGGGGCTTGATTCCTGCTTGGGCGAAAGATGCGACGATCGCAAATAAACTAATCAACGCCCGCGCTGAAACAGTCAGTGAAAAACCTTCATTCCGTGATGCGTTTAAGCGCCGTCGCTGTTTGATTGTGGCGGATGGCTACTACGAATGGAAAAAGCAACCGGGTCGGAAACAGCCCTTCTACTTTCAGCGAGAAAACCATCAGCCTTTTGCCTTTGCGGGACTTTGGGAGCGCTGGAACTCTCCAGACGGTGAAACTGTTGAAACCTGCACGATTATTACGACTGAAGCGAATGAGCTTGCAGCAACCGTTCACGATCGAATGCCCGTAATTCTCAGCGAAGACGAGTACGATCGCTGGCTCGATCCAAGCTTCAAATCAGCCCAATCGCTGCTTCACCCCTACGCGAGTGCTGATATGCGATCGTATCCGGTTCCGTTGACTGTCAATAGTCCCACCCACGATGCGCCGGACTGTATTGCACCCCTTAGTCAAGACTGATGAGATTCCCTCAATCCTTCTGTGTTAAATAGAATACAATCAGCTTTAAGTATCACGGATTTGGTCTATGCGGCATCAGTCATCCTGGATTCGGTATGGATTAGCGCGGCTGCGCCCGTTCGGTCGTCCCGTCGTTTGGGCACCTGCGATCGCGCTGTTGTTTTTGGTGTTGTTTACCTGGGAATTTTTCAGCCGTACAGAAGTTGCCCGCGAGCTTGAGAACCCGACGGTTGAGAACACCTTGTCACCAGAGGATCGGGCGATCGGTGCCGATATCGATTCTTTGTCGCTCTTAATGAACGATATCAAAGCGGCATCCAGACCGGAAACGGCTCAATTTCTCATTGCTCCAACTGCGACAGAGCAAAATGCCGCGACTTCAAATCGACTCTTTTCTACCCCAACTAACGCGATCGCCCAATCCGAGCCAGAAACACAAGAAACAACCGGGACGCTTAGAAGTGCCTCATTAACAGAACTGGGGCTTCCCTACACAATGCGACACACAATGCAACCCGCTACATCTGAAACCGCACTGCCACCAAACCGACTGCAAGAAGCACTGACGAAATTAGCCACCGAGAACCGTCCGATCGTCTCGCAAACTCCGATCGAAGGCACAATTCGCCTGGACACCAATCCAGGAACCTCGATCAATGCCACACCTCAAAATTCATTTTCATCGCTAATCGAGGGCATACAGCCGATCGTTCCTGGAACCATTCCGACTGTTTCTGCGCCTTTACCCATCGCGCCTCCGATCAATGCACCTGTTCCTTCACCTGTTGCACCGCAATCTCTCACCCCCCAACCTGTTGAAGCTCAAAATTTTGGCGTAATGCAGAATGCTCCAGTTGTGAACCAGCAACCATTTACCGTACCGCGATCGATTCCCGGACGCACGATCGGCGGCGGGAATATCAACACCTTCTCGAATCCCTGAAAAAATCGGGATTGAACTTCACCCGAACAATCCCGATTCTCAGCTTAAAAATTCCGAATAATGGCATCCGCAAATTCAGAACATTTCAGCGGCGGATCAACTGGAGGCTCCATCAATCGCGCCAAATCATACGTCACCTCACGCTGCTCGATCGCTTTCGCCAGTCCGCCCTTGATTAAATCTGCTGCCTCTTGCCAGCCCAAATACTCCAGCATCATCACACCAGAGAGAATCAGCGAACCGGGATTCACTCGATCGAGTCCTGCGTGTTTGGGAGCCGTACCGTGGGTTGCCTCAAAAATCGCGCAGACATCTCCAATATTCGCACCCGGAGCCATTCCCAAACCGCCCGCGATCGCAGCCGCAGCATCGGAAATATAATCTCCGTTCAGGTTCATCGTCGCTAAGATCGAGTATTCATCCGGGCGGGTCTGAATCTGTTGGAAAATGCTATCCGCAATGCGATCATTGATCATCACTTTTTCTTTCCACTGCCCGTTGCCGTGTGTATCCCAAATCGAGTCAAGAACCGTTTGCACTTCTTTGCAGATTGACGCTTGCTTATCCGGAGTCATCGCCTCGTAACCGGGATCAATTTGACGGGCATTTTCTTCGATCGTCAAATTCGGATTTTTCTCTTTGTTGCCGAGAATCCAAGATTCGCGCTCAGTCACGCACTCCGATCGAAATTCCGTTGTTGCTAGCTCATACCCCCAATCCCGAAACGCGCCTTCGGTGTACTTCATAATGTTGCCTTTGTGAACCAGCGTCACCGTTTGTTTGTGCTTCGGCAATCGGAGCGCGTGTTGAATCGCTCGACGCACAAGCCGCTGTGATCCTTTCTTACTGATTGGCTTAATCCCAATTCCTGAATCAAGTGGAATCTGCTTTTTCCCGTGTTCTGGAGTGCTGGGAATCAGATCTTCGTTCAGCAGCTTGATCAAACGATCGCCAATCTCGCTGCCTTGCTTCCATTCAATCCCTAGATAAATATCTTCAGTGTTCTCTCGATAGATAATGACATCGAGTTTCTCCGGGTAGCGATGTGGCGAAGGCGTTCCCGCGTAATACTTACAGGGACGCACACAGGCATAGAGATCAAAGATTTGGCGCAACGCCACATTCAGCGATCGAATCCCACCGCCGATTGGGGTTGTCAACGGGCCTTTGATTGCTACACCGAACTCTCGAATCGCTTCTAGCGAATCTTCAGGTAAATATTGATACGTTCCATACTGTTCGCAAGCTTCATCTCCAACATAAACCTTGAACCAGGTGATTTGACGCTTCCCGCCATATGCCCTCTGAACTGCCGCGTCAAAGACCTTTTGCGATGCCGGCCATAAGTCAATGCCCGTCCCATCTCCTCGGATGAATGGAATAATCGGGTTATCTGGAACGATCGGTTCTCCGTTCTCAAATCTAATCGCAGAACCCGTCGAAGGAGGTGTAATTTTTTCGTACATGATCGAGCAATTCTCAAGTTAGGATAGGTTGGCGGTATGCTAAACAAGCAAACCAATCTTGCAATTTATCTCTTATTGAGTAGATAAAAACAAGATAAATTCAAGTAGCTAGAACATAAAGATAAGCCTGAAACCTCAGAGCAATCAGTCGCTGGGATACCATAATAAGGGAAAAATTTCGGTTAATCCGTTGACTAACTGAGTGAACCGTTAAGTTTGTTTCCTGGTTTCAATAGCACGACAGGTAGAAATTAATCGGCTTGAGCTTCTGGAGAGGCGCATGAAAAAAATTTTGATTGTCGATGATGATACTGCACTGCGAGTCGCACTCATTCGATTTTTAGAAAAACGCGGATATGCGGTACAGGGTGCAGCATCGGGAATCGAAGGACTAAACTTATTTGAACAAGATTTGCCAGACTTAGTGGTGTCTGACGTGATTATGCCGGAAATGGACGGACTCGAATTCTGTCGCCGCTTACGATCGCTCAGAACCGGACAACTGGTTCCCTTCATTTTTCTCTCCAAGCGTAGCGAAGTAGAAGACCGGGTTCAGGGTCATTCGATCGGAGCCGATGATTATTTGACCAAACCCTTTGAACCGAGAGAACTATTGGCAAAGATCGAAGGACAACTGGAACGATCGCGCCGCATCCACATTGAGATTGTGCGCCTGATGCAGCAGTCGAACTTACCGTCGAATGAAACCTCCGCGCAGGCTGTCGCTCCACTCCCTCTAACTCCTGCCGAAGAAAAAGTGTTCTGGGAAGTCATTCAAGGTCACACCAACAAGCAGATTGGCGACCATTTATTTGTTAGTCCGCGCACTGTGCAAACGCATTTGAGCAACATTTTGAGCAAACTACAGCTTGAAAATCGATCGCAACTCGTGCGCTATGCGTTTGAAAGAGGCTACCGATTGCCCTCCACTGAACCTGTGACCCGCGAAGAAAATGCATGAGTGCGGGTATCTATTCTCTAAAAGCGCTACAAACGGCGATTGCAACTGATCGCGATCGCTGGCGACCGCTGGTGGTGACCAACGGCTGCTTCGATCTGCTGCATCTGGGTCATGTGCGCTACCTCAACTCCGCTAGACAACTCGGACGATCGCTCGTGGTCGGATTAAATAGTGACGAATCAATTCGATTGATTAAGCCCGATCGCACTCCGCCCCGCCCGATTGTGAGTGAGCTAGAACGCGCCGAAGTCTTAGCGGCACTAAAATCTGTCGATGGAGTCGTGATTTTTTCTGAAAAAACTGCTTGTCAGCTAGTTGAAGCACTCCGCCCTGAGATTTATGCTAAAGGTGGTGATTACAATTTACAGACATTGCCCGAAGCCTCGATCGTACAATCCTACGGCGGACAAGTTCGTCTCATCGATATTGAAGTCCCGTCTTCAACCACAGCGATCATCGATCGAATTTTGAGAGGCGTAACCCGAACCCCTTAACACCCCCATGGTTTACATGACTAATTTAGAAACCTCCTCAGCCCTCGATCTTCCCGGTAGCATCGCGACGCTTCAATTGAAGCTTCGATCAGACTCTGAAAAGGTGCAGCTTCAAACGATCGACGAACTGACCGCCCTTGGTGAAGATGGATTGCCTGCGCTGATGGAATATTTGCTCGATCATCCTGAACCGAGCCGAGTCAGCGCCAAAATTTATCAAACCTTGTTCAACACCCAATCGCCAAAAGTGTTGGAGTTTCTTCAGCAGCATTTCCCCACCGGAACCATCCCGCTCAAGTCCGATCGCAATATCGACTACACCGAACTTCAGCAACTCCTCGCTCAGCAGAAATTCCAGGCAGCCGACCTCCTCACAATTCAAAAACTGTGTGAACTGGCGGGAGAGTCTGCTGTCCTCCGCAAATGGCTCTACTTCACCGAAGTTGAAAACTTCCCGACTCCAGACTTACACACGATCGATGCCTTGTGGCTGGCTCATTCTGACTATCAATACGGCTTTTCGGTGCAGCGGCAGATCTGGCTCAGTGTAGGCAAAAAATGGGAAAAACTTTGGGAAAAAATCGGTTGGAAAGTTGGTTACGCCTGGACGCGCTATCCCGATGGCTTTACCTGGAGCCTAAATGCACCCAAAGGACACTTGCCGCTGTCCAATCAACTGCGTGGCGTTCGAGTGATTGCTGCACTCTTAAACCATTCCGCTTGGACAAAATAATCGCGCCGAAGCTATTTTGTCCGTAATTCCATCAGGCGAGAACAACCCAAACTCTTAAACTTCCGTAATCTCTCTTGCTGGTGAACGTTGATTTACCAGCAAGTCAGGGCAATCTGTGTATAGTTGAAGACTGTTTGACAGTCATTGTTCCCTAAAGCACTGGATTGTCAGATGGTCGAGGAGTTCTTTAGATCGAGGATTGGGGTTGGAATGGGAATCCCCGAAATCAGGCTGTTTTGCCGATTAGATGGGTTAACGGCTGCCGCCCGTGAGCAGCAGCGTCTACTGGTACTGACGGAACTCGGATTGCTCGATACCGAAATTGTACCGATCTTTGAGGAAGCGACTCAAACTGCGGCTCACTCGCTCGGTGCGCCGATTAGCTTGCTCAGCGCGATCGATCAATCGCGTCAGTGGTTCAAATCTGCGGTCGGACTCTCGCGCTTAGGCTTAATGAATGACTTGGCGCTTTCCCGACAATTGCCCCGCGAACACGCCTTTTGTGTGAACGTGGTGGATAGCCAGCAGGTTCTAGCGATCGAGGACACGCTTGAGCATCCAGCGTTTGCCAACTCTCTGCTGTGTCAACAATATGGCATTCGTGCGTATCTTGGTGCGCCCCTGCTAACGGTTAGTGGCGAGTGCGTCGGTACGCTTTGTGTCATGGATTCTCGCCCTCGGAACTTCACAGAACGAGATATTGAATTTCTCATGCTGACTGCCCGCCTCAGCATGAGTGAATATGAGCGCCTACAGATGGTGAAAGCTCAAGTCGTCAAACCTACACCGGGAGTTCAGCCTGTCGCCCCCACCCCGCCTTCAAACCCCATTAAGTTTGAACTCCTGGCTCAACTCACCCAGGAGTTACGCACCCCTTTGACCTCTGTTATGGGAATGGCAAGCGTACTCAATCGTGAGATCTACGGCCCCCTGACTAGCAAGCAAAAAGAATATCTCGATATCATTCATCACAGCGGGCAGTACCTATTATCGCTAGTAAAAGAAATTCTAGAACTGTCGCAGCTCGACGACCAAAGCCGAGCGCTGAATTTATCGTCGATCGATATTGAAATGGTCTGCCAGCAGGCAATCAGTACCCTAGAACAAGCTGCCAACCGTCGAGAGCAGCAAATTCGGCTATCGGTTGAACCCGGTAATCGTATCTGGCTGCTCGACAAGGACAAGATCCGCCAAATGCTTTATCACTTGCTGTTTAGCGTGGTTCAGTCTTCGACAGCGGGTAGTATCGTGCGTCTGCACGTTTCGCAAAAGAGCAGTGGACTGCGGCTAACGGTCTGGGCGGCGCACCCCTGTCTGGGCGAAGCGCTTGGTTTTAACGAAATGCTCATGCCGCAGACCAGCGCGATCGCATCGTTTGAGTACGAGATGCAGAGTAATGGGCATCGTGCAGGCGCGGGACTGATCCCGGTTGCCACCGCACTCAGTGCTCCAAAGTTCAACAATTTTGATCAGTTCTCGGAAACGGATGTTGACACCGCCCGGAAGAATCTTGGCTTGCTGCTGAGTCGGCAACTTGCGGAGATGCACGGTGGGCAAATCTTGATTCAAGGATCGTCAGAACCGGGATACCGATATGTGATTACCTTGCCCCGATTGACACAGTAGGCTTGTCAAAACGCCAATATCGCGGATAATAGCCCTAGCCTAATTCGCTAGGGCTGTTTTTGCTTTAAAGCACAGGAAATCCGCGTATGAATTCGGTTTGGCAACAAGTGACATTGACCACGCTTCCCGTTTGGCAGTGGGGACAGGTGAGCTATGTCCATCGGCTGGTGGGATCGCTCTCCACTTGGCGACAGCACAGTTGGCTGATGCAGCAGGGAGATGCGATCGGGGCACTGCTAATCAGTCTGGTGTTTGCCCTTTCTCCGTTTGTTGCCACGAATCTGATCGGCTGGCTGCTTGCGACTTGTATTTTGTTCTGGGTTTTGTTGACGCTTTCGGATGATGATCCCCGGTTGGGGTTTACGCCAATTCATTTGCTGGTGCTGTTGTTTTGGGGAATTGCTGCAACAGCAGCGGCGCTTTCTCCAGTCAAGCGCTTGGCTTTTGTGGGATTGGGGAAGTTGTCGCTCTATTTAATGTTTTTCATTTTGATGGCGCGAGTGCTGCGATCGCCAAAGCTGCGATCGTTCTGTGTCACCGCGTTTCTACTCGTGGCGCTGGTGGTGAGCAGCTATGGAATTCGGCAGGCGATCCACGGTGCGGATGCGTTGGCGACGTGGGTTGATCCAGAGTCGCCCTTGGCGCAGTCTACACGGGTGTATAGCTTTTTAGGCAATCCGAATCTACTAGCTGGATATTTGATGCCTGCGGTGTGGCTGTCGTTTAGTGCGATCTTTGTCTGGAAACGCTGGCTACCGAAAGTGGTAGCGATCGTCATGTTTGGGATCAATACCGCGTGTTTATTGCTGACTCAGAGCCGGGGAGGATGGATCGGACTAGTCGTTGCGGCGCTGGTGCTGGTCGTTCTGCTGCGGTACTGGTGGAGTGCGTATTTGCCGAGATTTCTGCGGCTGTGGGCGTTACCGCTTGTGTTTGGGGGACTGGCGGGAATTTTGGTGCTGGGATTTATTTTTGTCACACCGTTCCGCTACCGGGTGGGTAGTATGTTCGCTGGCAGTGGGGATAGTAGTAATGCGTTTCGATTGAACGTTTGGCGATCGGTACTGGAGATGATTCGCGATCGTCCGATTCTAGGGTTTGGGCCAGGAGATCTAGTCTTCAAGCGCATTTACCCGCTGTACTCAGCGGCGCGATTTAGTGCTTTAAGTGCCTACTCGGTGCTGCTAGAGATTGCAGTCGAGTCCGGTTTGATCGGACTAACGGCGTTTCTGTGGTTGTTGTTGGTGACATTTAATCAAGGATTTTTGCAGCTACGACGCTTGAGAGCGATGGGCGATTCAGATGGATTCTGGCTGATTGGTGCAATGACGACGATCGCGGGAATGTTGGGGCATGGTGTGGTCGATACGGTTTGGTATCGACCAGAAGTGAGCGTGTTATGGTGGCTGAGCGTTGCTCTAGTCGCAAGCTACTATGCGCCCCATGCCGAAGCGAAGTTATCAGCCCAGAGACCCGAACTCACAGCAGACGCTTAAACTTCAGCGAGAGCGCGGATTTCTGTAGTTAAATCGGTTGCATTCTTCTTGAATCACCGCAAAGCATTCGCAGGAGATTGATTCAAGAACTTGGGGCTGAACGATCAAGATGCGCCCCCGGCTGCATTGGATCGCTCCTAATTGGGTCAGTTCTCCGAGCGCAACCGTCACGCCCGATCGACGAGTGCCTAACATTTGTGCAAGCGCTTCATGAGTCAGGGTAAATTCGTCGATGCTTAACGCAGATTGAATTAATAATAATTGTCGTGCCAGCCGTTCGCGGATGTGATGAAAGCGATGACACGCTGCGAGTTGCGAGGTTTGAAGTAATAAAACCTGGACGTATTCTAATAAAAGTGACTGTAAAGCTGGACTTTGCTCGAATTCAATTAGCAACTGCTCGATCGGTAAGCGAAAGGCAGAATCACCCACTTGAACGATCGCCTGCTGGACGCTTTCGCGTCGTCCCAAAACCACGGAAGCTCCCACAAATCCATTGCGTCCTACCAGTCCGACTTCGAGCATCGAGCCGTTTGAAAGTAACGTCATCAGCGAAACCAGCGATCGGATCGGAAAATAAACGTAAGCGATCGCTTCACCGAGCGGGTGAAGAATCTGCTGAGGCGAGAGCATGACTGGCTCTAGATGAGCCGCTAATTTTTGGTAAATCTCGAAAGGAAGTGCTGAAAGCAGGCGATTTTCTAGCGCACTAGAAGCCGCAAACGAAGACATGAGAACACTCCAAGATAGCTGCGCTCAAGGGAAAATCAGCTACAGCACAAGGAGTAGATCTGTCCAGTCCTTCTGCAAAGGTGAATTCTCAGGTTAAAAAACGATGAGCAGAAATTTAATTATTTTCTTTATTGTGGCGGTTTAATCAAGCCTGGGCGAATTCAGGAACAGGAGGAAAACCGTATTGTTTGGAGGGGATTTCAGTAATGGTTAGACCGATCGCTGCATTAGCGGAAAGAAGTGACCCACAGGTCCTTGCCCCTGACCGATTGCTAGTGCGTATTCTAATGCAGTGGTTACATAATTTTTTGCAGCTTTGATTGCCGATCGCAGATCTTTTCCAAGCGCTAGGTTTGCAGCGATCGCGGCTGAAAGGGTACAGCCTGTACCGTGCGTATGCTTTGTATCGACTCGCTGAACTGCAAAGGTTTCGCACTGAGTTCCGTCAAACCAGACATCGACTCCGCAAAGGGCATCAGTCATGCCGCCTCCTTTGACTAAAACCGACTTCGCCCCCAGTTCAGAAATACGCTGCGCAGCGGTCTGCATTTCCTCTAAAGTGTTAATGTCCATGCCACTCAACAACTGAGCCTCGTAGCGATTTGGAGTCAGAACGATCGCTTGGGGAATGAGGAGCGTTTTCAGAGCGTCGATCGCTGCATCGTCGATCAGTTGTGCTCCGGTACGGGATACCATCACCGGGTCAACGACGAGATTGAAAATTTGAGAGGCTGCAACCTGTTCGGATACGGCTGCAATAATGCCTTGATTCAGCAGCATTCCGGTTTTTGCCGCCTGTACGCCGATGTCTTGAACAACGGCTTGAATTTGCGCCGTAACTGCTTCGGGTGGCAGTGCATCTACTCGCGTCACTCCCAAGGTATTTTGTGCGGTAATACAAGTCAGAGCGCTGGTTCCATGAATACAATGAAACGCAAACGTTCGCAAATCGGCTTGAATTCCCGCACCACCACCACTGTCTGATCCGGCGATCGTTAATGCGATTTTGACTGAAGGAAGTGTCATCAGTTTCGTTTACCCAAAATTTCTATGTTCTAAAGGCTCTATGTTCTATGGTAAACGGCGAATGTCCTCAGCTTGTAGTGCACTTTTGCCGACGAGCGCGAGTGTTAATCCGACAGACTTCTTCGGTGGCGTAGCAGATTGAGACGGATTTCACGCCTAACACAATCCATGCGGCTTTGACGACGCGATCGAGTTCTTCCATGACCTGATCGACGCACCAGGGTTCTGAGCAGTGAATTAAGAGGGTGTTAAATTTCAGTTCCAAGGCGCAGCCGGACAACGTTTGAACATAAAGCTGTCTCAATCGATCGATCCGAAAGTCTTCGAGCATTGATAAGTCTTTGGAGGTGAATCGGATTTTCATAATGAGGATCTCGTATGTCTTGCACAGATTGAATCGGATTTGTTCAAGGATCTACACGGTGGAATTCGGGATTTTTATTTTCTCTTTTTAATGTCAAGCCGTAAATTTACGGTTAATGGTGTTATTTTATACGAGCATTATTCTTGTTACATGGGTAATGTCCGTCACTCCGGATAGATAGAACATCGAGCGCAGAGAGTTTAAGCGAATCTATCTTCCGTATTCATTCAGTGTCCCATCAGTCTTTCTTGTGCGAGATGAACTTCTATAAACTCACTGTTAACGTTAGGTCACCAAAGAGGTGATAAAGTGACAGGCTGACGAAATCGCAATCCAAAGGTCAGAGAAACTTAAGCAGTGGAACGATCGTCAAGTAATGCAGCAGTTGAGTGGAGAGAACGAATGGCTGAGTCAAAAGGACTAAGGCGGTTGGCGTGGTTAGAAGGCATCCGGATCTTTGCTGCGGTATTGCTGCTGTTTTATCATGCTCAGCTATTGTTCACGCGCTATGCCTTTACGCCTCAGCCGACAGGACTGATTGCAAATATGCAGCAGCTTTTTGCAGCCACTCGCCAACTCGGAGATAGTTGGATCACTCAAGCATTGAGCTTGCCGATTTGGTTTGGCTATCAGTTTGTCGATGTGTTTGTGTTGGTGAGTGGCTTCAGCTTAGTGCTGTCTCTGAAAGGCAAGCCGATCGAGGTGGGACGCTTTCTCAAACGCAGATTGTTGCGGATTTTGTTGCCGTTCTGGACGGTTGCTTGGTTATCGTATCCGGTGCTGTGGATTGTTGGGAAAACAACTAATAGCTATATTCCGGATGCGTGGCACACCTTTGCGGGAATGTCGTTTCCGATTTTGTTTGATTACGGCGGCGATTTGCTGCTACCCACCAGTGGTCCTTGGTGGTTTGTGCCCCTGATTCTGAGCTTTGCTTTAGTGTTTCCGGTGCTTTGGTATTTGATGAATCGCTGGGGATCGCGCAACTTGCTGATTGTAGCAACGGCAATCACGTTTATCTATCGTGCGTTTGGGGTGTTTGTTTTCGGGGGACATCCGACTTATGCGATCGTCGGTGCAACGGTAGGTTGGCAACCCTTTGTGCATTTCATTGCCAAGCTCAGTACCTTTGTTTTAGGCATGGTTGTAGCGCGTCAGTATGTGCAAGGAAAGGGTGCAATTTTCTGGCGGTCTTCGAGAGCCCTGTTGGTCGGACTGAGCATCTATGCGATCGGCTTTGTGGCTCAGTTCTATCGACTGGGTTGGATCTTTGATGATTTTCTCTTAGCGATCGGTCTAACACTCTGTTGCATGGTGGTGTTCCGATTTCTGAGCGATCGTCTCCGGTTAGGCACTGTGATGGTGTGGCTGGGTATTCATAGCTATAGCTATTTTCTGATTCATAACTTTGTGGTCGATCGAACCTTAAATCTGTATGTTCGCAATCAGCTTGATTTGTACTATCAAGTATTGCCATTGATGCTCGTTGGAACATTGATTTTGGCGGTGATAGCAGATCGGGTTACACCTTGGATCGAGCGAGGAGCGATCGCGCTTTGGCATTACACCGATGCAAGATTGACTCCGACTCATAAGATCGGCTCTTGGGTTCCTAGAGTCGGAGAAGCGGTGCTTTACCGTGGAAAACCAGGCTGGACAATTCTGAATGTCGAGCAGGTAATCCACGATAAAGCGTTCTATCTATGCCGGATTTCTAACGGTCAGCGATCGATCTGGGTAAATCAAAACGATTTGAAGCAAGATCAGGCGCTATCAAAGGTGTGAGCTACGCGATCGCTTTCATCATCACCTGATAGCCGCGATCGTCGTATCCTGCTTTGCGATACACCTTGTAGGCGCGTTCATTATCGTCGTGGACAGATAAGGAGATCGAGGGAATGTGCTGCGATCGACAAAACTGTTCGACAAACTTCAGCGTTTGAGTACCGATGCCTTGTCCCCGATAAGCAGAACGGAGATACAACTCATCGATATAAGCACCGAGACCGCGAAATTCAATGCTATAGCTAAAGGTTACGGCAACGTAACCGATAACCTGATTGCGCTCGGTAATTAACCACACTCGACCGAGCGCAGGATTACTGAGAAATTGCTGGAGCGAAACACGATCGAGAACCGGATCGAATGGTAATTTTTCAATTTGATGAAACTCTTGAACCAATTCGAGTAAAACATCCACGTCTTTCGATGTTGCAATGTGATAAGCAACACTTACATCAACGGATAACATACAAAATTTTCCTTTTTCAAATGCTACAAAGTACGGATCTTGGAACGTAAAAATAGTCGATCACACAACAAAGTGCTGGATGCAATTTCGTAATTGCACCAATCACTAGAAAATCAGAAAAAACATCAAAACCACTAATCCTGATATGTTATGCAGAACACATCAGAAAACAACGATTAAAATGGCTCAAATTCTAATTGCAAATCACTAAATTGTGCTTCCCGACGAGGCTGTAGCAATGCCCGCTATATGTCTGGAACTTCTTTTAGATAGTGCATAAAATCACCGTGTTTACTGCTTTTGGGCGCGAAAGCAATTCCAAAACTTAACCCAAAATTGCTTTCTCTGCTTGAGAGCGATCGGAACCCAAAAAACTTAACTTCTGGTCATTCCTAGCTCCAGGGTAGTCTGTCCTTCGCGGTTTAGTCAACTTCGGTTTACCCGATTGTCTACTCGATCGCAAAAGATTTTGCCGCTCGAATGCAAGTCGGTAAATCTGCGTCCGTTTTAATCGCTTCTCGATCGACGTGACTTAAACTGGCTCGGTACCCCCAATTTTGCAGCGTTTGAATCAGATAACTTGATTTGGGAATGTCTAATTTTCCGCGTCGTCCAATCTCGCCCAGCGTGTAGAAATACGGCGGCATTTCTGCTTCCGCTTGCATCAATTCCAGTAACCGAACTTGCGATACCCAATTCCAAGTCTTTGCCAGGTCAATCATTCGGGCAATCTGATCTGGATCGTGTAGATTGCCTAACCACATTGCCCCACTCAGCACTAGCGATCGTCCCTCATTCCTGCACTGCGATCGACCTAACTTGCGCCATTCGACAGGTTGATAAGTGCCGCACTCATGACAAAAGCCCAAAAATCCATAGTTCTGCTCGGTGAGTTCGATCGAGGAAACCAATCGCACCATGACTCGATAAGTTTGCCCCGTGAAATAAGCAAACACAGGCTTTACACCCATTCCGCGAGCCGCCGCTTGTTGTTGCACAGTTCCTAAAATTAGTCTCAATCCCTGTTCATGTGCTGCCGGATGAATTCGCGCATAAGCTCCGTAATCTGCAACACAGTTTTCTGGAGCGCGTCCGGTCACAGTGCGCCCATCGGTGCTAGTGAGATAGATTAGTCCTCCAATTGCACAAGCGCTCAGACTTGCAGAAACAAACGGAACCGGAGAGCCAAACCCATCAACATCTACTAAATCAAAGTAATCCTGACGGTTATAACACTCAAAAAATACTCGAATCGCATCACGATCGCTCACTTGATATTGCTCAGGTCTAAGCGACGCTAAATTCTCTCGTAGTACAGTTTGAATGTCCGAATTACTATCATTCACCCAGACAAAATCCGCCTGACTTTCCAGCACATATCGCAGCGATCGCACTCCACAACCCGCCATCGCATCCAACACCCGCAACTGTCCGTGATCGCCGCGATAGACGGCGGCGGCAAGTACCGCTAAATCTCTGACGATCGCAGCATTGGGATTGTAGAATGCACTGCCGACATTGAACGTGGCTTTTCCCTCGATCGTCATAGCTAGAAACGTAAATAGTGCATCAATTCTGCAATTAAATGACTTGGTAGCGAAAGGCGCTGTTGTAGATCTACGAGGTCTTTATAGTTGCCCTGAGATTGACGATTTCGGACGATCGCTCGTGCCAGTACCGATCGGACTTGTGGAATCTGGGTTAATTCGATCGGGGTTGCCGTGTTCAAATTCACTCGCTGAATCTGATGCAAACTCTCAGGATCGTAATAGCAAAACTTCATCACAGGTTCTAACGGCTTCAAGCGCTGAAGGGATAATCCCAATGCGGCTGCAACATCCTCGACGCAGAGAAATTGCATTCCTAGTTCGCTCAGTTGCGTCAAAGTTTTCGCTTGGTGAATAGATAACCCTGGCAATCTTAGCCAATCATCGACCCCTGCTTGATTCACATCGATTTGAATGCCCAAATCTGCTGCAATCCGAATCTCAGCCAAAGTTTGAAACCGATAATACGGATCATTCTGAATCTTGGACTTCAACAGCGCAGAAGAGAACCAATTGAGCATTGCTATTTAATACGATCGAGGAGTTTTCGTCGTTTTTGTTCAAACTCGTATTCTGAAATTAAACCATCTTGCCGGAGCTGATCGAGTTCCCGCAAACTTTCAGAAACGGTGACGACTGGATTCGATTGCAGGCTGATTGTCCCCGTTTCGGGCACCGCTTCATCATTAAAGTTCACGTCGAACTCATCGGGATTCTGAATCAAGTAAAACACCGCATCAAACAGCCCTGCAATCCAAGCGATTTTACTTCCAGTGAGCGCGAGCGCAAAATAAACCAAGCACCACCAGCGTTGTCCCAAATAGAGTTTGTGTAAGCCGACTAAATGAAAACCACCGACGATCGGCACAACCCCGACGATCGCCAACAGCGCGGCAACTCTTCGGCTTTTTGGTTGACTGAACATATGTTTTACTGCAATTGGCGTGGATTTAATATAGCGAAGAATGGCGCAGTTGCAGACATTTCATTCCTGTCCGATGACTCAGGTAGTGAAAACACTACTTACACGGGGGAAAGGCGTGGAATATGATGAATTCAAGCACTACCTGTGCAACTATTATTTATCGCGTCCTGCGTGACCCAGATTAAGGCAATGGGATTCTTTGACTCCGAGATTGTTCAAGAAGAAGCGAAAAAACTATTCCAAGACTATCAATCGTTGGTTGAGCTTGGCAGTAGTTATGGCAAGTTCGATCGTGAAGGCAAGCTGATGTACATCGAACAGATGGAAGCCATTATGGATCGCTACAAGGTTTTTATGAAGCGCTTTGAGCTTTCCGAGGATTTCTCCGCTCAGATGACCGTCGAGCAGCTTAAAACTCAGTTAGGGCAGTTTGGTATGACTCCCCAACAAATGTTTGATCAAATGGCGTTAACGCTAGCCCGAATGAAATCCGAAATTGAAAAATAAATGATTTGACGCGAACTCCGAGATAAGACTCCCGGAGTTTTTTGTTGAAGCGATCGTTTTATACCCGTTTCCAAAAGTCCCGCAAGCCACCCGTCCTCCCCGTAGAGACGCGATTAATCGCGTCTCTACCTATCCGTAGCGAGCAATCAAAGATTTGGCATTATCCATCATTCAGCCACCCTTTTAGTCTGTCGCCAATTGCGGAACGGATACATCAGATGAGAGCGAAAATTCTCCGGAATCGTTTCTCCAGCAATGCCAAAATTTTGGGGCTGTCTACCACGCGGCATATAAAACGTCCCAAAAATCACATCAAAAATGGGAAACAGTCCCGCAAAGTTTTTGCCCTGCCCATCTTCGTCCGTCGTGTGATGCCAACGATGAAACGCTGGACTTGCCAGCAGATAGCGAAGTGGTCCGTAAGTCCAGCGCACATTCGCGTGGATGAACGCAACATAGGCAGATAGCAGCGGCACGTAAGCTTCAACCGCGATCGGAGAAAGCCCAAGCAGCAGAACCGGAGACGATTGACACACTCGCGAGATGATATCGTTGACGGGATGTAAGCGAACCGCCGTGAGCCAGTCGATCGTATCGGCACTGTGATGCACCGCATGGTAGTCCCAAAGCTGCTGAGTGTGATGCCAGCGATGCGTCCAATAGCCCACGAAATCGCCTATGACGATCGCAAGTAACCCCTGCTGCCACAAGGGCAACCTTGCAATCGGACCATATCCCGCGAGAACATCATGCCAAGCGAGTGAGCGACCCAAGAGTAAGTAAATCGGCAGAAATATCAGCGCGATCGAGAGGATGCTTAAAATCTGAATCGCCATTGGCGTGAAGAACCAATAAAACGTATCGAGCCACACGCCGCGCCGCCATTTAGGTTGGTTGGGAATGCTAGGGAAAAGCCGTTCGAGAATGCCAAAGAGAACCGTTAGAACAATAAATAGAACAAGGGTTCTGATTAAACGTTCTTGCATAATCAGGATAATGTCTCGCAGTTTCCCTAAGATTTACTACGATCGTCGCTAAAGTTCAACCCTGAACCACAACTGACACCGTATTCTAGAATCGTTCTGTCCCCATCCTGAAGCGACTCAACTCTCCTCAGAGTGGCGATAAACTGGCAGTAAGACATTAAACGTTGATCCCTCCCCAATGCGGCTTTTCACAGTGATTGAGCCGCCGCAATGTAGAAGTAACTTCTGCACGATCGTCAATCCCAAGCCAGCACCGCCCATGTCATCATCCACAGCTTGTCTAACCCGATAAAAGCGATCGAAGATTTTGGGGATTTCAGCCGCTGGAATTCCGATCCCCGTATCGCGAAACTCAAGCTGGAGATAATCCCCCTGCTGTTTCGCCCGTACCCAAACCTGTCCACCACGCGGGGTAAATTTGATCGCGTTGTGCAGCAAATTCACGACAATTTGTTTTAACCAAATCGACAAACAAGCGATCGCGGGCAGCTCTTCAGGAATGACATAAGCTAACCTCACTCCTTTCTCTTCTGCTAAAGGCTGATACGTGCTGACAACGCCCGGAACGACCTCGCTTAACCGGAGTGCCTGAGCCGTCCGATGCTCTGCAAGCTGATCTAGGCTAACCAAATCCAGCAAGCTCTTGATTAGCGAACTTTGCCGATCGCACTCCCTTGCCAGCAAGTCCATATAGCGCTGCTTTTGCTGAGGTTTCAATGTGGGTGAATTGAGCAACGTTAGCGCTGTCTTCATGTTGGTTAACGGGGTGCGCAGCTCTTGCCCCACGTTGTGCAAAAACTCATCTTTTAATCGAATCGTGCTGACTAGCTCTTCGTTCTGAAACTGGAGCAAATTTGCCAATTCAGCTTGCCGACGATGCGTACTCGATCGCTGCCATAGGTCTTCTTGTCGCTGAATCTGTTTTGCTAGAAGCTGATTGATAACAGCGAGATCAGGCGGACTTGAGTCTGGAAGCGTTTCGCTTCTTGGCGCAAACGGCTGTAGCACCGCGATCGCCTGCCGGATTACTTCCGGATCAATCACTAAAAATGCCATCAGGGACTGCTTTTTTTCGGTGGCATCCTCGTCGATCTTGCTTGTCCCTAGCGCATCCGCTTCACGGGCTGGCACTCTAGCGCGATGCCCAACCAGCAGCCCGCAAAACTGCTTCGACCAAATCAGTAAAAAAAATTCTTTTCTTAAGCTACTTTCTAGCGGCAGGGTGATCGTAGTCAGCGCGGGGATCGGATAGGCGGGTAATGAGGGTTCGAGTTCCGCTTTCAGTCCTAATGTAGGTTCTGGAAGGTCGTCGCGCTGGTTCTTAAAGTAAAAGATTCGCTGAAGCGGGGTCAGTCGATCGAGATAGCGATCGAACTCCAATTGCCACGCTTCTCCTTTCGGCAACTTTGCCCACACCAATCCTGGCTCACCCTGATCGATGAGCAGATCGATCAAACTACTCATCAGCGCTTTGAACGTAACTGGGCTGACGTGCATGACTGGGGGTGCTGAGGCTGAACCCGCTACAAGCTCAAACAGAGAGATCTCAGAAGTTACAACTGATGTCATACCGGGATGTTACGGAGAATTAGGGAAGACTGAAAGCGATGTTAACGAGATAAGTGGAGATGCCGGAATATCAGTAGGGTTGTCTTGTAATATTCCAGCCCCAATTCCTCGAAGTAAACAGAAAAGTTTGAAAAAATGTTACTTCAAGCGAGCTAGATGCAGCGAAAACGAAACAGTAGAGTCACCGAATGGTGAGAGTAGAGGTTCGCTTCTTAAGCAGTGTACTCGCACTGAAGCGTTTCAGGACAATTTCTTCTGCACAGGTTTTTCGTTTCTCGATCTCAAGAGGGAATTTGTTTGCGCACGTTTCTGCCTTTTTATCAATGCTTTTTAAATAAAAGAGACATAATGTGAACGTAATCGATAGGGTTGGGTCTGAAGTACCTCCCATATCGAAGTTGTTTCACTGGAGATCACGGCAATGGCTGGACAAATGTGTTGGCTAGCAGGATTGGGCGGAGGCACGAAGATTCTTCACCTTCGCGAACGCCCTCACCAACCCTGGACACCCTATACAGCTTTTCCTCAGTATCGCGTCCCCGATTTGCAGATTCGCGGTGCCTCGAAGGGCTGGACAACTTATCAAAAATTACGTGAGGCAGGCTGGACGCTGATTGCCAGTGATGCAGCTTACGCAAATATCCCTACACCCGTCGAAACTCAAGGCTAAACGCAATCTTGCTAAACGCAATTTTGTAGTGTCCGCACTTTATTGGCGGCAGAATTCGCGATCGCTGGGTTCTGACGCAGACAGATCATGAAACTGGAGGAATTCAAACGTCTATGGCTTCTCCAACTTCATCTTGTACAGGCTTTGTTCGAGTGTTGCAGGATCAACAACATGCGGTGATTGAGTACTGCGCCGCTCTGAAGCATCCCTTGGCAAAGCCTGCTGCAAAGGTTCGTAAACTTTGTACTGTTGTCGAAAATGGTCGAGTCGTAGTTCGCCCGATCGAGTCGTCTAGACCTGAGTCGGAGTGATTAGCTCTGTGCCTCGGATGCCTGATACCACATGAGCGCGAAGGTTGAAGTCTAGCTAGTAATGAGTGTGAGATCGTGACTGCGGCGAATATCGTTTCCTTCTAGGGTCACTTCGTCTCGCAGCAAATGGACGCGCATTTGTACTTCTAAAATCTAGGCGTGGCGCTGATTGGCGGTGCGGGATCTTTGCTCGGTTAGCCTATGTCACCGGAGCGATCGCGATTCTCTTGGCTTGCCTAGAGTCCACTCTATTTTCTTCGCTTGTGTTCTTTTGCTCACTTCAGATCCCCAGACATAGAAACGCAGGTATCATTCTAAGCAAGCAGAACATGACCGGAATTTGGATAGTGTCTTTGTCCTTTCCTCTCAATAATGCAACATCCGAACACTAAAGCTTTCGGGAATATACACTACTTCAAAGTTGAAAAATATACTTTTCAGTTTCGGTAGCGGAGACTTTAGGGAAATCTCCGCTGCCAAATCCTAGAACTAGGGCGAACGAGGGGACTCGAACCCCCGAGTGGAGGAACCACAATCCAACTGAAGGAAATCCTTTACTCAAGCCGCCCAACCTGAAAAGTCCATGAACTAGAGGTTTTCGCAAGTCAGAAAGACCCCAAAATATTTAGAAATATCCCAACTAATCACAGCTTTCTTGCTCATATCTTGCTCACGGGGGCAAAGGACGATCGCTTCGCTGCATTGCCCGATCGAATGCCCGTTGATGCACGTCATCAGAGATCCAATGGTGATAGACCTCATGGTGAATCGCGAGAGAATGCCCCATTTGCTGTGCTGCCAGTTCGACGGGAATATCAAACTCGATCGTTCTGACTGCCCAAGCATGACGCAAGTTGTAGGGCTTATGGAAGCCATACCGAGCGAATGCAGTGGTCACACGGTTTCCTAGCGCTGCATTGGTCTTTCCTGTCACCTGTGGCAATAGTTTGATATCCCACAAGTGCCATTTGTCCCACCATTCGGCATAACAAGCCCAAACCTTTCTCGCCCCGGTTTTCCCGCCCCCGTGGAGGTCTTCAGTCAATCTCAGGACGGGACTTTCTCGCAACCGTTCTAAGTCGATGTGAAATAACTCATGATTCCGTAACCCATAGCAAGCCATCAGACCGAAAGCATATCCCCAAGACTCATTCTCTTTATTAATACGATCGCGCCATTCCGAGATCTCCTTATCAGATGGCAAGTCACGCGGGTTTACTCGTTTGGGTGAGTATTTGCCGCGCAATGATTTCGCATCCAGTTCAATGCCTGCGAATTTCGCCAACTGTCCAAAAGCCATGCAGCGCCGCTGCCGATTGCGGGTATCAGGTTCAGTTTCAAGAATCGACTGCCGTAGGATTTCAGTCGTTAGCGGTTCATCTGGTGGTAGTTGCCCAAAGGGTTGCTTATAATCGGTCTTCCAGGTCGTTTCGGATTTAGGATTGCGCGATCGGCGGCTGAAATACTCGATTTCGTAGCGCTCAATCCATGCTAAGACCGTGTCGGACTGCGGTATCTCTGGCTCTACCCAATCATCCCACTTGAACTCTCTTAAGCTGATTTGAACAGACAGCTTTTTTGCTTCTAATTCCGCACGTTTCAATCCGGCAGGGTTGTTTTGCAGTCCCAATGAGATGTATTGCCATTTGGGTGATCCAATACCGTCTTTAGGTGGAACTTTGGCACGTAGCGATAGGACAGATCCCTTGCCCCGCGCTTCAATTGTCACGCCAAGGTTAGCCGCCCTTAGACGGGCGTTGATCTTGTCTAATGTCATTTGTTTAAGGGGTAGGTTTTGCGCTTCTCAGGGGGCGTACAAAGTTGTTCCTGACAACGATTGATATGGAATTGCAGCGTTGATCTTCTGGAACCATTAGGAGCCACGTCGCGGACGTGATAGCCCATTTTGAACATTCCCGATCGATACAACTCTCTCAATTTTTCGGCAGGCAGATCAAGAGCGATCGCGGCATCGCCCGTAAACATCCAAGTTTTCATCTTTATATGTTGTGTAGAAAAGCTTGAGGAGAGCGGAGGCAGTACCTACCGCCCCCTATGAGGGTCTTAGTTTTCGAGAGTTGATCGATTGATAGCGTCTCGCCTGTCAGCAACCGCAACCGCCGCAACATCGATAGCTAGCAAGATCGACGGGATGATCTCAGAAGACTCTTGAGCAATTACCTGGACTACAGTTGGACACTCGATTATTGGAATGTCGCAAGGAACAATCCCCTGGAGTCTTGCTCTAGCTGCCGCAAGTGCCTTTTCTCGGTATGTCCAAGCAACGGCTTGATCCTCCTGCTTGATGCGGTCTAGGCGGGTTTCGTAGATGCGCGTTTGATTCCCGCGTGTCCCGATCTTTCGAGCAACAAGCATCGATAGACCAATTCTCTTAAGCAACTTTCCAACAATCTCGGTCGGGGTATGTCGCTTACGACCTCTAGAATCTTCGTATTCTTTGGCAATATTCAGCCCAAAGTAATATCGAAGCTCTTTCGTAAATCGCACCGCCCAAGCCTGAATCTTGAGACAAATCTCATCAGAGTTATGGAACTGGCTACCGCGCTCAGATAAAGCAAGAACCCCGCTTTGCTGTAGCAGAATCGCTCTCATGTGCCGTTTAGGTAGCCGATGGGTAAGCCCCAATTCATCGCCGCAAACTTGAGAAACTAAGTCTAAGTCGAGTTCCCTGGATGCCTCCAAATTCTCGATCGCTGCTTGCATCTCAGCCCCTCGGCTCAAGTTGCCTTTGGATTTCATCAGAAGCCAGAAGCAATCTTGAGTATCGTCAAAAGTGATACCGGGGTAAGCTTCCCGGTAAATCGTTTTACGAGCCCGAAACTCATCTTCAAGGCTGCATTCCGAAGTGAGAATCTTTTGGGCATCCTCGATCGACTCGTAAGCCTCAACATTGGCGATCTTTGCTGCATCCTCAAGATCAATCTGTTCTTGAAGTTGGGACAGGTTAGACGCTTCGTTTTTGTCCGTCCCCCATTCAACGGGTAAGACTGCGTGACCAGCTTCACGAAGCACAGAGGTTAAATATTCTTGAGAGATCGCCTTTTGCGCCCCTCGTAGGGAAACCATTTCGGAGTAGTAATCTTGAGCCGCCAAGCGCACTGCCATTTTGCGATCGTCGGTCTCGTCTAGTGCCTCGATCGCGAAATGCTGCGAGATAAACGCCCGTTCCTTGTCGAGCCGTTCCTTGACATTTGCAGGACGCATTAACGACTCATCGCCACGAGTTAACACAAACTTAGGAACACAAACGAAGCGATCTACAGTAGGACGGTAGCGACCTAGCATCTGCATCCAGCCGTCCGGATCAATGGCTCCCACGAAGAAACCATAAACCCCGTCAAACGCTTCCTCTAGGGTGATCGAGACTCCCGTTTTCACGCTTGGAGAGCAGATCAAAACGTCCGGTTGATTTGCCTTCAGCCATTCATCAGGAGCATCGAAAAAGTCAGAAAACGCCCCGCCCCGGTTGGTTTCGGAGTCGATTCTGACGATTCTTTTCCTTGGAAATTGAAGCGCGATTCTGCGTTCGATCTTCTTACTAGCACCCTGCGAGTCAGTAAGGATTAACTGTTTCTTGGATTCCGCATCGTACAAAAGCTTGAGCATGAAGCCATCCAAGCGACCGACCACAAGATCGACATTCCACGTTGCGTTATGGCGATGATGTCTGAAGTATTGGATATTGTCAGATTTGGAGAACTGCTTGAGTAGTTCTACAGAACGCGGGTGAATTTCAGCCTCAGCCGCAACGATCGCGCCGCCAAAGCCCGCAATAAAACAGATTTCCGAGAACCGATCAAGAATTTCCGGCTGCTTGCTTCCGAGTGTGTTGCCTTGGATCAAGTAATCAAGCCCCTGGTTTAGTTCATCCAGAACAATTAACAGAGGTCGATCCGTGAGAAACCATTGAGGGATTCTCAGTAGCGAGTTAAAACAGATTGCCGCTCCGTGACGTGCTGAAATGTCTCGGCAGAACATCGCGTAGCCCTCAGCACTAGTCAAGTCGTAATCAGAGCTATGGGGAATGTTCGAGAGCTTCGCGCCTTGTGCCCCAAGCGACAGCAACGGATCGAGCCGTAGGACGTTCCCACCGTTGGTGATCCATTGTCGAGTAAGCGGATTAATACCTGTATGGGACTTACCCGCCCCCATGTTCGCCTCGATCAGTGTGATTGAGCCGATGGGAATTTCGGAGGGTAGCTCCGGTAAGTAATTGCCTTCAGTGTCTCGATCTGGTGTGATTGAGAGCGTCTTTAATCTGATAATGATATTTCGGTATTGCTGAGAGATGCCCGTTACCTTCCACTCGGTAGGCGTTAGGGCAATTCTCATGGTTTGATCGAGCCAATCAAGCCCCATCTTCACCGCCGCATCATCGATCCCCTTGCCGCACGACTCATGCCACACAGCAATACGGATTTTGCAATCAAGCGCTTCTAGTGCTACTGAGAGTTTGCGAATCTCGCGAGAAACATTCTTCACCGTCTTAGCTTTGGAGTCCTGGTCAAAGACGATCGTGATCTTCCGTCCCTCTGTGGCGAATTCCTTGAGTAACGGGAAAGGCTCAGTAGTGCCTTTGTAATGCCACATTGACACGCCACGAAGCGCGATCGCGGGATAGCCTTCCTGTGTGAGTTTGACTGCTTTTTTCCATCCCTCAGTGATCGCAACGGGAATGTTGCACCGTCTCACCCAGAACCAGAAGCTTTCACCATCCAAGGGACGGGAGCCGTATTTCTCGTAGGTCTTCTCTGCAACCTCATCAGTGACAGAGGGTAGAAGCGGATGTCCTTCCGCGCCCTTGGGTGTTTCGTACTTGA
>JACJNX010000035.1 GCA_014695255.1 Cyanobacteria bacterium FACHB-63
TGACAAGCAGGCTTTGTACAATGGCTTCCATAGCTATCCATTCGGTGCGTTTGTGATTATTTGCACCCTAAGCGATGGGTAGCTTTCTTGTCAAAATTCTGTCCGAACTATTGTGATAGGAAAAGTTTGGTCAGGCATTGCAGGATTCTTCTAAAGAGCGCTGTATGAGTTTGCAATCGAGATGGTGTAAGCTTTTGACTCTTTTTTTAACCCTGACATTGATTGCGGGATCGACGGCAAAAAACGCCGAACGCGACAAAAGGGCGCTGTGGCACTTGCCCATGGCTTTACGCTTTGTCCCCCGAACTATCAACAACGGGTTGAGCCAGTGTTTGCATTATTGGCGGCTGATCCAGAATCGATCAGGGGAGCGATCTCTATCCTCGACGAGATTGAGCGGGAATTGAGCCAGTGGTATGACGATCGACAATTGGGAATTTGAAGCTGATTTAACAAGATCGATACGCAGGAATCGTAGCAAGATAGCCAAAATTTCGTCATTTGATAGAACCGTTTGAGCCGTTGTCATGATTTCAGCTTCCCTTGATACCAAGCCTTGCAGAATTCGGCATAAGACATCTGTTGAGCGCAGTAGGATAGCAATTTATGGCATTCTTGCACTTGCGTTTTAGCTTGAATAGGAAGCAAGAGATCCCCGTCTACAAATAATAGGCTTAGTTGAGAAACGATTTGGCTGAATTGGTTCTCCAAAGCTACTTCTTTTAAGTCTTCAACAACTCGTTTATGATAGGTCGCAGTCTCATTTAACAGAAGTTGTAACAAGCAGTCGATTGCTTGTGGATGCCCAGGTTGGAGTGTTGCTAGTCGATAGGCAATTCGCCGCTGATTTGTCCAGTCTTTTGCCGTGAATAATCGTTGTTCTAATATACGGATGAGTTGCTTGAGATCTTGCTGATTAGTTGCTTTGTTTTGATATTTCTGACTCGCTTTCTCAATTTTTTTTATGGACTGGAGTACGGCACTTGCAACACCATTTTGTGGATCAAGTGTGATCAAGTTCTCCGCGGTTCGGAGCCGCAATGTGGCATTTTCAGTTGAGTCAATGATCTGTTCCAGGGTGACGATCGCTCTTCCATGACCAGGATTGACTTTCCCCAGACTGTAGGCGGCTCTCCGGCGAATATTGTCCTCCTGAGTTGATTCCAGAATCTTCTCCAAGGAACGAACTACAATCGGATGACTTGGCTCGATTCTGCCCAAGCTTTCAACGATCTGCAATTTCAGAGTTCCGCTTTGTAGGGCGTCAATCAGTTCGATCAGGGCAGCGATCGCAACTGAATTACCTGGATCAAGCGTTTTACCGAGGGTGTAAGCTGCCTGCCAGCAAGCAAAGGGATTTTCTGCAATTTGGACAAACGCTTCTAGAGCCGCAATTGCACGTTGGCGATCAGTTTGCAGCAATGCAACTCTAGCTCCTTCACACAGAGAAGCAGGAAATGCCCCAAATCGCCATTTGAGGAGTTGAGTCAGGATCATTTGAGCGTGAGCGGATTGAGGGAACTCTGCTAACCCTGCCGCCGCCAAACAGTAAGCTCGCTGCGAATAAAAGCCACCACAGCGATCGTCAAAGCTCATGAGTGCTGCAATGAACGCCTCTTTCTCGGCAACAGCAACATTCGTTCTCCCCAACCAGAGTAGAACCACCTCTCGCCAAGAAGCATGAAACACTGGAAAATCGTGATCCGGCTCAAAGAAGAACTGCCAATCTGAAATGGCTTGTGCTGCAAAATATTCCTGGAAAGTAGGGTGGTAAAACGCATAGATCTTCTCACCTGTCGTCGCTGAAATGCCAACCTGATTGAGCCAACCGAGTTGTAACGCCAGGGTCATTAAATCTAATGACTGAGCAAACGCAGCTTGAGTGAAGGAATGGGACAACCGAAAGCGCGTTTCTGGTTGCAACAGTGCCCGCAGTGCGACCTGCCCTAATGCCTCATTGAGTTGTTGCCGCTGGATGATCGTAGTGGGAAAGCGATCCTGCTTCCATTCATAGATGGTTTCAACAAACTGCTGATAGAGCAAGGATTTTGTTTGCGGTAAGGCTCCCTGTGCTAGTGACCAAGAACGGCAAAGTAAGGCTAACCGGAGTGGATTTTTGACCGCATCCCTGATGCGCTTCCGTTGTGGGTTGTTCAATTCCTGTCGCAAGCGATCGCCCAATTCTAGATGATTCTGAAACCAGCGATCAATGAATCGCCCCACTTGATCTCCATTAGTTCCACATTCATAACCGAAGCTGTAGTTGCAGTAGACCGTAAAGCCATCGAGGGCATTTTTGCCACTGTCCCAAACATTCGAGCGGCAGGTCAGCACAATATGGGCGTTAGTCAGCCACCCCCGCAATTGACGGGCAAGGCTGGTCAGAGCAGTTGTCCCATCCATCGCCATCTCGTCGATCGCATCTAACAATAGCCAAACCCGCCCCTGCTCAACCTGTTGGGCAAAGGTTTCTTGAAGCTCCAGTGAAACGTGAATCTTCCCGGTTGCCTGCTTCAGCCAGTCCTGTAAGAGATAGCTCTCCAGTGTTGCTCCCTGCAAATCTGCCAGCGAAATCCAGATGGGCAGCACCTCCTGCTCCAAAAGCCAGAAGGCGATTTTTTGGAGTAGCGTTGTTTTGCCTGCGCCTGGTTCACCCACGATCGCCACTCCTTGCTTTTGGGGCGATCGCAGACGGTCAAACAATTCCTCTAAGGTTAGGGTGTTTTCTGGCTCGTCTCCTTCCTCAACCGATGAACTGAAAGCTGATGAGCGATCTGCTTCGCGATTCCGCTGTTTGCGTTCGATTAAGCCTAGAGGAAGATAGAGTTCATGCAGATTGAAGCTCATGCCATCGGTGACGGTCAATGGATTAATCGTCAGCCGCTCGTATTGTTGTATTTTCAGGCTGTCTCGGCAAAGTTGCCACCAGAAGTCCTGCTTTTCCACTGCTGGATTTTCTGGCTCTACCGCTGCCTCGCCTGTCACCTGTTTAGATTTCTGGGGACGGCGTTTTTCCCATTCCTGCTCGAATTGACGCAGGTTTCCTCTACGATCGCTGCGCTTGTGCCATAGATTGAGGGTAAAGTGCCACACCTCAGATCCGCTTTTATTGGAGCGATTGTCATCTAGGATTTCCACAAAATCTTCAAATCGCCGCAATGCCTCTTTGATCTGTTCGCCATTGAGAGGAAATTTCGCCAGTTTAGTCAGAGCCTCTAAGAATCGAACTTTTGTTCGCACCACTAACCGTTGCTCACTCTGCCAGTGAGTCTGAATCTGCGATCGCAGCGCATCCAGCGCCACCTCATCACAATCTAGCTCGTCATTTGCGTAGTCGAGCAGGGTTGTGAACAGGTGGAGCGATCGCTTTTTGGCTTCCGGTCCATAACTGGGGCGAGCCATAGATCATCTAGTCCTAGAGAACGCTTCTATCCTGCCTCAAGTAAGGGCGAATGACAAAATGTAGAAACATCCTTCGAGGGTAAAACAACTTTTTAAGAAGCGACTGCCTCAACACTCATCCTGGCACAGCAGGCACTTCTCGGAGCAAGTCGGGTTCATTGTGAACAAAGGTAATCTGCAGTGTTCCGGTTAGCTCCGATCGCTTCCATGTCGATGCGTTAGCAGATGTAAGCTGATCGATGCTCTCTTGGCTCAACTGGAGACCTGTTGCTTGCAAAGTTGCAGCGAGTCTATCCAGGTCTGCGAGTGAAATCTCAAAGTTGATGCAGATTAAAACATTCGAGTACTGGTGAAAGTCAGTGATCCAGGCTCCCGATTGGTTAATCGCTTCACTCACAAGATGAGTCATTTCAAGCCGTTCTGCTTTGGTAAACCCAGAAAGGCGTAGAAACCGGTGCTCAGACATGGTTTCACTTCCTAGAACAATCAACTCCAATAATAGGAGAGTAGCGAACAGTTTGTCCTCCTCCCGCAGCGTCACCGACTTGGGTGAAAGGGCAAGCTTGCTGGAAAAGCTGAGGGAATACCCTCAGTTGGGGTATTCCCCTAACTTCACAATCTTTATGGCGTAAGCATTGTAAACGTTTTTGCTCCCCTTCGCCTAGGGGAAGTTGTCTTTCCTATGCTTGAGACATCAAACGAAAGGAAATGAAGGACACGAAACCATGCCTTACGAAAAGTTAGACCTCTCTACCCCCAAGCCTGTTTTCTCCTGGGCAAACCATAAATTGGGTCAGGATGAAACCAAAATGGCAAAGAATGTGGCATCCCTGCCCTTTGTCTTCAAGCACGTTGCCCTGATGCCCGATGTTCATTTAGGTAAAGGTGCTTTGGTCGGATCTGTTGTAGCGACGAAAGCGGCGATCGTACCTGCGGCGGTGGGAGTGGATATTGGTTGCGGAATGTGCGCGATCAAAACGCCGTTTGTAGCTGACCAACTGGACGGCAAACTACAACAAATTCGGCAAGACATTGAAGCCCTAATTCCCGTTGGCTTCAACGAAAATGACGATGCAGACGCACAAGTGCTGAACTGGAACGGTTGGCAAGACTTCAAGCATCTGCACGCTGGCGCACAACATCTAGAAGCCAAGGCTCTAAAGCAGATGGGATCGTTGGGAGGTGGAAACCACTTCATCGAAGTCTGTGTGGATGAGCAGAATCAGATTTGGTTGATGTTGCACTCTGGTTCCCGTCATATTGGCAACGTGCTGGCACAGCGCCATATCGAGACCGCGAAGGAGTTAGCAAAGCTGGCAGGCGAAAAATTGTCCGATCCCGACCTGGCACACTTCGTTCAGGGAACCCCAGAGTTTGATGCGTACTGGCGTGATTTGCAGTGGGCGCAGAACTATGCCCGTGTGAACCGCGAGGTGATGATGGCACGATTCAAGCGATTGCTGGAAAAGCATCTGGCAAATAGGCAACCCTTCACCCCCTGCCTGAACGTCAACTGCCACCACAACTATGCCGAGCGAGAGGTGCATTTCGGCGAGGAAGTGTATGTGACTCGTAAAGGTGCAGTCCGGGCACAGGCAGATGACTACGGCATCATTCCTGGTTCGATGGGAGCCAAGTCCTACATTGTGAAGGGAAAGGGCAATGCAGCAAGCTACTGCTCTTGCTCTCACGGGGCGGGACGATTGATGTCCCGGAACAAGGCAAAGCTCAACTTCACGCTGGAAGACCTGATCCAGCAAACGCAGGGGGTTGAGTGCCGTAAAGATGAAGGCGTGTTAGATGAAATTCCCGGAGCGTACAAGCCGATCGACCAGGTGATGGCAAACCAGTCTGACCTGGTAGAGGTAGTGGCAACCTTGAAGCAACTGGTTTGCATAAAGGGCTGAGAGTAATTCGGAGTTCGGAATTCGGAATTTCGAGCTAATTCTGAACTCTAGATTACAAATTATTCTTCGGTTTTTTAGTGGAAGTGACGAGGATTTTGATAATTTCTGTAGCTTCTTGTAGTAAGGAATTGAATTTGGCATTTTCTACCATGTTGGATTCGATCAAGATTTCGATCCAATATTGAGTTTCTCTTGCCTCTTTCAATGCAATGTCTAACTTACTCAAGAAATCACGGTTAGATTGGGCTGATTGAGCTTCTCGAACATTGGCACCAATAGACATACCTGATCTTAATAGTTGATTAGACAGCGTTCTTAGCCCACCTGATTGCTGGTCGAGGAAATGACAGGCCTTAATTATGCGGATTGCAAACCGTTTTGTCCGATCTGCAATTGGGATCTGCTTGTCCATACTTCACCCCGACGCGAATAAACCTTTCCTACAGAACTTCCCAAGCCCTAATTCCGAACTCCGAATTCCGAATTTCACTGGCAGGTAGTTTAACAGTAGAACGCCTAAAACATCCTTGTTCACACCTTGCCCGAAAGGGACGACGAATGAGGGTTATCGCCCTCCAAGCGGGTGATGTGGGTGCAACTCCCACCCTGCCAATTTCCAAACATTGCCCTATCGGGCTGGAGGTTGTGATGACTTACAAGTTTTTTGTACAGAATAAAACTCAAACATCGCAAAACCAACCGATTCCTGGTCGGGAAGCAGAAATGATTCAGAGACGTTCCGGTGGTTGGATGTTCAAAGCTGACATCTGGAGTGTGCTGCAGCTGCCTGTTGATTGGAACGGCTCAAGGCGCTTACTATGCCGGGAAGCAGGAGTTGACGGGTGAATTTGTCGAAGTCTTGAAACAGGCGATCGCCCTTAATCCCGATCGCGTTGCCTCCGAAATCCTCTATGCCAGCGATGGACGGGCAATCAATAACAGTGCGCCGCTGTTGGCACTGGTTTTGCTGCCGATGGGTGAGACGATGGAAGCAAAGCACGCTTTTCAATCGATCTTTCCCAAAGTCGTGAGAACGGGAAGCCATTTTTACGAGTGGTTGAGCTACACCAAAGCAATGCGCGGGTTTGGCAAGATTATTCACGAGGCAGGTAAGTCCTGGTTGTCGAACCCCGATGCGAGAGGATTGGCATACCAACTGCTGAAATATCAGCAGCGTCAAGGCTTCTCTCATCGGGATGTGCTGCGACTGTTTCACGTTAAACCGCTAACCGAAGATCACAACCAATTGTTTCAGTGGGTAATTCAAGGTTGGGATAACCTACCGCAGGAAATTCCTTCGGATGCCTTGGCTCAAATCTGGTGGTACGGGTGGCTCAAGCGCAATCCTGACAGAACTTATGAGGCGATCGCCAAAGGTTGGTTAACGCATGAAATGGCAGCCCCTGTGGGCAAGATGGACAAGCAAGCTTGGCAACTGCTATTCAATGATATGCCGATCGGAGCTTTGCTGCGAAATCTGGGATCGTTAACTGAGTTAGGTGTGTTGGCGGCTAACAACCGCGACAACCTGAAGCGGGTTGCAAAAGTCCTCAACAGTGCGGAACATCTGCGAAAAGGACGCATCCACCCGATCGATTCCAATCGCTGGTCGTCTGAACTGGCGGCGGTGCTGGCTTCCCGAAGATCAGCAAAGGTTTGCAGCAGCACATCCAGCAGAGTCGGTGGCACATCGACCTCAAATCCGTGTCGTCCCATCAGTTCCCGAGTGCGGAACAAGATGATTTCTTTTGCTTTTTGTTGGTGACAACGGGCATGTGGACAAAATTGAAGCGGCGTTTCAGCGCAGAGGAAAGTTCGTTCACACCGCGATCGCGGCTGTTGGCAGTGGCGATGACATTAAATCCGGGCTTGGCAAACACTACGTTGTCACCCTTCAATTCAGGGATGGCAACATACTTTTCACTCAAGATGGAGATCAGTGCATCCTGCACATCAGGGGTACAGCGAGTTAATTCCTCAAATCTGCCCATTGCACCGGATTGCATAGCTGTCATCAGTGGCGAAGGAATCAGAGAATCCTGCGACTGCCCAGCAGCGATCACCATCGCCACGTTCCAGGAGTATTTAATCTGGTCTTCGGTGGTGCCTGCGGTGCCCTGTACTACGTAGGTTGAGTTAGCCACAAATGGCAGCCGCCAATAGTTCTGCTAACCAGCTTTTGCCTGTTCCCGGATCGCCAATCAGCAGCAGACCGCGATCGGAAGCTAGGGTTACAATCGCACGTTCGGCGATCGCTGCATCTCCGTACCATTTCTGCTGAATCGGACGATCGAGCTTCTGGGAAGGTGTACTGCCCAGCACAAAGGTTCGCACCATCTGCGGCAGCCGCCGCCAGGAAAAAGGTTTACTGCCCTAGTCAATGGAGATGAGATAGTCCAGTTCTTCCCGATACTTGATCTCAGCGGGTTGACGCAACATGACGGCATCGGTTGCTGCTGTCGTCTCTGTCGCTTTTTGGGTTGTTTTTGTGGTTTGTCTTGGCATGGTTTTTAAGGAGGGGAAAGGGCGAAGGGCAAGGGCAAAGGGATTTTAGGTTGGGTGGGGTTCAGTGATGAGTTCTCCGTGGTGAGCGTAGACACAAAAGCTATCGGCAAATTCGATGGCGGGTTCGCCTTCTGCATGCAGCCGACCTTGATCGTCAAATGAAAGTTTGGTGGGGCGATCGCACACCAGACAAAGATTTTCAAATAGAAATGTAAAACCACACTTGCTAACAATTAGCTGAGTACTTTTCCACTTTTCTTGTTCTTGAGTACACTTCAAGGCATGAATACAAAAGTCAAACCAAGCAACACTATCAAGCCAGGCTGTAGGCTGTCACTTGGCACGGCTGTCCCTAAGTAGCGGGTGTTAGGCACTGCCTTCTGTGTAGCTACCAAGAGCAGCAGCGATGGTATGAATATCATCCGAACAAGATGGAGGAGCATTTGTAGCGAAAACAGAAGCATTCACCGTTACGAATTAAGCGAGAATTGCAGAATAAATTGAGTAAGGAGATCGCCGCTCTCTAGCCAAATCACTCCCCCCAATCGCTCAACTAATTTCTTCACTAAGGGTAGACCTAAGCCGGTGCCGCCATGCTTCCAGGGATCATGCTTAGGAATGCGATAAAACTTATCGAAGACCCGATCGCGCTCGATCTCAGAAATTTCAATCCCCGAATTGCTGACTGCAATCTGCAAAACGTCGTTCCCCTGATCGATCGCTAAATCGGCTGAAACCGTAATGATTTCACCTGATGGCGTGTACTTGAAGGCATTGTGGAGTAACTCTGTTAATATGCGCTCCAGGTAGGTTGAATCCGTGGTTAAGGGGGGCAGATGGTCTGGAATCAAAATCTTCAAGTGTTGACCTTGATCCGTGGTCCGTTGAAGAAAGGGTTCTGACACATGGGTTATCCAGTGTTTGAGCTGAATAGAGGATAGGTTCAAAGGCTCGAGGTCAGAATCAACTCGAGCCAAATCCAACAGGTCGTTAATCAGACTCATCTCGCGCTGACATTCCGTCTGTAGAATCTGGAAGTAGCAACTGATGGAATTACCTGGCTCAAGTACACCCAAAGGACGCAAACGAATATCGAGCATTTGAATCGCCATTTTCATGCTGGCTATCGGTGCTCGCAGTTCATGAGAAACCGTGCTGAGGAAATCATCCTTGAGCTGATTGAGCCGAGCCAGTTCCTCCACCTGTCCCTGAATCGCTCGGTATAGTCGTGACTGACGCAACGCGATCGCGCATTGATTGGCGACTTGCTGAACTAAGCGCACTTCTTGCTCGTTAAACTCTGCGTCAGAAGGCTTGAACAACCAGAGATCACCTAATACCCCCTGGTCATCCACTAACGGACAAGCAAGCACGACCAGAAACCGCTGGTCTGGCCTCAATGGGTTAGAAGCCACACTGCAAAATTGGCAAGTCTGTCCTTGCAGCAACGAGTCATACACTGCAGGATGGGCAGCGTTTGCAATCGCGAAAGTTTTCCCCTTAGCTGGAGAAAGGATATCGCTAAATTCGTAGGCAATGGTCGTGGTCGTTCGGTCGGCACTATAAATCCCCGTGTCACAGCAAAGGGTATCTAGACCCTGAGCCAGTTCTTGCACTGCTGATTGCAGAATTTCCTGTTCATCTAAGCTATCTCGCACCTTGTCGGTAATGCGTTTTAAGAGGGCTTCAAACTCTAATGCTTGCTGAAACTGTGCGGTACGCTCTTGCATCTGACGATAAGGCTCGATCTGCCGAATCGCGATTTGCCCGTCTGCCAGTGGAAGCCCTCGGTCAGCCTGATCAAGTTGAAAGTCAGCCGCGAAAGATCTAGCTACCTTTTCATTGAGCACTTGTTCACGCTGAAGCTTTAGCAGCTGATTTTGCAGGTTCGTCGCTTGATCGGTGCTCAAGGTGTGGATCTTGCATTCTACTTGCATCGCAAGATGACGCAAAATCTGAATGTCGAGGGCTTGCCATTGGCGAGGACTTCCACATTGCTGAGCAATCAGCAACCCCCAAAGCACAGGTTGCGGTTGATGTTTAGTCTGTAGCACAATCGGCACAACGAGGTTCGCACGCACCTGAAGACGAGTCAGCAGTTCTAAGTAGCAGGGTGCGAGGTTTGCGGTTGCGACATCTGCAATGGTGCTGATTCGCCCCTGAGCGTAGAGCAGATCCCACTTCGTCTCAAAACAGGGATCATAAATCAGTTGTCCTTGAACAGACGACCATTGTGGATCAACGGACTCTGCCATCACGACTCCGTCTCCGCCTGGCATCAAGTGATAGACTAGAACGCGATCGCTTTCTAGGATCCTTCTAGCTCCTACAGTCGCTACAGCTAAGGCTTCATCGAGATTAGAAGCGTACCCGATTTGCTGAGAGAGCGCTGTAATCTGTTCTAAAACCTGTTCTAAACAAGCTTGAGCATGTGGCATAGGAACGAGACAGCAGATGAAAAGAATATCTGTAGTATTCAGGATGACTGTACAGTTGGGTAAAAAAGACTAAAGAATTTACACAAAAGATTAAGTTTTACAAACGTAATCATAAATTATTACTCTTGAGCGCCATTGCATTCAGTCAGCCCGGTCTAGTTCGCTTACCGTCAAATTAGAATTAAACTTCGATACAACCTCAGGCTTCTTGATTGGGCTGTACTTCAAATACTTGAATACCAGGGGGAACCTCGAAAAATTCATTTCTGGACTACCAATGTCGTAGATAGAAGCAACACACCCAAGCGTAACTTTTACATGAGTATCATCGCTGCATTCCTGCCTGTTTTAGGCTACGATTTGAGCCTGATGATACAAGAATCGCTTGAAATTGTACGTCAGATGCTTCAGTCCAAGCATTGTGCTGACTGCATCCAGCCCAACCGAGCGCACAAGCTTGCCGCCCATCGTCATGATCCAGTTGCCGAAGACGTGTTCGACCTTGGCACGAACGCTGGAGCGCTCTCGATTGTCGGCTTGCTGTTGTTCGGTCAGCGGATGATTGCGGTAAGCACGTTCATGAATGTGGCTCTCAAACTGCAACAGGTCAAGGACGGCTTCAATTGCCTCAGACCGATACGCACTATCTCCCCACACCGCATCCGTTTCGTTGTCATCATCCAACAGTTGCCCCAGCACCTGAGAATCATGCACCGAAGCATGCGTGACCGCATAACACCGAGTAAAACCATGCTCGACATCAATGCTGATGTGACTCTTATAGCCGAAGTAGCTTTTGCCATGCTTCTTTGTCCAGCGTGCATCCAAGTCTCGCTGCTCAAACCGTTTCGGATGCTCGCTCCAACCCGTCGGAATTTCCCCTTGCTCTAGCTGTTCGGTATCCTCCTTGCGGTTGTGCTGTTTTGGAACCGGAATCAAAGTTGCATCCACGATCTGCCCCCCTTTGGCTTGATACCCCTGGGTTCGGAGATATCCATCAAACTGCTCAAACCAGGCTTCAATCAGTCCCAACTCGCGCAACTGTTTGCGGAATAACCAAACACTCGTCGCATCCGGGACGACATCCCCGATGCTCAATCCCAGAGATCGCATGAATGAGAGTCGGTCATTCACTTGATACTCTAGTTCTTCATCAGCGCACAGCCCTGGAGGAGGGTTTCCCTCCGTAGGGGACTGGGTAAGAGACTGATGTTGTACCACTGCTGCAATATCAGCATCTTGAACATCAAAATCACATCGTGCGTTTTGCGTCCTGCTTGGCTCTTACGCGGCTTTTCATGCACCCGTTCTAGACTCGCTCGAAACTCTCCCCACTCAATTACTTCACCTAAGCGCACTAACAGGTCTTTCTTCTGTTCTAGTTTGGTCTGACGTTGTTCGATTTTCTCTTTGCCGAATCCTTGTCCCATTGGTGACATTCTCCATGTGACACTGCTTCTAGCCTGACACTCTTTATCGCTATCTCCCCGGCTCTTAATCTAATTTTTCGAGCTGCCCAGTTGTTGCAGGGTGAACAAGCGACCCGCCAAGAAGCAGAACGCGCCAATCAAATCAAAGATGAATTTTTAGTAGTGCTGTTCATGAATTGCGAACGTCGCTCAATCCAATTCTGGGATGGTCAAGCTTGTTACAAAAAGGCAGATTATCGCCCAAGCGAACAACGAAGGCTCTCCAGACGATCGAGCGCAATGTCAAGCTTCAGGCGCAACTGATTGATGATCTGCTTGATATCTCCCGCATTCTGCAAGGCAAACTCAGCCTCAACGCCTTTCCCATAGATCTCTCGTTTGTGATTTCGGCAGCACTAGAAACCGTTCGGTTAGCGATCGAGGCGAAAGCGAGTCAATTAAATCCCTGTCTCGACCCAGGTGTGAAACAAGTCCGAGGAGACACGGCACGATTGCAGCAAGTGGTTTGGAATCTCTTATCGAACGCAGCCAAATTTACCCCGGCTGGTGGTCAAATCGACCTTACTCTAACTCAAGTGGGATCGATGGTTCAACTTCAAGTTAAAGATAACGGCAAGGGCATTCACCCTGACTTTCTGCCACATGCGTTTGAGCATTTTCGTCAGCAAGAAGATGGAACTACGACGCGTCAGTTTGGTGGTCTAGGGCTCGGATTGGCAATTGCCAAACGGATTGCTGAGATGCATAGCGGAACAATTGGAGTCGAGAGTAGAGGCGAAGGACAGGGCGCGACGTTTACTGTACAGCTTCCAGTAGCTACGATGTCATCCCCAGATCAAACTAGCGACGCTGAAGATTCTGAAGTTGCGCTCGATGGTTTGCAAGTATTAGTTGTAAATGATGAAGCCGATATGCGAGACCTCGTTGATTTTATCCTGAACCAGCACGGCGCAATCGTAAGAACCGCTGCCTCAGCAATGGAAGCACTAACCATTCTAGAGCAATTCACACCAGACCCATTAATCAGTGATGTTGGAATGCCAGAAACTGACGGATACACATTGATTTAGCAGGTTTGACGACGCTTAGGACTGAGCAGCGAGAGGCTTCCCGCAGACTCGCAAAGCGAAAGCCGAAGACACCGCACTGACTGCTTTCGCCGGAGAACTAAACCAGAAACAAGCACTGGCAGTTGGATTCCAAGAGTATCTTGCAAAGCCAGTCGAACCAGAGCGATTAATTTCGGCAATTGCGGTCCTAGTCTGCGGCTGTCATTTCTAACTAGCCGTTTGCTGCCATCACTATCGCTGAATTTGGCTAATTAGCATATTCAAAAGTATTCTGCGGCTCTTAGCGGCGAAAGCAGTTCGCTAGCATTCTGCCTGCCGAAAGTAAGCAATCCTAAAGGCTGAAGGAATAAATTGTAACCATTTGTTCGTAGCAGTAACCAGTCTATCAAAGAGGGGCTTCTATCCTCAATTTGAGGACTTAGTTCTGATAGTTTCAAGGCTCGACTAACTGTGCTGCTGGTTGCAGCAGAATGGCTTGAATCACTGCGTGCAATTGCTGAAACTCGATCGGCTTGGGCAGAAAACCGGCAATGTCTAATGCCCGCCGCTGAAGCACATCGTCATGTTCACAAGCAGACACTAGAACGATCGGCAACGCAACAAAGCGAGAGTCTTGACGGATACGGCGAGCAAGGGCATAGCCATCGAGTCCGGGCATCATGATATCGAGCAAGACGAGGGCTGGGGGCGCCGCCGCGAGCTGAGCAAGGGCTGAGCTTGCATCACAAGCTGTGGTGACGGTGTATCCCTCTAGCTCGAGCAGCATTTGCATCAACGCTCGGTTGACCGCAAGATCGTCTATCACGAGAACATCGCACTTCGATGCTTGGCTCATCATTCCTTCCTTCACCGCAGATAAACTTGTTTCCTTTTATACCTATAAAGACAACAATTTCTGGCTCTTTCTTAAGATAGAGATTGAACGGGTGCTTTAGTTCTCGTTCCACCGTGTGTGCAACCGGCACTATCAACTTAACTGGAAATATTTAAAATTAAACACGGTAATCCCCCAATCGTCAGTCTCGCTCCAGTTTACGCAGCAATTTTCACATCAGTGATTTCTCGCCAATCCT
>JACJNX010000036.1 GCA_014695255.1 Cyanobacteria bacterium FACHB-63
CAATCGTTGAGAATGATAAACTGAGAGCCTTAATTTGAATGACCTATGCCACAAGTCGAATTCAAAACATTAGTGACTTCAGTCCGGGCTGGAACCCATCTTGCAAGTTTCCCGACCGATACTGTTCCTGCATTAGCCGCAAGACCCGATCGAGCCGAGTTAATCTATGTCGCTAAACAACGCAGCCTTGATAAACCTTTGATTTTGATGGCAAGCGAAATCGAAGAACTTTGGAACTATGTAAAAGGCAGCGATCAAGAATTAGAAATTTGGAATTCGATCGCACAAAAATATCTACCGGGTGCATTAACGTTAGTGCTTCCAACAAACGATCGCGTTCCTGCTGCAATGAATCCGAGTGATCCGACGACAATTGGCGTTCGAGTTCCGAATCATACGATCGCACGGCAAATTCTCGCTGAGACGGGCGCATTGGCAACGACAAGCGCCAATCGATCGGGGCAACCTGCGCTACTGTCGATGGGTGCGATCGCAGCAGAGTTTCCGGGGGTGTTGGTACTAGATGCCAACGCTGAGGAAGTTGCTTCGGGCACTCCTTCAACGGTTGCAAAATGGACGGGCGACGGATGGCAAATTCTGCGGCAAGGCGCGATCGAGCTGTAAGTTTGTTTTGGAATGGTGAAGTTATGACTCGTGAGGAACTACTACAGCGCTATGCTGCTGGCGAGAGGGATTTTAGTGGTGCTGATTTGAGTGGAGTCAATTTAGAAGAGGTTGCGCTTGAAGAAATTAATCTTGAAGGCGCTAATCTTAGCGGCACTCTTTTCTTTCGTTCTAATTTGTGGGGAGCTATTTTCAGAAATGCCAATCTAGAAGGAGCGGATTTCAGTATGGCTCTTCTGGACGAAACTGACTTCCGAGGAGCAAATCTCAGAAATTGCAACACGATGGAAACTTCTATGATCCGGGCTAATTTTCAGAATGCTACTGAGGAAGAAACCAAGCTCGGTAGCCATATGTATCACACTATTTTGCCTGATGGTCGAGTTGTCTCCGATCCAGACCTTGAGCGTGATCGGCGAATTGCTGAAGGATATGAATTCTAATTGTGTCAGCATCAAAAACAGAATGAGAGTTTTGGGCTGAAGGAAGAGATTTGCGATCGTAGATGAACCGTCCCAGCCTATGACAGGCGCTATGATTAACTTATTCTTGCAAGTGACCATTCTGCTATGGCTAATCTAATCGACACGCTTTCTCGGCATATCAGCCGCGATCGTGAAAGCCAGCAAGGTGAGCCAATCATTACAGGCACTCCCGTCACTGTTCGGGACATCATTTTGCTATGGAGATCCGGCAGCCGCCCGGAATCGATCCCAGACACCCTTTACAATTTGGTAACGCCTGCCCAAGTCTTCGATGCCATCAGTTTTTATCTCGATTACCCATTAGAGATTGATCACTGGATTGCTTGGTACGAAGCCCGTCCTCATCTCGATGTACCTGCAACCCTGAGACTCAGCCCCCTCTGGGACAATATTATCGAAAATATTGCAGCAGAACGCCGCGCGATTGATGTTGAGTTTCAGGCAGAGCAAATCTAGTGCAGTATGTTCTAGATACCGATCACTTCACGCTATTGCAGCGATCGCACCCAATCTTAATTCAACGAATCAGTTCTTTTCCAATCAACGCACTTGGAATCACAGTCATCACAATGGAAGAATCTGTGCAGGGATGGTTGAGCGAAATTAGAAAAGCGTCAAAATCAAATAGAGATTGCGCTCATCAGTTAGGCATTGCTTATGATAATTTGCGCGATGTGATTCGATTTTTGAGTTCATTTCAAACCTTAAGCTTTACTGAATCCGCTTCAGTTCGATTCACAGAATTACGGCAGCAAGGAGTCCGCATTGGAACGCAAGACTTGAGAATTGCTTCGATCTGCTTAGTCAATGATCTGATCTTACTGACTCGCAATCAGCAAGATTTTGCTCAAGTTCCAAACCTAGTTCTGCAAAACTGGACGATCTAGCAATAATGGATTTTTTCACGGTTCTCCTTTCAAGCTTACTCGGCATTCTCTCTCCGACCGGAGTCATTGTCGATCGCATCGCTGAATCCCAAATCCGGAAACAACTCGTCGCCGCAGAACGGCTACAAGTCCGCATCGATAATGCTCCGAGTTACCAAATTATTCAAGGTCGCGCCGATCGCGTTCGCCTTGCTGGACGAGGACTTTTCCCAATTCAGGAATTCCGCATCGATACGTTAGAAGTCGAAACCGATCCGATCGCCCTCCAACTCAGAAGCCGTAAACTCGAAAAACCGTTGCAAGCAGGCGTTCGTATGGTTCTCACTCAAAAAGACATCGATCGCGCTTTACGATCGCCCTTTGTCACCGCTCGAATCCGCAACCTGGGTATCCAACTTCTACGCCGACAAGCAAGACAGGTCGAACGCTACGATTTTCTCAATCCGAAATTAACGCTGCTACCCCAAAACCGAGTCCGCTTCCAAGTTGAACTCCAAGAGCAAGGTGATCCCGCAAAACTTAAAATTGTTGCTGAAGCCGAGCCGCAAATCGTTTCAGGTCGATCGCTGCAACTGAACAATCTGAAAATTTCGGCAAACGATCAGCCCAGTCCCGAACCAGTCACCCGCGCCATCGAAGCACTGATTCGCGATCGCACCGATTTACGTCAGCTCGAAGCCTCAAACATTACCGCCCGCATTCTCAACCTAAAGCTAGAACCAGAACGCTTAGAAGTTGCCAGCTTTGTGCAAATCCGCAACCCACAGAAAAGGGAAGCAAGATAACCCTGCTTCCCCCGTCCCAGCCTGTCAAATCTGTGATTTAGCCGAAACGACCACTGACATAAGCTTGCGTGGCTTGCTCTTGTGGATTTTGGAAAATTCGCTCTGTGCGATCGTATTCCACAATATATCCGGTTCGTTGTCCTTTCGAGTTCGCTTCCACATTGAAAAATGCAGTGTAATCCGATGCACGAGACGCTTGCTGCATATTGTGCGTCACAATCACGATCGTATATTTCTCTTTTAATTGTTGCAGCAGATCTTCAACCTTCAGTGTCGAAATCGGGTCAAGTGCCGAACAAGGCTCGTCCATTAAAATCACGTCTGGCTGAACTGCGATCGCCCGCGCAATACACAACCGTTGCTGCTGACCTCCAGACAGATCCGTTCCGTAAGCTTTGAGCTTGTCTTTCACATCGTCCCAGAGCGCAGCTTGTTGGAGCGATCGTTCCACCAATTCATCCATATCGCCCTTGTATCCCAGTAAGCGAGGACCAAACGCAATATTGTCGTAAATCGTTTTCGGGAACGGGTTCGGCTTCTGGAACACCATCCCAATTTGCCGCCGCACTTCGACCGGATCAATGTCAGGCGCATAGAGATCCTGATTGTGATAATAAATTTTGCCGTCGGTGCGGAACGAATTGATCAGATCATTTAATCGATTAAAGCAGCGAATCACCGTACTCTTACC
>JACJNX010000037.1 GCA_014695255.1 Cyanobacteria bacterium FACHB-63
TCTTTAGTGCGTTCATGGAATGCCCTCTCATAAATAAAGTCTTTAGCGGGGGTTGAATAAAGTGTTGTAATATCCTGATTTCACCAGGGGGCTAGTGAATAGTATCCAACACCGTCTCTGTACTGCTACTCTCTCTGAGGATGTGATTTCGGAAAACGAAATGCAGAGATTTTGAAAAATGCCTCAGCCGAGTGCGTAACAGGGATGCGAGCAAAAAAGGGCCATCGCAAAAGCAGTGCAACTCTGTTGTGAAGAACTTCCAACGAGCATTACACTTTGCCTTGCTTTATCACTATCAAATCATCTGTTGAGAGCCGTCGGATTTGATAGAGTGACAGTCTAAAATTTGGCAGTTGAGGCGGGTCGATCGCAACCTGTTTGAAGGGCTGGAATGCCTGACTTGTCCCAACACACCAATGCTTTAGAAATACTTTAGAGCAGCATTATGCTTAACTTACCATGCTTGATTTAAGCAATTTGCGTTTGCAACAATGATTAATCTCATGCCAGAGAGTTGACGCAAATCAGGCTCGATGAGTTGACTGATTTCGCTGGTTTCTGCTTAACGGGGGCGATGTATTCAGCCTAAAGAAGTATTTAACGACGAAGTTAAATACTCCACTAGCCACTACAGAAAGAAAATACCTCCACCGTCTATGAGGCAACAAATGTATTGGCTCAAATGTATTGGCTCAAACGCAAGATGAAGCAGCGCCCAATGCCCTTGAATGACCGTCTGCTGCTCCGCAAGCTTCCATCGACGGAGCAGAATAGGTCTTCTAGACTAAACATCAGGGCAAACTGGGCATGATGTTTAGCAATTTCAGCCTATCGGGTTTGCCCCTTTCTTGTCTCAACCCTTATCCCGAACTCAGGCTAACAGTAGAATTCAGGTGATCATCAAGTTCAATCATCATGTCCGCATTCTCGAACATTCCTAAAATCATTCTCGATACCGATCCGGGTGGCGATGATATTTTTGCGCTGCTCTGGCTGCAAAGTTTAGTAAAACAAGGTTTAGCAGAACTGATTGCAATCACAGCCGCAGGTGGGAATGTCTCGACTGAGAAGACGTTTTCTAGTGCAAGCCGAATTTTAAGCTTAGGAGGATTGCCGGATGTAGAAGTGGGTCGGGGAGTTGTGACAGCTCACTCTTCCAATGATGCCTCTCACATTCACGGCAACGATGGCATGGGTAATTTATCCTTGCAGCTTCCTGCTCCGGTTCACAATTACGAAATGGCTCGGCGCTCTGATGACCTTCTAATTGAGCGATTGAGTGCGATGCCGGGGGAAATTACGATCGTCGCGATCGCGCCACTCACAAATCTCGCAGCCGCAGAGAAAAAAGCTCCCGGCATTCTCAGAAAAGCCAGAGAAATTATCATCATGGGCGGTGCATTTCACTGTCCCGGCAACATTACTTCTCATGCAGAATTCAATGTCTGGTTTGATCCAGAAGCCGCAGAAATTGTGCTAAATAGTCGTTGTGATTTGGTGATCACTTCGCTGGATGTTACGCGGCGGCTAATCTTTACGAGAGAAATGGCACAGTCGATCGTTCAAAGCAATCCAGACAGTGAATTAGCACAGTTTTTGAGCAATCTATGTGAGTTCATGATTGGTACTGCTTTGGAGTATCGAGAAACAAATGGAATCTCAGGGTTTCTTGTGCATGATGCAGCAACTTTAGGGTACTTGTTTTATCCAGAGACAATGATGTGGATACGGGCAAGAGTGCAGATCGAAACGCGGGGAGAATGGACGCAGGGACAGACCTTGATCGACGATCGTAATCTCGCAAAGCAACCTGCAAATGCTTGGATTGCAACCGAAGTCGATGCAGCAAGATTTTTCACTAGCTTGCTCGAAGATTTGAAGAGGCTGATTTCGATGCAGACATAAAAGGGTCAGCTTTTATCTGACCCCATCAATGCAGCTAGCAATCTAAAGTGTTTTCGAGTTCCCAAGGCGTGACACAACTCATAAATTGATTCCATTCTTGGTGTTTGAGCTTGAGATAAGCAGTTGTGAATGGTTCACCGAGCGATCGGGCAATAATTTCATTCGATTCTAAACACCGCAAAGCATCAAGTAGATTCTTAGGTAAGGGTTTCGCTTCACCCGCAGGTAGCGGATCAGTGTAGCTATTGTTATCGCGTCTAATACCCGGATCGCGTTTTTGAACGATGCCATCTAATCCGGCTGCAATCAATGCGGCTGGCAATAGATAAGGATTCGCTGCACCATCTGCTAATCGGAATTCAAAGCGTCCAGCATCGGGAATGCGAATCGTGTGTGTGCGATTGTTGCCACTGTAGCTAGCAGTGTTCGGAGACCAAGTTGCACCAGAGAGTGTGACAGGTGCATTGATGCGTTTGTAAGAGTTGACGGTTGGATTCGTGATAGCGCAAAGTGCTTCAGCCGAGTGCAGCACACCCGCAATGAATTGATAACCGAGTTGAGACAGCTTTAACTCTCCTTGTGGGTCATAGAAGAGATTTTCTTGTCCAGCATTGTCCCAGAGTGAAAGATGAGTATGGCAGCCGTTTCCGGTGAGATGAGCAAAGGGTTTTGGCATGAAGCTGGCTCGGAGTCCATGCTTTTCTGCGATCGATTTGACCATGTATTTGAAGAAGGCTTGTCGATCGGCAGTTACCAACGCATCCGCATACATCCAATTCATCTCGAACTGTCCGTTTCCGTCTTCGTGATCGTTCTGATATGCGCCCCATCCAAGTCCTAACATCGCATCGCAGATTTCACGAATGACATCATATTGACGCATTAAAGACTGTTGATCGTAACAAGGCTTGCTTTGACGATCGCGTCCATCTGAAATCTGTTCACCATCTGGGCTGAGCAAGAAATACTCGCATTCTACGCCCGTTCGCACTCGGTAGCCAAGATCTTGCGCCTGTTGTAGAACTCGCTTCAACACAACACGCGGTGCTTGCTCTAAAGGTTCTCCGGTAATGGTATGCAAATCCGCAGCTAGCCAAGCCACTTCAGGTTGCCAAGGCAGTTGAATGAGGCTGGATGGATCTGGAATGGCTAAGATATCTGGATCTGCGGGAGTCATATCTAACCAAGCAGCAAAGCCTGCGAATCCGGCTCCACTGATTGCCATCTGATCGATGCTTTCAGCCGGAACCAGCTTCGATCGCGCCACTCCAAACAAATCTGTAAACGAAATCAAAAAGTAGCGAATCCCTTGAGATTGAGCGATTTGGGAAAGCGTCGTCATAATGAGTGCTGGAGTAGGGTTTGAATGTGCGATCGGATCAATGCTGCGTCGTTTGGGTTGTCATAGGGATTGCCCGCTCGATGACCCCAGATCGAGTCGATTGCATGATACTCCGCATTCGACAAAAGAGCAGCTTCTGCTGCACAATCTTCTGGTGTAAAGTACAAATCTGTTGTTGCAGGCATTACAAAAGCTTTTGCCTGAATTGCACTCATCGCTGCAAGGTAATCGCCTTGATAGATTGGATTGTCGCTCACATCGCAATGCAGCCAAGTATCAATCATGGCTAAAAGATTGTGCGGATTGCGCTTGCGATAGTTCATTTCCCAAAATCGCATGATGTAGTCCTCTAGCGAACTATATCCAAGTTGATAGTAGCAACCTTCTCGATAGAAAGCTTGGGAAGCTGCCCAACTTGCATAAATGCGGGCAAAGGCTCGAAATCCTCGATCGGGCACTGCTTCAAATCGCGTTCCTGTCCAAGCTGGATCAGCCGTAAGTGCAGTCCGTAAGCTTTGCAGAAAGATGCGATTGTGATCGGTGGTTCGAGCCGTACCGCAGAGGGCAGCAATGCGTAACACACGATCGGGATAGAGCGCTCCCCAGTGATACGCCTGCTGTGCACCCATTGACCAACCGTAGATTAAAGCAAGTTGTTCAATCTGAAAGACTTCCTGAAGTAACTGTTGCTGTGCGCGAACATTGTCGAAGTGACTAAACCAAAAGCCTTGTTCTTCTAGACCCACATCACTATTGCTTGGTGAGGTTGATAAACCATTGCCAAGCATATTCGAAATGATAATGAACCATTTGGTTGGATCTAAGATTCCATCGGGGCGAATCAACCAATCGATGTCGGTGTGCTGCGCTCCGTATGAAGTGGGGTAGAGGATGGCATTGGTGCGATCGTGGTTCAATGCCCCGTAGGTTTGATAGACGATCTGCGCTTCGGGTAAGGTTGCACCACAGTACAACGAGAAGTTTTTCAGCGTGAAACAACTTGCAGATTGGGTCATACTAGCTCTTTTGCAAAGTTGTAGTTCACTTCAATATAGCCTTGATCTTTGAAGGTGAACTGCTCTCTTAACTGTTGGTGTGCTGCCGGGAGTTGATGAAACGGGATCGAGGGGTAAAGATGGTGTTCTGCATGAAAGGGCATGTTCCACATCAAGAACTGAAGCGGGAATAGGGTTTTGGTCGATCGCGTGTTCGTAAATGGATTGTCGTCGTGGGTGCATCCGGTGTGTTCCGACAACAAAATCATTCGCAAAATCGGCTGTCCCACAGCTAGAGGCAGCAACCAATAGACAACAAACCAAGGCTGATGAGCATAGAATGAAATCGCGATCGCAACTGCATACACGGATAACTGCGATCGCACAGATAGAATCACGCCAGCACGAGCCTCTTCTGAGATGTAGGGATAATCGTCTAATTGTCCCAAAGCAACGCGAAAATGCGTTTTCAGCTTGCCCCACCACCAAGTAATCCCGCTCATAGTAATGAGATAGTCTACTAAAGTTTGAGGAAGCGGATCGCTAAGTTCTGGGTCTTTGTCAAACAGTTGGGTGTAGCGATGATGCCATTTGTGATAGCGACGATAGAACGCACCATTGTAAAAAGATAAGAGACCTGCAATCCAGCAAACGACATCATTCAACAGGTTGTTCTCGAAAGCAGTCCGGTGTGAACACTCGTGCATTGGAGCAAACATCGCAGCAAAACCAAACCCGTAAACAATCACTGCGGGAATTGCAATTGCCCAATTGTGTCCTAAATTTGTGCCCCAAAGATAACCGCTAATGCCTAAGATCGCTAAATGTCCAAAAAGTTGAAACAGACCCTTCAAGGTCGATCGCGTATTCAAAGCTTTCAAAGCTTCACTACTGAGAGGTGTGTAGCACTTTGACTCGGATTCAATCAAGTTAGACTCAGAAATGGATGAACTCATCGTCTTTTTCCTACCATTAAGCTGAACTTGTTATAACAAGCAAGAATAGCAATATATCACCAAAACTCTGTAATGAATGCTACTAAATCATGGAAATTCCTCTACACACGATGATCTCCAAACAACTACGCGATCGTATGGTTAGCGGTCAGTATAAACCCGGAGATCAATTACCGAGTGAGCATCAATTAATGTCGGAGTTTGAAGTCAGCCGGATTACGGCAAGACGGGCGATAGCGAACCTGATGCAGCAAGGTTTAGTGGTCGTGCAGCAAGGAAAGGGGGCATTTGTCGCCAGTCAGCAAAAAGTTACGCACTCCCTGTCGAGTCCTTTGCTGCTCGAAGCAGATATGGCGCAGCAAGGCGTAACAATCACGGTTCGGACATTAGTGTTTGAATTAGTGACGGTTCCGCAAGAAGTTCAGGAAATTTTAGCGGTGTCGATCGCCTACTTTCAAAAGAAAGTATTGCTATTCAATGGGGTTCCAGGCTGTGTTGATATTACTTACATTGTCCCAGAGTTAGGAGAGACTTACGCTGAAGACCTCAAGCAGCAGCTCAGCCTCACGGTGCTTGAGAAGCATGGGATTTTCACAGAGAAGCTTGATGCTGTGATTGAATGTACACAGGCAGATGATGAAACCAGTGAGCAGTTAGAAGTTCCTCTAGGGCATCCGCTCATTGTTTATCAACACACGGCTTATAGCGATGGAAATTGCGCGATCGTACATGGTAGATCGATTTCACGCGGTGATCGTCTCTGTTATTCGGTGCAAATTAATCGAAACTAAGTTATGTCACTTTATGCCTTAGCCATTCACACCAGTAGTCCTGATTTGGGATTGATGATTTCGGATTTTGAGGGCAATCAGCGATCGTTTGTTCAAGATTTAGGACGTGAGTTATCAAGTTCGCTGCACGTTCGTCTCAGCGAATTTCTCAAACCTCAATCTTGGCAAGATCTTGCCTTTCTTGCTGTCGCCATCGGCCCTGGTGGGTTTACTGGAACTCGTATCGGTGTTGTGGCTGCCCGAACCCTTGCACAACAGCTAGAAATTCCACTATTTGGAGTGTCGAGCTTAGCAGCGATCGCGCTTCAATCGGGTCATCGGGGCACGATCGCTGTTCAAATGCCTGCTCAGCGAGGTGAACTTTACACTGCAATCTATCAGCGCGACGAAACGTTAAAGGTCGTTCAACCTGATGCCGTGATCACCGCCTCACAATGGGAGCAAATAAAACAATCGGCTGATTTCCGAGTTGAAGCGGAGCCGCATCAAGGACGCTATGTTGAGGCGATCAGCGCGATCGCGCTGATCAACTGGAAAAAAGGGGAGCGCCCCCACTGGTCAGAAGCGCTCCCCTACTATGGTCAACATCCTGTTGAAACAAAATCAAATTAGTTGGATCGATCCAGGCTTTCTTGCAGGGCATCACCGCTACGCTCTGCGGTATCCGGATACATTTGTCCAAAATCTTTCACTGCTTCGCCTGTTTCTTTACCGATGCGGTTCAAACGTTCGCCCAAGTTGCCGGAAGTTTCACGAGCTTCACGGTTCCATTCTCCGGTGGTTTTGGGACGATCGCTGGTGTCGTTTTGTAAATCTTGCTTGATCTTACCCATCAAGTTCTGAGTTCCAGGTTGCTCTTCTGCACTCACCACCCGACGACCTTCGTACAGGGTTTTTTCCTTCTTATTCGGGCTATCTGGCGCACCAGGAGAATAAGACGGATCTGCTGCCGCATGAGCGACTTGCATCGGGGCAAGCAACAGAACTGCAAACAGTAGGATTGCTAATACAGCGAGACGAAGTTCTTTTAACACTAGCTTTAATGTATTCATGAGTCATATCCTCAAAATTGAAGTAACTCATGAATCCTAGAAAGAATTTTGAAAACGATCGTCAACCGGAAGAAAGGTTCGCGACGAACCACAGGAGAGATTTTCATGCAACCGTCAACAATTCGCTCAATTCCAGCTCAACTCATCACCGTTGAAGCCTTTCGTCCCTTTGGACAACTGATTCAAGCCTCACCCGACGGCAAAGGTTTCGATCGAGATGATGCCCAACTCTATCTTGAAGAGGGAATTCCCCGTTTTTACATTATGCGACTCCAGCATCGCGGGCGGAAATTTCACAAAATCACGCGCCATCAGCAGTGTACACAGTGCCTCGGTTCTTTAGAAGGCAAAGAATGGCTGATCGTCGTTGCGCCTCCAGGCGAAAGCGTGAGTCCCGCCCTTTCGGATCTTAGAGCTTTCCGCATTCCAGGAAACTGCTTCATCAAACTAGAAATCGGCACTTGGCACGCGGGTCCCTACTTCGACGATGAGACAGTCGATTTCTACAATCTTGAACTTAGTGATACCAACGTTGTGGATCACGATACTTGTAATTTGCAATTAGACTACGGCGTTCAGTTTGAGATCACTTAATCCGAACGCCGTTTGTCTCTACATCGATCGCGCCTTCGGTCGCGTGCGCGATCGAAACTAACTGCTTCAACACTTCCAACGATGCAACGCTTCCCAGGAAAATAACGACTTTTCCTCGCTGCATGACTCTTAATTTCTCAAGGTCTTCAGCAGAAAAGCGAACCCTAAGCGCCTGCACCACCCGTTTGGCTAAACCATTATGATCATATTCGCCATTCAGACCCATTCTCTCTGGCGGAATTGTAGTGAACAGCGAGTAGAGTCCGCTCTGATTCCCAGAGGTTGCAGCAGTTGCCGTAGTAGAAGATTCCCGTAATTGCACCGATGTTTTTGTCATGTGGCGATGCCAAACCCTTATAGGCAGAAATTGAATTCTGAGACCATTAAAGGTTTCACGGAGTTTCAGGACAATCTATCCCAAGATAGAAGTCCGCTTTACCGTATAAGCACTAGTCACAAATGAGACCAAATACTTGCCGATCGAACCCTATCCACCCCTCACTATAATTGCGACATAGCACAGCATCTGCCACACCGTAGGATCACTTCAGTTAGAATTGCGACTTAAAATTGATTGCTCTATTGCCGCACAACCTGCCGCATATAGTCACCCCAAAGTTTCGCTGCAAGTCCACTGTTTCCATCCGTAGGCGCGTTGTTGTCATTGCCCAACCAAACGCCAGTGACGATCGTTTGACTCGGAACATAGCCAATAAACCACAGATCTTTATTGTCGTTGGTTGTTCCCGTTTTCCCAGCTTCGCCCAGTCCGATCGCGGCACTGCGTCCGGTTCCCGATCTCACGACTCCCTGTAGCAGCGTCGTCATCGTATCCGCAACTTCCGGCGCAATCACCTTTTGATTGTTCTCGCCATCTTGATCGGCTTGATAAATCACTCGGCAAGTATTGATATCTTGGCGATTCTTGCAGTCTCCACTATCCAAAATGCGCTTAATCGTATGAGGACGGTTTCGCACTCCTTGGTTTGCCAGCACTCCGAAAGCACTCGTCATTTCTAGCGGAGTAACTTCGCTTTGTCCCAACACCAGTCCCGGAACCGCTTTGAGCGTGGACTTTACACCCATGCGCTGTGCCATTTGCACCACTTTGTCTAATCCCACATCTTGAGCCACCCTGAGCGCAACGACGTTTAACGACTGCGCGACTCCGGTGTAAAAGTCTGCCGCTCCACCGCCGCACCCTGCAAAGGTCTGTCCACCCCAGTTCAAGGGCGCACAAGAATAGCTCGTTCCCGGAGAAACGCCCTGCTCGATCGCCGCCGCATAAGCAAAGATTTTAAACGTCGATCCGGGCTGTCGCAGCGCTTGCGTCACTCGATTAAACTGACTTTGCTGATAATCAACTCCTCCAGCCATGGCTAGAATTTCGCCTGTTTTCGCATTGATCGTTACAACTGCACCCTGCGAGTAATTTGCGCTTGCGCCGCTTGTCGCAACACTATTTCTCAAATTGGTTTCAGCTTTCGATTGCATTTGGCGATCGAGTCCTGTTTCGACAATAAAATTGCCTTCACTCGCAAGACTGCCACCGAGTAAAGATTCAAGCTCATCAAAGACTGCACTGTAAAAATAAGGAGCGATCGCGCTTTGCAATTCTTGTCGAGCCTTGGGGCTGATCTCAATCCGCGATCGTCGGGCGCGATCAGCTTCTTCTTGTGCCACCATGCCCTGCTGCGCCATCCGTTCTAGGACTCGATCTCGATATTCGATCGCCGCTTTGTAATTTGTCACCGGATTAAAGCTATTCGGTGCGGGCAGAATTCCCACTAACGTTGCTGCCTCCGAGAGCGTGAGATCTTTGGACGATTTGCCAAAGTAAAACTGAGCCGCATCTTCAAAGCCATAAATTCCACTGCCCAGATAGACGCGATTGAGATATGTTCGCAGAATGAAATTCTTGCTGTAAACCGTTTCGAGCTTGAGGGCTACGATCGCTTCTCGAAGTTTTCGCCCTGCGGAATCTTGTCGCCCGACATAATCCGGTAAAACGCTTCTTGCAAGCTGCTGTGTGAGCGTACTGCCTCCTTCTCGAATCTCACCCCCGCGAACATTGGTAAATAGCGCACGGGCAGTCCCGATCGGATCAACTCCCAAATGCCAGAAGAACCGCGAGTCCTCAGAAGCCATCACTGCGTCAGGAAGATAAGGTGAAAATCCCGAAAGATTTTCCACCTCAATGTGGCGATCGGTTCTAGGCGTTCGCAACGGCTGTCCATCGCGTGAATTGATTACCACAGGACCTTGCACCGATTCCGGTAAGGGATAAATCGAAAATCGCTGCCATTCGATCGCAACGACAAATGCAGTGAGGGCAGTCACGCCACTAATCCCAAACAAACCGTACCGTATCGCTTTGAGATACCACGGCAGCGGGTCTTTATATTGAAGACGGACGGAGGCAGCAAGTTCAGGTGGACCTAAGCTCACAATGTCGCCGTTGTAGAGAATCTTTGACTTCAGCTTGCGCTTGCCGCGATACAGCCCATTCGTTGAGCCTTCATCGCGAATCATAAATCTCGATCGCGTCGGCAGTCCCAAAAACTTCCGCTTGCGATCGCGCTTGATCACCGCATGAATCTGACTGACCACCGGATTGCGAACCACAATATCGCAGGACTTAGAACTCCGTCCCACCGAATAGCGATCGCCCAACAGCGGAAAGACCTGTGCTTTCGGCGCATCTGCATCCTGCACCAACAACTCCGGGACACGCGCATTCGGTCTCAACTTCAGCTTAGAGAAATTGATCCGCGTCAACGTTTTCACGGCTTGTGTGAGATTGCCGAGCATGGTTTGCGATCGGCGAGGGGGCAGCGGCGGTTGAGTCATGCAAAAAGAGATCAAGGGACTGCGATTATTCTAGACAAATGTGGGGAGTAGTAATGAGAGTGGGGGATCAAGAAAGATTTTTACTCCCTACTCCCCACCCCCCACTCTCATTACTACTTCTTAAACGAGTCATGTTCCGATAAAAGTCGCTCTAGTTTTGCCTCATCCACCCGCGACACAATCCGCTTCGCTTCGTGCAGATCGCGGGTTGTTTTTGCCAAGCTAAACGTTGAAGCAACGGTAAAGATCGTCCCCATACCCACGTAGCCTTTCACCCAACCGTCCACCGGCAAATAGCAAATGCCGATCGTCGTCGCGCTAAGCGAAATGACAAACGATGCCCAAGCTTGAAAAATCCAGGCGCTACTGTGAGCCTCCGTCGCAGTGTCGTATTTCTGCATTGCTAAATCTCCGAGTAAAAATAACAGGATTTAGTTAGAAGATAAGCGATACTTAGAACGCTAAGCGATCGCAATAGACACTCCCGAATTTGTCCTGCACCTACCAAAAGCACAAATTAGAGATGAAGAAAGTCACTCAAATATCAGCAGATTATGACGCGATAGTAAAATCTCCCAAATTCGGTTACAATCTGTCACAAATTTACGATCAGGCTAAGTACACTGAAGTAGAGATCGGGCATTTTTGAACGAGGAGCGAGGAACCGAGATCGATGAGTTGAACGTTATCACCCTATCACTTGGCTTTTCGGACTGCTTTATCCGTTCGAGTGCATTCTTCCTAGCCTTGCCTGCCCACATAAGCATTGTTGACAACCTATGGAACCAGTGACGAACCCGCCCAAGCATCGTGTGGTCATTATCGGAGGTGGATTTGGGGGCTTATATGCTGCTCAAAATCTCAACCGCGCTGATATTGATGTGACCTTGATTGATAAACGTAATTTCCATCTATTCCAGCCGCTCCTCTACCAAGTTGCAACCGGCAGCCTCTCTCCTTCTGATATTTCTGCGCCGCTCCGCTCGATCCTCAGTCGCCAGAAAAACGCCAAAGTGCTGATGGAAGAAGCGATCGACATCGATCCCGAAACTCAACACGTCAAGACAAATCAGGGATTAATTCCCTATGACTCACTGATTGTCGCCACTGGAGTCAGCCACCACTACTTCGGCAATGACCAGTGGAAAGATACTGCACCCGGCTTAAAAACTGTGGAAGATGCGATCGAAATGCGCCGCCGGATCTTCATGGCATTTGAGGCAGCAGAAAAAGAAACCGATCCCGAAAAGCGTAGAGCACTCCTCACCTTCGTCGTGGTCGGCGGCGGCCCAACGGGCGTTGAGTTAGCAGGCGCGATCGCCGAACTGGCAAACAATACGCTCAAGCACGATTTCCGCAGCATCGATACGACCGAAGCCCGGATTTTATTAATCGAAGGGTTAGATCGCGTACTGCCGCCTTACCCGGCTGAGCTGTCTGCAAAAGCAGCAGAATCGCTGACAAAATTGGGTGTTACGGTGCTGACTAAAACCAAAGTGACGCAGATCGAAGGCGAAATGCTGAAGATCGAATACGACGACCAGTGCGAAACGATTTCGGCAAAAACGATCCTGTGGGCAGCAGGGGTAAAAGCATCTGGGGTCGGTCGCGTAATTTCTGAGCGCACAGGCGCATCGCTCGATCGAGTGGGTCGCGTTATGGTCAATTCAGACCTCAGCGTTCCGAATCATCCGAATGTCTTTATCATTGGCGATTTGGCGCACTGTGCTGATCCTGAAGGCAAGCCCTATCCAGGAGTTGCACCTGTGGCAATGCAGGAAGGCAAATACGTTGCCAGACTGATTCAAGCAAGATTACAAGGTCGGTCGCTCTCTGCGTTTAGCTACAAAGAATTCGGTAGCCTTGCGGTGATCGGGCAAAATGCCGCCGTTGCGAACCTGGGTGGAATTCACTTATCTGGTTTCATTGCTTGGTTTATCTGGATTGTGGCTCACATCTACTTCCTCATCGAGTTTAATAACAAGCTCGTCGTGATGATTCACTGGACTTGGAGCTACATCACTCGCGGACGAGGAGCGCGATTGATCACCAATACGACCTCAGCCCCCGTCGAAACGCCGCCGGTGCGATCGCTTCAAGAAGAGCCGCTCAAAGTCTAAAGCGGCTTCATCCTCAAGCATTGCGAAAGCAGATGAAACCTGGTTAGGCTCATCTGCTTTTTTTTGTAGAAGCAGGGGGTTGAGCATTTTTGCTGTCCATACTAAATCGGGCACTGCGTTCTAGTTTGTTATGACCGATCCTGTCGATTCTCAGTCTGAGATTTATCTTCAACAAGCGCAGCGATTTAGCAAAGCGGGAATCTACGACGAAGCGATCTCTCAACTCGATAAGCTTTTGCAGCAGCAACCGAGTGCAGCGATCGCTTGGTTCGAGCGCGGGAAAGTTTTTTATCAACTGCGGCAATACGACAGCGCGATCGCCAGCCTTAAAGAATCGATTTTACTCAAGCCTGATCACGAACTTGCTTGGAACTTACAAGGCATAGCGCTCTCTCGGCTTGATCGTCATGCGGAGGCGATCGCTTGCTACGATCAAGCCCTCAAGCTCTGCTGCACAAATTACAAGATCTGGTACAACCGCGCTAACGCTTTACTCAAGCTGGGATCAATCTACGAAGCTCTCTACAGCTATGAAGAAACCCTAAAACTCAAGCCCAACTATCCTAAAGCCTGGTACAACCGAGGTATCGTGTTGACGCACCTCAAGCGCTTCGAGGACGCGATCGAGAGCTACAATCGTGCCCTCATCTTGCGCCCTTACTTCTCTGCGGCTCACCACAATCAAGGCAATCTGCTTTACCGCTTAGGACGCTACAAGGAAGCTTTAGAAAGCTATGAGCAGGTGTTGAAGATTCGTCCTGACTTCGATGAAGGTTGGCACAGTCAAGGAAATGCCCTCTATCAATTGGGACTGCTTCAGTGTGCGATCGACAGCTACGATCAAGCCCTGACTCTTAATCCCGAAAACGACAAAGTTTGGTACAGGCGGGGTATCGTTCTTAGTCGCATTGGACAGCAGCAGGACGCGATCGCGTCTTTCGATACTGCGCTCAGCTTTAACCCAAACTTTCTAGAAGCGAGAACACAGCGCGATCGCCTCCTCAGCGGTTGAACCGAGCAGATTTGCTCTGATGCTCGGCATACTGCTTCAGTTCCCATGCCATCCGCTGAATGCCTTGGCGCTCATCCTGACGAATAAAAGGCAGCAAAAATCGAGCAAGCGTACCAGAGAAGTTCTGTCGGTAGAAAAATCGCGTTTGATTCACGCCCACGTCCTGAAGCTCTAAAACGTGTTCGTTTCGCAAGCCTGGAATCGTTGAGAGCCACTTGAGGCAGTGATCAGGCTGAACCCATGTGACGATCGGGCGAAACTGAATTTCTTCTTCTCCCGGTACGCGCAGCAGTGAGAGCGCAACATCGCGCCCCTGAATAAACGGCAGCGAGGAATCACAGTCATATAAAAAAGTATTCCAATACTTCCAGCGCTCTTTGGCGATGAGAATTTGCCACACTTGCGATCGTGCGGCACGAATATCAATTTCGGTGTACAAACTTGGCATAGGTTCTAGTCCTAGTCGTTCGCTTTTTACAATTCCTGACCCTCAAGTGCGGTAAGATTTGCCGAGTCGCAAATCACCCAGATTTTACTCATGTCAGATCTTCTTACTCCCAATTCCAGTTTTAGCTTGACGATTCGGTTTCAGGTTCCCAATCGTCCGGGGATGCTTGCTAGTGTGACCCAAGCGATTTCGACGCTCGGTGGTAGTTTGGGACAGATCGATCTGATCGAACAATCGCGGGATCTTTCGATGCGCGATATTACAGTTGATGCTGCCAGCACCGAACACGCGGAAACGATCGTGCAGGCGGTCAAAAAATTGCCTCATATTAAAGTGTTGGATGTGTACGATCGCACCTTCACGCTGCACCGGGGCGGCAAAATCAGTGTTGTCAGTAAGATTCCCCTCCGAGGGCAGGCAGATCTCGCGATGGCGTACACTCCTGGTGTGGGGCGGGTTTGCACAGCGATCGCACAAGACCCGAACCGAGTTTATGAACTGACAATCAAGCAAAATATGGTGGCGATCGTCACGGATGGCAGTGCGGTTTTGGGCTTGGGAAATCTGGGTGCTGAGGCATCGATGCCAGTGATGGAAGGCAAGGCGATGTTATTTAAGGAGTTCGGGGAAATTGATGCGTTTCCGATTTGTTTAGCGACTCAGGACACGGATGAAATCGTGGAAACCGTGAAGCGAATTGCTCCGGTGTTTGGGGGGGTGAATCTGGAAGATATTGCGGCTCCTCGCTGTTTTGAAATTGAGGCGCGACTTCAGCAGGAATTAAGTATCCCGGTGTTTCATGACGATCAGCATGGAACCGCGATCGTCACCCTTGCTGCTTTGACGAATGCGTTGAAATTAGTCAAAAAAGCCATGGCAGAGGTGCAAATTGTGATTAACGGGGCAGGAGCCGCCGGAGTGGCGATCGCCACTCTTCTGAAAAAGAACGGGGCAAACCGAATTGTCATGTGTGACTCAAAAGGAATCCTTTCGCTCGATCGTGCGGACTTAAACGAGCAAAAACGCGCCTTTGCGGTCGAACAATCTGGAAAACTTGCCGATGCAATGAAGGGAGCAGATGTCTTTTTAGGAGTGAGTGCGCCTGGAGTAGTTACGCCTGAAATGGTGAAATCGATGGCAACTAATCCGATCGTCTTTGCAATGGCGAATCCAATCCCCGAAATTCAGCCCGAATTGGTGAAAGACGATGTAGCAGTGATGGCAACCGGACGCAGCGATTATCCAAATCAAATTAATAATGTGCTGGCGTTTCCGGGTGTGTTCCGGGGTGCGCTGGATTGTCGGGCTTCTACCTTTACCACGAATATGTATTTACAAGCAGCGCTGGCGATCGCGTCTCTGATCAAGACGGAAGATCTCGATCGTGAACACATCGTTCCTTCGGTATTTGATCAGCGAGTGGCGACCGTGGTTGCGGCGGCCGTTCAACGCGCCGCGAGAGAAGATGGAGTCGCGCAGCGATAGGCTTCGTTTGGGACACAGCAGCCCTGAGCGAAGCGGCAATTCTCAGACAATGCTTGAAAAGTATAGAGAGTCTCTTCGCTCTCGTTGCGCTCCCACCCTGAACTGGAAGTTCGGGCTAATGATGGAAAGTTTACTGAAGTAGACTAGAGCTTTGGAGTTCTGAGTCCATCGGAATGGACTTTCGCCGATTAGCCCGAACTTCCAGTTCAGAGCGGGATGTTGCAGCGACGAAGACCCCTCAAGCATCCTCTCAAACAAACTCTATCAACTCCATAAAACACAATCCGATCTACGCCTTTCACAAAGAGTGTCAAACCCGTCCCCTAAACCGCTACATTAAAAACATTGCATCGGAGAGACATTATGTTTAACTTGGGCTGGGTCGAAATCGGAGTCATCTGCGCCGTTGCTCTACTGATTTTTGGTCCAAAGAAAATTCCTGAACTGGGTGGAACGTTTGGTAAAACCCTTCGTAACTTCAAAGAAGGCTTGACGAAACCCGAAGAAACCGACATCTCCGACGACGATCGCGCCTGAAAGCGAGCGGAGAAATTATCTTTTCTACTCCCTCCTCTCCATCTCCTGACCTAGTACGGTTGTCTCTGCTTTTTGACGGTTATCCTCCCTCGCTGCGACCGAGATTCCCCCGCTAGAGTGGGGTGAAAGGACTACAGGAAAGTTTACAACTAACTTAGTTCGTAGCTCTCTGTTGCTGCACAGCCCTTTATAAGGTGACAGCACAGAACTCGCATAGTGGAGAAAGCCCGATGTTTGAATACTTCACCGATCAGGCGATTGAGACCATCATGTTTGCTCAGGAAGAAGCCCGTCGGCTTCGGCAAAACGCCGTGGGAACAGAAGCGATTTTGCTGGGCTTGCTCAGACAGGATGACACGATCGCAGCATTGGTTTTAAATAAGCTGGGAGCCGCACTGGAAGCTGGGCGCTCAGAAGTGGAAAAAATTGTCGGTCGCGGATCTGGCTCGTCGTTTGGAGAACTTCCCTTTACGCCCAAAACGCGCCAAATTCTTGAACGTGCGCTACAACAAGCCCAGATGATGGGAATGCGTTATGTGCGATCGGAGCATATTCTTTTAGCTTTAATCGACGATAACCAAGGCGTAGCGATTAAGGTCTTGAAGCAGTTGAACCTGAATCTAGACGAGATTCGCGCTGAAGTTGATCTCGCTCAAGCTGAACCTGTTGGTGCAACGAAGTCCGCTGCTCCACGTAAAGTGGCATCTTCTAATAAAACGCCTGCATTGAATGAGTTTGGCACTGATCTGACCCAAAAAGCCGCAGAAGGTAAGCTCGATCCGATGATCGGACGGCAGAAAGAACTCGATCGCGTGATTCAAATCCTGGGTCGTCGCTCGAAGAACAATCCTGTTTTAGTCGGTGAACCTGGAGTCGGTAAGACTGCGATCGCCGAAGGATTAGCGCAACGCATTTACGATCAAGCGGTTCCCGATTTGCTGCAAGGTAAGCAAGTGGTGCAGCTTGACATGGGTTCATTGCTGGCAGGAACGCGCTTCCGAGGTGAGTTTGAAGAGCGAATGAAGCAGATCCTCGATGAAGTGCAGCAGTCCGGCAATATCATTTTGGTGATCGATGAAATTCATACGCTAGTGGGCGCAGGCTCGACCGGCGGCGGAATGGATGCTGCAAACTTGATGAAGCCCGCTTTAGCAAGGGGCGCACTGCAATGTATCGGTGCGACGACGCTGGATGAATATCGCCAGCATATCGAGCAAGATGCAGCGCTAGAACGGCGATTCCAGCCTGTGATGGTGGGAGAACCGACGGTTGAAGAAACGATCGACATCCTACGCGGATTGCGCGAGCGTTACGAGCAGCACCATCAATTGCGAATCGAAGATGCAGCAGTCGAAGCGGCAGCGAAGCTAGCCGATCGCTACATCACTGATCGATTCTTGCCGGATAAAGCGATCGACTTAATCGATGAAGCAGGCTCTTTGGTGCGGTTGCGGAATACGAATCCAGCATTGAAAGCGCTGAAGAAAGAACTGCGGCAAGTTCAGAAAGAAAAGCAAGCGACCGTAGCGGCTCAGGACTTCGATAAAGCGGGTCAATTGCGCGATCGAGAAATTGAACTCGAACGGCAATTAGCCGAAGATGTTCCGACCTCTGAGCTTCCGACTGTGACCGAAGAAGACATCGCGCAGGTGATTTCTTCTTGGATGAACATTCCGGTAAGCAAGCTGACTGAATCTGAATCTGCGATGTTGTTGCACTTAGATGAAGTGCTGCATCAGCGGGTGATTGGACAAGATGAAGCGGTGACTGCCGTAGCGAGAGCCGTGAAGCGATCGCGGGTTGGACTGCAAGATCCAAATCGTCCGATCGCGTCGTTTATCTTCTCAGGCCCCACTGGAGTGGGTAAAACGGAACTGGCGAAAGCTCTAGCAGCAGCGGTATTCGGTTCTGAAGATGCGATGATTCGCCTGGATATGTCCGAGTACATGGAATCGCACACCGTTTCTAAGCTGATCGGTTCGCCTCCTGGATATATCGGGTATGACGAAGGCGGGCAGCTTACTGAAGCGGTTCGACGCAATCCGTACACGGTGATTCTGTTCGATGAAGTCGAGAAAGCTCACCCGGATGTGTTCAATATGATGCTGCAACTCTTAGATGATGGGCGGCTCACGGATGCTAAGGGTCGCACTGTCAGCTTCAAGAACACGCTCTTGATTATGACCTCGAACCTAGGCTCGAAAGTGATCGAGAAAGGTGGCAGTGGCTTAGGCTTTGAGTTTGGCGGCGGTTCGGCTGAGTCGGCTCAGTACAATCGCATCCGCACTTTAGTCAACGATGAGTTGAAGCAATACTTCCGACCAGAGTTTCTTAACCGTGTCGATGAAATTATTGTCTTCCGTCAGCTGACTCGCAGCGAAGTGGTTCAGATTGCCGACTTGATGATTCAAGAAGCCGCAGCCCGAATCGCTGAGCAAGGGATTACTCTCGAAGTCAGCGATCGCTTCAAGGAGCGCGTTGTGGTAGACGGTTACAATCCCAGCTATGGTGCGCGTCCGTTGCGTCGTGCGATCTCCAGATTGCTCGAAGATAGTTTGGCAGAAGCCTTCTTAGCCGGACAAATTCAAGCAGGAGATACTGCGATCGCGGATGTTGATGAAGATCAGCAAGTGATTATTCGTCGTGCAGAAGCACCCGTGTCGATCGCGGCATAGATCGTCCAATCTAGTTTTTCATTTAGCCTTTGCAGCTTTGCAAGGGCTTTTTTCATGAGGATTTCTTATGAAGACAATGGGAGTGTCACCGTGAAGGTACTGCCGATCGTCGGTGTGCTCTCAACGGTGACACTGCCTCCAGTGGCTGACACCAATTGATGCACGATCGCCAGTCCCATGCCTGTCCCCGGAATCTCTTTAACATTTGAGCCACGGTACATGGGCGTGAAGATTAGCGCTCGATCGGCTTCCGAAATTCCAAGCCCGCGATCCTGAACTTGGAAGATCAGATGATTAGTATTGCGAGTCAGGCTTAAATAGACTGGGCTACTATCCTGTGAATATTTCACTGCATTGGTCAGTAAATTGCTAAGAATCTGTCGTAGCGTCATTTCATCAAATTCGATCATTGGTTGAGCAGATAGACAAACAAAATCAATGTTTGCATTGCTGTATAGCTGCTCAATCTCAGCAATTAAGTCCTGGCAAAATTCACTCAAATCAATCCAGACGGGTTCCCAAGACAGTTTTCCAGTCTGACAACGGCAAACTAGCGAAGTGCGATCGAGCAGTTCAGCGATGTGTTGTACCGAGTTTCGCGCTGAGGTTACATGATCGAGCTTTTGCAGCGATTGGGGCGACTGTTCTGCTTGTTCCATTAGCTCGATCCAATCTAAGCTAATTCTTAGAGAGCTAAGCGGATCGCGGAGTTCATGCTCAACGGTATGCAAAAGCTCGATTTGTTTCTGGTTGTCGCTTAACTGCTGGGCTAACTGAGTTTGGATTCGGTGCTGACGCAAGTTTGCGCGAATTGCTGCGTCGAGCAGGTTTTCTTGATAGGGATGAGTCAGACAGGGCAGATCGATCGGAATTTCAAACGCCTGACTTTCTGCGTTGAAGCAAATGATAGGGAGATCAGCCGCTTCGATCGCGCCAACTGTTTCACTCTCAACTTTTTGCTTTTCCAGCAACACCACATCTGGTTGCTCAGCAGCGATCACACCCTGTAAGGTCAACGATTTAGATACAACGATAGTTTTGTAGCCCAAACGCTGCAAACGATATTTGAGATCAAGCGTAATCCAGGGTTCTTCTGCAATAATCAGAACTTTTACGATCGACATGCCATCTGAGTCCTAATGATCGGCTTAAATCCGTCTAGTTGACTCAGCATACAAAAAAACGTGCCTTTAATTCGTTGAATGATGCTAATCCGCTGTCCAACTGATTGATAAAAGTGCTGGAGGGAGAAAGGGAGTAAATTTTGCCCATCCCCCTACTTTCACATTGGACTCAGGAAAGTGCGATCAATCTCACGCTGCATCTGCGCATGCGATCGACGCAAATGCAGTTTTACGCTGAGCCGGAATAAATGAAAAATCAACCGCAGGGTGCGGATCGATTCCCAAAGCTGCGTTAATCAGGTTCAATGTCCGGATACCCTTTTGGGCGAACGCTGATGGCAGCGTTCGTGCGAAATCCTAAGGGATAAAGCTCCTTACTGGCAGGCAACGGCGGTAGACGATTCGCTTGACCTGCGGCAGGAATGCACTCAATGACTTCTAGGTCTGCATGTTCATGACTTTGTGCTACGGATTTTAGGGGGCAATACAATCAGTGTCAAATCAGCAATACGATCGGTACACAGGCTTCACCGAACGACCCACCAGATAGTGTTCGATCCCATCTTCGAGGGCACGTTTGTAAACCTTGAGGGCGTCCGCGATCGCATCCACGGTTTTCGCAATGTCCTCATCGGTGTGCGAATAGCTCATCACCAAGGACGGCATGATAAAGCCGCGCTTGATCATCTCCTGCAAGAACAACGTCCGGAACGGCTGGGACGGTTGCTGATTCTGGTCAAGAGTGAAATAGACCAAATTGCAGGGTTTGCCGATTAGTCCAAAGTAAGGTTCTAGGTTTTGGGTGGCAATCGCTTGATTGATGCCTTCGATCAGTTTTTTACCTTGCTGATCCATGAACTCAACCACGCCTTCAGTCTTGTAGATTTTCATGGTTGCGATCGCGGCTGCTAAGGCGTGCGTTTCGGCCCCATGGGTGGTCGAAAGTAAGAAAACCCGTTCGCGATCGTGATAAATTCCACCCGCTTCCATAAATTCCCGCTTTCCAACCAAGGCAGACACCGAAAACCCGTTGGCTAAGGCTTTTCCAAACGTCGAGAGATCAGGCACAATGTCGTAATAGCCTTGACCGCCACTATTGTGCAACCGGAACCCGTTGATCATTTCATCTAGAATGAACAGCGCACCGTTTTCATGGCAAACCTCTTGGAGTTGATGCAAGAAATTGTTGACCGGATCATCATATTTCACAGGTTCAAGAATGACGCAAGCAATCCGCCCTGGATATTGCTCAAATAAGGCTTTAACACTTTCGATGTCGTTATAGCGAAACTTAACGGTTAACTCTCGAATTGATTGAGGAATGCCACCCGCAACCGCAGTGCTTCCAATAAACCAGTCCTCGGAAGAGAAGAAGGGATGATCGGCACAAATTGCAACCATATCGCGACCCGTGTACGCTCGCGATAGCTTGATCGCAGCACCTGTCACGGTTGATCCATCCTTGGCGAATTTCACCATCTCCCCGCCTTTGACTATGCTGAGCAGTTCTTCTGCACATTCCAGCTCGATCGTGGCAGGACGAGTAAAATTCGCACCCAATTGCATCTGCTGATACGCAGCTTGAATCACCGGGTCATAAACGTGACCCAATGCAACAGCTCTCAGGCCGATTCCATATTCAATAAATTCATTGCCATCAACATCCCAGACGTGGCAACCTTTTCCTTTAACAATAAAACCAGGCGCATGCTCAGGAAACTGATCATCGCCTTTCGCATAAGTATGTCCGCCGCCTGGAATAATTTGATGGCTCCTTTGCTGGAGAAGCTTTGAGGTTTTGAAGCTCATGTCAGCAGTCTGCGGACTTTCTGCCTTCAGATTATGTTCGTTGAGAGTCTTAATAATTTGAATTGCTGTGAAACTCATCTTTCCCTCCAAAGTTATCAAAGTTATTAACCAGCAGAAACCACAGTGGATGGCTCGTAAATTAACAAGCCTTCGCTTAGGGTTTCAATGTCATACAATGAAGCAGCTTGCTCTGGAATTCGCTCTAAATCAGTGATCCGCAAGAAATCTCGCAATGCAGTTCCCGTACATTCTGAATCCACGTTCAACGCCCCTCGTTTTGCGACGACATCCTCATAGTGAACGGTGCGGAAATCAATACTGAAGCGAGTTTTGCCAGAGGTATTCTGCACCGTAGAGTGCATCTGCGCCGCCGAGAAAACCATGACATCTCCAGGTTTCGACACAATCCGAATCTGCGGATCGAGTTCCATTTCTTCCTGTGGCTTTGGCTGTACCCGTGTATCTTGCTTGACGTGCTGAGCTGCGGTTTGCCGGCTGGTAGCATTCCACTGATAGTAGTTGTAGCAACTCGAAGAATTCTTCACGCCTTGACTCCAATAGTGTGGATGGAATGCCATAACGTTGTCCGGCTCTACGTCATAGATCGGAAACCACCAATTCAATTGGCAAGGCGCGGCGGAATACCAAGTATCTCGATGAGGATGAAATGCATAGGAAATTCCAGAGGTGAGATAGCTATGACTGGTGGAAGTTCTCATGCGCGGAACGTCAAAATAGGTTTTGGTCGGATCGCACCCTAACTCCGTAAGCATTTGTCCGACAAACGCTTTGGACTTCGGGTGGTGGATAAAAGCGGGCTTCAGTTTCGCCAGAATTGCCGCAAACTCCTCGACAGGGAGTTCATGTTGTGCAACTTGAGGATCAAGCGGCGCAAATGCTGCTTCGATCATCTCACGAGCGAATTCAACGAAGGCTTGAGCAACCGGAATCGTTGAATAAACAAAGATATCGCCGCTATAGAGTAAATTCCGACGCTTCTCATCGTCCAGTGGAGAATTGAAAAAAATTGAGGTCATCGTTCTTACCGTTTAGAGTGAAGTTTACTGACATAAAGATTCCACAATACTGATCGTGATGCTTTCTAACGCTCCTTCTCAGGTGGGCGGCGTGAACACTTTGAGTCGCGCTGATAGAGAAGTTTCACCAAATCGTGATGCGCCTTCTCACATTCTTCGTAGCTCATGCCGAACGGAACATAGCGAATTTTTTGCCGATCGACGTAAGCGCTCGTAATGCCGTCGCATTGCCACAATTCCAAACCGTCCGTCAGCTTGTCAGTAGCCTTTTAGACCTTCAAAGACATTTAGACCGCGCAAGACTGCTTCGATAGAGATATGAAAATTTGCGTCTTCCCAGCAGCAAAATTTGCCGCCGAAGTATACATATTCCGGTTTCTGGAGTTGGGTAATACCAGGCATAAGATTAAAAAAGTTAAGAAAGGGATTACGGATGAATTACGGGTAGAGCGTCCTCGTTAAATTCGGCGCTCCAATTCTTTATCGTTAAAAACCGATCCCTTGTCAGTAACTGTACAGAGATCTTTATTAAAACCTCTTATGAAGCTTTGATACTTAAACCTCTCTTCAAAACTTTATACGCTTAGTTTATTCGGTGATCTGAATAGATTGTGGGTCGATCGTCCAGTATTGTGAGGAGGGCAATACAGGGTAACGCGGCATGAAGGCTCAAGGTTCTCGCAAAGATCTTTCGGTTCTCTGGCTGTATTTGAGCTGGGGAATTGCGGTATTTTATGCAGGAATGGCGATGCGGGAGGCATTTTCAGCCCCAATCGTGATTCAAGATGATGCGCGGGTTTACCTGATGTGGATGCAGCGATTTGTTGATCCGGGAGTGTTTCCGACTGACTGGATGGCAAAGTATTTCCAATCCGTAACTCCTTGGGGCTTGGGGACGCTGTATTGGATTGGGGCGCAGCTTGGACTTGCACCTGTGTTGATGAGTAAGTTGCTGCCTGTGGGGTTGAGTTTGCTGCTGGTATGGTATGGCTATCGGCTGACGCTGGCATTGTTTCCGGTGCCGATCGCTGGATTCTTTAGTAGTGTAATTTTGCTGCAAAGCTGCTGGCAGCGCGATGATCTGGCTTCGGCTTCGCCGCGATCGTTCTGGGCGCTGTTGCTGACTGCGTTTTTATACTATTTTGTAAAACGCGCTTGGATCGCGATGGCGCTGTGTGTTGCAGTTATGGGATTAGTCTGTCCGTTGGCGGCAGTGTTGATCGGGCTGTGGTTTGGGGTGCGCCGGGTGTGGGGATTGCTGAAGCGACGATCGCAGCGGATGGAATGGATCATTTTAGGAGTAACGATCGCGCTGTTGTTGCCGTATGTGTTGAGTCAGTCGGAGTTTGCGCCGACCGTGAATGCGGCTCAGGCGCGATTGATGCCAGAATTTCAGCCTGGAGGACGGCTGCCGTTTTTTCATCCAAATCCACTGCGATTTTGGTTTGATGGCACTGATAGCGGATTCCAGATTTCGTTTAATCCGCCGCTGATTGGATTGGGGTTACTGTTGCCGCTGCTGGTGCGGTATCGCGATCGCTTTTCCCAGTTGCAGGCGTTAAAGCCAGATTGGATTTTGTTGCCGCAGCTTGCAGGTACAGGATTGATCGGTTTTTTCCTCGCTCATGCCCTGTTTGTAAAGCTGCATTTTCCCAGTCGCTACACCACGCATAGCTGGCGAATTGCGATGGCGATCGCGGCGGGAATTGTGATTGCGATCGGGCTTAATCGCTTGAAGTCTTGGAGAATGGGAGCGCTGATTGCACTGAGCGGTGTGATGCTGCTCTATCCGCACCTGGCTTGGCGCGATTTTCCCAGTACAGGCTATATCGGCGGTCAACATCCTGCGCTATATGAATTTCTCAAGACGACTCCGAAAACAGCGCTAACGGCTTATCTTGGTGAAGATGGCAGTAACTTACCGATGATGTCTTTACGATCGACGCTCACTGCACAAGAGTATGCGGTTCCGTTTCATTTGGGCTACTACTTGCCGATGCGAAAACGAGCGATCGACTTAATCGATGCTCAATATAGTGAAAGCCTAGAGCCTGCAAAACAATTAATTCAACAGTACAAAGTCACACATTGGTTACTTGATGCGAATGCGTTTGCACCCGACTATTTGAGGAGTTATCGCTGGTTTCGATTGTTTGAGCCGAATGTCAGCACTGCGATCGCAGCATTAAAGGCGGGTCGAGTTCCAGCGATTCAGAACATTGCAGGGAAATGTACGATCGCATCTCCCAATCATGTGACTGTGTTAGATGCCGCCTGCATTCTAAAGAACTAAGCAGACACCTGAATTCTCTCAGTTCCCGCTAAGTCAAATGCGGCATGAATGGCTTGCAGTGCCATGACTCCTTGATCTTCTGCCACGACGCAACTGACTTTAATCTCAGAAGTTGCAATCATCTGAATGTTAATTTTGTGCTTATAAAGCGATTCAAACATTCGCGCCGCAATTCCTGGTTGTCCTACCATGCCAGAACCTACAATGCTGACTTTGGCGATCGCGCTATCTACTACGACCTCACCGTAACCAATCTCCGATCGTGCAGTTTCCAGCGCTTGTCTTGCATTGTCCGCATCCATTTGCGTCACGGTAAACGCAATGTCTCGCCTCATCATACCATCGGTCATACGGCATCGCTGCGACTGAATAATCATATCAACGCTGATATTTTGCTCTGCTAACAGTTGGAAGATCTTTGCTGCCATACCAGGACGATCGGGAATGTGGCGAACGGCAACTCGCGCTTGCTTCAGGTCGAGCGCGACTCCTCGGACTGCAGCGGAATCGGGCACGATCGCAGTAGGCGATTTGATTCCCGATTGTGAGATGTCGAAGACTTTGCAAAGCGCGGCGATCGCTCGATCGCAATCTGCTTCATCGACCACACAACTGACTTTGACCTCAGAGGTTGAGATCATCTGAATGTTAATGCCTGCATCCGCTAGGGTTGAAAACATTTGTGCTGCCACACCCGGCCGACCGATCATGCCTGCACCCGCGATCGTCACTTTCGCGATTTTTTGCTGAATCATCACGTCCGGAGCGAGTTCCGCTGAGAGCGAATATCCTGCGGTTAACGCTGGAATGATTGCATTAGCAACCGCTTCAGCGCGAGTGAGAGATTTTTTGACCACCGTGAAAGCAATATCATTAGAATTGCCTTCGTGAATCGATTGAATAATCAAATCAACATCGAGTTTCTGAGTGGCAATTTCACCGAATAATTTTGCTGCCACACCCGGACGATCGGGAACCCGCAGCAGAGCAACCTTTGCTTGATCCGTATCGAATTCAACCGCATCCACCGGACGCGCAATTTCCAAGCCTTCGAGCGATCGGGACTGCGGTTGGGGAGAGCGTACCCAAGTGCCCGGATCATCTGTCCAACTCGATCGCACCACCAGCGGCATTCCATAGTTTCTCGCAATCTCAACTGCACGAGGATGCAACACTTTCGCGCCTAAGCTCGCAAGCTCTAGCATCTCATCACAAGTAATCTCGCTCATGAGTCGAGCATCTTCGACCAAGCGCGGATCAGCCGTGAGAATGCCGGGAACGTCTGTGTAAATTTCGCAGAAGTCTGCCTTTAATGCTGCCGCTAACGCCACCGCAGAAGTATCCGACCCGCCACGCCCAAGCGTTGTAATTTCCCAGTCTTCGGTGCTGCTAATGCCTTGGAATCCAGCAACGACCACGACCTCTCCACGCTGTAAATGGCGATCGATGCGATCGGTTTCAATTTTTAGAATGCGGGCGCGAGTGTGATGTGCTTCGGTGATAATCCCAACTTGAGCGCCAGTCATCGAAATCGCGGGCTGTCCGGCTTCTTGAAGCGCCATGCTTAGGAGCGCGATCGACACCTGTTCTCCAGTGGATAACAGCATATCCATTTCACGACGGTTCGGCGCGGCTGAGATTTCAGTTGCCAGCTTCACTAGACCATCTGTCGTTTTTCCCATTGCCGAAACGACCACAACCACAGAATTGCCAGCTTCAACCGTTTTTTTGACTCGTTGTGCCACTGCCTGAATTCGTTCGACCGTTCCGACCGATGTTCCCCCGTATTTCTGAACAATTAGCGCCATTTCCCCACTCCCAAAGGTTCCACTGAACCGAGTAATTCAGTTTGATTTTATCGCGCCTAAGCTCCGTGAATCAGGATTTTTGTGCGGGGTGCTGGATTGATAATTTCGCTTTGAATCCAATTCACTAATTCAGCATTAACGCGCTCCGGACATTCATCATGGGCACAGTGTCCCGCATTGTCTAATTCAACAAGCTGCAAGTTGGGATTGTATTTGAGGAATTGACGGGCAGAAGCAGCTGGAATCATGCGGTCTTGCTTGCCCCACAGCAGTAGAACTGGAGTGCGAATGTTGCTGAGAATCGATCGCACACTCGGACTGAATTTTGGATGCACCATCGCTTTCAGAATCGCACAGAAGGCACGGGCTGAATCGCGTTCACGCGCTGGCTTCGTCAAGATTTCGAGCAGTTCATCGGTGATCGCTTCTTTGCCTGCATAAGCGATCGCGACCCAGCGACGAATCACTTGAGGATGACGCAGCACATGGAACAAGGGATACAGCAGCCAAGAAGAGATGAAGACCGTTTGGAGAAACTGCACGATCGGTCGCATCACGGCGGGCATGGTTTCATAATGACTTGCGGTATCTGGCAAGCTAATCATTGCTACACCCCGCACCATTTCAGGATGTTTTGCGGCTGCCACTGAGCACACCAACGAACCGATCGAATTTCCCACTAGAATCACAGGCTTACCCTGACCAATGCAAGAGCGCCAAAACTCATAAACCTGATCGACCCACAGATCGATCGAGTAGCGAATGTCAGGTTTATCCGATGCACCGAACCCTAGTAAATCCAAAGCGTAGACACTGTGATGCTTTGATAGCGCAGACATATTTTGCCGCCAATGCCCGATCGATCCGCCAAAGCCATGCACAAAGATTAGAGGGACTTGGCTTTTCGGATTCGGAAAAACCGTGTGATGCACTTTCCAGCCCCGCCACGGGAAAGTCTGCTGATAGCCAAATCGCTGCAATCGCTCAATCGTCGGGAGAGCCGGAACCGAGGCAGGCTGAGAAAATACGGGCTGGAAGCGATCGTAAAGCTCTAACGCGATCGTATCGGAATCGGGGCTGAGAATCAGCCAGCCAAATGCAAGAACACTCACCATAAAAATCTGCGCTAGATCAACGGCAGAAGGGAGACCGTTGATAAAGGCAGTGATGGTGCGATCGATGATTGCAAATAGCCAAGCTAGATTACCAAACTCCCACAGGTCGGTTTTGAACTGAGTTAAGAACGGATTTACGTGCTGGAGAAGGGTACGCGGCTGAAACATGGAACTGGTCATCACTGTTCATCTCTAGGTTCCTCTACTATGCCGCGCGCCCAATAACCTACCCTCTATAGTTGGGTGAGTCCCTCCAGACCAAAAGGCGAATTCACGATAGATACGAAACTTTACATTAACCCTTCCTCCGACAGATTTTGCTTCTCTAAACCTTAATTGAATAGAGGGATACACTATTTTCAAAAAAATCATGCCAGACTCTCTTAGCCACCGCTCTAGCCCTACAAAAACCAATACAAATCAAAACGGTTTGATTGATGCAGATCCAGGCGATACACCTACGGAACCGGATTTCAGCCGCGATGATCAAGAGGTGACTCCGGTGAATGAAGCGACATTTGAGCGCCCACAAGAACCCTCACAAGAACCATCAACGGAAAAAGAACAGAAACAGTCCTAGCGAACATTGTTACTTTCTGGAGGCGTTTATGAGCATTTTAACCGTTGAACAAGTGAAGTCATTGATCGAGCGCCCAAAAAGCTGGTGTATCTCGATTTATATGCCGACGATCGTCGCTGGGCCAGAAGTTCGCCAAAATGAAATTCGCTTTAAAAATCTAGTTCGGCAAGCTGTTCACAAGCTTCAAGAAACTGGACTCAGTGAAGACGAAGCGAATGATTTTTTGCGCCCGATGCTAGAAGCGATCAACAGTCAAGATGATTTTTGGGAGCAACAAGATCGCGGGCTTGCAATCTTTGTCACCGATGGTTTTTTCCATTATTTCAAAGTGCCGCGTGAGTTGTTTGAATTAGTTGTTGTGACCGATCAGTTTCACCTGAAGCCGATTCTGCCACTACTAAATGGAGATGGTACGTTCTATATCTTGGAACTGAGCCAAAAGCGCGTCAAACTGTATGAGGGCGATCGCGATCATATTCGTGAAGTGCATGTCCCGGGCTTGCCGCAGAACATGGACGAAGTTCTACAGTATGACGAAACTGCTCAAAATGGACAGTTTCGCATTGGCACCAGTAGCGGAGCCTCGAACTTCAGTAATTCATCCGCAGGAACTGGAGTCTTTCACGGTCAAGGTTCACCCGATCGTGATGATATGACTCGGCGTTATCGGCAGTTCTTTCACGCGATCGACGATGCCTTGCACGACTTTCTCAACCAAAGACGTGCGCCGTTAGTTCTCGCATGTGTTGAATATCTCATGCCAATCTACCGCGAAGCTAACACCTTCCCGCATTTGATCGAAGAAGGCATTACCGGAAATGTCAAAGATGAGCAACTCGGCGAACTGCACGAGGAAGCTTGGAAGCTGGTTGAACCCTTCTTTACTCAAGCCCAAGAGAAAGCAGTCAATGCTTATCACGAGCTATCGAACACCGACCTGAGTTCGACGAATCTCGAAGAAACAGTTCCTGCTGCTTATTATGGTCGCGTCGATCGCTTGTTTGTGGCGGTAGGTGTGCAAAAGTGGGGCAGATTCAATCCAGATACCAACGAAATCGAGGTTCACAAAGAAGCTCAACCGGAAGATGAAGATTTGATTGATGCAGCAGCACTACAAACGATCATCAATGGTGGAACAGTGTATGCGGTTGCGCCCGATGCAATGCCTGCACCCGCACCGATCGCGGCAGTGTTCCGCTACTAACTTCAGCCAAAGTGTAGATTCATCTTTCTACACAGATACGAAGATTAAGAACAGAAACTTTGGGAATTACACCAATGAATTACGATCAGTTTATCAAAACCGTAAAAGAGGCCGGACACTTTAGCGATCGCGATAGTGCAATCAAAGCAACAAAAGCAACGCTTGAAACGATGCGCGAAAGATTGCTTGGTGATGAAGCGAGCAATCTTGCTGCACAACTTCCCGCAGAGTTAGCAGAATGCTTACGCGGACGGGAAGGACAGATGGGTGATAACTTCAAAATTGAGGAGTTCTATACTCGGATTTCGCAAAGAGCAGGAGTTGATGTTGAAGCTGCGGCAACTTCTGCAAGAACTGTGATGACTGTTCTCAGCCAAGCGGTTAGCCCTGGAGAGTTCGCAGATATTCGGATTAACTTTGCGAAAGACTATGATGAACTGTTTGTTGAAGTTGCACAACGATAAGTAGACAAGCTTAGAGAATGTTTGAAAAGTATCGTTTATTGCATCACCTGCCCCTCAATGAATTCGGGGCTATCGGAGCAAAGTCGGTTTCAACCGACTGAAGAGACGGCGACAACTCGCTTTTAGTCCCCTTTAGTGGACTTTGTTCCGATAGACCGTGATTTCTAATCACGGGCGGAATGCAACCGAAGCGAAGGACTTTCCATATTTCTCAAACATCCTCTTAGTTAAGCATCAGACCACCGATCCGCCTTCACTCCAATCCGTTCCTGCGAGAGCGGATTGGAGTGAGGGTCTTCAGTTTATATTACGTCTACCTAGGGCTCTTGCAACATCGCGCCAAATCCGCCGCCTCCAGGAGTTTCGATCGCAAACACATCCCCTGGCTGCATCAACACCTCTGCTTTACTTTCTAGCAGTTCGACGGTACCATCTTGCCGCACAATAGAATTGCGCCCCGTTGCGCCGGGAGCACCCCCCGCTAGTCCAAATGGTGGCACCTTGCGATGACCTGACAAAATCGCGGCAGTCATCGCTTCGCGGAACCGAATTCGGCGAATCGCTCCATTGCCACCCCGCTGTCGCCCTGCCCCACTACTGTTAGACCGGATCGAAAACGTTTCAACCAACACCGGAAACCGCCACTCTAAAACTTCTGGATCAGTCAGCCGCGAGTTCGTCATGTGCGTCTGCACCGCATCGGTGCCATCAAAGGTTGACCCCGCACCAGAACCGCCACAGATTGTTTCGTAATACTGATGCTGCTCGTTGCCGAAGGTGAAGTTATTCATTGTGCCTTGGGAAGCTGCCATCACCTCTAGTGCCCCGTAAAGTGCATTCGCGATCGCCTGCGAAGTTTCCACATTGCCTGCGACAACGGCTGCGGGTGGACGAGGATTCAGCAGACATCCCTCCGGAACAATGATCTCTAAAGGTTTGAGACAGCCTGCATTTAGGGGAATATCATCATCAACCAGCGTCCGAAATACATAGAGAACGACAGCTTTGCAGATCGCTAAGGGAGCATTGAGATTGGTTGATTGCTGGGGAGAAGTGCCTGTGAAATCAATGCAGGCAGAACGGGTTGTATGGTCGATCGTAATCTTGACGCAAATCTTGCTGCCATCGTCCATTGCATAGGTGAAACTGCCTGGTTTTAGCGCACCGATTACCCGTCGCACTGATTCTTCTGCATTCGTTTGAATATGCTGCATATAGGCTTGTACCGTCTCTAGTCCATAGTGTTCGACCATACGGTGTAGTTCTTGAACGCCTCGTTCGTTGGCAGCAATTTGAGCCTGAAGATCTGCTAAATTCTGTGTGGGATTGCGGGCAGGATAGTGACTAGCATTCAACCGTTCTAGTAATGCGGCTTCTTGAAAGAGTTCTTGATTGACAATCTGGACATTGTCGAGCAAAATGCCTTCCTGGTCGATCGTTGTACTATGAGGTGGCATTGAACCTGGGGTAATGCCGCCGATATCAGCATGGTGTCCGCGTGATGCCACATAAAACAGGGGCGTTGAAACTCCAGAGATGAATACTGGCGTGATCACGGTGATATCGGGTAAATGGGTGCCGCCGTTGTAGGGATTGTTAGATGCAAAGGCATCACCAGGCTTGAGCATCGTTCCTCTTGCTCGAATAAGACTGCTGACACTTTCACTCATTGAGCCGAGATGTACTGGAATGTGCGGAGCATTGGCAACGAGTTGTCCATGCGAATCGAAAATCGCGCAGGAAAAGTCGAGCCGTTCTTTGATGTTGACGGAGTAGCTCGTGTTTTGCAGAGTAATGCCCATTTCTTCCGCGATCGCTCGAACGAGATTATTGAAAATTTCTAACAGCACTGGATCAGGAGTGGTGGCGGGTAATGCTGCGGTCAATGTATTCTTCACGTCTTCTGTTTTGCTCAGAATTAGATTGTTTTGTGGTGTTAGTTCGGCACACCATCCTGGCTCAATCACGTTAGTTCCTGTGGGTTCCAAGACCAAAGCCGCTCCGATGATGCGATCGCCGGGTCTAAGATCCTGACGGCGATAGATAGGAGTTTCATGCCAATCGCCTTTCGTGTAGATTTGAACGGTTGCGATCGCGCTGAGGGGTTCCGTTCTCCCCAGAGGAAGGTTCAGTTCTGTCAGGGAGGGGGCTTGCGCGGTTCCTTCAGAGTTGTACTCTGCGCTAAACGCTTCAACCGAAACCGCTTCTATGATTAAGCCTTTATCCGGCATCGTAAACCCATAGCGTTGATGGTAAATTTCCTCGAACTGAGTTCGCATCGTTTCTGCTCGATCGAAATCTACAAGCAAAGTGGAGTCCGTTCCCATGTAACGCAGATGGGCTTTATGCAGAACCTGAATGCGATCGTCGGGAATGCCTTGAGCCGAGATTTCTGCTCGACTTTCTGCACTCAGTAATGCGAGCGTCTGCTCTAATGCGGGGATCTCCTCTACGGTTAGAGGCGCTTCGATCGCCTTTTCCTTGAGCGTCCGCACCTCTGCTAAACCAATCCCATACGCCGACAATACTCCAGCAAACGGGTGAATGAAGATCTTTGTCATTCCCAAAGCTTCGGCAATCAAGCAAGCATGTTGCCCACCCGCGCCACCAAAGCAACACAGCGTATATTGAGTAACATCATAGCCCCGCTGAACGGAGATTTTTTTGATGGCATTTGCCATTGTGTCGATCGCAATGTTGAGAAATCCCTCGGCAACTTGCTCATCGCTGCGGGTGTCTCCGGTCTTCGCTTGGATTTCGGCTTTGAGATCTGCGAATTTTTGCTCTACGACAGTGCGATCGAGCGGAAGATTGCTATTTGCGCCAAAGACCTGCGGGAAAAAATCGGGCTGAATCTTCCCCAGACGCACATTGCAATCGGTCACGGTTAATGATCCGCCTTTACGGTAGCAAGCAGGTCCGGGATGTGCGCCAGCAGATTCGGGTCCCACGCGATAGCGAGAACCATCAAATCGCAAGATCGATCCACCCCCCGCTGCAACCGTATGAATAGACATCATCGGCGCACACAGTCGTACCCCTGCTACTTCAGTTTCAAAGGTGCGTTCATACTCGCCATTAAAGTGCGAGACATCAGTGGAAGTCCCCCCCATGTCAAAGCCGATGATTTTATCAAATCCAGCAGCTAGGCTAGTTTTAACTGCTCCAACAATGCCACCCGCGGGTCCTGAGAGAATGCTATCTTTGCCCCGAAAGCGCTGCGCTTCAGTCAGACCGCCATCGGATTTCATGAATTCTAGCTTCGTCCCGGATGGGTGTGGTTGTAATGCGGCTCTGACTTGATCAACATACCGTCGCAGAATCGGAGAGAGATAGGCATCAACAACGGTTGTCTCACCTCGACTAATTAGCTTGATTAAGGGACTCACTTCATGAGAAACCGAAACTTGCTCAAACCCTATGCTGAGAGCAATGTCAGCGACTTGCTGTTCGTGTTGAGGATAGCGATAACCGTGCAGAAATGCGATCGCACAAGCTCTAAATCCAGCATTGTAAGCTTCCTGCAATGCTAGAGTCAGACGCATCACTTCTTGGGGCGTAATTGCAATCATCTCCTCGCCCTCGGCCGTGTAGCGCTCTTCCACTTCGATCGCCCGTTCATAAAGGCGTTCCGGTCGAACAATTTGACGGGCAAAAATCTTTGGACGGTTCTGATATCCAATAGAGAGCGCATCACCAAAACCTTTGGTGATCAGGAGCAGGGTACGCTCTCCTTTGCGCTCTAGTAGTGCATTGGTTGCCACCGTGGTTCCCATTTTCACGACTTCAACGGCTCCGACTGGAATTGGTCGATCGCGTGCTAATCCTAAAATGTCTCGTATCCCTTGAATCACAGCGTCTTGATAGTGTTCAGGTTGCTCTGACAGCAACTTGTAGATGATGATCCATTGTTGATCTGCAAGGGGAGTGATTTGGAAACGTTCAGGATGTTGAGACAATCGATCGACGACTACCTGATCATCTGTAACCACGACTAAATCAGTGAACGTACCGCCTCTGTCTGCGAATACCTTTAACATAACTTCCCCGACAATCTGCTAGAAATCATTCGCTCTGTTTCTCCATTAAGCAGCAGAACGCAAGCGATTTTACTGATAAGGAGCTAACCAGGATTAAATATAAAACGCTCGACAGGATAGCCTCCGAGGACTCATGATGATTCTCCCATCGAGTTAGCTCAATTGTACTTCTTGAGCAGTTCAGCGAATTACGATCGTGGCTCAAAGCTGTAGCTTGATTGTAGCGGATGCGATCTCTTCATGTAGAGGCCTAGAGGTCGCCTATCGTCAACGGATTACTCTAATTGATACACCAATGTTCAAGTTTGCCCATGCGCCATCTGTCGTTAGTGCAGGAAGTTGTAATTGAAGTGCTAAAGCGAGACAAGCACGATCTCCCAACGATAAGCCGAGTCGCCTAGTCGGCAATCGTAGTTTGGCAATTTCGCAAGCGAGAGATTCATCAAGCGGCTGAATGTGTAGTGCCGTATTGATCAGTCCTTGAGTCGTCAGATCACGAGCAACTGCATCAGGATCTTGTCCCCGTTCTGCCAGTTTGGTCAAGGTTTCTGCCCAATTTACTGCACTGATGATTGAACCTTGCATCAATGCAGATTCAACGATGTCCGCGCCAGCTTCATCACCCAAATAAGCTAAAAGAGCAGACGCATCGAGAACAGATGAGGCGGTAACGGTCATGCTTGGTTTTCTTGTTGAGCTTCTTGCCGTCGATCGCGAATTAATTCATCAGAGAGGGGTGTATTCACTGCTATGTCTTTGAAGATACCTCGCAGCGATCGCAGTTGTGATCTCAAACTGGTAAGGTGAAGCGTTCCGTCTGCGCTGAGTGTGAGAATGAAGAGATCGCCAGGCTGAAGGCTGAGTTGATGGCGAACGGTTTCGGGTAAAACCAGTGCGCCGTCTTCACCTAACTCTACAGTGTGAGATTCGGGCATAGTAATTTGTGCAAGAGATGGTTTTAGTATAGCGATCGCGGCTCAAAGCTGTAGCTTGATTGTAGCGGATGAGATCGCGCCTTATTTACTATACTTTGACCATCCATCAATAGTTCGGACAGAATTTTGACAAGAAAGCTACCCATCGCTTAGGGTGCAAATAATCACAAACGCACCGAATGGATAGCTATGGAAGCCATTGTACAAAGCCTGCTTGTCA
>JACJNX010000038.1 GCA_014695255.1 Cyanobacteria bacterium FACHB-63
TGACAAGCAGGCTTTGTACAATGGCTTCCATAGCTATCCATTCGGTGCGTTTGTGATTATTTGCACCCTAAGCGATGGGTAGCTTTCTTGTCAAAATTCTGTCCGAACTATTGACTCAAGAATTTCCTGATTTTCAACTTGTATTAAGAATCATTTGTAGTCTTGCTTTAACCTGAGCGTAATCCTCTCTATCGTTTTGAATTGCTGCGATCGCTAATCCCGCTAATCCGATGTGCAACATATAGCAGCGCAGTCACTTCTCAAAATTCACAAGGGACAAATCCATCTCTTGATCCCGAATCCAGGCTTGCCAGTGTTGTTGATAGCAAATGCCCTCAGACCCAGGAGATACACGCTCAGCGTCCTTCGGTGGCTCGAGCAATGCACCGTGAATCACTTAAATTCATCTTTCCATAATGCAACACCTAACACCTTGTAAGGATTTGCTTCACTCCTAAGGTAGAGGTACTTCATCGCTTTTAATTTCACTATCTGCATAGAATACATTTCTTAATGATTGTGAATCAGCCCGTTGTAGAGCCTCTTCTCAAACCCCAATTTAATCTATCTATCCAAGCCGTACTGGCTCATGCAGCGAACATCTCAGAATTTGCCTCGAAGAATGCTACAAATATTGATCAGCCCGGAGCTTTTCCAATCGCTGAATTTCAACACATTGCCGCAGCGGGATTATTAGCAGCACCCCTTGATCGCTCTCTAGGCGGACTGGGATTGGGCATTGAGGCAAGTACGACCCTTGATTTGCTGAAATTATTAAAAACGATCGGGCGAGGCAACCTGGCAGTCGGACGAATTTATGAAGGGCATGTGAACGCGCTACAGCTGATCCAATCCTTTGGCGCGCCAGCCCAGATTGAGGCGTATGCAGCAGATGCTCGCGATCTCCATAAAATCTTCGGTGTGTGGAATGCAGAGGCAAGCGACGGCGTTAAGATCATTCCCCTTGCAAATGGACAGTATCGCTTAGAGGGCTGCAAAACGTTTGCATCGGGTTCAGGCTATGTAGAGCGTCCCTTTGTGAATGGAACTTTACCAGATGGTCGCTGGCAGATGTGCATTGTGCCAATGGATGAAGTCGCAACGGTGAGCGATCCGGCTTGGTGGCAACCGTCGGGAATGCGGGCAACGGCGAGCTATAAAGTGGATTTTGGTGGCGTGGAATTAGCGGCTAGCGCCTTGATCGGGCAACCCGATGATTATTATCGTCAACCGTGGCTAACAGCGGGTGTCGTGCGATTTGCGGCAGTCCAACTCGGTGGAGCTGAAGCCTTATTGGATGAAACGCGACAGTTTTTGCACAGCTTAGGGCGCACTCAAGATCCCTATCAAGAAGAACGGCTGGGAAAAATGGCGATCGCGATCGAAAGTGGCAATCTCTGGCTCCAAGGTGCAGCAGAGGTGATTGCTGATTATGCGCCAATCTTTGCAGGATCGCCGATGGTTAGCAATGCTGAATCAGAAAAGCTTGTAGCTTACACGAACATGGTGCGATCGGCGATCGAGCAAATCTGCATCGATGTTATGCAACTGTGTGAGCGATCAGTCGGCACACGGGGCTTGTTGCCTCCGACTCAGATCGAACGAATCATTCGAGATCTAACCCTATACCTGCGTCAACCTGCCTTTGATGCTGCCCTTGCCAATGTCGGGCAGTATACGCTGACTCAAACCGATCCTGTACAGCGTTTGTGGCGAGATGACTAATTGCATGATGTCTACGCCAATTACAAATGCAACACGGTTGCCATTAAAATCCATTTCTACCATTGATCTCGGTTGTGTTTTAGTGGTTGCTCCTCATCCCGACGATGAAACGCTAGGCTGTGGAGGTGCAATTGCAGCGTTGAGATTGTTGGATTATCCAGTACAAGTTTTAGTGATCAGTGATGGCACCTTGTCTCATCCACGATCGCAAAAGTATCCTGCTGCTGCCCTGCGAAGTTTGCGTGAACAGGAAACGATCGCGGCTCTGAATTGCCTTGGCGTTTCAGCAGAAGCAGTGACGTTTTTGCGACTTCCAGACGGGTCAATCTCGGATCACCTCACGTCAGACCTAACCGGCACCGCCTGTTGTGCCTATTTGCAAGCTGTATTACCGAAAACTGTGTTTTTGCCTTGGCGTTGTGATCCGCATCCCGATCATCGGGCGGCTTGGCAGTTAATTCATCAAGCAATCTCAACCCTCGTACTCTCGCCTCGAATCATTGAGTATCCAATTTGGGATTGGGACCCGGATCAGCGGGAAACGGTCAACAATTCTGCAAAAATTACAGGCTGGCGATTGAATATTTCAACCATTGTCCATCTGAAACAGCAAGCGATCGCGCAGTATCGCTCTCAGACCACCAATTTAATCGACGATGATCCTGAAGGGTTCCGGTTGACCCCTGAAATGCTGGCAAATTTTTCGCACCCCTGGGAACTGTATTTTGAGGAACTACTATGAATCCACTGCAACCTAACTCACTACCGCCAAGCTACTTTGATACGCTTTATCAGGCTGATCCCGATCCGTGGAGGTTTGAAACGAGTGAGTATGAAGCAAATAAATATGCAGCGACGATCGCGGCACTACCAAAATCTCGCTATCGATCAGCGTTTGAGATTGGGGGATCAATTGGAGTCCTGACAGAAAAGCTTGCCGATCGCTGTGAATCGCTGTTATCGATTGATGTCTCTAAGCTTGCTCAAGATCGAGCGATTCAACGCTGCAAGCATCTATCCCAAATTCAATTTGAAATCATGCGGATTCCAGAGCAGTTTCCCGATCGCAAGTTTGATCTGATCCTAGTTTCTGAGGTGGGATACTACTGGAGTTGGGAGGATTTGAGAAAATCGCAGCAGCACATTTTAGAGTCTCTGGAACCGGGTGGACATTTGCTACTTGTACATTGGACGCTGTATGCAAAAGATTACCCACTAAGCGGAGATGAGGTACATGATGCCTTTTTCGAGCTATCTCCCGTTAATCTCAAGCATAGACTCGGACAACGAGAGGAGCAATACCGCCTTGATTTATTCGAGCGTTGCTAATTGCTAGACCAATAGGTTTGATCTCTTGCGTGAATGTCTTGATAAATCCCATTGTGTGGGCACTCCAGATTTATGCTTTCTGGTTCCTGAACTAGTTTTTGACCCCCTACCGCAATGTTTAATCTCATGCAAGCAACCTCGTAATTCCTGAATTGCCTGTTCGATCGAAACTAATGATCTGCGTTCTGACCCGTTGCCTTCTTGCTGTTGGCGCTGTTCTACTTGCTCCAGTAACAAGCCAAGCGTTTGGGGTTGCATCAGTGTTTGCTGTAACCAGTCTATTGCAACTCCCAATTGATCACTTACTCGCTGAAGATCGACGCGGTTCGGTTGATAACCGCTGAGAATTCGCCACCATAGCGCTCGAAGTTGGTGGCGGGATTGAAACCGAGCCACGATCGTAGCTCCAGATTCTACCAAAAACGGTTGCTGTTGCTGTCCCATTGCCGTCCACACACTCAACTGATTGGCTAGTCCTAGCTCTGTCCGTCCGATTTGCCGCGCCGAAGTTACTACCCGAACCTTCAGACTATGACGGAATTGTGCATTCACGCGCAGCAATGCTCGATAGAGCGCCACATCTTCGGGAGTCCGCACAATAGGCAATCCACCTGCACGGTCATAAATTTCAGCAGTGACAGCAAAGCTAGCACCATAATGTTGAAAGTGTCGAGGAGCACGATCGTAGGGATCGGGATCAAGATAGCTCTCTAACTCTGCAATCAGCGATCGATACCCCACTTCTCGCAAATGGCAGAGTCTCGCATAGGGCGCTAGGTGAGCTAGTCCCACCGGATCAAGCAAGATTCTACCGCAGACCGCATCAGCACCATAGTCAATCTCTTGAAGCGTTGCAGCAATCCAGGTGGAACTCACCTGCGAATCGCCATCTGTTGAAGCAATAATGCCGCGCTTGCGTCCCAACTTATTAAGACGGCGATAAGCTTCATCCATAAGCAGTTGCCGGACTCGACCAATATGTGCTTCGTGCAGTGGTAATGTTTTTTCAACTACGTGCAGATTCAGATCGGGATGTAGTCGCGCAAATTGAGTCGCGATCGTAACTGATGTATCGCTACAGTTGTTTGCCAGAAGAATGATTTCGTAGCGATCGCGCTGGAGCGGACGACCCTCTAAATCGATTTGGTTTGCCAATGCGCTTAGGGTTGCTGTTAGCGTTGCAGCTTCGTTGCGGACTGGAACAATGACACAGACTTCGCACTGTGGCTTAGGCGGCGTTTGAACCAAGGATTGAGAAAAATCATTGAGTGCTGGGGGCAAGGACGCAGCAACCACTTGCAAAGATTTAGATTGCATCGTGATTTGCACTCCGGATAGGTTTGCAAAAGTTGCTGCTCAATCTCCAAGAGCAGTAATAGAGCAGAATCATCAAATTCTTATTAAGACTTAACTTCACTCCATCATTGTGTCGGTTTTATTGCTCCACCAGAATCTATCTATTGGATGAGTGTCGCATCCTGCACTTTTTGGGTTTCTTGTCCAGCTTGGTATCGATGCTTCTACGGTATTACTCGGTGTCGAGGTAGTTACACGGGGCGATCCTGCCAATCTGCCTAAATTAGCCCTGCAATAATATTGATGCTCATTGCTAAAGTCGTAGTGTTGAAAAAGAATGACAGAACGCCATGACCCAGTGCGAGTCTCCAGATCGATCGAGACGTGATATTGGTATCGGAGACGTGATATTGGTATCAGACACCTGAATCGTCATACCGATGACAAACACGTGCACAATCTGTCCCAACGTATCGACGGTGATGAATCGCCGGCTGCACTTTTCGCCGACTGACTATCCAGCACTGCTTCTGATGGACTCGGAAGCCGTTCCTGCTCAATCCGGCTGCACCGATACAAGCGTTGCCTGCGGCTAGGCGAAGCCACCATGAATGTTCAACCAGGTTCCATCTTTGCGCCAATTGCGAAAGTAGGTATAGACCGTTTGCCAATCGGGAAAGTCGCCGGGTAATGCCCGCCACCGCACGCCTTCAACCAGGATGTAAAAGATGGCATTGAGAATGTCTCACAACTCCACTTCTCGCGGTCGTCCGCCCGGCTTCGCTGCTGGCAATAAGTCATTCAATAATTCATATTGAGCAAGGGTGAGGTTGCTAGGATATGCTTTACTCATGGCTCTCTCGGTACTGTAGTTGTTGTATTTACAGCGTATTATCGGAGGGCTTTTTTACATCTTCGATTGTCTTTTAAAACGTCCTCTTAGACTCATCGGTTGAATCAAACCTCCCTACTTAATCCGATCAGACGAGGAAAGCTTGCTCGCCCAGGTCATCCACAGAAATCGAAACCTGTTCCAGCAAAACCACGGTTCTTAAGTTATGAATCTCGTTAAGGCTATTCTTTCCTGTAAGCCTGTAAGAGATGTTACCCCTGATTTTCTGTAGGTTTTCTGAGTTCCTCCAGAAAATCCGCGATGATCCACCTAAGCAGATCGATCAATAAAAAACTGGAATTTTCCGGTGGATCACTCTTTAATAATTGAAACAGCGTGAGAAAATTAGCCCATTTGATTAGAATTTGAGTTATTCTAATTTCACGTTTCACCGATCTATTGGCTATGACCTTGCCAGGAACTACACTAACCTTTGGCGAATGGCTGCGCGTCAAACGACAGAGAAAGGGTGATCGCCAAAAAGACTTGGCGCGAGCGTTGAAGCTGAGTACACAAACGGTTAGTTCCTGGGAAAATGATGACAGCATTCCGAAGCTGACTCCGCTTCAGATGCGAATTCTTTGCAACCAACTAGATTGTTCGCTTGATGAACTGGCTCAGTATCAAGAGATCGCGGAAAAAGCATCTTAGACAGCATAGAACGGTATTGTCAGGTTAACCGGAATGTAGAATAATTGTACTGCTTCAACTGGGTTCGTATCCACTTGCCCGTGTACTCCCGTCATCGATTCCCCGGTGAAATTATCAGCTACTGTGTCTGGCTCTACCACACCTTCCTGCTGAGCTAGCGGGACATAGAGCACGTTACTCAGATCGTCGAAAGATCACCAGAAGGTTAGCGTTTCTTGTCACTGCCTTCGCTCTTGATCTCTTGTGCAGCAGTCTCCAACTCTATTTCTAATTGCTCGATCGTAGGTAGACTTCCCTGAAGTTTCTCCGGCAAAGCCTCCCTCAATCGATAAGCAGACACTCCAATCGGTTTATGTACATCTCGCAGCGAATACTCCACGATCGTCTTGTTATGAGTTTTACAGAGAATCATTTCGATGTCGGCTGATCGTTCTTACCTCGTAGAAGATCATCGACAGCAGACACATAAAAATTCATCTTACCGCCAAATCCCGGCTCAAATTCCACAGTCTTCAGATCAATCAAACTCACCATGCTGGATAAACAAACTCGTTGCAACTGCTTTATATCATTTCAGAGCGCCGTAGATTAGTCGTTTTTAGGGTGCATATAACACAAAAATATAAGATTTATATGCTTTTATGCACCCTAAATCTAGGGTGACTTCCCACTGAGTCTTTGCCTGCTTTGTAGCGCTGTGTGATCAGCAATTTTTAGGGTGCATAAAAGCAATCAAATACAGAATTTTTATGCCTCTATGCACCCTAAATCTAAAATAACTTCTCACTGAGTCTTTGCCTTACCTAAGTAGAATGAGTGATGGACATCGCCCGATCGAAATCGAAGATAAGCATACGGACCACAACCATTAATCATCTTTAATTCAATATTTCCCCGTGAACCACGTGCCCCTGTTTTAGGCATCTTCTCTTCACGCTTCGTCTCCCACTCATCAAGCTCAGCCTCTAATCTCTCTTGTTCTTCAATCAACACATCTAATACGTCGCGCAAATACACCATGTCCTCAAGCCTGAGTGTGTAACAGTCTTGGAGAATGCTTTCTACAGTAGGAACATTTTGTTTACGACTTTTTCGAGGCATTATTAGAACCTAAATTTAGGGTGCATTGCTTCGTACAATTGATGGATTGCGGGTTTATGTGCACCCTGAAAAACTATGAACGCTCAAAGATTTAGGGTGCATAGCCGCAGTAATACCGAATGATTTCGGACTGTATGCACCCTAAAATTATTTGCATAGCACATCTCCGAAATTTACAACTCCAACAGGGATCGGATTTGAGTTTGATGTTTGGGTTGAATCACTCGCTCGCCCTTGATCCAGCGAGTAATGAGCGATCGATCTACACTCAACTCTTTTGCTAATTTCGCCTTAGACCATCCCTTCGCATCAAGTGCGATCGTAAGTTCTGCACCTGTAAGCTCTGGGATTCGCTCTAGGAGATCGTCCGAAGCAGTCGGCAAGTCCACAGTCCGTTGAGAGTTGGGCGCTCGGACTGAGCCTAACTTCTCCTGAATCAGAACGGTCGGCTTAATAATCACGATCGCTTTGAGCCAAAGCGTTAACCAATTCCGAGGACGAGTTCGCATCGGCTCAGGCTCGTCCGTCAAACTCCATTCTGGGCGAATGCACTCGGGGTACGTCTCGTTGTCAAATTCAATCTGCCAGCCTAATTCGTGTAGCGTTAGAAGTGCGTTGTCCCATTGTGCAATCAATGCACTCCGGCGCTGTTTACTCTGCTGAACGACTGTCATCAGTTCTTTTGGTTCTAAGCGCTCCAGCAATGTTCCAACTTCGTACCGCCCATCTTGCCGAATCCGGCTCATGATGGTTAGAAAGATTGCCAGCTTAGAGGCTAGCCGTTGACGATAGGGATTGATTTGTAGTGTACTCTTCGCCAAATACCCATATTGGCAAAGCGCATTCTTTCCGCTCAAATCCCTGGCGTTCAGAAACTTCTTTGTCCAACTGCCGGGACGGACTTTAATGTACAACTCATCTGGGTCACCCGCTTCGTAGCTCAAAGCGCTAGGATTCTTGGCATCAACGGTGAGTGCTAATTGCCCTGAATATTCCAGTTCTTCAAGCAGCCACATCGCGCCCCTGGCTACGTTGTAGCGATTCGCTCCAACATTGATGTTATTAATTAACACCGATAAGCTACAAACTAACTCTACTAAGTTGCCAATCTTTTTTAGTTTTTGTCCTAATGTGATGTCTGTTCGCTTACTCCATCCAAACAAGCGGATTAAATCCGTTCCTTTTAATCGGATCTGCTGCTCCCAAGGTTTCTCTGAGTCAGTTGCATAGGAAGAAAAGATGAGAAGGACATAGGCTGCTTCTGGTCCAAACTGCTGAATGATTTCCCAGGCTGCTTTACCTGGCACTAATTCTATTTGCTGATTCGATGGACTTTGACGCACAATATTGTGCTGAATGAATCCCTCACCGACCAGTTTCTTCCAATATGGATATTCTCCGTCTTCCCATTGATTATTAATCAGGGCTTGTGCGCCAGTCAAAATAGGATAGCCAGTGGCAACTCGTTCAATTTCATGATCCTTGAAGAGTGCGGGATCAGTCGCTGAAGTGTCAGGAGATCGAATTCCTAAGAGTTTCTCAATGTCTTCGATCGAGAACGACGACCAATCTAAATGTCTAAGCCATTCGCTGGCAGTGTAAAACGCACAGGCACTAATGACGACTGACTCACGCCAAGCCTCTTCTTCCGGTAGTGCTGAGTCAGCTTCCATAGATAAAACGCCTGGAATCGAACAGTCCACTGGCATTCTTGACTCTACTGCCCATTGATCAAGTCGAACTGTAATCCAACGTGCTGTCTGCTCCCAAAACGAGGCTTGCTTCAAAACAGATTTGAAGAGCTTTTCTAATCGAGCAATTGCTTGTTTCTGCAATGCACCAATTTTTTCGGTTTCATTGTAGAGATTAATCAGCTCTGAGTCGCCTTTTACTTGCGATCGAAGTTGCCGCAATCGATACTGATTGATCCCCGTCGCAACGTGAACCAGAATCAGGTTTAAGAAGGACTTGCCAGTACGCAATTTTTCTGCGTACTGATGCACTCGCTCAGATGGAATAATGCCGCAGGTATCACTTGTTCCATTCTCTGTTTCTCTTGAGATGGATTCCTGTGGAATATCTTTACGAGGCTCTTGCTCTAACACAGATTGCAAAGCAGAACCGCCTCTGTCCGGTCTCGCTGACTTAGATTGAGACGATTTGGTTTTTCTTTGCTTCACTGCGCTCACCAGCATGATTCGATTTGCCAATAGCATTTGAGAACTCGAATCAGTATACCCGTTGAAACCACAGCACAAAATTATGGCATTCACGCTGTCAACAAAACCGTTTTGTCAACAACTAACCTATCGGTCTACCAACTCTAAGCTAAAGGTAGGACAAGGCTTTACTCTACTGAGACGTTAGAGTTGCCGCTGACAAAATTTCTAGAATCACATGACCAATTTTCTAGAATGCGATGACCTGAGGATAAAGATTATTTAGGCTTAAATCTTGATTTACCTTGAGTGGAGCCAATTACCGCTAACATGCTCGCACTATAGCCGCCAACTTGTTCAACAAATTCTTTATAAAACTTTACAATTCTCGTTCTGTTGACAATGTTGACTCAAGTTCTAGAATCACCTGACCAAAATACAGAACGGTTACGATATCAAGCCAAATGACGACTTATTGAAAACAGCAATGACGTGCTTGATTATGGACATTTGTCAGAGTGTTGACAGTGTTGACTCAGATTCTAGAATCGTTTGACCAACCCACTGAAACTGCATCTCATTCAAGCTGTTGCCAATGTTGACAAAAGTTCTAGAATGCAAGGACGAAACTGTAACAAGCGGTATTTTGTTGCTCTAGGATCAGAAGACGTGATCTTTCGCGATCGTAAATGTAGATTCTAGGATCAATTGACCTATCGTTTCCCAAACTGAATAGTAGGTACGATTGCAGCCAATATTGACAAACTAAGAAGAGTTGCACGATCGAGCCTGTTGACAAGCCGAAAGCCTAATTCTGCTCGTGTTATACAGATCGGGTTCTAGTATCTTCGACCGAGTGTGTTTGGTACATCGCTTTTGGTGACTTCACACTCACTACTGGGCTATGGCAACAAAACATTTCGCGCTTGAAGGTGTGCGTGAGTGGACCGATGAGTTTTTCGCGCTTTTTCCACACCGTTACGATTATATTTGGGCAGAACTTCCTCGTGTTGGCGCAGAAGTCAACTGGCAAACTGAATCTCGCCATCCTTTGGGAGATCGCCTGATTCGCCAGGGCGGATATCTCTTTGGTGTTCGCTTTGGTGCAGAAACACAATACTGTCTGCTTGACATCGATGCTGGCAGTCCATATCACCCGAATCGAGACCCGTTTGCAATTGGTCGGATCGCTGCTGCATTAGAACCGCTTGGGTTAGTTAAGTACGTCGTTTGCACATCAAGCTACAGCGGTGGTTTGCATCTTTATTTTCCATTTCCGCAAGCTCATAGTAGTTGGCAGTTAGCGATTGCCGTTGCGACCCTGCTCGAAAACTCTGGCTTCAAGATCGTGCCTGGACAGCTTGAAACGTTTCCAAATCCCAAACCATACATTGCAGAAGGAACGCCCAGTCTATTCAACGCCCATCGTCTACCGCTGCAAATTGGCTCTTATTTGCTCAATGACGACTTTCAACCAATCTGGAGCACACAGCAAACCTTTGTTCAACAATGGCAATTTGCTCAAACTCGCAACGACCTAGACACCAAAACGCTAAAGCAGATTCTCAAGCAAACGAAACGGCGATTGTTTCAAGTGTCTGGAAAAGCAGAAAAGTTTATTAGTGATTTGAATGCAGAAATCGAATTAGGTTGGACAGGCTACGGGCAGACCAATCGCTTGTTGGGGCGCATTACGATGCGATCGTACATTTTTCACCACGTCCTCTCCAGGGGACAACCGCTGGAAGGAAAAGCGCTCGTTGAAGAGATCGTCGAAACGGCAAAGTCACTTCCGGGCTATCAAGAATTTTGTCAGCATCAGCATGAAATCGAACATCGTGCAGCAGAGTGGGCACGATGCATTGAATCAAGCCATTATTTTCACTACGGGGATCAGAAAGGAAAGTTCAAGGCAAAGTCTGAAGAACTAAAAAGCGCAATCGATCAAGCTCCGTCTTGGAATCAACAACAATCAGCATCAGCAAGAGATCGGATTAGAAGCGCGATCGCTGACCTGCTGGAAAAAGGAATTCTTCCTAGTCAAGCGACTCAAAGATTCAAAGTCTTGCTTCAATACAAGATTGGAGGTGGATCTCTTTATCGTCATCGGGATCTTTGGCATCCTCAATTTCTCATGAATGATTCTCTAGGTGATTTAGAGGAATTGAAGGCAGAAAACAACCCTCAAAATTCTACAAGCTTATTACCTAATGATGGCGGTAATCATGCTACTAGCAATGATTCTAGCGATTCTACAGTTGAAAATTCTAGCGCGATAGGCGGTAATTCATTGATTCATCAGAATTTCTGCCCTGTTACCGCAGATACTCAGGCTGAATCGATTTCACAAGTTTTAATTCATGCTGAAGCACAGCGAGAAGCTTGTGAGACAGCGACTCAACTCGCTGCTGAAGGTCAGACGCAGAACAATGCACCAAGCCAAAGACAGATCGAGCGAATGCAGCAATTTCTAGATTCTGACGACCCGATTCTGATTGCAGAAGCATCCGCTTGGGCACAACATCGCCCAGGCGTTTTAGAGCTGAATCGTGTTCGATCGTCGTTGCTCTGAGAGTCCTCCTAGTTCAATTCGTCCGACTGGAGCCGTTAATCGCCCTTCTTCAAGTTGGACATTGCCACCCACAAGCGCAAGACTTTGACCAGGTACAGCGGTCAGCCCGGTTGTATTGGCAGTCGATCGATTGATAATCGGTTGTGGATTGAGTCGATTGAATCAAAGCGTATTCAGATTGACTGTGAGCAGAGAACTAGGCTGAATCCACCGCTCGGTACAAGTACTTCCATTCTTCCCGGATTTGGATGTAGGTTTCATTGACTCTCCACGAATCATCCGTGGGACTTAAGAACCTTTTTGCAACACAACCGATACCAGCGCAGACATCAGCAGGACGATCGAGAGTACGTTCAGTCGTTGAAAGAGACAGTGACGAATTCTGTTAAATTGCACCCAGTCAGTTCAAGTTGCGCGATTAAGCCAGCCAATTACAGTACAGCGAGATCTTGAAAGCAGAGACGGGTCAACTCGATGCGAGCAGTAGCATCTTGATCGGTGCGAATCTCGATGTTCGTGGCAAAAAAGTACACATCCTCACCTTTTTCCAAGTAGCCAACATACCAGCCAATTTTCGGGGTGACATCATCGGCAACTCCGGCCCAACCCGTCTTCCCGGTGATCGTGTAGTCTGGTGTTCTCTCCATCACCAGGATGTCTTTGACAATCGAGATCGATCGCTCCGAAAAAGGCAGATCGTTCTGATAGAGACGACGGAGAAACTGAATTTGCTGTTGCGGTGTGATTCGCAGCTCGCCCTGAAGCCAGAATTGGTCAATGTCATTGGGACTGCCAATGGTTTGATTGCCGTAGCCAACTTGACTAACCCAGTGCTGCATGCGATCGTGCCCGACGCGACGAGCAAGGACTTGATAAAACCAAATCGCAGACAGCTTGATCGCCTCGCGCATATTCAAGTCGCGGTTCCAAGCCGGGAACTTTCTGGGCACACCGTCCCAGGTGAGAACGGCAATTTCATCTGAGATCACTCCGGTTTCGAGCGCAATCAGGGAGTTGAGAATTTTGAAGGTCGATGCGGGTAGAAAAGCGGTGGTGTTACGCTCTGGATTGTGTTGAAAGCCTCGGTCGCGCTTCGAGTCGTAGATCAAAATCGAACCTTCAACGCCCAAATCTTGAAAATGTCGGCCAAAAGCGGGAGTTTGAGCAACGTTGGCGGTGGGTGCAAGCCCGATTTGTAATTGGGGCGTCGTGAGTGCAGGTTGCAGGGTTTGCAAGAAGACGAAAACCAGGCAAACCAACGACAAAAGAGCAATCGTGGCAAAACGAATGATGCGCCTCATTAGCACTCCTCCAGCCAGTCAGGTTATGAACAGAACTGGCACTACACGAGCGATCGCTGTGATTCCAGAACTTGAAATGTAACCAATCTTGAAGCCTTTCGCCCGCTGCAAGGATGATTCAATTGAGCTGATTTGGATGTACGGAGAAGTTGCTGTTCTCATAGTCAACGTGCAGGATCGCTCCAGGTTTGTTTAGCTGCCAGCCCTGTATTAATCCATACTCGATCGCTTGTCTGACGAACTTCGGCCCGATCATTGCGGGTTCGCTAATTGAGGCAGTCGAGAAAATAACCCAGGATTCTTGTCCACCGCGCAGCGTGACTACTAACGGTTGGCGACCTGAGATCGATCCATAAACGGCTAAAGTGCTGTCCTGCTCCTTCGGCAAAAACCGCCAGCGAAACTGCATTAAGAGTGCGAAGTTTGCGTGTGCGCTTTGCGTAACTCATGTTCTTGGTTGATCATGTTCAAAAGCTTAACCGATCAATCTAATGCACTGCGCCACAATCACTCAAGTAGCCGTTAGGCTACTAAATCAGTCGTAAGCTGCACGACTGCTGTAACATCGATCGAGTTGAGTATTGGTTGTGTAGATGGATCGCGACTCTGAACAAGTGCGTGAAACTTGGAATCGACTTGCTCAAGATTGGAAGCAGCAAGTTGGAGAGGACGGGGACAGTAACCGACGATTAAATTCTGATCCAATCTTGTGGAAGTTTGTCGGCAACGTTCAAGGACTTCGGGTGTTAGATGCTGGATGTGGCACAGGCTATCTGGCTCGAAAACTCGCCGCTCAAGGTGCAATCGTTACAGCCGTTGATATTGCTGAGCAGATGATTGAGATTGCCGCTCAAAGTGCAAATGAGGCAAATCAAACAATCGATTTTCGCGTTGAAGATTGCGCCCAGTTGAGTAGTCTTGAAGCTGCATCTTTCGATCGAATCGTTTCCAATTATGTGCTGATGGACGTGCCCGATTTAGAGGCAACCGTCCGTGCCTTCAGTCGAGTTCTCAAGCCAGATGGAATTGCGGTTCTCGTGTTTTCGCATCCCTGCTTTCCGCAAGGCGAAGCCGCCACGATCGATGAGGCAACACTTTACACCTGGAAGTTTCCATACTTCGAGCGACACAAATGTGTTGAGCCGCCCTGGGGACACTTCACATCTGAGTTCATTTGGTTTCATCGCCCCTTGTCCGATTACTGGAAAACATTTAAGGATGCAGGGTTTACGATCGTCGATTTAGAAGAGCCAAGAATTGTTGAAGAACGATTTCACCTAGCTGAAACCGAAGGACAGCTACAAAATAGTAAGACTCGTCCTTATTCGATTGCGTTCAAACTTCAAAAAGTCGCCTCTCAATCAACAAGTCATTGACTGAATCGTTGTGTTACTTCTGCCTGATTAGCGTTGGGTGTAGAGCGCGATCGTGTCTTTTGCAGCCTGCAAGACGCGATTGCGCAATTCCAGCGGTTCCAGTACTTCCATTTGTGCCCCAAAGCCCAGCACATAAGCACGAGCCGCTGCTTCCACGTCAAAATGTAGGAAAACAGTCCGCCAACCGTCTGCATCGGGTGAGCCAATTTCTTCGACGCGGGCAAAGTATCCGCCACAGCGCAACCAGGCGATCGCCCTCGGAGCCGCTCGCACCACGATTCGATAATGAGGCAAATTAGACTGAAATTCACTTAGCGATCGCTGCCAATAGTCCGCCAAATCAAACTCAACTGGGCGCGTGCTGGGAAGTTCGGTCAGAGTCGCATTTCGTACCCTGGAGATGCGGTAGGAGCGCACCTCATCATCTGCTGAAGCAATAAAGTACCACACGCTTCCTTTGGCAACAGCCTAAATCTGCTAGCAGATGCGTCGGTCTCGGCAAAAATAATGCTTGAATCTCTGCCAGGTTTAGTCCCGTCAACGTGGTTTGATAGTTCTCCAGAAGGAACCTTCGTTTGCCGTCTCTGAAACCCCTCACTTTGTGGGACGGGCAGTGGCTCACCTGGCGGCCGATCCAGAAGTGGCGCGATGGCATGGGATACAGGTAGTATGAACCGGATGAAGGCATTATCGAAGGCTACAATATTAAACAACCGAGAGAAGGTTGGATTACTTGTGACGGCATTTTTTAAGCTGCGAGTGGATGCTGAACACTGTCAAAGGCTGCCAGAGATCGCGATACACTTTACCTATCTTTTTTTGCTCTCCCCCTTGACTCTGACGCTGCGTGAGGCTTTTACCATAGGTGCAGTTGCAGATGAGAAGTGTCTCTAACAGGGGGATGAGATGGACGCGATCGCATTGAAAGTCGGTGATCTTGCCAAACAAACAGGCGTTTCGGTGCGGACATTGCACTACTACGACGAGATTGGTTTACTCTCGCCCTCTGATCGCACTGAAGCAGGCTATCGGCTATATGGCAAGGATGACATCCTCCGCCTACAGCAAATTGTCTCGCTGCGGCAAATTGGTTTCTCGCTCGAAGAAATCCGGGAGTGTCTGGAGCAACGCAATTTCTCTTTTGATCGCGTTCTGCAACTGCACACCACCCGTCTGCGTGAGCAAATTGAACTCTCTCAAAAATTGCGCGATCGCTTCCAGGCGATCGCGCAAACGGTCAGTTCGATGGAAACCGTATCTGTGGAAACGTTAATTCAAACGATTGAGGTCATGAGTATGTTGGAGAACTATTACACCCCCGAACAGCTAGAAACCCTCAAGCAACGTCGGGAATTTTTGGGCGAGGAGCGGATGCAGCAGGCGCAAGCCGATTGGCAAACGCTGATTGAACAGGCACGGGCAGAAATGGCGAAGGGCACTGACCCAACCAGTGAATCCGTCAAAGCACTGGCTCGAAAATCACTTGAATTGATTCAAGCGTTTACAGGCGGCGATCCTGGAATTGAGCAATCTCTCAACCGGATATATCAACAGGAATCACCTGAAGTTGTCAGTCGGGGAGCGATCGACAAAGCTGTGATGGAATACATGGGCAGAGCCAGGGCTGCTCTGGAGTAAAATGGCTGAACTCAGGGCGGTCTGAAGTGCGATCGCCCTCATCTTTCAAATCCGGCGAAAGCTATTAAGCAATTCTCCGGTATCTTTGTCGTATCCCAGTCGAATATGCGATCGCCTTTCGATTATCGTTGTTCTGCAAACTCAGAGAGCAACGCTGGATAACTCTCTGGTGATGGAAATTTGTTAAAGCGATGGACAGCAGGTGTCGTTGCCCAGGGCAGCTTTTCGTCCGTGTAGGTTTCGATAAATGGACTGAAAGATTGAGCATCATCCATCATCGTTGCTCGGACATTGACGAATTCATCCATCCCTTCTGGGCGGGTAAATAACCAACTCATGCAGTATGCACAAAAATAATGACGGGTTGCACCCTGAAGTCCGCCGATGACCGGTTCACCCAACGTGACCTTGAACCCATTGCTGGGATAAAGTGCGCTCAAACTAAAGGCACTTGCCGTCATCCGCTGACACCCCGTGCAGTGACACGCCATGGTCATCAGGGGTTCTGAAGTGACTTCAAATTGCACCCGCCCGCACCTACATTGACCCGTTCGATGAGGATTACTGTTTGTCATCATTGACTCCCACCACATGCTTGACATCTAACAGCTTAACGATCGAGATGACTGAATGCACGTAACCTCTACCACTCAAAGGACAATTCTATGCTCCATTCCAGTTCAGCAATTGGGTGGACGGTGGTTTGTTTACGGCTTCTTTGCAAACAGATAAGCGCGACAACTCTGAACTTCAATATCCGAATAGGGGTCTCTTTCGACTGCTTCCTCTAACTCAAAGCCTGCCGTCCGCAGATCCTCTTTCATCTGGGCGGTCTGGAAGAAATGAAAGTCCAAACAGACGCTCTGATCAAACTATTCTTTCAGGTGATGGGTTTGCTCTCCGATGTGAAAGGTTAGCAAGAGGACACCGTTTGAGCGTAATACCCGCTTCATCTCTCGTAAAGCGTCAGCGACCAAGGGACGAGAAATATGAATGATCGAGTAAAAGGCGGCAATCCCGCCAAAAGCGTGGTCAGCAACATCATTCAAGGAAAGCATGTCGCCTTGTTGAAAGGGAATATGCGAATTTAATTTTTGCGCCTGTCTAATCATCCCTGACGACAAATCGATTCCACAAACTTCTAAACCACGATCGTGTAAATAATGGGCAATATGTCCGGCACCGCACCCTAAATCACAGATTTCTCCGATGCCATCCACCTTCTCGATGAACTAATCTAACATCTTGCGGTCAAACGGCTTTCTGTCCAACTTCTCATAAAACCGCTTGGCGTATGCTTCTGCCACACGATCGTAACTATTTTGCAATTCTGTCTGCGATCGTTCCATTGGTTCACCATACACAAGCTCAAGCGAAGCTGTTCAACACTGGATTCAGCCGCAATGCGAAGGGCGATCGCACGGCAATCCAATGTTATGTGTCTTGCGGCTAGATTCGATTGCGAATGCCTGCATCCAGATCATATAGGAGCATGTCCAGCCGATTGTTCCCCGCTTGACGCGCGGGTATTTGCTGGAAGACTTCGCACACTACCAAACTCAGTCCTCGATCGCCTCAACAACCAGTTGCCTCAGTCGCTCAAGATTGTCCTGCATGGCTTTGAGCTGTTCGGGGGAGTGCCCTTGCCAATCCATGACCTCACCCGTGACCCGAAGCGGATCTTGAGAGCGGTATGACTGCGTCGGATTGCCTGGGTACTTCTTGTCCATCAGATTTGCATCGTCTTCAATCAGTCCGGTCGGCTCCACAATATAGAGCCTATTTGAGATCTTTTTGAGAAGGGCTAAAATCAAAAATAAATGCCGTACTCCAGCAGTTTGAGCGACAAAGAGTGGGAAATCATTGCGCCGCTTCTGCCGAAAAAGAAACAAACCTGACTGCCCAAGTGGACAAAGCGGCAAATTCTAGATGGCGTGTTCTATCAATTGAAGAACGGCTGTAACTGGGGCGATTTGCCCAAAGACTTGCCGCCGTACTCGACGGTGTTCTGGCACGACAAACACTGGCGCAAAGACGGGATTTTAGACGAAATCATGAATCCGCTGCATGCTCAGGTGCGAGAACACGCCCAAAAAAACCGAACTGGACGCGACTGTTAATCATCGACTCGCAAGCCGTGAAAAATACCTGCAATGCCAGCATTGAGACGAAGGGATTTTGTCACTACAAATGCACGAATGGCATCAAGCGCCATCTGGCGGTCGATACGCTGGGACTGCCGTTCTTCACGTATTGCACCAAAGCCAACGTCACCGACGACCAAGGCTTAATTGAAATGCTGATTGACCATCTCGACTACTTCCGTACCAACCCCGTAACCCTGCCGAAGATTACGATCTTGCTCGACCACGGCTATCATCCTGACACCCTTACCGCTGCATTACAGTTGTTTTACCCGCAGATCCTGACCAAGATTCGCTTTCAACTCGTTCCCAAGCCGACCAAAGCAGAAAAAGCAGCGACTGGACAAACGGGATTCGTTCCCGTCGCAACCCGGTGGATTATTGAGCGATCCAATGCGTGGATGGAACGGTGCAAGAGCCTCGTCAAGAACTTTGAGCGCACCTTGGAGCATGCTAATGCAAAGATCCACCTCTGCTTCATCTGCTTGATGCTAAAGCGCTTGGCGTATGAATAAGATCTCAAATAGGTTCTATATTGATTGACGATCGCTTTTGCGGTCGGAAGTGAAATAATCTTCCCCGCTTGCGATCGAGCGATAAATTCTGTTCGAGCCGCTTCTGGAATCGAAGGTCTCGCGATAAAATAAAGAGCGGTCACAACGACTTCAAAGTTTCCGAGGTCTTGGAAATTTGGAAACGCCTTTGCCACGTTGATAAAGTTGTATACCAACGTCTTTTGAATGCCAGATTGCTCTTGTGCTCAATTCAAGAACGCTTCGTTCTATCCCCATTCGAATAGCTCTTTGGCTTCTAGTAGGTTGTGACCAATCCAATAAATATCAGATGCCATTCGCTTCAACCGCGATCGAATATCTTCTGCTAAGGCTTGAAGTCGATCGCTTGTCGCTGTCGGAATGGAGGATGAATTTTCTTCCACGATGTTGAGCATACGAGCTATATTTCTTCCTCGTGAATTTTATTCGATTGGTTGAACGATTCTGTATCATTATTGCACTTGATTTTGAGCTAAATTTTGCCGCTCTAAGCTGTGGCTTTGTGCTACTTTGAATTTGATGCAAGTAGCTGACTTGAAGTTTGACTATGTTCATTCTTGATGTGCCCACCGATGCCGGGCGAAAAACGCTAGGCAAAGTTCTAAAGGCAGCGCGACTATCCCGCGATTGGTCGATCAATGACTTGGTAACGATTCTTTGTACCCCAGTGGTCTATCGCTCCGAGACGGGAGAATTGGTAAACTAGCACGTTTCCAAGGGCACAATTTCTGGGCTGGAAAATGGGCAGCGTTCACCTCGCCCTTTACTACTTGAAGCGATCGTTGCCGTTGGCTACGTGCAGCACTCATCACTCAGCATCCTTACACGATCGAGGAACTGAAGGCAATTAGCTACGAGCAATTTGATCCCAATACGGGGGATTGGCTCATTCCGACTTCCAACCCTGCGCGCAAACTTGCATCGGCATAGCCGTAGAAACTATTTTTCGTATTAATTTGCTGATTTAAGAATCACAGATGCGATTATGATGTTGGGATTGATCGAGCATGAAGTCTGCGATTGCATCATCAACATTTTAAGGCTAACGGATAAGAGCGATGCTCATTGGAATTTTAAACAGAAAAGGCGGCTGTGGAAAATCAACGACCGCTGTACATCTTGCTTACTGGCTATCGCGTCAAAAACAGCGTGTTATTTTGGTCGATTCGGATGGGCAGATGAGTTCTAGTCAATGGCTCGATAAATTAAAGATGCCCTCTGTTGTAATCAACGATCCTGATGATTTATTTGATCAGATCGGCAAACTTGCAGAGGAATATGATTCCGTCGTTGTAGACTCTCCATCGGTCTTGGGGGAGCCAGCTAAATCAGTGCTGCTGAGCGTTGATCTTGCGATCGTTCCGGTGCAGCCATCTAACCTAGACTTGCTTTCTGCGAAAGACATTGTTCGATTGGTGAATCAGGCACAGAAGATTCGAGGCGGTACACCTAAAGCAGCAATGTTCTTGAGTCGCGCTTCACGAGGAACAGTGCTGCTCAGGGAAGCACGCGAGGCACTAAGTCAAACTCAAGGTTTTACCCTATTGGAATCGATGGTTTATCAGCGTCAAGCGATCGCTGATGCTCCAGGTCAGGCAGCAACCGTGTTTTCGATGTCTGGAGAGGCAGCAAGTTCAGCAGCAAAAGATTACGATGCTCTTTTCAAGGAGGCGATGCGATATGGCAAGACGAAATAGCTTGAAGGACGAATGGCAATTCGAGACCGAGATAGAATCCGGCAATCAGAACATTTCGATTCACGCGATTCAACTTCCTGCAAACCAGCCCCGTCGCTACTTCGATCCGCATAAGCTTCAACAGTTAACAGAATCGATTCGCCAACATGGAATTCTTGAGCCTTTATTAGTGCGTCCTGTAGCTAAAGCTGGGATGTATGAACTGGTTGCTGGAGAACGTCGCTTTAGAGCCGCAAAAGCCGCAGAACTTGATACTGTACCTGTAACTATTCGAGAACTGAGCGATGAGGAGTCTTTGCAGCTTGCGTTAGTTGAAAATTTGCAGCGTGAAGATCTTAACCCGGTCGAAGAGACAGAGGGTATCTTGCAGTTGCTAGGACTGAGGCTGAAGATAAACGCGATCGATGTTCCAGCTTTGCTTTACCGGATGCGAAACGAAGTGATCGGCAATTCTAATCAAAACGTTTTGATTAGTCTGGAGGCTGAAGCGGTTCAGACTGTTTTTAGCGAGTTGGCTACGATTTCGTGGGAATCATTTGCGACCACTCGGCTCCCGCTGCTCAATCTGCCGCCTGACGTACTTGAGGCACTGCGAAGCGGAAAGATTGCTTATACCAAAGCTCAGGCTGTTTCTCGAATTAAAGACGAAGCGCAACGAAGTCAAGTTTTAGAAGAAGCGATCGTGCAAGAACTATCTCTAGCGCAAATTAAAGAAAAAATTTCCAATCTCAAAATGCTGGATGTGGATCTAGAGAAAAAACCTCCATCACTAAAGGGACAGATTAAGGATGTTTTGCGTCTAGCTCATCGTTCAAAGGTTTGGGATGACCCCAAAAAGCAGAAGCGTCTAGAAAAACTGTTGGCAGATTTAAGAACGTTGGTTTCTGATGCGAACTAGCAGTCTTTGGCGACTTAGAAATTGAAACTGTCTAGTGACAAACAATTTAACTTTAGACTAGGAAGCGTTTGAATACTTCAGCCGCCTCGATTTCATAAACCAGTGTCAGCATAATTTAGGAGCAATGTGAATTACGATCGCCTCTTAAACAACATCGGTTCCATTAATGGTTCAACTCAGGCAGCACTCGTCTGAGCCGTGAACCAAGCTCTTACGCTTCGTAACTGGTTAATTGGAGCTTATCTAATTGAGTATGAACAGAATGGCGAAGACCGAGCCACTTATGGGGAGTCGCTTCTGAAAAAGATTGCAAAGGATCTGGCGGAACGGAAATGCGAAGGACTTTCATTGAGTAATCTGAAATATGCTCGTCGATTCGCGCTAGCTTACCCGATCGCTGCAAAAAGCCAAACACTGTCCGACCTTTTCCGCCCACTCTTACAAGCGGCTGCAAAAAGCCAAACCCCGTCTGACTTATTGACGGAAGCTGAGGAACACTCCTCTTTGCTAAATCAACTCGCTGATCTCTCTGAAACTTCTGCATTTGAATTTTCTTCGCTTGAAGCCCGCATTCCTGAAATGAATGCTCTTCCCTGGCAGAATGAAGCCTACTATGCTCGATTGTTTCGGACTGTTGCCTGGTCACACCTAATGGAGCTTTGCCGCATTGATGATCCGCTAAAGCGAGCATTTTATGAATTGGAATGTTTGAAGAGTGGCTGGTCGCTTCGTGAATTGAAGCGTCAGATCAGCAGTATGCTGTACGAGCGCATTGGACTCTCTAAAGATAAAGCTTCGGTCTTGGCATTGACCGCAGAAGGACGCTTAGTTGATAGCCCCTTAACAATTTTGCGAGATCCCTATGTCTTAGAATTTTTAGGACTCAAAGAACGCGCAGCTTATAATGAATGGTTAAGTCACAATCTCACTGGATTGATGCACCACCAATTCCAGGCTCGTTTGTGTGCAACATTGGCGATATGCTCGATCGTATGACTGGCGGACAATATCGATCAACTCCACATCGCGTCCGCAATGCAGCACAAAAAGATCGGCTTTCGTTTCCGTTTTTCTTTGACCCTAACTTCGATGTTGAAGTGAAACCGATTGAACTCAATAGCATGATCCAGGACGATCGAGTAGAACTCTGGGATCGCTCTAGTGTTCATACCTTTGAAGGAACCTACGGTGATTATGTACTGGGCAAAGTCTCTAAAGTGTTTCCGCAACTGAAGCGATCGGTGTTATGAATCATCGCGTGTCGAGTCCATTCCAAAGTTAGGCTTACTTCAATCGATCCGAGGTTTTATTGCGCCAATTCAGAAATGCTTCTACTGTCGAGAAGTACTGAATAATGTCATCCAATCCTTCAGGTCTATCTTTGAGGTAGCCTTCGAGATATGCAGAATCTTGTCGTTTCGGCAGACATCCAGCTTGCTGATCGCGTCGCCCTTCTTGGTAACGGATTTCTCTAAGATGATTTAACATAATTAATGCTTACAGAATTAGAACTTGCTTTTACTGTAAGCACTTCTGTTCATAACAGCAAATATTCTTTTTTCTGAAAAGCATCAATAAAAGTGATTGTTATCAAAGCTGATCAAAGGTTCTGCTGTGACATCTGAGATAAAAAGAATTTCGGAGGGAACCGTTCCGATCGCTTCAGCAATATGACGATAACTCTCCGGGCTTATCTTTGCGCCAATCCTGGTATCGAAATAGCCACTCAGAAAGCGCGATAAATCTCCAGCTTCAGTGTATTGAAACAATAACTGCTGTGCTTGAACACTATCCGAAGAAAAGATAAAGATTCGTTTTCATATTCCTGCCGTAAATCCTGCAAGTCAGCTTTTACTGGAGGATTGTGATCATGCATTTGCAAAAAATTCTGAAATTCAGTCTGAGCAAATGGAAATAGAACTCCAAACACATATTCGATTTGAGCCGTTGTTCCCTCGATGTCTAGCAGAACAGCACGAATCTGATTCAAGTCGAGTTGAATCATGCACAGTAGAACAATTTTAGTAGATTGATGCTAACACTTTATCGGCTGCGGCTCGAAAAGCAGTAGCGGCTCCTGCACTCATATCACGCGGTGCACAGATGCGATTTCTCAAATAGGCAAAGGTGATGGCACCAATTGCCGAAAAAGCTGGATCGAGGTTATCCTTTCCACCAACTCGACCCCAAGGCAACTGAGTTTTATCGCCATACAGCAAGTATGTTGCAAGGAGCTTAAGATGAGCTTCGATTGCATCTTTTACAGTTGAAATATCCCCCAACGCCTGCACTCCTGAATTTTTGAGAATATCAACGATCGCCGCTTCTCGATTGTCACTGAGTCGTTCTGCTGCTTCTGCTCGATACTGCGATGCTTCACTGAGAACGGGATCTAATGGTAAAGGATTGCTGATAGGTTCGACTCCCCATCTTCGACGTAGCAATAAATTGTTCGTTGCTTCATCGGACTTGACTCGATGATAAGCAGGACGATCATTCAATGCTGCAAACCAAGCATTCAGATTTGGATAGCGTGAATTCTCTTTAATGTGATAGCCCCGGTAAACAGGTAGATTTGCTGCTAATCGATCCAGATGCGGACTATACATAATATCCACTAAGCTAAACGTACTGAGGAAGTAGGAGCCTGGATATTTCGATAAGGCTTGCTCAAGTTCGTCTAGCTTTGCTTCAAAAGATTGTTTCAAAGTGTCTAAATCATTAGGATCAGCCGCTTCTCTTAAAAATTTGTAAGCAGCTTCCTTAAATCCGTTTGTTTCTGCATCTTCAATGAGTTGCCTTGCGATCGCATTCTCTTCGGCATCAGCAGGAAGTAACGATGTCTCAGGAAATCGCTCTTCTAAAGCCAGCAAAATGTCTTTCGATTCATATACTAGCTCACCTTCAATCTTGGCAGCAGGAACAAGTGTTGTCGGAACTAAATCGGTGTACCATTTCGGCTTGTTGCTCAGGTCAATAAACTCTGTCTCAAACGGAATTTCTTTCTCTTCTAGCGCAAACCAAACTCGCTCACAGAATGGGCACCAAGAGTGCGTATCTCGGTAGAGCAAAACTGGCGGTGCTATATCGGGTGGAAGCTTATGTAGACTGCTTGGAATAGGTGCAGTCGAAGGCGATTGCCCAGGTCTACGCACCCGACGGGCGGTTGTATTAGCTTGAGCAAGTTCTAACAGTTGATCCCAATTTAAAGTAATATTCTGAACTGTCATTTGATGATCTCCACTTACAACCATTCACAATCCATTCACAATCAGTGCAAGCTGTGAAGATGGCTTTAGTCTTTTCCCACAGCTTGCTGAATCCCAAGTTAAGACTAATTCAGCGAAAAAGCAGCGACTTTATCGGGAGGTAGAATTGCATCTCGAATGTTGAGTTGTTTTGGAATTAGCTTGAGTTGGTAATAGGTATCTGCAACTTTCTGCTGCTCGGCAATGATGTCATCTGTTACCGGATTGAGTCCAAACACTCTGCGCTGTGTCGCTTTTTTCACTGCTTCAGCATCAAGCTTTAGGGCATCGGTCAGTACTTTTGCAACCTCATCACGATTCTTGTCAGACCAAGCTTCCAGATTTCGGACTTCTTCTAGAATTGCTTTCAAAACCTTAGGCTGCTCAGCGGCAAACTTCCGAGAAGCAATATAGTAGCCACCTAGCTTGTTCAACCCTTCACCATCTGCTAACACACGGGCATTTGTGCCGACCTCAGCCGCAGCAAAGAACGGATCCCAAATGACCCAAGCATCTGCATCACCCTTGACAAATGCAGCACGAGCATCCGCTGGAGTGAGATAGATGGGCTGAATATCATTAAAGGCTAATCCTGCTTTCTGAAGCAACTGTACAATCAGGTAGTTTGCGCTTGATCCCTTTGCAAATACGACTTTTTTACCCTTGAGATCTGCCACGCTTTGAATCGGTGAATCTTTGCGGACGAGAATTCCATTGCCTTTGGGATTGGGCGCGATCGCAGCCGCATAAGTTAATGCGGCTCCAGCAGCTTGCGCGAAAATAGGCGGCGATTCTCCTACAGGTCCAATGTCGATCGCGCCTGCATTCAACGCTTCAAGCAGGGGCGGTCCTGCTTGAAACTCTTTCCATTCTACTTTTACGCCTTCTGAAGCTAACCGCTTATCGATGTCTCCTTTAGATTTGAGGAGAATGGTAGATTTTTGGAAACCAAACCGTACAACGTTCGCTGCTGACCCACTCTGGCTTGCTGGAGAGGCGTTTGGACTGTTAGAGGCAGTCGGGGTTGAAGATGTGCAAGCTGCGATCGCGAAACTCAAACAAAGCCCAAGAGCAGCAAAGCGTAGCCCAGTCGGAATAGTTAAACGTTTCTCTTCAATTGAAGAGGAACGATCAACTATCGATCGTATGAAACTGAGAATTCGATTGAACATGACAATGTTTGAGATGCAGAAATTGATGGTTGGGCTGTACAGATTTGCAATCAGGCAGCAAATCCCTATGAACTGAATTGTTTGCACATCGGTAAACGCTTTTAGCGAACACCCCTCAATCTACAAATAATCGGTAGGGTTTTTGTAGATTAGTTGACTGACCAGAATCATGTCATACTCTGAATGCAAAAATCAAGGTATGTATGCTCTGAGTTTCGGATTGCTGTTGCTGCAAGAAACTTTGTGGTTTTCGAGGTCAAGATTGTATTCAGCTTTACTTGACAGTATTACAAACGGGAACATTGGTGTGATCTGTCAAAAGATTTCATATAATCTTGACTAAATCGATAGATTTATCGAAGAATAGCAACATCAGTTCGGTAGTCTAACAATTTTCTAGATCGCAAAGTTTTTCTAGAAAAACTATCAGTCACCGAACCGAGAATTGACGAGTAGCTACATTTTCGTTCTCATAAAACTCTAAAGACGCCTAATTATGACCCTTACAAGCTTAGAAATTCGACCTGTTGCTGGACGAATTGGTGCTGAGATTCACGGAATTAACTTGAGTGAAACACTTTCTGATGCAACGATTCGTGGAATTCGCGAAGCGCTTGTGCAGTATAAAGTGATCTTCTTTCGCAATCAGCAATTAGATGCAGCGGGACAAGTTGCGTTTGCACGTCGGTTTGGTGAAATCACGACAGCGCACCCGACTGTACCCTCACTCGACGGACATCCAGAAGTGTTGGATTTGGATTACGATCGCACCGTTGCTCGCGCCAATCATTGGCATACGGATGTTACGTTTGTCGATCAACCGCCTTTGGGATCAATTCTGCGGGCGATCGTCATTCCTCCAGTCGGAGGTGATACGGTTTGGGCAAACTCAGTCTCAGCCTATCAAGACTTACCCGAACCCTTGCGAAATCTAGCAGATCAACTTTGGGCAGTTCACAGCAATGCGTATGACTATGCGGCTCCAGCTTTAGATTTGTCTGAGGAGTTTAGAGCCTATCGGAGGGTTTTCACTTCAACAGTCTATGAAACACTGCATCCAGTCGTGCGAGTGCATCCAGAGTCAGGAGAGCGCGGACTGTTTATTGGCGGCTTTGTACGTCGATTTCAAGGCTTATCACAGACCGAATCTGATGACCTGCTTCGGTTGTTACAGTCTTATGTGACTCGGCTAGAAAATACAGTGCGGTGGCAGTGGCAAGTCGGAGATGTTGCATTTTGGGACAATCGATCGACTCAGCATTATGCGATCGCGGATTACGGTGATCAATCTCGTCGAATGCAGCGCGTCACGATTTCGGGCGATTTGCCAACCAGTATCGATGGCAAATACAGCCAAGCGCTGAAAGGAGATTCATCTTCTTATACGCCGAGTGAAGTTGTGCCAGTTTAATGTTAATTTGCTCCAAATTGAAGGAACGATCGTGACTACAAGTAAGAAACAACTGGCTCAAACGGCAGAAGCTATTTGAATTAATATCGGGCAACGATCGTTGATCGTTGTTCCTGCATAATACTGCCTTAGCACTGCCATCAGAAATCAAGAGCTTAGAACGATGTCCAACGTTTTCTAGGTATCAAGTTTTTGGTTTCTGATGGCTTTCCTATAAATTGAATATTTTTATAATAGGAGTAGATTGGAAGACCTACTTCTATTTTTGCTGTCTATATGAATAAAGCCTTAATAATTTTTCTCATCTATTTTTGAATCTGTTTTCTTAACCGTTTCATCTCAGCAAACTTTAAGAATTGAAAAGAATTTTTCAAGTCGTAGTTTCTGAAAAACATCGGATATAGCTGGTTATTTCTAAAAAATGTAGCAGCGAAAACAGAGTTATTTATATTTACTCATTGCCAAAAACGAAATCAATTAATAATAGAAATACACCCCTATAATAGTAAGAATTAAATACGCTAATTACCTAAACATTATTTAAAAGAAAACAGTGTATTGTTGTTGTAAAAATAAGCTTGTAGGGAGTTAAATACAGAACAAATCGAATCAAAAACGTTCTGCTGATTTCTCATTCTGCTACTTCTAATCACTCATTAACTTTCGATTTCTGAGCTTATCAGTTATCTCGAATAGTTTTTGTGCGGAAAGATTTAGAACACGCTGAATCTTGTTCTTGCTTTCGGAAGCTAGCACCTCCTTATTCATTAACTCAGCAATTAGGAGAAGAAAACATGGTACAAGATGCTTTTACGAAGGTCGTAGCTCAAGCAGATGTTCGAGGAGAGTATCCTAGCGCAGGGCAATTAGACGGGCTGATTGCATTAGTTCGCGAAAGCAATAAGCGGATTGATGTGGTTAATCGGATCACTAGCAATTCTTCGACGATCGTCGCGAGTGCTGCTCGTGCGCTGTTTGAAGCCCAACCTCAGCTAATCGCTCCGGGCGGAAATGCTTACACAAACCGTCGTGCGGCTGCCTGCTTGCGAGACCTCGAAATCATTCTGCGCTATGTCACGTATGCCACCTTCACGGGCGATGTCAGCATCCTCGAAGATCGTGCGCTGAATGGACTGCGAGAAACCTATCAGGCTCTCGGCGTTCCGGGTGCATCCGTTGCGGCTGGAATTCAAAAGCTCAAAGAAGCTTCACTGGCGATCGCAAATGATCCCAACGGCATTACGAAAGGCGATTGCAGCAACATTCTGTCTGAAGTTGCTAGTTACTTCGATCGAGCTTCTGCTGCGGTCGGCTAATTTTTGCTCAACCATGATGATTTAGGAGGAATTTAATCAATGTCGAAGACTCCATTAACTGAAGCGGTCAATACTGCGGATTCTCAAGGACGCTTTTTGAGCAGCACCGAATTTCAAATTGCGTTTGGTCGATATAGACAAGCAGCAAACTCGCTGGAGGCTGCAAAAGAACTGTCGAATAAAGCAGCAAGCCTGGCAGAATCGGCGGCAAATGCAGTCTATCAAAAGTTTCCTTATACCACGCAGCTGCAAGGTCCGAACTATGCGTCGGATGCTCGTGGTAAATCAAAATGTGTGCGTGATATTGGCTACTACCTGCGGATCATTGCTTACGCACTGGTTGTGGGTGGAACAGGTCCGATCGATGAATACCTAGTGGCAGGTTTGGCTGAAATCAATAGCGCGTTTGAATTGTCTCCAAGCTGGTACATTGAAGCGCTCAAGCACATCAAAGCCAATCATGGTTTGTCGGGCGACCCTGCGGTCGAACTGAACTCGTACATTGACTATGTGATCAATGCACTGAGCTAGTCGGTTTTCTTTGGGTATTCCTTTAGGTATTTAAGTTTGCGAATGCATCTAGCCCTTTGTGTAGGCAGTTGGAGCAATTTGGAAGGTTGTTTTAACTGATTACACGAATGGTTTTTCTGTGCAGCAGCACAGAAAAATACGATCGCTTCCTGAAGAATCACGATCGTATCGTATTAGAGAGAACCAGCTTAGAACTTAGCAGTTGTAGCATTGCAGTCTGCTAAACTTTCAGCCTTTAAGCACAGTTTAGAGGCTCGATCTTGCTGCAAAAAAATACCAAATCTTGATCGTGTGGCACAATTTAAATGGCGATTAGTCCACATATTGATCAGGAGACGATCCTATGAACCGCAGAATTCTCGGCAGCATTAGTGTGCTGGCGATTTGGTTTTCAGTGGCTCCGATTGTACATGCACAATCTGTTAACCGTGCCGGTACAACACAGACAACAGCATTTGAACTGTCAGGATTAGCTCGAAATGGCTATCTTGCGAATCAGGGCATCCCCAGTGCAGGACTGCTTTCCTTCGATCTGCGATCGGGTCGAGTTGCAGCAGAAGATATTGTGAAAGCAGGCATTCGGGCAAACCTTGTCTCACCAGATACATTAAACGATCAGGGCTATATTCGAGCGATCGAATACAACCTGACTGACACCCCAACGGGCGACAACGGCAATTAGACTTTGCTGCCAACCGCAACATTGACAGCAAAAGCCAGTTCACAACGAAGCAAAGCAAACTTCCTCCTTCTTCGACTAACATCCCCCAAGATGCTTTAGAAGAAGGGTTTTTTTGCAGTTATGGTTGCGATCTCCAGTTCAAGCGCAGAATGACTTGGATCTATTTGGCGATTAGTCCAGGCAAACCGATCGAATCAGGAGCGATCGCAACTCTTCCATTCACCATAAATACGGTTAATCGGTCGAGTTATTGTATTATTGCAAGAAACAATAGAGAAGACAAGTCGTTTTTCAAGAATGGTCAATATCTGACCACAACATTGCAGTAGGAACCGAGAATACGGTTCAAATCAGTGTAGGTAATAGACTAATTGTGATCTATGTGTCTTGATCTTTACTCATAACCATGAAAAGATAGCCCCACAATACTACAGCCAACATAGACTAATAGTATTTTAGATAGATGAATTGGCTTTCCCCAAGCGACAATTGATTTATCGAACGTCATAAATCTTCATAGAAGTAGTTGACGCAAAGTTTTCTCTAGCTTGAATCAGAGCGTTATAGCATCGCGAAACTCGCTGCAATGCGAACCTACTGCTTTATACGTTTAGTTCTTTGCGAGCTTGATATCGAGCAAAGTTTTTTAATTGGGATGTGAGGTAAGTCATCAAATGTTAGGAATTTTCCGGAGTTCTAGAGTTCCTCTCTCTGTTCTATTTGGAACTGGTTTGCTGCTATCTTCTGGTAGCGCAAGAGCGATCGAGCCATCATCAACTTTAATTGCACAAAGTCACGATCGTCCTAATCTGATTGCACAAGATCCTTCTGTTTCTCAGTTCGATCAAAAGACAGAGGCTCAAGTGAACGCCCTAACAGGTCAAGTATCTTCAGTTTCGCAGCTTTCCGATGTACGCCCTACTGATTGGGCATTTCAAGCGCTGCAATCGCTTGTCGAGCGTTATGGCTGTATTGCAGGCTATCCCGATCGAACCTATCGTGGAAATCGAGCACTGACTCGCTATGAGTTTGCGGCAGGATTAAATGCTTGTCTTAATCGAGTCAATGAGTTAATTGCAGCATCAACTTCTGATCTGGTTAAGAAAGAAGATTTAGCAACGATACAGCGCTTACAGGAACAATTTGCCGGAGAATTAGCAGGATTGCGTGGACGAGTTGACTCGCTCGAAGCTAGAACTACGACGCTTCAAAAGCAGCAGTTTTCTGCAACAACGAAGCTGCGGGGGGATCTGATTGCGATCGCGCTCGATACATTTGGCGATCGGGCTACGAACACAACAGCGCGGGTCGGAGATCAAACCCAAACGATTCTCGGCTATCGGTACAGGTTGACGTTGCAGTCGAGCTTTACCGGACGAGATCAGCTTACTACCAGCATCGGAGCTGCTAACTTCCCTATTTTGCAAAACGCCACGGGCACTGCTGAAACTCGAATTAACCTTGAAACTTATGCGCCACGTTTTACGGACGGCAGTGTGTTTCTAGACCAGCTATTCTACCGCTTTCTAGTCGGTCAAGCAACCTTCTGGGTTGGTGCGCGGCAGCTTCAGCCTGCGGTGATTGCACCAAATCTCAATCCTTTGATTGGTGGATTCAATGGGGCTGTCTCTCGATTTGCAACCCATAATCCTGTGATTTATCGACCTGGTTTTGATGGTGCAGGTGCTGGTCTAACCTATGAGTTCAATAAACGGTTGCGTCTGAGCTTGGGCTACATTACAGATGACACTAAAGCGAACAATCCTGTTGCAGGTCAAGGACTTTTTAGTGGAAATAATGAGGCATTGGGTCAGATCACTTTCTCTCCCAGCAGCGCATTCGATATTAGCTTTGCTTACGCTCGTAAGTACTTTGATAGTAACTCAGGGTTTAACTTGACAGGTGGTACAGGCAGCGCAACTGCCAGAAATCCGTTTCTGCAAAATGCGACTGTCTCGGATAACTTTGGGTTGCATTTTCTCTGGAAAACAACTCCAACCTTTCAGATTGGTGGATGGTTCGGCTATACTCGCGCTCATCAAGTCAGGGGTGCTGATAACGATGCAACGATTTTGAATGGTGCGCTAACGTTTGCGTTTCCAGACTTTTTTAGAAAAGGTGACTTAGCAGGAATCATTGTCGGTATTCCTCCAAAAACAACCAGCAACACTTTCCGCGCAACGCCGTCCTCTGCGCGTCGTCAAGATCCAGATACCTCATTTCACCTAGAAGCGTTCTACAGCTATCGAATCAATGATAACCTGACTGTTTCTCCGAATGTGTACGTGATTCTCAATCCAGAGCACAATAGTGTTAACAATACAATTTGGGTGGGTGCAGTTCGGACTTACTTTAGTTTCTAGCTGAAAACAGCCAGCCTACAATCTGGTGGAGTGGAAGCTGCTATTTAGGAACCAGAATGACACTGTACGATACGATCGGCAGGCACTATACTCAGACAAGAAAGTGCGATCCACGAATTGCCACAGCACTTCTAGGCATTCTTAAATCTGCATCTACGATCGCTGACATCGTTGCTGGAACAGGTTCTTATGCTTTGTTTCTCGCTGAACAGGGCTATCGTGTTTTAGCTGTTGAGCCTTCTGCGACAATGCGAAGTCAAGCGGTTCCGCATTCTAGAATTGAGTGGTTTGATGGGTTTGCTGAGAATTTACCACTACCGGATCGATCGGTAGAAGCAGCGATCGTCATGCTGACACTTCATCATTTTCGGGATCATCAGCAAGCATTAAGAGAAATCGGTCGTGTCACAGGCAACGGTCAGATTGTCTTATTTACGGCTGATCCGGTTGTTGCTGCTCGATTTTGGCTAGTAGACTATTTTCCTGCATGGATTGAGGATCTCAATGCTACATTTTTGCCGATCGCAGAGTTAAGCGCTGCGATCGCAACAACAATGAAAGCGACTGTAAATGTAGCTCCGTTTTTGCTTCCCCAGGATTTAACCGATTCGTTTGCAGCCGTCGGTTGGGCACGTCCAGAACTTTACCTTGATAACACGATTCGGAGTGGAATTTCTTCATTCGCGAAATTTTACCCCGATGAGCTTGATACAGGCTTATCACAGTTGCGAAGAGATTTAGACAGCGGTGCATGGGATCAAAAATATGGCACTCTCCGGCAGCAACAACAGTATGATGCAGGCTACCGATTTGTATTTACCTCTGGTTAGGACACCTCGATCTGTTTTGCTCCAGCAAAAGCCTGTTTAGCAATCACACGAATCATCACAAACAGAGAGAAACTGGTGACAACGACAACACTTGTCACAGTGGGATCATCAAAGTTTGTTTCAGCAACTAATAGCGCAGCAGCAATATTACGCTGCGCTGTTCCAACTGCTAAAGTTCTGCGGGTAGCGGGATCAGAACCGCCCAAGAGATAGCCGAATCCGAAAGCTACAAGAATGAATACTGCGATCGCGAATATTTCTCCCGTTTTTACCAGTGTCACGAGACTGCCAAATTGAAGGATCAATGAGGTTGATAGTCCTAGAATCAAGGCTGCACTGGAAAGCTGCCGCATCAATGGCTGTATCGTCGCTGCAATCTCTTCAAACTTGGCGCGAATTAGCAATCCGACTATCAGGGGAATCAACATCAGCGATAGTAATGGTTTTGCAATTTGCCAGGGATCAACTTCGACATCCTGTAACGCGATGCCTTTGGCACATGGCAACATGACCGACAATGCAAACGGCATATAAACGGCAGTCAGACCCATCATCAATAACATTAGTCCAGCCGCATATGCCAAATTACCGTTGACTAATTGAGCGAGTTTCGGAAGCACTGGAGGACCTGCTGCAACTGCCAAGATTGTAAATCCAATTCTCACAGGTTCGCTTAAAGGAACAACTTGCAGCAGGAAATACACAAACAATGGAACTAAGATAAAGTTCGCAATCAGTGATGAAAGAATTAATCGAATGTTGCGAAGTGGCTCCCAGATTGCTTGAATGGTTAAACTCAAACCTGTGTCTAGCAACATCGATAGAATCAGTGTTAGAAACGCCAACTTATTGAGCAATGGAAAATCGATCGCACTCAGAATGCCATACTGCATGAATTCAAGCCTTCAAATCTAAGGTGACTTTCCGCAAATTGCCCGTGAAAGCGTTAGGAACTTCATAGTTGTCAACAACAGGTGTTCCTAAATCTTGACCGACATCAAACGTCTCATCTAGACCCCAGCGATAAGGAACCGTTTTTGCAATTCGTCCCTCACCCACAGCTTTGTCATTGATGAACAATCGACCTGTTGCCCCTGCACCGGGAGCTTTACCATCAAAATCAAAGTCAAATCTGATGCTTGATGTGCCCGTCGGAACTTTTTCGGTAGATTGAATCAAAGTACGATCGCTGCCCAAGAAATTGTAAGCAAACGTTGGTTTACCCTTATCTAGAAAGAAACTCCATCCAGCAAAGCGTCCACCTTGAGCCGCTAGAATACCCGCTCCATTGTCTTTTGGAAGTTCAACTTCTGCTGTGATACTAAACGATTTGTTTTTCAGATCAGGGGCGCTCCCTTCAGGAATCCCAACTGCACCCGGATAGTACACAAAGTGGGTTCGACCTGCAACCAAACTCGGACGACTGCTGACATCAAAGCGATTCAAAATGCGATCGTCTAAAGGCAATACGTTGTATTTACGAGCCTCTGAGAGAAACAATTTCTGGAGTTGCTGCAACTTTGTTGGGTTCTTCTCGGCTAAATTGTTCGCCTCACTAAAGTCCGATGCAACGTTGTACAGTTCCCAGGCATCTTGATCAAAGGTTGTCCTGGAAACAGCCTCCCACGGTAAGCGACCGTGACGAGCAGCAGCGATCCAACCCTTGTCATATATCGCTCGATTGCCAAACATCTCAAAATACTGTCTGTCATGATGAGACGGTTCTTTCGGATTGTCAAAGGTGTAGACCAAACTTGTTCCTTCGATCGGTTGTTGTTCCACGCCATTTACCCGCTCAGGTGGCGTAATTCCTGCGGCTTCAAAAATGGTCGGTGCAATGTCGATTACATGATGAAACTGAGTGCGAAGTCCGCCGCGATCGTTGATGCGATCGCCCCAAGCAATAACTAAGGGATCGCGTGTTCCGCCAAAGTGTGAAGCAATCTGCTTTGTCCATTGAAAGGGTGTGTTCATTGCCCAAGCCCAAGCAGCATGGAAATGATTGAAGGTTTTAGGGCTACCCAACTCATCGAGTGAGGCTAACAAAAGCTTTGGATCTTCGGGTACACCGTTGAACACTTTGAGTTCATTTACGCTGCCTGTTAAGCCTCCTTCCGCACTCGCACCATTATCACCAGCAATGTAGATTACAAGTGTATTGTCGAGTTCTCCCAGTTGGTCGATCGCATTAATCAACCGTCCGACTTCCGCATCAGTATGGGCAGTAAATCCAGCAAACACTTCGGCTTGATGAGCATAGAGTTTCTGTTCTTCTTTAGATAAAGAATTCCAAGCAGGGAACTCTTCCGGACGTGGAGTCAGTTTCGCATCCTCCGGAATCACCCCTAATTGTTTCTGATGTGCAAAAATTTCCTCACGTAACTGATCCCAACCTTGATCAAATTTGCCTTTGTATTGATCAATCCAAGCTTTGGGGGCGTGATGCGGTGCGTGAGTGGCTCCAGTTGCAAAGTAAGCGAAGAATGGTTTATCTGGCGCGATCGATTGTTGCGCTTGAATCCAAGAAATTGCGTGATCTACTAAATCTGGAGTCAAATGATAGTTCGGATTGTCGATCGATTTTTGAATGCGCTTAGTATTCTCGACTAAAGCAGGACTCCACTGATTTGTATCTCCACCCAGAAAGCCATAGAAATACTCAAATCCTAGCTGAGTGGGCCAGCGATCGAACGGTCCTGCTGCACTCGTTTCGCTGTCCGGTGTGTTGTGCCATTTTCCAAAGGCGGCTGTGTTGTAACCATTCTGCCGCAGCACTTCTGCCACGGTTGCTGCACTCTTTGGCAAGATTGTTGTATAGCCTGGAAATCCTGTTGCCAGCTCTTCTACCACACCTGTATTTACGGAATGATGGTTCCGCCCAGTGAGCAATGCTGCTCTGGTCGGAGAACAAAGCGCCGTCACATGAAACTGGTTGTAGCGTAATCCTCGTTCTGCTAATCGCGTGAAATTCGGAGTCTCGATCGGGCTTCCAAATGTGCTGGTCTGCCCAAATCCCATGTCGTCGAGCAGAATGAGCAATACATTCGGAGCTTTCTCTGGAGCAGAAACCGACTTTGGAAAATCGGGTTTAGAGTCTTCGTAGGTAATGCTAACTTTACCTTGAAATTCTGGCTCTGGAGCGGGCAACACTTTAGAGGTTGCTGCATATCCAGGGTGAGCAAACAAGGTGAGAATGCTCAAAATTACAAATGCGATCGCGATCGTTTGAATCACTCGCTTTACAGCTTGCCAAAAAATCCTCTGTATCCTCGTTTCTTGTCGTACTCTCATTGTCTGAATGATTGCCATCTTTGATCCTCATTTCAAGTTTTTGACCAAACGAAATCCAATGTGGGTCGTTCCAGTATCAGGAGCCTGCGATTCTCGTGCTGCTGGACGGAAGCGACTGCAATAGTTCGGCGCACAAAGATATGAGCCACCTTTAATCACGTGCAAGACTGGTTCTTCTAGCTTGTTGGCATCAGAGCTTTCGTGTTGAGCCGTTGGATTAATTTGATGCGCTTTACCACTGTGCCCAACGCGGTACCAATCCGTTGTCCATTCCCAAACGTTCCCTGCCATATCGTAGAGACCATAGCTATTTGGAGGAAAAGAACCCACTGGAGCAGTTCCAACATAGCGATCGACCTGTGTATTAAAAAACGGAAACATACCCTGCCATGTGTTTGCCTTTGTCGCAGAATACTGGTTGCCCCAAGTGTAGGTTGCCCGATCGAGTCCCCCTCGCGCAGCATATTCCCACTGTGTTTCTGTTGGAAGTTCTTTCCCTGCCCACTTCGCATACGCTACAGCATCTTCATAAGCAATGTGAACAACCGGATAGTTGTCTTTACCCGCGATCGTACTTTCCGCACCAAATGGATGTTTCCAACTCGCGCCCGTTGTCCAGTGCCACCAACTTAAAAATTGTTCTCCAGGTTTCGTCATTTGAAAGACCAATGATCCCGGCGATCGCTCTTCTTCAGAAAGATTGGGAAACTGTTCTTTAGAAAGGGGACGTTCAGCAACAGTGACATATTGGGTTGCTTGGACAAACTTAGCAAATTGAGCATTCGTCACTTCAGTCCGATCAATACAGAAGCGATCGACCGTAACATCACTTGCCGATCGCTCTTCTGGATAGTTCGAGAGCTCTGATCCGATCGTAAAGTTGCCGCTTGGAATCAACACCATCTCCTCTGGACAAGGTGAAGCCGCCCATGCGAAGTTCGAGCAACAAAAGACAAAAGTAATGAGGCAAAGTGCTATCGCACTCTGAAAATAACGCAGCACAAAATTTGAAGCTTTCCTTAAATGTCAATTTAGACTACGGTAAGCTTATAGAATTACCGTATTAAAGACTAAGCCAAGTCTGCCACATCTCCCTGCATAAGACAAGATCTGTAAGCATTTTGAAAGGAATCGTTCACGAGCCAAGTATTACGAGAAGTTCTGTTTGCAAATGAAGCCTACACTAACAGCTTCGGCGATAAAGGTAGCTTGCCTTTACCGCCGGGTCGTCGCTTTGCAATTCTTACCTGTATGGATGCTCGTCTTGATCCTGCTAAATATGCAGGACTTTCGGAAGGAGGTGTTCATGTCATTCGCATGCCGGAGGACAGGCCAGCGATGATGCAATCCGCTCACTCGTCATTTCCTACAAGCTATTGGGGACTCGTGAATGGTTTGTGATTCATCGTTCAGATTGCGGAATGCAATTGTTTATAGATGAAATTATTCGTGGTTTGTTAGCAAAGAGTTCGGAGACTGCCACGATCGATGATTCCGATTGGCATGATGTTGGCACAAGTGATGGCTCGGATGAAGATGGATTTATTGATTGGTTAACCTTCAAAGATTTGGCGGAGAGTGTTTCAGTGGATGTAAAGCGAATTCGCAATCATCCCTCAGTTCCCTCTAGTATTCCAATTTATGGATACATCTACGATGTCAAAACCGGAAAGCTGATCGAAGTTCCTGAAGCAGCAAAAATTGGCAAAGCCGAAGCATGACTCTGGAAGTGAAAAAGCGCGATCGCTAAACGGGCAAAATTTTGTGATCTACGGCTTTCTAAGCGGAAGCAACACATTACATTAATTCAATCAAAGTAGCGCTTCTACACCCTCTAGAAAGATGTAGAAGCGCGTGGAGGAACACAATGATTGGGCTTACCTATGCTAAAGATTGACCAGCATTACTCAACAGTTGACCAAGTTCCTGTAGTTTACCTGTGAGTTCTGAGTCTGCGCCTGATGCCGCAGCACTGGTCTGTGAGCCAAGTTGAGAAAGCGTTTGACCGATCTCTTGCTGGCTACCACCTCCGCTTGTTAGTAAACTTTTGAGTTTCACCAGATTGTTTGCGATCTCTGTTGCACCTAAACCTCTTACTTGTTGCTCGAAGCCATCGATAACTTGAACAGCAGTGTCTGCTGGAACAGAGGTTAATCCGCCTTTTAGGGCAGAAATGACCTGATCGATATCAGTTGCGGAAGATGTTGCCATATAAACCTCAGTGCTTATAAACCTAGAGCCTGTAGACAAAAAGCTGTTCAGCTTGGTTGGGCCGCTGTGCCTTTTGAATATACGATAAGCCTACCGGTTAGCTGGAGTTATAATCAAGTGATGCAGGTAACAAATGTCAAATACTTTGAAACAAAATATTCAACCGAATTCGGCTGTGCTGACTAACTGAACTTGCGTAAGCAGCTGGATGCAGTTAAGCTAAGACCCTCATCCCCTAACCCCTTCTCTCCCAGGGAGAAGGGGAAACGAACGCTTTATTTCTTGCTCACTCTTCTCAGGGAGAGAGTTGGGGTAAGGGTCTTACGAGCATTTTGTGTTTAATTGAGCCTACCTACTTAGAAGCCGGCGAAAATTCTAGATATCAAATTGTGTTACGAACTGCTTGGTTTTCTTATTTACCTATATGATGGTGAAAAGTCTTTTTACTACGGTTGCTCGATCAAGCTTTGTATTCGTTAGGCTTTCGACTGTATAGTATTCGCAAGTCATCTTCTATCATGTTCACTCGACTGTTACTACTGCTCAATGGCGGGCAGAAACAACCTCTGTCAACGCTGCTGAAATCCGACTTAATAACCATCGCAACTCTTTTTCTTATGGCATTTGGAGTTAGTGCTACTATTACTGTCTTTACCCCAGAACCACAAACAGATTTAGACACTAGCAAGCTTCAGTTTGTTGATTTTTAAGATGACCGGGCTAACGTTTTTGATAAATTTGATAAAACGATGGATTCACAAAGCTAAATCCTGGAACCTTGTCACTCGTTTCAGGATTTAGTTTTGAATCGTTGCCAGGATACCTGTTGCTTTGTTCTCAACCGGAGAAGTAGTTGCCACTGGACTACTCGCAGGAGAGGTGGCTGGACTATTTGCTGTCGTACTTGGCTGATTGAAACAGTTGCCTAACATAGTTTCTCTGAACTAACACCATGGTTTTAAGCGATTACGAGCGGAGCCTCTATTGGAATTTAATCAAGACGAAATGCAGATTAAGCATAAGGAACTGACTTCTGAATCCAAAAAACCTCAATATGGCCTAATCAAATTATAAAAATACAATAAGCCAGTAGAAATATTGTAGTTAACCTCTCAGGGTCTAATGTCTCACACATCACATCAGGATTGCAAGCACTTCAGAGATGCAATTTCAAAGCTGAAGATAATGTAATTTGAACAACAAAGATAATGTAAATTGGAATACGAAAAGCTTAAGAGGGTGTTTTAAGAGTTATCGTTCCTTGCACTCACCCGCCCCGGATTTTTAATCCGGGTTTAATGGAACAAAGTCCAGTAAAGGGACTGAAGAGAAAGCACGAACTGGCTTTCAGTCCCTTTACTGGACTTCGCACGGCTAGCCCCAACGTTCAGTCGAGGGGCCAGATAGCAACGAAGCGAAGAGCCTTTCAAACATCTTTAAGACCTCCAGTAATATTCGATATTAGGTTGACCGTTAAATGAATTGACGGATTTCTTGCCGGGTTTGAACCCATGTCGCTCGTAAAACGATCGCGCTCTCAAATTCTCCTGTAATGTGCAAAGTGTTAATTCTTGTGGACAAATTGCCTTTGCTTGATCCAGTAAAGCTGCTCCAATTCCCTGACTTTGATATTGAGCATCGACAAAAAGTTGGTCAATCCATTGTCGATCGACCAAAATCACAATAAATCCCGCAATTTGATTCTCGATTTCTGCGACCCAGATTGATCCCTGCACAACAAGTTCTTCTCGAAATCGCGCTTCCCAAGCTGAGTAAGGATAGGGGTGTTGTAGGTGTGGGAATGTCTGATGCCAAGTCCGATACCAAAGGGCGACGATCGGATCAAAATCGCTCGATCGATAAGTGCGGATAGTAGTCCTAATTTGCTGGTTCATGTAGTAACATTCGCTTTTTGCAACACTCCTAACCGTCTTAGCTCCGGTAACAGATTCTACCTAGTGTTGCTTACAAAGCTCTACTAAAAGTCGCTTGTGTTTTCAGAAGGCTGTAGCCCAGATGCTCATAAAAACGATGAGCTTCTTCGCGAATCACATTCGAGCGGACGAGGACTGCATGACAATTCTGCGATCGTGCCCATTGTTCACCGGATTGCAAGAGCGATCGACCAATTCCAAGCTTGCGATACTGCTCGTCAACGACTAAACCCTCTACAACTGCTTGCCGTCCTATCAGGAGCGTATCTGCAATTCCTACTTGAATCCAGCCAGCAACAAGCGTGTCAGGAAGGTGTGCAGTATAGATAATATGATCTGATTGGGTGATCAGGCGCTCAAGACGGAACTGTATTTCCTCGATCGAGGTCGGATAGTCCAATGTATCAGCAAGCTTGGCAATGCCTTTAACATCTGACAATTTAGCTGATCGAATTAGAATAGGCTCAAACATTTGAGAAGCCATCATTTTGAGAAGCCATCATTAGGGGGTAGGATTTGGATATTGAGTGTAAACCGCTTCAATATCACTCAAAATTTCTTGAGTTAGTTCCACATTCACACTATCAATGTTTTCTCGAAGTTGCTCCAATGTTGTCGCACCAATGATTGTGCTGCTAACAAACCAGCGACTTCGCACGAAGGCTAATGCTAACGTCGTTGGGCTTAGTTCGTGGCGTTGCGCCACTTCGACATAAGCCGCCACCGCTTCGTTCACTTTCGGCTTAAGGTAGCGCTGACCGAACCTGTCAAACAATGTAATCCGAGTTTTACCAGGATCGCCTGTCAAATATTTCCCAGTCAGAAATCCAAACGCTAAAGGACTGTAGGCTAATAAACCAATATTCTCTCGGTAGGTTGCCTCTGCTAGGGCTGAATCAAACACGCGATTTAAGAGACTGTAGGCATTCTGAATTGATATCACTTTTGGCAATCCAAGTTGTTTTGCTAGGTAACTGAAAGTTATTACACCCCACGGCGTTTCGTTGCTGAGTCCCAAGTAGCGAATCTTGCCTGTTTTGATTACATCCGCGAACACTTCTAACTGTTCAGCGATCGAAACCGTTTCTCGCTCTTGCTTGGGATCAAAAATGGTTTGCCCGAACTGAGGCACATATCGATCGGGCCAATGAATCTGGTACAAATCAATGTAATCGGTTTGTAGGCGCTTCAGGCTATCATCGACAGCTTGTTTGATATTGTCGCGATCGACCTGATTTACGCCATTCCGCACCCACTTAAAGCGCCGTCCCGCTCCAATAATTTTAGTCGCAACAATAATCTGATCTCGCGGCTGATGTTTGAGCCATTCACCGATGTAAGTTTCAGTTACACCATACGTTTCAGCATGGGGTGGAACTGGGTACATTTCTGCGGCATCAATGAAATTTATGCCTTGATCAATCGCGTAATTGAGCTGTTGATGGGCTTCTTCGATCGTATTTTGCTGCCCAAAGGTCATTGTGCCAAGGCAGATTTCAGAAACCTTGAGATTGCTTTCGCCAAGAGAGTTGTACTGCATGAATGAGATTCAAAACTGAAGGGACAGTCTACCAAACTTTACCGACAGTACTGTACCAGAGCAATTTGAACTCTTCAACCTCTGATCTTTGGCATCCTCCGAGAAGAACTAGATCTACTACCGTAGATGGTGCTAGATGCGTCAGAGCAAGCCGCACAAAAACTTGGAAAACTCCAAAAATTTTGTATTACCCAATACTCATTTTTTCAGGGCTGATGTGGAAAAGTAATAAAACATCTACGGTAGATTGGTAGGAATACCGTATTTTAGTTGCTTGAGCAACTTTTTCGATCCCTTATCTCTCTACCCAGCCCAATCACTTCTCAAGCTTGCACCTGTTGAACTATACCGGAGGCTACTCAATGACCGCTTCACGACACGGAATTCATCTCAAGCTGGAAGGATTGAAGAAATCCTTCCAAACTCAGGAGGTGTTACGAGGAATTGACCTCGAAGTTCTCCCAGGACAATTTGTAGCGATCGTCGGTCGAAGCGGTTGTGGCAAAAGTACGATCCTTCGCATGATTTCTGCCCTCGATTCCCCAACGGGCGGCGAGATTTTACTTGATGGTCAACGCTCACGAAAGCTCAATGCTGATATTCGCATGATGTTCCAAGATTCGCGCCTGTTACCCTGGCAGCGAGTCATCGACAATGTGGAGCTAGGATTGATTGCACTCACAGATCAAGCCTCAGGACTGCGTAAACAGAAGGCGCGAGAAGGACTCGCGGCAGTTGGACTTGCCGATCGTGGAAAAGAATGGCCTGCTGTACTATCAGGTGGGCAACGTCAACGGGTTGCTTTAGCTAGAGCCTTAGTGAGTGAGCCGCGTCTATTACTGCTCGATGAGCCGTTGGGCGCATTGGATGCTTTAACTCGCGTCGAGATGCAGCAGCTACTAGAACGCCTTTGGCAAGAACAAGGCTTCACAGCATTCTTGATTACTCATGATGTTGAAGAAGCAGTTGCACTCGCCGATCGAGTCATCTTGATCGAAGAAGGTCAGGTTGGACTCGATATTGAGATCAATTTACCGCGTCCTCGTCAGCGAGGTCATGCAGTGTTTGCGAAAACAGTGACAGACCTAGTGCAACGATTGTTAGGTAAAACTAAGGAAGAGTACGATCGAGAAAAAGAATTGGCGGCAATGGTTTCCGATCAGGTTTTAGAAGGTGACTTGGCGAAAACTCGAACACTGGCGTGAAGCGAAGCTACCGCAACTCGATGATTCGCTGAAGCACGAATAACGCTGATAGTATCCGAAGTTTGTTCGCTTCTCTGAGTCAAGCTGTGGAGTGAAGCTTCTTTCTCACCTTACTTTCTTTCCGTAATCGTGGAGAACGGTAACACATTTAAGTATGAAACTATTCCCTTAGTACAAGGAGAACCTGTCCCGGTGAAAGGTTTAATCAAAAAAATTGAAGTCTGGAAACACCTGCGATTCACTCGTCGTGCAGCTTTGTTTCTAGTAGGGTACTTCCTAATTCTTTCAACCACATTGGGAAGTTGCAATTCAAATCCTATCACTCAGCAACCTGCGGTTTCCCCCAGTGCTGTAGTGAGTAGCGCATCTGGAGGTACACCCAGTGATAATGCAAAAGAGGTACGGATTGTTCGATCTAAGCAACTTACTGCCCTTGCAGTATTAGAGAAGCAAGGCACATTAGATAAAGCATTAGAGCCATTGGGATTTAAGGTTAAGTGGTCGGAGTTTGCAGCCGGACCTCAACAGCTTGAAGCCCTGAAAGTTGGAGCGCTAGACATTGCTCACACTGCTGAATCGCCTCCTGTTTTTGCTCAAGCCTCTGGAACACCATTGGTTTATTTAGCAACAATGCCCCGCAACGGGAAGCCTGTTGCATTGCTAATCCCAAAAGATTCGCCTGCACAGTCGATCGCTGATCTCAAAGGTAAAAAAATTGCGGTTCAAAAAGCCTCGATCGGTCACTATTTACTTGTGAAAGCTCTAGAGAAAGCAGGATTAAAGCTTAATGATGTAGAGTCTGTGTTCCTACCGCCACCCGATGCGAATGTTGCCTTTACTCAGGGCAGAGTAGACGGTTGGTTTATTTGGGATCCATTCATCACCCGAACAGAGAAAGCAGGGACTGGACGAGTGTTGCTAGATGGTGAAAACTTGCGAGATACCACAAACTTCTACTCAACCAGTCGAGACTTCTACAAAGCGCATCCTGACGTGATCAAGGTATTCCTTGAAGAACTGCAAAAAGCAGAGATCTGGACACGAGATCACCGTAAAGAGGTTGCACAATTGTTGGCTCCAGTGACTCAACTTTCTCCAGATATCTTGGAGACAATGCACGGAAAGTATGAGTATGGTTTGCGCCCAATTACTGAGCAGATTATTAGTAAGCAGCAAGAAGTTGCAGACTTGTGGTACAGCCTGAAGCTTGTGCCGAAGAAAGTAAACGTTCGCGAAGGGTTTCTGACGGCTGAGGAGTACGCAAACATTACTCCAAAAGAAGTATTGACCGCCAAAGTATTTTAGTGTTCTCGACGTTAGGGCGTGGCTGTAAATTGCCCTAATTCTCCGCAAGTATCCCATTCTGACCTGAATTCAATATCGGAGTATTTTATGGCTCAACAATCAATAAGGCTAGAGGCTTTTAGACCTATATTGAACAATTCTCGCGTTCGTGCATTACTTCCGTGGGCGTTTCCAGTATTGCTCTTGGTGCTTTGGCAAATCTTTTCATCAGCCGGAATCATTCCAGCTAGAGTGTTGCCTTCGCCCCTTAGCGTTTTTACAGCAGTTTGGGGATTGATCCAATCTGGGGAGTTGTTCAAACACATCAGCATTAGTGCCAGACGCGCGGTAACTGGATTTATCATCGGGGGTAGTATCGGATTTGCGCTAGGGGTTCTCAATGGGCTTTTGCCTGTTGCAGAAACCTTGTTTGATACTTCGCTACAAATGCTTAGAACGATTCCGAACTTAGCATTATTACCTCTGGTCATTCTATGGTTTGGGATTGGGGATGAAGCGCGATTATTCTTGGTGTCGATCGGGGTTTTGTTTCCGATCTATCTCAACACGTTTCATGGGATTCGCAACGTTGATTCAGGTCTGATCGAAATGGGTCGCGTGTATGGTTTGAGTCCAATTCAGCAGTTTTTGAAGATTATTCTTCCAGGTGCAATGTCATCGATTCTAGTCGGGGTGCGGTTCTCGCTGGGAATTATGTGGCTGACGTTGATTGTGGCAGAAACGATCGCAGCAGATTCTGGCATTGGCTATATGGCAATGAATGCACGAGAATTTATGCAAACTGATGTGGTGGTTTTGAGTATTCTGCTGTATGCCTTGTTTGGAAAGTTAGCAGATATGATTGCTCGTGCATTAGAGCGATCGTGGTTGCGCTGGAATCCCAATTACAGCAAGGTTTAAGTCGTCGTTCAACCTGAGATCATCCGTTCAGAAACAACTGAACGGGTGTTTTTTATGTTTTGAATTGTTCATCAACCGGAACGCGATATCCGTTAGCGAGTCGATTTGTCGTGTTTGCGGTTGCAACGATCGCTAACACTTCTCCCAGTACAGTCTCGCTCATTCCTTTCGATCGTGCTGCCGCAGTGTGAGAAGCAATGCAATATTCACAGCCATTCGTTACGCTGACTGCAATGTAAATCAGTTCGCGGGTCAATGGATCGAGTTCGCCTGGAGCTATCATGACTTCTTTAATTGTTTCCCAAGTGCGACGAAGCGTAGGGGGATGATTTGCAAGAGCTTTCCAAAAATTATTGATATAGTCTGTTTGACGAGTGGCACGAATATCATCGTAGACCGCTCGAACTTCGTCACTTGCATCGTCGTATTCAACTAAATGGCTCATGGGGAAAATTGTAGGAATTGAGGTCACGATCGCAATACTTTACCAAGTTTGTGTGGTTGGGCGAATCAGGATTTCGTTGACGTTCACACGGGACGGTTGAGTCACTGCATATGCGATCGCAGCCGCAACATCTTCGCTTTCTAGCGGTGTGATCGATTTGCGAAGGTCTTCACTACGTTGTCTAGCACCTAGCTCCGTAATGTGACTATCAATCTCCGTGTTTACCATTCCTGGTTCGATTACTGTGACTCGAACATTCTGGCGAGACACCTCTTGTCGCAACGCCTCAGAGAAAGCATTTACACCCCATTTAGACGCATTGTAGCCTCCGATCCCAGCTCGAACAGTGCGCCCTGCAACCGAGGAAACATTCACAATATGTCCAGATCCCTGTGCTTGAAGGATGGGCAACACTGCATGAGTGACATTCATCAGTGCGACCAAGTTGAGATCGATCATCCGCCGCCAATCCGCAGGGTCAGATTTCGCAATTTCTCCAACTAAGGCGATTCCAGCATTATTCACAACAATATCAATTTGTCCCCAAGTGTTTTTAGTTTTGTTAATGAATGTTTGAATCTGGGCATCGTCGGTGATATCTGCAACGATCGCTAAGGCTTCACCACCAGATTCAGTAATTCGTTGTGCTAAAGCGTCTAGACGATCGCTTCGACGAGCCACGATCGCGACCTTAGCTCCTTCTGCTGCGAGAGCAATTGCCGTTGCCTCACCGATTCCTGCGGAGGCTCCAGTCACGATCGCAACTTTTTCCTGTAACTTTCGGCTCATGATTACTCCCTAAATAACTTTTATTTGTCGTTTTGACAAACAATACTATTTGCTCTTATGGAATGAGAACAGTACTGTGAAATTGTGACGTTTACTAGAGTAGATATCAATTTAGGAGAAAGAGATGAAACTAATCTTCAAGCGATTAACTCAATGGGTTGTAGCAGTTTTTCTAGTTTTTGTAGTCGGGGTGTCTCTGCTTGATCAGTCTAGCGCCCTAGCAGTACCGATGCAATCTCCGGGAGCCTCTGATCAAACAGGGATGCCTCTAGCGCAGGCAAGCACCCAAACAGGACTACCGATGCCTACTGTTGCAGATAATGTGAGACGTTTGCTTGAGACCAATGAGTGCATCGGCTGTAATCTAGCTGGAGCAATGCTCAAAGATGCAAACCTGCAAACGGCAAACTTGGAAGGCGCAAACTTGCAAGGGGCAGGCTTAGAGCGAGCAAACTTACAAGGAACGAATCTAATCGGGGCAAACTTGCAGGGAGCAGATTTGGGTAAAACCAACATTGCAGGTGCAAATCTTGAACGAGCAAATCTATTTGATGCAGATTTAGAGAAAGCAAACTTACAAGGCGCGAATCTGCAAGGCACAAATCTGCAAGGAGCCGATTTAGAGAAGACAAACCTAACGAATGCAAGAATCGAGGGCGCGAATCTTCGGGGAGCCGATGTAGAAGGCGCGATCGGTTTCACTGCAACTATGATTCAGTAATCTACAACTAGCTCAGTCTAAGTTTAAGTAACGGATCACAAATCGTGATCCGTTATTTGTTGCCGTATCAATCCTGACTAAACTCCATGTTGCTTAAACCAAGATTGCAATCGTTTCCAACCATCTTTCGCATCCGCCTCACGGTAAGAAGGACGGTAATCAGCAAAGAAGGCATGAGGTGCATCTGGATAAACAACAATCTCAGATTTGCTAGAACTAGATTTTAATTGACCTCGCATTGTTTCCACGGTGTTTAGCGGAATTCCTGTATCTTGTCCCCCGTACAATCCAAGCACCGGAACTGTCAGCGATGATGCAATATCAACTGGATGCTTTGGAGTGAGTGCAGTCGAGTCACCCACAAGCCGACCATACCAAGCAACTCCAGCCTTGACCTTCGGATTGTATGCGCTATAGAGCCAAGTAATTCGACCTCCCCAACAGAAACCTGTGATCGCAATTCTATTCGCATTCCCTTTCGCAGAATTGGTTGCCCAGTTTACGGTTGCATCTAGATCAGACAGCACTTGAGCATCTGGAACTTTAGCGACGATCGGTCGAATCTGATCAATGCTGCCCAACTTAGACACATTGCCCTGACGCACGAACAGTTCAGGTGCAATGGCTAAATACCCTAGCTTCGCAAACCGCCGTGTGATGTCTTGAATGTGTTCGTGTACGCCGAAGATTTCTTGGATTACAAGCACGATCGGGAAATCGCTTCCGGTTGCGGGAGCCGATCGATAAGCGGGGATTGTTCCACCTTTCACCGGAATTTGGACTGCTCCGGCAACGATGCCAGTTGTGTCAGTTTTGATAGTTGCATGAGAAACAGGTTGCACAGCGAGAGCAAATCCTGTTGCAAGTGTGGCGGTCGTCATAAACTCACGGCGGGTGATCGATCTCATGGTGAGGATTAGGTTCTAGATTACTCCAAGCGAAGTCTAACTGAAAATAGGACATCGAACCTCAACCTGAAGCATTAATTCGAGTATCTAACAGTTTGTTGCAATGATTATGTATGCTCGGAGACTTGAATTTTAGAAAAGGCTATGCAATACTTCCGAGTTATTCTACGAAAAATCGAGCGAGTAACCGTTGATTAACTGGATTTGAATACTGCATTTGAATACAGTGGCAACTGTCAACATCAGACTTCTAGGACAATCATGACAACTCTACAGCTTTACTTCACTAGACGTTCTACATTCTCTCAGCGAACTCGTGTAGTTTTGTTAGAGAAAAACATCGACTTTACACCGATCGAGATTGATCTCTCGAACAAGCCTGCTGACTTTCTCAAAATCTCTCGCTATGGGAAGGTTCCAGCAGTTAAGCATGGCGATCTCGAACTTTATGAGTCCGCGATCGTCAATGAGTATTTCGATGAAGTCTTTCCAGATCCGCCACTTCTGCCTCGTGATCCCGGTGAGAAAGCGATCGCTCGGATTTGGATTGATTATGCCAATACTCGATTCGTGCCTGCCTTCAACAGGCTACTACGCGGAAAAGATAGACAAGAACAAGAACAAGGGCGACGAGAATTTATAGAAGCGCTCTTGTATATTGAGCAAGAAGGACTCGGTAAACTCTCTAGCGATAGTTCTTACTGGTTAGGAGACGCATTCAGCTTAGTTGATATTAGCTTTTATCCGTGGTTTGAGCGGTTGCCGCTACTGAGCCATTTTCGCAAATTTGAACTTCCCACAGAAACACCTCGGTTGCAGCAATGGTGGGAAGGATTACGCCAACGTCCTTCGATCCAGGCTGTTGCCAATTCGACCGAATACTACATCGAAAGTTTTACTAAGGTTTTGGGTGAGCCAACTGCGATCGGTACATCTCAACAATAGGAACATACAAGAACTTAGACCAGTCTAAACGTCCTCTATTAACCCCGTTATGAGTTTCAACCTTCAACTTCTAGATAGACCTGGAATTCAAGATCTTCCATATGTTAACGCATCGCTTAACTATCTGATTCCAATGTCAGAAAAGCCTGTTTATTACATTGAGGAAACACCGCCAGGACAACCGCAACATAGTGGCTCATTTGAACCGCGTCAGGTCTTGATTCGGGATGCTCGATCGATTGTTCAGAAGTTGTCTCTCGATCAAGAAGGTTTCGCGCTAATTAATCATCAAAGCATCATTCAAAACTTTTATGATGATGAGGAAGTTCGTCGCGTCTACTATCCTGAAGCCGAGAAACTTTTAACAGAGTTGACAGGGGCAGTTAAGGTAATTGTGTTTGATCACAATGTTCGAGATGCAAAACGAGCGCAGCGAAAAGAAGACAATGCAAAAGAGCCTGTCAAGCGAGTTCACAACGATTTCACTGCAAGATCGGGTTACAGTCGAGCCAGACTCGAACTAGCAGTACAGGGAATCGAGAACATTGATGAACTGCTAGAACACCGATTCAGCGTGGTGAATGTTTGGAGACCGATCGCGTCCCCGGTTCAAGAATCCCCGATCGCCGTTTGTGACGCGCAAAGTATTGCGTTCACTGATTTGGTTCCGTTGGATTTGGTGTATCGCGATCGTGTCGGTGAAACTTACGCGATTACCTACAATTCAGCCCATCGTTGGTTCTATTTCCCGCAGCAGAAAAGTGATGAGGCATTACTGATTAAATGCTTTGATTCCGCAGCAGACGGACGGGCGAGATTTGCGGCTCATAGTGCGTTTGATGATCCCACTAGCTCACCCGATGCCCCTCCACGTGAAAGCATTGAACTCCGAACCCTTATCTTTTATTCCTAACCAAACAGGAGCTAACTCAAAGAATGAGCGAAAAGAAACAACTCAGACTCGGTGCTTTTTTGATGAGTTCTGGACATCATTTAGCCGCATGGCGATATCCAGATGCAAGAGCCGATGGCGGTCTCAGTTTCGAGCACTTCAAGCAGGTCGCGGAGACCGCAGAGCGAGGAAAATTTGACATGATTTTCTTTGCTGATGGAGTTGCTGTCCGAAATCGAGGCAACCTGGAGGCGTTGAGTCGAGCAGGACACGTTGCCCACTTTGAACCGTTAACGCTACTTTCTGCGCTGTCAGTTGTAACCGAGCGAATTGGTTTAGCGGCAACGGTTTCAACGACATACAATGAGCCGTATCATCTTGCTCGTAAATTTGCTTCATTAGATTATCTGAGTGGTGGTCGAGCAGGCTGGAACCTTGTTACCTCTGCGACCAATGCAGAAGCACAGAATTTCAATCTTGATAAGCATCCAGACCATAGCCCCCGATATCAACGTGCTCGTGAGTTTGTCGAGGTCGTGACTAAGCTTTGGGATAGTTGGGAAGATGATGCTTTTATTCGTGACAAAGAATCTGGGGTCTATTTTGAGCCAGATAAGCTACATATTGCGAACTATAAGGGTGAACATTTCTCAGTGAGGGGTCCCTTGAATGTGGCACGTCCTCCTCAAGGCTATCCGGTGATTATTCAGGCTGGATCGTCTGAGGATGGTAAAAATCTCGCGGCTGAAACTGCTGAAGTGATTTTTACGGCTCAACAAACTCTTGAGGATGCCCAAGCCTTCTATGCAGACGTAAAAGGACGACTAGCACAATGTGGTCGATCGCCAGATCATCTCAAAATTATGCCGGGAATCCTTCCCGTAATTGGTCGAACAGAACAAGAAGCACAAGAGAAATTCGAGCAATTGCAAGATCTAATTCATCCATCGGTAGGACTAGGGCTACTCTCTGGGTTAGTCGGGGGCATTGATTTGTCGAACTATCCGATCGATGCACCTCTACCAAATCTACCTGATACAGAACTTGCACAAAGTCGATTGAAGTTAGTGAAAGACCTCGCTCAAAGAGAACAGTTAACGATTCGACAGTTGTATTTAGCGATCGCTGGCGCACGCGGACATCGCCAGATTGTCGGCACACCCGAATATATTGCAGATCAACTCGAAGAATGGTTTATCTACGAAGGTGCAGATGGCTTTAACATTATGCCGCCGTACTTACCAGGTGGATTGGATGAATTTGTGGATCTAGTAATTCCAGAGTTGCAGCGTCGGGGATTGTTCCGAACTGAGTACGAAGGTCGAACCTTGCGCGAGAATCTTGGCTTGCCTCGTCCGGAGAATCAACACCGTACAAAAGTGTTGGCATCACTTTGACTGTAGAGAGAAAACACTGCTGCGGTTGCCTCATAACAAGGTTGCCGCAGTATTTACTTGAGCCAGATTTCTAGAAGTGGAATCACTCGCCCCGGAATGCTAGACGCGATCGTTTATTCATCAAGAAGCCACTCTTCGCAGCACATCAATATTCAGCGGTAGTTTTTCACCCAACCACAGAGCATGAGCAGTGTGATCGACCACATCATCGCCTGTTGTTGGATGCACTAAGACATCTAATCCTTCGCGATTCAGCATCAGCCACGGAACAATCGCGCCAAATAGCTCAGGAGCAAATAGCACTTGATACATTGATTTCGGATGAGGTCCAACTTTTGCTTCATGCCAGCGTCCAAGCTGCACATCAAAACGATCGCCTAATTCTTCCCGCACTTTTGCCGCTCGATCACGGCTCTCCGGATCAAAGTAAACATGAGCGTGAAAGTTTTTAATTGTAACTGTCATTGGTTTAACTCAGGAGCAATGATTTCGATTCGATTTCCACCCGGATCACGCAGATAAAAGCGATCGTATCCCTCGATCGGCTGTCCATCTGGAATAATGCTAATCTGGTGCGCTGCTAAATGTTGTTGAAACGCTGACAAATCGCGAACCTGAAAGCAAATATGCCGCTTAGAAGCGTAGTTTCTTGCGTCTTTTTCAGTGCTGATATGAAGCTGGATTTCACCGAGTTGATACCATGCACCACCGTTTGGTTGTAATACTTCAGGCTTAGGAAACTCAGGCAGACCTAGCACATCGTTGTAGAAAAAGCGCATCTCTTCTTCTACGTCGGGAGGTGATGTAATCTGAATGTGATTGATCGTATTGATCCACATTAGGTTTTCTCTCTCGTAATGTATTTCTAGTATTGTATTGACATCATCCTAATTACTATCGAATTTTTTACTATTTTAATGTTAGCGGATTGTATAAATTCTAGTCTTCGGGTAAGTTGATCGCAGGTTCTTCAAAAATTTCTTTCAACAAACTCAAAGCTTCATCGATGCAGCTCACTTGCTCTTCGGTCAAATTGTTGAATAAATCAGTGATGTATGCACGAGTTTGGGCGCGAGTTTGATAGAGGTGCTGTTTTCCGGCTTCGGTCAGATTCAGTACAACTCTACGCCGTTCTTCGGGATTATCACAGCGATGAACATAATTGCGCTGCACCAGTCGTTCTGTATTCGCGGAGGCGGTGGCACGAGTTACGCCCAAATGTTCCGCGAGTTCAGACAGAGACGCACCGGGATTACGATCGAGAAATGCCAGCGATCGGAATTGTGGAACCGAAAGTTCAGTGCTCTTGCGGGTTCGCATATCGGCTCTGATACAGCGCATCACTAAAGGGACAACCTCTACAACCTTAACGGCACACTGCTCTGATATTTTTTTTCGAGTCGATCGTTTTGCTCCCATTCAGCCATCCCGCTCCAAATCGCTAACAAAGTACGCTTAGAGTGCCATTGTACTGTATCGTCAGATATCCCTGTGAAGACGGAATAGCAGCGCATTTAAGCAGAGAGCGTAGATCTTTTATCATATGAGCCTTCTTGTTTTTCTCAAGGCTTCATGTGATATTTCAAAAGTGCGGTAAATTGATAGATTAAGTGGAGTTTAGCAGCTCAATTCGTTTGTGAAATAAGTGGACGGGCTGCAAGTTTCCTTCATTCTCATAAATAATGTTGGATTGCCGTATTTTCTCTTCTGAAGAACATCCTATAGAACAACCTTTTGAAGTCTTCTATCATTGAACAAGGCACATTTTTATTGCTCAAATATTCCTCAAAAGTTCTATGACACTTGCTCCTGATCTGTCTGCAACAAAGGTTACACTGTTACGTGAACGCTACGGAGCCATTTTCGATCTAGATGCTCCCTGGAATCGTACTTTGTCTGATCTGCTATCCCATCGATCGATCCGTTCTTATCTCTCCAAACCACTCCCGGCAGGAACGCTAGAGTTATTAGTTGCAGCGGCTCAATCTGCTTCGACCTCATCAAACTTGCAAACTTGGAGTGTCGTTGCAGTTGAAGATCAAGCTCGTAAAGAGCGATTGTCGCAATTAGCAGGAGGACAAGCACACATCCGGCAGGCTCCATTGTTTCTTGTGTGGTTGGCAGATCTAGCTCGACTCACGCACATTGCTGAAAGTCGGGGATTACCTCATGAGGGACTGAACTATCTAGAGATGTTCCTGATGGCGGCGATCGATGCGAGTCTTGCGGCTCAAAATGCAGCGATCGCAGCAGAATCACTGGGCTTGGGAACAGTCTATATTGGTGGAATGCGAAATCAGCCAGAAGAAGTCGCAGCAGAGTTAGGTTTACCACAACAGGTCTTCGCCGTATTCGGTTTATGTGTTGGTTATCCTGATCCTGAAAAACCAGCAGCAATCAAACCTCGATTACCTCAAGCAGCAGTACTGCATCGAGAACAATACAGCTTGGAAGCTCAGAATGACGCGATCGCACAATACGATCAAACTATGTCGAACTTCTACACCGAGCAGCAAATGAACATTCCCGGAAATTGGTCACAGCATTCGAGCGAGCGGATTGCGAGTCCAGAAGCACTACGAAACCGTTCACGGTTGCGCGAGATCCTCAATAACCTGGGTTTTGAATTGCGTTAGTGGAGATTCGTTAGATAGTTACTACTTACGATCCCACACTGTTTCAAGGTGCTGCATATTACTACTGCCATACTCACCAGCATAAAAGTTCTCATTCCCGCAGGTCTACCGCTCTGTTGTCGATTTAATCCAATCACACAGCCAATCATCAGCGCCAGAATCAACCGGAACTCGATCGTTTTTCCAATCCGTAGAACTCAGCATCATTGCACTCATTGATCTGTACTCCCAAATCGAAGACCGCAGGCAGTTCGGAGTTAGATCCGAACTGCAATTGATTAAGAGTAAGTTAAAAAAGGTTAAAGAAAAGTAGATAGACCGCCAAACTGCTACAGGAACATAGCATTGGCACTTGTTGAATGAGCGATCGCGGCAATCTAATCATTTCTCTTTATCGTTTTAAGAAAAAAGAGCATTTGCTTCTATGATTGCATCCCGATAAAGTGTAACCATGAGCAACGAACCAGTTACACCAACAACAAGTTAATCAATTGAATAAGCAAGTTCAGTGAAGCAGTTTTCTTGTAATAGTTAGCACTTAAATGAACGCTTCAATTACACGCTAGAGATTGATTTCTACAGATTCGTTCTCACAAGTTTTTAATTCAATCCATCATCGAGGTTTTGTCATGAAATCGGTTCACGAAGCAACCCAGAATAATTTGCACACTCAGATGTCTGCTCAACCCCGTCCACCGATGCTCAACTCTACTAAACCAGAGCGCACTTTCGGTCAGAAACTGGCAGATCGGATGGCTTCTAAAGTTGGCTCATGGGCATTCATCGGCGCACAAAGCGTAATTTTGACAGGTTGGATCGGAGCTAACACCATTCCCGGACTGCCACACTGGGATGAATCGCCGTTCATTCTGCTCAATTTAGTCTTCTCGTTCGCTTCGGCTTATACGGCTCCAGTAGTTTTGATGAGCCAAAATCGTCAGTCTGAAGAAGACCGAGAAAGCGCTGAGATCAATCACCAAGTCAATCTTCATACTGCTCAAGAGATTGAATTGTTGCATCAGAAGATCGATGATTTGCACACTTCAACCTTGCAAACTCAATCGCGCCAGCTTTCGGAGCTAGTTGAATTATTGCGTCAGCAAGCAGGTGCTCATTCAGATCAAGCAGTGCAACCGAGCTATCAATATTTAGCACGACCCAGCGCGAAACCGATCGCTGCTAAATCTCAAGAGTTCTCAAACTCGGTCATGTCCCCTTACAGCCCTCAATCTCACCTGCAAACCAAGCACAAGTTCGATGTGACTGAAGTAGAAGCCTTCACACCCGTCCGAGCAATCCCAGTTCAAGCAAAATCGATTTCTGATGTTCCCGCTAAGTAATTCGAGTAAGCGCGATGCCTTTGGCACACGCAGGCGCGACCGCACTTCTCGCTTCATTGAGTCGATCGCGCTCACTCATCCATCTTGAGGTTTTTTCCAAATGAATTATCTATTCACCGCAGTCCCGGCTGGGATCACAGCTTTCGTTGCGACAAATTTAGACGACATCTTGATTCTGTTATTGTTCTTTTCCCAAGTAAATGCACTCTTCCGTCGTCGCCACATTATCGTAGGTCAGTATCTCGGATTCGGGTTGCTCGTTCTTGCAAGTCTTCCAGGTTTCTTTGGTGGCATGATGTTCCCGCAAGAATGGGTTGGATTGTTGGGGATGATGCCGATCGCAATTGGTTTAAGTCGCTTATTCGCACCCGAAACGGAGGACTCAGAAGCGCCAGAAGTCTCCACCGAAACTGCTTTGTCTAGTTTGATCTCGCCCCAATCCTACAGTGTAGCTGCGGTCACGTTTGCCAATGGTGGCGACAATGTCGGTATCTATGTTCCGTTGTTTGCTCACTGTACTTGGGACGGGTTGATTGCAATTCTGGGTGTGTTCTTCTCGCTAGTTGGGGTTTGGTGCTATGTAGCCTATCAATTGACGAAAATTCCCGCAATTGCAGAAACCCTCTCCCGCTACGGGAATCACCTTGTTCCCTTTGTCCTGATTGGTTTAGGTAGCTTGATCTTAATGGACAGCCACACGCTAGACAATCCCAGTTTAGCAGTCTTGACACTCATCATGATTGGCTTGTGGATGCTGAAACTGTTGAAAATACTACCCTCGCTTCCTTTGGGGTTACGCTCTGTGCTAAACGCAGTTCCCCAAATTCAGAAAAACTAATCGCTATGCAGTTACTAAGCTCTTTTCGGTAGTGTCGGTCTCGCTGAGTTGCAATTCGATCGCAGTTCCCTTAAAGAAATCAGGATTTGCTTCGGTGTAGAACTTGTAGGGATTTGCGAACACATACGATCTGAAGTCAGCTTCAGAAATTACGCCTTCTTCGACCAGTGCCCAACTTTCAGCAAGTGGCAGTGTGAGATCCGGGACTGTGAATTAGACAGCCCAGATCAAGACATCAATGAAGTGAGCAATCAGGAAAGCGCAGGTGCTTTATCTTGTTGGAAGACGCTCGGAACTTCAGCCGTAAATACTTCACCATGCAGTACTTCTGACCGAGAACCATCCACTCCGACAGGAACGTCACCTGTGATCGTCGTGCGATAAAGCAATCGATCGACATCCACGTGATCTAAATCTTGCGGTGCTAAATGTGCAGTGGCTCGATTGTCCCAGAACGCGATATCGCCATTGTTCCAGCGAAAACGAGTCGTGTAGGCAGGATTTGTAATTTGATTGAAGAACAACTCAAGCAGCAGTTTACTTTCTTGGGGCGACACATCTACAATGCGCGAGACAAAGCCAGGATTAACAAACAAAGCACGTTCACCCGTTTCTGGATGGACTCGAACTACGGGATGAATCGAAGCGAGCGGATTAACCGCAATGCGCTGATCGAATTTCGAGTTTTTGGGTTGATAGCCGCCACCGTTAAAGCGATGTTCAGCTTTTAACGTATCTGCTAATGCTCGTAAAGGTGCAGATAGACCCTCATAAGCAGCAACGAGATTTGTCCATTGAGTATCACCTCCCACGCTCGGAACATTCACAGCACGCAGAATTGATGCAGCGGGGGGATTAATTGCAGCAGTGACATCAGTGTGCCAAGGTCCGCCTGTCCGGAAGCCATACTGTCTCTCATAGAGTTTACGATCAACAGGTTTAAGCTGCGGAAATCCCGGTACAGGTTCTAGCTCTCCTAACGGATGCGCGAAGGTTACTTCACCAAATCGGGAGCTAAACTCAACTTGTGCCGCATGATCAATGTTCTGACCTCGAAAGAACACAACTTTCCATTTCAGCAGTGCTTGACGAATTTCTCTCACTTCCTCATCAGAAAGAGGCTGAGACAGATCGACACCGCTGATCTCGGCACCTGTATAAGTACTAACAGGCTTGACCTCAATATGCTTGTAACCCATGTGTAAATTCTCCTTGAATGGCTACAGTGATTGACTTCTATGCAGACGAATTCAGGCTGTGATGTTGAACCTTTAGAAACTGCCAAAATCCCTATGCTTTTCCAACTTCGTGCAGTAAGGATCGGGCAATCTAAATTTTCAACAATGTCATCTCCTCGCGAACACTTTTCGGAATGCTTCTATCGAGCGCAAACAGATTCCGAAAGTAATGTGCGTTCTGGAAGTACTTTACTGCTTTTTCTATTAATTGACAACATCAAGACAGTTAGAATTTCTAACGTTTTGTGATTCGTATTATTTGTATAACAGTAGACTTGCTTTTACAGGAGGGTTGTATGATAATATGCCCGCGATCGTGCCGTGATTATTCCTGCATCAATTGAACTAGCTCGTAATGTTCCACGCTCGGAAATGGATCATAGAAGTGATGTAAGAGCGATCGCCATTGCTGATACTCGGCTGATTGCCGGAAACCAATTGTATGATCTTCTAGCTTTTGCCAACGGACAAGCAAAATGTAGCGATGTTGAGTTTCTATACAACGTTGAAGTTCATGAGAAATATAGCCAGATATAGAAGCAATAATCGGCGAAGCAGTTTTGAAAGCTGCTTCAAATTCTTCAGTTGCTCCAGGCTTCACATCTAAAATTGCAACTTCTAAGCTCATAGTGAAATCATCGAATGCTTAGTAGGAAAATTGCAATTCAATCCGTCTGAGCGAGAAATAAACTGCTTTACTGAGGAAATTATGCCACGAGTTCGACGATTACAGGCAGTGTATTAGTTTTGAACAAAGAAATATGCCGTCATGCTCACAGCAACAACGATGACAAATCTGCGAATCAATTCAGGGTCAAGTTTTCGAGCATAGTGAGCGCACAAATATCCACCCAATGAACCGCCGATCGCCATTACAATCACTTGCTGCCATGCAATCACACCTGCAAATAGAAAGGGTACGATCGCGATTCCATTGATACAGCTACCCAGAAAGGTCTTAAAGGCGTTCATGCTGTGAATACTTTTGATGCCCAGGAATGCGAGGGTTGCCAGCATGAGAATGCCTAAACCTGCACCGAAAAAGCCGCCGTAAATGGCAATTCCTAATTGTGCCAACATCAATCTAAGCAGCGGCGGTGCGGATGAAGGCTTATGACGCTGAAACCAAGCTCTAAAAGAGTTTCCAAATGTGAAAATAACTGTTGCAAATAGGAGCAGATAAGGAATGAGTTCTCTGAATACATCGGGCGAAGTGTACAACAGCGCGATAGAACCAATTATTCCTCCGATCAGACTCACACCACACAGCAGAAACAGTTGTCTTCTGGGAATGCCTAGATCTTTCCGGTAAGCTCCCGCACTAGACAAAGCTGCAACCCAAATGGCAGTGTTATTTGTCGCGTTTGCAGCGATCGGACTCATTCCAGTAAAAATGAGCGTTGGGAAGGTAATAAAGCTGCCGCCACCTGCAACTGAGTTGAGTCCACCAGCAATAAAAGCGGTGCTAAACAGTAGGAAAGTATGAACAGGCGTTAAAGCAGGTGAAATCACGATATTCTAAACTCCTGGGGTTTGTCCGCCATCAACTAAGATTTCTGTGCCTGTGATTGAAGCAGCACGATCGGACACCAAAAACAGTGCAAGTGCAGCGATTTCTTCAGGCTGCACAATTCTGCCGAGTGGAATGGCTTTGACGGTTTCGGCTTTTGCTGCTTCGATACTAATTCCGCGATCGCGTGCCGTTTGTGCTGCTAATCGTTCCGCTCGTTCAGTTGCAGTAAAGCCTGGTGAGATAGCATTGATTCTGACATTGTATTGAGCCAGTTCATGCGAGATTCCTTTGGTGAAATTGAGTAGTGCTGCATTTGTTGTTCCACCCGGAAGAAAATTTGCGCGTGGCGTTCGACCCGCCGCACCAATAATGTTAACAATGCGGCCCTCTCGACGATCGATCAAGTCAGGCAGCAGTGCTTTCACAAGACGAATGTAACTCAGTAGCTTTAAGTTCCAAGCATCCAGAAATGCGTCATCATCCAGATTCACAAGTGATCCCGCACGAGCAGCTCCGGCATTGTTGATTAAAATGTCAATCTGTCCGAATTCTGCGATCGACTGAGACACAACTTTCCCAATACTCTCTGCTTGAGTCAAATCTGCACTGATCGCAATCACTTGATTTCCTTGATTCGGAAGTTCGCGGATTGTATTGACCGCTTTATCTAACCGCTCAGGATCACGAGCAACGATTGCCAAAGCTCTTTACACCCTCAGTGTAAAGAGCTTTGGCAATCGCCAATCCAATACCTGCACTGCCACCTGTGACGATCGCAGATTTCCCAACTAAATCTAATTCAATTGCCATTATTCGTAGTCCACTTTAAGAGAGCATTGTGCGATCGCTTGCCAGATACATCGGACTGTAAGTATCAACGATTTGACCTGTCACTGGGTCGATTTCTAATATACGTGAGTTGATAGGGAAACTGTATTATGCAAAAAATTAGTGTGGAGAGCAAGCCTTTAGCTAACGAGATCTAAACTGACTTTGCTTGCTGATCTGCTACTCGAATCGAGCGCGTCAAAACAGGTAATTGTCGCACGAACCAGATTGATCCCAGAATGCAAGCGATCGCACAAACCAACAATGCACGAGGCGCACCGAAAGCATGAGCGAGACTACCCGCTAAGAGATTACTTAATGGCATCATTCCCACCAGTGATAAAGCATAAAAGCTCATCACTCGACCTCGTTTGCTATCTTCGACGATCGATTGAATCACGGTATTACTACAAGCGACCTGCATTGTTCCAGCAGCACCGACAAAGATGAGGATCAGAACTGATAGAAAGAACGATCGAGAATATGAGAATGCAATCAAACCGATTCCGATCGCAGCCGGACAAAACCCAATGATGCGTTCTAATCCAGCAATTCCGCGTCTTTGGCTCAGATAGGCACAGGCTATCACTGATCCAACGGCTCCTGATGCACTGAGAAAGCCTAAAGCACCCGCTCCACCTTGTAGAATGTCCGCTGCAAAAATTGGCAGTACTGCCATGTACGAGATGCCAAACAAGCCCTGCATCGATAACAGGATCAAAATGGTGCGAACAGGTAGAAAAGTGTAGACGTAGCTAAAGCCCTCTTGCAATGACTTCCAGGGGTTCGTGTTCTGTTTTGCGATCGACTGATCAACTACCCGCATCGATGCCAATGCCCAAATCGCGCCCAAATAGCTCAACGTATCGAACAGGAAACAGAATCCTGCTCCGACTGTTGCAAGTAGGATTCCACCGATTGCCGGACCCATCAGGCGAGAACTACTCAGCATGATCGAATTCAGCGCGATCGCATTCGTCAGATCGGCGCGATCGCTGACTATATCGCTCACAAACGCATGACGAATTGGCATATCAATGCCTTTGACTATCCCCAATAGAACACTCAGAATCAGCAGCGACGGGAAACTTGCCATACCTGTAAACACCAAGGCTGTGAGCGAACCCGAAACAGTCATTCCAAATAGTTGCACCAGTGTCAAAACATAATGACGGCTCCAGCGATCGGACAGCACACCGGAGAAAGGAGTGAGAACTAGCGCTGGCAAAAATCCCAAAAAGCCTGCTAAACCTAATAGCCAAGCAGAATGAGTTACATCGTAAATTAGCCAGGGAACGGCAACTTGAGTCATAAACGTTCCCGACAACGACAAACTCTGCCCTAAAAAGTAAAACCGAAAGTTCCGAGACCGAAACGCGGGAAAGTGAAGTGCTGTATTCACGCGCTGGGTCAATGTCTGATGCAAGTTTGCCATATCTATCTGTCATGAATCATAGTTATTATCTTACTATATGTAAAACAAATTGTTAGATAGTCTAACCAAAAAAATCAAAATTCTTCTGAAAAAATGATTTGCATCCACTGAGCGAATCCGCCAATTCACATCAAAAACAATGCTGCTCTCTAGTTGTGCTTCTCTTCGATAGAGTTTTAGCGATCGCAGCGTGGCATCACCTGTATCACAAAGTAGTGCCCCATCTCTAACAAACGTACTTAGATATTTGTATAAGATGTACTTTTGTTCTTTTATAATGCTGTGTAAGCATACGTACCGCGAGCGGTAACATGCCCCACGAGACCTTCACTAAATCTAAGCCGACCAAACAGGCGAAAGACAGGCGCAAGTCGTATCAATTCTGCTTGTGTTCTGTAATTTTCTCGCTAATTCTGAACTGGAATTATGAAACTCCTTCTGCCCAAAGAATTTGCATCAATCCTTGAACCTAAGTTATCCTCTGATCTCGAAATTGAGATTGCTTGGGTCGATACGCATGGAGACATTGAAGGCGATCCTAGCGATGCAGAAGTATACTTTAACTGGTTCTATCTCAAACCAGATACGCTACGAAAAGTTCTATCCGCATCACCGAAACTCAAATGGCATCATGCACCCAGTGCAGGAGTCAATCATATTCCCATTCCTGAATATCTAGAGCGAGAAATTATTCTCACCAATGGTGCAGGAACCTTCGCAATCCCGATCGCTGAATTCGTCCTTACCTACATTCTCTATCATGCTAAGAGCTTACCTAAGCTGCTCGACTTACAAGCAGACCACGCTTGGCAGAAAAGTATCGAACTTCCAATCCGAGAACTATCAGATGCTACATTGTTAATTATCGGTGCAGGAAGCATTGGTCAAGAGATTGCAAAACGTGCAGCAGCATTTGGTATGAAGGTCTGGGGAAGTCGTCGTAACCCTGAGCCGATGCCAAATTTTGAAAAAGTTGTTGGTGCAGATGAATGGAGAGTGCTCCTTCCCGAAACAGACTATGTTGTGCTAGCGACACCGTTGACACCTGAAACAAAGCATTTAATCGACAAAACTGTCTTACGGTTGATGCGCTCTACTGCTTATTTGATTAACGTTGCACGAGGTGCAGTGGTTGATGAAGCGGCATTGATAACTGCGCTTAAAGAAGGTTGGATTGCAGGAGCAGGATTGGATACGTTTGAGACTGAACCTTTACCCCCGGAGAGCGCACTCTGGTCATTACCGAACGTGTTGATCACGCCGCATTGTTCAGGCTATTCACCTCGTATTCCTGAGCGCATGATTGCCTTGTTTCTCGACAACTTGAAGCGCTATCAAACCGGGCAACCGTTGCGAAACATAGTAGATAAATCAGCAGGATATTAGTATGGCTAGTGATCGTGACCCTTCTGTGGCGTTACGGTACAAAGATTATCGCTTTTATGCGATCTCACTCGATCTATTTGCGGTCTTATTTGGTGAAGCCGTTGCGCTCTTACCGATTTTTGCGAAAGACATTCTTCAAGTTGGTTCGGCGGGCTTGGAATGGTTACGCGCTGCTCCTTCGATTGGATCTGTAACGATGGCGTTAACATTAGCTTATCTGTCGCTACTCAAACAAGCGGGTAAAACCTTGCTGTGGACAGTCGTTGGTTTTGGAGTGACAACGATTATTTTCGGGCTCTCTCGATCGTACTAGCTATCACTGTTGATGTTGGGTCTGAGTGGAGCATTTGACAACATTAGCGTTGTCGTTCGTCGCTCATTAGTACAAGTTTGGACACCGGATGCGTTGTGGGGTCGCGTCTGTGCGGTGAGTAGTTTGTTTATTAGTAGCTCCAATGAACTTGGAGATTTTGAATCTGGATTTGTTGCAGCGCTGTTTGGTCCTGTATTTACGGTCGTGAGTGGTGGAATTGGTACAATCCTCGTTGTGTTAGTGATTGCATGGAAGTCACCGCAGCTACGACGGTTAAGATCTTTGCAAAAAGCGAATGTGAAGCATTAAGCATTGTCTGAACCCAAAAAAGCGATCGTGAAATCCCACGATCGCGCTTTACCTACATCTTTAACGCTGCATCTTACTAAACTGAAACGAAGTGTCCTCCTTTGCTTGTGGAATCTGTCCTCTTGCCCAACCAATATCTCTGCGATAGCTTCCCAGCAATCCAGACGCAATCAGTCCAGCTTCATCAACCGAGGGCAAAGGCTCTACTTCAGGCGCGACATACAGCGCATCGACCGGACAATATAACTCGCACATAAAGCAAGTCTGACAATCACTTTGCCGCGCAATCTTGGGAGGTGCATTCGGAACTGCATCAAAGACATTTGTCGGACAGGCACTGACACACAAGTTACAGCCAATACAACGAGAACTACTGACCAACTCAATCATCGCAACACTAGCTCCTTTTCAACTGCTCGATCGACTCCAGCAGGTTTCACCCATACCTGATCCAATCCACTACTGATTAGATAATGTTGTTGGTTCGGATCAGTTTCTAGATAGTCCGATCTCTTGTGCATTCCGCGAGATTCAGTCCGAGCTAAACCACTGTTGTACATCCATCGCGCCGTTGCAACCATCGAAGCGGCTTCACGCGATCGCAAAAGATTCGATGCTTGTGGCACACTGTTGCGAATCTCCTTCCACAAACTATCCAGTCGATCGAGCGAATCAGATAAAACTGTTCCAGTGCGGAAGAAATTCCGATCGTAAGGAAACACTTCAGCCTGAGTCGCTGCAATTACATCATCAGGTGAAATCTGCTGACCTTCGCCACGTAATCCTGCTTCACCGAGTCCGCGTGTTGATCGCTGATGAATACGATCGCCTAGACTTCGAGCATAAACCGCCGCCGCTTCTCCTGCCCAGCGTCCCGAAGAAATTGCCCAAGCTGCATTATGACTACCACCTCCAGTAAAGCCGCCACAGACTAATTCTCGTGTTGCAGCATCGCCAGACGCATACAATCCTGGAACTGATGTTGCACAAGTCGTATCCACAATTCGCAATCCGCCAGTTCCTCGCACTGTTCCTTCGAGCCGCAATGTAATCGGAAACAAATCAGTAAAGGGATTAATCCCTAAACGATTGAAAGGTAAGAAGAAATTCGGTTGTGCTCGTCGCATCCAGGCTTTGACTTCTTCAGTGATGCCTTCTTGATCCAGTCGAGCATAGACAGGCTGCTGTATCAATGTTTTGGCGATGATCCCCCGACCTCGATGTGATCCCGCTCCCTCGATCGGGGTTCCATCTTCATAGTAGAAGTTTGCCCAAGAGTAAAACCCTCCCTTTGTCACCGAGGAAAAAGCAGGAGCAAGCCCGTAAGCGTTCGAGAATTCCATTCCAGAGAGTTCTGCTCCTGCTTCCGCTGCCATTAAATAGCCATCTCCGGTGAGAACATTACAGCCTAATGCTTTGCTCAAGAATGCACAGCCACCTGTTGCAATCACAACGGCTCCAGCTTTAATGATCCAGTGTTCTCCAGTTTGGCGTTGCACTCCAGTTGCACCTGCAACTCTGCCTTCCGAATCGATTAACAGTTCTAAAGCAGGGCTATGATCGAGAATTTCCACGCCTGCACGTCGGATTTGCTTTCGCATCAATCGCATATATTCTGGACCTTGAATCGATTGGCGTTGCGAATTGCCATTTTCGTCGATCGGAAACGGATAGCCCCACTCCGCAACAAGGTTGATGTTCTCAAACGTTTGATCAAGGACTCGCTGCATCCATTGTCGATCGGCTAAATATCCTCCTAAGGCTTCACGGCTTGCCATTGCTTTTTCGCGCAGTTCAGGATCAGGTGGAACATACCAAACACCATTCCCAGCAGGAGCAGAAGATCCACTTGTGCCGCAATAGCCTTTATCGACTAAGATGACTTTTGCTCCTTGAGCGGCTGCGCCCCAAGCAACCCAGGTTCCAGAGAGTCCACCTCCAATTACTAAAACATCGGTTTCGAGTTGTAGCGTACTATTTTGTCGAATCGTCATGTGAACTTCTCCTTTAGTTAGTAGATACTTGCCAATCTTTGATGTCAAACTCTGATTTCAGCAATTTCTGATCAGCGAGAAATTGCTTGGTTGAATCCAGTAACTTCAAGCCTTCGGATGTAAATGGTTGATCCGGATAGAGAGCGACATCATAAGATTCTTTGATGACAGGTAAGGGATAGCGATCGTTACTCGCTTTCGCCAAAAACTGATAAAACTCCTCTGGATTTGCTTTAGCTTCCTGTAATGCTCGTTGCCGAATTTGATTCCACTTTTGCGGCAAGTTTGGATAGTTTGCCAAAATCTCCTCACTCGCAACTGTCGCACTGGTTCCGACCAAGCCTTCATGGTTCTTGGCTTGATCGAGTGTGACAAATCCTTGAGTAGCAAGCAATGGACCTGATCCAGTCGAGAAGGGATAAGCTGCAATTGCACCACGCTCTAATGCTGCTTTTGCATCCGCAACCGGAATTTGAACAAGTATTACATCTTTTGCAAGTCCACTTTGAAATAACAACCCTAGTAAATAGCGGTGCATATACGTTCCTTTTGCTACACCAACTTTCTTGCCTCTAAGTTCACCGATCGATTTCGCACCTTCCTGAGTGGTTAGCAACCAAGAATCTTGACCGACTCGTCCTTGGTTAATGAGCTTAGTTTTTAGTCCGGCGGCTCGTCCGACGATCGCAGGAGTATCGCCATAAATTCCCATATCTAATGCGCCACTTGCCAACGCTTCGTTTAACGCGGGTCCGCCGATAAGCGGACGAAGCGCGATTTCGGTAATTCCCAAGCTTCTAAGTTCTTCAATGAGGTACCCTTTTTGATGTGCCCACCCTTCAGGACCCACTGGAATTTTGCTGCCATCTGTTGTGATGAAGCCAACTCGCAGCACAGTTGATTTTGTGCTGACGCTGGTAAGAGTGTTCTGATTCGAGGTAGCAGCAGTCCCAGCCGTCTTTTGGGTAGCACAATTTGTCAGCGTCACCACAAAAGACGCAGAGAGCGTTCCAGTGAGTAAGTTCTTCAGAACCGTCCTGCGTCTAAATCGAGGAGAGGTCATAACACCAGTGAAACGCTGAAGGGAATACGGTCAATGACTAATCTACAATTAATCGACCGATTAACCGTAGATATAAACCAATATTACAGAGCCTGTTGCTGGAAATCAAGGTTTTTGAATAAAATATCTGCAAACCTAATAATTAGAACAACTAACTATACTTTTAGTCAGCATCACGTAGGAGCAACCTATGAGCAATCCAGTTATTCAGCAACAGATAGAATACTATCGTTTACGAGCCAATGAATACGACGAATGGCTTTATCGCGTAGGTCGCTACGATCGTGGTACAGCTCTCAATCAACAATGGTTCGATGAGATTGCGATCGTTCAAAGCGCTCTACACCAACTCGAACCCGTAGACCACATTCTAGAACTCGCTTGCGGCACTGGAATTTGGACACAAGAGTTATTGAAGCTCGGTGAAAAGATTACCGCGATCGATGCTTCCGCAGAAGTGATCGAACTGAATCGGCAGAAATTAAATTCACCACAAGTTACCTATCATCAACTCGATCTATTTCAATGGGAACCGAAAGAGAAATACGATCTCGTATTCTTTTCCTTTTGGCTGTCTCATGTGCCGTCCAGCTTATTAACTGCATTTTTGCAGAAGGTTTGAAGAAGTAAAAGTAACAGAGAATTACTTTATCTATGTGAATGCAAGAAAATCTTAAACGCTGAGAATCGATTGCAGCTTGAGTAAACGATCTTGAGCCGCTTGAAGAGTTTGCGATCGCTTACTAAAACAAAACCGAATTAAGGCTTTTCCCTGTTCCTGGTGATGAAAGAAACTCGATCCAGGAACAACCGCAACACCAATCGTTTTGATCAAGTGATAAGTGAATTCAATATCACTTGAAAAACCAAAACGTGAGATATCCGCAAGCACATAATATGCACCTTGCGGGACAAAATATGGAATACCAGCACGATCAAGAATTTGCAAAATTATGTCTCGCTTTTGATGATAAGAACTGGCTAAGTCCTGGTAATAACTTTTCGGAAGCTGCAATGCGGTCACACCTGCACGTTGAAGCGGAGCGGGAGCGCCAACGGTTAGAAAATCGTGTACTTTACGAATGGCTTTTGTCAGTTCAGGATTGGCTAGAATATAGCCCACCCGCCAACCCGTTACGCTGTAAGTCTTTGACAGTCCATTAATCGTAACGGTTCGTTCTTGCATTCCTGGCAAGGTTGCTAGTGCAATATGTTTCGCATTGTCATAAAGAATATGCTCATAGATTTCATCGGTGAAGGCAAGGACATCCCATTTCTGACAAAGCTCTGCAATCAGAGATAGTTCTTCGTGTGTGAAAACCTTACCTGTGGGATTGTGAGGTGTATTGATGATGATGGCTTTGGTACGATCGTTAAATGCTTGTCGCAATTCCTGTTCATCAAAGGTCCAGTGTGGCGGACGAAGCGAGACATATCGAGGAATTGCACCCGCTAAAATTGCATCTGGACCATAATTCTCATAGTATGGCTCAAACACAATCACTTCATCACCCGGATCAATCGTGGCTAGCATCGTCGCTGCCATTGCTTCCGTTGAACCGCAAGTGACCGTGATCTCTGTTTCTGGGTCAACTGTAAGCCCTAGATACCATTGAGCTTTCTCAGCGATCGCTTGACGAAACGGGCGATCGCCCCAAGTGATTGCATATTGATTTATATCTTGTGCGATCGCATCATACGCTGCTTGTTTTAGTTCAGTCGGACAAGAAAAATCAGGAAATCCCTGAGCTAAGTTCACCGCATCGTATTGCAATGCAACCCGCGTCATTTCGCGAATCACGGATTCTGTAAATTGATTGGCTTTGATCGAGGTTTTGTTTCTTTGAGTCATCAATTTAGCTCCAAATAAGAAAAGTAGCAGGACAAAGAGCGTAACCTGCTACTAACAAGGCGTGAGAACTACACGCTTTAACCTGCATGAGCTAAGGCAGGTGACCTCTGTTGAAGTGCAGCAATAAACTCCTGCAACGATTGATTGAAGCGTTGTTCAAGGTCTTCTTCAAGCTGAATTGATCCATCAGGTTGTCGCTGAATCTGCTTATCTACTGCGTAAACAGTGTTAATGAAATGACGCGCTCCAAGTTCCGATAAAACAGGCTTCAGAGCATAATCAATTGCTAACAAATGCGCGATCGTGCCTCCAGTTGCGATCGGTAACACAATCTTATCGACTAAAGCCTTTTGTGGAAGTAAATCGAGAAATGCTTTGAGCGCACCCGTATAAGCTGCTTTGTAGATTGGAGTTGAAATAATCACACCTGTTGCTTTCTCGAGCAAGATTTTCGGTTCTTCAAGTGTCGGACTATCATACTGTCCATACGCTAAAACTTCCGCAGGCACATCGCGAATCGAGAGAATCTTTGTTTCAATATTGGCAGAAGCTAATTGCCCAGAAGCTTTTTCTAGAAGGCTGTAAGTTCTTGAGGGATGGGAAGGACTACCTGCGATCGCTAAAACATAAGCCATAACTCAGACTCCTAGAGATTCTATTAAACTACGGTAAACTACCCAATTTACCGATATTAAATCGTTAGTATGTCATAGCGTAGAATTTGAGAAAAGTACCTCCGATACAAAATTCAAGCGATCGTAGGAGGAGAGTATGGCAATTCTCAAGCTAGAAGATGGAACTGTTCCGTGATCTGCAAACGATTGGAGTACGTATCTTGCTACATACTAATGGCGCAGCACAGTTAAGGCTTCACTCCTAAATGTACATTGCGAAGTAGCTTTCAAAGATTTCACTGTTGGTAGATAGCGTTTGATCTACTTTTTCGGGGTCATCCCTGTCGTTGCTTAGGGCTTCTGCACTAATGAAATCACCACAATATTCATTCGCTGGAACTGCTTCGTTCATCTTCTTCGGATAGCTCAAACCAAGATGACTCATGATCGTAATGAACTGCTCACGAGTACGATCGACAAATCGAGGATTAAGTCGTTTCTCTTCCCCTATTGTAGAAACAGTACGTCCCTTATAGTCATGGGCTGGATAAACAAAGGTTTCATCTGGAAGCGTGAACAATCTTTCTGTGACTGCATCGTATAGTGTTCCTGCGTCACCTGACTGTAAATCTGTGCGTCCACAGCCCCGAATTAACAAAGCATCTCCGGTTAGTAAATGAGTCTGATTTACCAGATAGGACATATGACTGTTAGTATGTCCTGGAGTTGCGATCGCTGCAATTTCTACCGTTCCGATTTTTAGGGTTTCACGATCGCTCAACGCCTGATCCGCAGATTTAGCCGTGGCATTCTGAGGCACTAGAACTTGGCATCCGGTTTGCTGTCTCAGTTTGCCTGCTCCAGTAATATGATCCGCATGAATATGAGTTTCCAAACAATAGCGGAGCGATAATCCTAAATCATCCAGAACTTGTAAATCACGCTCAACCTGTTCTAACACTGTATCCACTAGCACTGCTTCTTTTGTCTGACTGTCTGCAATCAGATAAGTGTAAGTGCTAGATTCTGGATCAAATAATTGTCGAAACAATAGCGTTGTTTGTGAAACCCCAGAATGGTGAGCCTTCTCATACGAGAGTGTTGGCACTGGACGCACTCGGAGCGGCAATGATCGTAACAGTGTCGCTGCTAACGTTTGGGCTTGTTCTCTCAGTTCTGGAACCGCGATCGTTTCCCATAAGTTCCCTTTACGCGGCGTACCCAGCGTATACAAAGCGGTTGAAGGTTTGCCTTGAGCATCTAAAATCACCCCGTCAGCAGTGGTATCTGTTCCTAAACCAACCGAATTTGGACGAATTAGTCTTTGAGTTCGCAAACTATCGATCAGAGGTTGAGACGATCGACGATAATCAATCTGTACCCCAGTACAATTCACAACACGACTCACCTGAAACATAGTCTCTGTTTGTGAACGGCGCGGACGAACTGTAACTATCACTTCATCATCAGTCGTCTGATAGTTCTGGATGCGCCCTGCGGTAATGCTTAATTGATCGGAATTGAGCATTGAATCAACAATTTCTCCGATTTCAGGCGCGATTCGATGTCGATGTACATCCCAATACGGAGTTACATGGCGCAAAAATCGTTTCTGTTCGAGATCGGGGAGTTGTTGCCAAAGTTGCTGAGTAATCGGACGCAGCGAATCGATGATCGATCGCCAATCATAGCCTTGTCGGGCTGCAATCTCAACCTCGCGCCGAATCTGTTTGAGTAAGCTCCGAACTGTTTTAGGGGCGGTATCTGGAGCCATAAACGCCGAATAGGGTTTGGTCGATCGGTGTGGCAGTGGAGTTAATCCCCGTCGAGAAACTGCGTAGATCTTTCCGCGATGATGGCGTTCATAGAGCGAAACTACCATGTCTACCATCGTCAGTCCAGTGCCAACCAGCAGAACAGAGGCATCAGGATCGAGATTCTCTAACGCATCGGCTGACCAAGCATTCCGTGAATTGGGATGTTCGGATGTTGAAGGTTCAGAGGGTGAATTCCCGACTGCCAGCACGACTTTATTCGCTGCAAACGTGCGACCACTTCGCAGAGACACGATCGTTCCTTTTCCATTAGGTTCGACTGCCACGACTTCACCGATTATCCGCTCTAATCGCACGTGACTCGATGATGTCGCTTCTGCTTCCTCTAAGATCGACTGAATATACAATCCATAAATCTGCCGAGGAATGAAGCTACTCGCATTCAGATCATTCGGCAAAAATTCAGCTAATTCGTTGCGATTATAGTTCAGCCACCGAAGCAGATGACCCGGATCGTCAGGAAACGCACTCATTTTGCCTGCGGAAACGTTCAGCAAGTGGCTTGACGTATTGGTCGTATAAGCAATGCCGCCGATGTCCTGACTCCGTTCTATCAGCTTGATCAGCAGAGGGCGGTTAGCGCTTTTCAAGAGATGCGCTGCAACGAGAGAACGGCTAAAGCCAGCACCGACAATTGCGATCGTGGTTGAAGAATCAGAAAACACCATCTATAACCTCTTGCATTTACATTCCACGTCGTCTATCAACCTGAATATATAAGTACGGTAACTCGGTAGATTTTCAGATTATGATACAAAACGACCCTTTACGGTTGTCTCATATGATTCAAAACGCGCAACTCGGCACACTGCGATCTGTTTCCTATCTGGCTCTAAACTGAATCAGTCATTATCAAGCGATCGTCTAGTGTTTTATCAGCAGTTGGCAAAGACGCTAGGTGCAATGCAGACAGTGAGTGGAGAAAGGGTCTTTGAAGATCGTTGAGAAGCATGGGTCGCTACCTGTTTATTCACTCAAACCAGGGCTTTAATCCAACGAATTTATTGATTTAACAAAAAAGAGTGCTTGCTCTTATCAATCTGGCTCCATAGGATAAATTCATGTACCTGTAATAGATCTCAGCAAGTAAAAGCCTCACACTAGATCAAAAAAGCACATTAATTAGGACATTTCTGTTGTCTATTGGAGAAAAACATGAAGACTCTGTTTAAACTTGCGATCGTCATACTGATGTTTCTGGTCAACCTCGCGATCGCTCAACCTTCTTTAGCGGATCCTCCCAAAGTCACTAAAAATCCTGAGTACATTGAACTCACACAATCCTTAAATCGCTTGCTTGGTCAAAAAGAGGCTCAAGGTCGTAGCCCCGAACTTCAGCAGAAGATTGATGAGTTGCAGATCCAGAAAGCAGTGATGGAATCTGGCATCACGTGGGGTCAGTGTCGCAATGAGACGGGTAAAACGATCGCCGTCTATGGTCCTTCTGGCGAAAAATCTAAGTCAGCTTCTGACAGTGAATTGTACTTTCTAGCCAGTGGAGAAAGCACCCCTGAAGGATGGGACTGCAATGGGCTTTATCTTCCCAGGGGCATTCAAATTGCAGGCGTAGATGTTACTCAGCCATTAGCCTACAAAGTTTTGAACGGGACTCAACTGGTTGCTAAAACCAATCCAGATACCGGAGAATTGAGCCTGAATGTGCCGCCCACACAAGTTTTGAAAGCAGGGGACGGCAATTGGGCGGTTCCAAATCTATCCCAGGCGTTTATCGAGTCTCGCATTCCCAGCGATTTAGCAGCGATCGAAGTTGACGACTAGGCAGTGCTAAACGAATTCGGATAAGTTAATGAGAGGCGGGTTTATAAACTCCAAATGCTTGATTAGAACCCGCCTACCTATTAGAAAGGCTACTCTGTAAAGCCTCGCAACCTAATTTAGTCCCACCCAATTGGATTATGCTAGCAATCATTGGATTGCTGGTTGCTTGGAAGTTCTTACGACGATCGCAAGCTCAACTATCGACCGATGCTTCTCCTGTTATTGTAGAGCCTGTTTCGTTCAATCACTTCAATTAAGTTTCTTGTTGTTTCTCACTCATTTACGGATTTGATTATGGATGGTTTGCTTAGCTCTGTTGATTCACGAGTTGTGTTGATCGCAGCAGCGATCGCAGTCTTGATTCTATCGCTCATGCTGATGATTAGAATCCTAAAAGCTGGTGCAGGGTTGATTGTAGCAATTGCTGCGATCGTGCTGGTGTTGCAGTATGGCTTTGGCATTAGTTTTAGTCAATTATGGAGGGAGATTACCAATCTCCCCCACGATGTGACCCAGCTTGTGCAAGGTTTTGATTTCAATGCCCTGACTTCCGTATTTTCGGAAGGATGAGCCTGGTTACGATTTGCTATCTTGCAGAATTCTATTCGCGACAGCATTTTCACTAAAAAACTTTTTCTCAATTTCAGCCCAGCCACCATAACCCTTAGCGGTTGCCAATGTCTTAACTGGAGCAAACTGGATCTTCAGCTCTGTTCCCTGTGCAACACTGTTGTTCAATGGACGATAGCCAATTTTGGCAAATTCTTGCTGTGCTTCCGATGTGTAGAGAAATTCAATAAAGGCTTGCGCCACCTGACGAGTCCCATGTTTATCAACATTCTTATCCACAATGGCAATAGGATTGTCGATTGAGAAATTCGTTTCAGGAATGATGTAGGGCAATTTTTGACCGTTCAGCGCCTTCAAGATCACTTCATTTTCATAAGTGATGAGGGCATCTCCTTGCTTCGCTTTAAAGAATGCGTCTGTTGCTTCGCGTGCGCTTTCAGGGAGGACAGGCGTGTTCCGATAGATTTTAGTGACAAACTCTCGTGCTTTCGCTTCACTGCCTCCATTGCTTAACGCCGCATTCCAGAGTGCCAGAAAGTTCCATCTTCCTCCACCAGAAGTTTGGGGATTGGGAGTCACGACACTTACCCCATCTTTTGCTAAATCAGCCCAAGTTCTAATTTGTTTGGGATTGCCTGCTTTAGTTACGATCGCCACAACTGACCGACTCGCAACGCTCTCATTCGAAAATTTCTTTTCCCATCCGGGTTGAATAAAACCAGCCTGCTCTAGTTTTTTCACATCTGGAGCCAGTGAGAGGTGAACAATATCAGCCTCTTGTCCCCCCTCAATTACGGCTAGGGCTTGTGGGCCAGAAGCACCATAGCTGGTATTAAATTGAACCGTTTGATTATGTTCTTGCTTCCACTTCTCGACAAATTTAGGGATGATTTTTTCATGCGCTGCCTGAGTGACTGAAAAAGACACGAGGTTGATTGTCACATTGGCTTGTTGAGTACCCGGCGTGAAGCTTGGGTTAGAAGAGGGGTTACTGGAGCAGGCGCTAAACATCAAGCTCAAACTTAGACCAGCCACAAATAGAAGAATAAATGTCCGCACTAATGCGTTGGTTTGCAGAATTTGAACTCTGTGCTTCGTGATTCGGGCAACGAGAGTTAACAAAACTGATTTTCCTGGAATCTGATTTAATACACCTGATCTAAGCTTGCCCATCTGCATCCTCATTGTGTATGTTACTCATGTACGGTAAATCTGCCGAATTACCGTACTTAATTAATACAACAAGGTAAGATGAGACAGCTTGTCGTTAATAAATTTTAGTGATCTGCGTGACTGCCTATGCCAGACCTCTTTTGTCAGACTTCTTTTTCGAGACTGCTCCCCTCATTGCCTGATGTGATCTAGAAATATGGCAAGGTCGATTGGACTCTTATGGGAGCGATATGATTAGGGCCGGTCCTAGGAGTATGACTGCGAAACGGTTCTGTCAATTCTTTCTACAAAACTTGCTCCGGGCGATCGTTTATTTGATCTTAATGGTGGTGAGTTGAAAACTAGTCGTTGAAGTAATCTATCAAAAGCAGTTCATTATGGTGGACTTTAATCTACGGAATCAATCTCCCTCCTTTTTGAAATTTATCAAGCGGGTACTGCAAGCGCACTGGGTCACTCTGCTACTGTTCCTGGTCGGAATTGGACTGCCGTTGCTTGCGTTTCAATCATTAGCAGTAGTTGTGCTGCAAGAACAAGGTGGGTTTGCCTGGGATAATGCGATTCTTTTGGCAATTCATACGATAGCGATGCCCCTGCTCGATCAAATTGCCAAAACCGTGACCAAAACAGGCGGCTTTCATGGCATTACGCTACTTACCACTTTTGTAGGTCTGATTCTGCTAGTACGCAAACGCTGGCGATCGCTACTCTACCTGGTTCTTACCTTGTCTGGTAGTGGAATGCTGAATCGGGTTGCTAAAACTGCATTACACCGAGTTCGACCTCATTTATGGGAGCAACTTGAGCCAAAACTAGGCTTTGCTTTTCCAAGTGGACATGCAATGGGTAGCATGACCCTAGTGATGGCACTGATTATTTTGACCTGGGGCACTCGCTGGTCGTGGTCGGTAATATTGGGTGGGAGTGCTTTTGTCATGACGATCGCCTGGACTCGATTATATCTAGGTGTGCATTTTCCCAGTGATATTTTGGCGGGATGGCTGGCTGCAATTGCCTGGTCGATCGGAGTCAACCTTATAATTCGTCCACACATGAGTCGAACTAATGCTGTAGACGAAGTAGAGGCGACACCAGAAGAGTTGTCTCATAGCAATTAGCAGTTGTTAAGGGGGAACAGCTTATATAACGTCCGTGCCCACAAACTTCTATCAATATGTTGCAAAGTGCCAGCCCTAATTCCCTCATGCCACTCACATCCATCGCTCTTGTGTCTTTAAAGTGAACTCAACAATTGATGTCAATGGCACAGCGTTCTTCGGCTTTAGTCCAATGCTAGAGCGCAATTGGTCGTGAGGGATTGGAAACGATTGCGGATCTGGATCGGGGTGGAGAACTGAAACCAAGCACCGGAAGAGAATGACGGGTTAGTCCGATCTCTACTCAGTTAAGAATTGCTCGAATATTTTAACAATTCGGGTTTGAAATCGTTTCTGATGTTTGAGCTTGAGAATCGGTTGCACAATCTCTAATGGATTGCCTTCTGGATCTACGACTGCGATTGACCAAAGTGTTTCTAACTTGAGTTCCTTTTGAATCATTAGCTCTGGCAGCGCTGCCGCTCCAACGCCTTGTTCGACTACTGCTTTGACCATCTCACTGGTGCTTAGAACTAGGGCAGTTGCCAAGGGTAGTTCAATATGCCAACGCGCTAAAGCCTGCTCAAACATTTGTTGTGCGCCTGATCCTGATTCGCGCATAACCCAAGTGCTAGTTGATAACTCATGAGTCGCGATCGTGGGCTGTCCAAACCAAGGATGAGTTTGACCAACCACAATCTGCAAGCGCTCCTGACCAACAGATTCCTGCTGTAAATGGTCTTGACAAGACTGCTTCACTTCACCTGTGACCAGTCCAAGATCAAATCTTCCAAGCGCTGTGCCTTCTCCGATCTCTTCCGCATTTCCTAAGATGCAATGAACATAAATTCCTGGGTATTGCTGTTTAAATCGACTAATGCGATCGGGAAGCCAATAATTACCAACCGTTAAACTACACCCGATTTTAAGTTCGCCCCGCTGTAGATTGTTTAATTCTCTGAGTTGCCGTTCCGCAAATGCAACTTGATCAAGAATTTTCTGTGCCTCCACCTGAAGCAGTTGTCCCGCGTCGGTGATTTCGATTCTGCGACCAATGCGATGAAATAACTTGACACCGTATTCTGCCTCGACCGTCTGGATTGCCGCACTAACCGCAGGTTGAGTAATATACAGGGCTTCTGCTGCACGGGTGAAATGCAACTGCTCTGCAACGGCTAAAAAAATTCGCAATTGTTCAAGTGTCATTTATGAATCGCGCATTTAGCCTTTGAGATACAAGTTTTTGAATTGGTATTTGTTATATTACCTAAACTCGCATAAACTGATCAAGAAAGCGGAAAATTCCTTTAAGGCTGCTATTTTCGTTAAAAAACTAGATGCTTAAGCCGAATTATTGCAGGCTGAAAGCGTACTAAAAGTTACATATAACCTGGCTTACTCGTTATATACTGTAGCTTAATAGACAAATCGTAGATAATAAAGTCGAACTGCCGAAGGAGCCACACGGGATGGGAATTGAAGTTCAAAACGTATCAAAGCGCTATGGATCGTTTCATGCTGTCGATCAAGTCAGCCTTAGCATCAAAACAAATTCCTTGGTGGCGCTGTTAGGTCCTTCAGGTTCAGGAAAGTCAACGCTGCTACGAATGATTGCAGGGTTAGAACAGCCCAATGAAGGTCGAATTGCCTTGCTCGGACGAGATGCCACCTATACTGCGGTACAAAAACGCAACATTGGTTTTGTATTCCAGCATTATGCCTTGTTCAAACATCTGACGATTCGTCAAAATATCGCGTTTGCCCTAGAGCTTCGCAAAGCACCAAAAGCAAGAATTCGAGAGCGAGTCGAGGAACTGCTTGAATTAATTCAGTTACAAAAATTGGGCGATCGTTATCCTTCTCAGCTTTCGGGTGGACAACGGCAGCGGGTGGCTCTGGCGCGTGCCCTTGCAGTTCAACCCCAAGTTCTACTGCTCGATGAACCATTTGGAGCACTAGATGCCAAGGTTCGTAAGGAGCTTCGTACCTGGTTACGTCGCCTGCACGAAGAGGTCAGCGTTACGACGGTTTTTGTGACTCACGATCAGGAAGAAGCCATGGAAGTTGCAGACGAGATTGTGGTAATGAATCAAGGCAAAGTTGAGCAGGTCGGAACTGCTACTGAAATTTACGACCATCCCGCAAGCGCTTTTGTCATGAGCTTCATTGGTCCGGTGAATGTTATCCCAATGCACTCAGGGATTTTGCCGGAGAATGGGCGTGATGGACTCAAGTCCGATCGCATCTTTTTGCGCCCACACGATATCAAGATCGACTTGGCACCATCGGCTGAAGCGGTTCCTGCGCGGGTTGCTCGAATTGTCCATCTCGGTTGGGAAATCATTGTGGAAATTCGGTTGGAATCTGGAGAGTTGGTGACTGCCAATTTAAGCCGCGATCGATTTAACCAACTGCAATTGCGAGTGGATCAGCCGATCTACATCAAGCCGAAATCAGTGAAAACGTTTCCAGCTTATGCGTGAGAGATAAACTCACTTTTCCCATTAGGCTGAGCTTTTACTCAAGTTAGGGGCTTCTAGTGCAGATCGTAGAACTTTCTCAATAACTTTGTTTTATTGAAATTCTGCGATTTGCGCTAAACTACACTAAATCGAGCGAATAAGTGTAGTTTGCATGCAAGTAAATTCTCAGATTTGTACACTTCTGGAATTGTCGTCTAAAGTCGAATATACATTGCTAGCGCTTCTAGAGCTTGCAAGCCACCGTGATCAGCCTTATCCGCTGACCTCTGCTGCAATCAACGAAAAGCACGACATTCCTGAACGCTATCTTGAGCAGATTTTAGCAACGTTACGCCGAGGTGGCATTGTTCGGAGTCTGCGCGGATCGAAAGGTGGATTTGTCTTAGCGCGTGAACCGCATGAAATCACGCTCCTAGACATTGTTACGCTAATGGATGGGGAGCGTAGACAGCGAAATATTGATGCTGCTCCTACGGTGGAGCGGGAAATCATTTACAAAATCTGGTACGAAAACAACGCGCGATCGCAGGAACTTCTCGGATCGATCACGCTTAAGGATCTCCTCCAACAGCGCGATGCGCTCCAGCAATCAAATCCGATGTACTATATCTAGCTGGCATATCCACGGGCAGCTCCTAATTAATTGATAAATCAATTGGTTCCCCTGCAGTGCTTTGAAATCACTCAGAGCGAGACATAGCACTGCGATCGGTCGATACTGTCTCTGTAAAATACGGTAATCCTATCGGTTTATCGATCTGTCGCCATTTTCCTGCTAATATACGGTAAGTTTATCGGATTGCTTGGATATGAGAGAGTTGGAAAAAGAACAGGAAGCAGCAACAAAGTTCAGCCTCCGAGGATTGTCTCTAAAAAAAGTTCGAGGTTGGGTCTTATTTGCGATCGGTTGGTTGCTCTCGCCGCTGTGCTGGTGGAATGATCTGATTTTCAATCTGCCGGTCGCATATGGATTTGGCTATGTTTGCAGCCTGTTCTCTTCTAGCTGGATATTGCCAGGAACGGTGATTGGATACTGGCTTTCAAATTTAATCGGAATTCTGCTGATGCAAGCAGGCGCGATCGACGTTTTTCAATCCCACGAGCGGAATCTAAAGAAAGAACTGTTCTGGGGTGTAGTTTCTTCTTCGATTTTTACGATCGTGGTTGTCGCACTCATTCAGCTAAAGGTGCTTGATCTTCCCGGCATTGATACAACCCTGCTTCTGGGAGGTCAGTAGAAATGCACTACTTACTGCTAACTGCGCTCAGCTTTGCTGTGGGAATCGTCGTCGGATTGACCGGGATTGGTGGTGCATCGCTAATCACGCCCATGTTAGTGTTTATGTTTCAAGTGCCTGCCTCAGTTGCCGTGAGTTCTGATGTCGTTGCAGCAACTTTAATGAAGGTGATTGGGGGAGTCAAGCACTGGCGGCAGCAAACAGTAGATTGTGCGGCCGTGAAGTGGTTAGCATTTGGTAGTGTGCCGGGTTCCCTTTGCGGCATTGCACTATTGCACAAATTAAGAAATATTGAAAGTTTAAATTTAGATGGATTGTTATTGCATCTGATTGGATATGCAATTTTATTGGTGACGGGAACTGCATTATTACAGTTGCTGTTAATGACTGTCGCACCCCAATATGAACTCCCGACTCTACCCAAGCTAGATTTAGAAACCTATGGCGGACGGGGAAGCGCGATCGCGATCGGTGCAATTCTCGGTTGCATTGTGGGATTAACAAGCGTGTCTTCGGGTTCGATGTTTGCATTGGTGCTAATTGCTTTCTTTCAACTCGATGCCCGCAAATTAGTAGGAACCGATTTAGCTCAAGCAGCAATCTTATTAGGGTTTACCTCGATCGGGCATCTGACATTGGGAACCGTAGATTGGAGCCTAGTGCTTCCCATTTGGCTCGGCTCAGTCCCTGGGGTGTTGATTGGGGCAAGACTTTGTAAGCTAATTCCGCAACGTCCACTCCGATTTAGTATCTATTTACTTTTGGTCATGGTGAGTTGGAAATTAGCACATACAGCTTAGAGAACTAGCATTGTACCGATTGAAGAGAAGCGATCAGTTATGACATCCTCATTACTTCGATACCAAACCTTGAATCGCGTTCGGTTACGCCTAGAAATTTCAGCCTCATATCATCGAGAACCCATTCTTTCTCGTTTAGTTTCAGATTTTAACTTAGTCGTCAATATTACAGGTGCTAACCTCGGTAAGAGTAATATTGGCGAAAGCTACTGCGATATAGAAATACGAGGAACACCCCAGCAAATTAGCCAAGGGTTGATCTATTTGAAGTCACTCAACGTGCCGGTGAGGGGAAAGCCTAACACGACTGAAGATGACTGGTATTAATAGCAATTTTGCTAAGACGCTTTCAGCAGTTCGTAGGTTTTGCTCTCGACTAAAATGTAAATCCCTAATCCAATTAGCACGAAGGGAACAATTCGATCGCCATAGCGGGTAATGAATTGTGCAATTGCAGGATGACGGCTCAACAAATTCGCAACTATACACCAAACTGCAATCATGATAAAAAATACAGCTACAGTGATAGCTAGAGTAATTGGAGTGCTATTGGCAAATAGAGGAACATAGCTACCAATATTGTCGCCACCGTTCGCGATCGTTACAGTGGCAACCTGATAGGTTTGAGGAGCCAGAAAAGACTGTGGCTTATGGGCTAAAACTTCTGAATGGACGGTTTGAAGCGTTGTTTCTTCTTTTCGGAAGAAATGACTGAACCCAATCGCAATGGGTAGGAAGCCAAGCAAGCCGAGCCAAGGACGAGGAATAAAGTACCCTCCAAAAAATCCAGGCAAACTGGCGAGAAGCAAGAGTCCGAAGCCAAGATATTGACCAAACCAGATGTGTTTCGGACGCAGCTTATGATCAACCCGTGCAAAAAACAGCATCAGAATCAAAATGTCATCGAGATTGGTAGCAGCAAAAGCGGCAATACTAGTTGTGATCGCAACTCCCACTTCTACAGGCGTGATTGCGAGCGGATGGAAAAAAAGAGTTTGAAGCATGAAGAAAGTGTCGTCCGTATCTGTTGTATATTAACGGAAGTTTTCCTAAAGTTCGATGATTGCTGAACTCTCTGGACTCTGAAACATAATCCTTAAAGCATTGAAAGTGCCGAAAACGAACTCACAAGACTCTCAAATTGCCTTCAAAATCATCCTAGTTTTGCTGTGTTTGGCGTTGCTTTCAAGCTTCTTTGCGATCGTCAATGCTGGAGAGCGGGGTGTTTTGATGCGGTTTGGTGCAGTGCAAGAAACAGTCTTGTCAGAAGGCATTCATCCAATTCTCCCGATCGTTTACACAGTTGAGAAACTCAGTGTTCGGGTGCAAAGCCAGGAAATCTCAGCCGAAGCATCTTCTAGAGATTTACAAGATGTCTATGCTGATGTTGCACTCAACTGGCATATCGTCCCCACAGAAGTTTACCGACTCTATCAGCAAATTGGCAACAAACAAGCGGTGATCGAGCGCATCATCAGTCCGGCGGTAGAAGAAGTGCTAAAAGCAGTGATGGCGAAGTATACGGCTGAAGCAATTATTACCGAGCGTGGAACCGTAAAAGCTGAGGTTGATCAAGCCTTAACTGAACGATTACAGCCTTATCACATTGCTGTCGATGACCTTTCGCTGGTGCATATTAAGTTTTCAGAACGATTTCGAGAGGCAGTCGAAGCCAAACAGGTGGCAGAACAGGAAGCAAAACAAGCAGAGTTTGTCGCACTGAAAGCTGCAAAAGAGGCAGAAGCGATCGCCAATCGAGCCAGAGGAGAAGCGGTTGCTCAACAATTGTTACGAGAGAGCTTAACGCCCGAATTGTTGCAGAGACAAGCGATCGAGAAATGGAATGGGAATTTACCGTTTATTGTCGGTGGTGAAGGTACAAAACTATTGGATCTGAAACAACTGATTGAAACCAGTCAGAAATTGCAAGCGCCTTAGAGATATGCACCAATAAAGCTGTAGATTAATCCAGAAAGCACTACGGCAGTAATTGCAGCATAGGTAAAGTCGCGCCAGCGAAGAAACGAAATGAATGAGAGAATCACCCGGATGATCGGCGTGGCGATCAGGATCAGTAGCCCGAACTGAATGATGGCGCGACGATGACCTGCAACCATTGCATTGATGATCCCGGTGGGCGATCGATACATTGCAGGTTCACCCCGAAAGACGTGATAATCAACAGGTTCAGCCCCATGCCGGATGATATAGAGGATACCGCCAATCAGGACGACCGCGCTGGCAAGCCAAACCCCAAATTGCAGTAAGTTGCTGATCGATCGGGCTAACTGTGCTTCATGAGAAGGCGTGAGGGTTTGAGTTTCGAGTGTTGAAACTGATTTCGGATCTGCATCTTGATACATCTATGCCCCTCCCATCAGACTGTTGTATACCATCTTAAGCGCCATCACGACGAGTACCAGACTAAATAGAATTCGTAAGAGTTGAGTTTTCGCGCCGACTAAAACCTTTGCACCGAGCAATGCGCCGGGAAAGACACCTAGCATTACAGGCATGGATAGTCCTGGATCAATATAGCCTCGCGCTAAGTACACACCCGCAGAAGCTGCCGCTGTCACACCGATCATAAAATTGCTCGTTGTGGTGGAAACCTTGAACGGCAACCGCATTGCCTGATCCATTGCTAAGACTTTGAATCCACCGGAACCAATGCCCAACAATCCAGACAAGGCTCCAGCGATCACCATAATGCTAAATCCGGTTGAAACAGACTGTGCTTCATAAGCGATGCCTTCAGCACACGCTTGCGTGCCCGCTCCATTTGGAGTGGGACAAGTTCCGTTCAACTGCAATTGTGCTGCAAGCGGATCGCTGGTTTCAGGTTGACAGAACTCCGGTCGGGGTTGTTGAGCAAGGTAGGCGGAATAGAGCAAGGTGATGGCTAGCACGATCGCTAACATCTTGACGGAAATAAAAGTTGCAATCAGTGCGCCAATCAAAGCACCGCTCACGGTTGCAACTTCTAAGAACATTCCAATTCTTAGATTCGTCAATCCTTGCTTGATGTAAGTCGATGCCGCTCCCGAAGAGGTTGCAATCACAGACACGAGCGAAGCCCCGATCGCATATCGAATATCAATATCAAACACTGAAGTTAACAGTGGAACCAAGACGACACCGCCGCCCAGTCCTGTCAATGCGCCAAGAAAGCCGGCTACAAACGATCCAAACCAAACTAATAGCGAAAACTCTAAGATGTTCAAGGTAATCCTGCCCTTTTAACTCCGGGTAGACTGTAATTCATCAGGTAAAAGTGTTGTTTCTTCGTATGGGACTTCAAGATGAGGGCGAATAATTAAGCTCACTCCGATCGCCCAAGCCAGAGAAATCATCCACGCCGCCAAAATATCGCTGGGAAAATGAACGCCTAAATAAAGACGAGTCCAAGCGATCGTCACCACAAAGCACGCTCCGATCGCACTGACCCATCCGCACCAGCGGCTCCCCCAAGTCAAAATCACTAAAGCCGCAACTAGGGACATACTCGACATCGCATGACCACTTGGGAAAGAGAAATCGGTATGCGGTGTAAGCGTTTCCCATAGATCGGGACGATCGCGATGGAGCCAGATTTTTGCAGTGCGGTTGATTAAAGCACTGCCAAGCAGTGTGACCAATAGATAAGAGAGCGATCGCCAGCGCTGTCGATATAGCAATCCAATCGAGATCACGGTTGCAATGGGGAAAACGCCATAAAACACACCCAACGGAGTAATCGTGACCGCAATTCGATCGAGCATCGGTTGAGCGGTGCTGTGAATTTCCGTGAGAATTGCTTGATCCCAGGAAAAAGTACCCTGTTGCTGAATGACGATCGCGAACTGCTCAAAGCCAGTTAGTGGCAGTACAACACCTGTGAATAAGAGCAGAAACGTACGCCAGTGAGCTGCCAGAATTTGGCGAAAGAATTGCGGAAACGATCGAGGGGTTGCCATTGATTTAACGCTATCTAATCTTCAATTGGAGCATTGGGAGCAGTTGCCTCAACACTAGCTAGGGTTAGATCTGGGATGGGCAAAGTGCTGTCAGGTGATGCAGTCAAATTTTTTGCGGCGGGTAAGTTAAGCTCAATTTCGCCCTCTGGGTTGCTTGTAATGGTAAGTTGAGTTCCACTCACAAATTGCAGCGCGATCGGCTGGGTTAGCTCAGGTTGACCTGCAAGTTTTGCACCTGTGGGCAAGTAAATGCCATCACAGTTCCAATCATCATCTGTAGCTTGTCCCGTTCCGAGATAGTACAAGGTGCTGGGTTGAGGCGTTTTCTTCGCTTTGTGAGCGTAAACGGCGATCGTCTTCCCAGTTTCATTGTGGCATTGTGACCAGTTAGAAGCCGTTTCGAGAATGTACTTCTGTAAGTTCAACGCACCAAGTTTTTGTTCAACCTCGACCGGGCTTAGCTCTGAGTCATCGGGATTAGCCTTCGCTTTGAGTAAATCTGCGATCGCCGTTGTCACTTCAGTATATTCCGGTGTGGTCGTCAATTTAGGCGCATCAGCTAGAGCGGCAGGCACGATCGCGATCTGAATCAACATCACTAAAGCCACTAAGACCAGCTTAAATCCTTTCATCATCATTCTCCTAAAGTTCGTTTTGTTCAGGTTTCGTCAGGGTAGGAACGTGGGTACGCATGAGATGAATCAAACCCATGCTGCTGATCACCAAAGCAATTACGGTGAGTCCTCGATCTTCGAGCGTGTGGCTATCAATCAGAATCAGCACGCCCAAGCCGATTAACACAAACGGAACGAGCTGATTCCCGTAGCGAGTGAGAGAATCTGCGATCGCATCAACCCGACTTAATCGGTAGGCGGTATAACACCAAACACCCACCATCGTGAAAAACGTAGTGACAATTACCAACAAGCTTTCCCAAGTTGCACTAGCAAACAGAGGCACATAGATGCCAATGTTATCTCCTCCATTGGCAAAAGTCACGGCTGCCACGCTGTAAGTTTGTGGAGACAGAAGACTGGTTAACCAATTGCTCTGCGGTTGCTCATTAGATGACTCATCATCAGACTCGTCCGAGTCAGGATTGATCAATCGAACCACACCGATCGCGATCGGTACCAGTCCGAGCAATCCAATCCAGGGACGTGGAAGCAATGCACTGCCGAAAAAACTGGGCAGGGTTGCCAATACCAGCGCTCCAAATCCCAAATATTGCCCCGCTACGATATGTCTGCGGCGGAATAGGGAATTCACTTGGGCGAAGAACAACATCAGAATCACGATGTCATCTAAGTTTGTAGCAGTGAAAGCGGTGATGCCTGTAGAAAATGCTTTGATCAATTCATTCATCGTTAATCAACCTTTTTTTGCTCCGCGTGATGGTCATGAATGGCTTCAATCGATCGCTGCATTTGTCGAACTAATCGCGGGAAGCGGTAACGCTGGAACACAAACCAGGCGAAACCTACGGCAACATACAACAAAAACAGATAGGGAAAGACATTGGCAGGAGGCTCTGGAGCCGGAAACAAATTGCTGCCAGGAATCCCGATCGTTCCCAAGACCGGAAGCATCATGAATGCAACACCCAATACGGATGCCAAGATGTTCTTCAGACGAAGTTGACCCAAGCGATGCAGGTACATTGGAGCCGCGATCGAGATCAGAATGTACACTAGCAAAAAGCCATAGGTGCAAATTGTGCCGAAATAACCTTGACTTTCAAACGGAGTGATACCAAACAATAAAACGGCGGTCGGGATCGCAAAAGTCAGGAGCGAGGAGAGCGCGATCGCCGTATGCGGTGTGAGATTCTCTTCGTGAGAAGCACCCAGCGAGGTATGAAACACACCATGCCGTGCCATCAAAAACAACACTCGCGCAGTTGGATTGATACAGCCCAGCGTACAAGTAAAGAAGCTCAACAGCGCTCCTAAGCTGATCAAGATGCCTAAGAAATCCACACCTGCTTGATGCGCCAGGAAGTCAAGCGGTGCTTCTGTTTTTGCCAAATCAACCGATGCACCTTGAAACCCCAAGACTTCGACGTAAGCCATGAAAATGAAGAACAATCCTGCCAGAATCGTACTCTGCATAACCGACCTGGGAATCGATTTCAGTGGATTTTTGGCTTCATCTCCAAGAGAAGTCGAGCTTTCAAAGCCCGAAAACCCAAACACGACTAAGACAATTCCCGCCGTGATCCCGCCTGGAGTTGCGTGTTGTAAGGTCAGTTGAGCGGGATCGATCGCAAATCCCTTGTGTCCCCAAATCAGAATGCCGAGTAGCAAAATGGAACCGATCGATGCGCCTTCCAGCAGCAACATCATTTTGGCAGAGAGTTGAATATCTTTGTGGGCAGCATACCAAGCCGCAGCAACTCCCACCACAAACAGCGTCAAGATGTGGGTATGAATGCCAACATAACCCAGCAGCTTCTGCCCAAAAATCGCAAAGCCACACAAGGTAGACATTCCAGTGAACAAGTAAGCCAAAATCAATCCCCAGCCGCTCAACATGCCTGCGGTCGGACCTAACCCTTTCACCACATAGGAATAGAGCGATCCCGGAGAAGCAGAGCGGCGGGCAAATTCGTTAATGTTGATGCCCACGAAAAGCAGTCCAATCATTCCCAGCAAAAAGCTGAGCCAAGTGCCATTTCCTGACGAAGCATAAATTAAGCCCATCACCGCTGCTGGGACTGTCGTTGGAGCAAGCACTGCAAAGGATTGAGCTAACACCTCACCGTAAGAGAGACATTCTCGCTTTAAGCCATGCAGGCTTGGAGAGATAGGAATTTCAGCAGTCATGATGGAGCGTTCCTTGTAATGTTTGAGAGCCGGGGTCTGTCCGTATGTGTGAATGGATAAGATTTGCTCGATTCAAATCGATTTAGATTTACTGTTTTTCACTGTATTCCTATTACTTGATAGAAGCAAGTAGTCTTTTTTGTCAAAACGATAAACCGAGATGATTGAAGTGAAATGTTATAAAAACATGAAATTAATTTTTGCCGTATCTGGAAATAAATCCTTTAACAAAAGGACTTCCAAGGATTTCAAGCAAATAAAATAAGTGCAGAATTTCACCTAATCCAATCACCTTTATAGGCTTTAAAGGGAATAAAAAATACTGAAAAGTTTTATTTGCTACTAAAATAATCACCTCAAATTTGACCTAATTACGGGAATTTCTAAACTAGGAAGTTACCGATAGTTTTGAAGCCTTTAGAAGTGCGATCAAGATAGTTTTTGAGCGCAAAGATGAACTCCTGGGTTGCAGCGTCTAGCTTAGATTCTGCAATCAAGTGACTGTGATAGGAATTTTGCCTAGACGGTAGCAGGGTGATCTCCTGCTCGACTGGGGCTGTATGTTTCACAGATTTCAGGATCGTGTTATTATCTAATCTAAATAAATACGGTAATTCAATCGACTTATCGTACTTATTGAACGATCGCGCCGCTGAGTCAAGTAGAAATCTCTAAAAACGCAATGTGAAGATCGCTCAGCACATCACAATCTCTCCTGTCTATCATCCCGACTCGCTAATTCAATTTCTGCATCTTTGCAAATAGATGAGCCTGCGCTGACCTAGAGCTACCGCGAACCAAATGGAAAATGAATCCTTGACAGTTGAAAGTTACGAAAACTTTAACCACTAATATATGGGTCAAGAAATTTGATGAATCATGCTACTCCCCTTCTCACCTTAACGCTGGTCTGTGTCACCACTCTGCTTATTCTGTTGAGCCTACTTCTTATTCCCCTGTTTTTTGAAGGGATCAGCTAGAGCATCTATCCGCTTAAGTTAGTTAATCTCTGCAATGTCTAACTTTTCGATGCTGTCGGGCTTGAGATCTTTGTCAATTTGTGAAATTCTAGAAAATAGATTTATCCAATAAATCGGTCGAGATACCGTATTTTTGGAGCAATCGTTCCTTTTGCAACCCTCATCATTTCAGGTTAAGGTCATGATTCGGAAACTACTGCGTCTCAGGCTGAAGAAGCCCAAAGTTCTAGCGGTGTTAGCTGCGCTTCTAGTTAGCCTCATTGCCATTCCAGCTTTTTCGGGTTCGCCGTTAATGGCAAGCCAAAGTGCAACCATTCAGTTTGTTTCCCCGGATTGGCTTGCGAAAAATAGCAGCGATCGCAATCTCCGGGTCTTGGATGTTCGCACTAATCCATTGGAGTATTTTGCAGGTCACTTGCCCAATGCCATTCACATTGCCGACAACACATTTCGCGGTCCTAATGGCCTGCTGCCTGTGCAATATTGGAGTACAAGCAAGTTAGGACAGCTTTTCTCGCAAGCGGGGGTATCAAGCAATAGCCGGGTGTTGGTGTACTCGGATGGGCGAGATATTCTAGGCGCAACAATGGTTGCTTATCTGCTAGAACGATCGGGCGTGAAAGATATTGCCGTGTTAGATGGTGGATTTGCAGCGTACAAGACATCCGGGCAACCTGTAACCCAGGAATTTCCTAAGTATCAGCCGACTCGCTTCACCGTTCAGGATAATCCCTCAATTCGGGTGACGCTTGCAGATGTGCGCGGCTTCTTAAATCAACCGACGGTCAAGTTTATTGATCCACGACCACCCAGATTGTTTAGCGGCGAAGAGAAGATCTGGACGCGCAATGGTCACATTCCAGGAGCACGAAACATTCCTTGGGTGTCATTCACCTTGGGCAACCCAACGACGAATGAAGGAAACTTTCACAAGCTGAAGTCTTTGGACGAAATTAAGCAAATCCTAGCATCGAAGAAGATTACGCCTGCGGACAATGTGATCGTAACGTGCAGCACTGGACGGGAAGCGACATTACAATACGTTGTGCTAAAGCATCTATTGAAGTATCCCAAAGTGCGAGTTTACGAAGGATCATGGACGGAGTATAGCCAGTCAGATCTACCTGTTGAAACGGGTGCTGATAAGGTGGCTTAACCAGTGTTATCAGTATAGTGATGCAAGCAATGTATCCTGTCCGTCGGCAGTTTATTGCTCCCGTACTAGAAGGTAGATCATGTTTGTATCGCTGCAATTTTGTAGGTCGTTTTGAGTAGGTAACTTACGATGAAATTTATCTTCATTTCTTTGTTGACAGTTGGAACAGTTGCGGGTTTCACGATTGCTGCTCCAACTTTGATTTCGGATTCGTCTAGATTGCTTGCTTGCACACCGCCTTCTGATCCACCCCGAAAAGAGCCACCCGGATCTTACTAAAAGCTTGAAGCACGATCGTCGCGGGAATGTTTTGCGATCGTGCTTTATCTCGTCTAAATGCAACGTCCTAGGAAAGTTTATGTCTTCAAACATTGAAGAACCAAGCATTATCAATCGTCTCTTTACGATCGCGCCGAGGTTGCTAGAAAACAGTCGTCTTACCTTGCTTTCGCTCACAACAACAAATTTGTTGCTGATTCACCGCGAACAGGACATAACAATTGATCCGATGCTGTATCTAGAGCTAATTCCGATCGCTCATTTAGTTCAAGAGGAGTTAGGTATTAGTCAAATTTGTATTCACAATGCTCAACAGCAGAGAATTTTTCACTGGAGCAGTGTGGAAATTATTGAAATGGCTAAGAATTTCAATCTAAAGATTTAGCGCTCTGACTCATCTTGCTTATTCAACGATCGTGTTTTACACTGTCAAAGCACGGTTTTTCGATAGAGATTTTGTACTTTAAGGCATCCCATGAGCCAATCTCATCACTTTGAAACGCTCCAAGTCCACGCTGGACAAGAACCTGCACCCGGAACCAATGCCCGTGCTGTCCCCATTTATCAAACCACTTCTTACGTGTTTGACGATGCGGAACACGGTGCCCGACTGTTTGCTCTGCAAGAGTTTGGCAATATTTACACTCGGATTATGAATCCGACGACCGATGTGTTTGAAAAGCGGATTGCTGCACTCGAAGGCGGCGTAGCAGCGTTGGCGACTTCGAGCGGTCAAGCAGCACAACTGCTGGCAATTAGTACGATCGCTCAAGCTGGAGATAATATTGTTTCAACTAGCTATCTCTATGGCGGGACTTATAATCAGTTCAAAGTAACGCTGCCAAGGTTGGGAATTAACGTTAAGTTTGTGGATGGGGATGACGCAGAAAGCTTTCGGAGCGCGATCGATGACCGTACTAAAGCCTTGTATGTTGAAACAATCGGCAATCCCCAGTTCAATGTCCCTGATTTCGCTGCATTGGCTCACATTGCCCATGAAAACGGTATTCCATTGATTGTGGACAATACTTTTGGAGCAGGTGGATATTTAGCGCGCCCCATTGAGTACGGAGCCGATATTGTCGTTGAGTCTGCAACAAAGTGGGTCGGCGGACATGGAACCTCGATCGGAGGAGTAATTGTGGATTCCGGCAAGTTCGACTGGGGAAATGGGAAGTTTCCACTCTTTACGGAACCTGCTCCCGGCTATCATGGACTGAACTTTAATGATGTCTTTGGTACACAAAGTCAATTTGGCAATGTTGCTTTTATTATTCGCGCTAGGGTCGAAGGACTGCGAGATTTAGGTGCATGTCTCAGTCCATTTAATGCATTTTTGCTACTTCAAGGATTAGAAACCCTCTCCTTGAGAGTTCAGCGTCACGTAGATAATGCTCTAGAACTCGCCCAATGGCTGAAACAGCATCCGAAAGTGGAATGGATAAACTATCTGGGACTTCCAGAGCATCCTTATCACGATCGAGCGAAGAAGTATCTGAAACATGGATTCGGCGGTGTGTTGAACTTCGGAATTAAAGGCGGAATTGAGGCGGGTCGATCGTTTATCAGTCATGTAAAACTTGCCTCTCATCTCGCCAATGTTGGAGATGCAAAAACATTAGTGATTCATCCTGCTTCCACAACACACCAGCAATTGACACTGGTGGAACAACGATCAGCAGGCGTGACCCCAGACTTGATTCGAGTCTCGGTGGGGATCGAACACATTGAGGACATTAAAGCAGACTTTGAGCAGGCTTTTGAGCAAGTCTCATGAACTATCAGCGCTTTATCTCTCCCGAAACGCAGTTCTATCAATTGCCAGAACCATTCGCTTTAGAATCGGGCGATGTTCTGCTTGGAGTGCAAGTTGCGTATCGCACTTGGGGAAAGCTCGATGCAACCCAAGATAATGCGGTACTCGTGTGCCATGCTCTCACGGGTTCAGCCGATGTTGATCAATGGTGGGAACCGTTACTGGGTGCAGGACGATCGCTCGATACTGATCAAGATTTCATTATCTGTAGCAACATTCTGGGTAGCTGTTACGGAACAACAGGCGCAACTTCAATTAATCCAGAGACTGGAAAACTTTACGGTTCAGCATTTCCGAGAATTACGATCCGCGATATGGTTCGGCTGCAAGCACTTTTACTTGAAGCCTTGCAGGTCCGATCGCTTAAACTTGCTATCGGCGGATCGCTGGGAGGAATGCAGGTATTGGAATGGGCAGTCTCATATCCAGAAAAAGTGGAGGCGATCGCTGTTATTGCGGCTCCGGGTCGTCATTCTGCGTGGTGTATTGGCATTAGTGAAGCGCAGCGACAAGCAATCTATGCCGACCCAAATTGGCAGAATGGGAACTATATCGAGCAACCTGCTCAGGGTTTAGCAACGGCCCGCATGATGGCGATGAGCTTTTACCGATCTTGGGCGAGTTTCTCAGATCGGTTTGGGCGACAAGCTAGCAATGCAATCTTTGAGATTGTGGAATACCTGCACTATCAGAGTCGTAAGTTTGTCGATCGCTTTGATGCCAACACTTACATCACACTGACTCATGCAATGGATAGCCATGATGTTGCTCAATCTGAGAGCTATAGTTCTGCGTTGAAACAGATTTGTCAACCTGCGTTAATTGTCTCAATTAGTTCCGATGTTCTTTATCCTCCGATCGAACAAGAAGAGCTTGCCGCCTTAATTCCAAACGCAACGCTTGCGACACTTCATTCTCCGCATGGTCATGACGCTTTTCTGATGGACATGGCGACATTAAACAATTTCGTTGTTCAGTTTCGTAGCTCTCTTCAGCAATCCCGGAGTGCAGTGCAAGTAACGAATTCGCCACACAATTTGTCAGTTGCCTCTCACTGATGTGTCTATGTCTTGGTAATTTAGATGTAGTACATCGTAATCGGCTGCTGGAAATAATTTCGTTTCTCTAAAAGATCTTGCAAGCTGTTTTTCTCCAGCACATCATCCGCTGCTTTTTTCACAGTTTGCCAAATCTCAGAAATAGCCCTGACCGAAACAGCCTCAGAATCATCGTTCGCCTCAGATGAATCGCCCCCTTCCATACAGTTGACGATTTCAAGCAGCGTAATCTTCCACGGCGGTCGAGATAAAAGATACCCTCCTTTCTTTCCACGCTCGCTTGAAATTAACCCTCCTCGTCTCAGGGTTGCCAGTAATTGCTCTAGGTAGCGATCGGGAATATTCTGAGCAGCCGCAATCTGACGAATTTGAAGCGTCCCACCACTACTATAGATGGAAGCGAGTTCCAGCATCGCCATAAGCGCATATTTCGTTCGACCTGAAAGTTCTAGAAGCATAACGGAGTTTCGCGAGAATGAGCAAGCCGTTTTAGGTTTAGGGCAAACGTATTTTTTCTATTTATCGATCGAGATATGGACTTTTCTCAAGATATAGGCTCTTATTCATAACTTCAAATATTATTTGTTCTCAAAATCATCACCTCAATTTATTATGCACCTGAACGCCTCACATCAGCAAATTTGCTATCTAAGTTGCTACATCAGATATTAAGAAATATTTTCAATAGAGCGAGTACCAGAAACGAGATTTTCAGCAGTCAGGCTGCTTATAAGCTCTAAAAGATGATTTCAATTCCCCTAAAAGTCGATTGGATTATGTGGTTATTCTTGAAAGAATTAAGTAGCATAGAGATACACGTTTTCTCATTAGAATGACAAATGAGTGCTTGCCCCTGCTGCTCTAACAAACTACTTCGCCATATTCGTAGAACAGGAGTGTACTGGTTTTGTCATACCTGTTGGCAAGAAATGCCCAATCTTCAGGCTACCAGTCAAGCAAGGGGCACAAAGCTCACTTGATAAGCTCTACGAAGCAAATATTTTCTGATTTGGCAAGATCATGACTTCCTTCATAACTTGAAGTTATGAAACTAACAAAAAAGAATGCTTGCTTTTATCGTTGTGAATTCTTAGGGTAAAAGCATATCAAATTGATTATGCAGATGATGAACCCTAATATTGATAACCAAATCGATTGGCAGCCCTTGCTTGATCGCCTTCAGTTCCAAGGTGAGAAGCACCTGCCTCATTATCCAGGAGATTTGAAAGCCGATTTACTGGCTCATGCAGGGCTGAACGATCACGCCAAGGGTGAAAGTGTCTATCAGTTGGCGGTAGAGATTGCGCGGCTCACGACCTGCTGCGACCCGGAGATTATTTATTGGTTTTCACGGCTGGTTGAATTGATGAGGGTTCAGCCTTCTGAAGCAGAGAACGCGAATTTTGGCTTTTTGGTTTCTCGCTAAAGTCCTGCACAGACTTTTAATCACCCTAACCGCGCTGCCTTAAACGCCGGAAAATCAGATTGGTGATTCTTGATGGTTTACAAGCAGCGCGATCGTGCTAACATCGGATTCTATAAATACGGTAACTCGGTCGAGTTAATGTATTCACTCAAGTGATCTTTGTCGATCGCCTTTAGCTATCCTGCACTTCCGTCAGATCCGAGGCTTGCTCATGCAGTCCATTCTTCCCTCTGTTGTTTCCCGATTGCCAGTCCAACCTGCAACCCGAACGTTTAAACGTCGATCAACAATTCCGCTTCAACAAATTGCGCTGTGGCGAATTGAATCGGGTGTAGTGCGTACACTGAGTTGGCTAGAAGATGGCTCAACCGTCACCCTGAGCTTGTGTGGAGCAGGGGATGTGGTCGGGAAGTTTCTTAGTGCGATCGACCCCTATCAAGTTGAGTGCCTAACTGATGTTGAGGTCACGCCACTTTCTCCGAATGAGTGGCATCCTGATCCTGCTTTTCTAATGGAGCGAGTACAGCAGGCTGAAGAGTTCATGTTGATTCGCAGCCATCGCCGAGTGGAGGAGATGCTGTTAAAGCTACTCACTTGGCTATCGAAGAAGTTTGGGCGTGAAGTGCAGCATGGTCGCTTAATTGAACTGCGCCTGACGCATCAAGACTTAGCAGAAATGCTAGGAACCACTCGCGTGACGATTACCCGTATCCTTAAGCAATTCGAGCAGCAAGGCATTGTTCAGCGACTGCCGAATCAGGTGACATTACTGCAACCGGAAGCAACTTGGCACTATGAGATTTAAGGAACTAAGAATGAATTCGTTGAGCATCCGGGGCAGGTGGTTCTGGAGTAGAGAGAGCGACGGCGGTTGCAAAACTGAGCGCCAAGAGAAACAGAATCGCGATCGTCTCTAAATCTGACTTCAACAGCTTTAACCAGGATTGTTTCTGCCCGCCGTCGAGCAGCGATAATAGTCGAGTAAGTATCAAGGCTAAAGTATATTAGTTGCAGATTTAAGTGCAGCTTGATCTGAAGATATTCTACAAGCTTTGGTTTGTGCTTTCCTAAAGCAGTACGACGCAATTTAACCTAAATAATTTAGCCCAAATATTTGATTTGGGCTTTAAATTTTGTTGTCTGTACTTTCTACTTTCAGCGCTAATTGATTGATAAGCTGGTAGTAGAAAAGTCATCAGAAATTAAGAACTTATACTGTGATCTGGAGAAGGTTTGGATGCCATGATCCTAAGCGCCCATTTCTGATGACAATACTTTTTGCAGTTCTAAACAGGAACCTTAATTGTTGATCGCTGCTGCTCAATGATCGTTAAATGATGTTGATTGACAGGTCTTGGTAAGCCAAGATGCTCTCGTAGTGTAGCTCCTTCATACTCAGCACGGAACAATCCCCGTCGTTGCAATTCCGGAATGACTAGATCCACAAAGTCATCTAGACCACCGGGTAAATAAGGAGGCATGATGTTGAAGCCATCTGCACCCTGATGAATAAACCACTCCTCAAGTTGGTCAGCAATTTGTGTTGGAGTACCCACGATCGTCCAATGTCCCCGCGCTCCAGCAATCCGAAAATAAAGCTGCCGAATGGTTAGATTCTCTCGGTGAGCCAGATCGATTAGTAGCTTCTGACGGCTCTTTCCTCCATTCGTTTCTGGAAGGTCTGGAAGCAAAGCATCAACCTCATAACCTGACAAATCAGCACCGATCATGCTTGAGAGCAGTGCAATTCCTACATGCGGATGAATTAACTCCTGAAGCTGATTGTATTTCTCTCTTGCTTCTTGCTCAGTTCTGCCAATGACTGGAAACACTCCCGGCATAATCTTGACGTGATCCGGCGATCGTCTATGTTGTACAACTCGTGCTTTGACATCTGCATAAAACGCTTGAGCATCTTGCAAAGTTTGTTGAGCCGTAAAAATAACTTCTGCGGTCTGTGCCGCAAGATTCTTCCCATCTTCAGAAGAACCTGCCTGAATAATCACTGGGTAGCCTTGCGGAGGTCGCGCCACATTGAGCGGACCTTTCACCGAGAAATGCTCACCTTTATGATCTGGTGTGTGCAACTTATCTGGATCAAAATACAGTCCAGAAGCTTTGTCGCGCAAAAAAGCATCATCTTCCCAACTATCCCACAAGGCGGTGACAACCCTGAAGAACTCTAGTGCGCGATCGTAGCGTAAGGAATGTTCCATGTGTTGATCTCGATTGAAGTTCAGGGCTTCCGCTTCAGTTGAGGAAGTCACTAAGTTCCATCCGGCGCGACCATTACTAAGGTAATCAAGTGAGGCAAACTTACGCGCTGTATGATACGGCTCATTAAAGGTCGTTGAAGCGGTTGCAGCAAGACCAATTCGCTCTGTAACCACAGACAAGGCAGATAGCAGTGTGAAGGGTTCAAAATAAACCGTGAATTGTCCCAACCGACTCGAAGCAGGTGTTCCTTGTCCTCGGTCAGCAACGGCAACCACATCCGCAAGAAATAGCATATCGAACTTACCGCGCTCTGCGGTTCGTGCAATCTGCGTATAGTGCTGAAAGTTAAGTCCACCGTCGGCTTGGGCATCAGGATGCCGCCATGCCGCCACGTGATGCCCCGATCCTGGCAAGAATGCACCCAGTTTTAATTGCTTTTTGTTTCTATTCATGGCGGATGTCCTAGAGTTCTATATGCGTAGAAGAGTTAAAACGGTGATGTAGCTGCCGTTTCTGTATGGATTGGGCGATCGCGATTGTTACAAGGTTCACTTTGCGATCAATACGTTGATTGCGAGCGATGAAATAATTTACGATATGTCTATCGGTTAAGTCAAGATTGAACTTAAATAGAGAGATAGCAGCACTCCAGCAACATAGGATTGTTCTGATGAACCGAATTGAAGTGATCAAAGTAACAAAGATTTTTGAAATTGCTGTGATTGAATGAGAAATCCTTTTCAGAAACAATCAGAAATTATTACAATGCAACATTCTCAGGGGTTCTTCAAAAGCGTTGGAGGACTCAGACTTTGCTATCAAAGTTGGCATCCAGCGCGTAACACTCGTGCAGTCCTAGTCCTACTCCACGGCTTAGGCAGCCACAGTGGTAGATTCAACAACATTGTTCAATACTTAGTTCCTGCTGGATATGCAATCTATGCACTAGACTTACGGGGTCATGGGCACTCATCCGGTCAACGTGGTCACATCAATTCTTGGTCTGAATTTCGCACTGATCTAGATCTGTTCTTCAGACAAATTCAATCGACAACGAATCTTCCTTGCTTTGTGCTTGGACATAGTATAGTGGGAATGATTGCCCTGGAGTATGCCCTACACTTTCCGGCTGCTGTTCAAGGTTTGATTACGATCGCCCCTGCCTTTGGGTTGAACGGGATTTCAGCGAAAAAGATTCTCCTGGGGCGCATCTTATCGCGAATTTTACCGCGCTTCACACTCAAGGTTGGCATTGATCTCGAAGCGATTTCCCGCGATCGCACCGTTCTCAATGCTTGCGCTCAAGATCCTCTGGTTCACTCTTGTGGCAGTGCCCGCTTGGGAACGGAGTTATTTGCGACGATCGCACGAGTTGAAGCTCAGGCTGCACAATTGCAAGTTCCGATCCTTATTCTGCATGGCGGAGATGACCAGGTTGCTCACCCTGAAGGAAGTCGTGCATTCTTTGAACAGTTATCAGTCCTCGACAAAGAGCGACGGGAATATCCGGGAAGCCGTCATGCGCCTCATAATGACATTAATTATGAAGAACTCCTGATTGATTTGGAGCATTGGTTAAACTGTCGTACAGCAAAATCACTTACATCGTACTCTACACAAAACACACGATGAGTTACAACACTGATTGTTGTCATTGCTGAAACACCCTAGGAACTCTTCTAGCCCATAGTCGCCAGAATGCCATTGAATGGCGTGAACATTAGAGCGATCCAGTATTTGGCTTGATCGTTTTAGTCACGCCACTCAATAATTCTTGTATTGGAGAACCTGAGGAGAGTTTTTCTCCATCACACAGATAATTAGATTTAAGCAATTTTGTAATCCACTTTACTTGCTCAATCAAATTGCAGTGTGACATACTTGGCGAAATTAAACACGGTAAATCTATCGGTTTATCGTAATTTCTAGAATTGTTTATGGTGATTGACACACAAGGGCTAACTGTTCGGACAGATGCGGAGGGCACGATCGCTGCTCTCGACCGCTTCATCGACCAATCTCTGTACTACGGCAATCAAGCCGAATCCACAATTTTACAAGCGCTATCCCTCGACCCGACCTGCGCGATCGCGCAAGCATATGCAGCAGCGTATTACCTCTCTCAAGAAACTGAAATCGCACATCGCACTGCCATTAACCATCTCAAAGTTGCGCAACAGTATGCACCCATCGCAACTGAACGGGAGCAATGGTATATCAGCGCGATCTCAGCTTGGGCGCGGGGGGACATTTCTGAAGCCATTGATCTGCACGAAGCGATCGCGCTTCACTATCCCCAAGATTTGATCTCGGTTCAACAGGGACAATATCACTACTTTTATCGGGGAGATGCGAGACGATTGCTGCGAATTGCTGAAAAAGTGCTGCCGATGAATTTAGACAGCCCGCATTTACACTATTTATATGGAATGATTGCGTTTGGATTAGAGCAGTGCGGTGACGTTAATCAGGCGATGAAAGTCGGATTACAGGCGATCAGATTAAATCGCGCTGATCCTTGGGCACAACACGCGATCGCCCATGTGTTAGAAGAGCAGAACCGACCCGCAGCAGGCATTGCTTGGATGGAGAAGCATTCGGATACTTGGGAACAATGCAACTCAATGCTATACACCCACAATTGGTGGCACGTTGCACTTTACTACTTAGCATTAGGCAATGTTGAAAAGGTGTTAGCGCTCTACGATCAACACATTTGGGGACGAGCGAATTCGTTTTCGTCAAAAGATCAAGTTGGAGCGATCGCAACTCTAATCAAATTAGAGTTGCAAGGCGTAGAAGTTGGGCAACGCTGGAACGCGATCGCTCCCTATCTCCATGCACGCTTACGCGAACACAGATTACCATTTCAAGATTTGCACTATGTCTATGCACTAGCGCGTGCAGGGTACACGGATTGGGTTAACGACTTGCTGCACAGTTGGACAAGTCATGCACAACGAGCTGCACCTGAATCACGGTTCATTTGGCTTCAGGTCGTTCTTCCGGTTGCTAAAGGGTTAATTGCTCATGCTCAAGGCAATTGGACAATTACGATCGCGCAATTACAGCCAAATTTATCAAACCTACAAGCAATCGGTGGAAGTCGAACTCAACGGAAATTGTTCGAGCAAATCTATCAACACGCAGTCTTGCAGCATCAATCTCAGTGGCAGACCTTTAAAGCTGGCTAAATCGAGAATTGATCACAGTGTCGTAGATTTTTGCGATCGCATCATAATACTGGGTTGTCACGGCGGCATATCGGCTCACATTCATTCGAGTCATTGCCGCCTTTAATTCTGCATCTGGTTGCAATAATGTGGCTTGGATTTGATCGATCAGATCCTCACCTAACTGTTGAGAAACAACAATCGGCGGCATCGGACAAGGATCACTCGATTCAACAATTCGGATTTGAGCTGCAAGTTCGGGAAATACGCGCAGTTCTTGTTCTAAAACGGTGCTGTCGATCGCCGCACAATCGGCTTTTCCCTCAATCACCCAGCGAATTGAGGTTTGATGAGAACCCGATTGAACGGCTTGTCTGAAAAAGTGAGTTGAGTGCTCTTGCAGTAAGCGATACCGAAGTAGATAGTAACCGCTATTCGAGCCAGGATCGTTGTAGCAAACGGTCGAACCTGCCAAATCTGAGAAACAATGGAACGGACTATCGGCACGAACAATAATATCTGAGAAATAGACTGGGCGATTCTGATATCGATCGGCTTGCATAATCGGAGCCGCGATCGCTCTCAGTTGTCCCGGTGCGATGCGACAGTTCCGAATAAATGGCAATCCACAAATAAAGGCAAGATCAACCTGACGCTTTTGTAGGTCGTCGAGCGGCTGGCGATCGCTAGCAGAAAGCTGGATCTCACATTGAAGCATCCGACTGATTGAACGTGCGATTGCCTGATAATGCTCCATCCAGTTGGGAGCTAAATAAGAAACAGCATTCAATGAAACAAGTTGTGCTTTCTGAAGCATTCGAGACGACTGCAAAACATTCTTTTTGTATATTAAGCAAAAATCCACCGTTTTACTGTATTTATAAATTCAGGCTGCTGTGAAGTGCAAACGATATTGATAGGCGATATTGATAGGAGTTCAAAAGCAGTGTTTCTGGATTCTTCCGTTACATGTGGATGTCAGCTTAGATTGTTCGGATTCGCATCTAGTTAACATCTTCGTAATTCCTATACTCCAATTTATCGCTCGACTTTTGGGATTTAATCTTGTTTATTCAGACATGACATGAGAATATACTTTTCATGATTGTTTTACTCATGCTTTTCGAGAACAGTAAACCGCTTAAAAGTCTTTATTGAAATGAAACCCCATGAGCAGCCTTGAACTTTCTCTGCCTCGTTCTTCTCAACCTCGCCCTCAACGGTTAGGGGTGTTAATTGTTTTAGCGATCGCAGTCGCAATGAGTATTGGATTGACGCTATTTGGTTGGAAACAAACTGTGTTGTTTTTGATTGGTAGCTTATTCGGCATCAGTCTGTATCATGCAAGCTTTGGGTTTGCCTCAGCGTACCGAAGATTGTTTGTTTATCGTGATGTCAATGGAGTGCTGGCACAGGTATTGATGCTGTCGGTTGCAACGCTTTTATTTGTCCCGTTTTTAGCAAGTCGGTCTTTCTTTGGACAAGCGATCGAGGGAGCCGTTGCACCCGTTGCCGTTCAAGGTGCGATCGGTGCATTTCTCTTCGGCATCGGAATGCAGCTAGGGAGCGGTTGTGCATGTGGAACGCTTTATACGATCGGGGGCGGTAGCAGTGGAATGCTACTAACACTGCTGACCTTTGGAATTGGCTCTTTTTGGGCAAGTTTAACCGGAAGTCTTTGGGCGAGTCTTCCCAAACTGCAACCGATTTCGCTGGTCAATACTTTTGGGTGGACAGGTGGTGCAATTCAGCTTGCAGTTCTGGGATTGATTGCGTTGGCACTTTGGAAAAACCGCGCTCCTACAGCAATTGAGAAACCGACTCAAACAATTTCTCTTCTCTATGGTCCGTGGTCATTAGTCTGGGCGCGATCGCCCTTGCAGTGCTCAATTGGTTAACCCTCTTGATTGCAGGAAGACCCTGGGGAGTGACTTGGGGCTTTACGCTATGGACAGCGAAGATTGCTCAGTTGTTCGGTTGGAATCCGGCGACAAGTGCATTCTGGAGCCAAGGGATGGGGGCTGAAGCGCTACGGAAAAGCATATTTGCTGACACGATTTCAGTGATGAATTTTGGAGTCGTATTAGGAGCAGCATTAGCAGCAACGTTGGCAGGTCGGTTAGCATTGAAAAAGCCTCAGTCAAAGCTTGCGATCGTGGCTGCTTTAGTTGGCGGATTAATGATGGGATACGGGGCAAGATTAGCATTTGGGTGTAATGTTGGAGCCTACTTTGGTGGGATTGCTTCTACCAGTTTGCATGGTTGGTTATGGATTGTGTTTGCGCTGTTGGGAACAGGAATTGGGATAAAGGCGCGATCGATCTTTAGGCTTTCTAACTGATTTGCTCGACTTTTAATCTGCGCTCAAGACTTCCTAAAGATGGGAAGTCTTGAGCGCAGAAATCTGTTGTGAGGTTTTCTAGCCACCCTTAGCAGAAGGCTGATTGGATTGTACTTAGCGGACAAAATGACGGAGATCTCGGAGCTTAGAGAGAAATCGATATCTCCAATGCAAATTATGAAGCATAACCCCGCTGGTGTTTTGGATTGCTTCTCGCGGAGGTTCAATCTCCCAAACGTCGTGAACTTTCAGTTCGTAACTCTCCGATTGCTTCATTTCCCAAGGCTCACCTGCCGAGATTTCTCGTTCAATCAGATTGTGAAATGCCATAGTCTCGCCTCATCAAGAGTATTGAATCGCTACGAGTTCAAAAATTCGATTAGTCATAGTCCTACGCGAGTGGTAGTGACCTTCGTTGCAAAGACCGAAGTTGCGAATTCACCTGTTAATTGAGATACGATCGCTCGATAGTCTTTCAGATTTGCTCATTAAGTGAAATGGTGGAATTAGTCTACGGTAGTGGTTGATTGTTGTTGCTTTGGAAATTTCTCATTCGCAACAATCTCCCCAAACGGGCTGAACATCACTTGCTGCTCGGTTTGCGTGAAGTGACTTAAAGGCAACTTAGGAAATAGCAATTCTGCGACGCGATAGGCTTCTTCCAGGTGGGGATAGCCTGACAGAATGAAGGTATCAACTCCGATGTTGGAATACTCCAGCATTCGCGCTGCGATCGTATCCGCATCCCCGACTAGCGCCGTTCCCGCTCCTCCTCGTACCAAACCGACACCCGCCCACAGATTCGGACTAATTTCCAACGCCTCACGGCTCCCGTTATGCAACTGAGTCATGCGTTGCTGTCCTTCAGAATCCATTCGGGCATAAGCTTTCTGGGCAGTCGCGATCGCGTCCTCATCCACATAGTGAATCAATTGATTCGCAGCATCCCAAGCTTCACTTTCTGTCTCGCGCACAATAACATGCAGGCGAATACCGAATTTTAGCGATCGTCCTTGTTGTTCTGCCAATCGCCGCACCGATTGAATCTTTTCAGCAACCTGTTCTGGTGGTTCACCCCAAGTTAAATAGGTATCGACGTGCTTTGCAGCAATCTCTCTAGCAATCGGTGAAGAACCTCCAAACCAAAGCGGAGGATAGGGCTTCTGAACGGTCGGAAACAGCATTTTTCCACCCTGAACGTTGAGATAATCGCCTTTCTGAGTGACTTCGTTTCCTTGGGCAATTTCGCGCCAAATCGCTAAGAATTCATCGGTTAAGCGATAGCGATCGTCATGGCTCAAATGCAGTCCATCACCCGCTAACTCCACTGGGTCGCCGCCTGTCACCACATTGATCAATAACCGCCCATTCGATAGTCGGTCGAAAGTTGCCGCCATCCGAGCAGCAACCCCAGGAGAAACCAATCCCGGACGCACTGCAACCAGAAACCGCATTTGTTGTGTTAACGGCATCAATGTAGAAGCAACGATCCAAGCATCTTCGCAAGAACGGCCTGTTGGCAACAATGCTCCAAAAAAGCCTAAATGATCGACTGCTTGAGCGATTTGTTTCAAATAATCATAGTTGGTCGCTCGTCCCCCGATCGAGGTTCCAAGGTAACGACCATCCCCATGAGTTGGAATAAACCAAAGAACTTGCATCAATGCTTCTCCTGATTGTCTATCTGCGTGCTGGAACTTCAAAAATTGATAAATCAGCCGAATCCTGAGACTTAGAAGTCTTCTCTGATTGCATGACTCGTGCTAGAACTTGCTCAACAAGTTGGATAAAGGCTGGACTACTGCGATCGCGAGGACGGGGTAGAGAAATAGGAAGATCGATCGCAATCTCACCTGCTTCGAGCAAAATCACGCGATCGGCAAGTGCAACTGCTTCATCGACATCATGTGTAACCAGTAGGGCAGTAAATTGCTGTTCTTGCCAAAGCTGTTCAACCAAATGCTGCATCTCACGGCGAGTCAAAGCATCTAAAGCACTGAGCGGTTCATCAAGGAGTAGAAGACGCGGATTGCTCACTAACGCTCTTGCTAAAGCAACACGCTGCTTTTGTCCTCCAGAAAGAACCAGTGGAAAGTCCTGCGATCGATCTTCTAATCCAACTTGCTGCAATGCCCAAATTGCTTTATCTTTCCAGCGATGCCGAACCCCTAATCCCACATTTTGCAGCACTCGCTTCCACGGCAACAATCGTGCATCTTGAAACATGACACGTGCATTGGAATTGAGGGAACGCAAAGGTTCTCCGTTTATCAAAATTGTGCCGCTTGTCGATCGCTCTAATCCTGCGATTAAGCGCAATAACGTGCTTTTGCCGCATCCGCTCCGACCGACGATCGCAACAAACTGACCTGCTGCAACCTCTAAATTTAAGTCACGCAAAACACGCTGCTGACCGTAGGTTTGGCTTAACTGCCGGAGCTGTAAGGCTGCTCCTAAACGGGTTGATGTCATTGATTTCCTTGCCTTAAGCAATTTGATAACTGGGGTGCCACTGTAGCAATTTCGTTTCTAAAAACTTCGCGATCGTATCCGCAACTTTTCCGAGCAGCGAATACATCAAAATGCTGAATACTACAATATCTGTTCTCATGAATTCCCTAGCGTTCATCGCCATGTACCCGATGCCAGAATCAGAAGCAATGGTTTCAGCAACAATTAGAGTGAGCCACATGAAACCGAGTGCATATCTCAAGCCGACAAGAATCGAGGGAATTGCTCCAGGTAAAACAACCTGCCAGAATAATTCTGTAGAACTTAAGCCGTATGCTTTTCCCATTTCAATTAACCCTCGATCGACTGTCCGAACTCCATGAAAGGTATTGAGATAGATGGGAAAAAATACGCCAATTGAAACCAAAAAGAGCTTCGCCTCCTCACCGATGCCGAACCACAGAATCACAAGGGGAATCATGGCTAGGTGCGGAATGTTTCGCAACATTTGCACCGTGGTATCAAGTAGTCTCTCAGCCACAGGGAGCGAACCCGTTAGCAAGCCTAATCCAAAGCCGATCGATCCTCCGACTGCTAAACCTGTAAATGCACGGGCTGTACTCACCCACAGATTTCGGGACAATTCACCCGTATTCGCTAACTGAATTCCTGCCTGAACTACCGCAGTCGGTGCTGGAAGCACACGAGTGGATAAAATTCCAGCCTGAGCTAATCCCTGCCATAGAACAATCAGGGCGATCGGTACTGCCCACGGAACAAGCTGATTGGCTCTAAACTTACGAAATGTTTTCTGCATGACACCCTATTGCTGAACTTTCGCGACTTCTTGAACTTTCACAGGCTTGGGCAGTAGTCCCAACTGAAGAAAGGTATCTGCAACTTGCTGCTGATAGCTCACAACATCGGGCTTAATCGCTTGAACTCCCGAAGGACGACGCTCTAACACTTCTTCTAATACAGGTACTTCAATTCCAAGCTGTGGCGATAGTTGTGCGGCAGCTTCTTTCACATTCGCCTTCGCCCAAGCATCTGCTTTTTCAACTTCTTCTACGATCGCCTTTACTTGCTCTGGATATTTATCTGTAAATGGTTTCGCAGCTAAATAAAATTCTCGATTTGCAACCAAGCCCTCTCCATCTCGGATCACTCGCGCTTCAGTTGCCTGCTTTGCCGCAGTAAAAAACGGATCCCAAATGACCCAAGCATCCACTGTTCCTTGTTCAAAGGCTGCTCTTGCATCTGCAGGCGGCAAAAATACAGGCTGAATTTCTTCGTACTTTACACCTGCCTCCTTCAACGCTTGCACAAGAAAAAAGTGAACATTAGAGCCTTTATTCAATGCAATCTTCTTTCCCTTGAGATCTTTTACGGACTGAATCGAGGAATCCTTTCGTACTAAAATTGCTTCGCCCTTCGGGTTTGGAGCTTGATTCGCAATGTAAACAAGGGGTGCGCCTGCTGCTTGAGCGAAGATTGGTGGAGCTTCGCCCGTATGTCCGAAGTCAATGCTGCCTGCATTGAGCGCCTCAAGTAGCTGAGGTCCGGCGGGGAATTGTGTCCATTGTACTGAAACACCTTGTCCTTTTAATCGTTGTTCAAGGTTGCCTTTCGCTTTCAAAATGTTGAGCGTACCGAATTTTTGATACCCCACTCGAATCACTTTGCCTTCAACATTCTGCCCAGTAGACGTATTAGTTGCGGAAGTTGGTGCAATTGCATTAGACGAATTGCTGGCAGAACAAGCGCTCAGGACAACATTAATCCCGAAGCCAAGCGTACATAACACCGCAAACGATCGTGTCACATAAAATTTTTCTCGCTTGGCTTGTTTACCTCTATTTTTATAGATCGAGGTTTTTTTCAACAATGTGAGCACTTTTCTTCTCCAAGCCTACAAATACGGTTCTTCTCCAAGGCTAATCCGGTAAGTTGATCGGCTTACCGGATTATTTAAGTCAGATTAGCAGCATGACATATTGGCTGCAACCCAATAAAGTACCTTTGTTACAAAACAGGAGTTGTTTTGGATTCAAGCTTGCTTCAAGAGGCTTTAACGACTTTTATTCCAGCAAAAGAAGATCTATCAAATATCCCTGGTTTTCTACTCATCTTTGTAGAATGGATATTTTGTATTAACGAAATATCTCTATTCAATCACAACGGCATTCAGAAGCTCTAGCGGAACCGTGAAGACGTAGTAGATAACTCCCAATCCTAATAGAACGATTGTCAAACTCGAAAGAATCACCCAGCGATCCGGTGGCTCATAGGTATCCTCTTCGATATCGTTGCGAACGGCAAAGTAATGCTGGGTCGAAAGAAAGACCGAGAGAAGACCAGCGATCGCGAACGCAAGTCCCAGTTTCCAACCTGCTCCGGGCGGTTGAGGAGCCATTGGCGGACGCAGAACTCTCAGACGAACAATGAGAACACCAAATCCCATCAACGCAATACCGCTTCGCATCCAAGCAAGATAGGTGCGCTCATTTGCAAGATGATCGCGGATGCGATTGGGATTTAGCTTTTTCGGTTTTTCCTGGAGTTCTGCGCTCATAGATTCTTAATTGGTACTACCTGTGATCGAAACATCCCAGATAGCGGCTTTAATATTGGCTGAAGTTAGAACTGGTCTGGGGATCGGAAACAGCCTGAGGTTGCTAGTTAGTTGCAGTAGTCATAATTAACTTCCTGAACTATTTGAGCAATGAGAATTTTTGACGAACATAAATAGCGACACCATTCAGTACTAAAATCAGTGTCAGTAATACTGAGATAGTTTTGCTCTTCTAAAAGCATTTCTACAAGCAGTGATCAATCCTGCTAGGAGAGCGGTCGAAACAGCAGATGTAACTTGTTTTCTCACGGACTTGAAGAGAATCAGCAACTTCTGTATGAAAATACGATTCATGGCTCGGATTTTAGTATTTTGCTCACAAAAAGGCTATCACCCTAGAGATGAAGAAATCAAGTGGAATCGATGCGAAGAATTCATCGTTCTCATACCCGCAGGTCTACCGCTCTGCTACAAGGTTGTTTCATTGTAGGAGAGGAAATATTCGCTGGAGTTGATTGGCGAACTGTCGTTTAGCAGTTGCCATTGAAGTAAAGCCGACTGACCGAGCTAGGGTGATGAAGAAGTTGCGTATCACTGACCCATTCGCTGCTGCATATCGACCTGACTGCGGTGCGTTGTCTTCGTTAAACGTGACAGCTTTGACCCAATGCAATCGATTTTCAATGCTCCAATGCCCGCGAATGATGCGATGAAACTGTTCTGCATCCGCGACGACGCTACTGATGTAGGACTGCCGCTCGTCAAACGGTTTGCCGTCTCGACACCCCTGTCGTTGCACCACGATGTAGGATTGTATTCCTGGCCACTCGTGCCCAAATGCTGCGACCTCATCAAACACGCTGACTTGCCAGCTCGTGCTCCGTCCATGACCTTGTTCGTGTTCCTGATAGCCACTTGACGGCTGATTCGTCTTTGATTGTTGCTCGATGCCTCGGTACAATCGCTGTTGATTTGCTTTGACGCATACGAGGTAGTCGTTGCCTTGCTTGACGATCTGGTGCAGTGTTTTTTTGACAGTGTAATGGTCATCGTCAGTCACGCTGCCTTTGATGCTTTTGCCATCGGCTGCAAACCACTCTCCCGCCTCTACCTCATACTGTAACTGTGCCCAATCAGTAAACACAGCCGCTAGAACGTCGTAATTCAACTGTTGCATCACGCGGCGAAAGGTTGAGTAGAAAGGAAGCTTTGTGTCGGGTGCGAGTTCCAACGTTTGGCAAATCTCCCGACCCTAGATCTCGACAAACTCCGCTAACGATCGGTAGCCCCAGTACCCCATCATTGCACCCAAGATAATCAGCAGTAAGGTAATGTGCTAGACGTGTGGACCAGGGGATCATCGAATTCTGCTTCTAAACGCAGCCTCCCAAAAGTCATCCCCATGTCTAGAACACAATCCCCCACACTCTGTAACAGTTGCAAGCCTTAATAAAGTTTACGTGAACCTTAGCGCACAAGTCGAACCCATCGTTTGATTTTGCGTCACCCTAAGTTATAGTCACATTCCCAAACGTGAGGGCAGAGACATGGCAATTGGAATCAGACGAAGCACAGGGTTAATGGTTATCGCCCTGCTTACGGTGCTATTGCCCAGTCAGCCAGGATTTGGGAAGGAAAGAAGTGAGTCTAAGGCTCCTTTAGTAGCTGAGATTGCGTTTCAATATGCCGCAATTGATCGATCTCCCGCGGCTGTGAGAGTTTTGGATCAGGCGCTATCCCTCACAGAAACCATGCAGAGTGAGTGTTATAAAGCAACACCACTGATGCGGGTTGCCAACGGCTACACGCTGGTAGGTCAAGCGAGTAAAGGGCAACAGTTGCTCACAAAAGCGTTTCAGATTGGGCGTGCTCAAACGATCGCGAACTGTACCCTCAGTGCCACCTCACCAGAAGAATCATTGCTCAACAGAGCGGGTGAATACGCAAAAGCAGGGTATTACGATTTTGCGCTGACAATTATTCGAGGAGTGGATAACTGGTTTCGTCCGATCGCAATGATCAGAGTGGTTGACTCGTATCAGAAGGATCAAAAGCCTGAGCAAGCGAGGCAAATTTTAGACGAAGCGATCGCCCTTGCTCAACGCAATTCAGATCTCCGAATGCGGCGACAAACTCTCCTAGGAATTGCCTTTGAACTCAAGCGCACTAAGCAAACACTATTCTTGCCAGTTGTGCTTCAGCAAGCTCTAGAGAGTATCGGCGCTCGTCCTCAGTCGCCATCGCAAGAAGATATCTCTTGGGATATTACCCAAAAACTTCAAGTTTCCGATTTGATGCTCGGAAGTGGACAGAAACCGCAAGCGATCGCGCTACTCAATCAAGTTCTACCGGAAATTCAAGCCCTGCGATCGACTCAGTTTCCCTCTGAGCCAGTCCATCTTCTTAGCAAAGCTGCGACTCAATACGCAGCCGTAGGGGAATTGAGTCAAGCCAAGGCGATTTTAGCAACCGCTCAATCGAAAGCTCAGGCATTAGCCCCCTCTCCATTTCGCAATTCTGCCGTTACCCAAGTAGCCAGAGGATATGCTGAAATCGGACAGCTTCGAACTGCGCGTGGCTTGGCAGGTCAAATTAAAACGCAGACAGACCGAGAGCAAGTGCTGCAAGCGATCGCAATGCAGTATGCCAAAGCTGGAAAAGCTGCTGAGGCAGTGAAGGTAGCGCGATCGCTCTCAAGTGCAAAAAACTTGGCTCTCTCTGAGATCGTCAGACATTATCTGGCAAATCAGCAGTATGACCAGGCGTTGCAGATTGCTCAACAGGAACGAGTTCAAAGCATCCTTCCTGAAGTCGCGCTTGCTTATGCTGAAGCAGGGAAACCACAGCAGGCAAAGCAAATTGTGCAGTCGATTCCATCGCCGTCTAATAATCCTGCTCATTTAGATTGGTTGATGCCTGCTTTAGCTCGATCGTTTGCCCAGATTGGACAGTTTGACCAGGCGATGCAAGTTGCCCAAGCGACACAAGCGAAAGAGTACAAGAGCCAAGCCCTGACCGCGATTGCGACCCAGTACCTTGCCAAAGACGGAGTTGCAAATCGAGCAAAAGCGACTGAAATCCTGAATCAAGCTCTTCAGGTGGCGCTGTCGATCAAGTAGCAAAACTCTGTCCTCGCAGTGCAGGGGTTCTCAAATTTGAGCGCTACATCGGCTGCTCTTTGGGGCGAGGTGGTTACTCGGGCGGGAATGAACTCCGTCTCCTGCGGCACCGATGCAAGCGGCACCGATGCAAAGCGCCCCTCACGTCAATCCTGCTTGGCTTACTCAATGCGTTCTGATCGACTGGAGACAAAATTCCACCACTTATGCCGCACGCCTACGGGCTTACCGCCGACTACAATGCAGCGCGCTGCTTGTTCAGCAGAAACGGTCACTGCTGTACTAGAAGTAAGGACTGCCAGTCGATGCTGAGCGATCGCCATTCCGTTAACCTGCAACCCTTCGGTGACGCTGTATGCTGCCTGCTAGGAGTAAGCCTGCAATCACCACCCTCGGAGGCCCATGAGTTCTAACTTGGTTTCAGAATTGATTCCCAACGATCGCTTGAATGCCCCCTCGTCGCAAATTGCCCAGTTCTGCGGTTCCTGCGGAGTTGCGCTTCGCGCTAAACGCTGCAATGTCACTGAGTTTGCGGTGTTTGGTTCGGTGCTTCGCTCCGATTTCAAGCCTGACGTGAGCGATATTGATGTCCTCGTCGCGTTCAACTCTGATTACTCGTGGACTTTCGATGCCGCGTTTCAAATGCGCGAAGAATTGATGGGGCTGTTTCAGCGCAAGCTAGACCTCATCATTCGCAAGTCCCTCGAACAAAGCTCTAACTGGGTATGACGCAACCAAATTCTCAATTCAGCACGGGTGATTTATGCCGCTTGAAGATCGAGATTCAGCATCGCTCTCGTTCTTGAAAATTGCTACACTCTAACGGAGTTGTTGACTAATTTAAGTTCGGGCAATGGCAGCTATTACGATCGACCTTCCTGATACTTTGATCGAGCAACTGGCTGATGTGCAGAAGCAATTACCAGAATTACTACGTCACTGTGTTTAGAACTCTGTTCCACCTGCCCAGGTCTACTGCTACATCTTAATGTAGAGTTCAAGTCAATCAACTATTCTCACTTAGGCAATTTGCCGTGTCACCCCAGATAAGAACTCAATTAATTGTTGAAGTAAGGGGTGCTGTTGCAGAATGTGAATTTGAGGGGGTGTAAGTTGATCAATCACTGAATTTTGGATTGCTTGGATTAAGTTGACGATACCTCTCAAACCGCAGCCCGTATATCTGAATAATCGTTACGATCGACCAACAGGAGCGGCTTTTCGTTCCTGGGTGTTTGCTTGATGTTTCTCCAGCTGACGCGCTAACCGTTGACGATCGACTTCGGTTTCTGGAATCAACTTCTCTAACGCTTTTACAATCAACGGTAGAAAGCCAACAACAGCAACCACGCCAATAATATTGAACACCATTTGAGCATTGGCAACTTGTCTCCCGACATCTTCACCAGAAATCGCCCGTGTGAGTTGAGCCAGTTGCGGTGCAAGTAGAATCCCTAACGATGCACTCGCAAGGTTAAACAGCAAGTGAAATACGCCGGTTCGGAGAGCATAGCTTCCACGTCCGATCGTTGCGAGCAATGTATCTGCACAAGTTCCGACCTCTGCACCCAGCATAATCGCAATGCCAGCAGGTAGATCAATTAGCCCCGAACCTGCAAGCGTAACCACGATCGCAACCGTTGCTGAAGACGACTGAACAATCACGGTAAAGATCGCACCGACCAATGCGCCGAGCAGCGGATTTTGTCCTAATCGTTTCATCCAGTTGAGAAACGGTTGATATTCTCGAAACGGCTCCATCGCAGCATCGATCGCTTCTAATCCGTAAAACATTAAACCAAATCCCAACAAAATGATACCGATAGATTTCTGTCGAGCCGTGCGACCGAGAAACAAAACTAATAATCCAGCAAACATTAGGATCGGCACATACAGTTCGATATTGAGTGAGATAATCTGTGCGCCAACTGCCGTTCCAATGTTTGATCCCAATACAACACCGAGCGATTGAACAAATGTTAGAATCCCTGCGCTCACCATTGCAATCACAAGAATAATCGTGACCGATGAGGATTCTAAAAAGGTTGTTGCCACGATTCCGGTTGCAATTCCAGCAAATCGGTTTGTGGTGAATTTGCTCAATAGGTTTTTCATGCGTTCTTCACCGACATCTTCTAGCCCTTCAGCGAGTCGGGTCACCCCATAGATGAACAGCACTAAACCTGCAACTGCACCCATCGCAATCTTAAAAAAGTCAACGACTTCGGCTTCTTTTTGTTCCGACGTTAAAGGTAGTTGTGCAGGACTGCTAGATTCAGTGTTTTGCTGTCCTTCTTGAGCAGATGCGATCGAGATCATCGGTGACACACTCAAGAATGGAATGTGATCGAGGAATAAGGGTGGAAAAACGAACAGGGTGAAAGTTATCAGAGCAACACTCAAGTAATTAAGCAGTTTTCTATTGATTTGTTTTAGAAAAAACATAGCTATTTCTCGCATTCCTTCTTTACAACAATTAAGCGAGCATAAGATAACAAACGGAAACTAATTGATCGAATAGGGCTAGAATATTAATTCGGTTAATTCTTGATCTCTTCTAAAAGATACATTTCGCGATTTTATTGAGATTAAGAATGAATTTTTATTTTCTATTTAATCTGTCTTAATCTTCTCTAATTCTAATCAATTGCTTTTGAAAAATTTGCTTCAAATTTTTCAGGAGTCTGATGTTTTAGCAGAACGATCTCGAAACAGCAAACAGGTCACAGAGTGCGCTCTATGACCTGTTTGCTGATCGGACACTAGACACCAGGAAAACTACGGAACTGAGGTAAAGCTGAGACTTGTAACTGTGTTTGCCTGAACACCCGTGAGAATTGCTAAGACATCTCCCGTTCGCGTCAGGCTAATTAATGTGTTGGCAGCAGCACCCCCAGAACCAGGAGCAATCGTTAATTGATCAGCGCGCAAACCGTTGGATAAGCTGATGCGATCGACCCCGACTTGGAAGTCAGAGATCGTATCGGTTCCCGCACGACGGGCAATCACGAAGATATCGCGACCCGCATCCCCGCGCAAGAAGTCATCGCCTAAACCACCATCGAGCAAGTCATCCCCCTCGCCACCGAAAAGCAAATCATTGTCGCGATCGCCGAAAAGTGAATCATTGCCGAATCCCCCTCGCAGTAGATCACTGCCGCTCAGTCCAAAGATCCGATCGTTTCCTCCTTGAGCATTAATGACATCCTCTGAGTTGTTGAAACCGCTCACCGTGTTGTCTAGATCATTCAAGAAAGTGACGGTGTTACGGTTGAAAATACGACTCAGGGTTGCATCTGCGTCAAACACATCGAAGCTATCTTCAACCTGAGTCTGTCCTGTAAATAGAATGTTGCCTAGATTAACCGAGGCTCCTGTTTCTGCTCGCAGATTGTCCAATTGATCAATCTGGAAGTTCTTCAGAGCAACTTTTGTATTGCTAACCCCATCAAAGGTGATATTTAAATCGTTGCCGTTTTGGGTGAGCAATAGATTACGAGCCACTAGATCAGCCCCAGAGAACTTTAAGGTATCTGTTTCTGCTTGAGTTTCAGCACTGGGGGACACTCCTCGACCCACACCCCCAAAATTTGTAATCGTGATTTCATCGCCTATCACCTCAAAGGTTCGCGCTCCCCTAGCTCCATTCGGAAGCAGCGTAAAGCGAGACACCAATGGATCATGATCACTCACTTGGTCTGCAAACTCTGAGTTAATGTGAACCACATCGAATTTTGCATCTGCACCAAATAGATTGCGACTGACCAAAATATGGTCTAACACCTGAGAGTTGCCGTCAAAAATGTAAGTGTATTGTTCATTCTCAGGCAGTGTATCAAACAGATTGACTAACGCCCCATCACGGGTGAGAACCTGCAATGGTGGAGAGAATTGGAAATCGTTTAAGTCTCCGGCAACAACAACATTGGCGTTGGCATCTAGCGCTAGAATGCGATCGACAAACTCGCGAACAATCTGAGCTTGCTGCAATCGCTGTGTTTCTGTTGTTAATGCGGGAGGTTGGAACCGTCCAAAGAGCGGTTGATCGCCGCCTTTTGAGTTGAAATGGTTGCCGACTACAAAGACCTGATTACCACCATTGAATAGAAACTCACCTACAAGTGGTTTACGAGAACTATTGAAGGCGGAATCAGTGGGATCAATCTGTCCAGGGCTTGCCGATAGTTCAACACCGAAAGCACCATTGATCACGGCTGTATCAACGAGAGAACCACCACCGGGACGATCGACAAACGAGACGCGATTCGGGTTGAATAAGAAGCCAACTCGAATGTTTCCGCCCGGTTGCCCTCCGTCTTGATTGTTGACCGGATCAATTTGGCGGTATTCGTATTTTGGACCTCCAGCCGCTACGATCACATCAATCAATCGCTGATAAGTGAGGCTAGCATCCACAATTCCATTGTCTGCGGCTCCACTGTTGTCCTGAATTTCCTCAACGCTTAAAATGTCGGGCGTTTTGAGGTTGTTGACAATGCGATCGGCGAGAGCTGCAAACTTCTCCGCACCGCTAGAAGGACTCAAGTTTTCAACATTGAATGTTGCAACCGTAAGTTGATTCTTGTCGCCTTGTAAAGCCGTAGTTTCTCGTGTTAGACCGCCAGAAATGACGCTGGGTAAAGCCCCTGTGTTCAAAAGCTTGAAGTTACCGAAGCTATAATCCAGAATGCCTTGAACGGGAGCAGAGAAGCGATCGCCCACGTTAACACCCGGCGGATTACTCACTGAGACATCATCAAGAATGATTCGCTCTGGATTAAAGTCATCAGGACGAATATAAATCCCACCGCGAGCCGTCCGAGATCCCGCATTCGCACCGTTATCCGCTAGAACTGCAATTTCACCAAAATCAGTTGTGGGACTGACTGCAACGGCATCATTGACTTGCACGCGCATTCCTTCCAAGCTTTCATAGAAGTCAATTCCGTTCGTGCTTGGATCAAAGCGAGAACCCGGATTTTCTACGCTACCCCCAACAACACCGCTACTAATGACTTGGTTAGGCGGAATTCGTCCACCTGCGCCAACGATCGTAGAATCTGGTAGAGAATTGCCGCTAGAAACAATTCGGAAGGTTGCTGTCGCATTGCCTGACCCGCCGATTTGAGTTGTAGTGAGATTTGCGCTTGTTGCTCCACCGGGGCGAAACTCGCTCACCATCCCATCGACGAGAACGGAGTCGCCCACTGCTACTACAGGACGAGTGTTAGTGAACACAAAGACTCCTTCTGAAGTTGCAGAATTGCTATCGGGCGTGGGATCTTGGATGTAGAAGCCATTGCTGCGGATCGCTGTAACAATACCCGCTACATTGTTAATGGTTTTGCCTTCAAGGGGCGATCGATGTGCAGTTCCCTGAATGTCGCCAATTCGAGTCGGAGGTGTGAATTCAAAAATCGAAGTCGTATTGCTAAGCTCGTTCGTTACAACTAGCAATGGCTTCCCGTTTGGGCTGTTTTGAGCAGAGATGAATGTCAAACCTTCAGGACCGGAATCAGTGCGACCAGAGGTCGGATCAACAGTAAAATCGCGAGCATTCACATATTCTACGAAAACAGGCCTGCGCGGATTTGTAACCTCATAGACCATCACACCACCGATGCGCTCTAAACCAATGAAGGCATAGATACGGTCGTTAATCGTTGCAACCACAACCGCTTCGGGTTCGGGTCCTTTGTTGTCGCTGCGATTGTCGAAATTATTAGCAGCATTATCAGAGTTAAAGTTCCGGGGCAATAGATTCGCTGTAATCTGCTCGAACTGATCGCCACTATCAAAAACAAGATTTCCGCTAGTATCGCGAATGGAAAACGATCGAGTTCCAAACACTTCAATTCGATCGAACAATCCATCTCCATTGATGTCACCTGTTGCGTTTGTGACGTTTAAGCGGCCCAAGTTCGCATCCAGCTTCAAATCAGTGGCATTCGGGAACACGGTTGGATCAAGGCGATAGTTACTACTACCAACACGCACTTCTTCACTAAATCCAGGATAGTCACGCGCATCGCCTTCGTTGGCGGTAATCACAAACGTTTCACCATTGACGGTAAAACTCGCGATCGCATCCGGTTGATATATTCCAAATACAGGCTGATTACGAATATTAATTCCACCATCGCGATCGCTGGCATCTAATCCATTACTCTGATTGAAATCAATGATGCCAAGCTTAATTGCAGGAGGAACAGTTGCACCTGATAAAACCCCATCTTTTGCAGTGCTACCACCGACACCAAAATCATTGTCGTTGATCACTGCGATCGTGTCTGCATCAATTCGTGCAAGTCCTTCTAGTTTTTCGATGCCTGTGTAACCTAAAGCAGCAGCATTCGTCACGAGACGTTTGTTGACAGGTTGAAGATTTGCTGTCGTTAGTTCTGCTACAGTTAGCTGCTCGATCGTTTTTCCGCTAACGTTGCTAATTCCATTGATATTGGCTGCGCCTTTAAGATCAATTTCATAGATCAACTTGTTCGCATTTGTTCCACTACGATCGTCGCGCTCAACAACTAGGAATTTACCGTTACCCAGTGAGACAGCATCTCCAATCTTGTCGGTTCTCGCGTTTCCACTCGCGCTAATGTCATCCAAGATGTAGAGATATTCGCCTGTGACCGATTTAGTTGAGATATCGAACTCCAAAATTCTTAGATTTCGGGAATTTCGAGAGGTGCTATCGTTTGCGGTGTCGGGATTGTCGATCGCGCTTTGAATGAACGCATAAAGCTTGTTCCCTTCGAGTGCAACGGCTTCAAAGCCCCGATTGTTTCGGCGTTGGGCGTAGACTTCTGGCAAAGCAGGTGTTCCAAATGTGCCTTCAGAAGTCGGAGAACCTTTGGGAATGAAGCGATCGAGCAGTCGTCCTTGCGGATCAAAATGATAGATAGCGGGGCGGTACTCATCCACCAGCCAGAATGTGCTATCTGCTGCCACGGCAATCCCTTCAAAATCGCCGCCCAGTGGATCATCTTGCAAGCGATTGCCGAATAAATCGATCGGCACTTCGTCAGTGAATGCGGCTCCTGTAGCTCCCGCTTGGATGTTTGGCAAGCCTGTAAGTGGTGTACCATCGGCACGACTTAAACCAATGCGCTCTGTGAACGTAATTTCGCCAGAAGACTGATTCAACTCAAATCGAATGATTTGCGGTTGGAAATTCGGCAATGCAAACGGACGACCTCGATCGCCAGCCTCACCATTAGGGCCACGATCGGTGTGTGTAATAAATTTGAAATTGCCATTTGCCGCAACGCCTTCAAAGACTAATCCAGAAAAACCACCCAGTAAGATATCTTGTCCGGCTGTGGTTTGAGTGGAATTGTTCAGATTGACTGTTGCAGTTATTCCGAGAACAGGAAGATCCTTGAATTCGTAGGTTCTCAGCGTTGGTAAACCTTTGCTGTGATCCTTTAAGCCAAGGGGGAGAAGATTCGTTACTTTTGACGTTGCGATATCAACAACTGCGATCGCATTGTTCTCTTGCAGTGTTACCCAAGCTGTTTTGTTGTCGGTTGAGATTGTGATGTACTCTGGCTCTAAGTCTTGTGCTACGGTTGCATTCGGTGCTGTGATGCGAATGCCCTTTGCTTGCAGATCTGCTTTCAAAGCGTTGAAACTTTCAAAGCCCGCAGTATTTACAGTCGCATTAGCAACTCCATTGCTTAGATCAATAATGCTGATCGATCCAGCAGGATCAACTGAGTTGGGTTGATTATAGCTATTCGGTTCGCCTTCATTTGCCACTAAAACTTTTGTCCCATCGGGACTAAAGGTGAGCATATCCGGTAGAGCGCCGACAGTAACAGCGTTTTGGAATGTACCATCTGCTTTGAAGAAAACTACTCGACCTGGATCAGTTTTAGTGTTGGCTTCAACCGCGATCACAACCAATCCATTGTTAACGGCAACACTGTTTGCACCCGCACCATAGGCAGAAAGATCAATTTCCTGTGCCAGAGTCGGATTGTTCGGATTGCTGATATCCAGCACTTGCATCGTTGCCCGACCGGACACGACAAACAAGCGTTTCGTGCCTGCATCATAAGCAGAAATCTCCGAGCCATTGCCTAAAAAGGTCCCAATCTTGCGGAGCGTGCTTGAATTTGTAGCGCTAGAAAGATTGTTTGTGAACTCAGAGGCAGCACTCAAATTCCGAGCACGTGAGTCTTCGGCAGGACTAATAACCGTTGAAAAGTTAACGGTATCCGTCATTGCCGGAATACCAGCTTCAGAATCAGAGGAGTGCAAAATTTGGAGTTGAAATGCCATCGTTCGTGTCTTGGGTGAATATGTGCTGGCTTTAAAGCAGAGAAGCCTGCAAGTCACATTCATCTCACACAGACTTTAAGGAATGGCTAACGTCTCTTTAACGTCCCGTGTAATTACTGAAGCTTTAGCTTTACTTCATGTTCATAAAAACTGTGTGAACTCCATAACTTTCCCGCTTCAAACAGATGAAAACCATGTTTTTCTCGCTGTGCAAACTCGTCTATCGTGATGTTTTAAAACAAACTTGCATGAACTAACACCAGAACTCTGCGATGAAATCTCGTGATTTGCGCCGCTCCTTGGAGATATACTACTGAGCAGACAGAGTTGAGAAGATTAATCGCTCTTAAATGTATGACCAGCCTAGCTCGTTTGATTACAATCGAAGTGATTCTGTATGATTCTGTGTCCGCATGCGAAGAAGCAATTCTAGTAGCCCTGAAAAGTCACGGTCAACCCGTGAGTTGGGTTGTGGCTGAAGTTGCTGCCGATCGGCAGATTGCGATCGTGGATGCACTAATTCTCGATCAAACCGAGGCGGATCGGAAATGAGTCTGGATTTAGTGGCAAAAAATCTCTTTAATCATTTCATTAACTGAACTTAGGATTTCTTTTACTCCATCGTTTTACGCTTAGAACAGTCTTCTAACGCTGGAGAGTTGTTCAAAATTGCAGTGATGGTAAATTCCAACCTGTCAAGAGAAAAGCTCTATTCTTTGATGGCTGCTCATTTATAGCAAAGTCCATGACTTTAAAATTCGAGCAACGTTCCCAGAACACTCGTATTGCCATATTTGTTCCCTCACTGGCGATCGGTGGAGCGCAGCGAGTGGCATTGAACCTCGCTCACGCCTTAGCTGATCAAGGCTTTAACGTTGATCTAGTGCTGCAAGAGGCAGTTGGGGCATTTTTAAGACAAGTCGAGGCGCGTGTCAGAATCGTTAATCTGGAAAGCCCTGGTATTGTAGGTAGATTTTATGGGCTGAAGCAGTATTTTCAGCGCGAACAACCTACTGTTTTGCTGTCCATTCTCGATAATATTAACGTCGCTTCCTTTGCCAAACATCTCTCTGGTGTCTCAACTCGCGTCATTGTGAGCCTACACATCAACTTGCCTGAACCCGTTGAAGACTTGAAGACCTGGATCAAACCTTTGCTCATTCGCTATTCCTACCGTCTTGCAGACGGAATTGTTGCAGTTTCTCACGGGGTTGCCGAGAACATTGCATCGATCACAGGGATAGCACTGCAACAGATTCACGTCATCCCGAATCCGATTACAATGCCTTCTCTAGAATCGAACAAGGTATCGCATCCTTGGCTTGAACCTGGACAACTGCCAGTAGTTCTGGGGGCTGGACGATTGGTAAAAGACAAAGATTTTGCGACCCTGATTCGAGCCTTTGCGATCGTGCGTCAGCAGTTACCCTGTCGTTTGATGATCTTAGGTGACGGAGAGCAAAGACCTGAGCTAGAAGCGCTGATTCATCAATTAGGTATTGATGCGTGTGTTGCTTTACCAGGATTTGTTGAAAATCCCTATCCCTATATGGCAGGAGCTTCTGTCTTTGTGCTTTCGTCTTTGATCGAAGCGTTTGGCAATGTCATCGTTGAATCAATGGCAGTCGGAACGCCAGTGGTGGCAACAAACTGTGGGAGCGGGCTAACGGAGATTTTAGAAGCTGGAAAGTATGGACGGCTTGTGGCGATCGCGAATCCAAACGAGCTTGCTGAAGGTATTCTCGCAACACTCCGCGACCCGCTCAATGCTGAACTCCTCAAACAACGCGCAAAGGCATTTGCGATCGAGCAGATTGTCCATCAATATGTTCAAGTGCTGGATGTGTCAGCGCAACAGAGAGCAAAAAAGCAGCTTGTAGACTACCGATAGATTAGTTCTTTGTGTAAATTAGCAGGCTCTCATACTGATCAATCTGCTTAATTTTTCCTGCTGCTTCAAGCGTTTGAACGATCAGTTCAGCCGCTTGCCATTTCTGCGATCCTGAATAAAAGAGAATTCTTCCATCTGGACGCAGTTTATCTAGAAATAATTGCAGCAAAGTTTCGTCGTTTTGATGAATGAGATGAACATTCTCAGACAGGTAGAATTCGCATAAGTGAAATAGAGTCACAACATCGAAAGTCGGCAGCGTATTTGCCGTCAGGGTATAGATGTCCGCAAATAGAACTTTGTAGTATTTTGAAAGCTGTGTGTTCTTTAGCACCAGTTGAACATAGCTCTGATGTTCGAGAGCAGATGCCGTAATGCCAAGAATCTCATTGGGTTGACCAAATCGTTGATTCTGAAGACCAACGAAATGATGTTCTCCAGTTCCAAAGTGAAAAATGCTTTTGCCTTGAATGTTGTGCTGCTTGAGATATTCGACAAACTGGATATCACACGGACAAGAATCAGGTTGGAGCGCCCACGACGATCGGGCTTGATAAAGCGACATTCCAATGCCGTTGGGCAGATCCGGGCGCTGAAGCTTTGAGTAATACAGCTTTCGCACGATCGAATTCTGAGCCGCAAATCGGCGAATACCACTAAACCAATCAGAATTTGAATCGTCTATCGTCATGATTCTTCGGGTAAATGCTGAACGGAATCTGAGCTTATTGGAATAGAGCAATAATAGGGTAGGTCATCTTGCTTTATATGTTGTCTAGATTACTTGCATTGTTGGATTAGATTTCTTGAAGCATCTCTCTCTTCTGTAAGGTGCCTCGATCGCTTAACCCCTATATTCTGATTTAAAACTCTCACAATTGGTAAACATACTATGAGCGATAGTGTTTCTAAAAAGCAAGATATTCCTTTTCAAACTCCTAATCCAACCGAACTAAAACAGGCTGCAAAAGAAGATCTGTTGCAGCAGGAATACCTGGGGTCTAATGAAGCCACAGTTGCAGATGTTCCACCGCAAAGACAGAATGTTGACCAACCTGATCCTTTCTTGAACGATGAAAATTCTGAGGCACGTCAAGAAAACCAAGTCATTCGCGCTAACGTTTCCGGGCATTAATCGCGAGTGTCTCTTGTTCTGGCTTTGGCATCGCTTGAACAAAAAATAACTCTGTGGAACTCCAAAAGGGGTTAAGAAAGCCAAAGGGTAAAATGGATAGCTGAGACTGATAAATCCGAATTGCTCTCTGCTTCTTTGAACTCACAGACCCGATGTTCAAGCGGTAGGCACCTGCTAAATCGCGCCATTTTAGCTGTAATAGGAACGATCGCCGCCAAAACAGCCAGATTGGATATTGAAATAGCTGAATTCTAGAGGAGACAGTTGCAGTATACGCAAGCTGAAAGGCTGCCTCATGGTCACAATGCCCATCTTTAGCATGGGGGGCATAGACTTCCTCAGCTTCATACTGCTCCAACAATTGCTGCAATTGAGTCAATAAATCCTGTCGATCGGATGCCGAAAGATTCTGTAGCTTGCCATCGGGATAGTTTAGAAAATGAATATCTGATCCGGGAACCCCTAAGAGATTCAAAGCCGCGATCGCTTCTTGGCGGCGTAGATTGACTTCATGCTCGTAATCGGAGAGCGATACACAAGTCCCGCCCCCATCCGTGAGAAAGACAACTGCAACCCGAACGCCTAGTTGACGCTTCAGTGTAATGAGTCCACCACAGCCCAAAGTTTCATCATCTTGATGCGGAGCAATGATCAGCGAAGGTCGATCGCTCACTATCATCACTCGACGACTATAATGCCTGAACCAGTACGACAGAATATTAAACTGCAAGGTTTGAGCGAGACGAATCAATCCCTTAATCATCTGCATCAGAATCAGTGCTGGTAAAGATTGACGGGAGCATTGTCGAGAGTTGCCCAGATCGATGCTCGATCGTCTAGATAATTCTAAAGCCTTGATTGTTGAGCTTATATCAACAGGATGAATTTAATGTTGCAGAGTGCTCGAAGCCTGATAAGCCTGGAAGCTTTCATCTGAGCTTAAGTTACTGTTTACGTTTTGCTCAAGTCATCTTAACTTTGGTATGAAATCCTTAGAGACAAGGTAATTCTACGTAGAAACTTAGCGAATGTTAGTGCTTTGGCAATCTACCTCTAACCGAATTCTGTATTAGTGCTGAGTCTTCAGCTCAAACATTGCAGTTTTGTCACCACCCTAGCGATTAATTTAAGCAAGCGCTGAGAGTGCGAATCGTAGCGAAGAGTGACGATCGTGCTCTCGCTTTGCGCTGTCCACACATCCCCTTAGCATCAAGCTCATTCATTAGGAATACACTATGGCAGGCAATCACGTTATTTTCATTCATCCCGATGGGACGAGTCCAGCTCACTTTGCGCTGGCTCGATTTGCCGATCTGGGTCCCGATGGTCGGCTCAACTGGGATCAAATGGATCAAGCGCGTGTGTACCTGGGACACATGGCAGACCAGTTGATCGGAACCTCGAACGCTGGTGCGGTGACTCACGCGACTGGTGTGAAAGTGTTTGCTGAGTCTTTTGGCTTAAATCGAGCAAACGCGATCGACCTCGATCCAAGTCCCACCGTTTCTCGCTATGAAGATGCACCCTTAACTTCTCTGTCGGGCAAAGTCAATCAGACTATTGTTGAAGAAGCTGTCGCCGCAGGCAAGGCAACGGCATTGATTAACTCAGGGGCGATCGCAGAACCGGGTACCGGAGCCTTTGTTGCTAAAGTGGGTTACGCCGATGTCCCGCCAGGGTTAACAGGCTTTGACGTATTCCCCCGCGCCCAATTTGCCTTAATCACAGAACAAGTTGTTCGTTCTGGAGTCGATGTGATTCTGGGGGGTGGTTTGGTCAACTATCTACCCGTGGGCACTGAGCCTCCGGCGGGAGCGAGTGCCTATGTGCAATCTGCGGCTCAACTCGATGCTATCTCAACCAGCGCAAGTCAGCGTCCTCGCACTAACTTAATTGAACTTGCACGATCGCTGGGATACACGATCGTTTATACCGAAGCACAACTAAACGAGGTCGTTGCGAATCCTGCAATTACAAAAGTGCTGGGTATCTTTGCCGCAGAAGACACCTTCAACGACAACATCCGCACCGCAACCGGAAACTTGACTGGCGTAGAAGAAAATCAAACTGCCACGAATACTCCTCCTTATGTGCCTTCTGCTCCTACAGTAGGCGAAATGCTTGCAGCCGCTCAAACCATCATGGAGCGCAACCCTAAGTTTCAGAATGGGTCGCTGACGGTGCTGGAAGAAGAAGGAACTGACAACTTTGGCAATGTCAACAATGCTGCTGGAACGCTCGAAGCAGTACGTCGCGCTGATGCAGCTTTCGGTGTTGCCCTAGACTTTGTAAAAGCACACCCCAATACGCTCGTTGTGAGCGCTGCTGATAGTGATGCAGGAGGTCTGCAAATTGTTGATCCCCTGCAAGCTGGCAATGTTGGGACAGTGAATGCAAACCCAACAAATGTTACGACAGGTGCAGGTGCAGCCTTTCCAAACCCGCTAGATGGCGTGAGCGGGCGCGGCACCCAGACGTTTACTTCGGCTCCGGCGGCAAACGGCATGGTTTCTAATTTTGGTGTGGGCTGGGTTGGCACACCAGACTTTGCAGGATCGATCGTGACTAAAGCTCACGGTCTAAATGCCGATAAACTGCCTGCAACCGTAGATAATACCGACATCTATCGGGTCATGTACGAAACGCTATTTCCGGGTATGGATTTGCCCGATCGACCTGTTGAACAGCCGATCGCGCCACCAAAGCCCACTCAATCCACCGGAAACGTGATTTTCATTCACCCGGATGGACATAGCCCTTCGTTGTTCGGTGCGGCTCGATTTGTGTCAGAAGGCCCCGATGGTCGCCTCAACTGGGATTTAATGACCAATAGCGGCGTTTATCTTGGACACTTGACCGATCAATTAACCGGAAGCTCAGATGGGAGTGGCGTGGTTCATGCGACGGGAGTTAAGGTCTTTGGAGATTCTTACGGACTGAATGCAGATGGGAGCCGTGTGACTTCTCTCTCCGGTAAGGTGGGCACGACCATCATGGAAGAAGCGCGGGATGCAGGAAAAGCGATCGCAATCATTAACTCTGGTCGCATCAGTGAACCCGGTTCTGGAGCTTTTCTCGCAGAAGTGGAGAATCGCGGCAACCATAGCGAAATCATTCGCCAACTGATTACAGAATCCGGTGCCCAGGTGATTATGGGTGGTGGTGAACGGTGGATGTTACCGACAGGTGAGGCGGGTGTCTTCGGGGGTGGTTTGAGTGCAACGGGTGCCCGCACCGATGGACGCAACTTGATTCAAGAGGCGCAATCCTTGGGATACCGCGTGATTTACAAGCAGGAAGACCTAGCAACGGTGCGATCGGGTGAAAAAATCCTGGGCGTGTTTGCTTGGGAAGACACCTACAACAGCAGCAACGAAGAAACTCTGGCGGCACAAGGGCGCAATCCCTATGGGCAACCGGGCAATCCCAATCCGATCGCAGTCGCGGATATGCTGAAAGCAACCCTAGCAGCGGTCTCGAACGACCCAGACGGGTTCTTTGTAGTACTCGAAGAAGAAGGAACCGATAATCTACCGAACGCGAACAATGCGATCGGTGCGATTGAAGCAACTCTCAGAGCAGATGCCGCGATCGGAGTGGCACAGGAATTTATTCGCAATGTGAATCCTAATACCCTATTACTGACCGCAGCCGATAGTGAAGCAGGCGGTTTACAGGTCTGGCAACCGACTCCGTTTGCACCTGGATTCCCCTCAACTCCGATCACGACCCAGCCGACGGTTGGCGTGAATCCTACAAGCGTCGCGACTCAGAACGTCACCAATCCGTTAGATGGAACTACAGGTCGCTTGCAAAGTGGGGTTGCTGACGTACCTGACTCTTGGACTGCCTTCCAAGCCCTACCCGGTTTAGACGGTGCAGTGGGAAATTTTGGAGTCGGTTGGGTTGGAACTCCCGATTTTCCGGGAAGCATCGTGGCGAAAGCTTACGGTATGAATTCGGAGTTGCTGCCTAGTACGCTCGACAACACCGAAATTTACCGTCTGATGTATCAAACCTTGTTTGGTACCAGACTGTCTGAACTGCTAGAGGGCAAGGGTGGACAAAAGGCTTTCACAATCCAGAAGGATGAAGGCGTTGCGGTTGTCCTTGACTTTGGCGGAATTGGACTCGGCACAAATCCGAGTGAAGCAACGATCGCGGAAGTCGATACACTCAAGTTTGAGGGTGCTGGACTGACTGCCCGGAATTTACTGTTAACTCAGAAAGGCAGTGATCTAGTAATTTCGTTTGATGGCATCGAGAACACCGGAGCCATTCTGCGAAACTTCCAACTCGATCAACTAGACAACCTCCAACGCAAGACTGGTGCAACCGTGGATCTCGGTAACATTCTCTTTGAGGGTCAAACCCGGATTGAAGATAGTTTCGATGTCTTTGACGCTGACTGGCTCAACACCCGGATCTTTAACCGCAACTCTGTCACTTTTCTCAATGACCTGGATAACGATGTCAAGGGCTTTAATAGCTCAGACGACGTGATCAATGCACTCGGCGGTGACGATCGCATCTTTGCCCTGAGCGGTGATGATTTAGTGCGCGGCGGAGCAGGCAATGACCATCTCAACGGTGGTGCAGGCAACGACATCTTAAGCGGTGGAGAGGGCAACGATCGGCTGATTGGCGAGTTGGGCGACGATATGCTAACGGGCGGCAGTGGACGCGATGTATTTGTGCTGGCACGAAAAGAGGGAAGCGATACGATCTCTGACTTTAAGCTAGGTGAGGATTTGATTGCGCTATCCGGTGGGCTGACGTTTGGGCGGCTGTCGATCGTTCAGGGGATGGGAGCGAATGCAAACAATACTTTGATTCGTGCGGCAAGTAGCAATGAGCTACTCGCAACATTGACAAACATTCAGGCAAGCTCGATGACTAGCGCAAACTTCCTCATCGCTTAAATCAAGGCGATTCATTCTCTTGCAGCGATATAGAATCGTCGCGATAGCAATCCAGGTTAGATAGACCTGCTCGCCTGCAAAAGTGCGAGTGAGCAGGTCTATCGCTCTGGTTAATAACATTGTATCGTTGTTGCAAGAGTCAGTTTTTCGAGGTTCCCGAATGACAAACAAATTAGGCTACTTCATGAGAAGTGTAAGCCCTGAAAACATCAAAGTATGGGTAGGCGGTTTGCTTGCAAGCTTACTATTTCTCGGTGGTTGTAGTAGAACACTAGATGCCAAAAGAATTGAAGAAAACATCCTCTCAGGAATTACCAAGCAAGGTGCAAGTAGTCTGAAAACAGTAATCTGCCCAACTAATGTTTCACCTGCGGCAGGCAAAGAGTTTGAATGTATTGGGGTATTGGATTCGGGAAGCGGGGTTCCGATCGCAGTCACTCAACAAGATGATCAAGGAACGGTGACGTGGGATGTACCGAGTGTTCGAGGCTTATTGAACATGACAGTGCTCCAGAGCGAATTTGAGCAGGCACTAAAGCAAGAAGTGAAGGCTAAAGTAGATTGTGGATTGAGTGTTTACAGGCTCGTTAAACCCGGTGAAACTTTTGAATGTCAGCTTGTCAAACGGGAGTCTAAGTCAGAGCGCGATTCTGCAGAAACAGATTTGCCAGAAAAGCAAGATCTATCTAAAACGGTTCAGGTTACCCCAGCGGCGATCGACAAGCCGAAAACAACTGTCCCTACTCAGGCAGACGATTCTAAACCCACAGAGATTATTCAAGTTACGATTCAGCCTTCTGGAGATGTGAATTGGCAGCGCGTTATTAAAGTTCCAGCAACAAACGTTGCCATAGCTACTCCAACGGAAAGAACAACAGCATCGACTTCAGATCCACAAGCGAATCAGTCAGATACACCAAAACCTAGTGCGCCTGTTGCGAAGTCGGCTGAAGATTTTTTGAATCAACCGGGAGCAACCGATGATTTTGAGTAGATGTAATGTTGACTTGTAATGAAGACTGCCTAAACTGTAGTTCTTAATTGAAATTTCTATCTCCGATTACCTTGCCTTAACTATTTCTGAACTATATTTCCAGTATTCTCAATGATGGCGTATCCTGCGTTAGCGTTCTGGCGCATTCTTGATTCTGCACCAGCGATATCATTGTTCTGAGCGGTTCTGAAAGCTTATGTCTAATTTGTATGAGGTTTTAGCCAAGGGAGGCCCGTTGATGATTCCCTTAGCAGGTTTATCAGTGGCATCCTTTGCCTGTGCTTTCGATCGAATCGCATTTTGGTGGACAGTGTTAAGAACCGAAGATCAATTAGCTCACCAAATTTTAGACACGGCAAACTATAGCCTGACTGATGCGCGAATGATCGCAGAGAAAGCAAACACACAGCCGATCGCACGGTTTATGTTAGCGGCTCTTAAATTGAGACAACCGACTCCGGAAACCTTTCGACTTGCACTAGAAACCGCAGGCGATGATGAATTTGCCCGAATGCGTCGAGGCGATAAGCTGCTCGAAACCGTAGTTGCGATCGCGCCGCTGCTTGGACTCTTAGGAACCGTCACGGGTCTGATGGCAACCTTTGCCAACTTGAACGTTGGAGGCGCAGCTCTCGGAGCCGAACAAACGACTAAAGCTGCTGCCGGGATTGCAGAAGCGCTTACCACTACCGCAGGCGGAATGGTCGTTGCGATTATTGCTCTAGCCATCCTACGAATGTCTGTCACTCTGCAATCTAAACAGATGGAATACTTCTCCAAAACTGGGGGAGAACTAGAACTCATCTATCGCCAAGTTTGGTACGAACCTTTTACGAGTGAACTAGCGAAAGCAGAATCTTCTCAAGTATCAATTGGAGGCTAAGGATGAAATTTAAGCATCAAAATCAACAAACGCCAGAGATCAATCTCGTGCCGATGATGGACGTGATTATGACGATTCTGGTGTTTTTCATCCTGGTATCGATGACGCTAACTAGCTCGAAATCGGTCGATGCAACGCTTCCCAGTACCGATAAAGGCGTGAACAGCAAAACAACTTCCGATCCCCTGATTATTGGAATGACGCGGGGCGGACAAGTTGAAATTAATAATGCAACGGTTACGGAAACGCAAATCGCTCAACAAGTCGCGGCTTATTTCCAGCGCAATCCTCAAGGCGCGATCGTGCTGAAAGCGGATAAGTCATTGCCTTATGAAAAAGTTGTACAAACATTGGGTGTGTTGCGGGATGTGGGGGGCGATCGCATCTCGTTAGCTATCGAATAAGGTGTCTGGTAAAAGATCGGGACAACGCAGCCCCGATCTTTTTCTTAGCTCTGGGTCGGGTCTTTGAGCCAGGTGACGACGATCGTACCGTTTTGATCCTTCGTGGGAACCAGATTCAGAAAAAATGTCGTACTGCCCTTTTTCAACTTATAGAGAGTGCCTCCGCCGTATTGCCCGTGTTGCGAAATCTCGAAGAATCCAGACAATCCAGCTGCCGACATCGACTGGTAAAAGTTTGCAGGCGTTTGACCTTGCGCTAATTTTGGTGCTGCATCAATTCCCGGTCGTAATTCTGGAATTGCCCCTTGCTGCAATTCGGCTTCACTCACCACGTTGTAAAACATTTGAGGCTGGGCGAAGTTCTCTGGAGTAGCATTATTCGCTGGATTATCAGAGCGATCGACTTCCACTAAGAGATCCGCCAAGATTTGATAGTATTCTTCGGGCGGACTGACTGATTTCTTTAATGACGCAAGATCTGTAACTTTCTCCGGGGATAGCAGAATCACTGTGGTTGGTGCATCTGTGAACAAGCTCAAGAACAGCGTCTCACCATTCTTAGCGCGAACCGTGTAGACCTTCGTGTTCGCGTTATCTTCTGCTAATGTGACCGTGAACCCTTTCGCTTTCGGTTGAGATTGATAAAAGGCGGCAACAGTCAGAAGATTCGCAGTTGCAACGCGGCAATTTTCGCCTAATCCTTTAGCAAAGCAATCGGGAGTTGAAGGTTGATAGTGCGGAAACTCTGCAAACGAAGTAGCCCCACCACTGACTGGATTTGCAACCTGTCCTTTTTGGGGAGGAGCTTCTGTCGATCGTGCTTGTAAGGGTTGCGGCTGTGCGATAACAACCGGATTGGGATTGGGGCGATTAATTTTGGGCAAGCTAGGCTTATTTGGATTTGCAAGTCTAACTCTTGGTGTTGCCTGATTTTGTATCGTCGATTTTGTGGTCGGAAGTTGAGTGATTTTTACAGGAGCCTCCTTATTTTCAGGGGGCTTCTGTTTTTCTTGAGGAAACGGTGTAAACAGTAGAGCTGCGTGCAAGCCAAGGGCTGCAAACAGCATCGGTCGGATGAGGGCGCGTGCCGGAGCGGGGATCGCCAATTTAGCAGGCATGGGAAGGGTTTTAGTCATGGGGATTCAGCGCGAAAGGCAACACCAGCCATCATTTGAGCAGTATTCAAATCTGTTGTCTAAATTACATTTATTTCATTCCAGGCAAATAGCCTAGATGGTTTAGCAGTCTTAGCGCTTCTATTGTTCCAGAATATAGCTTAGCGTTTCTAATTTCGATATTCCAGAAAAGTCTCGCTATATCTTACATAGATCACTATACATCCATAGATAGATCTCTAGCTTCTGCTTTACTGTAAAAATTTAGCATAACGTTGAGGTTAATTGGATATTGTGCCTAGTGGTTTCAAAAGTTTAACCCAAGATTTAACGGAATTTAACCGACTGTTATTTTATCGTTTGTCTTTGCTTAACTGCTGAAGTTGTAGGGTTGTCATTGTTACCTAATTCGATGCACTTCAGTCTTTGCTTGAGGACAGGACACAATGGCACTCTCGACAGCTTTTCGTCGCGCAGTTACTGCATCTGCGGTAACAGTTGCGATCGCGTTCAGCCCCGTTTTAACGGCAATTGCTGAAGCCGTAACGCTCAATGGCGCGGGTGCAACGTTTCCCGCTTTGTTGTATGAGCGGTATATTTCTGAATTTAAGAAAAAGAATCCGAATCTGTCGGTGAACTATCAAGCGATCGGGAGCGGCGGCGGTATCCGTCAGACGATCGCGGGAGTGGTAGATTTTGGTGCAAGCGATGCGGCTATGACCGATGCAGATATGCAAAAGGTCAACCGTGGCGTAATGCTTGTGCCGACTGCAGGGGGTGCAGTGACTCCCATTTTCAATCTTCCGGGTGTATCGAACTTAAAACTTTCGCGGGAAGCGCTGCCCGAAATTTTCGCAGGTCGGATTACGCGCTGGAACGACCCCAAAATCGCCAAAGACAATCCGGGCGTTAATCTACCCAATTCTGAGATCAAAACCGTTGTACGGGCGGATGGAAGTGGGACAACATTCATTTTCACCAATCACCTCAGCAGCGTTAGTCCCTACTTCAAAGGTCGCGTGGGTGTGGGAACAGCTCCCAAGTGGACAACGAATCCCTTGAAGGGTCGCGGTAATCCGGGTGTCGCGGCACTGGTGCAAAAAACACCGGGATCGATCGGCTATGTTGAACACTCCTACGCCGAGAAAAACAAGATCGCGATGGCTGCGGTGCAGAACAAGAAAGGTGAATTTTTGACTCCCTCGGTTGATTCTGCAAACAAAGCGCTCTCAACTGTCAAATTCCCTGACAATTTCCGGGTATTTGAAGGCGATCCAGCAGATGGATATCCGATCACGGGACTAACTTGGATTATGGTATATCGCCAATATGATAGTGCAGAGAAGTCGAACGCGGTGAAGCAGTGGGTTGAGTACATTCTGACTGAGGGGCAAAACTTGAATGCTCAGTTAGGCTTTACGCGGATTCCGCCCGAAGTGGCTCAAAGAGCGCTTCAGCAAGTGAGAAATGAAGTAAAGCCCTAATTGCTTTGGATATCGCTCCTCACACTTGATCGGTGCATTGTTCTTCCACACCTCTAAAGCTTGTGCAGCCAGATTTCGAGATTGATAGTGTTCCAGACCAATAAGGAGACTTTCTCTCGATGTCTGGATTGCACAAGTTCTTTTTTCGTTGCTATTCATTCTTGTGATGTGAGGATTATTAAATGTTACGTGCGGTTTGGCAGTCCCTTGTGTTGACACCAGCATTGTTTACTGCATTTGCACTTTCCGCAGTTGCAGAGCAGTCTTCTACTTTAAATTTAAATCAAGAGACTCGCAGTCTAACAGAAACCTCTGTAGAGCAGCTTTCTGTTGAAGCGCAACCCTCAGGGTTAGTGGGACAGGTAACTTCAGTTTCTCAGCTTTCGGATGTGCGCCCGACCGATTGGGCATTTCAGGCGTTACAGTCTTTGGTTGAACGCTATGGCTGTATTGCGGGCTATCCCGATCGTACCTTTCGCGGCAATCGGGCGACAACTCGATTTGAGTTTGCAGCAGGACTAAATGCCTGTCTCAATCGCGTCAACGAATTAATTGCGGCAGCAACAACGGATCTGGTGAAGAAAGAAGATCTAGCGGCACTGCAAAAATTACAGGAAGAATTTGCGGCAGAATTGGCAACGGTTCGCGGACAGGTGGATGCCTTAGAAGCACGAACAACAACATTAGAGAAGCAGCAATTCTCCACGACGACAAAGCTAAACGCAGAAGTGATCTTTGGGGTGTCACAAGCGTTTGGAGAAGAACGGGCGATCAACTCTGACCAACAGAGAACGATTGATGCCGCAGCCACTCCAGCAGCACGAGAAGCAGCAATTACGGCAGCGATCGGGGCAGGCTCAGCGCGAAATGTCCAAGAGAATACTACTCTTGCAAGCCGGGTGCGGATTGCGTTTGATACGAGCTTTTCGGGGCGCGATCGCTTAAGAACTCAATTGCAAGCCCGGAACATTCCCTCGTTTGCAGGAGCAGTTACGAACACCAACATGGCGCGGTTGGGCTTTGATGGCAACAATAACAACAGTATAGAACTACGCCGTTTAGAGTATCGGTTTCCGATAGGAGATCAAACAACGGTCTTCATTGGCACCGGGACGAATGACGGCTTAGAGTTCAATGATTCGATTCCGACCCTAAGCCCATTTGAATCTAGCGGCTCCGGTGCGATTTCTCGCTTTGGTCGCTTTAATCCGATCTATCGGGCTAGTACAGGAACGGGTGTCATTATCAATCAGCGCTTAGGTCGCGAATTCACGTTTGGCAATCGATTTACCTTGTCTTTGGGCTACTTAGTTCCAACCGGTGACGCACAAGAGCCGACTGTTGATCGCGGCTTATTTAGCGGGAGCTATGCAGCGATCGGTCAGCTAGTCTATCAAGCGACCCCGAATCTAGGCATTGGTTTCACTTATGCCAATGCTTACTACTCAGGTGGAACGGGCATCGCTGGAAGCACCGGAAGCAGTTTTGCTAACAATCCCTTCGGTAGTAATAACACGATCAACACCGCAGGAAACATTCCCACAACTACCAATCAATTTGGGGTGCAGGCAAACATTCGCCTCAGTCCATCTTTGATCTTCACGGGTTGGGCTGGATACACTGAAGCGACAGCAAAACGCCGAATCGGGAATCCGCTCAATCCGACTGTTCGCGATGGTGATCAAGCAGAGATTTGGAACTGGGCGGTTGGGTTAGCGTTCCCCGATCTCTTTGCAGAAGGAAGTTTGGGTGGGTTGATCTTTGGGATGCCTCCGAAAGTGACAGGAAATGACTTTGGGGCGAGTCCAACCACTGCTCTGGCTCGTCGTCGCGATCGCGATACTTCCTATCATTTGGAAGGGTTCTACCGCTATCGTTTGAACGACAACATTGCGATCACGCCGGGGGTTTTGGTGATTTTTAATCCAGAACACAATTCGGCAAACGACACAATTTTTGTCGGGACGTTGCGGACAACTTTTACGTTCTAGCTTTTGCCCATCGGGGTACTCGCGTTTGAGTGCCCCGCTTTTGATGAGTTGCTTATGAGTTCTTCGAGTCCTTCTCAATCTAGACAAAATTCTGCCGATTCGTCGATCGTCGGTGGCGGAACGGCATGGCTCGATCGTGGGTTTGCTTGGATTTTGCAAGCGGTTGCGATCGCGTCGATTTTCGTGCTGCTTTGGATGGGTTGGGTGATCTTTCAGTCTGCCGCTCCTGCACTTAAGGAATTTGGCGCAGGATTTCTGACACGGCAAGAATGGGATGTGAATCAGCTTCAGTTTGGGGCGCTGACTTACATCTATGGAACGGTTGTAAGTTCCGCGATCGCGCTTCTGTTTGCAGTGCCGATCGGGATTACTGTGGCGATCGTCACGAGTGAGAAATTCTTGCCGAACTGGGTGCGATCGAGCCTCGGTTTCTTGGTCGAACTGATTGCCTCGATTCCAAGTGTGATCATTGGTTTTTGGGGCATCTTTGTGTTGATCCCATTCATGAAACCGATTCAGCTTTGGTTGCATCAACAATTCGGCTGGATTCCGTTATTTGGTACCGAGACTTTTGGTCCGAGTTTGTTTGTAGCAGGAACGATTTTAGCGATTATGATTTTGCCGACGATCGCGGCGATCAGTCGAGATATTATGGTAGCAATGCCTCAAGAACTGCGGACAGCATCAATGTCTTTGGGCGCGACTCGTTGGGAAATGATCTTTACGATTCTGTTGCCGTCGAGTGCTTCTGGGATTGTCGGAGCGATTATCTTAGCGTTGGGTCGGGCGTTAGGTGAAACGATGGCAGTAACGATGGTGATCGGTAACTCCGATCAGATCAGTCTCTCGTTGATGGATGCGAGCAATACGATTCCCGCTATTCTTGCAAATCAGTTTCCCGAAGCATTAGACGAGTTGCATATTGGCGCATTAATGTACTTAGCTTTGATTTTATTCGCATTAACATTAATCGTTAATATCATCGCAATGGTTATGGTAAAAATTTTAGGATTTAAGCATCAATAATGGCACGTTTTTTTGATCAACAACTCACTCAGCCACTATCGCCCGATCGTCGTTTGTTTAGTTACGGCATGAGTGCGATCGCGGTTTTGCTGACGGGTTTAGCCTTATTACCGCTTTTGTCGATTTTGCTTGAAATTCTCCGTCAAGGTCTGCCGAACTTGAAATGGGAGGTTTTAACGAATCTTCCGGCTCCAGTCGGCGATACTAGCGTTGTCGGGGGCTTTGCAAATGCGATCCAGGGAACAGTGTTGATGGTTGGACTAGCGACACTGATGAGTGTTCCCTTGGGTATTTTGACTGCGATTTATCTAGCAGAAATTGGGAAAACAAATCCCGTTGCTCAGATCGTTCGGTTTGTGATGTCGATCTTAAGTGCGGTTCCTTCGATCGTCGTTGGTGTTTTTGCTTATGCGGTCATTGTGCTATCCACGATTTTGGGTTATCGCGGATTTTCTGCTTTAGCGGGTGCATTCGCATTAGCAGTGATTATGTTACCGATCATTGTTTTATCAACCGAGGAAGCATTAAAGCTAGTTCCAACTCAGCAGCGATTAGCGTCTTCCGCTTTGGGTGCAAACTCAATCCAGACTACGTTTAAGATTGTATTAAAATCTGCATTACCAAGCATTACCACTGGCGTTTTATTAGCTGTTGCTCGTGTTTCTGGTGAGACAGCACCTTTACTATTCACAGCGCTATTTAGTCAGAATTGGGTTGAGAATTTGCTCAACCCAACGCCATCGTTGTCTGTAATGATCTACAACTATGCTAGTTCAGCATTTCCTGAGCAAAATCAGTTAGCGTGGTCGGCTTCGGTTGTTCTGCTCAGCATTGTCATTGTCACCAATCTGCTCTCTCGGTTGATCACTCGCAAACGTTAACACCGCTATGAAATCTGATCCCTCTTCGAATATGCCATTTGTTTCTCAACCGACAGAATCGGATACAGCAATCTGTGTGCGAAATCTGGCGGTTTACTATGGCGATCGACGCGCTTTAGAGGATGTTTCGATCGACATTCACGCCGCGCAAGTCACCGCAATTATTGGCCCTTCTGGTTGCGGGAAATCCACGTTCATCAAAACCCTCAATCGGATTGGTGAACTAGAAAGCGATATGCGAATCGAGGGAAAGATTCAGTTCTTTGGGCAAGACATTTACAGCAATCGAGTGAACCTGAATCGCTTGCGGTGTCAGATTGGCATGGTGTTTCAAAAGCCGAATCCGTTTCCCATGAGCATTTACGATAATGTTGCTTATGGGATTCGTGTGTTTAGTCGTCCTTCTAGAGCAATGCTCGATGAGAGTGTAGAAGCAGCACTGAAGAATGCGGCATTGTGGGATGAAGTCAAAGACAATTTGAAGAAGTCAGCTTTGAGTTTGTCGGGTGGACAACAGCAACGGCTGTGCATTGCACGAGCATTGGCAGTCAAGCCGAGAGTGTTGCTGATGGATGAGCCTTGCTCTGCGTTAGATCCGATCGCAACCATGAAAATCGAGGAGTTGATTCATGAATTGCGCCAAGAGCTAACGATCGTCATTGTGACCCACAATATGCAACAGGCGGCACGAGTGAGCGATCGTACAGCGTTTTTCAGCACTGATGAAAGCAGAATTGGTCAACTAATTGAGGTGGATGAGACAAGTAAAGTGTTTAACGCAGCATCAAATCCCCGCACACGCGATTATGTTGAGGGTCGCTTTGGATGATAAGCGTGGATTGAGCGTTTATTGAACTCACGTTTACTGAGTTTTACTCAAACACACTCACTTTACTCTTTCCCCAGCTAAAGAGTAAAGTGAGCAATGGGATAGTAGATTTAGGCGATCGATAAGCGATCTAATTACACATCTTTAATCGTTGCTAGCAAATCATCATCCAGGTTCACGACTGTATCCCCATTGCTCACACTGAAGCTTAATTCAGGAGCCAGATTACTACCCGAAGCAGACAATCCGATTCCGCGACTGAACACTAAGCTTGGAGTGAAACCAAAGATGGTTACAGAGCCTGCTCCAGCATTCAGCACAAACTGATCGTTACCGCCGTTAGGTATGTCAATAGTTTTGTGTCAAGGCTCAAAATTACATCGGCATACGATCGCCAAATTCAATCGCAAATCGATTGAGTGCAGGCTTCCAATTTGAAATCGGCATCGTCCACTTTTTCGCAACATTGTGCATGGCAAGATACACGACTTTAAGCGCAGATTCATCAGTGGGAAAAGCTCGATGATTTTTGATCACTTTTCTCAACGTCATATTGAGTGACTCAATGGCGTTGGTCGTGTAGATAGCCCGCCGAATCTCGTCGGAGAAGGCAAAGAACGGAATTACTCTTACCCAGTGGTTCATCCAGGAGCGGCTGATAACCGGGTCTTGCTTATCCCATTTTTCCACGAATGCCACCAGTTGTTGTTCTTTTGGTTCAAGGATTTATTAGATCAAACTTTTGAACCTTTGACACAGAATAGTTTACAAACTCGGGGCAGACGAGCGAGCAGATTTTGCAGAAGCTTCTACCAAGCTAATTTGCGTTGCCTTCGGCTCAGCAAGGCTGTCCGTTTTTTCTACCTCAGTAACTTGCCAAGTCGTGAGCACACATTTGATCAAGTTCATCCTGTTCAAAGCAACCCTCCTGCGTTACGATCCTTGTCAATTAATCTTCCAAGGGCTGAAATTGCAGTTTTAGTTGTATTCTAGTCGTCTGTTTGGTTTGGATAGTCTGAAATTTATCCCTCAAATTCTTGGTCAGGCTCCTGAGAACGATTCAATGCTGCAAACTGCTGTCGCGGTTGAGCGAAATGACGCTGCAAATCTTCGTTTCAGTCTTTGGAGACAGGTAACTGGTCGATCTCTGGTTGTGTCGCAAATTTCAGGAGGTGACAAGGGGGTACAAAGCAGACTGAATCAGGGAAATGGCATGAAGACCTCGCTGGAAAAAGCGGCGTTTTTGCGGTTTGAGAACCATGAGTTGGTACGCCAGCGCTGACCATAAATTGAGGCTGTTGATCCATAAACTTCTATACAGTCCCATCCAAAATTGACTGTGGCGATTTTGCGTGCGTTTCCGTTCTTTGACGCGACCCACATAGCGCTGCACTTGTTTTTTGCGAATGCGCTTTCCCTGGATTGAGGCAATGGAGTAAGCAAGGGTCATCAGTAGGATTAAGGCAGTGAAACGGTGGGAATCAGCATGGCACTCTTCGAGGTGATAGCCACCGGATTTGAAGTCCTTGAATCCCGGTTCAATGCAAAACCTGAAATCGTAGTGAAACAGGACTTGGTTGACATCGGTGAGATTCGTGAGCAAATACCAAACATCAGGAGTGGTCGATTGAGCATAGGCCCGTTTCTGATAAATCACGAGATTATGTCTACCGAAGCCGCGTTTTTGCGTCACCTGGATTTGCAGATATTGTTCAGGAACATCTGCAGGCGGGGCTAGTTCGCCTAGAATCAAATCAGCACTACACTTCAACGCGAACTCAGGCTTCTTCATTGGGTTGTACTTCAAACACCTGAATACCAGGATGCTCAAGCACAAAGCCTACATCGGTTAACTCACCCATTCGCCCTGTAATAATTGCTCTCCAGTGAGCATACTGCTGCGTGCTTGCGACCCAATTGTTCCAGATTCTCGGCCGCACCTCGATCGTCACGATTGCAGCACCGACATCGACCGTAAAACTGCGCCACCCGTTCTCGATTTCAACAGCATCAGGAAGCTGTGTGACTTGGATTGTGAGCGGATCGAGTCCTCCTGGAATCGTGGGCATTCACCACCTCGACTAAGCTGAAACCGCAGCAGGCTGACCCAGCTTAAAGCGCGAGGGTTTATCTCCGACTCGTTCAACCGTGCCTGCACGAGTGGCATGCATTAACGTTGCGCCTAATGTCTTTCTGGCTCTCGACATCTCCGCTTCAGCAAAGTTGCCGTACAACTCAGCAATGAGGTCGTCGATCGTATAAATCTGGTCTGAGTTCTGCTGCAGGATTTGAAGAATCGCATCGATTAGCTTCATGCCTTTGAACTTGCGCTTGAGCTGAGTTGCATCGAATGCTGATTGCTCTTTTGGTTCAGTCTTCGCCTTCTTCGTCCCGGTTTTATGCGTTGCCTTCAGCTCACGAGAACGGGTTTGCAGCGATTTCGTCGCTGTTTTAGTTGCCGCATGATCCAATAGCTCGGTCACCGCTTCAACGATTTCGTCTGCGGGAATGACTTCAACGGGTGCTTCCTTCAGGAGCGCGTTTAGCGTTTGAATCGCTTGATTCACTTCAGCGCTAACTGAAGATTCGATGTCTGAAACAATCTTTGCTCGATCGTTCATGAGTCGTGATCGCTCTTGCTCTAGACTTTTCTTCGTTGCCTCACTCAACACCAAGTAGGACATGGTTGCGGTTCCAAAATTAGGGTGCCTTGATTGTAATACTGGGATTACCAAATAGATAATAGTTTGGGGAATAATCCAATTTCCGATTTGCAATCGTTGAGACCTATGTCGTCATGCTCAAAACTAAGTCTCTACAATCTGAGTCGCGATTCCTACAACCTTTTTCGCCTCAGTCAGCCCAACAATGTAGACATCGATTTCGACTGCTCCAATTCGATAAACCCGAATCTCTGAAAGATTCTGCTTGAGCGCTGACAAGAGCGATCGATATCTTGCTGCGGTTTCCTTTTCCTCATCTCCAAACCAGTCTTGCTCGGTTACGACTGGCTCAAAAAACCGATCTAAATCCACTATTTAAACGCGATCAGCCGCGGAATGCTTCGTTCGGTCTAGAAGCTGTTCCTCTGTCTCGATCGCGCCACAAGTCCTCTGTTGGAGGACTTGAATGGGTGCATCTGTCTCGCTCATCCAATACAGGTTCTCGACCAGTTTTTGCAGTGTTGCAATCAGGCAAAAATAAAGTGACGGTTCTAGCGACACTGTGGAAGATTGTGGTGGTGCTAGATCGTCTTGGTTTGGGCAATCGCGGGGTGACTGAGAAGACGCAGGTGATTGCGGTAGATATGCCAATACATTACAGGCATTCAGAGAAAGAGCTACAAGGACTATTTAACGACCGTGGATGAGCTTGAGCGCTTGACCGGATATGACTTTCTCTCCGATGTGCCGGAATCGATTCAAACGGTGATCGAAGCGAAAAAGGATACGCAATAGAGAGCAGAACCTACCTGGCAAATCACTGCTTCAGAGAGTCTGCCAAGCGGTGGTCTGCCAAAACGATGCGGTGTTCTGCGATCGCTTTCATCGACTGTGCATTAGAAAACTCACTTTTGCACCTGCTCCCGCACCCAAGCTCAAACCATAACCTTCCTTGAGGACAATTCGCTTCTGGGAAAACCACGATTTAAATTTTTATTTGCACTTGAGACAAGCTTGCATTCTGTTGAAGGAGAACCACCCCAAGCTTGAGGAATCACTTTTGCAATCTGAGATTTCTCAAATCGAGCGAGACTTAACAAGTCCGCTGACTGGTTCGCAAAGCGCTCTGTCGGCACAGCAAAAGCAATCGCGGCAAGATAGTGAGCATTCGCAACGGCTCGCTTGACTCTGGCATCATAGTTGCCATACGGATAAGTAAAGTACTGCACCGAGCGACCAAGCTTCGATTCCAGAATTTTCTTTGAGTCCGCAACTTCTTGCGCTAACCGTTGATCAGGGAGCCGGGTGAGCGCAGGATGAGTTTTGCTATGCGACGCGATCGTCACGAGCGGATCATTCGCCATCGTTTTGAGATCTTTCCAGCTCACGTGAGTCCGACCCGTATTCACCCCAACCGAGCTGGTGTGAATCGAGAACACAGCCGGGTATCCATATTCTCTAAGAAGTGGATAGGCATACTGATAGTGCCCCCCATAGCCATCATCGAACGTCAGTAAGATGGGTTTTTCAGGTAACGGGCTGCCCGTGCGGAGATGAGCAATCAAGCGATCAAGGCTAATCGGGGTCATCCGGTTCGACTTAATCTGCTCAAAGTGCTGTCTTAATTCTTTAGGTGTTAAGTCATACGCGACTTTTTTTGCAGGGAGAATGTCGTGATACATCAAGATCGGCACTCTCGCATTCAAGGCATTGGGATGCAACTTGGGAAAGGGTGCAGCAGACAAGGATGAAGCATTTGAACGACAGGCTGGCGAAGTGCGTGGTAGTTGCACCATCACGTTAGACCAAGAAGCAGATTGTGCAACACCTGAGTAGCCTGAAATTAAAAGAATCGTGGTCAAAAATAGGAGGAAAAAGTGGTTCATCGTCTAGATATCTTGCTCGTTTGTTAGAACTACAGGACAACGGTGAGGTTAACCGCAAAAACTTGATGACGAAAAATCACATCAAAGTAAACACGATCTAAGTGAGCTGAAGTGCGATGCAGTCAACTAACATGCAGAAATTCGCGATTCGTTCTGCTTCCGCTAGAGCTACTACAACTTCGCTTCACCAAAAGTGAATATGATTCTTCCATCCTTGCCTTTGTCAGTCGCTTGATGTTGCGGTGATCCTGCTCAAACACATTCTTCATGTACTTGCTTTGCCGCAATTCTGTCTCTGCTGCCAACGTTTCATCTGCTTTGAGGGCTTCAATTGCCACCGGATAGGCAGCGTTCTTGTCCACGGTGATGACCCGTGGCGTTTGAGTATGAGTCGCCTTCAACACTTTACAGAAGAACCGCGCTGCTGCCTTGCCGTCTCGCTTTGCACTCAGCATGAAGTCCAATGTGTTTCCGGCTAAATCCACGGCGCGATAAAGATATTTCCACGCTCCTTTCACTTCGATGTATGTCTCGTCTACTCGCCAGGAATCATTCGTGGGGTTCAAGAACGGACGAATGCGTTTGTCCAGTTCAGGGGCAAATTTCAAAACCCACCGATTGAGGGTGAAATGTCCACCTCGACTCCTCGTTCTGCCGGATGATTTCGGGGAGAAAGTGCCGCCATTTGAACAGGGAGCCAGTCGTCATTGAGAGCAAGGCTAGAGAAAATTGAGTCTCCCCACTTCAACATTTTTGTGACACAACCCTTAAACGATAGATGTATGGTCGAGCAGGAATCAAGTTGTTGGAACGACGATTTTTACTAGCAAGTTAGTTCTCAAAGCTAGATCACCAAAATTGGGCATGATCCGGATGGGATTCGGCTCATTCATTCGGCTCATTCAATAGTGCAAGACGAACCTTGAGCGGGATTGAAGCGATGAGTATGATTCGTAAAGGACAGGTGAAAGGAATCAGCAAAGGGGGCGGTGTGTCTCAAGCGAAGTTTATCGAAGAACTCTTTGGAATTAGCGCTTAAGGGAACGCGAACGCGATACTTCGTTTGTCACTAAAAAGTATTTGCGACACTACCGGTAAAGATAACTCTACAGCGATTTTGATGAGCCAACTCCATGAGGAACTGCGTCAGCCTGGTATCACTTTAGCCTTTGCACCCTATCCGACAATAGTTTTTCTGTCAAAAATTGTTCGGACTATTGAATTAGACACCTCCCGTTTCTTCTTTCTTGCAAGCAAAGAACTCAATCCGATAATCAATCACCTTCAGCCCAGTCTGCGCTTCTACAGCCATCACAAGATCTGATGGCAACGTCACCATTACGTCAAATAAACTTCCATCATCCAAACAATGAACATGAGAATGGGGAAGGGTTTGATGGCTATAGAGACAACCTTCTGCTCGCTCCACCCGTTCAATAATGTCCGCCCGAGCTAAGGCATCCAGATTTTGATAAACCGAGGTATGACCAACTTTTGCGTTTTGCTGACTGAGGCGGTCATAAATAACCCTGGCAGACAAGTGCTCATTTGTATTCCATAACAGCTTAAGAATGAGCTGGCGTTGCTTACTCAGCCGCATTCCTTGTTGAGCACAATATGCTAAACAATCCTCATAGGATTTTAGATGGGGAGCCATAGCGCTTAGCCCCTTAATACAGATTTGATTGTGAATCTATACTAACTGAAATTTGATAGTAATGCGTATCCGTTACGAGTATGAATAATTCTAAAGAGCGCGCCCAGTTGGGGCTAAATTCAGTACGATTGAACGTAATAACATGAAAGATTGTGCTTGATTAAAGTGAACGTTGTCACCCTAGCGAAAGCTCACTCTTCGTAGAATATTGGGTTTTGGAGTATTCGCCTCAAATTCTAAACGAGTACCTAAAGTCTATATTCAGGATTTAGTAGGTAGGAAACAATGCGATATAGCTTACAGAGGAGGAGTAAACGGAAATAGTTCGTGAACCTTCAAATTAAGGTGTAGGTATTCCTATGAACGCTCAAGAACTTCTACGGCGCTATGCCGCAGGAGAACGGGATTTTCATACGACAGATTTAAGTGGAGTTCAGCTACGCGAAGCTGATCTCAGGGGCTCTAATCTAAAAAACGCAGTTTTATTTGAGGCAGATCTGAGCGGAGCCAACCTGGTTGATGTAGATTTGAATGGCGTGATTTTAAGGCAAGCAAATCTAACAGAAGTTTGTCTTGCTGGAGCCAAATTAGCTGGGGCTAATCTGTCGGAAACCAAGCTAGTAAAGGCGGATTTAAGCGGAGCAAACTTGTGGAGAGCAACGCTGAGAAGAGCCATGCTCCATAATGCAAATCTCGATCGAGCAAACTTGCACGAGGCAGATTTAACAGAGGCGACCTTAACACAAACCACTCTATGCGGAGCAAATTTAACCCACACCAATTTGAGCGGTGCGAATCTGACGGGAGCGAATCTGAGGTGGGTAAATGGCGCAGAAGCAAAGTTTGTGCGATCGCAATTACGAGGTGCTGATCTAGAGCGGGCAAATTTCAACAAAGCAATCTTGGTAGAAGCAGATTTGGGTAGGGTCAACCTGAGTGCTGCCAATTTAAGTGGAGCAAATCTTGGTTGGGCCAGTTTAGATGGCGCAAATTTAACTGGGGCAAACCTAACTCAAGCCAATCTCATTAATACCAAGTTGATGCTTGCATCAATGAGAGGGATCAGATTAGATCGAGCAGAATTAACTAACTCAAATCTGACTGAAGCAGATTTAAGTTGGGCAAGCTTACAGGGAACAAATTTGAGTGCAGCAACACTACACAAAGCCATCCTGGTGGATGTTGACTTAAGTACTGCAATTTTGCGAGGAGCTAATCTGAGTCATGCCTGGGTTGATCTGGCCTCTGTAAGCGAAGCAAATTTGGCATGGGTAACTTTACCTTCTGGGCTACAACGATCGGGATAATCCAGAGACCAAGAAGCCCAAACAGACATTTGTACTAATGCAAATGTGGCAGACAAGGCTTTCTGCCCAAGAAAGGAAGTGACGTAGATAAAGAGAAAACACCATAACACTCAATTCACAATACTCAATTAGGAGATACTATGAGCAGCGCAAGCGGATGTCCGTTTACGGGTGGAGGTCAGAAAGTTCAGGCTCGTCATAGACCGTCGAACCGAGAGTGGTGGCCGCATTATTTGCATCTAAACATCCTCCACCAGCACTCATCCCAATCCAATCCGATGGGTGAAGAATTCAACTATGCTGAGGCGTTCAAGACGCTCGACTTATCTGCCCTCAGGGCAGATATCTATGAACTGATGACCACCTCCCAGGATTGGTGGCCAGCCGACTACGGTCATTATGGGCCGCTCTTCATCCGCATGGCGTGGCACAGCGCCGGCACCTATCGGATTGGCGACGGTCGCGGCGGCGCGGGTTCAGGTAGCCAGCGGTTTGAGCCGCTCAACAGTTGGCCCGACAATGCCAACCTCGACAAAGCCCGCATGTTACTTTGGCCTATCAAGCAGAAATACGGCAAGAAAATTTCCTGGGCTGACCTCATGATCTTTGCAGGTAACTGTGCTCTAGAGTCGATGGGCTTCAAGACGATCGGCTTTGCTGGTGGGCGGGTAGATGTCTGGCAGCCGGAGGAGGATATCTACTGGGGTTCTGAGAAAGCTTGGCTTGGCAATGAGCGTCACGAAGGCGATCGCGTACTCCTAAATCCTCTCGCTGCTGTTCAGATGGGTCTGATCTACGTGAACCCAGAAGGACCAGACGGTGAGCCTGATCCGGTTGGCTCAGGACGCGATATTCGCGAGACTTTTAGGCGGATGGCAATGAACGATGCAGAAACGGTTGCGCTCGTTGCCGGCGGACATACCTTTGGCAAATGTCATGGTGCGGGCGAAGCGACGCACGTTGGTCCTGAGCCTGGAGGTGCCACCGTCATCGATCAGGGTCTCGGCTGGAAGAGCACCTTCAATACAGGTGTCGGCGTTGATGCGATCACCAGCGGGATCGAAGGCGCATGGACTCCCACTCCGACGCAGTGGGACAACAGCTATCTCGAAACCCTGTTCAAATACGACTGGGAGCTAACGAAAAGTCCCGCTGGCGCGTGGCAATGGAAACCCAAAGGCGACGCTGGGGCAGGTACAGTGCCCGATGCACACGATCCGTCAAAACGGCACGCTCCGATGATGACCACGGCGGACATGGCGATGAAGATGGATCCCATCTATGAGCCGATCGCACGGCATTACCGCGAGCACCCAGATGAGTTCGCCGAGGCGTTTGCCAAAGCATGGTTCAAGTTGACACACCGTGATATGGGTCCCCGCACACGCTATCTCGGTCCAGAGGTTCCCCAGGAAGAGTTCTTATGGCAAGATCCCATTCCTGCGGTTGACCATGAATTGATTGATGAGCAGGACATCGCCGCACTCAAAGAAAAGATCCTTGCCTCGGGACTGTCTGTCTCCCAATTGGTGTCAACCGCTTGGGCTTCGGCATCAACGTTCCGCTGCTCCGACATGCGCGGTGGCGCGAACGGGGCGCACATTCGTCTCGCGCCTCAGAAAGATTGGGAAGTCAACCAGCCAGAGCAGTTGGCAACGGTGCTGCAAACTCTGGAGGGAATCCAGCAGGAGTTCAACAACTCGCAGTCTGGCGGAAAGCGGGTTTCGATCGCTGACCTGATTGTTCTGGGCGGATGTGCAGGCATCGAACAGGCAGCGAAGAACGCTGGATACGATGTGACGGTTCCCTTTAAGCCGGGACGCACGGATGCACTGCAAGAGAAAACGGATGTCGAGTCTTTTGCCCCGCTTGAGCCGACGGCGGACGGGTTCCGCAACTACACGAGCGGCAAACACAGCGAATCGCTTGAGGAACTGCTGGTTGATCGAGCGCAGTTGCTGAGTCTGACAGCTCCTCAGATGACTGTTCTTTTGGGCGGATTGCGTGTCCTGGGTGCAAATTTTGGCGGGTCTAAACACGGTGTCTTCACCCATCGACCCGAAACGTTGACCAATGACTTCTTCGTGAACCTGCTCGATTTGGGCATAACCTGGAAGGCGACCTCTGAAGCTGAATATGAGTTTGAGGGGAGCGATCGCAAAACGGGTGAACATAAGTGGACGGCTACCCGTGTTGACCTTATTTTCGGCTCAAATTCTCAGTTGCGCGCTCTTGCTGAAGTCTACGGAGCGGAGGACTCACAGCCGAAATTTGTACAAGACTTTGTGGCGGTGTGGGATAAGGTGATGAACCTCGATCGCTATGACCTTCGCGCAGTCTTAGCAGAAAGTTCTGCAAGGGGTTTCTAAGCGTAACTTCAACCGATCATCGGTTGAATATGGGTTCAGGTTACGCAAACTCGCAGAAATCCTAAACGGGGTGGAAACCCTAGGCAAAAATGAGAGCGGCAGTTCAAAACAAGTTGAACTGCTGCTCTCGCTTTAGGCTCTTCTGTCAAAGCTGCTTATAACTTTAACTAACTAACGGCGGAATGCGGTATTAATCCTCAGCGCAAATAGACGCAGGTTCCGCGTGCGATCGCGGAGTAGTTTATTGATGCGTTGGGCGCTTTCTTGTCCCAAATAGGTTTAACCGTCAGAACATCCTTCTTCTCGAACAGACATCAGTATTGTTAGTCTTTCAAAACAATATTACTGATTGCGTTGGTCAACTTTCCAATACCTGCATCGTCTTGGTTTGGATCATTCTCTGCAAGCTCAAGGGATTGATTCGAGAGAACTGCAATCACTGTTCCTTGATCCTGCTCAAACACATTCTTCATGTACTTGCTTTGCCGCAATTCTGTCTCTGCTGCCAACGTTTCATCTGCTTTGAGGGCTTCAATTGCCACCGGATAGGCAGCGTTCTTGTCCACGGTGATGACCCGTGGCGTTTGAGTATGAGTCGCCTTCAACACTTTACAGAAGAACCGCGCTGCTGCCTTGCCGTCTCGCTTTGCACTCAGCATGAAGTCCAATGTGTTTCCGGCTAAATCCACGGCGCGATAAAGATATTTCCACGCTCCTTTCACTTCGATGTATGTCTCGTCTACTCGCCAGGAATCATTCGTGGGGTTCAAGAACGGACGAATGCGTTTGTCCAGTTCAGGGGCAAATTTCAAAACCCACCGATTGAGGGTGAAATGTCCACCTCGACTCCTCGTTCTGCCGGATGATTTCGGGGAGAAAGTGCCGCCATTTGAACAGGGAGCCAGTCGTCATTGAGAGCAAGGCTAGAGAAAATTGAGTCTCCCCACTTCAACATTTTTGCGACACAACCGGATTCCTCGGCTTAGCTCAATCTATTTCTTTAGTTGGATTGCAAAAGTGGCAGGTCTAATTGGATGTTGGTATAAAATCTGCTTTTTTGAAGTTAGGAGTCGAGGATTTCAACTTGTATATTCCAATTGCTTGAACGCTGAGCATAAATTGCCTTCAAACTACTATTCCAATCCTTGTCTATAATGAATGGCTAATTCTTTTAGCTGCAAAATTCATGAGCAGTATTTCAGGCTTTAAGGTCGAAGGTATTATTCATCAAAGCCTGCACACCATCGTTTATCGTTGTTATCGTGAGCAGGATGGGGCACCTGTTGTCATTAAGGCTCTTAAAGCAGAATATCCTGCTGATAAAGAAATCTCCAGGTTGCAGCATGAATATAGCATTGCTAAAGATTTAGATATTCCTGGCATCCGTAGAGCTTATGCCCTTGTCGATTGCAGTAATGGTATTGCTCTAGTCTCAGAAGACTTTGGGGCAGAGCCCTTATCTGAGTTCCTTGCCCATCGTCCGTTAGCCATTCCTCAGTTTCTTAAAGTTGCGATCGCCTTGACTGAAACGTTGGGACTTCTGCACCAGCACAACATTATTCACAAAGATATTAAGCCACAGAATATTATTCTTAACCCTGCTACAGGGGAAATTCAAATTATCGACTTTGGGATTTCTACCCGTTTGTCTCGGGAAAACCAAAGCTTCGGCAGTCCCTACATCCTGGAAGGCACCCTTGCTTACATCTCGCCCGAACAAACTGGGCGGATGAATCGTCTAATCGACTATCGTACCGACTTTTATTCCCTTGGTATCACTTTCTATGAAATGCTACTGGACGCACTCCCTTCATTAGCAACGACCCGCTGGAGCTTGTCCACTGCCACATTGCAAGGGTTCCACCGCCACCAGAACAATTCAACCCAAAAATTCCCGCTGTTTTGTCCGCTATCATTCTCAAGCTAATGGCTAAAACTGCTGAAGAGCGCTATCAAAACGCTCAGGGACTCAAAGCGGACTTAGAGGAATGCCTTCGTCAATGGGAAACTCAAGGAACGCTTGCTAGCTTCCCATTGGCTCAATCTGACATTGTCGATCGCCTAGAAATTGCCCAGAAGCTCTACGGACGGGATGAGGAAGCCGCCCTGCTCATGAATGCCTTTGAACGTATCAGACAGGGTCAGTCTGAGTTAATGCTGATCTATGGTTACTCTGGTGTCGGCAAATCTTCCCTAATTCATGAAATCCACCGACCCCTAGTGCAAACTCGTGGCTATTTTATCAGCGGTAAGTTTGACCAGCTTCAACGCAGCATTCCCTACGGTTCTGTCATCCAGGCGTTTCAAGATCTAGTGCAACAACTACTGACGGAAAATGAAGCCCAAATGCAGGGTTGGAAAACAAAGTTGTTGAACGCTTTGGGCAGCAACGGACAAGTAATCGTGGATGTGATTCCGGCGATCGAACTGATCATCGGGAAGCAACCCCCTGTGCCAAAGTTACCACCTGCGGAAGCTCAAAACCGCTTTAACTCAGTAATTCAACAATTCGTGCGTGTCTTTGCCCAGGCGGAGCATCCCCTTGTTTTGTTTCTGGATGATTTGCAGTGGGCTGACTCAGCCACCTTAAAGCTCATTCAAGTCTTGACAACTGATCTGACCAGTCAGCATTTGTTGCTGATCGGAGCTTACCGCGATAATGAAGTAAATTCATCACACTCCCTGATGCTAACGCTGGAGCAGATTGAAAAAAACAAAGGGATTGTCAATCGTCTTTGTTTACGACCCCTGGACCAAGCTGATCTCAATCAGCTCATTGCTGATACCCTCAAATGTGATACCATTTCGTCCGATTCTTTAGCTGAACTTATCTTTAATAAAACCCAAGGAAACCCTTTCTTTGCAACCGAGTTTCTCAAATACAGTTACCAGGAAAATCTGCTGTACTATGACTATGCTCAACGCTCCTGGCAATGGCAGTTGGAGCAAATTCGAGAACTCGATGCCACAGATAATGTGCTAGATCTGATGGCTCGTAACGTGCAACGGTTGCAACCTCAAACTCAGCAGATTTTGAAATTAGCCGCTTGCATTGGGAACCGATTTGATTTGCGAACACTCGCGATCGTCAGCCAACAATCCCTCACAACAACTGCGGACGAATTATGGGAAGCCGTAGTAGCAGGGTTAGTTTTACCGATTGGAGAGAGTTACAAATGGGTAGAAAGCATTGAGCATACAGAAGACATTAACGTTGGCTATAAGTTCTTACACGATCGCGTCCAGCAAGCAATTTACGCTCTAATTCCCGAAAATGAGAAACAAACGACTCATCTGAGTATTGGACACTTGATGCTCAGAAACACACAGGAAGAGCTGTTGGAAGAGCAGTTATTTGATATTGTCAATCAACTCAATATCGGGTTAGAACTCGTTGTTGATTTGCAAGACAAAATTCGTTTAGCTCAATTAGATTTAAGAGCGGGACATAAAGCAAAACTGTCGGCTGCCTATGAAGCAGCGATCGCCTATTTACAAACCGGATTGAAGTTATTGCCCAATGATTGCTGGGACACCTGCTATTCATTAGCATTTTCTCTGCATCTAGAACTTTCTGAATGTGCCTGTGTGGCAGGACAAATTGCATTGTCAGAACAACTTGCGGATATGGCGCTGTCCCATGCCAAAACTAAATTGGAACAAGCGAAAGTTTATAGTGTAAAGATGCTTATCTACACCGACTCAAATCGCATGAGCGATGTGTTAGAGACGGGCAGATCGGCACTCAACTTATTCGGCTATGATTTTCCCCTTGACCCTGAACCCTTACAAGCAACTGTTCAGCGGGAGCTTGCTCAAATACAGCTCAATCTAGCAGGTCGGAAAATCCCTGAACTGATCGATTTACCAGAACTCAATGATCCAGAGGTATTAGCCGTATTGATTGTGTTGCGGGATATGACAGTTGCAACTTATCGAATGAACCCAACAATGTTGGCGTTAGTTGCTGTCAGAACCGTTAATTTAGTTTTGCAATCCGGCATAGCGAGTGTGGCTGCCCTTGGCATTAGTGCGTATGCCGTAATTAGTTGTGCCGCGTTAGGAGACGTTCAAGCGGGCTATGAATTTGGTCAGCTCGCAATGGCGATCGCGGATAAGTACAACGATGCTCAGATGAAATGCAAGAGTTGCTTTCCGTTTGGTGCCATGATCAACCACTGGAAACAACCCATGCAGACGAGTTCGCCCTACTTAATTAAGTCCTACCAGAATGGATTGGAAGTGGGCGACTTCGGCTTTGCCAGCTTTGCTGTGTTGCACATTATTTGGCGACTGCTAGAAACAGGAGTTCCTCTAGATAGCGTGTACGATGAAGCTCAGAAATACAAGGACTTTCTAAAGCGGCATAAGGATCCAACCACAAACTATATCCACACTGGACAATGCCAGGCAATACTAAATCTCATGGGTACAGAGCAGCCTCAATTCAATTTAGAGCTAACCGATGAACCTTGCGATCAGAAGAAGCTGCTAGAATATTGCCGTGCCCAGGAAGAGGCAAGCAATTTACAGTTCTACTATGTGGAGCGATTGCGGGTATTGTACTTTCTAGAGCATTATCGCGAGGCAAGAGAGTTAGGCGAGGCAGTCGCTAAAACGATTTTAAATCTCTTACCCGGACAAGTGGTTGTCGCTGAATATTGCTTCTATTACACACTAGTGCTTACTGCCCTTTATGCTGATTTGCCCCAGGAGGAGCAACAACCCATTCAGCAGATTTTGCTGCGTAATCAGGAGCAAATGAAACGGTGGTCAGATGATTGTCCTGATAACTTTCTGTATAAGTACTACTTGATGTCAGCAGAAGTAGCTCGAGTCGAAGGAAAAAACTACCTTGCATGGGATTTATATGACCAGGCTATTCAAGCTGCCCAGGACTGCCAATTTGCTCATCACGAAGCATTAGGTAATGAATTAGCTGGTAAATCTTACTTAGCTAAGGGTAAGAACAAAATTGCCAAAGCTTACTTACAAGATGCCCGCTTAGGTTACCTTAAGTGGGGAGCAGCAGCAAAGGTCAAGCTGTTAGATGAACATTATGGGTCTTTGCTAGCCATCAGCTTAGATTCTGGGCATCTTGTGGAGCCAAATGATACGCTGGCGGTAGTGTCATCATCTTCCACTAATGCTGAGAGGCTAGATTTAATGACAGTCATCAAGGCATCTCAAGCTTTATCTGGAGAAATTGTCCCCAGTAGTTTGCTCGATAAGCTGCTGAGGATTGTCACCGAGAATGCAGCAGCCCAAAAGGGTCTCTTTGTCCTAAACAAAAATACTACATGGGTGATTGAAGCTGAGGCAGCGCTAGGGGAGCAAGCCTCTATTCAATCCATTCCTCTAGAAGAGAGCCAATCACTGCCCATCAGTGTGATTAACTATGTCAAGCACACTAAAGAACCATTAGTGCTGCATAATGCTCACTCTGAGAAGAAGTTTAAGACGGACCCTTATGTGGTGCAGCATCAACCGAAGTCTGTGCTATGTCTGCCCGTTATTCATCAAGGCAAATTAACGGGCATCTTGTATTTGGAGAATAATTTGAGTTCTGGGGTATTTACGCGCGATCGCATCGAGCTACTCAAGCTACTCGCAACCCAGGTTTCTATCTCAATCGACAATGCCCAACTGTATGAGACAGCGCAACTTGCTCGAGCTGCTAGCGAAGCGGCACAACGTGAAGCAGAAGACGCAAACCGGCTCAAAGACGAGTTCCTGGCCGTCCTGTCTCACGAATTACGAACACCGCTCAATCCAATTCTGGGTTGGACCAGGATGTTACGCAGTAAACAGCTAGATGCAACTAAAACTGATCAAGCGTTGGAAACGATCGAGCGTAATGCCAAACTGCAAGCGCGATTAATCGAAGACTTGTTAGATGTCTCCGGCATCTTACAGGGAAAAATGACCCTGAACATTGCACCTGTGAATCTGGCGACTATCATTGAAGCGGCTTTAGAAACCGTACGTTTGACGGCTGAAGCAAAACAGATTCATATTCAAACCAAACTAAATCCTATCTCCGGAAGCATCTTGGGCGATGCAAGCCGGCTCCAACAGATCGTTTGGAACCTGCTTTCTAATGCTGTGAAGTTTACCCCGTCCGGTGGCCAAGTCGAGGTGAGATTAGAACAGTTTGGGAATCAAAAATGGGAAATGGGAAATCGGGAAATGCCATATCAATCGCCAACCCTTAATTCCCAATCTCCAACTTATGCTCAAATCGCCATTACTGACACTGGAAGGGGGATTTCTCCAGACTTCTTACCCCACACCTTTGATTATTTTCGCCAAGAAGACGGTAGCACAACCCGGCGATTTGGGGGATTAGGATTGGGGCTGGCGATCGTGCAGCAGCTCGTAACACTACATGGGGGAACGGTGTGGGCGGAAAGTACTGGAGTTGAACAGGGGTCAACATTTACCGTGCAACTGCCGCTTGCAGCCGAAACAAGGATATTTAAGGGTTCGCAACCTGACTAAACAAACCCTGTAATTCAAGCTTGCAGGGCTTATGCATTTTGGTTGTCGATGACGAAGCGGATATGGGTGCGCTAATCACTCACGTTTTGCAGAATTGTGGGGCTGAAGTGCTCACCGCGGCAACGGCTCGCTGAGCGATCGCGCATCAACTCAATGCTGCCGGTCCCAAGCCGATAGAATTGCTGCACTCTAGGCCGGATTTAACTTGTATTTAGCAAAGCCGATTGAACCCAGTGAACTCGTTGCAGCGATTACCAGCCTAGTTGGATGAATGGACAGTGCCAAATTATTATGATATTGAGACAAATTTGTGTCCTTGAGCTACACTCTCTGCAACTTGTGCTATGCAGAGGGCTGTTTCTGTGATTTAACAGGACTTAATATATTATAAAAGCAAAATAATGAAGGCAGATAACTTGGTTGTGTCACAAAAATTTTCTAAGACGAACGAGCTGTATCATTTGGATTACTTTAAGCACCAATTCCAAAGAGTGCTTTGAGATTGATTGGGTTCGGTGGATATCTGAGAAGGAGTACAAGCGTTTCAGAGTATAGAACTAAGGAGAGTCGGTAGTGCGTCAAATATTGGTGGGTAAAGTAGAGAGACCCTTACTCTCAAGCATAATTTATGGAATGTCGGCTCTGTGGTCATCCCCGCACTCATAAACGAGGCTGGAGACGTAAACAGCAGGAAGAATGGGACTTCACAGATTGGTTTCTATTAAAAACGTACTCACGCTACTTAGAGGGAGAGTTTTCCCAGTAGAATTAAGTTTATTTCTCGAAATAGAGTAAACTTCTCTCCTTTCTAAGATTGCCCTTTCAAGATAAGATTGCTCTTTAAAATGCTGGCTTTCAACGTCGTCTCGCCAATCCGATTCGATCAGAAGCATCGGGCAGGGCGATCGCAATATTTGGGAAATCAGGAGCAAATAGGATGGTAAGGCAATTCTTCCTGCGATATGCTTTTGCGATCGCGACAACGGTATTTGCCCTGTTGGTCATGTTAGCGATCGATCCCCTGGTTCGTTTTTCCCAAGCGTCTTTCTTACTCTTTTTTGGCGCTGTAGTTCTCAGTGCTTTCTATGGCGGACGCAACCCGGGGCTCGCTGCAACAGTCCTAGCAGCCATATTTGCCAACTACTTCTTCTTAGAGCCTCAATACGCTTGGTCATTGACGCTTGATGATGGTTTCCGACTATTTCTATTTGTTCTGCAAGGGATTTTAATTAGTTTCTTAATCGGAGCGTTACAGAAGGCTCAAGACCAATCCCAGAAGAGTTTGAATCAACTTCGCGCTTCAGAGATAGAAATTAAGAAGTTGAATCAAGAACTGCAGCATCGAGTTGATGAGTTAACCCTGGCTGAAAGTACGATTAGAGCGAATGAAGAACGATTACGTGTTGCCCTAAAAAATTCACCAATTTCTGTCTTCAATCAAGATCGAGATCTCGTTTATACCTGGATTTATAATCCTGCTTTTGATTATCAAGTTGATGAAGTGATCGGCAAAACTGATCATGATTTTGTTTTGGAGCAAGAAGCAGCCACTCTGGATAAAATTAAAGGAAATGTTTTGGCAACAGGAATCGGCGTTCGGGAAGAAGTGAACTTGACCGCTGATGGAAAAGTTTATTCATACGATTTGACTGTCGAACCCTTGTGGGATGATCAGGATGCAGTGGTCGGCATTACTTGTGCTGCGATCGATATTACGGAGCGCAAACAGGCAGAAGCGGCGTTGCAAGAGAGTGAAGAACGCTATCGCCAGCTAACAGAGTCATCCCCTCAAATTGTGTGGACAACGGATGCGAGCGGCATGATAACGTACTTCAACCCATCCTGGTATGACTACACAGGATTGAGTGAAGCCGAATCGATGGGTGCAGAGAGCGGTAGCGCATTAAATCCTAAAGATCGAGATCGTGTTTTTCAACAGTGGTTGGTTGCCGTAGAGACTGCTGAAGCCTTCGATATTGAAATCCGTCTGCGGCGCTGGGACGGTGTTTACCGCTGGTTTCTCTGCCGAGCTTTGCCCGTGCGAGACGCGAATGGTGAAGTGATCGGTTGGGTCGGCACTGATACTGATATTGATGATCAAAAACAGATTCAAGAAGCACTGCGCCAGAGTGAAGAAAGATTATCTTTAGCATTACAGTCTGCCCAATCAGGAATGTGGCAATGGTCTAAAGCAGATGACCGAATGATTTGGTCGGAAGAGACTTTTCGGATGTTAGGTTATGAACCTGGTCAGTGTTCTGCCAGCCATGAAGCCTGGATACAGGTTGTTCATCCTGACGATCGCGAAATGGCAGAGGATGCAATCCAGCAAGCGCTAGACAAGAATTGCCCCATTCATTCTGAATATCGAGTTTGCTTACCCGAGGGCTCGATTCGTTGGCTGGCGGATATTGGACAAGTGACCTATGACGAACAGGGTAATCAGACCGGAGCGATCGGAATTCAAATGGATATTACCGATCGCAAACAAGCTGAGGAGGCTCTACAGAAGAGTGAGCACCGCTTCCGTAGCCTGGCGGAATCGAATATGTTTGGGGTTGCTTTTGGCGACTTTACTGGAAACATCCAGTATGTCAATGATTATTTTCTCAACCTGGTGGGTTACACTCGCGAGGAGATCGAAACCGGGCAAGTGGGATGGAGGGATATTACTCCAACCGAGTATCTTCCGCTTGAAGAAAAGGCATTGAGAGAACTGAGAACGAAAGGAGTTACAGCACCTTTCGAGAAAGAATACATTCGCAAAGATGGGACGCGTGTGCCCCTTCTAATCGGGTTGGCACTGCTGCAAGAATCCGACAATCAACAACAAGGGTTGATGGCGTTCCATCTAGATTTGACTGAACATAAGCAGGCAGAAGCAGAGCGAGAAAGATTGCTACAGCAAGCACAAGCAGCACGAGCGGAAGCCGAAACAGCAAACCGGATTAAAGACGAATTTTTAGCGGTACTCTCCCATGAGTTACGATCTCCGCTTAACCCGATTCTAGGCTGGGCAACCCTGCTACAATCTCGCCCCTTCGAACCAAAACAGATTAAGGAAGCCCTTCAGACGATTGAACGCAATGCTCGGCTTCAGAATCAACTGATTGATGATCTGCTAGACATCGCCAAGATTCTTCGAGGCAAGCTGAATATGAATGACACGTCAGTCGATCTGGTCTTTGTCATTGAAGCAGCGATCGAAACCGTTACCACAGCAGCCCACGCTAAATCAATCCAATTGCGCACCGTCTTGCCACATATCGGTCAAGTTTCTGGCGATACATCGCGACTTCAGCAGATTGTCTGGAATCTCCTGTCTAATGCCATCAAGTTCACGCCTACAGGTGGACAGGTTGAGATTTGCTTAGAGCAGGTGGGAGATCAAGCGCAGATTACGGTCAGTGATACAGGTAAAGGAATCAGTGCTGAGTTTCTGCCCTATATCTTCGAGACTTTCCGGCAGGAAGATGCTTCAATAACCCGGAAATACGGTGGATTGGGGTTAGGATTAGCGATCGTTCGCCACCTTATCGAAGCCCACGGTGGGACGATCACAGCGGAAAGCCCAGGTGAAGGACAGGGAGTAATCTTTAGCGTCCGATTACCCTTACTTAGCTTAGATCCCGCAAAGAAACCGATCGACCCTGTAGAAGAATTGGATCTAACAGGGATTCGTATTTTGACTGTTGATGATGAACCCGATGCTCGTGAATTGGTAAACGTTATTCTTACCCAATATGGAGCAGAGGTCTTGTCTGTAGCCTCTGCGAAAGAAGGGTTAGCGGCTCTAGGTTCCTTTCAACCTGATGTGCTAGTCAGCGATATTGGAATGCCTGAAACGGATGGCTTTACCCTGCTGCAACAGGTGCGCGCACTTCCTCCCGAGCAAGGAGGGCAAATCCCCGCGATCGCTCTGACTGCCTATGCCCGAGGAGAAGATGTTGACCAAGCCCTAGCCTGCGGCTTCCAAAGCCATCTTGCCAAACCAGTTGAGGCAGATAAGTTAGTCAAGGCTGTTCTCTCGTTGGCACTTAGTAATCGACAGGCTAACCTTAGACTAATTTATCCACCTAAAGTGCTCCCTGGGTGAAATTGGACATAAATTGGGTGGATTGCCGCTATGCCTACAGAACAGACTAATTCATGATAGAAGAACATTCAAAATTGCCAGTCACTCTATTTAGGCTGGTATTTATCAAAACGAGCCCTGAGCAATCACTCAGGGTTTATTAGAGTTGTTGGGGAATAAGTTAACCTGAGTTCTGGATAAGAAAGGGCAGGGGAAGTACGCTGAGAAATACCAAAATCATTCAGCCTCTCCCGCCCTATGTTCAGCTTAGAAGAACTCTTCTATCGCGTCGATACCTTCTGTCAAACCTTTGAACCCCGTTGGCAGCAGCA
>JACJNX010000039.1 GCA_014695255.1 Cyanobacteria bacterium FACHB-63
CGCAAGGCCCAGCAACTTGGAGCCGCTCTTGTAATTGAGCCGATTGCAAATTTGACCAATTCCCTAAATGAAGCAGCTTCTGGGGGTTAGTTTCTTAGCAGACTGACTCTTTCTGCCTAATCATCCACATCTGGACATATAGACCGAAAACTGTCGCCCTAATGCCCTCGCCAGGCGATTTAGACTGCACAAAGTCGGTATAACACCCTAAGTTGGGGAATTAGATCGACTCTTTCTGCCTAATCCCGGAATTTGGCACATTAGATCGACTTACGTTCCGCACGTTACCCCTCGGGGTACTGTCAACTTAACCGTTAAACTATTGCTGTTGCAGCCCGCTTGTCTAAATTTAACTTTACAAAAGTTTTATTAGCGTCTTGATGACAAGGTTTGATTAGCGGACGCAGATTTCTCTTTGACATTGCGCTCCGACGCTAACATTGTTCTAACTTGTTTCAGTAAGTCGTCTTGTTCTTGTCGTAAAGCTTCTAATCGATCGAGCACTTCCATCAATCGTTGAGAAGAATCAGCCTTAACGAATCGACGCGGCAAAAGCAGCCGTTTGAATCCAGTCAACGGTAATTTTAGAATCGGTGAAATCAACTGAACAGTTGCATCCACCAGCGCCGTTAACAAACTAAATGCAATCCAAAGGACAAGAATCGCAATGCCCATGCTCCAAAGTGGATGCAACAGAATCCAGGCAAAAATGGGATGTACATCGATCCAAGCTTGCACAGAAGCTTGGACATTCGCGGTAAGAGCATCGCTTAAGCTTCCGGCTTTGTGAAGAGGAAGAGTAGCCGTTTCTTTCATTTTTTCTCCTACACTTGAAAGGGTTCCTTCAACTTGCTGCATCCTTTCAGAAATTCCAGTTGGAGTCAGCGGATTCATCGTGTTCTCCCTCAATACGACCTATTCTTAGCGTGCTCTAGATCGAAAAAAATTGCACCACGATCAGAACCATTGAGCAAGATGCAGCGCAGAACAAATGCTGGGACATGTGGCTGGCTTTCCAAAGATTTCCGTCAGAAGAGCCATTCAATCACGTTGATCCAGATGTCTAGAACAGGACTCAATTCTCTAAAGTATTCAGCGCGATCGCACCCTTCAACCGTTCATCAATCGCGACGCTTTGCCAGAAATCCCCAAGCCACTAGCCCAAACTGAAACGCCAGAATCAGCCATGCTCCGATCGTCATGGGCGCGATCGCAGCCTCAGAGTTCATTAATAGGTCGATCACTCTCTCTTCCATTGCCACTGGGGGTAGAGGACGGGTTCAGAGTTCCCCGGTGAGGTGCGATCGATAAAGGCATTAATACAACTGAACTTTTGTGTTTCTGTGCCAAAGTAACTGATACCTTCTTCAGCTTACGCGCCGTACGATTCCTGTGAACCCAGCAACCCAAAGCGTTGTCAGTAACCATCCAAGCACAATATGAAGCCAGAAATAGATTTGAATCAGACTGCCAATCTTACTCTTAAACACGAGTAGAGTGATGTCGCTGCCTTGAGTTGCAGCGGGCTGCCAGTAATCTTTCAGGCGCAGGTTGATGATCGGCAGAAATATATCTAGCGAGTAGATGATTGGATTAAACTGCGGGTAGGTTTCGGATAGCTGCTGAGGCTGGTTTGCCACAGTTGGTTTATATGCTTCAGATTTTGACGGAACGATTGCTCCCTGGGATGCCCCATAGCTAAACACAGCGATACCAATGCAGACAATGACCAGCGAAAATATCAACGCTCGGTGCGGTCGATACCCGTGAGCGATCGTGAATCCCAAGAAGCGATTCCAGAACCGACCTAACCGTCCCAATCCGCCATAACGTCTCCGGTCTTCCTGTTTGGCAATGAGTACGTGGACTGCAGCATCTTCGTGTCCACTCAGTCGCAACACTTTAGCCAGTTGCTCATAAGGCTGGGGAGAGAAGTGTGTCTTGAGATCCTGAAGCGACAGCCATGCAAGTCGCTTCTCATAATCTAGCGGTGAGACATAGCTAATGGTTTCATAAACAAATTGATTCAGATTGAGCTGATTTTGTCGAGGCCAACTCTTTTCGTCATCTTCCAGGGTGCGAATTCTTGCAAAGCGAAGGTCAAAAGCGGTGTTTGCAGAATTGTTTATGCTCCGGATTACTAAAGTGTTATCCACTGTCGTGTTCACTAGGCTGACTTTACCTTCTGCCTGAAATGCATCTTCTAAAAACATAGAGCCCATGATTCTAGCTGCTGCAAGGGTTAGGGCCTCTCCATTCGGATTGCTAAATTTACCCTTCCTGCAGTCGAGATCGCCGCCAATGGTGACTTGATAGAAGATGACTTTCCCGTTTGCCTCAAAGCCATTGCGCAACAGCGCAGACTTAGTAATGTTCGCTCCTCCAACATTTAGGGCTTCTCCATTAGAGTTGATAAACTTTCCTCCATCGCACTCGAACGCACCGCCGATGACAGCTCCGAAAAACCTGACTAGTCCCTCAGCATAAAAGCTTTCAGCTTGAGCGTCTTCTGGATTTTTGCGCAACAACACACTCCCAGCTATCTTTGCTCGCTCCGCTAAAAGCGCATATTCTCCTCTCTGGCCAACAAACCTGCCACCCTGGCAGCTGAAATTGCCGCCAATCGCGACTCCATAGAAGTTGACTTTTCCGTTTGCCTCAAAGCCATTGCGCAACAGGACAGGCCCATTAATGTTCGCTCCCTCAGCACTGAGGGCTTCTCCATTGGGGTTGATAAACTTGCCCCCATCGCACTCGAATGCACCGCCGATGACAGCTCCAAAAAACCTAACTAGTCCCTCAGCATAAAAGCTTTCAGCTTGAGCGCTTCTTGGATTTTTGCGCAAAAACACACTCCCAGCTATCTTTGCTCCCTCAGCACTTAGCGCACATTCTCCTCCCTGGCTAACAAATCTGCCACCTTGGCAGTCGAGATTGCCGCCAATGCTTGCCCGATACAAGTTGACTTTCCCGTTTGCCTCAAAGCCATTGCGCAATAGGACAGACGCAGTAATGTTCGCTCCCTCAACACTTAGGGCATCTCCATTGGGGTTGATGAATTGGCTATTCTCACAAACCAGATTGCCGCCGATAGTGGCTCCGCTTAAAATCACTCCTGCATTGCTTTGAAATTCATCTTTGAGGACAACACTACCCTCTACTTTGGTGAGAACAGCGTTGATAGAGACAACTTGTGTTCCAACCAGCTCAAGTCGCCGTAATTTTGCTTGGCGCAGAAGAATCGGTTCTGTGAAGACGCACTGTGAGAAGAACAGGGGAATCTCGATCGAGCCAAACTCAAAATTCAGTGTTCCTTCAATTCTGGCTCCACGCACATGTAACCCTTGAGGAACTATCAGGCTCGAAACTTCTTTTTCGGTACAAAGCCACACAATGCGATCTGCTTGCAGTATGGGCTTCTCGAACTCTTCCTGACGATCAGGTGAATCGCTAGGCTCTGCGGTTTCAACCCGATAGTCAGCGATTTGACCACTGGCAACGGCACTAAATAATTTTTCCTCGATAGGATTTAGCTGCCCAAACTCCTCGTACGCAAACTTCAACAAGTGCTCTAGTCGTTTATTCACAATCATGGAAGATGAGGCGTTGAGAAGTGACCTACAGGAAGGCTGAATCTTTATTAGACTCAGCCCTGGACTGAATCTTGTTCTTATTTTCCGATAAGAGCGTTAGGACCGTTCGTTTTCTACACGATTTGCAATCCCACCCCGAAACAATGCCCAAATCGAACAGGAATAGGATTGCAATCCGAAGCTTCTTAGGGCTCACATCGGTTCAGATTGCCTCGCTCTGCCCAAAATTCCCAGGCCACTACCCCAAGCATCATTGCCAGAATCAGCCATGCCGAAATCGACATGGGCGCGATCGCGGGTTCAGAATTCATTAAAAATCGATTTCTTCTATTGCCACTAGGAATAAGGGACGGGTTTAGCGTTCCCGGATTAGGCGCGATCGCTTTAGAGTTCGTCTAACGATCGCTTTAATTCTTCTAACTCTGTATCAATAGCAGCGACTGAAGGGGGATGAGTCTTAATCGAGTTCTGCGAAGCGCCAAAACTTACCCTTGTTGCTTCCAATTCTGAATCGTCAACACCAACAGATTTAGAATCAACAGTTCCACCAAGATCAAGAATTGCTTGCTCTAGTGTTGCTAGAGAGCGCTTCAGGCTTGAAATCGTAGTTTCATACTCTTGCCGCAATGCGCCACTCATCAAATTTTTAGCCGTAGTCTCTAAATCCACAATTTGACGACGAAGCGAATCCGCCTGCTGTTCTAACTCTCTAGTCTGCGAGTTCACATAATGGCTTGGCTAAGACCGACGGCTATTCATCTCAGCCCGCGCAATTCGACTAATGCGATCGAATATTCCCATACCAAGTCACCTCCAATTTGGGCTTCGATTCTAGTGTGTGTGAGAACCGGAGTATAAGCGTTCTAGTTAAATAAATCACCTTCTCACGCACAGCAAAAATTGCGGCATCAGCCTTTGTATTCACAGATCTCAATGGGTATTCCATCCCGTTAAAAGTTGTGAATACGGCATTGATCCGCAGTCCACATTATTCAGTTGTGTTTGGGTTTCGGGAATTTTCTGGGGATTTCTAAATCCTTAGTTCCTGAAACCTATGGGCGATACTGGATTTGAACCAGTGACCCCATCCGTGTGAAGGATGTGCGCTACCCCTGTGCCAATCGCCCGAGTCTCCATAAAGATATCACAGATTGC
>JACJNX010000004.1 GCA_014695255.1 Cyanobacteria bacterium FACHB-63
ATATGATCGAACCCTAAGTCACAAAGCTGACGAAATGTCTCTTGATAGTCCAGCCCCAAGTAAGAACATTGAAGCTGGCTAAAAGTCGTTCCCAACCTCAAAGAAGGTTTGGATTGAAAAGGAGCAGAATGCGGCAGTGCATTCACCTTTGACGGCAAAATTAATCCTAAACCAGTCAAAACAGAGAGTTCAGTAAACCGTCTACGGGTTAACCGAGTTTGACTAATTCCCTGGAACAGAGCGATTCGATTCAAGCCGCATAAGTCTTGTCGCGTCATGGAAGAAAAGTAAGAGATGTTCTCAAGGCTTGCTGAATTGCGGCAGCTACCAGTGGAGCCATCATTTGATAGCCCTTCGCATTTGGATGTAGACCATCATCGGACAGATCAGCTCGTAACATCCCATTCGTATCCAGCATGGCACTGTAGTAGTCGAGGTAGATACAGTCACTCGCAGTGCAGTACCCTTTGAGCCATTGATTCAAAGCTTCAATCTTAGTAGGCGGTCGTCCTATCGAGTTTTTGGTAGCGCTATAGTCGTGAATGGGCAACACCGAGGCAAACACCACGCGAATCTGATGCGCTTTCGCTAGCTCTGCCATCGACGCATAGTTGGCTTCGATCTGGTCTAGAGTCATCGGACCTGTATTGCCGGCAAGGTCATTCGTGCCTGCTAGAACCACGACCACGTGCGGTTTGAGCGCAATCACATCTGAACGAAATCGAATCAGCAATTGTGGGGTGGTTTGTCCAGAAATGCCTCGGTTAATGTAAGGGCGACCGGGAAAAGAGGTTGCGAGATTCCAAAAATTCGTGATCGAATCACCGAAGAATACTACTCGGTTCTCACCCGGTGCAGAGGGTGGCAGGGTCATGTTGGCTTGGTGGTAAACTCCCAGTTGTGCCCAATCCTGCAAGCGTTGCTGCAACTGTTGAATCTGTTGGCGCAACGGATCAGAGGATGAGGAAGCTGAAGGCTGGGCAACGGCAGGCAGAGTGATCAAATTGAGGGCAGTTGCTAGAACGAAAAAGCAGGAACGGCGCATGAGTTGAATCGTTAGTCTTGAAAAAGTAGGGTCAAAGCCTAGACGTTAAGGAGTTTGAGCTTTGGGAACTGGGACAGGAAGCTCCCCTTGAACAGATGGGTCGTTGCTTAGGGGGTGCGCTGGCACGCTCAATCCCAATGCATTCACAAATCCTGGATTAATCGTGCAGTTTTGCAGTTTGATGTTCTCTAAATAGCTGCTCAACGCTTGAGTAATAGTCGTATGGGGCGGACGCTGCTGCCGCACTTCCTCAAAAGTCGTGCGGGGATGATCGGCAAATGCTGAGATCGCTCCCCACTCTGGCGGGCTGGGAACTGATACGACACACGAGGTTGCATCCATTTTCTTGTAGGTCCAGAAGCACCAGCTCACACCGTTCTGTTCAAGCAGCAATCTTAAGGAATTGATCCATTCATCCGTATTCTCGCCAGACTCACCCAACCACAACGGCACGTTTCGCTGCTGGCTAAAATCAACGTAGGGTTGAATGCTCTCTTGTGTGGTTTCTGTCCAGTATTTGTGCAAGGTATAGGCAAG
>JACJNX010000040.1 GCA_014695255.1 Cyanobacteria bacterium FACHB-63
TGCCAGACCAGCCGACGAAGACGAATCTGTCGCGTTTGAGCCAGTCGTCGAGGGCATCAAAGATGCCGCGTTGCGCTGGCGCGCGACCTACTGCGATGGTCATTTGAAAAATCCTCTAGCTATACGGAAAATTACGGACTGTCTAGAGTGAACGAGTTTATATGCTTATACATAATAGAAGAAATTAGAAAATTTACAAACCGATACGTGAAATCTCAGCTTACTTTTTTTGAACTTTCCTACGATCGCCAATCAAGTCAGGAGTTTTAGCAATTTCAATTCGGGTTTGATTCCTGAGAGAGTTCAATTGTCAATAAGTATCTATACTTATGTTTACTTACGCTTACAAAGCGGTGTAGGGAGTATACTAGATAGGGTTGTTTTTAAGATTGTAGAACGCTCTGGGCACGGTTTAGACCGCTTACAGAGTGGAAGTCTTGAAAGTTTTTTAGGTAGCACAAGCGCTATGGCGGCACAAACCACCTCTTCAGAAAATCTTGTTTTGCGTCAGCCGGTCCTAGGGGCACGGCGATTTAGTAACTACTGGTGGGCGACGATCGTCTCGATCGGAGCCAGTGGATTTTTTCTTGCTGCAATTTCGAGCTACACAAAAGTTAATTTGCTGCCGTTCTCCGATCCGACCGAGCTTTTGTTTGTTCCTCAAGGCTTGGCAATGGGCTTCTATGGCACGGCTGGATTATTGCTGGCGACTTACTTATGGTTGACAGTTGTCTGGAACTTGGGCGGCGGATACAACGAATTTAATAAGGAAACCGGAGAGGTTAAGATTTTTCGCTGGGGGTTTCCCGGAAAAAATCGACGAGTAGAAGTTGATCTGAAAACCTCGGATGTGCAAGCGGTGAAAGCAGTGTTACGAGAAGGTGTGAACCCGCGACGCTCTCTTTATCTCCGGGTAAAAGGAATGCGGGATATTCCCCTGACGCGAGTGGGGCAACCGTTAACACTCGCGGAATTAGAAAATGAAGCGGCAGGGTTAGCTCGATTCTTGGGTGTGCCGCTTGAAGGATTGTAAATGCTGATTTGTAGAGCAACGAAGAGGTTTGTAGAGTCGAGTTCTACAAACCTTTTTTGTCGATTTAAGCTGATGGAATATGCGTAAGATGTTAGATGGTCTGTTGGGATAGGTGATTTAAAATGCGGACAAAATTTCAAAACTGGGTTGTGTGTTCGTTGATCGTCGGGATGGTCACGCTGGCTGGATGTAATGGACAGCCACAGACCTCGGCTGCACCAACCGGATCACCGACTCCAAGTAGCCCTACTCCGACTGCAACTGCGACTTCTTCTCCTCAAGCGGGTGGGCTACCCCGATTGCAGGGAAAAGCGACGGTCGTAATCACGGTGAAGGGTTCACCGATCACAATGGAGCTTGATGGAACGAATGCGCCAATTACAGCAGGAAATTTTGTCGATTTGGTCAATCGCAAGGTTTACGACGGACTGGTCTTTCATCGTGTCGTGAGAGAGCCACAGCCGTTTGTAGTGCAGGGGGGCGATCCCCAAAGCAAGAATCCGAATGTGCCGCTAGATCGACTTGGAACAGGTGGATTTATTGACCCCGCGACGCAGCAACCCCGCAATGTTCCCCTTGAGATTACGCCGCAGAAAGCGAATGAGCCAGTTTATAGCCGGACATTTGCTGAAGCGGGGATCGACGCTCCACCAAAGCTCAAGCATACTCGTGGAGCAGTGGCGATGGCACGATCGCAGGCTCCCGATTCTGCCTCTTCTCAGTTCTACATCACGCTGGCTGATTTGCCGTTCTTGGATGGAAACTATGCCGTGTTTGGGTATGTGACTCAGGGAATGGAAACCGTTGACAAGATTCAGCAGGGCGATCGTATTGAGTCGGCGAAAGTGACTCAAGGGTTAGAAAACCTAAAGATGAGTGGTACTGCAAGTCCTTCTCCGAATGCAACTGTGAGTCCTTCTCCGAGTCCGACGACTTCGCCTTAAATGTCTGTTGTTGTGACTGGAATGGGTTTAGCGTCAGCATTAGGAAATCTGACGCAGACTTGGGAAAGGCTGGTAGAAGGACGATCGGGTATTCAGTTCTACCAGCCTTTTTCGTCTTTAGAGCCACGACCGATCGCGCTGATTGGCAAGTATCCCGCTGAAATTCTGGGCTTAACGCGCCAAGTTGTTTTGGATGCTATGGACGATGCTGGATTAGCGGCACCGTTGCGCGATTGCGGTATCGTCGTCGGATCGAGTCGGGGGAATCAGGCGGAGTGGGAAAAGTTAGCCGCAGGAGAAGGTGAGCCTTCAAACTGGTTGAATACTTTGCCAAATGGAAGCGCGATTGCTACGGCTCAATGGGTTGGGTCTCAAGCGATCGTACTTGCGCCGATGGCGGCTTGTGCAACAGGACTTTGGGCGATCGCACGGGGAGCAGAATTAGTTCGCAGTGGGCAATGTGAGCGCGTGATTTGTGGAGCGATCGAAGCTCCGATTACGCCGTTGACGCTGATCGGATTTCAGCGAATGGGGGCACTAGCAAAAGATGGCGCGTTTCCGTTTGATGTCGATCGGCAGGGCTTAGTGCTGGGTGAAGGCGGTGCAGTTTTTGTGCTGGAGTCAGAAGCGTTAGCACAGCGAAGAAATGCCAGAATTTATGGTCGAGTTTTGGGGTTTGGGCTGACGGCAGATGGCTATCATGTCAGTGCACCAGAGCCGGAGAGCCGAGCCGCGATCGCGGCTGTGAAACAGTGTCTTGAGCGGAGTTCTCTCAAAGCGCAAGAGATTGACTACATTCATGCACATGGAACGGCGACGCAGTTGAACGATCGCAACGAAGCTCAGTTGATTCAGCGCTGTTTTTCTGATTCGGTTTGGGTGAGTTCGACAAAAGGAGCGACAGGACATACACTCGGCGGCTCTGGGGCACTGGGAGCAGCGTTTTGTTTAATGGCGTTGAAACATCAGATTGTGCCGCCGAATGTAGGGATGAGAAACGGGGAATTTAAGCTAGCGATCGCGACCTCATCTCAATCGGCAGAATTAAGGAATGTTTTGTGCTTCAGTTTTGGATTTGGAGGACAAAATGCGATCGTGGCATTTGGTCGATAATTTACGATAGAGACACGATCGCGGTAAACGAATGTCAGTCACAGAAGAGATTTTAGCCAAGATTCCAGGAAATCCCTTGGAAGGATTACGTCGAGTCGATGCTTTATGGAAAGGGGTGCGAGAAGATTCGATGTCCGTTCCGCAGGTGGTTGAGGTGAAGGATCAGCCTTTGGGTTCGGTGGATTGGGATGTGGTAATTTGCGGCGGAACGTTGGGGATCTTGCTTGGCGCAGCTTTGGTTCAAAAAGGTTGGCGAGTGACCCTAATCGAGCGAGGAGTTCTGAAGGGACGAGAGCAAGAATGGAACATTTCTCGTCAGGAATTAGGAGTGTTTGTAGAGTTAGGATTGCTGACTGAAACGGAGCTAGAAACCGCGATCGCAACTCAGTTTAACCCGGTTCGAGTCAGTTTTTCCGAGGACGCTGAAATCTTTGTTGAAGATGTTCTAAATATTGGAGTTGATCCGGTTTATCTACTAGAAACTCTGAAGAAATTTTTTCTTAAAAAGGGTGGCAATCTGATCGAGAATACGCCGTTTGAAAGTTTAGAAGTTCATCCAAACGGGGTGTGTATTAACCGATCAATCACAGCGCGTTTAATGCTTGATGCAATGGGGCATTTTTCCCCTGTGGTTCGACAAGCTAGACAGGGGAAAAAGCCAGATGGAATCTGTCTGGTTGTTGGCACTTGTGCAAAGGGATTTGAGCAGAATCAGATAGGCGATTTGATTACATCTTTTACGCCGATTCAAAAACAGTGTCAGTATTTCTGGGAAGCGTTTCCTGCAAAAGACGGGAGAACTACTTATCTATTTACTTACTTAGATGCGGATCGCAATCGATTCTCATTAGAAACGCTATTTGATGATTACTTAAAACTTCTGCCTGAATACCAAAATATTGAACTTGATCAGCTTGAATTTGTCAGGGCATTGTTTGGCATTTTCCCCTGTTATCGTGACAGTCCTCTCCGTCTAAAATGGGATCGGATTTTGCCGATCGGGGACAGCAGTGGCAGCCAATCACCCCTAAGCTTTGGTGGGTTTGGGGGAATGGTACGGCACCTGAAACGCTTAGCCAATGGGATTGATCAGGCGCTACGATGCGAAAGGCTCGATCGTTCATCTTTAGCGCTGCTGCAACCTTATCAGCCAAATCTCTCAGTCACTTGGCTATTTCAGCGATCGATGAGCGTTAGCATCAATCAAAAAGTGAACCCCGATCAAATCAATCAATTGCTGGTGGCAGTCTTTTCGGAGATGCAACAGTCTGGTGAACAAGTTTTGAAGCCTTTTTTACAAGATGTCGTTCAGTTTATCCCGCTTTCCCAAACCCTGATTAGAACGGCGATCGCTTATCCAGCATTGGTTCTGAGGATTATTCCCCACGTTGGCGTTTTAGCTCTGCTAGATTGGATGTTGCACTATTTTAATTTGGCAATTTATACCGTCTTGTCTGCGATCGCGCCAAAGCTAAAACCTTGGATTGAAGCATTACCGCCCGCCCAGCAATATGTTTGGAATCGGTGGGTGGATGCTTGGCAATACGGCTCAGGAAATGATTACGTAGGACATTAAGGAATGGAATTCTCGCTGGCTCGACAACGTTTTTATCAGGAAGTGCGTCAGGATGATGAACAGATCAACCTAGAAAAAGCAGCCCTTTATATTGCACAAGAAGAGTATCCAGAATTAGAGGTTGATTACTATTTGAAAGCGCTCGACCAAATGGCAGCAGAGATTCAAGCTAGGCTTCCAGAGGAACCCTATCCGTTACGAGTTGTTCAAACCATTAATCAGTATTTGTATAAAGATTTAGGGTTTCATGGAAATTCTGAAGATTATTATGACCCTCGGAATAGCTTTTTGAATGATGTGATCGATCGCAGAACTGGCATTCCAATTTCATTAGCATTGCTGTATTTAGCGATCGCAAAGCGCATCAATTTTCCAATGGTGGGAATTGGGATGCCAGGGCATTTTCTTATTCGTCCTGCGGTGAATGAAGACATGGAAATTTTTGTGGATGCGTTTCATGAAGGAGAAATTCTGTTTCCGCAAGATTGCCAAGAGCGATTGGATCAGCTTGCCGGACAGCCCGTTGAAATGCGTCCCAAGTTTCTAGAAGCAGTGACCGCGAAACAATTTTTGGCGCGAATGTTGACCAATCTAAAGGGCATTTATTTAAACCAGGGCAAAATTGGAAAATGCCTCACCATGATCGAAAGAATTTTGATTCTGTTTCCCGACGCGTCGTTTGAGCTGCGCGATCGCGGCATCATCTATTTTCAAACGCATCGCTGGATTGAAGCTCGACAAGACTTAGAAGCCTATCTTGATAGCGTTCCAAATGCGAACGATCGCGATGTGATTGAACAATTGCTCGATCGCATCGAAGGCAGTTAGCTTAAGCTTTCTGCCACTCGCTTTAATCGGCGCAATTGTGCCTGCATATCTTCTTGTGTCCACTTTGCCGCAAACTGGTTAAATCCAAATCGCACGATCGCGTTGGGAATCTCGAATTCAAATCGATTGAGCAGGCGCGTTCCTTTGGCTTCGGGATTGCATTCCCAGCGATCGCGCCCCTTAAAAAATCCCTCGAATTGCCACACGACTAAACCGGGTTGCCGTTCCGCGACGACACTTTTAAGTGCGGGCTGTAACACCGGAATTTGAATCACAAACCGACTCTCGCTGCCAACTTCGGTAGACCAATGATCGATCGGCTCGCAGCGCAATGCTGGATTCAGCCAACGGTGCATCAAATTTAAGTCAGTAAAGCAGCGCTCTACATTGGTTGCACTGGCTTGAATTAAGATTGATTGCTCGAAAACTTGTGGCTCCACCGATTTCTCTCCTGCGATCGATTCCTTTTATTGTCTCTAAATTCGCACGTCTAACCCAGTCGTTCGACATCTCTCTCTAGGCAGAAGAAAAAATAATTTAGGAAATGGGATACTCTGCGCTAACTTGTGCGCTTAAGCATTCTTGCAGGTCACGAGTTTAACAAATCTGTATCGTCGATCGGCTATCTAGACACTTTATAGAAAATTCAAAAAAGTGTTTCCAGGAGCTTTTCTCTAAGGAGAGATACGAGTACGCTTATGATGCAACCGCAACTTTAGGGAAAACCTGCTGAGCATCGAGCAACCAGTCCGCAGTTCTACGGTGGACAGCTCCAATATTCAGCGACCGATTTATCTTCCTCAGAGCAACGGTTGTCACAAATCAAAAGCGATCGATTCGGCGCTTTTTGAAAGCGAAAGGATTTATCAAAACATCATGAATCAGTTCTGGCAACATCTTGATCAGTTCAGCGAAATGCCGCGATTTGCGGGAAATTTTCAATTCGCCCAACTCCCTCCCGGAGAGGCACCCTTTGGCTACATCCAAGGAATTAACGTCGCTGAGTTAATCATTAAACTCGGCGGGGCGCTGCTTGTCCTGTTAATTGGGGCACTGGTCGCTGTCTTCGTGTCTAGTATTGTGCGCGGATTGCTGAAGCGAACCACACTCGACAATCGGCTCGCAGATTGGGTTTCTGGCGGACGGGGACGAGCAAATTTTAATGTCGAAGGCTTAATTTCGACGATCGTCTTCTGGATCATTATGATCCTGGCTGTCGTCGCTGCTTTAAATGCGCTTGGGTTAAACACAGTTTCACAACCGCTCAATAATTTTCTCAATCAGATTTTCGCCTTTCTCCCTCAGTTGGGTGCGGCTGCACTTTTGATCGGATTGGCTTGGGTTGTGGCGACGCTTGCGAAAACGATCGTCGTTCGCACCTCGGAATCGTTTTCTCTAGATGAAAAGCTCTCTGAACCAAGTGACGATCCGTTAGCAGCTCCTCCCTTTCGGCTCAGTGAGACGTTAGGCAACGCGGTTTACTGGTTTGTTTTCCTATTTTTCTTGCCGCTCATTTTAGGCGTACTGAATTTGCAAGGTCCGCTCCAGCCTGTTCAGAACCTGCTGAATGATATCTTGAGCGCCCTTCCCAACATTATTAAAGCGTTAGCGATCGCGGTGATCGGCTGGTTTATTGCTCGAACGGTGCGGGGAATTGTCACAAACTTGCTGAGCGCGATCGGGACAGATCAAGTGGGAGCAAGAATTGGACTAAACCGAGCTAGAGGCGGTCAATCGCTGTCCTGGATTTTGGGCACGATCGTTTATGTGCTAATTCTGATTCCAACTGCAACTGCCGCGCTCGATGCACTCAGAATTCCAGCGATTTCCGGGCCTGCAACCGCAATGCTGAATCAGATTCTCAACGCATTGCCGCTAATCTTCACCGCAGCAGCAATTTTAGCGATCGCGTATGTAGTTGGCAAGTTTGTTGCAGATTTAGTGTCCAGCATTCTCGCGAGTATTGGATTTGATAATCTCTTTTATTGGCTAGGACTGCAATCGGCACCTTACACACCCACTGTTCCACCCGAACAGTACAGTACCGAGTTTCAGACCGGCGAAACGCTTCTACAGGTGAATCAACCCGTAGATCAACAAAAATTGGCAGTACGATCGCCGTCTGAGATCGCGGGCATCATCGTTTTGGTGGGAATTCTGCTGTTTGCGACCGTTGCGGCGGTGGATGTGCTGCAAATTCAAGCCTTAACTGCAATCATTTCTGGATTGCTTTACATTTTCGGGCGAATTTTGTCTGGGCTAGTCGTGTTTGCGGTTGGATTGTACTTCGCGAATTTGGCGTACAGCTTGATCACCAGTTCTGGGAGTCGGCAGTCGAAATTGCTGGGTCAGACAGCGCGAGTTGCGATTCTAGGATTTGTCGCAGCGTTGGCGCTTCAGCAAATCGGGATTGCACCCAATATTGTGAACTTGGCGTTCGGGCTGTTGCTGGGTGCGATCGCGGTGGCGATTGCGATCGCGTTTGGTCTCGGTGGTCGGGATGTCGCGGGTGAGCAGTTGCGCGAGTGGTTAAAAGACTTCAAACGTTAGCATGTGAGGGCGACAGACAGAATTTATTGATCGAGCTTACATCGGCACTCCCCTTGGGCTGCCAATGTAAGCTCGATCAGCGACGAACTGTACTGCCTTAAACCGAGAGGTTGGGATGTGGCTGTAATCATCTACAACCCTAACCAATCTCTCAAAGATTGCTCAAGCTGGTCAGCATTAACCTTAGTTAACTGCTCAATCGTTTTGATCACCAAACTTTCCTGCACTGTATACACGCCTCTTTTGACTGCGGTTGCTACATTCAATCCTGCCGCCGCCCACTCAGGCAACACCAATAAACAACCGGAATCGCCTGAAAAACAACCGAATCTTAGTACTATCGCACTAACTTTGCTACCAGGAAAATACTGCGAAGATTCTTCAAGAGCCTTTGAAATCAAAGCTCTGAAAGCCTTCTGTTAGAAAGCGGGTAACGCGATTCGAACGCGCGACATTCACCTTGGCAAGGTGACGCTCTACCACTGAGCTATACCCGCATTTAGTACTTTATTAATATCGCAGACTAAATCGAGATTGTCAACATGAGCCAACAAAAAATTAGAAAATTGCCAACCAGGCGCGATTCAGTAGGCAAGCACGGTACATAAATAAGCGTTTCATAGAGATGGTTGCCCAAAACTGAGACGGTCAAATTTGGTCATCAGAGATAAGATTAGTATGAATATTCTTATTGTCAGTTCACGTCACATTCAATGGTTCAATACACCCTCGCTCAAAGCCCCGAAATTATTCTCACGGTTTCCGGCAAAGACTCGCCTAAAGCCCGTGAGAAGGCAATGGATCAACTGATGGAGTTGATGGATGAAGGTAAATTGCCAACCGATTTAGCTGATGGTTTTGGTCCGCAAAACTTTATTGAAGTCAAAGATCCGGGGAGCCAGCCCGCAAGTGATGAAGAAGCAATTAACCAGGCTGTGCAAACTCTCAGCAGCCTTGCGACACTGAAGCTGAAGGCGCAGGAATCTCGATCGGAAGCCTTACAAGTCCGCAAGCAAATCGATATTCTGTTTAATGATGAGCCTGTGACGGAAGAAGAAATTAACGGACTCAAGGAAGGCTTCAAAGTGCTGAAGAGCTATGCACAAACGAATCTGAGATACCGAGAAGCACGATCGCAAGCCGAAGAAGCGCGTACCGTCCTCGATCGCGCCCTACAGGCTGCAGAACCCGAACCGAAGAAAAAGTCGTAGCTTCCGAACAGTTGCGCCCTAGAACTTCATGGGTGACTCGTACTATGATGGGATTAAGTTAACAAGTCTTTACAAAAATGACGACGATTGAAGCAAAAGCACTCCTGACGCTGGAAAAGCTGACTTGGGATTGGCAAGGGCACTCGATTCAGTACACGGTGATGGGGGCAGGGCAACCCTTAGTTCTAGTGCATGGATTTGGAGCATCGATCGGTCACTGGCGGAAAAATATTCCCGTTTTGGCACAAGCAGGCTATCAAGTCTTTGCGATCGATCTGCTTGGCTTTGGGGGTTCGGCAAAACCTGCTTTAGATTACACCGTTGATCTTTGGGTCGAATTGCTGCGAGATTTTTGGGCAGCGAACATTCAGCAGCCTGCGGTGTTTGTTGGTAATTCAATCGGGGGCTTGTTGTGCTTGATGGTGTTGGCGCATCATCCAGAAATTGCAGCAGGTGGAATCTTACTCAATCCAGCAGGCGGATTGAATCACCGTCCAGAGGAACTGAATCCTCCCTTGCGATTAGTGATGGGTACATTCGCGAAGCTGGTCGGCTCCAAATGGTTCGGGCAGTGGATGTTTAATCAGGTGCGGCAAAAACACCGGATTCGGAACAGTTTGAGGCAGGTCTATCGCGATCGCGAAGCCATCACTGACGAACTGGTGGATTTACTGCATGAGCCTTCTTGTCATCCGGGCGCACAGCAAGTTTTTGCTTCGGTGCTGATGGCTCCGCCAGGACCAAAACCAACAGACCTACTTCCTGAGATTCAAGTGCCGCTTTTAGTGATTTGGGGAGAAGCTGATCCTTGGACACCGATCGCAGGTTCTAAAGTTTATCAATCGCTGGTGGAAACGCATCCGGTCGAGTTCGTTGCGATTCCCGACACGGGACATTGCCCACACGACGAACGCCCAGAGGTGGTGAACGCGGCGATGATTCAGTGGCTCGATCAGCATCGTTCGAGTTAGGAAGTTGGGCGCGATTTGACTGAGCGTAGTCCGATCGCGTCCTGCACCTGCTCAAATGCTAAATTCCCTAAGACCTTGTGAGCGGCAGTTGTAGGATGAATGCCATCCCAGAATAAGAAGCGATCGCAGTTTGCAGAAGAACCGAGGCAAGCCGATGTGACATTCGTAAACCCGAACTGCTGCGGGTTTGTGATGGCGGTTTGGTAGATTTTGAACACATCGAGTTCTGTGATCGTTAACTCAGGCTTTTGTAAGCGATCAAGAATTGTTTTTAGGTCTTGATTGTACTCGATTGCGAAGTTGGTTAATTTGGTTGAAGTCTCAGTGGTACGAGTTGCAGGGAGTGTACCTAGATCCGGTAAATTTGCCACTAAAAGCCGTTTTGCACCAATTTGTAAGAGAGATTGCAGCGAACGATCGAGGTTTTTCATCGAAGTGATCGGCGTTTCGGTGCTGAAAAGGTAATCGTTTGAACCTGCCCAAATGACAAAGAGCGCTTGTGGATCGATCTTTGGGTTAGATTGCACAAAGGTTTCAACTTGTGCCAGAACACCCGGAACGCGATTAAGACCGTTGATGCCTGTGGTTGCACCTCCCCAAGCGAAATTTTCTACACGATCGTCTGATAAGTTCAACTTCGCTGCTAGTTCCTCCACCCAGACCCGACCGTTTGAGTGTCGTCCCTGGAAATAAGGCGCGGCTGGCACCTGTCCGCCTGTTGCACGGAACACATTACCAACATCAGAGAGACTATCCCCGAAGATATAAAGCTGATTGATGGGTTGAACGATTTTCTGGGGTTGCCGTAACTGAGGCGAGATTACCATAACGATCACTGCAATGATTGAAGCAGCAATGAGAAATAGGATTGTTTTAGACAGCCGAAACGATCGCTTCATTTCTACTTACGCAACACCTTCTGAACAGATAGAAAGGAGTTCCTACAGAATAGGAACTCCTCTTAACAATATTTAGGAATTTGATTAAGGTAATCTCCCTTTGGACTAATGCAGCGCGTTCTGCCTTCTCATAGAGTGTAAGAGAACAATATGGGTCAGTAATCGGGGGTGTTGCAATGTAACACCCTTTTCTGTATCAATCTTAGGGAACAGAGTGGGCGCGGCTCTCAAGCTCATCGCGTTGAATTAGGCTCCTAATTTTTGCCAAATCGGTGTAGCGATCGACGGCATTCACCAAACTATCGCTCGTCATGGTCTGCAAACTGACGACTTCAACCTGCACTCCTCGATATGCAATCGTGTTCACGGCATAAGTCAGATCACCATCTCCGCTAAGCAGAATCATTGTGTTGCAGTATCGTGCTAGTTCTAGCATATCAACTGCAATCTCTACATCTAAATTTGCGTGTCTCGTCCCATCCGCGTTGTGTATCAATTCTTTCGTAACCACTCGATAGCCATGACGACGCATCCAGAGCAGAAAGCCCTGTTGTTTCTCATTATGTGGATCAACGCCTGTGTAGAAGTACGCTCGCAAGAGTCGCCGTCCGCCTACCAAATATCCTAGAAGTTTGGAGTAATCAATCTCCAAGCCAAGCTGCATCGCAGCGTAAAACAAGTTTGAGCCATCAATAAAAATAGCAACACGATCGACGGTGGATTCTCGAATGGTCGCTGAGCGATCGGGAAAATGCAGTTCGTAGGCAGCTTGATCAATAAGGGAAGCTGCCCGACGTTGTGGACGGGGTACAAGTTGCATTAGAAATTAAAGGGTAAGGGTGAGTTTATAAAAAGTCCGTTTTCGGGGGAATTTCAATCTCAAGCCCAGTCAGCTTGGCTTCGACCTTGCCAGAAGTTCACAGTATAGAAGACTGTAGGCTATATCTTGAGGTTGGTGAAAGACCGAGAAAACACAAGACTATTTTTAGGTTTTATCGCATTTTTCCATTTGAAAGCAGATTATTACGCGATCCGATACGATTTTTTATGATTATTCTCTTTAATTTAGATCAGTTCTGATTGAGTGAGGTAGGGGTTCTTGTTTGGGTTAGAGAAAATCCGAGAATCCTCGATGCCGCGAGATCTAATAGAGTAGATCTTGTAGGACGTTTGGGTTTGTGCAAAGGTTTAGCACGATCGTTTGGGGGTTGAAATGTTTACTGCGCTCACAATTGTTGTCGCACTAGGGATCTTAGCGTGGGGATTCAACCGCGCTCGTCCTTACGGAAAAATTGGCATTCTGGCTTGGTTACAGTCGGTGGTGCTAATGGCTCCGTGGATTTTGTTCTTTGGCTTATTTGCTGCCGGGATTTATCTGAATCTGGCGGGAATGCTCCTGCTGTTTGTAGTGTCAACGGGGATTTATATCTGGATTGGACGACAGCTTCGCACCGAAGGACAAGAGTTATTAGCAAAACGGGCGGCGGCAAAAGTGGCGATCGAGTCTGCTTTATCCAATGTCGAGAGGTCAACTGAAGCCGCACCAACTCCACCGAGTTCAGTCCTTCCCCCGGCTGAGACAGTTTCGATTCCCGAAGCTGATTTGCAAACGATTAAAAGCATTTTTGGCATCGATACGTTTTTCTTGACGGAAACCATTCCGTATCAAGATGGCGTAATTTTTCGCGGCAACTTGCGAGGCGAGCCAGAAGCGACGCTAGCAAAACTAACTGAAAAGTTAACGGGACAGTTGGGCGATCGCTACCGGCTCTTTCTAATTGCCAACGAGGACGAGAAGCCCGTCGCCATCGTGCTGCCAAGCAAAAATGATCCAAAGCCGCTCACAGTTACACAAACTCTGTTATCAATCGTGCTGTTTGTGGCGACGATCGTGGCGAGTTTGGAAACTGGCGGAATTTTACTCGGATTTGATTTCTATAGTTCTCCGGAGCGGTATCTGGAAGTGTTGCCGTTTAGCTTAGGCATTTTGGGTGTTTTGCTGGCGCATGAGTTGGGTCATTGGATTGCGGCAAAACGGTATCAGGTTCGGTTAAATTTACCGTTTTTCATTCCGACTTGGCAGATCGGATCGTTTGGGGCAATCACGCGATTTGCTTCGCTACTGCCAAACCGGACGGCACTGTTTGATATTGCAGTGGCAGGGCCGATAGCAGGCGGATTAGTGGCATTTGGAATGCTCATTGCAGGATTGCTGCTGTCGCACGAAGGTAGTGGGTTCAAAGTTCCAAGCCAGTTTTTTGAAGGCTCGATTCTAGTCGGAACCCTAGCGCGGGTGATTATGGGCACTGCAATTCAGCAATCGATCGTGGAAGTCAATCCGCTGGTGGTTCTTGGTTGGATTGGTTTGGTGGTGACGGCGATTAATGTGATGCCTGCGGGACAGCTTGACGGCGGGCGAGTTGTGCAGGCGATTTACGGACGCAAGACTGCAAGCCGAGCTACGGTAGCAACGATCGTTATTCTCGGTTTGGCTTCGCTGGTGAATCCGCTGGCACTGTATTGGGCGATCGTGATTGTAGTGCTGCAACGCAATCCCGAACGTCCGAGCCTGAATGAATTGAGTGAACCGGATGATGCACGGGCTGCGATCGGGCTTTTGATATTGTTCTTGATGGTGACGATTCTGTTGCCGCTGACTCCGAGCCTTGCAGGTCGTTTGGGCATTGGCGGATAAGCAACTCTCGTTGGCGGATAAGCAACTCTCGACAATTTAACCCAACTTTTGACAGGCGCGACTTGATCTTAGAAATTAAGTCGCGCCTGTGCTTTATTCTGTAAATCAATTTCGGAAATAGGTGAGGTTAGGATCTTACCTGGACAGGCATCACCAAATAAGTCATCTTCAGATTTCCGAGCGGTGAAAGAACCACAGGACTGGTTGAAGTGTTCAACTGCATTTGAATTTCTGACGTGTTGATTGCTTTTAAGCCATCAAGCAAATATCGCACATTAAATGCAATGTCCATGCCATCCCCAGAGATTTGTGCGGGAACTGCTTCGCGTCCGCTTCCCACATCTTGAGCATCAACCGCCAGCGTAAGTTGCTGATTTGTCGGATCAAGCTGCACTTTGACGATGTTGTTTTTCTGATCCGCAAGCACTGAGATGCGCTCTAAAGCACTCAGAAACGATCGACGATCCACCGTCATCTGATGTGTAAACTGACGCGGTACAAGCTGACGATAGTTGGGATATTGCCCTTCTAGCAATCGGCTGGTCAGACGCTGATCCGTCCACTCAAAGATGACCTGTCCTTGATCAAACTGCACATTGATCGCGTTACCGTTCTGGCGATCGAGCATTTTCATCAATTCCTGCAACGCCTTGGCCGGAACCGTGACATCGAACTGAGAATCTGCTTCTGGGGCATCCTCTTCGACTGTTGTGACCACCGCGAGGCGGTGCCCATCGGTTGCAGCAAACTCCAATCCATCCGGCTGCATGCTGACGTGAACTCCGGTGAGTACCTGTTTCGTCTCATCGGCGCTCGCTGCAAACAGCGATCCTCGTAAACCATCCACCAAACGATCGGCAACTAACTGGGTTCGTTCTCCTTCCTCAATTTTGGGGAGTTCGGGAAACTCTTCAGCACCCATGCCGCGCACCTGATATCGACCAGAGGCAGAGGTGATTGTTGTGACATGATTGGATTCGATATCGCTTTCGATCGTAATGTCGCCTTCGGGGAGTCGCGATATGATGTCGCCGAGCAGTTTTGCTGGGAGCGTCAGAACGCCGCTGGTTTCGACGTTCGCTGGAAAGCTGGTTTGAATCCCTAAGCTGAGATCGAAGGCGCTAAGAATGACGCGCTGAGTTGCAGCATCGGCCTTTAACAGAATGTTTGCGAGGATTGGATGGGTCGGGCGCGAAGAAACCGCCCGACTAACCAGCGACAAGTGTGAATTGAGGTGAGTTTGAGCGCAGACCAGTTTCATAGGAGTTGCCGGAATATGGAACAGAATGGGGGTTGTGGAAAAGTAAAGCGTACTCTATATAGGCGTAGCTCTAAAATCTGAGGGGCTATATCTAGCGTTTTAATCGATGTTTGAGCATAGTAACACCCTTCGCTAGATCGATCCACTCCCTCTTTAAACTAGGCGTGGAACTGGGAAGAAACAGTAATTATAAGTACTATTGTACGACCTGTGGAAATTGTGGAAAACGCAGCAGATCTCGATGTTTTCGGGCGAGTTGCGATCGCAGCCTGTGGAAAAGTCCAAATCAAGCGATCGCGGCTCTAGAGATTTCCGCAACTAGATGGTATTTTTCCCACAGGTTTTCCACAGAAACCTAGAAGTTTTCCACAGTGAGGATTTGATAGATAGGAAAAAACTATGAATTGGCAAAGTAAGATAATGTGAGGCTTTAACTGCGCCGTAATTCCCAACTCCCCTCAAATAACAAAGCAGAAACCCCGATCGAGGTTTCTGCTGTAAGAACGTTTCAAGACAGAGAGTGAGAAGCGAATCATCTCCCTGTCGGAGAATTAATAGAGCGCGTCTTCCTGATGGGTCAGGATCGTGCAATTCGAGCGCGGGTAGGCCACACAAGTTAACACATATCCAGCTTCAATCTGGTCATCATCCAAGAACGATTGATCGGACTGATCGATTTCGCCTTCAGTGATTTTACCTGCACAAGTCGAGCAAGCACCCGCACGACAGGAGTACGGCAAATCCAGACCTGCTTCTTCAGCCGCATCTAGAATGTACTCATCGTCGGGGACATCGATCGTCGTGTTCAACCCTTCGGCTTCGTTGATTAACGTGACCTTGTAAGTAGGCATTCGGTGATCCTCTCTAGTAGTAGAAGCGGCAAAACTGCCGGAAAATTTGAGACTTAAGTTTTCTCAATCAATGCTGAGATGCCTAAGTTCTTTTCAATTCTGATACTACGGGAAAACTTAAACGTTAAATCCGCGATTTAGGGGGATCGGTGAACGCGATTCCTAATAAATCAACATGATTTAATCTACTTATACTTATAGGACGATCTATCGGGCACAATCGAGAGTTACAATCCGTTACCCTAATCATTTGCATTAGCGATTTTCCCCAAATCTATCGGTAGCATCGACTAAGGCACTAAGAATTCCTGTCTCCATCATCGAGTGCCCTGCATCGGGAACGACGATAAATTCTGCCTTGGGTAACGCCTGATGTAAATCCCACGCTGAAGCCATTGGGCAAACGACATCGTAGCGTCCTTGCACAATTACGGTGGGAATGTGAGCGATGCGATCGCAGTTGTGCAGCAGTTGATCGTCGGTTTCAAAAAAGCCGCGATTGATAAAGTAGTGACACTCAATTCGCGCAAACGCTTCGGCAAATTGATCCTGACCAAACTTGCTTTGCAAATTTGGATCAACGATTAATCGACTGGTGCTGCCTTCCCAAACTGACCAGGCTTTAGCGGCGATCGCTCGGACTTCTGCATCAGCGCTGGTCAAACGGCGATAATATGCTGAAACCATGTCGTCGCGTTCTTCGGGTGGAATCGGGGCGAGATACTGTTCCCAAGCATCAGGAAAAATCCAGCTTGCGCCTTCTTGATAGAACCAGAGAATCTCTTTACGCCGCAGCAGGAAGATGCCGCGCAGGATTAAACCGAGACAACGATCGGGATGCGTTTGACTATACGCAAGCGATAACGTGCTGCCCCAACTGCCGCCGAAGACGACCCAGCGATCGATTTGCAGGTGCGATCGTAGTTTCTCAATGTCGCTGACGAGATCCCAAGTTGTATTTTCTCGCAGTTCAGCGTGGGGTGTGCTTTTTCCAGCTCCACGTTGATCAAACAGGATAATCCGCCATTTCTCCGGGTCAAAATACTGTCGGTAGGTTGAAATTGTGCCGCCGCCAGGCCCGCCATGCAGAAAGACAATAGGTTTTCCGTTGGGGTTGCCGCTTTGCTCATAGTAGATCGTATGCAAATCGGAAACGGGAAGCATCCCCGACTGGTAAGGCTCGATCGCAGGGTAAAGATGACGCATTTTAATCTTTGGGATAACTAACTGTAGATCATGATAGTTTCCTGTAGTTTCAGCTTTATGCGTAATAGAATTCCAGTCGGATTGGTGTTGATGCTCAGCGTTGTATTTATTGGGTTTGGCGATCAGATTTTGCCGCCTGAGATTGGGCGGTATAGCTTTCAGGCGAGAAGCACGATCGATCAACTCTTGGTGAATGCTTTTCCAACTTGGCAACCTAAAACAAACCCTCACCGTCGCACTGAAGAAGCGGTGAGGGATGTGAATAAAGCTAGAGACTGATTAGACCTTCTTCAGCCAGCTAAACATCGATCGCAGGTCTTTGCCGACTTCTTCGATCGGGTGTTCTGCTTCCCGTCGCCGCATTGCTGTGAATCCAGCTTTACCAGACTGATTTTCCAGCACAAATTCCCGCGCAAACTGTCCGGTTTGGATCTCATTGAGAATTTTCTTCATCTCGGCGCGAGTGGAATCGTTGACAATCCGAGGGCCACGAGTGAGATCGCCGTATTCCGCCGTGTTAGAAATGCTGTCGCGCATTCCTGCCAATCCTTCTTCAACGATCAGATCGACGATTAGTTTGACTTCGTGCAGACACTCAAAGTAAGCAAGCTCCGGCTGATATCCAGCATCAACCAGCGTTTCAAATCCCGCTTTGATCAACGCGCTCAAGCCACCGCAGAGAACTACTTGTTCGCCGAACAAATCGGTTTCGGTTTCTTCGCGGAAAGTCGTTTCCAAGATGCCAGCGCGAGTACCGCCAATACCTTTTGCATATGCCATTGCGCGATCGCGAGCCTGTCCGGTTGCGTCTTGATACACCGCAAACAGAGCCGGAACGCCTTGACCTTGCTGGTAAGTGCGGCGCACGAGATGTCCTGGACCCTTCGGCGCAACCATCACCACATCAACATCAGCCGGAGGCACGACTTGACCAAAATGAATGTTAAAGCCGTGCGCGAATAGCAGCACATTTCCGGCGCTCAAGTTTGGCTCAATTTCGTTTTTGTAAACGCTTTTCTGCACTTCATCGGGGAGCAGAATCATGATCAGATCCGCAGCTTTCGCAGCATCTGCAACCGAATGAACCGTTAAGCCAGCGTCTTTCGCTTTGGTCGCAGACTTACTCCCTGGATACAGCCCGACGATGACGTTCATGCCGCTGTCTTTCAGGTTGAGGGCGTGTGCGTGTCCTTGAGAACCGTAACCGATAATTGCGATCGTTTTGCCCGCAAGTAAATCTAAGTTGGCATCAGCGTCATAATACATCCGAGCCATATGAAAAGTCTCCTTCCAGCAAGTCGAGTTTTGAAGTGTCAGAACCGTTAATCTTATCAGAAAATGTGAATTACCAATCGTCGTAATTTGCTTCGCCTTCTGCGGCGCGTGGAACCACGGTGGGCGGGGCTGAGTAAGGCACTAATTCGAGTTGACGCACAGGCGATTTTGGTTTGGTTTTTTGTGTTGGGTTGCGTCGGCGGGAGACTCCTTCTTCGTTAGTGTCTTCTGCCACGACTTCATACAGGATTGCGAGTTTAGTTGGATCTTTGCTTTTTCGCAGAATGCGCCCCATGCGCTGAATGTATTCTCGCGCTGATCCGGTGCCTGACAGCACGATCGCGATACTGGCATCGGGGACATCTACGCCTTCATTAAGAACACGGGAAGCGACGAGCGATCGGTATTCCCCTTGCTTAAATTTAGTCAGAATCTCGTGACGTTCTTTTACCGGGGTTTGATGGGTGATCGCTGGAATCAAGAGATCCTGAGAAATCCGGTAAACGGTAGCGTTATCGTCGGTAAAAATTAAAGTACGCTCCGGGTAGTGGCGAGCGAGAAGGTCTGCTAGAACTCGTAATTTTCCTTCGGTTCCGAATGCGATCGATCTGGCTTCTCGGTGGGCTAGCATCGCTTTTCGTCCGGCGGTCGATCGCGCACTTGCCTGCACAAATCGTTGCCATCCTTGCGCGTTGCTGAGATAGATTTTCGATTCTTTTAGGAAGTCGTTGCGAATTTGAATCAGTTGATCGTAACGTTCGCGTTCGTGTTTAGACAGCGATACTTTAATCTGAATTGCTTCGTGTTTTGCGAGCGCTGAACCGGATAATTCTTCTGCTGTTTTTCTGTAGATTTCTTCACCGATTAACAGTTTTAGATCTTCGTGTTTCCCATCGGCTCGCTCAGGTGTTGCTGTTAGTCCTAGTCGATAGGGTGCGATCGCGTATTCTGCAATCACTCGATTAAAGCTACTCGGTAAATGATGGCATTCATCAAAGACTAACAGTGCATATTGATTCCCTAGTGTTTCGGCGTTGATTGCCGCGCTATCGTAAGTTGCGATTAGGATTGGAGTACGATCGCGTGATCCCCCTCCCAATAAGCCAATCTCAATATCGGGAAATGCCGCGCATAAGTTGGCGTACCACTGGTGCATCAAGTCCAGCGTTGGAACCATGATCAGGGTACTGCGCTGCGTGGATTGAATCGCCAGTTGTGCGAGATAGGTTTTACCTGCGGCAGTCGGTAAGACAACGACTCCTAATCGTCCTGCATTTTTCCAGGCAGTGAGCGCTTCTTTTTGATGCGGATAAGGCTCCATTTCGACCGAGGGCACAAGCTCGATCGCGTCGAATCCTTTGGCGCGATCGTCGATTTCGGTTCCTTCCGATCGCAGTGCTAGCACTAATTCTCGATACTGATTTGCCGGAATGCGAAATTTCTCGATGCGATCGTCCCACACCGCAAATTCGACCCAGGCTTTACCTCTAGGCGGTGGATGCAGGATGAGTGTTCCGCGATCGTATGACAGACAAGGCGTTCTCGGCATGATTAGTACATCTGTCGCTTAACCCTATTGCTCATCCTACCGAGTTCAGGACAAAAAACCAAATCTTACCCCCCAATCTGTGACATGGTGCGGAGATATTTTCCAGTCGTTCCAGATTGGCGCTGTTTGTAGTTAATCTCAGGCTTTAATCCGAGTAATTCGCTGACTTGTTGGCGTAGTTCCCTGGTTGAAACGCCCGATCGTAGTTGTGTTTTGAGATCAATTTGTCCGATTTCGTTCAGCAAGCAAGGACGGAGCCAGCCATCAGCCGATAACCGCATTCGATTGCAGCGATCGCAAAAGCATTCTGACATCTGACTAATAAATCCTAATGTTCCTTTCGCTCCTGGAATCTTAAATACATCTGCGGGTCCGTTTCCTCTGACGTTTGCTTCAGTGAGTCCCCAACGTTCCCGAATCTGTTGACGAATTTTCTCTGAATCAATCCAGCCTTGATCGTTAAATAATTCACCGTTTCCGATCGGCATAAATTCAATAAATCGAACGTGCCATTCACGATCGACACTCAATGCTGCCAAATCGAGCACTTCATGATCATTAATTCCTGGAATCACCACGACGTTTAATTTAAGTGGATTAAACCCAATCCGGTAAGCAGTTTGAATTCCGCTCCAAACTTGTTGCCAGCGCGATCGACCACGATTGCCAATGATGCGATCGAAGGTTTCTGGCTCTAGCGAATCGAGACTGATATTAATTCGTCTCAAGCCAGCGTCATAGAGATTTTGCGCCATCGAGTCGAGTAAAAACGCATTCGTCGTCATCGATAGATCCTGCGTTTCGGGAAATTGCGCGATCGTTCTTACAATGTCCACTACTCCCGGACGAATCAGCGGTTCTCCTCCCGTCAATCGAAACCGAGTAAACCCAACCGGAATAAAAACTTCTCTCAGCAGCGTGGTTAATTCTGCTTGAGTGAGTAGGTCTTGCTGCAATACATATTCGAGATCGCTGCCTTCGGGCATGCAGTACAGACATCGAAAATTACAGCGATCGACTAGACTAATCCGCAAATAATCCACTTGGTTCATATTTCCATTCTGCCGGATTCGCTCCAAAGTCTCAAAACTTTTCCGATAGAGTTTCTAGAATTTAGGCATTGATTACCGGAGTCATTATGCTCGATCTTTATTATTGGACAACCCCGAACGGACACAAGATCACGATGTTCCTCGAAGAAGTGGGATTACCCTATAATCTTGTGCCCATCAACATTGGTAAAGGGGATCAGTTTCAGCCAGAGTTTCTTAAAATCTCGCCAAACAACCGGATTCCGGCGATCGTCGATCGCGATCCCGCAGGCGGCGGTGATCCAATCTCGGTCTTTGAATCGGGCGCAATTTTGTTATATCTCGCTGAAAAAACAGGACAACTCGTTCCCTCAGATTTGCGGGGTCGGACTGAAGTGCTGCAATGGTTATTCTGGCAAATGGGCGGTTTGGGTCCAATGGCGGGACAAAATCATCACTTTAGCCAGTATGCACCAGAGAAAATTCCTTATGCAATCGATCGGTATGTGAATGAAACGGGGCGATTGTATGCGGTCTTAAATAAGCGATTGAGCGACCGGGAATATGTGGCGGGGGAGTATTCGATCGCAGATATTGCCTGTTATCCGTGGATTGTTCCGTATGAGCGGCAGGGACAGAAGCTCGAAGATTTTCCGAATTTGCAGCGTTGGTTTGAGGCGATTCGATCGCGTCCGGCAACGATTCGAGCCTATGAGAAAGCGGAAGCATTCAAGGCAGAACAAATTAGCCCGGATCAGGCGCGAGAATTATTGTTTAATCAATCGGCGGGAACCGTGAAACATTGATTTCGTGAAACATTGATTTATTGTGCCCCAAAACCATGTAGAGACGCGATTAATCGCGTCTCTACGTCGTCGGGTAAACCGATCGTCACCAATCGGATCACGCCAATTTCAAAAACCGAATCATTTCCCACACATCCCCAAAAATTGCCCATCGGTAGACAATCGAACCACGATCGCGCAAAAGGATGAAGCCATCCGACTCCATCCTTTTCTTTAATATTTAGCCTCAGTCACTAGCAGCACATCAAGCAAATTTACCTGTCGTTGCAGCAATCAAGAACGCCGCATACGTCAGAATATAACCCACCGTGAAATGCACCAGACCCACTAACCAACCTTGAACGATCGACAGTGCCACAGGCTTGTCTTTGAATCGAATCAAGTTTGCCAGTGGTGTACGTTCGTGCGCCCACACCAGCGTCTCAATTAGCTCTTGCCAATATCCACGCCAGCTAATCAAGAACATAAAGCCCGTTGCCCAGACCAAGTGACCAAACAGGAACATCCACGCCCAAACCGATAGATTGCTGGTTCCGTAGACGTTGTATCCGTTGATCAACGGTGCTGAATACTGCCAGAGATAATCCCGTAGCCATCCCATCAGATAGGTTGAACTCTCATTGAACTGAGCGACGTTACCCGACCAGATCGCAAGATGCTTCCAGTGCCAGTAGAACGTCACCCAACCGATCGTATTCAGCATCCAGAACGTAGCCAAATAGAAAGATTGTTCCCAAGAAGCAATTTGGCAAGTACCGCCACGACCCGGACCATCACACGGGAAGTTAAAGCCAAAGTCTTTCTTATCTGGCATCAACTTGCTACCGCGAGCATCCAGCGCACCCTTCAGACAGATCAGCGTTGTCACATGTAAACCAAGCGCGATCGCATGGTGTACCAAAAAGTCACCCGGACCAATAGTCAGGAACAATGAATTCGTACCACTGTTAATTGCGTCTAACCAACCTGGTAAGTAGGCTGCTCCCGGATTTGATGCAATACTATCTGGGTTAGACAGCAGTGCATTAAAGCCATAGAGTGCTTTACCATGAGAGGCTTGCACAAATTGAGCAAACACAGGTTCGATCAGAATCTGCTTTTCTGGTGCGCCAAACGCAACTTGAACATCATTGTGAACATAGAGTCCAAGCGTGTGGAAGCCCAAGAATAGCGAAACCCAGCTCAAGTGCGAAATCAGTGCTTCTTTATGTCCCAGCAATCGAGCTAGAACGTTGTTTTCATTGTTGTCTGGATCGTAATCTCGTACCCAGAAGATTCCAGCATGAGCGAATGCACCCACCATGAAAAATCCAGCTAGATATTGATGGTGCGTGTAAAGCGATGCTTGCGTTGTGAAATCTTTGGACATGAACGCATAAGGCGGCATCGCATACATATGCTGCGCTACCACTGAAAGCGCCGTTCCCAAAGCAGCAAGGTGAATCCCTAGCTGGAAGTGCAGCGAGTTGTTGTACGTGTCGTATAGCCCGGAGTGGGGTAGATTACCTTGACCATTGATCCGACTACCAAAGAAGTTCTTCGCATTCAGAATATCTTTGATGCTGTGACCAATGCCAAAGTTCGTGCGGTACATATGACCCGCAATGATGAAAATCACGGCGATCGCTAAATGGTGATGCGCCATGTCAGTCAACCAAAGCGATTCAGTCTGTGGATGGAATCCACCCAAGAAGGTCAAGATTGCAGAACCTGATCCTTGTGCCGTTCCAAAGATGTGATTTGCGGTATCTGGGTCTTGTGAGTAAACACTCCAGTTCCCGGTAAAGAACGGCTTTAAGCCTGCGGGGTGTGGCAGCGTAAACAGGAAGTTCTCCCAACCGACGTGCTGACCGCGAGATTCGGGGATCGCAACGTGAATTAAGTGACCTGCCCAAGCCAGAGAGCTAACACCAAACAATCCAGCCAAGTGGTGGTTTAAGCGAGATTCCGCATTTTTAAACCAAGCCAAACTCGGACGGAATTTCGGCTGGAGGTGGAGCCAACCTGCAAACAGGAACAATGCAGCGATCAAGAGCAGGAAGACTGCACCTTGATATAAGTCAGCATTCGTTCTCATACCGATCGTATACCACCAGTGATACACGCCTGAATAAGCGATGTTCACTGGATAATCGGCTCCTCCTTGGGTATAAGCCTCGATCGCAGGCTTACCAAATTGAGGGTCCCAAATCGCATGAGCGATCGGGCGGATGTGGAGTGGATCTTTGCTCCACTGAGGGAAATTGCCTTGCCATGCAACATGGAACAATAGGCTAGATGTCCAAAGAAAAATGATTGCAACATGACCAAAGTGAGTCGCAAATATCTTTTGATACAGCTTCTCTTCGGTCATCCCATCGTGACTTTCAAAGTCGTGTGCGGTTGCAATCCCATACCAGAGTCGCCGTGTGGTTGGGTCTTGCGCGAGATCCTGGCTAAATTTTGGAAATTTAGTCGCCATATAAGTTGACTACTCGAATTTCATAAGTGGATCAGTTTAGATTGAGTTGCCCGGAGATCAAATCGCTCGATCGTTCATTAGTTCAATAGATTAATGAAAGTTACACTCTCAGAGCTACGACCAAAGGTAGAGAATCTGTTTGTCAAATCTTGCATTTCTTATCGGAATTTCTGATTAAAGATTAATGAATCCTTGAAACATTGCGGTATGCCGCGAAGTGAATTTTTTCTGTTTTAGATAAAGATTTAAACTGCTTAATAATCAAAGTGATTACTGTTGGAGTAGGTAACTGCGGAGCAAGACTCACTGCAAAGCATCCCTTAGAATGTGAATGCAATGTTACATGAATTGCTATGTTAGTTTCTCCGATCGGTGCTAAGTCGGTTCCTGTTCATCCGAATGATCAGCTTGTGATTACGATCGCGCCGTTGTCAGTCGAGGAAGTTTATAAGCAGGCAGATGATGCGGCGAATGGTGCGATCGTTCTAATGAGCGGTATGGTTCGCAATAATAGCGAGGGCTTTTCGGTGCTGCATCTGGAGTATCAAGCCTATGAACCGATGGCGATCGCGGTGTTCAGACAAATTGCAGCAGAGATTCGCCAAACTTGGACTGATGTGACTCATGTGGCAATTCATCACCGAGTCGGACGGTTAGAGATTGGTGAGATTAGTGTGTTGATTGCTGTAGGTTGTCCACATCGCAAAGAAGCATTTGAGGCGTGTCAGTATGCGATCGATACGCTCAAGCATCGCGCCCCGATCTGGAAGAAGGAGTTTTACTACGGTAAAGCGGGCGAAGTGTGTTCGAGCTGGGTGAAATGCTGCTAGAAGTTGCTTACAATTCACAAACCCTGGATTGTCAACCGGCAAGAGCGATCTAAGATAGAAATTAAGTCGCGTTTGGCAAAGTAAGTTATCGAAACAGTCTACGGAAACCTCAACGGTCTAAAATCAAGCCAGATTAAACAGCTACAACGGCTGTATCATCAGCGCTTACCTGGCGATCGCATCACTACGTCTGAGTTTGCTCAGCGTATCGCCGCAATTAGCTCCGAAATTAGTCAGCCTGTCTGTGCTTATGTGAATCGTCGCGGTCAAGTGATTCGCGTTGGAGTCGGGACGATGAGGCAAACTCAGATCCCGATGCTGGAGCTTCCACGCTATGGGGCAGAGCGCTTGTGTGGGATTCGCTGTATTGCCACCCAGTTGAAGCAAGACCCGCCCGGAGAATCGATGCTGACGGTGATGGCGCTTCAGCGCTTGGATGTGTTTGTGGCGTTGACGCTGACGGGAGGCGGATTTGAGCGCAGAGGGGGCGGTGCGACTGGGTATGTAAGAAATGCGTATTTGGCGCATCTGGTGCCGCATCCGGAAGCAAATTGGACGATTTCGCCGCCGTTGAGCCTAGATGTAATCGCAGAGCAAGATTTTCTGGCGCTGGTTGAGGGGCTGGAAGAAGAGTTCCGGCGGGAGTATGTCGCGCAACAGGTCGATCGCGATCACGATCAAGTGCTCATTGTGGGACTGCAAACGGACGAATACTCCCCGCAAGCCTTTAAAACTTCACTACAAGAACTGGCGCGGCTAGTAGAAACCGCAGGTGGCGAAGTGCTGCAAACGATGACGCAAAAACGCCCGCGTCCTCATCCTCAAACTGTTGTGGGAGAAGGAAAAGTTCAGGAAATCACCTTAGCGGCTCAAACAGTTGGAGCCAGTTTGATTGTGTTCGATCGCGATCTTTCACCGGCTCAAATTCGTAACTTAGAAATGCAAATTGGGCTGCGGATTGTCGATCGTACCGAAGTGATTTTAGATATTTTCGCTCAGCGCGCTCAGTCGGGAGCCGGAAAGCTTCAAGTTGAACTGGCGCAACTTGAATATATGTTGCCGAGGCTTACAGGACGCGGACAGGCGATGTCTCGACTTGGCGGTGGGATTGGGACAAGAGGCCCTGGAGAAACGAAGCTAGAGACTGAGCGCCGAGCGATTCAACGACGCATCACACGGCTCCAGCAGGAAGTAACCCAGCTTCAGGCGCATCGTGCCCGATTAAGACAGCGAAGACAGCATGAAGAAGTGCCTTCGATCGCAGTGGTGGGTTATACGAATGCAGGTAAATCGACTTTGCTCAATGCTTTAACGAATGCAGAAGTTTACACCGCAGATCAATTATTTGCAACGCTTGATCCAACCACTCGGAGATTAACCGTAACAGATTCGGAAACTCATCAAAACACACAAATTCTATTAACGGATACTGTTGGATTTATTCATGAGTTACCGCCCTCGCTGATGGATGCGTTTCGGGCAACGTTAGAAGAAGTTACCGAAGCGGATGCACTTCTGCATGTGGTTGATTTATCGCATCCAGCTTGGCAAAGTCAGATTCGAGCGGTGATGCAAATTCTGTCTGAAATGCCGATTACTCCGGGGCCTGCGCTTTTAGCCTTTAACAAAATCGATCAGGTGGATGCGGAACAATTGGCGATCGCGCGTGAGGAATTTCCGCAAGCGGCGTTTATTTCGGCGAATGAGCGGTTGGGGTTGGAGACGTTGAGACAGCGCTTATGTCAGCTGGTGCGCTATGCGCTGTCGAGTTAAAAGCTGCCAAATCTCTTTCTAAAAATGCTGGGTTTTGCGTCAAAATGTCTCAGACCCAGCATTCTATTTGTGTATGTTGCCCTTGCGCGAAAAAATTGCATTTTATCTCGAAGATATTGATACACCAATAGGAAAAGGAATTAATCTTTTCATTACGGGGCTGGTGTTAGTTTCTTCGGGGATTTTTGTTGCAGAAACATATAAAATTCCGGTTGAAGCTAGGCAAGTTTTGGATACGATCGAACACTTAATTCTCGCAGTTTTCGTGATCGAGTACGGTCTAAGAGTTTGGTGCGCTGAGCGGAAACTGCAATTTATTTTTAGCTTATATTCGGTGGTCGATTTATTGTCGATCGCGCCTTTCCTAATCGGGACAAACGTAGGTTATTTAAGAATCTTCCGCTGGTTTCGGATTCTTAGATTAATCCGATTTATTCAAGGCAAGACAATTTTTGGCTATGTTAGCAACGAAGATGGCGCAATTTTTACGCGAATTATTTTTACGATTCTCTCGATTATTTTTGTTTTCTCAGGACTCATTTATCAAGTTGAACATACCGTAAATCCCAAGTTTGGAACATTCTTAGATGCGGTATATTTCTCTGTTTCTACGATTTCTACCGCAGGGCTGGGAGATATTACACCAATCTCAGAAATGGGGCGATTTCTCACGATTCTAATGGTATTGACCGGGATTGTATTAATCCCCTGGCAGCTTGGAGATTTGATCAAACGATTGGTAAAAACGGCGGATCACATTCAAGTTTTGTGTTCAAAGTGTAATCTCGCGTTTCACGATTCTGATGCCTATTTTTGTAAAAACTGTGGAACCTGCTTAAACCGCAGTCAGCAAGCAGAGCAATAGCGCCTCTGTCCATTCCACGATCGCTCCATAAGTATCTCCGGTTTGTCCGCCCAATTTCCAATTGAACCAAGCCCCGACTAGCACTGCGATCGCACCTCCTGCAATCATCCACGGACACACCACCCAACTGAGCGCGACCAACATCACGAGCGTCGGAACCGCTTCCCAAAGCGATCGAATTGCCTCTTTATGAAACGCCCCTTTTCCAGTTGGCTTAAGATACGGATATCGAGCGATCGCCACCAGTTGTCCCCAGCGTCCCCAGCCTGCCACCCCCGCCAAAAGCCACACCCGATCCTGTCCTAAATCGCTGAGCGCGATCGTTTTGAGCAACAGCAAAATTACAGCCGTCATTGCCCCAAATGCCCCGGTTGCGCTATCTGCCATCACTTCTAAACGTCGCTCTGGACTCATCACCGCCAATCCATCGGCTGTATCCATTGCCCCATCGAGATGCAAGCCGCCCGTAATTGCTACCCAAACCGCCACCGCGATCGCACTTCGAGTTAAGATCGGAACACCGAGCCAAGCTAAACCCCAATCCAAAGCGCCTACGATCAAACCCACAATTAAGCCCATGATCGGCGCAAATCGAGCAATCCCCCGAAAGTCTAAATTTGCAGACGTGGGAAGCGGCAAACAGGTGTAAAACGTAAGCGCGGCAAGGCATTGATTCAGGGCTTGGATAATCATTGTTTCCGATCAATTCACATAACGTAAACTTCTAATACCTTTAGTCAGGATCGCAATCCTGATTTGCAGCCATAATTGCGATAGGAAGCATCTAACTTGAGTCAGAACTTGAGCTAGGCTTGGTCTTAACTTCCGTCTACCCTTTGACTTTGCTTGTGTCATGAGCCACGATTCATTTTCTCGCAATGCTCGAATTCCTGCCCCCTGCATTATTGACGATGGTATGGTCATCGACAAGCAAGACATGCAGCGCGTCTTAACCGATTTGAGCCGGGTTCGCTATATCCACACGCACGATGGCAGAACAACGAGCGAAGGAGAAGGCTGCATTCTTGAGGTGTTTGCTGATCCTCATCGAGCGACAATGGTGGCAAACCAGACGCTTTATCTCAATGTCTACAGCTTTGATTACATTCAACTGAGCAAAACCGCAGACGGTTCGCAGTTTGATCTAATTCAGGACGATCGCCGCTTGCGCCTGATTCCCCTTACTAATCCAATGCAGAATCAAGTCGATCGGGGCATTAATGCGGCAGAGCTTGAGGCGATGGTGGCTGAAGTATTGTCCGCTAGTTTGGATGTGCAGATTGACGACGAAGAAAATTTCTCGCTTTAGAGCGATCGATTGCTGAACGCTTCACGCTAAATTGGTTCCCGTCAGAGAAATCGGTGAGGAGCCATGAGACAGGGGTTGAATCGGCGGCAGTTTGGGCAATTCATTGCTGGAGGTGCGATCGCGCTTTGGCTGCATGGCTGCGGACAACAAGAGCAATCGACGAATCAGAAGCCGCAGGTGGTTTCGACCAGTACGATTTTGACGGATTTAGCCTCGACGATCGCAAGGGATTCGGTGCAGGTAATTGGCATTCTCAAGCCGGGAGCCGATCCACATACCTACGAACCTGTTCCGGCGGATACGGTCGCAATGGAAAAGGCGAATTTGATTTTGTATAACGGCTACAACTTAGAGCCCGGGTTGATTCGCTTGATGAAGGCAGCCGGAGTGAATGCGCGTCAGGTTGCTGTAGGAGAAGTGATTACGCCGCTTCAGCTTGAAAAAGAGGGGCAAAAGGTTCCTGATCCGCACGTTTGGGGAAATGTGCAAAATGTGGCAAAAATGACGATCGCGGTTCGGGATGCACTGATTCAACTGGTGCCGAACGATCGCGAGAAGATGACGCAAGATGCCGATCGTCTAATTGCCGAGTTGAATCGCCTGGATAACTGGATTAAGCAGCAGGTTCAAACGATTCCTGCCGCGAATCGTCTCCTTGTCACGACGCATGATGCGTTTCAGTATTACGGCAAGGCGTATCAATTGGCAATTATCGGGACGCTGATTGGAATTAGCACGGAGGAGCAGCCGAGCGCTCAGACGGTGCAGCGATTGGTGCAGTCGATTAAGGCGGCACGGGTTCCGGCGATTTTTGCAGAAACAACGATTAATCCAGCGTTGATTCAAACGGTGGCGCAAGAGGCGGGGGTGAAGTTAGCGCCTCAGCAGTTGTACTCGGATTCGATCGGTGCGCCGGGAAGTAGTGGGGAGACGTACATTAAGATGATGGCAGCGAATACAACGACGATCGTTCAGGCGCTTGGTGGCAGGGTGACTCCGTTTGAGGCGGGATGAGATGTCAAAATAATCGCGCTATTTTTGGGTGCTTGCTATAACTTGCAGAGGCTTAAGTCCCGACAACGGGACTGGAACGCACAGCGATTGAAGAAAGGCAATTCTCACAAATTAAAAAGATGTTGACGCAACGCCTAGGCGGACGAAAGTATCAACCTTAAAACGATCGCAGCACATCTCGCACAACCTGACGCATCAACTCAAACGGTTGACCTCCAGGCGGCAGCAATCGCTCAGTTGAGAACACATAATAAACCTCACCCGCATCACTCACCTCAAAATTCGCATCATACTCCCGCGCCCACACATCTAGATGCCGCTGTGCAATCTGAGGCTCCAACTGCGTCGCCCGCGAAAACTCAAGCACCGAAATCCGCCCCTGCCGCAAATGCAGCATCTGAAAGAAGCGATCGCGAACCGCCCGACGATGCGCCTTAGAACTCACATAAAGCAGCAATCCCCCGATCGCACTCGGAGCCAAACCAAAAAACACCAGCAAAATCGATAAAAGCGCCGAAGCCCACGCCGGAGGATGCAGCGCCAAGATTAATAAAAACAGCGCGATCGAAACCACACCCCCAGCGCAAAGAAACACACTACCAAACGCCTTACTTGCCACGCTCCAAACCCGATTCATACGGTGTCTCCTTCCCATCGCGTTATTCCTAGACTAACCTGTTTTCCTACGATCGCTTGGACGGTTATCCGAAACTTTCAATCGATGCAAACGAGTCCTCTTCCACCCCAGAGTAGATAGCTGAAACCATCGCGTTTACGCTACTTTAGGAGACAGTGCCCCGCCTTCACCCTATCCGGATTTCTTTCATGTTTTCTAGACTTGTCCAAACCAGTTCACGTCAAGGTGAAATCGTAGAAGTTGTCTTACGAAACGGGTGGGACTACATGCGGCGACTGCTCACGGGAGGCAAAGTCGATGAACCCAAACTGCCACCGCCCGCTGTACTTCGCAACATTCTGGTCGATTTAGGCCCCGTTTACGTCAAACTCGGACAACTCCTCAGCACCCGTCCCGATCTCCTGCCCGCCGAATACATCGATGCCCTTTCCACGCTACAAGCCGAAGTGCCCCCGATCGACTGGGCAGAAGTCGAAGTCATGTTGCGAAAGCAGTTTAGCCAGCCGCTCGAAGAAATCTTCGCCTCAATTAATTACAAACCCGTCGCTGCCGGATCGATCGCTCAAACTCATCGCGCCGTTCTCAAAGATGGTCGTCCTGTTGCGCTGAAAGTCCAGCGTCCCGGACTCAGTGTGGTAGTCGAGCAAGATATCTCCCTGATTCGCTTCATCGCCCGATTGGTTGCTCAAACTGAATTTGGTCAGTATTACGATATCGTCTCGATCGCAGAAGAGTTTGCCGAAGCGCTCAGATATGAACTTGATTTCACCCAAGAAGCTCGATATACCGATCAACTGCGGCACAACTTAAGCAATACGCGCTGGTTTGACTCTAAGCGGTTAGTCGTGCCGCAAATCTACTGGGAATACACCACCGATAAGCTGATTGCAATGGAATGGCTCGATGGAGTCGCAATCCTATCTGCGCTTCCACCGATCGGCTTTGATGGCACCACGGACTTGCAGGAGCGAGAAGAGATCTCCACGCTATTGCTCAGAGCCTTCTTTCAGCAGATCTGTTTAGATGGCTTCTTCCACGCTGATCCGCATCCTGGTAATGTTTTCTATCTCAATGATGGACGGGTCGCACTGCTCGACTGTGGAATGGTTGGGCGGCTTGATCCTCGCACTCAGCAATTGATTCTGGAATTAGTATTAGCGATCGTTAATCTGGATGCTCAGCGCTGCACTCAGTTAGTCTTACAGCTTGCGCCCCCCGTTCAGCCGATCAATCGCATTAAGCTCGAAACTGAATTCGATCGCCTATTGCGGCGCTACTATAGCTTGAACATTTCTCAAGTGAACTTCAGCAAGCTTGTCTATGAAGTGCTGCAAATTGTTCGAGATAACAAAGTGCGGGTTCCTGGAAACTTAGGACTTTGTGCAAAAGCAATCGCCAATCTAGAAGGCATTGCTCGATCGCTTGATCCAAACTTCAACATTCCGAACAAAATTCGCCCGATGATGACCGAAGTATTTCAGCGTCAGATTGTGGGTGAAGCGCCTTTAATTGCTTTATTGCGAACCGCCCTCGACGTGAAGAATCTCTCACTCCAGTCTCCGCGTCAAGTCGAACTCTTGCTCGATCGCGTGACTTCAGAAACTTTGCAGTGGAATCTTTCCATTCGAGAAGCAGAACCACTCCGACGCACGATCGATGCTTCTGCAAATCGGATGTCCTTTAGTATTGTGGTCGGATCATTGATTATGGGTGCAGCAATCATTTCTTCCAACACACAATTGAGTCAGGTGACTTGGGTGAGCGATGTTCTGTTTGCAGCAGCGAGCTTCCTGGGGCTGTGGTTGATTTTGAGCATTCTGCGCTCGGGAGCCCTCCGTTAGCAGCAGAATGCGTTTGAGTCGCATTCAACCCGCAACCTAAGATTGCACCATTAAACACGATCGATCAAAAGCTCTACACAGATGAGAATCTCACGCTATAATGAGAAAACATCATGGGGCTGTAACGGTTTCGACAGGTTGGCGAACGTTCCGTCGAGATGCAGGTCGAGAGGGAGTCCACTCTCGTAAATCTAGGCTCAAAACAATAGATGCAAACAACATCGTATCTTTCGCTCGTAAAACTGCACCTGTTGCAGCATAAAACACCTCTAATTCAGGTTCGAGCGCTTACAGTCTGACACCGTTAAAGGCAGTAAGCAAACCCCAACGGTTGCTCTAAATCTTCACCTCTGGTTGGCGATTTAGCTAAGATAATACCAGAGCATCCCATTATCCGGGACAAAGGATAGTTCCCGCTTCGAGGATTAGAGAAGCTAAACCTGTGAACGATTGACAGAGCAAATACCCAGTTTGGACACGGGTTCGACTCCCGTCAGCTCCACTTTAGAAAACTGCGCCATACGTTTTGGCTGTTTATAAGGGTTTAAACAAGCTGCTAGGATCTAGCCTTACTTGAAACTCAGAGAACGTCGCAAACGTACCGATCGCACTGACCCACCTCAAATAATTTTCTAAGCGATCGAGCATTTCCTGCCCCGATCGCGTTTTAATGTATCCCGGTAATTGATATCCTCGAATATTCGTAAATTCCCAGGGATGAAAATATAAATTGATGTAAGAATCCCAATTCAATGTCATTCGAGAAGCGAGCTTGTAAAGCGGTAAAGGAAGATTCTTAAAGCTCAACCAGAACAACGGAAATCGAATGAACGGTGTCACCGAAACTGGAATATTTAATAAACGATCGGAATGATAGGGAATTCGAGGTTTAGAAAGATTGTTGTAGCGACCCGGTAGATAAGTGGGATTCATTGAGGAGTTATATCGATATCCGGCTTGTTGGATCTCTCGATCGCTCACAGGTTGAAGCCGCGCCATTCTAAATCCAGCGACTTCTTGATGCGTAATTTCTTCTAGCGTTTGCTTCGATCGGGCTAAATCTTCCACACAAAACGAAGAATGATAAAACCCATGTGAGGCTATTTCATGCTTTTTTGCAATTTCGAGAATTGTTGAAGGATGGTGAATAGCGAAATTCGCAGTGATGAAAAACGTTGCTCGAATATTTAAGCGATCGAGCAGTTCCAAAACTTTCCCTAACCCTTCCGCCGAAACTTTGAATTTCACACTTTCCGGTAAAGTTTGACCATATTCCTCTGGTACATCAAACTCCTCCACATCGAAACTCAAAAGAATTAGCTTATCCATGCAAAGAGTGAAATTCATTCCTTGAGATAGCGTAATACACAACGTCAGTTTTGTAATAGTGCGCGTTCTTCTCAAACGTCATTCCGACTTTTTGCATGACTCGCTGAGATGCAATATTCGCAGGTTGAGCAATGGCGACAATTCTCTCTAATCCCATTTTCTCAAAGCCAAATCGCAGACAAGCGATCGATGCCTCTGTCGCCATCCCCCGATTCCAGTACGCTTTATCCAGCGCATATCCTAACTCGACTTCCGGCGTTCCATCTAGATAAATTAACCCACACCGACCTAGCAATGTTTGACTCGCTTTCTCAATGACGGCCCACATTCCAAACTCCTGACACTTCCATCGTTCAAGCATGGCGGGAAAAGCGGCTTCAAGTTCCGATCGCGTCTTCGTCCCCGACGCAATGAAGCGCATTACTTCAGGATCGCCAAAAATTTCCGCCATTCGATCTAAATCTTCATACCTAAACTGCCGTAGCCACAGGTGTTCTGTCTCTAATTCCTGCATTTGCGATCGCACTCTCCCCTAGCTCACATCTCCTAATGCTGGCACAATGATCTGTACTCATTTCACGATGATGAAACATTATGACTACGCTTCAAACTGCTCTCGCTCAGGGTCGCGCTCTCAAAGTCATCAGCGGCTTGAACAACTTTGATACCAATAACGTTGCTGCGGTGATTAAAGCTGCCGATCGTGGCGGTGCTACTTTCGTTGATATCGCTGCTGATGCCAACCTGATTCGGATGGCAAAACAACTGACCAGCTTACCCGTTTGCGTTTCTGCGATCGAGCCGGAACAATTTGTCATGGCGATCGAGTCTGGCGCAGATTTGATCGAAATCGGTAACTTCGATAGTTTCTACGCTCAAGGTCGTCGCTTTGAAGCTGAGGAAGTTTTAGCGCTGACTCAGGCAACTCGCGCCCTCCTGCCGCATGTCATGCTGTCTGTGACTGTGCCTCACATTTTGCCTTTGGATCAGCAAGTTCAACTGGCAGAGGACTTAGTGAAAGCGGGTGCAGACATGATTCAAACCGAAGGCGGAACTTCTTCGAGTCCTGCACATTCCGGCACGTTGGGACTGATTGAAAAGGCGGCTCCGACTTTGGCAGCCGCTTACGAAATCTCAAGAGCGATCGACATTCCGGTTCTCTGTGCATCTGGTTTGTCGAGCGTAACGGCTCCGTTGGCGATCGCCGCTGGTGCTTCGGGCGTTGGAGTGGGAAGCGCCATTCACAAGCTCGATAGCGAAGTGGCAATGATTGCAGCAGTGAGATCGCTGGTTGAATCCCTCGATCGCGCTTCGGTCAACGTCTAAGCGCAAAAACCCGTAACGGTCAAAATTACACGACCGTTACGGGCTAATTAACAATTTCAGAAATCTCTAGAACAATCGGAAAATGAACGGATAGAGAAACGGCTCATCGGGCTTGGTGAAACAATGCGCCAGCGCCCAAATCGTTAATCCCCAATGCAGGAGAAAGCCAAATCCAATCACCGGGAAGAACAGCAATCCACCCAATCCGAAGGTTAAGAACGATAGAATTCCGATCGGAACACCAATCACCACTGCCCAAAACCAGACATTCAGGTGAAAGTTCATTGATTCTTTGGCGTTAGCTTTCACAACTGGATCATCCGTCAGCAAATTGATTGCAAAAGGAACGCCGATCGAAAACAAGGTTGTACTAAAGAAAATTGCGCCATGACTTAAGCAGGATAACAATCGGCGCTTATCGGAGTCGAACGTGGTTTGCATCCTGGATTTCTCCTATAGTGCTTTCTCTTTACAGCATCGATCGTATCGTTCTAACCAATGCCTGTAGTAGTGCAGTTTACCGTACTTAAAAATCTCGCTGCCTTTTCCTTCAGATAGATTAATAGATTAATTTCGACTTTTTTCACGATCTAAAAAATCAGAAATTTCCGCCAGATTTCGCCAGCTACACTCGCGATAGAGGTAGAAATTTAGCAAAAAACTACGCAAGTAAGATACAGAGATTGCTACCAATTTCTAGCATTTACGCTAGAAATTGAGCGCGATTTTCAGATTTCATTGAGAGGATGTTTGGAAAGTCTTCGTTCGTTGCCACACCCGCCCTGAAATGGAATTTCGGGCTAGTCGGCGAAAGTCCATTAGAAATGGACTCAGAACTCGAAACTTGCTTCCAGTCTACTAAAGTAGACTTTCCACGGTTAGCCCGAAATTTCATTTCAGGGCGAGATCGCAACGCGAGCGAAGAGACTTTCTATAGGTTTCAGACACTCTTCAAACTAAATTACGGCTCACAATGCCCGACCATTGAACCTTTTTCAGCTTCTCCCGCCGATACGAAAAGAAATTGGTTGGATCTTGATAAGTGCAATGAGGCGCGATCGCAATTTGTTCTGCCGTTATTCCCATTTGTTCTAATTGGATTGCAATCACACGGCGCACATCTAAACGCGATCGTCCTGCGGTTGAGTCTCTTAAAATAGGCGAATTCGGCAAGCTGATTAACTTCTCTACATCTGGACTCGGCTCGATCGTCGCTCCCACTTCTAACGCCACTTGATGCGAAACTTGGTAAACTTCGCCCGAAATCGCAGGTCCTAAAGCAATGCGTAAATCTTCAAGTCGGCTCCCTTGCGATCGCAGTTTCTCGATCGCCACAGGCACAATTTTTTGCGCCGTTCCCCGCCAGCCTGCATGAACCGCCGCGACATTCCCCGTTTCCACATCTCCAATCAAAGCAGGCGTACAATCCGCACTACACGCCCAAACTGCCTGCTGCGATCGCTCCGTCATTAATCCGTCTGCTTGGGAAAAATTCTCGCGAGAGCTTCGCTGCACGGAGTGTTCGTGCGGATTTTCTAACTCAGAAGGCGATAAAACCACATTGCCATGCACTTGATGAACACGGTAAACCTCAGCAGTCGGGTCAAGCACCTCGGTTAGTTCAAACGGCGATCGAGGCGAAAACTGCTGCGTAAAAAAGCCGTGCTGCCAAGGTTCCAGAAGGCTGCAAGTGAGATAAGGCAGATCGTTCCAGGTTTGCCAGTGCCAAGTGTGCATGAGGGACATCCGCGAAATTCTGCTGTCCATCGTAACGGTTTATTGAGGTGCTAGTGTAGTAGGCTCCGTCAAGATTAAAGTTTTTGTGAATTTACGACAGGTCGCGACTGAGCCAACTGCGGGAAATTACTGTACCTTCAAGCTGCAAAACTCTGCAAAATTCAGGGCTTTTACTCAGTGCCGAATCCTCTTTTATTTCAGAAAGGTGTTCTCACTCACGAGAAATCAGGCATGATAGCGGACGGAATTCCATAGCAGCGGACTTCGCAGTCAAATATGTGGATTCGGTAAAACTAAGCCTACCTCTCCGGACTTGCACCCAAAACCCGGTACTATGTCTCTGTGGATTTGGTTAATTAGTGTAAACGAATCGCCCGACGTACCCACCGCGCAGAGATCGAGTGGAACTTAGTCAGAGTCATCATCGACGAATGAACACGAGCAAGCCTGAGAGAGGACATTACCGTATGACGCAGCGACCCACCCCGATTCGACCCCTTCACAACCGCAAGCAATTATTAAGACGGCTCGGATGCCTGAGTAGTCTGGGGGTTTTTAGCAGTGGGATAACGCTGGCACAAGCTGCTCCGACAACTTCGCCACAGGTCGTTTCGCCTTCTCCGATCGTTGTTGCACCGACGGCTGCGGACTTAATACCGGCTGCATCATCGCCTACAACTCCTGCACCCGCCGCTCCGGAAAAAGCAGATCTTGATCCGACACCACCTGTTGAAATCGAAATTCCAAAGTCTTCTCCCATCTCGGAATCTCCCTTAATCAAGCCGCAGGCTCCAACGGAGAAGCCGACACCGAGCTACGTACCCCCTACCGAGATCGTGGTTGAAAAGCGCGATTCCGCTCCCAAAGTAACGACGGTAAAGCCTAAGACGACTGGAATTGCCAACGCTGTTTCCAAAGCAATCTCCGGAGTGATTCGTCCGAAGTTTAATCCGGCTCAGCCTGAAGCTGAGGCTGCCGCTCCTTCAACGGAAACCGCTTCAAGTTGGGCACCGCCCTCGATCGTGCCGCCTTCGTTTGTTCAGGACTACTTTAATCGCACAGTTCGTCCGCTCGGTCTTCCCGGTAACGGTGATGTCCGCTTACTCTTCCCGCTCTCGATTCCTAGTGCAATTACCTCTGTCTTTGGATGGCGCGTTCATCCGATCACAGGCGATCAGCGACTGCATACGGGAACAGATTTAGGCGCACCGATGGGAACTCCGGTACTGGCAGCGCTCACAGGTCGCGTGATTATGGCGGATTTCTTTGGGGGATATGGGTTAGCGATCGCGCTAGAACACACAAATGGATCGCAGCAAACGCTCTATGCTCACTTGTCGGAAATCTTTGTCAAGCCCGGAGATGTTGTGAAGCAAGGAACGGTAATTGGTCGGGTCGGTAGCACCGGCAATTCGACGGGACCTCACTTGCATTTCGAGTTCCGTCAGCAAACTCCAGAAGGCGGCTGGGTGGCTCAAGATGCAGGAGCCTCACTAGAACAGTCAGTCGCGCAACTTGTTAAGTCGATGCAGGTGACACAACAGAATACGCAAAACCCAGGTTCTTAGTTAAAAAAAGCCCCACGCGGGGGCTAGAAGAAGTTGTTGACCTCACAATCTAACAGTGTGGGGTCACATTTTTTTACCGATCAACCAGAGAAGTCCAGCATCGATGAAGGTGAAGGGACTGTCCAGTGTTCCAGCCAGAAGGCTGAGAAAAAGGAAATAACCGAGCGAAGCGACTGCGACGAATTTGATTAAAACGAAGGTTGCCATAGCAGTTGAAGAGAAAACTAGGTGGATGTAGAATAATGCGCCTAAGCTAGTTTTTGGCTAAGCCTTAACAGAATAGATCAAAGCCTATAAGTTTTATAAAGATACAACACATTTTAATAATTATCACTGAGCAATTCCTCCTACTCAGTTCCGAGAAGTCGGATAGATAGACTCTACCTAAAGACATACCGCAGACGAAGACAGAAAACCGGAAGCTGCAAAAATCCGCAACGATCGCAAAAAATTGCTGAACCGTAGCACTAGGTCAAAATCGCGCCGCCCATGAGTCTGCGGTAACGATAGTCGAGTTCGGCTTTCATGGCGTTCCACCGCTCGATCGTTGGATCTTTCTGTATGGTTCTTTCTGCGGCATCTCGCGCCATTTCCAGCACTTCTTGATCTTCGACTAAACTCGCCAGCGCAAAATCCGGTAAGCCCGATTGTCGCGTTCCAAGCACTGCGCCCGGCCCTCGAAATCGCATATCCATTTCAGAGATGAAGAAGCCATCTTGCGACTGTTCAAGGACTTTTAATCGCTGTCGTGCAGTCTCACTCTTAGAACTGCTCATCAGCAAGCAGAAGGACTGAGATCCGCCGCGTCCGACTCGACCCCGAAGCTGATGCAGTTGTGAGAGTCCAAACCGCTCTGCGTGTTCAATCATCATGACGGTGGCATTCGGGACATCGACCCCAACTTCGACAACCGTAGTGGATACGAGAATTTGAGTTTTGTTATCGCGAAATTCGGTGATGGCTTCGTCTTTTTCGGCGGAAGTCATGCGACCGTGGAGTAAACCAACGTTGAAATCTGGAAAGATATCGTCTCTGAGGTGTTGGTGTTCGTCGATCGCAGATTTCAGATCCAGTTTCTCTGACTCTTCAACCAGAGGTAGAACAATGTAAATCTGTCGTCCTTGAGCAATTTCGCGCTTCATCAGGTCGTGAGCTGAGGCGCGATCACGCCCAGTTAATACGGTTGTTTGAATCGGCTTACGTCCGGGTGGCAGTTCATCGATCTGGCTGACATCTAGATCTCCATGCAGCGTTAACGCCAGAGTACGCGGAATCGGCGTTGCGGTCATGGTGAGAACGTGAGGATGTTCGCCCTTTTGCTGAAGTCGGGCACGCTGCTCGACTCCGAAGCGGTGCTGCTCATCGATTACGACTAAGCCTAAGCGATCGAAGCTGACCGTATCCTGAATTAAGGCATGAGTTCCGACCAGTAGCGGCAGTTCCCCGGTTTGTAAGCCGTTGTGAATTTCGCGACGTTTAGCGGCTTTGGTTGATCCGGTCAGCAGTTCGACCGGGAGATGCAGTTGATTAAACCAGCCGACTAATTTGCGGTAGTGCTGCTCTGCAAGAACTTCGGTAGGAGCCATAAACGCCGCTTGATAGCCGGATTGAATTGCTGCCAGAATCGTGATCACAGCGACAACGGTTTTTCCTGATCCGACATCGCCTTGCACTAAGCGATTCATCGGGATCGGTCGTTGCAGATCGTTGAGAATATCATTGACCACTCGTTCCTGAGCGTTGGTTAGCTTAAACGGTAGCAGTTTGTAAAAATCGTCAATTAGTTTCCCAGTCGGTGCAAGAACGGCACTGGCTTGGGTTTGTCGTTGTTCATATCGACGTTTGAGCAAACCCAGCTGGAGATAAAAGAATTCATCGAAGACTAACCGACGACGCGCCAACTCCAGCGCCTCAGAATCCGTGGGAAAGTGAATATTTGCGATCGCCGCTTGAATTCCAGTCAAGCTGTATTCAGTTAAAAGTCCTTTGGGGATCGGTTCGTGCAGATTCGCGATCGCGGGTAGAGAAGCCGTCACCGCTCGACGCACTAGATCGGCTCCTACTCCTTCGGTTAAGGGATAGACCGGAACAATTCGCCCCACCGTCGGAGAAGTGAGCGAATCACCAGAATCATCCAGCACTTCGATATCGGGATCTTCGAGGCTGACTCCGAATTTTGTTTGCTTCACTAAGCCGGAGGCTGCGATCGTTGCGCCTTTTGGGTAAAGCCGTTTTTGCTGTTCTTGCCATCCCCGACTGGCAAATCGACTGCCCATGTAAAAGCGGCTAATTTTCATCTGTCCGCTTGAGTCTTGAATCGTCAACTCTAAAATCGTGAGCTTGCTGTTTCGCGGACTGGTGAAGCAGTTGCAGTTTTTAACCGTAGCCACGATCGTCACCGTTTCCCCGACTTCAAGTTCGCGGATATGCACTTGGCGGGCGTAGTCGATGTAATCGCGTGGATAGTAGTACAAGACATCTCGAACATAATAGAGTCCGAGCTTGGCAAGTTTTTCAGCGCTTTTCGAGCCGATTCCAGGGAGGTAAGTTACCGCTTGCGTCAGCGGAATATCGCGGGTCGGGGCTTCTGGGGTGGGAGCAACAGCAACCACAGCAGGACGCGGAGCAATTTTCTTTTCCTCGGTTTTAGGTGCCGACTTTTCGGCTACCTTCTCTTCAAATTTTTTAACTTGGTAAAGAAAGCGGCGAGTCTCAGCGACGAGATGCTGGCGCTGTGAAAACTCAAGTTCTGGATATTTGGCGAATTGACTCGCGATCGTTCGACACCGTTCTTTTTCCGATTTGGGCAGTTCGTTCGTCGATTCACTCAGAATCAGATGCAAAAATTCGCTGAAGCGGTACTGGTTCCCCTCCAGATCATTGAATCCGCGATCGGCTTCCACCGATAACGCCTTTTGTAGCCGCGCCAAATCCATAAAACTTAGTCAGATGAAGCGATCTCACCCGTTTTTCTTGATGAAGTCTAGCAAAATTTGCTGATGAATTGCGCCAAGCGGTCGGATTTGGTTCGCTCGATCGCTGAATCGTTCCCCCTGCTCGACTTGCGATCGCGTAAATAATCCCAAATCCCACCCTTCTAATAAAGTAAGTTCATTGATCCCCACCGTCAGAGGAGCCGCAAAGACATAACGAATGGCGCGATCGTCCTCGTAAATGCCAAACCTGACAGCATTCGGCGGTGAATAGCAGATTTCCTCTTGCAACTCACGCACCAGTGCGATCTCCGGGGTTTCATCTTGCTCGATATGTCCCCCAAACAAGCCCCAATGTCCCGGATAAGCAATGTTCGGAATGTTATCGCGCAATTGTAAAAGGAATTGATTTTGCTGGTGCAAGATTGCAATGCTTACAACAGGCTTCGCATGTGCAACGACGGGTTTCATTGTTGCTCGATGTAAAGGGCGCTTTGATCCTGTCCAGCTAAATCGATCTTTTGCAGGCGTACCTTACCTTGAGCACTCACTTGGCTTCCGATCGCGGGAACTGGCTGATTGGTCACAATCCAAACGCTCCCGGTGTCGTCTTGCACCTCATACGCTCGCTGCCCACCCATTAACGGCGCTTGGGCTTTGATCTTGCCTTCAACCTGCACCGTACGATCGCGCTTTGAACCCAGATCGCGCACCTTCACCCGCTCCCCAGGTTGCACCAGCGACAGCACATTATTTGATGCCACAGGTAAATCTGAAGAAGCACTACAACCGATCGCGAAGCACGACAACCCTAACCCAACTGCCACTAACCCAACGTTTGAGAACCGCATAACTCTAGCCTCAGCACATCGTCAAAATCCGTTGCAGTTCACGCAACATGGCGCGAATCTGCCAAACTATAAAGGTCAATCTTCAAGAATGCAAAAGAGCGCAACCGACAACCGGAAAAATTCATCAATCTTGGTTCACATTTTGAACTATCTTTTCCAGTTTTGGTGACTAAATTTTGCATCGAATTCAGTTCCTATGTCTTCGATCGCTCAACTCCTCGACGGAAAAGCGCTTGCCCAGAAAATGCAAGCCGCACTCACCGAAAAAGTTCAAGCCCTGACTGCTAAAAATGGTCGCCCTCCGGGTCTCGCTGTCCTCATGGTCGGGGACAATCCAGCCAGTGCAGCTTATGTCCGCAATAAAGAGAAAGCTTGCGCCGCTGTGGGCATCGCGTCTTACGGCAAACATTTCCCGACCGAAACCACCCAAGCCGAACTCGCCGAGACGATCGCTCAATTAAACGAAGACGATCGCGTGGATGGCATTCTCGTACAGCTCCCCTTACCGGATCATTTAGACAGCGTTGCGCTTCTGAATCAAATCCATCCCAACAAAGACGCAGACGGCTTACACCCGACCAATCTAGGGCGTTTAGTCAGAACAGAACCCGGATTGAGAAGCTGTACGCCCTACGGTGTGATGCGACTTTTAGAAGAATACAAGCTTGATCCCAGCGGGAAAAAAGCCGTCGTCGTCGGACGCAGTATTCTTGTTGGAAAACCGATCGCGCTGATGCTGCTCGATGCCAATGCAACCGTGACGATCGCTCACTCTCGCACGCCTGACCTAGCAGAAGTCACCCGCAGCGCGGACATTCTGGTCGCGGCGGTAGGTCGTCCGAATTTAATTACGGCAGATATGGTAAAACCTGGCGCGATCGTCGTCGATGTTGGAATTAACCGAGTGACCGATGACACGGGAAAAAGTCGCCTCGTCGGAGATGTCGATTTCAACGCAGTACAGTCGGTTGCGAGCTACCTTACCCCAGTTCCCGGTGGAGTTGGTGCGATGACTGTGACCATGCTGTTGCACAATACAGTATGGAGCTATGAACAACGCTTCCAGCATTAAGCTAACTTTACAAGAATCGCGTAGTGGAAACGAAGGAGGATACCGGAATGGTCGTGACAGGACAGACGCAATCAAATCAAGCCTCCCAATTTGATTTGAAAGGCTATTTAGCGGCAAAACAGCAGCAAGTTGAAACCGCCCTCGATCGAGCATTTCCGGTGGTCTATCCCGACAAAATCTATGAAGCGATGCGCTATTCGCTGTTTGCAGGCGGAAAAAGATTGCGTCCGGTGCTTTGTCTTGCCACCTGTGATCTACTCGGTGGTACGACTGAAATGGCAATGCCGACCGCCTGCGCTCTGGAAATGATTCACACGATGTCGCTCATTCACGATGATCTCCCCGCGATGGATAACGACGATTACCGACGCGGGAAACTCACCAATCACAAGGTCTTTGGGGAAGCTGTGGCAATTCTTGCCGGAGATGGCTTGTTAGCGTATGCGTTTGAGCATATTGTTGAGGAAACGAAAAATGTACCGAGCGATCGTCTGATCAAAGTGGTGTCTCGTCTGGGTCGGGCAGTCGGAGCAGCTGGGCTGGTTGGCGGTCAAGTCGTGGATCTCGATTGCGAAGGCAAGAAAGATGTCAGTCTCGATACGCTGAATTTCATTCACACCCACAAAACAGCGGCACTGCTTGAAGCTTCGGTGGTGAGCGGTGGCATTCTAGCGGGTGGTTCAGAGTCAGATATTCAACGATTATCGCGCTATGCTCAAGCGATCGGGCTTGCGTTCCAAATTGTCGATGACCTACTTGATATCACCTCCACGCAAGAAGAACTCGGCAAGAGTATCGGCAAGGATATGAATGTTGAGAAAGCCACCTATCCGCGCCTTTTGGGGATGGAAGAATCGCGCCGTCAAGCGGAGCAACTGGTCGAAAGCGCGAAAGCCGAAGTCGCTGGATTTGGTGAAGTGGCATTCCCGTTAATGGCGATCGCAGAATACATTACTGCCCGCAAAAACTAAACAGAACGTAGGGAGTAGAGCCTTCTTTTTACTCCCCACCCCCTACTCCCCACTCTTATCTCTCTACCTCGTAAACGAATGCAGGACTTTGGTCACATTATCGATAACAGAGTGCTGCTCCTAGCCCTCATTGCCTGTTTGATTGCTCAAGCCACAAAGCTCGTGGTCGAACTGATTGTGCATCGCAAAATAAATTTTCGGGTTCTCGTTGAGACTGGCGGAATGCCCAGTTCCCATTCGGCACTCGTAACCGCGCTGGCAACGGGGGTCGGCATTACCGACGGTTGGGACAGTACCCAATTTGCGATCGCTACAGTCGTTGCCTTTATCGTCATGTACGATTCGCAAGGGGTACGGCAAGCAGCAGGCAAGCAAGCGAAAATCTTGAACCAAATTATCGATGAGTTTTTTACAGGCGATCATCATTTCAACGAAGCTCGCTTGAAAGAACTGCTCGGACACACCCCAGTTCAGGTGATCGTTGGCTCTTTATTAGGCGTTGTAGTTTGTGTGGCAGGAGATTGGTGGCTGGGTGGCAATTGGCGATCGCTGTTTGGGCAGATTGCAGGCGTTCATTAGTTCTTTAGGCTCAGGCTGACCGATATCTTCTGCGTTAAAACCAGAAGAGCGTTCATATCAATCTATGTCTCAGTCGATCGTCTACTCCGAAGACCGTGAAGTACAGCTCCAGCATTGCGATGTGCAAGATCACTTGAACAATGTGGTTTATGTACAGTGGATTCAGGATATTGCGATCGCTGACTACCGTTCCAAGGGCTATTCTCGCGAATTCGATGAGAACAATTACATCATCTGGTTCGTTCGGCGGCACGAAATTGACTATTTATCGCCTGCGTTTGTGGGAGAGGTGATTCGATTAAAGACTTGGGTGGAGGGCGGTACGTTATCAACGTTTTTCCGTCGGGTTGAATTTGTGCGGGTTTCGGATCAGAAGGTGTTATGTCGATCGCTCACCGAGTGGTGCTACTTTGATGCCAAACGCAACCGACCTGCAAAAATTCCAAGCGAAATCAAAGCTGTTTTTCTTCCAAATTATTGACCTCTTACGAACCGCGGCTCTCGATCGTGCAAAATCTGCTATCTATCTGCTGAAGCGTTAGGCGCGGTGATGGTGGATAACATTGAAGCCTTCATCGTCCGAAGGTTCCTGAAAATACTTCGTAATCGCATCAAACTCAGTCTCACTCGTAAACGCTGAACCTTCAGGAAGTTCCTTGCTCCGCTCTCGTAGCTGTCGCTTGCACAACTCGTCCGGCACATCGACATAATGTAACTCATGATTGACATTCGCAGCTTCAAACAACTCTCGAAACCAAGCCCGCTGCGTTCTCGTGTTGCCAGGAAAATCAAGCACAACCGATAAACCCTGTGAGAGCAGAGCAGAAATATGCGCTGTAAGCACACTTCGTAGCCTGGATGAGTATTTAACGAAACCAGGAATGTCTGTAATTTCGCCTGGAAACAACTGATCTAGCCACTCATCCTGCACCATCAGAACGGCATTCTCTCGCTGCGCGATCTCCCTTGCAAGGGTAGATTTTCCCGCCGCCATCTTTCCACAAAAGAAGAAAAGCTTTCCTGACTGCTTCATATCCTTTGCCTCTTAGAACATTTTACTGTCCATCCATTCCAAGATCAGTTTGCACAACGGGTGTAAGTAATGTCACCCGATCGCTCCTCACTAGCATCGCCTCAAACCCGCGATCGCTTAATCGCCGCAAAATTTCAGTGGCAGTCGCACGATTGTTGGTATTGATCGCTAGGAGATAAGGACGCTGCTCAAAGGAAGCCAGCCCAATATTGCGATTTAGCGCTCGTTGAATTTGTGCAGCAACTTCAGGACGATTATTGTGATCGACAATCACAGCAAAACCCCCGCGCAACCGTTGTGGATTAAAGGCTTGAGCAGGAGTAGATCGATTAGTTGGCTGCGATCGTGGCGCTTCGGGTTGAGCGGCGATCGCACTGCCGGGGGGAACTGCCACGAATGCTCTGACACGCTCTGTATCATTGAGATAATTCACCCAAGATTGTGCGGTGTCAGCATCTCGGTAGCCGCCTACCCGCGTAACGGTCTGACCAAGATAATTGCACACTGTGACTTCAGTATTGCGAGAGACGACGCGACGAATGCGGGCTTGGGAGTCTGGAGTCGGAGTAACAATCAGAAGCAGGAATTCGTTCGATCGTGGCGCTCGACAGTTCGGGAGTTGGGCTTGAGCAGAAGAAATTCCGGTCAGCGTTAAAGCAAGTCCAGCGAGTCCTGTAAAAACCGATTGAAGCGTCGTCTTGGGCATAGAAGTTTAGGAACTAGGAAACAGGTTCCAGAGATCCAAGCGGGTTCGGAATTGTGTCCGACTGCTGGTACTCTCCGGTGATGACATATTCTAGACGCAGCTTCAGCCAAGTAATAAATTGTTTGTTGGTGGAGACGATCGCCACGCAGGGACGCGGACATTTTGCTTTGATTTCTGCCATTTCTGGCGCTTCTAAGAAAGCAGGTTCTTTGATCACCCAGAAATCAATCTCTCTTTTCTTTTCTTCGTAGTCGCGATAGCGTTCCCGTAGAACCTCGTCCATCGGTTCTTCTTCCAGCAAAAATTTCTGGCTTGCCAAAACGTAGTAGTAAGTTGTCATGGGGTCTTCCTATGTGATCAGTCTTTGAGTGAAAAATCCGGAGCGTTAGAGTTCGCCGCGAATGGCTTGTTTCATTTCTCGCACCGCTCGTTCCAGTCCAACAAGAACGGCGCGACTAATGATCGTATGTCCAATATTCAATTCTTCCATGCCGGGGAGTCGGGCGATCGGTTGAACATTCCAATAGGTCAAGCCGTGCCCAGCGTTGATGCGGAGCCCAGCAGCAATCGCAATTTCGCAGCCCTGTGCCAGAATTTCTAATTCTTTGGCTTGTCCTTCTTCGGAATATGATCCGGCATACTGTCCGGTGTGCAGCTCGATGAATTTTGCACCCGTGGCGGCAGAAGCGTCGATTTGTTCAGGGTCAGCGTCGATAAACAAACTGACCGGAATTCCTGCACTTTGTAAGGTGCTAACAACTTCGGTCATGCGATCGAGCACTCCTACAATATCGAGTCCGCCTTCGGTGGTGACTTCCTCACGCTTTTCGGGAACGAGCGTGACGTAATCGGGTTTGAGATCGAGCGCGATCGACACCATTTCATCGGTCGCTGCCATTTCTAAGTTCAGATGTGTCCGAACGGTTTGCCGCAGCAATCGAACATCGTGATCCTGAATATGACGGCGATCTTCGCGCAGGTGAACGGTAATGCCATCGGCTCCAGCGAGTTCAGCGAGAACCGCAGCAGCGACGGGATCAGGTTCGATCGTGCGTCGGGCTTGACGGATAGTTGCGATGTGGTCAATATTGACACCAAGAGTAGGCAAGGTCTTGTTCCCAAAGCTTCAGCCAATCATTTTACCCTGTTCGTTTGAGGTTCTGCGTTTAGACAGAGACCGAAGCGATCAAGAATGCGTAATCTGAGAGCAAGTTGCAATTCTTAATTCGTTCGATTAGAAATCATTTCCGAACGTAAAGCGATTCATTAAGATTTTCTTAATGGAAGCAAATAATCTACTCACCACAGAGCCTTGTCATGCTTAATCCTGCTTTCATTCTGCGACGGCTATCGACGATTCTCGCCGTTGCCATCCTTACCCTCACGCTAGTGGGTGTCATTTCTGGAATCTTGCTTGCGTTCTATTACGTCCCGACAGCGGGTGGAGCATACGACTCGCTGCAACAGATTGATCAGGATGTGCCTTACGGTTGGCTGGTTCATACGCTGCATAATTTGGCGGGTAACTTTGTCATCGTGTTGGGTCTGGTGCAGATTGTCGTGATGTTTCTGGGTGAGCGGTTCCGTCGTAGTTGGTTGACGGCATGGATTAGCGGCATTTTATTTACCTTGAGCGCGATCGGTTTAAGCTGGACGGCGATGATTCTTAACTGGAATCAACTCGGTTTCTGGCGGCTGAAGATTGAGTTGGGAACGATCGAAGCAATCCCCTTTATCGGTGCAACGCTGCGCGACATTCTTACAGGCGGATCGGTGGGAACGCAGACAGTAGCTCATTTGTATACGCTGCACAGCTACGTGGTTTCGTTGGCTGCGGTTGGGTTGTCGATCGTGCATTTAGGTGGTCTGCTGTTTCAAGAGAAAGAACTGCAAGCTGAGCGCATGGCCGCACCTGTAGCAAAGCCTGTTCCGCCAGCTCAGGTCGAGCAACCTCAAATCGAGCAGCCCACAATGGCAGATTCAGAAGCTCAATTTCCAGCGTAAAACTCGTTTAATAACTTAACTCTCGGTTACGATCGATCTTGCATCTTCCTTAGAAGCCTCCTCATGTGGCAACCGAGATTTAGACTGAGTGCGGTTTCACCCAAGCAACTTGCGGTTTTTGAAGCTTGCCTAATTGGATTTGTATCGGGACTCGCAGCGGTTGCCCTGAAGCGAGGAGTGGGTTGGCTGAGTCAAGAGCGACTTCAAATCGCAACGGTTCATCCCGCCTGGGTTGTGCTGCCTGCAATCGGGATTGTGGCGGGACTGTTGGCAGGTAGCATTATTGAACGACTAGCACCGGAAGCCGCAGGAAGCGGCATTCCACAGGTGAAAGCAGCTTTGGGCGGGGTGACGAGTGCGCTCAATCTGCGAGTTGCGATCGCAAAACTTACAACAACCTTGCTTGTCTTGGGATCAGGATTAAGCATCGGGCGGCAAGGACCTACGGTTCAGATTGGGGCTGCGATCGCGGCTCAGTTGAGCGATTGGGTTCCGACTTCTCCGATTCATCGTCGGCAGTTAATTGCAGCAGGAGCAGCAGCGGGATTAGCTGCCGGATTTAACGCGCCGATCGCAGGCGTTTTATTTGTTGTTGAAGAACTGTTACAGGATGTTTCTGGCTTGACGCTGGGAACGGCAATTTTGGCATCGTTTGTGGGTGCTGTTGTGTCTCGTCTGTTGGGAGGAGAGGGACTAAACGGCAGGACAAACTCGTTGGAGATTATGACGAGTTTTAACCTGGAAGCGATTCCGGTCTTTTTAATAGTCGGCGTTGCATCAGGCTTGCTTGGCTCTTTGTTCGTGCGTGGAGTTTTGTTCAGCCTGAAATTTAATAACAATGTGATGAAGTGGAGTTTGCCGCTGCGGATTGCTTTTGCAGGGGGAATTTCAGGAGCCGCGATCGCAATTCTTCCCGACGCGCTCCGGGGAAATGCGAGCTTACAAGAAGTTTGGATTACCAGTGAATTTGGCTGGCGGATTACAGCAATTATTTTCGTTACGAAGTTTGTGTTAACCCTGGTGGCATTCGGGTCTGGTGCGCCGGGGGGATTGTTCGCGCCGTCGCTGATTCTGGGGTCAGCGCTTGGGTACCTGATTAGTTTTGCGGCTCAAAGCATCGAAAATGCAGGAGTGCCATTGGGGTTAGATTTGAGCGCGTCGCTTACGACGACCGCAGCTTTAACCGGGATGGGAGCATTTTTTAGTGCGGTCACTCGCGGTCCGATTACAGCGATCGTCATCGTATTCGAGATGACCACAGACTTTAACATCGTGCTGCCTCTAATGATCGGGTCTGTAACGGCTTACTTAGTGGCAGAAAGTTTGTTTAGCGGATCGATCTATAAGCATCTACTTGCATCCAGAGGCATCCATCTGCAATCGAATCCAGACTTAGAAACGCGGTTGGCTGGCTTGACTGCTGCGGATTTGATGCAGCCACGAGTGGAAACTTTATCAAGTCAGATGCGCTTGGATGATGCGATTCAAGCGTTTTCACGATCGCATCATCGCGGCTTTCCAGTAGTTGATAACGGCAGATTAATTGGAATTGTCACACAAACAGATTTAGGGCACATCACAGAACGGCAGCTAGAACACAGCCAGCCGCTCAGCGAGATTATGACTCCTCGTCCTGTAGCAGTCCATCCCGATGATCCACTCAGCCAGGTTTTGTATTTATTAAACCGCTATAAGATTAGTCGATTGCCAGTGGTGGATCGTCGGAAGTTAGTCGGGATTATCACAAGAGCAGACATTATTCGAGCGGAATCCGACAAACTCAGCGATACTGCAAAAGTCGGACCGCGATCGGAACCGTCGTTTGTGGTGTATCAAACTCGTGCCCCCGAAACTGGCAAAGGTCGGGTGCTGGTACCGATCGCAAATCCTCGAACGGCTGGGCGACTCCTCCAGATGGCAGCCGCGATCGCGCACGATCGAGATTATGAACTGGAATGTTTACAGGTGATTCCGATCGCCCGTCATCGTACTCCTGCTGAAACTGGAGTTTCAACTACGATCAGCCGCAAACTCTTAAAGCAAGCGGTCTACTTAGGCAAGCAATGGAATATTTCAGTGCATACTCAAGTGCGGGTGACGCATGACGTTGCTCAAGCCATTCTAGAAACCGTTAAAGAACGGCACATCGATCTAATGATTATGGGCTGGAACGGCGAAACTTCTACATCGGGTCGAATCTTTGGCAGCATTGTCGATACGATGATTCGGCAAGCAAGCTGTGATGTTGTTCTTGTGAAACTTGGGGCTGATAAAGGAATGACACTCGATCGCTGGCTAGTTCCCACAGCAGGTGGTCCTAATTCCCGGCAAGCGATTCGGTTGATGCCTGCTTTGGCGCAACTTTCCAAGGCTCCAGAAGTTTGCCTCTGCCAGATTCATCAGCCGCAGCGCCATCTTCCTGATTCCACCTCACTGAATGAAGCGATGCAATTTTTAAACGATCGTCTCGCCTGTCCGATTGCTCTTATGCCTGTTTGCGCCGATTCTGTATCCGATGCCGTGATTGATTTGGCGCAGCAGGGTCGGTGCGATGTGATTGTGTTAGGAGCGACCCGTGAAGGGTTTCTCCAACAGGTGATTCAGGGCAATATTCCAGAAGCCATTGCGCGGGGCTGTGACTGTACCGTAGTTTTGATGCGGGGAGCGATCAAGTAAAGAAAAAACGACGTTAAAAATTCCTGCAATTCCTGTGAGATTTAGTAATTCTTGATAATTTGATGTGGCTTGGAATACATTTTACGATCGCCCGAATTCGCAATAATGCGATCGTCAGAACCCGATTTGGCTTCGCTCCCACACCTCACCTTTTTGTTTTAGTTTGTACAAAATATGACACAGTATTGGCTTTCTAGATTTCTCCGACAAGCCGGATTTGCGATGGCATTAGGCTCGATCGTGGGAGCTTGTGGTACAGGCGGCACTTCCAATCAAAATCAAACAGCAGCTTCTCCAAATGCGGCGGGTGGTGGCGATTATGTGGTCGGCATGGTGTTAGTCGGACCCAAAAACGACGCAGGATGGAATCAGACGCATTTTGAAGGGATTGAAGGTGCAATCAAAAACGTGCCTGGAACGAAGTTGGAATTCGTCGATAAGGTCAATCCTGCCGATCGTCCCAACGTTAAAGGCTCTCAAGTTGCAGATGACCTGATTGCGAAGGGCGCAAAGCTTGTGATCTTTAACTCGGATGACTTCAAAGACGACGCACTCGAAACCGCGAAGAAGCATCCGGACGTGAAAGTGATTCACGCTTCTGGTGACTATGCTTGGAAAGAAGGGCAAAACTTCAAAAATCAAGCGAACCTGACCAACATCATGGGTCGGATGGAATACGGCAAAATGATGGCAGGTTGTGCGGCAGCGTTGGGCACAGAAACCGGGAAGATCGGTTATTTAGGTCCATTGATCAATGATGAAACTCGGCGCTACACCTCTGCGGCGTTCCTGGGTGCAAAATACTGCTGGGAGAACTATCGTAAAAAGCCTGCTGCGGATTTGGATTTCAAAGTGACCTGGATTGGATTTTGGTTCAACATTCCCGGCAAGACGCTTGACCCGACCAAAGTGGCAGATGACTACTACAACGGTGGCTATGATGTGGTGATGAGCGGCATTGATACACCAGAAGCAGCCGTACAGGGCAAGAAAGCGGCAGAGGCAGGTAAAAAGGTGAAGTATGTTCACTATGACCTGGAAACAGGCTGTTCGCTGGCTCCGAACATTTGTCTGGGTGTGCCATTCTACCGTTGGTCGCTGCCCTACACAGATGCGCTGAAAAAAGCAAAATCCGGCAACTATCCGAGCGAGTTTGTTTGGTCGGGACCTGACTACCAAAACCTCTCTGCACCTTCAAGCGGAATGATTGGTTTCAACGTGGGGCAAGCCCTCGGAGACAATAAGAAGTTTCTCGATGAGTTTGCTAAGGGCATGGCAGACGGCAGCATCAATCTGTACAAAGGTTCGATTAAATTCCAGGATGGCTCGGACTTTGTCAAAGCTGGTGCAACAGCAACCGATCAGCAAATCTGGTACATGCCGCAATTATTGGCAGGGATGGAAGGTCCGAGTAAATAAAGCGGTTCGTGTAGAGATTGAATTCTCTAAGGGTGGGGAGTAGGGAGTGGCGCTTCGCCAGATTAGCAAAACTATTCCAACTATTTCTCCCCATCCCCTACTCCCTCCCTTTTTTACTGCTGTGTGAAATAGCTTATGAAAATCGAACTTCAACAGATAACAAAGCGGTTTGGACAAGTTTTAGCAAACGATCAGGTGTCGATGACGGTGGAAGCGGGGAGCATTCACGGTCTATTGGGTGAAAACGGAGCAGGGAAAAGCACGATCGTTAAGGTTCTGAGCGGCTTTATCAGTCGAGATTCCGGGACGGTTTTATTCAATGGAAAACCCACCAGCGTAAAAACTCCAGCAGATGCGATCCGATCGGGTGTGGGAATGCTGCACCAAGATCCGCTAGATTTCCCACCGTTGACGGTGCTGGATAACTTTATGGTCGGTCGGGGTGAGGTGCTATCGAAGGGGATTTTTTCAGGCTTAAAGTTTGTGAATCCCGATCGCGCTCGCCAAGAATTTCTGCGTCTCACCGAAACCTTTAACTTTTCGCTCAGTCCCAACAGCCGCGTTTCTGATCTCACCGTCGGAGAGCGGCAACAGCTTGAAATCATTCGGTTACTCTCGCTTGGTGTGAAGACTCTGATTCTGGATGAGCCGACCACCGGAATCTCTGCGGATCAAAAAATAGCTTTGTTTAATGCAGCAAGACAGCTTGCTTCAGAAGGCAAATCAGTGATCTTTGTCTCGCACAAGCTAGAAGATGTGGAGGAATTGTGCGATCGTGTCACCGTCATGCGAGCCGGAAAAGTGGTCGGCAATGTTCAGATTCCTTGTTCTGATTCGGTACTGATTGATCTCATCTTCGGTAAAGAGCTGGCGCTGCCGATGAAACCTGTGACCCGGCAAGCTGAACCGATGCTGGAGTTGCACAATGTCTCGGTCAAAGACGATCGCCTCGCTTTGAAGATGGGTAACTTCACCGCCTATAAAGGGGAAGTGATTGGACTTGCAGGACTTGAAGGCAGTGGACAGCAATTATTGTTATTACTCTGTGCGGGATTGATCCGAGCGGCGACGGGAACTATGGCGATCGATCAGGTCGATATGACCCAAAAGCCTTATGCAATGTATCTTAGGCATGGAATTGGCTATTCTCCCGCCGATCGACTGAAAGATGGATTAATTCGAGGTCTGTCGATTCATGAGCATGTGATTTTGCGGAGTCAATCACGGCGATTGATGATCGATTGGAAAGGAACCCATCAACAAGCAACCGACGCGATCGCAACCTTCAATATTCGAGGTAAACCGCACTCTCAGGTTGAACGGCTTTCCGGTGGAAATCAACAGCGCACACAGCTTGCATTGTTACCTGTGCCATTGAATTTATTGTTAATGGAACATCCCACACGCGGACTTGATATTGAATCAACCTTGTGGGTGTGGAAGCAGTTGATTGCCAGATGTCAGACCGGAACAACGATTCTATTTATGTCTTCGGACTTGGATGAAATTATGCAGTATAGCGATCGAGTTCTAGTCTTTAGTGGGGGTCAGGTGTCTGCGCCGATTGAAGCCTCAAAACTAACCGCTGAAAAGCTCGGACAGATGATCGGGGGGCGATTTGTTGAAGTAGAACCTGCCAGTATTTAGGAACCATGACACTAAACAGAACGCTGACTTATCAAATTGGCGCGATCGTGATGGCACTTGTGGTTACGATGATCATCATTTTGCTTGCAGGAGCATCACCGATCGCAGTCTTCGCTGAGATTGTTTCGGGTGCATTTGGTACACCCGGACAGTTTGCGCGAGTGATTGCAACCTTAGCACCTCTATTGATTATTTCCTGTGGATTGCTGTTCACCTTTACTGCTGGATTGTATAACTTAGGGATTGAAGGACAAATTGCGTTCGGTGGGATTGCCACAACGTTTATGCTGCGGCTGACCCAAGATAGCTTTCCGCCTGCGATCGCGCTGACTTTAGCAATTTTGGCGGGTGGAGTCGGTGGAATGCTCTGGGGAGTGCTCGCAGGAGTGCTAAACATCTATGGACGCATCAATGAGATCTTTGCGGGATTGGGATTGAACTTTCTCGCAGATGGTGTGGCATTGTACTTGGTGTTTGGTCCTTGGAAGCGTCCGGGGGTAGCTTCAATGAGTGGAACGGAACAATTTCCAGAATCATTATGGCTGCCAACTTTTGGAAATACGGATGCAAGCCCGATCGCGCTGTTAATTGCACTGTTGGCGATTGCAACGACGATCGTCGTTCTAGGGAGAACGCACTTTGGTTTGAAGCTTCGAGCGGTGGGACAAAATCTTCGCGCCTCTTATGTGTTAGGCATTCCCTCGGTGCGTCAGCTTCTCAGTTCGTTTGCAATTTGTGGAGCATTTGCCGGGGTTGCCGGGGCGCTGCAAGTGGTGGCAGTGTTTCACCGATTGATTCCGAACATTTCGAGCGGATTGGGGTTTCTGGCGCTGCTGGTGACGCTATTAGCGGGAATGAATGCTTGGTTATTGTTGCCGATCGCGTTCTTTTTCAGTGCGCTAAACATTGGGAGCCTACAGCTACCATTAGATCTGAATTTAGAATCCTCCTTGGCAGGCGTGATTCAAGGAACACTGGTGCTGTTTGTAATTTTGGGAAAAGGATTTAGCGAGTGGAAGCGCGGGACGGTAGCACGATAATTTGTATTGATGCGATCGCAGCTACCCACGATCGCATCCCTCAGCGACTAACAATTCCGTAATCGAGTTAAAGCAACGACCAGACTATCCACCGAAGCTCGAACCGTTGCAGGAGAATTATTCGAGTTGACAATGATACTAAAGACGATCGGTGAATAGTTCGGCGGTGTCACATAGCCCGAAAGCGCCACCACGCCGGAAATAGTTCCAGTTTTCGCAAACACAATTCCTTGTGCCGGGGTATTCCGAAATCGATTGCTTAAGGTTCCACTTACACCGCCGACCGGGAGCGATCGCCGAAATAGATCTATATCTGGGCGTTGTGCCATTGCTTGCAAGGTCTGTACTAACGCTTCAGCACTGGCGCGATTGCGACTGGAAAGCCCGGAACCATCGACCATACTGAACCGATTTGAATTGACTCCTAACTCAGTCAGAATCGATCGGATTGCCGCGACTCCGCTGGTTGTCGAGTCTGAACTATTTGGGTCTTGCAACCGCCCCAGTGTCTTCAACAGCGCTTCTGCATAAGCGTTATCGCTGTCTTGATTAGTTGTAAAGATTAAACGCGATAGGGGAGGAGAAATCACTGATGCGAGTTCAACTTCTCCGGGGGGTGCGGGTGTCCGTTTTACCAACGTTGAACTTTTAACTTGAACGCCTGCACCCGTTAATCGTTGGCGAAACTCACCGACAAAGTAGTTGCCGGGATTAGGAACTGCACTTTCACCGACCACATTTTGATTCAACATTAAGCCGTTGACTGGAGGGGCATACGCTTCGCCGCGATCGTCAGCATCCCAAAAAGGATTGAATTCGGCTCCCCGAAAAACGGTATCGTCTCCGATTAACTGTTGCACTTGACGCACTCCGCGCTGGCGTAACTGTTGCGTCAGTGAGTTTAGCTGTGCTGTCCCAAAGCTTGGATCGCCTTGACCAATCACCCGCAGTGTGACCAGATCGGGACTATTAGTATTGCCAAAAACTGGAGTGCGAATTTGATGCTGTGCGCCTAATCTTGCGAGGGCTGCTGCGGTTGTAAAAATCTTGTTGTTAGAAGCGGGAACGAGTTGCGTAAACGGATTACGAGCATAAAGATTCTGGCGCGTACCGCGTGGCGCTTGGGTCTGCACCAACACACCCCAGTTGGCAGGTAAGCGATTGATAATTCCGTCTAAGGTTCCCCCTAACTGAGCCGGACAGATGCCACCATTGACCGGAGCCTGAACTGGGCGTGTTGGGGCTGGAGTTTGAGGCGGCTGAGGGAGCGGTCTGGGCTGTGTGGAAGGCGGAAATAGGGGGGCTTGAGCGCGGACAGGTGCGGTTAAACTTTCCAGTGAGACAGACAGGGCAAGCGTTGCACAAAAAATTCCGTGAGGCAACAGCGCGAACTTCATAGAGCCATTTCCGGGTAACATCTCCATCGGCATTGACTAGAACGCCGAGGAATTTGTTGCACGATCGATTACAGTTGTTGACTCATCGATCGTGCAACAAATCGCTGCTATTATACGCTCATCGCCAGCATTTTCTCGATCGGGCGTAACGCAGCGATTCGAGTCGGTTCCGGCAAGGTGATTTCAGGCGTTTTGTGTTTCATGGCTAGGTAAAGTTTTTCCAGCGTGTTTAGCCGCATATGCGGACATTCGTTACACGCACAGTTGTTGAGCGGGGGAGCCGGAATAAAGTGCTTATCGGGTGCGGCTTTCTGCATTTGGTGAATGATGCCGGGTTCGGTGACGACGATAAACGAGGTGCGATCGCTCTTCTGGCAGTATTTCAACAAGGCTGTCGTTGATCCAATGTAATCGGCATGACGCAGAACCGCTTCTTCACATTCCGGGTGAGCAATCACTTCGGCTTCTGGGTGTTGCATCTTTAACTGCACCATCTTCTTTTCAGAGAAGGTTTCATGCACCATGCAGCTTCCTTGCCACAGCACCATCTCGCGTCCGGTCTGTTCCATCACGTATTTACCGAGATTGCGATCGGGGGCAAAGATAATCGGCTGATCTGCCGGGATTTGATTGACGATCTTCACGGCATTGGCGCTCGTGCAGATGATGTCGCTCATTGCCTTGATTTCTGCGGTGCAATTTATGTAGGAAATCACCAAATGGTCGGGATATTTTGCTTTGAATTGAGCGAATTGATCCGGTGGGCAACTATCTGCAAGGGAACATCCTGCATTCAGATCCGGGAGCAGCACCAACTTATTGGGATTGAGAATTTTGGCGGTTTCTGCCATGAAGTGAACGCCTGCAAATACAATCACATCTGCATCGGTTTGGGCGGCTTGCTGTGAGAGTCCAAGCGAATCTCCCAGATAATCTGCGACATCTTGAATATCTGGATCTTGGTAATAGTGCGCCAGAATCACGGCATTCATTTCGCGTTTGAGATCCGCGATCGCACCAAATAAGTCACGCGGCAGGGAAGGTTTAGTCGGAGCAACGGTCGTAAACATAGCGCGATCGTCCGGTAGTGAGTTCTGATAATTATAGTCTAAATCACCAAAAACAAAATTACCATTTTAGCTGAATCTACCAAGATCGATGGGGCACGATCGCGATCGTGCCCCGCTTAAATTTAACGATTACTGGATGAGATCACCGAAGTGAGGGGTGTTGGCGTTCCCGTTTCGGGGATGCGATCGAACTCAATTCGATAGGTGCCAGTGAATCCTGTGCCGATCACATCAAATTCCCACCCGCCCGGAACTTGGCGCATTGGAGTCGCATTCCGCATCGGATCATCGCTGGCAAACTCTTCGCTGTTGTACAAATACAGTTCCAATGAAGGCTGCGAAACAGCACGAATATAGTATTGCTTTGCGAACACAATATTGTCAGAAAAACCCACCCCAAAGAGATCCCGTTCACCGACATAAAACTCTAGTCGCATCACCAAATCAGTTTGCGACAGACTCGCCTTCATGTTGAGATAGCCTTCCCAAACCAGTTTTTGATCATCCGCCCAGGGAAACGACAAATCCGTATCGCTAAAGTCTCCGGTACGGAACGGCCCGTAACAGTTCTCAGCCTCTCTACTTTGGTGGAACAATTCAAAATCAACCCCTCGCGGCTTCACCGACACCCCGAAGAAAAACTCACTCTTGCCGAAGAAGTCAAAGCCTCGTTTTACTTGTGCCCGTACCTGGCGCAGCCGAGTTCGCACATCTCCGTAAAAGAAGCGTGTCGCAATCTCAAACGATTCCCGTGACGTAATAATCGAATCAAACCCGCCATGCGACTTATGAATAAACGTGCGAGGCGCACCGTCGATCTGGGCGCAGCTTTGTTTGACTAAACCATCGCTCCGGTTGAAATTCATTCCCATTTCACCCGCGATCGGCGACAGTCGATTCAGCAATGACGCTGCTTGATTGTTGTAAGCCCGATGATTTGTGCCCACCACACAAAGCATCCGATCGAGCGGAAAATATCGCGCAAAGTTCACGGCTGAAGTGGGATTGTTGGGATCAGCTTGGTTGTCTGGGTTGAAGTGTTCCAGCTCGTTGGCAGACTCGATCGGCAACCAGCGCAAATCTTTCAGCAGTTGGAACGACACACCCTTATGCGGCGTTCCGAGCGTCACAATTTTATTAATCGCTTCATCGGCAGCGGTGGCACTGCGTTGTGGATAAGTGCGCTGAATCGCTTCCCGCACCACTAAACCACCCATTGAATGCGCGATGATATTGACTTTGGGCTTTGCGCCTTGAGATTTAAGCGCACAGAGCGATCGAATAAAATCAATTAACCGCACCAGCGCTTCACCATAAACCGGAAAGGTACGATCGCACAGATCGTAATAGCGAAATACCCACAAACTCTTCCACGGCTCATCCGATCGCAAAAAGTGCAGCGCCATTGCCGGATCGATAATGATGCGACCGCTAAAGAAATCTGGATCAAAGACCTTGAGTTCCTCTGGAATCACAGGCGGCGTTGCCATTTGGCTCGGATAGTAGCCGACTACATTAGTTGCATCGTTATAGCGCCAATCCGATTTGATAAACCGCAGAACCATTCCTTCGTAGATGTAGTTTTCACCCCGTTTCTGTGGATAGACACTGCCATCATTGAATCCCTGATAAGTTAATCGCCGTTCGTCTGCACTATCCCCCGCCGCAAACCCACGAATCATAATGATCGGCAAAGGTTGACGAGTTGGATCAGACCACATCACATTAGACATCACAATCAATTTGCCCTCTTCTAACTATGGGGAAAAGCCTGTGATAGTTATGTCTTATCTTGCAGGTTTTGCACCCCTTTAATTCAGAGGAATCTACAAGCAAGGGCGATCGATTACGGATTCTGGTCGCACAGCGAGCGATTCGATTTGTTAAGAGCAGTATTCGTAGCGAGGTAGTTCGCCAACCAGTGACAAGCCGCGATCGAGGGCTGCGTGTTTAAAACCTGCTCAAAGTTCCAAAGAATGACCGTGTGATCGCGACTTCCAGACGCTAACAGCGTTCCGTCTGGGTTAAATGCAACGCTGTGAACGCCGTCGATATGACCGCTCAAGGTTGTAATCAATTCGCCTGTGTGTTTCCAGAGTTTGATCGTCTTATCTAAACTGGCTGAAGCGATCAGAGTTCCATCCGGGCTAAATGCAAGACTAGAAACTTGATCTTGATGTCCTGTTAGCGTTTTGATTAGAGTGCCATCGAGTCTCCAAAGTTTAATCGTGCGATCGAGTCCACCCGTTGCCACGATCGAGTCTGAAAACGCGATCGCTCTGACTTCTCCATCATGTCCAACGAATGAGGTTAGAAATTTTCCAGTGTCGGTTTCCCAGAGTTTGACGGTTCCATCCAGGCTCGAAGATGCGATCGACCGACCATCCCGGTTAAAGACAACCTTTTGGATCGGTGCATCATGCGCCAACCAAGATCTCGCTACTGCCCTTTGCAGATTCCAAACCCGCAAGCGTTTATCCTGTCCGGCGATCACAAGAAGCGTACCAAGCGGATGAAAGTCTAAGCCCTGAATTGCACCAATTCCTGGCTTTATGGTGGGTTCAATCGGTGTGCCATCAAGCCCCCAACGCTCCACGGCTCCACCTAATCCAGTCGCGGCAATATGTCCATCTAATGGGCTAAATCTTGCGTCGGTTTTCCAACCGTTATTCCCCTTCAAATCGCGAATAAAGTTGCCGCTTTGCGACCAGAGCTTAATCGATCGATCTTTACTTGCAGACACCAACCATTCACCATTCGGGCTAAAGGCAACCTGATTCACATCGCTACGGTGTCCTTCTAATCGGGTCATTAAGCCATTGTTCAGTTGCCAAATTCTTGCCGTTCTATCCGCACTGCCCGTCACGATCGTTTGTCCGTTCGGGTGAAAGGCTGCCGCCCAAATTCCATTTTCGTGTCCTTGCAGCGTTCGCACTAATGTTCCATTGCGGTGCCACAGTTTTAGGGTTTTATCAAATCCAACAGACGCAAGCGTTTGCTGATTCGGATTCCACACGACACAATTAACACCATCGCTTTGCGCCTCAATTTTACGAATCAGGCTTCCCGATCGACTCCATAGCCCGATCGTATCGTCGAGGCTCGCTGATGCAATTTCGCTTCCGTCTGGGCTAAAGGCAACCGATTGAACAGCATCTTCATGCTCAGACAAGGTTTTGATCAGGCGACCTGTGCGCGTCCAGAGTTTGACCGTGCGATCGGCGCTGGCAGTTGCAATCAACTCGCCATCTGGACTAAACGTCACCGCATTCACCGCCTGTTGATGCCCTCTCAGTGTCCGAATCAGTTGACCCTGACGCGACCAGAGTTTCACGGTACGATCGGCGCTGGCAGTTGCGATCGTGCGATGATCGGGACTAAATGCGACTCCATAAATTGTGTCCTCATGTCCGCTCAGCCGCTGTATTTGCCAACCATCGTGGCTCCACAACTGCACAATATTATCTGCACCCCCAGTTGCGATCAGTTTCCCATCAGGACTAAACGCGATCGTAAACACACTTCCGGTATGCTGCTTTAGGGTTGTAACCGACGATCCATCTTCGCGCCAGAGCTTGACGGTTTGATCTTCAGATGCCGTCGCAATAAAATCTCCATCAGGACTAAAGCTCACGGCGCGAATTCCCCCGGTATGACCCGACAGCCGATTCGACTCAGCCGCCGTGTAAACGGCTTGCCCCAACACGCGATCGACTTGCGCTAGGACTCCACGATCTTGAATGTACGATTCTTGCGCGATCGCACGGGCACGGAGCGCTTCGATCAGGGCATCCAACCCATGCCCTAGCGCGTAAAGCAACTCGGAATTGCTGGTAATCGCGATGATGCTGCTGCGATTTGCCTGCTGATACTGCACAGACGCAATCGACCCCAGTGCGATCGCGATACCCAATACCACGCTCAGCAACACTAAAAGCTGGCGCTGGAGCTTTGTATTTCTGCGCTCTAGTGCCAGTCGCGCTGCGATCACCTGAGCGCGATCGGCTTCAAGATCGCGCAGCGTGGTCTGCTCTTGCAGCGTTTGACTGGCAGAGAGAAAGCGGTAATCGTCGTCGCTGAGTTGCTTTGCGATCGACCAGTTTCGCGCATCGATTAGCGCTTGTCCCCGCAGTAATCGCGATTCATCTTCATAACCAGAATTTTTCCACTGGGTCAGTGCCTCGGAATACGGGCGCAATTTGGCAAATTGTCGATCAATCCAGCTAAGGTTAAACACCGCCTCATACACGGGATTTTTAACGCGGAGATATCCGTCCGATCGCTCGACTAATCCAGACAGCAGTAAGGCGATTTGTTCGACGCTGTTATCGATTTCAATGCCTTGGTGGCGTTGCTGAAACAAAGGATAGTTTCGATCAACAGCGAGCTTAGGCGATCGTAGAATTTGCTGATACAACTCTAATAGCCGCCCAACTCGGGATTGATCAACAACAATGCGATCGCGAATCGTTTTCAGATGTTCGGGACGATCTTGCGCTTCCCAATTGTCGATTACGCGCAGTTGAAACCAATACTCCAACGTCAGTGGGGAAATCGCGACAGTTTCGTCTGTTTCTGCGAATCGCTCGGTAGCCTCACGCACCACAATCTCACAGAATTTTTGAGTCAGAAGCGGCTGTCCTCCTGTCCAATTTAGAATCTGTTGCAGCACCGATTCTGGATTTTTCACCACTCGCCTTAAGCCTTCGATTAAAGGAGCCGCTTCAGAAAACTGAAATCCTGCTAGCCCGATCGCTCTGCCAATATTAAACGGCGTTCTTTGTTTGTCGCTAATCAGTTCGGCAGGCGTTGTCACTCCAAACAGCGCAAAACTCAACCGTCGAAACGCAGGATTTTCCGATCTCTGGTGATAACAAGAGCGAATCAACGCAAAGAAATCATCAGCGGGAAACTTGAGTGCCAGCACACTATCAATTTCATCGACCAAAATTGCAATGTTTTGCTGAATTTGTGCGAGTAAAACCGTCTCTAAAAATTGTTCTAACCGCTTCACAAACGTCAAATGAGCGCGATCGCGCCACCACTGCCCAAGCTTAATCTCTAAGTCAAAACTATTGACTAGCGCCGCCGCGATCGAGGCATACCACTGCTCTGCGCTCACTTGCTGCACCCCAATTCCACTCATATCGATCGTGCAGCACTGTAACCCTGCTTGCCGTAGTCGCTGCACCGATCGCACCCGCAAGCTCGACTTTCCCATCTGCCGCGAATTAAACACGTAGCAGAATTCACCCGCAAGCAGCGCTTGATATAACTCCTCATCGGCTTGGCGCTCGACATAACAGGCAGCATCCGGCGGCAAACTGCCCCCCACCTGATAGCGCGAATTCGAGCCTTGAGCAGTCACGATGTCGAAAGTGCTTGCTGAAAGAATTGACGATACAGTTCACAGCTTGGCGAAATCAGAGAATTCCTCATTCGCACTAGCCCTTTGCTCTGAAGCTTAAATGCTTGAATTGGTTCCACTTCGACTGGCGCGTCCGAGAACACCACCCGTCTCAATGCTGCCATTAACTCCGGGTATTTTTGCAGATCCCACAAGAGATTCCGTAAATGATTGCCATATACGCCATCACTGGTAGTCGATCGTAAGAGTGCCTCAATGCTAACGCTCTGAAGGCTCAAGTGATGCAGACCCACCTGCACCAAATAAGGATTGCCGCCGGTTAAGTTCAATAGTGCCTCTGCCGCAGTTTCGAGATCCTCAAAGCCATAGCGCTGCGCCAAATCCAGCACCTGCTCTGTATTTAGCGTCGGTAGCTCAACGAGCAATCCTGCATTAAACGGCGATTGATTGAGATGCAGCGGGACATAGACTTCAATGGAGTGAATCAGCACCAGCCGTAGTTTCTGCCAGAGTTCACTTTTCGCATCGCCATAGCGCGATTTTTCATACCATGCCCGTAACATGCCAAAAAAATCAGCCGCGATTTCTGGATGCTCAAACACGCTATCCACTTCATCGAGCGCCAGCACGATCGGATCGGTAATCTCTGTGAGAATGTAGTTTTCAAAGTAGTTCGTGCAGTTGTAGCTGTTGCCAAACAAATCATCCCAATGGCGATCGAGTTGATTGGGTAAGCCGAAACTTTGCGACACGATCGCGCAGAACCACTGCAAAAATCGTCGTAAATCCGTTAAGACGGACGCATCGGCTAGCTGCAAGCTAATAATCGCGGTGTGATGGTGTTGCTCTCTGAGCTGGGTGAGGACTCTCGACACGAGCGAGGTTTTCCCCATTTGACGAGGGGCCTTGACGCGCACCAGTGCTCCAGGTTGCATCAACGCTTCGTAACACAGCGTTTCGATCGGCGGACGGTAGACGTAAAACGGCGAATCGATCGACAACTGCCCGGTTGCAAGCAGGCTCTGTCGATTGAAGGGCAGATTATCTGAGTCAGTATAGTCTTCGGGACTGAGCATCAGGTCAAACGCCCGAAAGTAGTTCTCTAAAGTATGTTGATCCACGGCAACCTTGCGGCTCCGCACTCGTGCTAAGGTGTTTGGACTCAATTCCGTTCGTTCGCTTAGCTCTTGAAGAGTGTAAGGCTTACCCGGATGTTGCTGTTGGCTGGATCGCGCTTCAGCAGCTTGAAGGCGTTGCCACCCGCGAGTGCTAAGGATGACTCCTCGTTTGCGCTTCGCAGGCTGGCGTGGGGGCGGTGCATTTGACATGGATAGACTTAACCTGACAAATAGAATAGGCTTTGGAAATACACATAAGCAATAACGTGATTTCTAGCTTTTTAAGTAGAATAAAAGATCTTGCCGTCAAAAACTTTCTGCTGAGTCAACTCAGTGAGAGGGCTTCGGACTGGATAATTTGATTCTGTCGTCCGTCGCTTCTAGCAAGTATAAGTTTGTCTAAAATTCTTGCTGCATAGTAAATCCATAAATTACTTTTTTTGGTTTCAATTTAACAACAAAAATCTAGATTCTTACGCAAGTTTACAGTGTAATTTTTGTGCATCCGCAGAATGGCTTAATTTATTCCGACGAATAGATGAACGATGAATCTGCACAAATTTCAGCGAATTAGAGGTGAGGCAGCAAAGCAATAGGCGCTCTGACGCTTAATAACCGTGCTATTCAGGCTGTTTTTCTGCAAGCGCTCGAAGAGTTTAGTTGCTGCTCAGTCTGCGATCGCAGCATCTCTGGCTTAAGTGGTGTACTTAAGTCGTGATCTTCAGTAGTCAATCGAGACGTTCAGAGGCAAACTAAGCAAGGATCAATTCTGTATTGCATCCATATTTTTCTGGTTAAGTAGAATACACAATGCTGATGCTCTTAGAGGTGAGTAAAAAGATAATTCTGCTTCAACTCAGATAATAGAAATATTCAAATAAAAGATTCATTAATTTCGACTTAGCTGAAATTAAGTAATCAGGGTGCATAAGGAATGAGGATATGATGTCAACCTTATTTAGAACTTCGAGACAATGTTAACCCGGAACAAAGCTACCGAACTTAAACGCCGCAGACTTGGAGCGATCGTAATCGATGGACAATCTCGCATAAATAGGATAGGTTTTTGTCAGGTTAATTGCAGGACTGCAAACTATTACACGGCTGATTAGTGCAGTTCGGAACTGAACAATTCTTTGCTCTTCTCCACAATTTTTTGCCAGATAACGCTTTACAGTTTATTTTTAACTTCATACACCGCCTTATTACAATCGCGTTTGACATTCATTTTTATTCGCTCAGTTGATGAGTTGCGTAGGCTGATCTATTGCTAATGAAGACCATTCTTGTAATCGAAGACGATGAGCTGATCCGGAACAATCTGCTTGAGATTCTGGAACTCGAAGGATTCCGGGCGATCGAAGCAGAAAATGGTCAAGTCGGAATTCATAAAGCCAATGCCTATCTCCCCGATCTGGTGCTTTGCGATATCTGTATGCCAGAGCTTGATGGCTACGGTGTTTTAGAGTCGCTGCGATCAACTTCGCAGACTTCGACTATTCCGGTTGTGTTTCTGACGGCAAAAAGCGAACAGCGCGATATGCGGTACGGAATGAATTTAGGGGCAGATGACTATCTTGTTAAACCGTGTTCGGTGAATGAGCTGGTTGGTGCGATTTCAACCCGCCTGAAGAAGCAAGCCGCTTTCATTCAACGGTATGCTGCTCAACAACAGCAGGCAACCGCAGCTTTTCGTCGCGGCGCGATGCTCGATCCGTTGACCAATTTACCGACACGCGGTTTGTTGTATCAGCATCTGCAAAATCTACTGACTCTGCACCCTGATATTCAGTCTTCTATTGCGGTGCTGTGTCTGAATCTGCGGCGTTTCCATGTGATTAATTCCAGTTTTGGGCACACGGTTGGTGATATCGTGCTGCAAATGATTGCCAACCGTCTGAGTAAGATTGTGCAATCGAATGGATTTTTAGCGCGGCTCAGTGGGGATCAGTTTGGGATTGTGCTGAAGGATGTGTCGGGAGCAGAACTCGAAGCCTATGCTCAGATGCTGCTTGATCGCGTGACGCTTCCCTGTGTGATCGACGGTCGCGAGATTCGATTTAATGTCAGCATTGGGATGACCTGGACGGATCAGGCGGAGGGAACGCCGCAGGACTTGCTAACTCAAGCGGAAACAGCCCAACATTGGTGTCAGCAGCCAAGTATATCGGCTTACCGGCGCTACGACGCTGAGTTGGATGCGCTGGAGATGGAGCGGCGCTTGATCGAGATGGATTTGATTAAAGCGATCGAGCGGGCTGAGTTTCGGGTGTATTATCAGCCGCAAGTGGATTTGAAGCGGGGGCAGATTGTTGGGATGGAGTCGCTAGTGCGGTGGTATCATCCCACGCGAGGCATTGTGTCTCCGGACACGTTTATTCCGATCGCGGAAGAGTTGGGTTTGATTGTGCCGCTAGGGGAGTGGGTGCTGAGAACGGCGTGTCAACATGCAAAACAGTGGCAAGACTTCTATTTGCAGCCGTTGCAAGTGTCGGTCAATTTGTCGATGCGGCAGTTTCAGCAGCAGGATCTGCCGAAGCGAGTGGAAGCAATTCTGAAAGAAACGGGACTTGATCCAAAGCTGCTGATTTTGGAGTTGACGGAAAGCTGTGTGATGCAGGATGTGCAGATGACAATCTGTACGCTAAAGGCGCTCAAAGCATTAGGGATTGAGATTTCGATCGATGACTTTGGTACAGGTTATTCGTCGCTGAATTATTTGTATCAATTGCCGATCGATGCCTTGAAGATCGATCGAACGTTTGTGAAGCAAATTCATTCGAGTGAGGGTGCAGTTGCGATTTCTGATGCCATTATCAGCATGGCAAAAGGGCTAAGGTTGCACATTGTCGCGGAGGGAATCGAGAACCAAAATCAGTTGGAGTTCTTCCGCGATCGGGGATGTGATGCCATTCAAGGGTATTTTTATAGTCCGCCGATTTCAGCCGAGGAAATGCAATCTCTTCTGAAGAAAGATCGGCGGCTTTAATTAAAGGAGGTCTGATTCAGGCTCCAATCATAATCAAGATAAGAAATTCTGGCGTTTTTAGGGATATTCGGGTTGATATACTCGGCGATCGAGGGAGCAACGCTGAGAAAATCTTGGCGATACCATTTGAAGATTTTGCTACAGTACAAAACGTTGCGATCGGCATCGTATTTCACTTTTTCGGGATTTTGAATAAATCGATTTTTGTCGTCTTCAAGTTGTTGATCAACGCGATCGGGAAAATACGCTTCATTTCTTAACAACGGACAGCCGATCGAGGCACAGACGATCGCAAAATGAATGCGCGGATCTTGAGATTGTTTTCTCAAGCATTCGTTCTCGATTTGTCCTAAGCTGAATTTTTGATTGAAGGCAGTGCGATCGCGATTAAAAAAGAATTGAAAAAAGGCGATCCAATTGGGAATGCCGAAAATTTTAGGCTGAATCGATCGGATTGGATAACGCGGCAGGATTTTCTCAATGACAAAGGCATTGTAGAGATTAATCCACAAACTTAATTGCTCATCGGGTGTGGGATTGCTCCATTCTAGGGATGAGATCCATTCTGTGATTGCGTTGGGTTGTTCTTGCTTCCAGCGAACATAGTTGACCTGTCCGCGATCATTTACATACGTCTGTAAGAGCTTGTTCCAAGGTTCAAAATCCATTGTCATCCGTCAATTTCAGAGAGTTCCATCCAGCGAATCGTAGACGTTTCAATCTGTTCTTCTAGCTTTGCTAATTGCTCAGAAAGGTTCTGAACTTCAGTAAAGCCAGCAGGTGGATTGTTGTAGAGTTTCTTCTCGATCGCTGCTTTTTCGGCTTCGAGTTCAGGAATTTTTGTTTCTAAGGTTTCAAGCTCACGCTTTTCTTTGAAAGATAATTTACGCGGCTTATTAGAAACGGATTTTGCTGCGGTTGGCTTCGGCTCGGATGGTTTTTCGACAGTAACTTCTTCATCCTTTTTGTACTCTAGATAAACCGAGTAATTTCCGGGATACTCACGCACGTTGCCGCCTGATTCGAGGGCGAAGATTTTATCAACGGTACGATCGAGAAAATAGCGATCGTGCGACACCACAATCACACAGCCGTTGAAATCTTCCAGATAATCTTCTAAAACCGCTAAAGTTTGCACGTCTAAATCATTCGTTGGTTCGTCGAGAATTAGAACATTCGGTGCGCTCATTAATACTCGTAGTAGAAATAAACGCCGTCTTTCTCCACCGGATAACTTATGAATGGGTGCGTATTGCTGATTGGGTGGAAACAGAAAGCGCTCTAACATTTGAGACGCAGTGATCACTTCACCTTCTGCGGTTTTCACCAGTTCCCCTACGTCTTTTAAATATTCGATCACGCGCTGATTTTCGCTAACTAGCAGATCTTCAGAGTGCTGATCAAAATAGCCAAAATGAATCGTACTTCCGGTTTCGATCGTGCCCGAATCCGGCTCAAGTCTGCCTGTAATTAAATTGAGTAGCGTTGATTTTCCTGCCCCATTTCCGCCGATAATTCCGACTCGATCTTCGGGATTGAAATTGTAGGTGAAATCTTTGATGAGAGTGCGATCGCCAAATCCTTTGGTGACGTGCTCCAGTTCAACCACTTTTTTACCGATGCGTCGTCCGGCGGTAGAAATCTGCACTTTCCCCTGAGCTTGTCGAAACTCAGTGTCCTGCATTTCATGAACGCGATCGATCCGGGCTTTCTGTTTGGTGCTTCGCGCTTTGGCTCCTCGTTTGAGCCATTCTAATTCTCGCCGCAATACGCCTTGATGCTTGCGTTGCGAACTGGCTTCAGAAGCTTCTTGCGCGGCTTTCTTTTCTAAATAGTAGGAATAATTGCCGTTGTAGCTGTAGAGTTCGCCGCGATCGAGTTCGATAATTCGATTGGTGACGCGATCGAGGAAATAGCGATCGTGCGTTACGAGCAGCACTGCTCCTCGAAATCTGCTGAGATAGCTTTGCAACCATTCGATCGACAGTGCATCTAAATGGTTGGTCGGCTCGTCCATCAATAAGACATCCGGCTCTGATAACAATGCAGTCGCCAGCGCAATTCGTTTCCGATAGCCCCCGGAGAGCTGTTCAATTTTGACGTTGAGATCATGAATTCCGAGCTTCGTTAAAATGATCTTCGCTTTAGTTTCCAGTTCCCAAGCGTTAAGCGAATCCATTTTCTGCGTTATCTGCGACAATCGCGCCATCGTCGCATCAGAATTGCCGTTTGCATGGGCTAACTGATCGGATAGCTGCTCGTATTCTTTAACTAGCGACATCTGATCGCCGCTATCGGCAAAAACTTGCTCTAAAACCGTTCGCTCTGGATCAAGATCCGGCTGCTGCGGCAGATAAATCATCCGGCTGCCTGAAGTTTTCGTTAACTCACCGGCATCGATCGATTCCAATCCGCCGATCATCTTCAGCAAAGTCGATTTTCCTGATCCATTCGTTCCAATCAGTCCGACTTTTTCGCCTGCTTCTAGCGTAAAACTGGCATCGCGCACAATTTCTTTGATGCCAAAATCTTTTTTGATCGACCGTAGCGTTAGAACACTCATGATTGATTGAACGAAACCCGCTCATCAACGGTAGCACTGATTGAGGTGGGGAGTGGGGGAGTGGGGAGGATTAACAATCTACTCCCTACTCTCTACCCCCTACTCCCTACTCCCTACTCTTGCGGTGCTACTCGGTCTTTGAATCCTTTCCCTGCTGCAAACACCGGAACTCGTGTCGCTGGAATTTGAATTGCCGCCCCAGTTGCCGGGTTGCGCCCTTCGCGGGCTTGACGTTCCCGCGCTTCAAAGCTACCAAATCCTACGATCGTCACTTTATCCCCACTTGCAACGGTTTCCAAAATGGTATCGACCATCGCCGTTAAGATTGCATCTGCTTCTTTCTTGGTGACGCTTGCCTTTTGAGCGATCGCGTCTACTAATTCACCTTTGTTCATCTCTGTATCCTCACAATAATTCCAACGTAGATTCCAACATAATCCGCTGCATTGTAGTGCAAGATTTTGCAAAGTTCAATCGTACTATGCGATTTCCTAACATAAAGTATGATTAGGGTGTAGAACTCCGGTGTCAGTTATGGTACTTTCAGCGTTCAATCTTAAACCTGTGATTGATCTGACTGATGAGCAGTTTTACCAACTCTGTCGGGCAAATCCCGATGTTAAATTTGAACGCGATGTAACCGGAAAGATTTTAATTATGTCTCCTTCAGGCGGAATCACCGGAAATCGGAATTTTGAGATTGGAGCTGATTTTGGTATCTGGAATCGTCAAGCCCAGCTAGGTGTTTGCTTTGATTCTTCAACTGGATTCAAATTGCCCAATGGGGCAACTCGATCGCCCGATGTCGCCTGGATTGAACAATCGCGCTGGGATGCCCTCACGCCTGAGCAGCAAGAAAAGTTTTCCCCGATCGCACCTGATTTTGTCTTAGAACTAATGTCTCCGTCTGACACTTTAGAAGAAACTCAAGCCAAACTGCGAGAGTACATTGAGAATGGTGTGAGATTAGGTTGGTTGGTCGATCGTAAAACCCATCTCGTTGAGATTTATCGATCGGATCAGTCGGTTGAAGTATTAGAAAATCTGATCGCGCTTAGCGGTGAAGATGTTTTACCCCAATTTGTGCTGAATTTGGCGATCGTCTGGTAGGGTCTATTGTTGGAGCATTTTGGCAAGTGAGACATGGTTGTACCCGCGACGTGCCAGCCGGGAATTGCGGCAGGGATGGCAGCTTTACAGATGTTTTACAACACGGGTACGGGCTTGTGGGATACCACAAACTGGTGGAATGCAGCAAACGCACTGGAAGCGACGATCGAATACTCGCGCCTAACCGATTCCCTCACGTATCGCGGCAATATTTTCAATACGTTCTATCAGAAGCCGAGATATGCGAATTTCATCAATCCCTGGTTTCGGGATGATGATGGCTGGTGGGCGATCGCGTGGATTCGAGCTTATGACCTGACCGGCGAACAAAAATATTTAGATCAAGCCAAGTTCATCTTCTGGGACATGACCAAAGGCTGGGATAACGTTTGTAACGGCGGATTGTACTGGCACAAGCGCGAGTTAAATTACAAAAACGCAATCACCAATGGATTATTACTTTCGGTTGCAGCAAAGTTAAATCTACGCGAACCGAATGATAAACGTTATCTGGAATGGTCGCAGAAGATTTGGAAATGGTATCAGCAGAGCGGAGTGATCAATGCTGAGAATCTAGTGAATGATGGTTTAGATAGCAACTGCCGCAATAATGGGAAAACAATCTGGACATACAATCAAGGTGTTCTGATTGGTGCATTAGTCGATTTGTATCGAGGCACAAAAGATCCGGAGTTATTGAAGCAGGCGGAAGCGATCGCAGATGCGTCGATCGTGAAACTTGCTCGAAATGGAATTCTGCGTGAACCTTGCGAAGATAACAATGATTGTGGCAATGATGGGCCTCAATTTAAAGGAATTTTTATGCGAAATTTGACGGACTTGTATCGCGTCAGTCCGAAGCCAACCTACCGCGAATTCATTACCAGAAATGCAGAGTCAATCTGGGCAAATCGCAATGAGAAAAATCAGTTCGGTTTGAATTGGGCAGGAACGATCGATAAAGCCGATGCAACCCGACAAACAAGCGCGATCGATGCTCTGAATGCTGCAATCTCCCTTTCGACGACGAGAACCGTTCAAGCTGAGAATTTCGTCGCTACTAGCGTTCAGCCATCTGTCATCAATCAGGCTGAGAATGATTTGGTGCGGTTTAAGGTGGCGATCGGTTGTTCAGGTCGATATGATTTAGTGTTTCGATACGCATCCCCCCAAAGCGCAGTGCGATATGTGTATGTGAATGGTCGAAGTTTGGTCGATCGACAAGCGTTTCCAGCAACAGGCGGATGGAATCAGTGGCAGTCGGTCAAAATCGAAAATGTCTGGCTAAATGCAGGTGATAATTCCGTTTCAGTCATTTTCAATTCGAGTAAAGGCAGCCAGAATCCTTTGGCGCTGGATGCTTTATCGATCGATGTTTCTCGTAGTTTGAAATGAATGTGATTAAAAAAGTGACATATCGCTTGAACCAGATCAAAGCCTTGAGTGTTCACAACTTCGACCTGATTCAAGAGCGAATGACTGATTTTGCACAATTGCAGCACTACCAACAAGCTAATGCTGAATTGGTTCCAGATTCCGCTCGCATCATTTTCTTTGGTGATTCCATTATTGATTTTTGGAATTTGCAAAATTATTTCCAGAATCAGTCTTATGTTAATCGTGGAATTGCTGGGCAAACGACACCCCAAATGTTGATTCGGTTTCGTCCAGATGCGATCGCGCTTCGTCCCAAAGCTGTAATTCTTCTCGCTGGAACAAATGATATTGCAGGCAACACAGGCAGCACCACGATCGCTCAAATTCAGGATAATCTGATGTCGATCGTTGAACTTGCAAAGTACCATCAAATTCGCATGATTTTAGCTTCTTTGCTTCCGGTGAGTGAACTTGTTTCCGTCACTCGTCCTCGTGCCAAAATTGCAGCGCTCAACGATTGGATTCAGAACTATTGTGCAGAAACTAACTGTGTTTATCTCGATTATCACAGCCATATGGTAGACGATCGCGGGTTTCTGCAATCTCATCTTTCAGTTGATGGGTTACACCCAAACAACGCAGGATATAAAATCATGACTCCGCTTGCAGAAGCCGCAATCCAAGAGGTGATATGACGATCGAACTCAGCTTAGATGCCAACCGTGAAGCGATCGACTGGATTCGATCGCTTTTAGCAACCGTTAATTTTGAAGGTAATCTGCAAATTGAAACGGCTCCTGCACCTTGGGCATTTCATGTCTGCTTTTATTTACCGAATGACGATCGCGCCAAGCTCGAACAAATCGAAACAGCATTGTCATCGCTGCATCGCACGGGAATGACAACAGAACTGGAGATGACGATCGTTGAACAAAAATTAGAAGATGCAATTACGACGCACCGAATCGGTAATAAATTTGTGATTGTAAATGGAAGTTATAAAGAACAGCCGAATGAAATTGCTTTAAACATTGAAGAGAGTTTAGCATTTGGTAGTGGCTTTCATCCAACAACAACTTTATGCTTAAGATTAATCGAGCGTCATATTACGCCCAACTTAGAGATTTTGGATCTTGGTTGTGGCACTGGAATTTTAAGCGTGGCAATGGCGAAATTAGGCGCACAAGTTCACGCGATCGATAATGATGCGGTCGCCATTGAAGCAACCGAACGCGCTATTCATCAAAATTCGGTTGATGTTAAAGTCGATCGTGCCAGTCTTGGCAAAGGCAGTGATTTAGGACATTGGATGGGCGGCGAAGTGCCGGAAACGCTGTCGATCGAACCCGATCAGAACTTCGATTTGATTGTTGCCAATATGTTTGCTCGAATTCTGATTGATTTGAGCGAAGATTTAAAGGCAGCACTCCAACCGATGGGACGGTTGATCTTATCGGGATTCACAATCGAATACGAAGAAGAATTAACTGAAACGCTAACACCATTGGGATTTGAACGAATCGACCGAGAACAACTAGGGGAATGGATCGCGATCGTTTATCAACTTAAGTCCACTCAGAATTAGAAATTGTTTTCTATAAGCTTAAAGAATTTTATCCTTTGTAATCTAGGTGACGCTTTAATGGTGCTTAACTTGTTTACGATCTAACGACTACTGCGTCATTTTTCGCGTTACCTAACATAATACCTGTGTGTTTAAGGATACTGAGTGAACGTGCAATCTGTGTCGCGATCCGATATTTTGTATGTGATTGACCACTGCTGGATGGTTGAAGATCCGCGCGTCGATGAGTATGCCTATCAATTCCTCAGAATTCAGGATCGACATCGAGTTCAGTTTGAGCAGGTGTTTGAATGTGCCGATGAGAACCAGTATGAAGCGCTCAAGCGTCAGTTAGACGAGATTCGCGAAGAGCGCGATCGCGCAGAAGAAATTCTCTATTGGCTGTTTTTAGACTCAGAACTGCGGCAAAATGGAAAGTCTGTACCAGATTTGTGGGAAGAAAAAGCCCGTTAGAAGCGCCAGAAGAAATCCGCGCAAATGAGCGATCGCACGGTAAGCTGTCAATGTAGCGAAAACTTTTGTAGCGAAAACTTTACGATTCGATCTGAATCTTTAGTGACACGAAACATTTACTGGGCGTTAGACACTGCAACTATGTCCGATCAATCTTGGCAAGAAAACGATTCTTTTGAGCTTGAGGCGTTGACCGCATTAATGACGGAGTTACCCGATCCGGAAGAACCGAAAACCTTTCGCGGATTTCAAGGACGTAGGAAAAAAGCGGCTCTCGTGTTTGCTGCAATTTGGGGCAGTACGATCGCGCTGCATCTGATGGCGTGGGGTTATTGGGTGGTTTTGGGTGTGACGACGTTGATGAGCCTTCATGCGGCTCGATTAGTTCTGGCGCGTCCTTGCAGCTTGCCTAAACCGCTCGAAGAGGATGACACTTTTCCCAGAGTGTCGCTGATGGTGGCAGCCAAAAACGAAGAAGCAGTCGTTGGTCGCTTAGTCGAAATGCTGTGCGGTTTGAATTATCCAAACGATCGCTACGAAGTTTGGATCATCAACGACAACAGTAGTGATCAAACGGCTGAAATTCTCGATCAATTAGCCACGCAGTATCCGCAGTTAAATGTATTTCATCGTCCCGTCAAGGCAGGCGGCGGTAAATCCGGTGCGCTGAATCAGGTGTTGCCGCTAACCCAAGGCGAGTTTATCGTCGTGTTTGATGCGGATGCTCAAGTAGAACCTGATTTTCTCCGGCATGTGCTGCCTGTGTTCGATCGCGGTGATGTCGGCGCGATCCAGGTTAGAAAAGCCATTATTCAAGCCGAGCCAGGGTTTCACTCAAAAGATGCAAACAACTTCTGGATTCGCGGACAAATGGCAGAAATGGCGCTGGATGCGTTTATTCATCAGCAGCGTTCTGCGATCGGGGGATTGGGCGAACTGCGCGGTAATGGTCAACTGGTACGCCGAGAAGCTTTGATCGATTGCGGCGGCTGGAACGAGGAAACGATCACCGATGATTTGGACTTGACCTTCCGGTTGCATTTGAATCAGTGGGATATCGAAGTCGTCACGGAGCCTGCGGTTTACGAAGAGGGTGTGACGAGCGCGATCGCGCTTTGGCATCAACGAAATCGCTGGGCGGAAGGCGGCTATCAGCGCTATCTCGACTACTGGCGGTTGATTTTGCGAAACCGGATGGGAACCCGCAAAACGCTGGATCTCGCGATGTTTTGGATGCTTCAGTATGTGATGCCGACTGCTGCAATTCCGGATTTTCTCATGGCAGTGCTGCGTCACCGAATGATGCTGACCAGTCCGATTTCTGCGATGATGATGTTCCTATTTTTATTCAGCGCGATCGGAGGCTTGCGGCGTGTTCGACGGCTTAAGAGTGCAAAACATCAGTCGTTACTCGATTGGGCAACACTGATGGTTCAGGGTTTGCGGGGCGCGATTTATATGCTGCACTGGTTTGCGATCGTTTCGACGGCAACGCTGAGAATGTCGATTCGCCCGAAGCGCTTGAAGTGGGTGAAAACGGTGCATCGTGGTGCAGACGATTAGGAACTTGCGCGAATTTTCTGAGTCAAATGCCATTAACATCAATTCGATAAAAGCCTTTCGCTTGTGTTGAAGTCTTCGGAAAGCCCACTAAATTTCCTACCCGTGGGGAACTTTGGGGTCTGGTGGGGCAGATCCGATCGTGTTCTTATCCGAATCATCCATGAAACGATCGCTCATTCTCAGTTTGTTACTCCTTGGTGTGCCAACTGTTCCGGTTCTGGCACAACCCAAACCAATTACTGCGCCAGTTCAAGTACCACTTAAGCCGATCGCGAAATCTCCGCTTGCAATTGATGAGCAGATTTTGCGCGATCGTCGCTCGATGTTAAGCGCGATCAATCACAGCTTGCGGTATTTGGAAACTCCGAAAGCAATTCAAGCGTATGAGAAATACCCGGTCAAAACCGTTACTCGCGATCGCGTAATTCGCAGCTTGAAGCGCTTTCGACAATTGCTGTTAACTGCGAAATCGAACCGAGCGCTATCGAGAACGATCGCACGAGAATTTGTGTTTTATCAATCGATCGGCAAAGACAATCAAGGGATGGTTGCGTTTACGGGTTATTTTGAGCCAGTGCATACTGCTAGTCGCACTCAAACCGCTACCTATCGTTATCCGCTATACTCACTTCCCTCTGACTTCTCGCAGTGGAAAAAGCCACATCCAACCCGATTAGAGCTAGAAGGGACAGACGGATTGCAGGGCAGTAAAGGTAAGCTGCGCGGATTAGAGTTAGTTTGGATGCGCGATCGACTAGAAGCCTTTTTGATCCAAGTTCAAGGCTCTGCCCGATTAACGATGACCGATGGAACTACGATGACGATCGGCGTTGCAGGATTGACCGATCAGCCTTACACCGGAATCGGGCGCGAATTGGTCAAAGACGGCAAGCTGAAGTTAGAGGATCTAAACCTCCCGAACGTGCTGAAGTATTTTCAACAAAATCCAAAAGACTTAGATATCTATTTGCCTCGGAATCGTCGGTTTGTGTTCTTTAGAAATACCCTCGGAGCACCCGCTTTAGGGAGTTTGGGAGTTCCGGTGACAGCCGATCGCTCGATCGCAACGGATAAATCACTAATGCCACCCGGAGCATTGGCGTTGATTCAAACACAGCTACCGATTTTGAAGGCGGATCGGCAGTATGAACCGCGATCGGTCAGTCGCTTTATGCTGGATCAAGATACAGGCGGCGCAATTATCGGCGCAGGGCGAGTGGATATTTTCACGGGAACCGGAACTCAAGCAGGGGACGAAGCAGGGCTAATTAATGCAACCGGACAGTTATATTACTTATTACTAAAAAATTAAAATCACTTCAGACTATTTCACTTCAGTCACACGCCAACTTAGCTTCAGATTGATCCAGAAATTCCAGATGGTTACAGCGACGATCGCCAGGAAGTTTGCGACGTAAGGATTGAGATGCAGACCATTGAACAGGAGATTCAACAGCAAGATTTTCAGGATCAGCCCCATCAGACAGATGATGTTGAACTTCACAAACCGTTTAACGATCTGTCGCCGTTTTCGCTGCTGCTTAGAAAAATCCCTGAATGTCCAAAGATCGTTCCACAAAAAGTTATTGACGATCGCCAATTCTGCCGCCAGAATTGCACTGCGAGTCAGCCCAAGCCCCAAGACATCATAAAGCAGATAGAGCATACCCATGTCCACAGCAAGCCCGCTAAATCCGACTAAAGCAAAGCGGATAAAGCGCCCCAGCGGAAAATCTAATTTGCGTGAAATTCGTCCAAGTCGCCCGGTCGAAAAACGCAACCGCAGCAAATGATGAATGTAATCTTTGTATTGCTTCCAGGTAACTTTACTTTCACCTTCTTCTCGCTCTTGGAAAACATATCCAACTTCCGCAACTTGTGCAATATCACCGCGCCCCAGCACTTCGATCAGGATTTTGTAGCCTAACGGATTAAGAACCTGCTCAGCGATCGCGCTGCGTCTCACCATAAAATAGCCGCTCATCGGATCTGAAACCCGGCTGATCACTCTGGGCAAAATCACCAAGCCCAGCGTCTGAGCACCCCGCGAAAGAAACCGCCGCACCACACTCCAATCACTCACACCGCCCCCATCCACATGGCGACTTGCGACTGCTAAGTCCGCACCCTGAGCGATCGCGGAAAATAATTTCATTAAAACTTCTGGCGGATGCTGTAAGTCACCATCAATTACGCCTAAAACGCGCCCTCTCGACGCTTGCCAACCCCGAATGACTGCCGTTGAAAGTCCTCGCTCGCTTTGACGACGCATCACGCGCAGATGCGGATAATCTGGCATCAACGCTTGAGCCAGTTCCCAGGTGCGATCGGGGCTGTTATCATCCACCACAATCAACTCGTAATCATCCGGCAGAGCCTGATCGAGAAGATCACACAGAATCCGAATAATCCGGTGAATGTTGCCACTTTCGTTGTAGGTCGGAACGATTAACGAAAGCTGAACCTGTTCAATCAATGCGTCTGTCGAGTTGCGATCGACTCCGGCTGAACTGAGTGACGCAAGGCCATCGACTCTAAGCGCACCAGAAGGCGTAGGAAGAAGCGAGGAGTTTTCGGACATGGTAGGCATAGGCGAGGCGAAGACCGCTGTGAATCACTTTAGCAATATAACGGAAGAAGATTTCTGAGTCAGTAATTTTACGGGAGTTTCATAAAAAATATCCTTCTGTATAGTACGGATAAGGTTCCTATCTGATCACCTAGACAGGTGTTCTGAACCGCTTTAAAACTTTGTCAGCGAGTGCGATCGTGTGCGGTTGCTCATGACTGTCGCCGAATTTCAGTGAGCGCGTCGATCGCGGGTTCTTCGCGCATTCGATATTTTCTCAAGACGAATGGTGTATTTATGACTTTCCCAAAACAGCTTCGTTTCCTGGTAATCCTGCTGCTTGTCGTGGGAATCTGCTTTAGATTTGTCAATCTTGATCTCAAATCTATCTCCTTTGATGAGTCTTACACGCTTCTACGCAGCACAGGTCACACTGAAGCGCAGATGTTTCAGGACATTGTGAATGAGCAAGTCATCGGTCGCGAAGACCTGATGAAGTATCAGCGAATGGATTTAAGCCGAACCACTGCTGATGTAGTCACGAGTTTGGCAAAAGAAGAGCCGCAACTACCTCCGTTTTACTTTGTGTTGACGCACTGGGGAATGCAGCTTCAGGATTCGATCGCAGTTGCTAGAGGGCTATCAGTCCTCTTTGGTTTGCTTGTGCTGCCTGCGGCTTACTGGTTAGCGTGGGAATTGTTTGGCTCGTCGATCGTAAGCTTGATTACTACCGCTCTGATCGCGCTGTCACCAGCTCATGTCGTTTATGCACAAGAGGCACGCCCTTATACTCTGTGGATTTTTCTGACCTTAGTGTCTAGTGCTGCACTGCTCCGCGCCCTGCGGTACCCCTCGAATCGCCACTGGTGGCTTTATCGATTAACTCTAGTCGTCGGCGCGTACTCGTATCTCTATTTTGGTTTAGTGCTGGTGGCGCACTCAATCTACTGCTTATTCACACAAAAGCTCCAGTGGAATCAATCAATCCGACGCTTTGCGGTCTCATTGCTAATGTGGGGATTTGCGCTTGCAAGTTGGGTTGGATTCGCTGTTTACAACAACTTTTCCCCCCGCCATATTGCAGGCTTCTTTAATAACACCGTCAGTTTGCAGCATTTGATAAACCGTTGGGTAATCAACATTACGCGAGTTTTTCTAGATTACGGACTGGGTTATCCCAAATTTGATATTCCTTATCACGTTCCTTTTGCGCTGACCGCTCTCCTGCTCTCTGGTTATGCGCTTTATTACTTGTGGACGCATACTGAAAAGAAAACTTCGCTGCTTATTTTGAGCTTGATCGGCGTTCAAGTTGTGATGTTGATGCTGCCGGACTTAATTTTGAGAAGATATCGCTTTTCCGGTGAGACTCGCTATCTGTTTTTGATCTATCTGGGCATTCAATTTGCGATCGCCTATCTATTTACTAAAAAAATCGCTTCTGCTTCTAAACCCGGCTGGCGATCGATAGTATGGCAAGCCGCACTGATTGGCGTTCTGTTAGCTGGCGTATTTTCTGGCGCAGCGAGTTCACAAGCTCCCTATTGGTGGAATAAAACCATTCCAATCAATCCCCAACAAACCGCCGCAATCGTGGGTCGGACAGCTCAGCCCTTAGTGGTGAGTAACACACCCTTTCCCAATGTGCTCATCGCCTTGAGCTACGCCCTTGATCCAAAGACAAAGTTTCTGTTAGCAAAACCAGGTACAGCTCCAAAAATTCCTGAAAATTTTACCGAAGTATTTTTGTATGATGCTTACGAACCTCTATTGTCAGACGTGCAAAAACAAGGCTACAAACTCGAAACCTTTCCGCTCACCGAGGAATATAGCTATTACAGGCTTGTGAAGCAATAGTGGAGCGGGGAGTGGGGTGTTATTCCCCTTTTCAGACCCCTACTCCCTACTCCCCACTCCTTTCGCAAATACCGCGGACATTCCTAGGGATTAGGGATTTCCGTCCCTGCGATCGCGCCTCTCACGTCCAGAAACACGCTACTCTGGAAAAGATAACTCCTGATCAGTTTCTCCTATGTTTGACGCTCTTGCCGATCGCTTAGAACAAGCCTGGAAAAAAGTTCGCGGTCAAGACAAAATCACAGACTCAAATGTGAAAGATGCCTTGCGAGAAGTTCGTCGCGCTCTGCTCGAAGCCGATGTCAACCTGCAAGTGGTGAAAGATTTTGTCGCAGAAGTTGAACAAAACGCTCTGGGAGCCGAAGTCATCGCCGGAGTGCGACCCGATCAGCAGTTTATCGAGATCGTCTACAACGAGCTTGTCAAAGTCATGGGCGATGCCAACGTCCCCTTGGCTGAAGCGGAGACGGCTCCAACGATCGTATTAATGGCGGGTCTGCAAGGAACAGGTAAAACGACTGCGACCGCAAAACTGGCGCTACATCTGCGGAAAGAAGATCGTAAAGCTTTATTGGTTGCAACAGATGTCTATCGACCGGCGGCGATCGATCAATTAGTCGCGCTGGGCAAGCAAGTGAATGTGCCTGTGTTTGAGTTGGGCAAAGATGCTGATCCCGTTGAGATTGCGCGTCAAGGAGTGGAAAAAGCGAGAGCCGACGGCTTTGATGTCGTGATTGTGGATACGGCCGGACGCTTGCAGATTGACGAATCGATGATGGGCGAACTCAAGCGCATCAAAGACACAATCAAACCGCACGAAACGCTGCTGGTTGTGGATGCCATGACGGGTCAGGAAGCTGCGAACTTAACTCGGACGTTCCACGAGCAAATCGGAGTCACGGGCGCAATTCTGACCAAGATGGACGGCGATACCCGCGGAGGTGCAGCCCTTTCGGTGCGTCGGATTTCAGGACAGCCGATCAAGTTTATCGGGATTGGGGAAAAAGTTGATGCTTTGCAGCCGTTCTACCCCGATCGTATGGCATCGCGGATTCTTGGCATGGGTGATGTCCTGACGCTGGTGGAAAAAGCCCGCGAAGAAGTAGACATGGCAGAAGCCGAGAAAATGCAGGAGAAAATTCTCTCTGCTCAGTTCGACTTTACCGACTTCCTCAAACAAACCCGTCTGCTTAAAAATATGGGATCGCTCGGTGGTGTCATGAAGCTGCTTCCGGGCATGGGCAAGATGGTGAACGAAGAACAGCTTCAAAAAGGCGAAGAGCAACTGAAAAAAGCCGAAGCGATGATCGGCTCGATGACCACTGAAGAGCGCAAAAATCCCGACCTGCTCTCCAATTCCCCTAGTCGCCGTAAGCGCATCGCTAGAGGTTCAGGTCACTCGGATAAAGAAGTCAGCGAACTGGTGACGAATTTCCAGAGAATGCGATCAATGATGCAGCAAATGGGTTCCGGTCAAATGGGCTTCCCTGGTATGGGCGGAATGCCGATGGGCGGACTCCCGAATCCATTTGGTGGTGGCAATCCGTTTGGCGGCATGGGCGGTGGAATGCGTCCTCCTCAGCCTGGATATAGAGGCTATCAAGGCGGCGGCAAGAAGAAGAAAGGCGGCAAAGATAAGAAGAAGAAGGGCTTCGGCAACTTGTGAGGTTAGAGACTAACGCGAGGTCATGACTGTCGGGTTCGAGTGGGACGAGGAAAAAGCTAAATCTCATTCGTGTTCTTAGCGTTCGACTCGCAACCTCTTCAATACTGTTCTGCTAGTGCAAGCTCAACGGTAAAGGTTCTGAGATCGTCCTATCCAACATGAACCAATCTCAAAACAACTCCCCGCCTCAGTTACACACTTCCGAGATGTTGCAGAACTTATTGCAGCAGCACGATCAAGAAACAATCCGCTTAGGTGAACTGATTGAGAGCTTAGGTAGTCGGGCGTTTGGTCCTACATTATTGCTCTGTGCCTTACCGGAAGCCTTGCCGTTACCGATCGCCGGAGTCTCCGCAATCATTGGTACACCACTCGTCATTTTCTCAATTCAGTTACTCTGTGGCTTCTCTAGTCCAAGACTTCCGCGATGGTTAGCGAATCGGGGCTTCAAGCGCAAAGACTTCGAGAAAATTGTCCGGCAAGTCTTGCGGTATCTTCAAATGTTTGAGCGGTTCATTCGTCCGCGCTGGCACTTCGCTACAACGCCACTCGTGGAACGATCGCTCGGCTTGCTTTTCCTGTTGCTTGCCTTTGTGATTGTGCTCCCGATTCCATTTGGAAACATTCTGCCTGCGATCGCGATCGTCGCGATTAGTCTTGGGTTAATCGAAGCGGATGGCGTATTGGTTGTGTTTGGTACGATTGCCGCTCTGGTGATTCTTGCACTGATGACAGGCGCGATCGTCGTTTTCTTCTCAAGCGTTTTTCAGTTTCTATCAAAAAATATTCGCTGATTGGTTGCGGAAACCGCACAGCAAGCAATGAAGCTCTCTGTAAGAATTCTGCCAACCCACATAAGCTAACTGCCACTGAAGGTGCGATCGCTGCGTTGAAAGCTTATGTTCAAGAATAACTAAGGAGAACTTCAAGTGAAATTCAATGGATTGATCGCAAAAATCGCTGGCATGACTGTACTTCCGCTTGCAGCCCTAGCAATTTCTGGGCAAGCTGCATCGGCTGATACATTGTTAACGAGAGACTTTCAGATCTTCGTCAACGCAGAATGCGCTGAAGGTAATGTCACCTGCAACAATGTCAATTATGTCGGCACAAACCTTCATACAGGAGCAACACTACAGTTAAAAGGTCGAACCCTACACACGACCTGCGCGGATGGAGTCACTCCTTGTCGGTTCTTGGGCTATGAGTTCCGCAATGGAGACTACAGCTACACCGTGACAGAAGCAGGGCGATTGATTGTCCGCAAGGGTGAAAGAACATTGCTCAACCAAGCAGGAACCTGGGAGCGCGACGAAATGGGCACTGGGCAGCACGACTAGCTTTAACCTGACGCAAATCTGGCTCAATCGCGGATTGTCCTAAAACGGGTTGAAATCCGCTGCGATCGCGCCTGATTTTCCCTCACCGTGTTACGATGACTATTCCGGGAAGTATGTCGATTTGACATATCACTTTGCAACTATTCATAAGGAGTCCTCGGTTCTAGTCATGCTTAAATTGAGATTAAAGCGCTTCGGTAAAAAGCGCGAAGCCAGCTATCGAATTGTCGTCGCTCAAAGCACCAGCCGTCGCGATGGTCGCCCATTGGCAGAAGTCGGATTTTATAACCCTCGATCGGATGAAGTCCGCCTGGATGTGCCTGTGATTCTCGATTGGTTAAAGAAAGGCGCACAGCCGACCGACACCGTTCGCGACATCCTCTTCAAGAACAACGTGCTTGAGCAACTGCAATCTGAATCCGTCTAAGACTTGTGAAACCTGTAACTCCAGACTACGCCGGACTCATCCGGTTTCTTGTTCAACCTTTTCTAGAAACGCCCGATGCTCTCCGAATCGACTGTGAAGTCTTAGCCAACGGTTCGAGGGTTTGGGTGCGTTTAGCGTTTGAAGGAACCGATAAAGGGCGCGTATTTGGGCGCGGTGGGCGAAATGTTCAGGCAATTCGGAGCGTGATCGAGGGGGTTGCCAAAGCTGCGGGACAGACGGTGAATTTAGATATTCACGGGAGCGGTCAGCATCGAGAGAATGGCGATTCAGAACGTCCGCCCCGCTCCCAAGGTCGCCCCTCGCCGCGAGGAGATGCGCCCCGACGACCAACCAGAAATTAATCGATTAAGGCATCTACAGATGAGATGCCTTTTTTGCTGGGACAATTGCGAATGTCCTAGACTAGAAGCAGAATCCTTATTTGGTACTGCATGGAAACATTTACGCTGCCCCTACCAAGTCCAGAAAGCGCGATCGCACTCTCTGGTGATCGAGAAGACAATCTGAAAATTCTTGCCCGTCAGACTGGAGCTACGGTTGTGCTGCGCGGACAGGAGTTGATGATTACGGGAACGTCGAATCAAATTGAGCTGGTCAAGGGGTTAGTCGGTTCGTTAGAGTCTTCTTGGAGCAAGGGACAACCGATTTCAAGCGTCGATATTCTCACAGCGCGTCATGCCTTGGATACGCATCAAGAAGGCGAACTTCAGACAATTCAGCAGGACGTATTGGGGAAGACGCGCCGTGGTGAAGCCATTCGAGCGAAGACGTTTAAGCAACGGCAGTATATTCAGGCGGTGCGATCGCACGATTTAACCTTCTGTATTGGACCTGCGGGAACTGGAAAAACCTATCTCGCTGCGGTCATGGCGATTCAAGCGCTGTTATCGAATCAGTATGAGCGATTAATTCTGACTCGTCCAGCAGTCGAAGCTGGAGAAAGACTAGGGTTCCTACCCGGAGATTTGCAGCAGAAGATCGATCCTTATCTGCGTCCTCTGTACGATGCACTGTATGAGTTTGTTGAGCCGGAAAAAATTAGCGGCTTGATGGAGCGTGGGATTATTGAAGTAGCACCGATCGCGTATATGCGAGGACGCACGTTAAATAATGCGTTCATCATTGTGGACGAAGCACAGAATACAACGCCAGCGCAAATGAAAATGTTACTGACTCGACTTGGGTTTAAATCCAAGATGGTCGTGACTGGAGATTTAACGCAAACCGATTTACCAATGCACCAGGAATCAGGATTAGCAATGGCGAATCGAATTTTGCAATCGATCGACACGATCGCATTCTGTAAGCTTTCTAAAGCTGATGTAGTCAGACATCCATTGGTGCAGCAAATTGTGGAAGCGTATGAGCAGTATGAGAAGTAACATGGATACGTTCAATGTGATTCTCAAAGTGATGGGCTTATCGTTGCTGTTGTCGATCGCGATTAAATATCTAGCTCCTTTCGCAGCGATCGAACCCACCTTATTTAATGTATTGTTTGCAGTGTTATCCCCTGCATTACTTTTAGCAACCGTATTTTTATTCAGGTTCTCACGTAATCATGGTTAGCCATCAGTTTCCACCGGGCTTTGAATGGGGTGCTGCAACTGCGGCATATCAGATCGAAGGAGCGGTTAACCGAGACGGGCGAAAACCAAGCGTATGGGATACTTTTAGCGCCAAGCGGGGCAATACCTTTCGAGGGCAAACAGGCGCGATCGCTTGTGAACATTACGATCGTTACAAAGAAGACATCAAATTGATGGCAGAGTTGGGCATCAAGAACTATCGCTTCAGCATTTCTTGGTGTCGGATTGTCCCGAATGGACGCGGTGCGGTGAATGAAGCTGGAGTCGATTTCTACCGTCGATTAGTCGATTGCTTGTTGGATCACGGAATTACCCCTTGGGCAACGCTGTTTCATTGGGATAGCCCCCAAGCGTTGGAAGATCGATACGGATCTTGGCGCAGTCGCGAAATGGCGCAGGATTTTGCCGAGTATGTCGGCGCGATCGTCGCTCGATTGAGCGATCGGATTACCAATTGGATGACGTTGAATGAAATTACTTGCTTTACGCACTTAGCCTACGCGGTGAACAAGAAGCCGGAAATGGCTCCAGGCACACGGGTAAAGTCGCTGAAAGAAGTCTGGCAAACTTCACATCATGCGTTATTAGCACATGGGTTAGCGTGTCAGGCAATTCGAGCAAATTCAGCGCGATCGTCGATCGGCTTGGTTGATAATTTCGGCATCACGGTTCCAATTATTGAAACACCAGAACACATCGAAGCCGCAAAAAAAGCTTTTCCTTATCATTTCCGCAATGGTGGAATGATTTATCCCGCATTAACAGGTGAATATCATCCAGGCTTTCTAGCACAATTAAGCAATGATGCTCCAGATATTCAATCCGGTGATTTAGAAATCATTCATCAACCTTTAGACTTTCTAGGTCTAAATATTTACACAGGCGCTCACATTCGTGCTGCGGACAATGCTCAAGGCTGTGAATGGCTCAATTTCCCCAAGGGCTATCCGCTATTGCATATGCCTTGGTTACATCTTGTCCCAGAGTGTTTGTATTGGGGGATTCGTCATGTTAGCGAAACCTTAAATCGTCCGGATCTCAAACTTTTTATCACCGAAAATGGCTGCGCTGCTCAGGATAAATTAACTGCGTCTGGCGAAGTGTTTGACACCGATCGCATTCTCTATTTACGTCAGCATCTTCAAGGCGTTTATCGAGCCGCGATCGAAGGTTATCCGATCAACGGTTATTTTGTCTGGAGCTTGCTGGATAACTTTGAGTGGGCGTGGGGATACGATCGACGATTTGGCATTACCTATGTCGATTACAAGACCCAGCGACGGATACCGAAATCAAGCTATCACTGGTACGCTGAGTGTATTCGCCAAAACTGCGTAGTGTAGCGCCTGTATGAAGAAATTTCCCTGGTTGTCTGCATCTCTGCTCTTTGCGGCATATGCCACATTCGGAAAATTAATCATTACCACCGCCCACCTTTGGACAGCGGTTGCTTCTGCTGCGAGTCTCGGTGTCGTTCTGGCTCTGATCTTGATGCACCCACTTACCAGTTCGGAAAAAGTGCTGACCAAGTGGTTTAAATCGGATACGGTTGCCTTTGCTTCACTGTTGGCGATCGCAGCGTTTGCATCGATCCTGCTCAACTGGTTTAAAATTTTTACACCCATCATTATGGTGCTGGTTGCAGAATCATTGGTGCGATTGGACTTGCAAACCGCAGAATATACCCAACACCAAGTTCTAATCATTCTTGTGGTTGTCGCGTGGCTGGGACTCGGACTCGGTTGGGTATTCGCCACATTTGCTTAGCGATTGTAGAATAGCCGGGCATCCATCCTGCCGCGATCGCGCAGATACCGTACCATTCGCTCTGCTTCACCCTCATCCGAGAAAGGACCTACTGCAAGATGCAATCCAAGCGGGCGATTGCGAATCCTGACTGCAGACTGAGAAACTCCCAGACGAATGGCTCGATCGCGATAGTCCTGTACCTCAAATTGATCACCGGGGACGACTGCATAATAGCCCCGCTGTGGGTTTCCGGGCTGAGAAAGTCCCCCTGTAATTTGGGCATAAATTCCCTGAGTGGATAAACGTGAAACCTGCTGCCGAGCATTCACCTCATTGTTAAACACCCCAGCTTGAATCACTCTGCGTCCCCCGGTATTTTGAAGAAAAGCATCCGACTGAACCACTCGCACTCGCTGCAAGACAAACGGACTATCGCTATCCACGAACACGCGATATCGACCGCTTACAGGCGCGATCGGATTGACGGGACTCACCCCTGGAGCCGTGTAAATCCGTTCATCCGGAGCAACATTAATGGGGGCTTGCGGCGGGAAGTCTGGGCTAGTTGAAGGAAGCGGCGCACTCGGAATCGGCGCAGTCGGAATCGGCGGGACATTTGGCGGCGGTGGAAGTCTCTGCGCTTGAGCAAAACTAGATTCGACTGATAGGCTCACAATGGTGATGCTAAGCTGTGCCGCAGTTCTAATCCCGATTTGTCTTAATTGAACTTGCATAGATGCCCAAGCGACAAAATAAAATTTCGGTCAGTTTACCATGCAGCGTCTTGATTTATTCACTTTTATCTCTGTCTAAAAATTGCTTGATTGTGTTGAGAGTGCAGCAGAGCCGCTACAATGTTACTTAACTTTACATTCGTAGATTGAGGCTTGCATTTTGCGTTCCGCCTATCTTCTCGTCACGCATGGAAGTCGAGATATTCGTCCCCAAGTGGCGATCGATCAACTGCGCGATCGCTTGGAGCAACGGTTATCGGTTCCTGTCGGAGCGGCTGTTTTAGAATGCGCCCCAACTGCGCTGCATGAGCAAATCGAGGAGTTTAGCCGCCAGCATGAATCCGTTTTGCAGATTCAGATTGTGCCGCTGTTTCTGCTGCCGGGGGTTCATGTGATGGAAGACATTCCAGAGCAAATCGCGATCGCTCAGTCTCGAATTGATGCCAAACTTCAAATTTTGCCGCATTTAGGAACGCATTCTGGAATGGCAGAGGTTCTGGCTTCAAGACTGGCTCAGTTTCCCGCTGAGGCTCAAATTCTGATGTCTCATGGAAGTCGGCGATCAGGTGGGAACGTGCCGATCGAAAAGATTGCAACCGTGATCGGCGCGGTTTCTGCTTATTGGTCAGTTGAACCAAAATTAGAGACACGCTTACTTGAGCTAAACCAGCAGGGATGTCAAAAAATTGCGATCTTGCCGTATTTTCTTTTCTCAGGCGGAATTACAGATGCGATCGATCGATCGATTCAAGCTTTTTCCGAAGAACACCCAGACCTAACGCTGCAATGGTTAGCTCCGTTTGATTTCTGTGAGGATTTGCTGCGGTTGATTGTGGATTTTATTATGGTGCAACCTTTAGCCGAGTTGAATGGCGCGATCGATCAATCAGTCCCTATCCTGAGATAGAACTTGGTCAAATCTACAAATTTTCTAAATACCAGGTATCGAAAGTAGCAAACTTGAGTGGCTAGACTAATTACCGTGAGATACTTAGCTTCCACTCGTTTTCTTAATCTTCTCAACGATGACTACAACAAACACAGATTGCATCGGTAAAGTTTATCTCGTCGGCGCGGGACCTGGTGATCCGGGGTTGCTGACGCTAAAAGGAAAGGCTTTACTGGAATGTGCCGATGTGGTTGTTTATGATGCCTTGGTGAGTGAGCCAATTTTGGCAATGATCAATCCGATCGCAGAACGGATTGATGCGGGAAAACGACGCGGGCGGCACTCCATGTCGCAAGAAGAAATCACGCAAGTATTGATCGAAAAAGCACAAGAAGCGGCGATCGTGGTTCGGCTTAAAGGCGGCGATCCGTTTATCTTCGGGCGCGGGGGCGAGGAAATGATGGATCTCGTTGCCGCAGGTGTTTCTGTGGAAATGGTTCCAGGAATTACCTCTGGGATTGCGGCTCCAGCTTATGCAGGCATTCCGTTGACGCATCGATCGTATAGTTCATCGGTGACGTTTGTAACCGGACACGAAGAAGCCGGAAAGTATCGCCCTGCCGTAAATTGGGGCGCGATCGCGCACGGCTCAGAAACGATCGTCATCTATATGGGTGTTCACAATCTGCCGCATATTATTGAACAACTCCATCAAGCGGGAATGAGTTTGGAAACGCCGATCGCAATGGTGCGTTGGGGAACTCGCCCAGAGCAAGAAGAATTAATTGGAACACTTGAAACAATCTGCGCTCAGATAGAAGCTGCGAATTTTGGTGCACCTGCGATCGTGGTCATCGGAAATGTAGTCAATCTGCATGAAGTTCTGTCACAATGTCGCCCTCAGTTTCTAGAGATCACACAGGACAGTCAACCCGAATGAAGCGACAATAATCGTAAGGATGATGCGCCGATATTAGTCATCGCTGAAGCTGCAAGACGAGTTTCAGAATCGTTTGGAATGTTGTGCAGACTGAAATTCCAGCATTAATTGAAATATTGAAGCAGAAAACTTCTGAAGTTTGAGCCTGTAAAATAGAGTGTGATCATTTAGACAAGAGCGAGTCAACATTGCTTGAGTTTTATGTAGAAGAAAGCGGTGAGCGCATCGATCGATATCTCGCGGATCAACTTCCCGATCTGTCACGATCGCGCATTCAAAAACTAATCGAACTCGGTCACGTTCAGGTCAACGGAGAACTCTGTAAATCAAAAAAAGCAGAGGTCGAAGAGGGTGATTTAATTCAAATCGAACTACCTGAAGCCCAGCCGCTCGAACTTAAAGTCGAAGCAATTCCGTTAGATATCCTCTACGAAGATCACTCATTAATCATTGTGAATAAGCCTGCGGGAATGGTCGTACATCCCTCTGCTGGACATGAATCAGGAACTTTAGTGAATGCGTTGTTATCGCATTGCGAAACGCTACCGGGAATTAATGGAATCCAGCGCCCCGGAATTGTGCATCGATTAGACAAAGACACCACAGGCGCGATCGTTGCTGCCAAAACCGAGCAAGCCTTTCATCATCTACAAGAACAATTCCGTACTAAAACTGCTCGACGGGACTATTACGCGATCGTTCATGGTTCGCCAAAACAAGAGAGCGGAACGATCGATCAACCGATTGGACGGCATCCCGTCGATCGACAAAAACAAGCGATCGTTCCCGAAGAAAAAGGCGGAAGACGCGCAATCACACATTGGCAAATCAAAGAGCGCTTAGGAAACTATACGCTGCTGCAATTCGAACTAGAAACCGGAAGAACGCATCAAATTAGAGTCCATAGTGCTTTTATCGGGCATCCAGTCGTGGGCGATCCGGTTTATAGCTCTGGTCGATCGATTGGGGTGAACCTTCCCGGACAAGCCCTTCATGCTTGGCGACTGCGATTAATTCATCCGGTAACTGAGGAATGGATCGAAGCGATCGCGCCTGTCCCCGCTTACTTCACAACTTTGTTAGAGGTACTGAAAAAACGGGCGTTGCTAAACTAAGAGTATGAATTAGACGGGAGCTAGCCCATCCCAAAACTTCAGGGATCTCAAGTGTGTGTTCTCGCTTTCGACGGGTTCACCCCAAAGATTTGATCTAACCCCGTTTGGGTGCAGCATCAAAGGCGCGAGCGATCGCATTCCATGCTAGCTTGCGAGTTAGAGTATCACTGTAAGGCAACACGCGGACAGGTAGTCCATCCTTGCGGGAATTAGATTGATTCAACCAAGTGTAGCGATCGCTAATTCCCCAGGTGATTACGCCAATCACCGCAGGTTCATCAAGTACCACTGACAAATATTCTTCATAGGCACGTGCTACCATGCGATCGCGCGCTGTCTGATCTGCTGGAAGATTCTGATCCGTCACATCTAACTCTGTGATCAAAATCTTTAGCCCCAAACTGGCAACGTCTTTGAGAAACTGCCTCAGCTTATTGGCATTAAATCGTGTTTCTGCAGCATCCAAATGCCCTTGAATTCCCAGTGCCTGTACCGGAACCTTGCGTGACTTGAGATATTGCAACAGTTCTAGAATTGCTGATCGCGTTCGGTTATGAACGGGTATGTCGTACTCAACCGAATTGTCGTTATAGACCAACAGGGCACGGGGATCAGCCGCCGCTGCCGCTCGAAACGCAATCTCGATATAATCCTTATCAAGCGTCGTTAACCATGGCATCGTTTGAAGTCCATCTGATCGCCAACTCGGTATGCCTCCGATCGCTTCGTTCACCACATCCCAAGAGTGCATTCGTCCTGCATACCGTTTCACAACCGTTGTGATGTGTTCAGTGAGAACTTTCTCAGCAGTCCGACTGGTCACACTCTCTAGCCAGTCTGGATTGGAATGTTTCCAAACCAAGGTATGCCCCCGAAGCAGCAGTTTATTTTGTTGGGCATATTGTGCCATCCAATCTGCTTCAGTAAAGTCAAAGCGATCGGGTGCAGGGCGCAGGGGACCCCATTTCAAGGAGTTCTCAGGGACTAAAATGCCACAGGTCTCAGCAAAGAGTTTGGCAAACTGTGGGTCTTGTTTCAGAGGGGAATAGTTTGAGGCTGAACCGTAAATTATTCCTTTTGCGGCAGCTCGTTGCTTTAATTGCATTTGTCCATTCACGGAGAAATTTTGTTGTAAATTGTCCGATGCTTGAACCGGGCGCCGCTCAACTCCAGAACAACCTGCTGCTGCAACTGCTCCTAAACCGAGTTGCAAAGTGCGCCGTCTTGAAAGGGTCATACACGCTCTCCTAAGAATTGCTTAGCAACAAGATAACCTTCCGCAGTTTACTATCCGATCGTTTCTGGGGGGCTTGAGACAGTGACAAGATCGATTCACACCCCAAACTCTACTGCACTTTGTAGTAAGACAATCAATGTAGCAAACTCATTTCATCCGTTACAACTCGTTCAGGCAAGGCTAATGGAACACCGGATTGTGATTTGCGTCCGGTCGAGCGTTTGAGTTTAGCGCAAAGCTGGGTTAGTAGTTTTTACACAAACATAGAACCTCGAATTCCAGAGTCACCATTGACTAAATAAGCAGTTCAAGATATCAATCCCAATCTGAATCACACGCAGCGATCGCGCTCCAAACACAAGCCCAAGACGAAGGATGGCTGTTTCTACATTGCCTTGTCTTCGATCTTCGCAAATTTCGGGCTTTGATGCCGCTAGATGCACAACCTGCTTAAGTTCTACTCTCTCGCATAGAGTTTTTCAAGGACGACTACTTAAGGAATTGGCACTAGATTCCCTCACTTTTAGTGAAGAGAAGGTAAAGTCATGAATGACGACTTGCTTCATTTACTTGAAATCACCTATACCTTATTACTAACGCTCTGTATCGGATTTTCACTAAAATTTCCTGAACATGATTAATTATCTCAACAAGTTTCTATATATCCTGGGAGATGCCAGAAAGCATTTACTTCCACTGATAGTTATTTTTGTTCTATCATCCTTGCTAGAAGCTTTTGGGATTGGTTTGATTGGTCCTTTCCTCTGGTTGGCATCTAACCCAGATGCCATCAAGTCTATTTCTGTGCTGGAAAAAGTCTACGAGGTTTCAGGTTTTCAATCAACTCAACAGTTCATCCCTGTTCTTGGAATTGCACTCGTCATCACCTTCTTTGCTAGATCCTTAATCTATTTTCTCGCACGTCATCACATATCTAAATTTGGACTAGAGCAACAGGCGAGGGTGATATTAAGGCTTTTGAATGCTTATTTATCTGCCCCATATACTTTTCATCTCAATCGGGACAGTGCCAGTCTAATCAATATCCTTATTCAAGAGACACAAAATTTTTGTCATCGATGCACGCTCCCTCTACTAGAGGTGCTCTCAAGCTCTATCACTGTTACTTTCTTGGTATTACTGCTTGCAAAGGCAAGTTCGCTTTTGTTTGTCATGATTCTAGCAATTGTCTTACCTACATTTCTGCTATTTTACGTTTTCAAGAAGAAGGCTAAGCGATGGGGTAGGGAGGTTACTGAGTCAACTCATGGCATGATTCGCGTTATTAACCATAGTTTAGGAGGAGTAAAAGAAACCTACGCAATTGGTTGTAAGCCTTATTTCATGGAGCAGATGAGAGAACAGGCATTCAAGAATGCAAGTTCTGTTACCAAAACCTTTAGCATGCAAATTCTACCTAAGGTTTCTATTGAGACTCTAATGGTTTCATTTGTTGTTCTTCTGGTATCTGTCTATCCAATTCTGTTTGGTCAGAAGGTTGAAACGATTTTACCGATTTTGAGCATCTTTGCTGTCGCATCCATGCGTTTAATTCCAGCAGTAAGTCAGTCACTCGCGGCGTTTTCTATTATGCAAGCATCGGAATATACGCTCGACATTATTTATGGTGACTTAAAGAGCCTAGAGCGATCGGATAATACTTCTTTTAGTACAGATGAAAAATTGAATTTAGATAGACAAAACAGCATCCAGTCGGGGTACAAGCCATTACTAACTTTTAATAAAAGTGTTGAACTCAAAAATGTTACTTACTCCTATCCGAACACTACAACGGCATCAATAAAAGATATCTCTTTCAGGATCGGTAAAGGGCAGTCGATTGGCTTAATCGGCAAATCTGGCGCTGGTAAAACAACTTTGGTAGACATAATTTTGGGTCTATTACAGCCGACAAGTGGAGATTTGCTTGTAGATGGAATTTCAATCTACAAAGACTCCCAATCTTGGAGAAATTTGATTGGTTATATTCCGCAATCCATTTTCTTGATGGATGACACAGTTGAAAAAAATATTGCTTTTGGTGTTCCTGATTACCTGATTGATAAGCAAAAGATTGATAAGGTAGTCCAAATGGCTCAACTCACTGATCTAATTGACCATTTACCCGAGGGACTAAACACATTTGTTGGCGAGAGAGGAGTACGATTATCGGGTGGTCAACGTCAACGGATTGGTATTGCAAGAGCGCTATATCATGATAGCGAAATTCTGATTCTTGATGAGGCGACTGCTGCATTGGATAATGAAACTGAGAGATTAGTATCTGAATCAATCCAACACTTGTCCGGTATTAAGACGCTGATTATTATCGCCCATCGCCTTTCGACGATTGAACATTGCGATCAAATTTATGTGTTAGAGAGAGGCAGGCTTGTGAAGTCTGGTAGTTATAATGATGTCGTTTTAAACCGATGAAAGAGTGAAGACCTATCTCAACGTGAAACTACTTAACTCATTATTCAGCACTCCTTGGAAGTGTTAAGGGTAGAGACTTGAACCATGGCAAAAAATTCTTAGCTGCAAGTCTCACATTTCCTACATTAACCACCTAAAAAGCTCCAGCGTCCAAGTTGGGCGGAGTTTAATCGAAAAAAAATCATTGAGAATTAGACTGGTGCTCACCTAGTACAACCCCTATGAAGAATCCAAACGTTGTTTTTTTATCAGATTTAGGTAACAATCCCTATCGTAATTTATTGATTGATAATCTGAAGTATCAGGGATTTAGGGTTGTAGATTATTTCCCGACCTCTATTTTCCTACCTAAATTTTGGGGAAAGATTAAGCCTGAAATCTTACATCTACATCATATTCATTTTTTCTTCCTTGGCTCCAATCCATTCAAACGTTGGATTAAGTTCTTTATTTTTGTAATCCAAATTCTGATCTTGAAATTAGTAAATGTAAAAATTGTTTGGACAGTTCATGAATGGTCAGATAAATATCAAGGTAAGTGGGGTGAGATTTATCCTTTCTGGAGTGTAAGCTTTGGTCGATTGTTTGATGGCTTTATTGTTCATTGTCAAACCACAAAGAATGCCATTATTAGAGATCTTAGAATTGAGAACCAACGTAAAGTCTTTGTTGTACCGCATGGGCACTATATCAATGCCTATAAAAATGACTGTGACCAGGCTCACGCACGCCAATTGTTAGCTGTCCCCCAAGAGCACGTGGTTTTCCTGCTATTCGGCAATATCTATCGCTCAAAGGGAACTTTGGAAGCGATCGAGGCTTTCAAGCAGCTTCCTAAGAGCACTGCATTTCTTCTGGTTGCAGGCTTTCCGGTTGAAGATGATATTGAAGAAATCATTCGCCATCAAATTAAGGGTTACGATAATATTCTTTTCACTCCTAAACCCATTGATGATGATGACATCCAAATATACATGAATGCTTGTGATTGTTTTATGGTTCCCTACAAGGTTTTTACAACCTCTGGAGTGACCTTGCTTGGTATGTCTTTTGGTAAAGCTTGTATAGCTCCAAGAATGGGTTACTTTAGTGATGTCTTAGATGAATCTGGTGCATTTCTTTATGACCTAGAAGATAAAGACGGATTACTTCAAGTGATGAAGCTCGCTATAGAACGCCAGGCAGCGCTGGCTGAGATGGGTAAATCTAATTTAGAAAAAGCTCAACAATGGAGCTGGGAATACGTTGCGGCAGAGACAGCTAAGGTATATCGCTGGTGCTTTAAAACCTCTTCGTAGGATCACTAAATAAGGTATCCACACAGGGCAATAGTCCGGATAGTTTTTGGCAAAGGTGGCGAGGAAAGCGATCCGACAAATCGAGTTCGCTTGTAGGCCACTTCATTAGTAATCAGCTCTGTGAATTGGCATACAACAAAACTTGGATATTACTCTCGCTGCAGCAAGCCCCGCGTAAGGGGCGATCGAGCAGCATATTGGCTCACATTTGTTGTCACCACATCCGAATTCAGTGATTTTGCCTCTCAATCTTGGCTTTGATACGTAATCGCACCAAGCTGATAGACCTGGTGCGATTACTCATAGTATGGGTCGAGGTCAGATCGAGACTCTGATTAATCAATTTTTGAGCGATCACCAGACCCACAATCTGCCCCCCAATAATGCAGACCTCGGTTTAGAGCGTTTCATCAGCTAGAAGTCTACGTGCATCAATAATCATGAATTTTATCTGGACGACCCTGACAAGTATTTGATCTGTTTACTGCTCTGAGTGAAACAATCAAGTGACCATCACCCTGAGCTGATATCGCCGTGTGTCATGAGGCCCATTCTCCACTGTTTTGCAGCGGAGTAGCAGCGATCGAGCGATTAGTTGTTGAACTGCGAGTAATCGGATGCTGAATTTACCAAGCCGCGATTTCCGCGAGCCTGAGCGCCCTGTAGACATTGAAAAATCTGGCTGGCAAACTGCTCTGCTGTATTACGATCGGCAAACTGCTTTTGGAGTGTCGGGTCACACAGCTCACTTGGAATTTCTAGCAGATAGCGTGTCATTCCCTTGGCGATTTCCTCTGGATTAGTTGAATCAACCGCTAGTCCTAGGTGATAGTGTCGAGTGAGTTCTCCTACCAGTCCAAAATCCGAAGCCAGCACTGGCTTTTGAGCTGCCGCCGCCCGGACTAAAATCGCGCTCATGCCAATATGACGTTGATAGGGGACTAATACGACATCAGAAATCTGAAAATAGGGATGAATCGCTTCATCTGCTACAAAAGTATCTTCGGTAATTACCTGAATCGCCTTCGTTCTAGTCAATTCAGCAATCCGCGCTTCAAGGTGCTGGGGTTCTTCGACTGGGCCGACCACGAGCAGCGTCATGCGTTGACAGAGGGCAGGTGGCAATAGCGCGATCGCGTCTAAGACTTCGCTGGCTCCTTTGCGCCGACTCATCGCCCCAAACAGCAGAAATACAGTCCGGTTCGATTGAATGCCCAAGCGAGCTTTCAAGTGCTCATACTCGCTGTCAGCGTAACTGTATCGCTGCACTGGATCGGGTAGGTAAGCTGCCTTCGTGGTGCCATAGACCTGATTGATGTACTCAGCCGCAAACGGATCGAGACAAAACAGCGTTTGTAGATTCGGCACGGGCAAAAATCGCGCTAAACACACACGATCGCGCCACTGCCAAACACTCTCTTTGCCTTCAGGGCTGTAGTTTGGAAACGTACCATAATGCAGTATCGGTCGGAAGTAGATGGCACTCATCGAACAAGGCAAGGAAACCCTTAGACCCAGACGCAACAGAATCGTATCTAGGTACATGACAAAGATATGAGTTGTGCCTAGCGATAGCGCATATTTGCGTAGCAAGCGCCATTCTTGAAACGCTCGCACAATTCGACCACGAAAGGACTGACCCAACTCAAAGCTATTAAATAATTCGGCATCTTCCTCTTCAGTGATCGACACAAATCGAACCGTCGGAGACAATTTAGCCAGATTGACAATATTGGAGTGCTGCTGCATGAACTTCGGCGAAACTAGCACGTCTAACTGTCCAGACAGGTTGTGCTGACACCAGTACTTGACCAAATGCTGAATGTAGCCAGGGTGATGTCCGCGAGTATCGAGTTCAAACAGCAGGAACCGCTCTCGCTCCCCACTTTGCCCTCGATTTGCAATGGGGTACATTGCCTGTGTTTCTAACATAAATCAAGCGCCTCAAGTTCCGTAGCGTTTTAATTTGATCAACGAAGCCTAGCAAGAAGCGTGAGTCACTGCAATGCAAATTCAAAGCATCGCTTAAACTCGCAAAAGGGTTAAATAGAAGCTTCGGGGCGACGCAGCGATCGCGAGGTGTGTCCTGAGCAAATCTTCTCTGATGAATTCTCCGTCAACCGACATGCTGACTAAGATTAAATCAATGCAGCCCTAAATAATGTAGTTAGACAAGCTTTCTTGTGGCATACTCAGATCCACCTGCATTAACTCCGCCGCTTTCTAGCAATGAAATTTTGGAAGCTGGAGCATCCAATTGTTTATCATTACGATTTTTCAGTGTAAGGCTACACCAGTGCTGCTAACCGCTCAGACTCTGCAACAACCATCTCCTCGAAGATGCTCGGCAAGCTGCGCGTGACTGTCCAGTTGGGAAAATGCGACTTCATTTTCCGTAGGTCAGAGATGTAGCAGATGTGATCACCAATACGGTTTTGATCTACATAGACCCAGTTCACTTTCCGACCGCTGATCGACTCTACCCAATCAAAGGCTTCGAGGATCGAAACGCTATTGTCACGTCCGCCGCCCAAGTTATAAACTTCGCCCGGTTTCGGATCATTGCGAAAAGCTTCAAACGCTTGAATGACATCGTAGCTGTGAATATTGTCGCGGACTTGCTTACCTTTATAGCCAAAGACTTTGTAAGTGCCGCCCGTCAGTGCAACTTTCACCAAGTACGACAAAAATCCGTGCAGTTCGACTCCTGAGTGCGACGGACCCGTTAAACAACCGCCCCGGAACACGCCAACCTTCATGCCAAAGTACTGTCCGTATTCCTGTGCGACCACATCGGCTGCCGTCTTCGATGCGCCAAACAGAGAGTGCAAGGTACGATCGATGCGCCAGGTTTCAGCCACACCGTGATAATCCTCTGCGTTGGCGTAGTCGTACCGCTTGTCAAGCTCAACGCGGGGAATCTCATTGGGCGAATCGCCGTACACCTTGTTGGTACTCATGTGAATGAATACCGCTTCTGGGGAGAACTGGCGAGTGGCTTCGAGCAGATTGATCGTTCCAAGCGCATTCACTTCAAAGTCCAAGAGGGGAATCTGGCAAGCTTTGTCATGTGAGGGCTGAGCCGCACAGTGAATAATCAAGTCGAATGTGTGTTCTTGGAACAACTCAAATAAGCGATCGCGATCGCGAATGTCGATGCTGTAATGTTGAAACTGAGCAGCATTGCCTTGCAGGCGCTTGAGGTTCCAGAGGGTGTCACCCTGAGCGCCGAAGAACTTGGCTCTCATGTTGTTGTCTACGCCGATGACCTGATGACCAGCGCGATCGTAATATTCCACCGCTTCCGAACCAATCAAGCCACTAGAGCCAGTAACCAGTACTTTCATGTAATCAATCTCGTTTTGCTGACGACGTTGCTAGATGGACTGCAATCTAGATGATTTTCTCAGCCTGAATCAAGCAAATGTCCGCAATTTCACCGTTTCTTTAAAGTTAGTAAAATAATGCAGTAGGTAGAAGCGTTGACTCAGAAGACATAGCGTTTCTTGCCGCTTGAAGTCGTAACACCGTGAATTCACGAGCGATCTACCTCTACCGTTTTGCTAATTTAAGCAATCAAAAAGCCGATAATTGCGCATCTGGAGCGGGTTTCAAGCGCTATGACGCCCAGCACGCCAGGTCAGGTTAGCTCACCCTGCGCTAAAGCAGCAATACCCTACCTCCGTTTCTATTCAGGGGTTGCCGCCTTAAAAATAATTTATACTCCGAACGGAATAATTTCGATCTCCGTAAATTTATCTAATCGTTCCCTTATATCACCAATCACTGCGTAAAGTTTAAGTGAAGTCACCCTAGCCTGCTGTTGGCTACTTTGTCCTCGCTGTACTAAGATGCAGTCCAAGCAACGAGAGGCAAAGCTGATACAAAGTCTTCAGCAATTATGCAGGCATCAACTCAGTGCTCAAGCACCTGCCTCCTAAACATTGTTACACAGGGATGTAGAGGTTTGAACAGACTGAATGCCTAGTTGATGTTTGATTCAGAAGACTGTCTGGATTTAGCTTGACTGAGCTGGCTGCTTCGGAGAAGGCTGTCAATCGTTGTTGAAGGGTTGTTTCGCTGCCTAGGCAGCACAGCCCCGGTACTATAACCACGTTCTTGCTCCTCATTCCTGCACGATTCAGACCCTTATGACCTCTCAAATTTCTCGTCCACCAGAGTCGCGCCTCCGCACTCTGCCCCCCCTACCTGATCAACGAGTCAGGGATTTGCGCTCTCCCGCTTCACTTCAGATTCATCAAAGAAGCGTAATCAATTGGCTTCGCTTCTCGGTCTTGATGGCACTTGACCTTGTGTTCTTGTATCTTGCTTGGCGAATCGCGCAAGTCAGCGGCACAGATCTGAGCGTCTCCTTGCGAGTCGAGGAGCGCATCATCTCGTTTACACCCACCGCTATCTTGACGGTCGGGGTGTTTGCCGTTGTGGGGCTTTATTGCAAAGGTAACGGCTGGCGGGACTTTGGCAAGTTAGGCAGAACGCTACTGCTGGTCGAAGGCGCGATCGCAGTGACCACCCTATTTACCGATTCAGCAGATGCCCGTCCACTGATCCCCTTTGCTTGGTTTGCGCTTTTAGGCACAGTATTCCTGGTTTCAGGACGATGCTTAACTAGCGTTTTAATCCAGTGGGTGCGCCAAGTGGGAGCGGCGCGGCACGGTGTGTTCATCTTTTGTCGTCCAGAGCAAGCAAAGCGAATTGTGCCGATTTTGGGTCAAAAATCCTACTACACGGTAGCAGGCTGGAATGATTTGCAGCAGCTCAGCGATGAGCGACGAGAGGCAACCATTCAAAGGCTGGCGCGGATGGGAGTATCTGAGGTCTATCTATGTTCGCAGTTGCCTGCGCGAGAACTGATGCTGCTCTACTGGGATCTGCGGAACGCGGGAATGACGCTCCATGTGTGTGTTCTTCTAGATCGGAATGAAAGCTCCTCTAATTCGCGGGTTTGGCAATTGCCAGAGTTTTATTGCTCGACGTTTGCGCCGCCTGCGATCGCTGGAGTTGAGTTTCAGGTGAAGCGCTGCTTTGATTTCCTTGCCTCTGTGGTGTTTCTCGCCCTGACTTTCCCCGTTTATCTGGTGATTGCACTGCTGATCAAGCTAGATTCTCCAGGTCCAATTTTCTTTCGTCAGACTCGTATCGGCTTGCGCAACCGTCCCTTCCGCGTCTGGAAGTTCCGCACAATGGTCGTGAATGCACCTGAGCTACAGAAGCAGCTAGAAAGCCAGAACGAAACCCGCGATGGCGTTCTCTTTAAAATCAAAGATGATCCGCGTGTCACCCGCGTTGGTAAGTTTTTGCGCCGCTATAGCCTAGACGAACTCCCGCAGATCTTTAATGTGTTGGTTGGCGAAATGAGCTTTGTGGGACCGCGACCGCTGCCGGTGCGGGATGTAGAAAAATTTTCAGAACACTGCTTTATTCGCCATGCGGTTCTACCTGGAATTACTGGCATGTGGCAGGTTTCAGGGCGATCGAATGTCGATAATTTTGACGATGTGCTGCAACTAGACATGGTTTACATCAAAGATTGGTCGCTTTGGCTGGATTTAAGAATTATCTTACAAACTATTGGTGTTGTCCTGCGGAAGACAGGTGCTTACTAGCTGAGCGTGAGCAGTCACCAATGGCTGTAGGCAAACCTAGGAATGCTGTTAACTTTAAAACATTAGGGTAAATACAATGAACTTTGTTGTAGAAAGCAAGCTGTCCCACCCCCCCTCTGAACAGCAGTCTCGCGTCTGTTTGCTGTCCGCACGAAATGTGCGTAATCGCGTCACCGATGCGGTGATTTATGAGATTGAAGATCTCATTGGCGACTTTGATCAAGCAGACTTGCTCACTTATGAGCGTGCTCCGGATCTCTCCCGCCGGATGTACACGGCAGCCTACAAAATTATGCGATCGCGGCGGTTATCGCAGTGGATCACGCCTGCATTCAACACGGTTCAGAGCCTTGAGCAAGATTACGACCTCTTCTTTGTTGTATTTAGAAATATCTTTGAACTGCAAGCACTAAAATCACTAAAAAACTGGCGCAGCAGATGTAAGACTGCGATCTGCTACATCACGGAATCTTGGGATAACGATGAGTGGCTGCACAGTCGCCGCTTTCTGCTAGACCCGCTAAAGGAATTCGATGCGGTCTTCATGGGAACAACGAACAGCATTGATGCGGTTGCTGACTACACTCGCCGACCTTGCACCTGGCTACCCTCTGGAGTGGATACTCTGAGATTCTGCCCCTTCCCCAGCTTGCCAAAGCGCAGTATTGATCTCGCATCATTGGGACGGCGATCAGACATTACCCATGCAGCAATGCTGAAGTTGAGCCAAAGTACAGATTTCTTTTACTACTACGACACTGGTGCGAATCTGAGAACGATGGTGCCGCAGGAGCATCGCATCATGTATGCTGACTTACTCAAGCGAAGCCGCTACTTTATTACGAACTATGCCTGCGCCGATGAGCCAGGTAAATCAGGACAGTCTCAAGAAATTGGCTACCGCTTCTTTGAAGGCGCGGCGGCTGGAACAATTATGATCGGTTGCGCGCCCCAAACCCAGCAATTCCGGCAGCTTTTTGATTGGGCGGATGCCGTGATCCCGATGCCGTTTGATGCCCCAGAAGTCGGACAGTTGCTAAGGGAGCTTGAAACTCAGCCCGATCGCCTCAATCAAATTCACGTTAACAATGCAGCTCACGCTTTGCAGAAACACGATTGGGTTTACCGCTGGGAGAAGATCCTCGCAACGGTTGGTTTACCACCAACACCGCAGATGCAGCATCGGAAAGACCATCTGCACCAACTCAGTCAGGCAATGCTTGAACAAACCAGTCGGGCAAGCCAACCCATGACCCAGGTAAGCGCCGGACTTTGATTGAAAAAATGTTCTAAAGCAGCTTGGATTGAGCATCTAGGCTGAACACATCACAGATTGACTGACGACACTGATATGGAGATGCACGAGTGCTGAATCAAAGCTCGCTGATCAAAGGCTTGAGAAAAGTCAAGACGATCGCGCTTCGTAATTCAATGGCAAAACGAGCCGCTGGATCGTTCGTTGTCAAAGTCATATTGCTCGGCATCGCCTTCATCACGAATGTCTGTTTAGCGAGAGTTTTGGGGGCTTCTGGCTACGGCGACTATATTTATGCAATTACCTGGGTCGGCTTTCTCGGAGTGCTTGCCTGTTTAGGCTTACCCGAATATCTTGTGCGTGAGGTTGCGGTTTATCAGGCGAAATCAGACTGGGGAGCACTCAAGCGATCACTGCGGCGATCGGATGAGATGGTACTGCTGTGGATTGCAATTGGCGCGATCGCGGCAGTCACTGCTTGGTGGGTCAATCGCGCCGATTTTGAGCGACTAGTCGTGTTCTGGCTTTGTCTCTTCTCTCTACCCTTTGGAACCTTAACGGCACTCCGACAAGGCAGGCTGAACGCGCTGTTGATTCCAAACCTTGGGCTAGAGGGAGCCGCGATCGCGACTGCGACTAGCATCATGCGGGAAACCATTTTCAGCGTTCGCACGTATCAAACGCTGAAAATTATTCCGAATCCGTTCAGATCTTCGTTACAGCAGTAACCGGGATCAGCAGCAGCACGAGTGATTAAGGAAGTCGCCACAATCATGGAGGGAGCGTGAAGATTTTACTGGCAAGTAGTTATGATGTCGAAGGCGGCGCGGCAAGAGCGGCGCATCGACTGCATCAGGGACTGCACCAGATTGGGGTAGCGTCTCAGATGCTTGTGCAGGCAAAGGCGAGCGGGGATCAGTCGATCGTTGCTCCCCGAACGCAGCTAGAACAAGGCATTGCGAGAGCGAGATTGACCTTTGATGCACTGCCCCTAAAACGCTATCGCCACCGCCAGCCCACGACTTTTTCAGTGCAGTGGCTACCAGAAACCGTCGCTGCTCGTGTGAATCAGATCAATCCGGATTTAGTGAATTTGCACTGGATTAACGATGCGTTTATTCAGATTGAGTCGATCGCCAAATTTAAGCGTCCGATCGTCTGGTCGTTGCACGATATGTGGGCATTCACCGGGGGCTGTCACTATACCGGAGTGAGCGATTCAACCAGCGGCTTATCGTGCGATCGCTACACCCAATCGTGCGGCAGTTGCCCACAGTTGCAGAGTTCTAAAGCGCGGGACTTATCGCGTTCAGTCTGGCAGCGTAAAGCCCGCAGTTGGCAAACGACTGATTTGACGATCGTAGCGCTGAGCCAATGGCTGGCAGACTGTGCGCGATCGAGTTCGTTGTTTCGCAACTCGCGGATTGAAGTGATTCCCAATGGTCTAGACATCACACAGTACCGACCGATCGATCGAACCTTTGCCCGTCAAGTTTTGGGACTGCCACAAGACAAGCGCTTGGCGCTGTTTGGAGCAATGGCAGCGACGAGCGATCGACGTAAAGGCTTTCACCTGTTGCAGCCTGCTCTCCAGAGTTTGGCACAGGCAGGATGGAGTGACTCGCTGGAATTAGTGGTGTTCGGTGCCAATCGACCGCAGCACCCGCCCGAATTCGGAATGAAAACCCATTACCTCGGTTCCTTCCGGGATGACTTATCGCTGTCCCTGATCTACTCCGCCGCAGATGTGTTTATTCTGCCATCGACGCAGGAGAATCTTGCCAATACGATCATGGAAGCGATGGCTTGTGGAACGCCTTGTGTTGCGTTTGAAATTGGCGGAATGCCCGACTTGATTGAGCATCAGAAAACGGGTTATCTGGCGCAGCCTTATTGGATCGACGATTTAGCGCTGGGGATTGCTTGGACCATTGAAAACCGCGATCGTCATCGTCGATTAAGCAATCGTGCTCGCGAAAAAGTCGAGCAAGAATTTACCCAAGCGCAACAAGCCTATCGTTATCAGTCTCTGTTTGAAGATATCCTACAGAACAACGATCGCAAGCGATAAAACCCGTTACTCAGATTAGAACCGGAGGCAGACCCTTGAAACTCAAAGATCTACTACTGCTCGCCCAGAAATTAGAACCCTGGCTCGCTGGACTCTTCTTTGCGTACTTTTTAGGCATCTCGCTTCCGCCGCAAGCGGTGAGCATCGCCAACCTAATCAGCTATCCAATCCTGGCATTTCTGATTCTAGTCTCAGGCTGCTGGAAGAAAATCTTGTTCGCGATCACCAGAGACATTCCTCTGTTGCTGCTGCACGTCATGGCAGTTGTCTCCGTTTTTTGGTCGATGGCTCCGGAGGTCACGGGCGACGAAACCAAAGCATTCATAAGAGCTGGAATTTTCGGCGTTTACATTGCGGTGCGCTTTGGCTTGGGCGGTGAAATGCGATTACTCGCTAAAGTTCTTGGTACCGCTGTCATCTTGAGCTTGATCGCAGGGTTTGTCTTTCCCGTATATGGCACCCAAACAGAGGGTGAATTTATCGGAGCCTGGAAGGGTATTTTTGGGTTCAAGAACTTGTTTGCGGCTCAGATGACATCTGCCATTTTGTTGCTGACGCTGCTAGGGTTGCAGCGCTCTAGATGGCGCTGGCTGATTTGGAGCGTATGTGCAATTGCAGTGACGCTATTGTTGCTAAGTCGAGGCAGAACTGCCTTGGCAGCGCTCTTGATCACGATGTATCTCTTTCCGCTTTACGGCATTCTCAAGCAGAATTACAGGCTGCGCGTGGCTTCAACGGCGATCGTTCTCGCCGTAAGTCTGGCTGTCGCCCTATCGATCTTCTTGAATTTGCAGTTCATTGTGGTCGATGTGTTGGGTAAGAACCTTGAATTTAACGGGCGGCTCCCCATCTGGAATATGGTGCTAGACAAGGGATTAGAGAATTTTTGGCTAGGGCATGGCTACTCAGGATTTTGGACTTCTGGTGCAGCCTATCCGATCCTAACGCAGACCTGGGCAGCGAGTGCTTCTCGGGCTGGCGTTCGCTTTAATGCTCACAATGGTTTTCTTGACCTATTCCTACAGTTAGGCATTGTGGGACTTACGCTTTATCTCATTAGCTTGTTTACCCTGCTTTTCAGAACGCTTTACTTGCTGTTGCGGCTCAAAACCGTAGAACTGTTTTGGGTGTTTCAATCGCTCATCCTCGCAGCTTGCATTAATTCTGCGGATAGCTTCAGTGTGGCAAGTGCTGGGGGAGAGTGGAGTATTTTTGTCTCTTTTGTCAGCGCGATCGCACTTCAATATCGCCGACTCAAGATCGACGATCGTTTAGGCACTCCTTCCTCGGATTTTGACCAGAATCCTGCATTGTCTCCGAACCCTTATCCTCAGCGATCGTAGTTAAACTGCCTGTTTTTTGCTGTCCCTTATCGATTCACCAAGCTCAAACAACCATGAAAGTTCTGTTTCTTACCACTCTGCTACCCTCTCACAAGCTACATGGCAGTGAAGTTGCCTCTCAAAATATCGTCGAGGCGCTCCAGCAAGCAGGCTGCATGGTCACTGTGGTCGGCTATGGTCGAAAAGAAGATGGCGCTCTCAATCGAGCCGCGCATGAAGTGTTGGTTGCCGATCGTGCCGTTGAGACGAAAAAAGCAAAGCTGCAAGCAATGCGCTGGTTTGTTCTAAGTCTAATCAAACGGCTCCCTTACTCTGGTGCAAAATATCTATCAAGCCGCTACCTCAAGCAAGTTCGCTCTCTACTATCGGCGCAATCTTACGATGTGATTGTGATTGATCACGCTCAACTTGGCTGGCTGCGTGATGTGGTTGATCATCCAAGAATGATTCTGATTGCTCACAATCTAGAGCACGAGCTTTACCGCCAACACTTCGAGCGATCGCGTAATCCAATTGCGAAATGGGTATATCACCGTGAAGCCACAACCGTTAAAGCATTAGAAGCGAAAACAGCAGCATCAGTTGCAGAAGTATGGGCTTTAACGCAGCACGACGCGAACTATTTCGCTCAATTTACGAAAGCGAGAGCATTAAGCTTACCGTCCGGCTTTATATGCAGGCAAACTGAATCCACTGAGAAGAGGTTTGATGTCGGCATTATAGGAAGCTGGGCATGGAAACCAAACGTAGAAGGACTGCAATGGTTTCTAGACAAGGTATATCCGCATCTGCCGCAGTCGATCACCATTCATGTTGCAGGTCGAGGAGCCGACTGGTTAACAGGTCGCTACCCGAATCTGGTTTATCAAGGGTTTGTTGATGATCCGCAAGTGTTTATGAGGCAAGCGCGAGTGATGGCGATTCCGACTTTGAGCGGTGGCGGGATTCAAATTAAAACCTTGGACTCGATCGCCTCTGGCTCTCGAATCGTAGCAACCGCGATCGCGCTGCGAGGCATTGCAACTCCGCCACGCACCGTATCGATCGCCGATCAGCCCGAACACTTTGCCCAGCAATTGATCGCAGCGACTACGACTGAGCCATCACCAGAAGCTGCTCAGGATGCTCAGCAGTGGTACTACAACCGACAAGCATTGTTCCTAAATGAAGTGAAGCAAGCAATTAGCGAACTGACCTCATCGGTTGGCGCTGGCTGGATTAGACACGCCGATCGTCGATAGTACTTACCCAATTCTGGTGTTATTCTATACCTGTAATGAAGTTTGATCACAATCTCGATCGTGCGTTGTTCCCCCCCTACATCCACAGTCCTAGCCTACTAGCGCCAGAAATTGAAGAAATTTTAGAGGAGTTTAGAATTGCATGAACGTCAACGGCGGCTCGAAAGCTGATGTCAGCATTAATATGTGTGGTGTGCGGGTTGATAAATACTCTTTTGAGCAAGTGGTGAATATCATTACGACCCACGCTGCTGCTTCTACTCAGCCAAAGTATGTGGTAACACCCAATGCACATCACATTGTTACTTTGCAAAGAGATGGGCATTTTCGCAAGATTTATCGAGAAGCTTTTCTCTCTGTGGCAGATGGTGTTCCCCTGCTTTGGGCAGCCCGATTTTTAGGAACTCCTTTACGGGGTCGTGTCAATGGAACAGACCTATTTGAACAGTTGTGTGAAGTCGCAGCCGAAAAGCAGCTCTCAGTTTTCTTACTCGGAGGTCGTCCTGGAGCGGCACAAATGGCGGCAAAAGTCCTTACAAATCGTCACCCTAGCCTCAATATTGTAGGGACTTATTGCCCACCTTATGGGTTTGAGTCTGACGCAATCGAGGTAGCTCGAATTAATCAGATGATTCGGAGTGCGAAACCTCATCTCTTGTTTGTCGGGCTTGGTGCTCCCAAGCAAGAGTACTGGATGTATGAGCATTGTCAGGAGATTGGGGTTCCCGTTTCGCTAGGAATCGGGGTTAGCTTTGAATTCGTAGCGGGGGCAGTCAAGCGAGCACCGCGCTGGATGCAAAAACTGGGATTAGAGTGGTTGTTCCGATTCATCTCCGAACCCAAACGGCTCTGGCAACGATATTTAGTGGGTAATGCTGTGTTCGTTTGGTTAGTTGTGAAGCAAAAACTATCTTCCTCGTTTCAAACAAGTTAAGGGTTGAGAGCATTAGTCGAGACTCTCAAAGTGGCAACAACTGGAAGGTGATCAGAGCCACCATCGGATGCAACAAAGGATTCGATCGTTTCAATCTCGTCACTGTGCCAAACGTAATCAATTCGTTGAATTGGAAAGGGCACACCACTGATAAAGATTGTGTGTCCTAATCCCTGACCTCGCTCCTGAAAACTATCTTTGAGTTGCTTGCGTAACTGTTGGTAAGCCTCAGAAGTATCAGTTAGATTACAGTCACATAGCATAACAGTCGGCAGCGATCGCTGTTGTACCAGCTCTTTGAGATAAGTTGTTTCTGCGGCGCGGCGTGAGTAGCGATCGCGAGTTTCGGCAATGAATTGATCGATCGGCAATAGCGGCATATTATTCGGAGCAAGATGCGTCACTAAAACATTGATGCGCTGATCCTCAACGCGAACGATCGCTTGGATTCCGCGCTCAATCGGCGGTTCAGGTAAAGGTTTAGCGGTTTCAATGGGCAAACGGCTAAACAATGCAACGGTATGAAAGCGATCGACCGGATGGATTATGTAATGCGGATAATCTGGAGCGATCGCCTTGAGTAAGTTGGATAGCTGATTCGGTTGTAGCTCCTGTACTCCAATCAAGTCTGGTTTTGTTTGACGAATCATCTGTGCAATCTTGCCATAGTCCTGATTGCTCCACAGTATGTTAAACGTCATCACTTTAAGCAGTGAATCTGCTGAAGTTGTGGGTGCAACCTTAGAGAAGAAGTGCAGTCGAGGTTGAAGCAACACCACAAACAACAGACAGCCCAGAATCATCCCAAAAAACAGTGTTCGCCTTCGATACCAAAGTGCCAAAGGCAAAAGAATGATCAACGGCAAGAACAGATACGGCGCAAAGGTATTGAGTAGCGCTAGCCACCAGAACCCATCAAAAAACAGTAACCGAAAGCTCAACCAGAGTAAAAGACTTACCAAATAGCTCCAGCCCACGATCGATAGAAGCCGAAAAGAGGTAGACATAAATATTTCTGAACTGTTGCCAACTGTTTTAAGCGTTCTCGTTTCATCTGAGTGGTTCTATCTTAGGAGTGAAATTACAAGATTCGGCGATCGCTCCCGTTCTGTCTCTTCCCGATGAAAGAGAACCGGATTGCTCATGTTTTCTAGCATGAATCTTAAGCAAGTCAGCTAGGAGCCGCCTGAATTATGAGCATCAATTATCAGATCCTGCTTCTTCTCAGCGCAGGCATTTTGGGATCTTTCCTGCTGTTCGATCGCTGGTCACGAGGGCGGTCTAATGATCTGCCAGGTAAAAAGACTTTGATCACAGATGATTCTGCCCGTTGCAATAATGAGCTTCTTGTCAACGAGCCAAAAGGTGAAACCACTGTTGAATTAATCGAAACTGAAGCGCGATCGCAAAAACAGCTTGACTCTGATCAAGGGGCAACCTCAATTTCCGATGTTCCTAGCTTTCCGCTAGTTGCCCCCGATCAAGCATCTCCGGAGGTGCAAGCTTGTTTAAGCGAAATTCAAGATACTTTAGAGATTCCTTGGACACCCGCGAACTGGCGAAGTTATGCAGAGTACCCCAGTGTGATGCAGTTGTTTTGGAAGCGCCTCAAACCTGTGACGCAGACCGAATACTTTTTAGAATCTGCGATCGCAATCACCGAGCAGGTCTATCGAGATATCAACGATTGGTATCAACCGAGCTATCAAATCGAAGTGAATGCTAGCGATCGTAGACACATCCAGCGCGAACTGAATGCGTTTAGTTTCGGCAACCCGCAATTATTGATCCAACAAATTGCCTTGAGTCGCACATTGTCCGGCGAAGTTGTTGGCGAAGATGGCAAAGCTGATCATCGTCGCGGCGCTCATCCCTATCGTCATCCAGAAATTAAGCTAATTACTGAGCAATCCGCTTCGGCAGAAATACAGCAGGTGTATCGCGACATTCAGCAGACTTTGGGAGTGTCAATCGTGAACTCCGATTATCAAGCCCTCGCCCAATGGTCTACGTTCTTTACCGCCGCTTGGAAAGATATCAAGCTGTGGCGCGATCGACCGGAATATCAATTGCTGCGAGAATCAGTTGTGCAGGCTGCAGAGAATGCGGCAAGTCGGCTTCGTCCTGCGGTGTTCGTGGGGGAAGAAGAAATTCGCGATTTGCTCGACGACCCCGAAGCGATCGATCAAATTCGGCAGAGCGTACAGATGTTTACAGAAATCTTGCCGGATCTGATTATTCAAGATGCGCTGTTCCACCTTGGTCTCGCGAGTATGCAGCCTGTAAGCTTACCAACCGATAGCTAAGAGATTTTGGAGGCGATCGCGCCTTGATTGCTCACTTGGTCGATCGCTGTTCCGACCGTACAAGCTCCGATCAAATTCGCTCCTTTAAGATTTGCGTCTTGGAGATCAGCACAAAGTAAATTTGCGCCTGCTAAGTTTGCGCCTGCTAAGTTCGCGCCCTGTAAGTCGGCTTCCTCTAAGTTTGCTTCGGTGAGTTGTGCGCCTTGCAGGTCGGCTTGGCACAAGTTTGCTCCGTGCAGGTTCACTCCGCTCAGGTTCGCTCCTCGCAGGTCAGCCCCCCGCAAATCAACGCCTTGTAAGCTGACTCCCATTAAATTTGTGCCACTGAGGAATGCACCCGCTAAGTTGGCACGAGTCAGGCGCGATCGCATCAAGTTTGCACCCCGCAGGTTACTGCCGCGCAGATCCGCCTCGGTTAAATCTGCCTGCATTAAGTTCGCACCTGTCAAGGTCGCCCGCAAATCTGTGCCAATCAGTTGACATCCGACTAGGTTCGCACCGTCTAGCACCGCACCGGATAGCTTTGCGTCTGTGAAATCTACGCCAGAGAGCTTTGCGCCTGCAAGATTTGCACCGCTTAATTCAGCTTTCGAGAGATCTTCATCCTGAAGATCTGCACCTGCGAGCTGTTTGATTTTCCCTGATCGAATTGCTCCAATGTCCATCACACCTGCTCCGTTACTTTGTCGGACAAATCTAACAACTCGTCATCCGAGTGCGAATCCAGAAGCCACATTCCCGCCGCAATTTTGGGAGTTTGAATCGACAAGCTCAATCCTTGCTGCATGGCACTGACCAAAAGACCCAAAGCTTCAACCAGTTTGATATCCCAGCGATCACCTGCTTCTGCCTGGCATTGAGCGAGCGCACGGGTTAAAGCCGTCTCAGGATTCGTTGATTGCTCCTGGGTGACTCGCTGCTGAAATTCCGCTAGTAGACCAAGAATTCTTGATTCTAGGGGAATCTCATCGCCTGCAAGTCCGGCGGGTTGTCCTTGCCCGTTCCAGTATTCGGACTGGTGTGTGACGATCGTGGCAATCGCGTTCATTCTTCCCATATTCCGCAAAATTTGAGCACCGGGAACGATCGGGCAGCAAGGCGCTTCTTCAGCTTGATGCTCAGAAATTCGTCCAAAACTTCCCGGGCTTAGAACACTGTCCGCCCGCCTCAGGAATGCCAAGCGGTGAAGCAATGCTGAGAGTCTTAATCGATTCAACTGCCACGCGGGAAGATCGAGCAGTTGCGCCATCGCCTCACATAAGGTTGCCACTTCAGCCGCTGCATTTGGATTGCTGATATCGGTTTGATCGATCAGTTGAGCCAGTCGCAGAAAGGCTTGAAGCTCATTGGAAGTCAGATTGTTATCCAATGCCTCGTGCTTTGAGCGCGATCGCAAGTCTTCCTGTCCCGTCTGAAGATAATTCACGACCATCGAAACGGCTTGATAAATCTCGTCCTGCTCGCTAGTCTGAACAGAAATCTCGGACACTCGCGATCGCAGTTGGTTCGCTAAGTCGGGATTATACCGCTCGATATGAGCGATCGCAATGTTGACCGTTTCTTCAACTAACCCCGCCTCGAATGTCCAGAATCCGTAGAACTTGCGCTCTAGATCCTCAGCCGGAATGCCTTGTACGCCGTAATCTTCCGGCGTAAGCTCCTGACACAGCACCATCGCAGTATACGAAGGAGCCAGAATCATCAAGTGCCATTCTTGCGCCACCGGGTCAGATTTTTCTAGTTCAACCAGTGCCACATTCGATCTCTGGCTGGTAGGATGTTCCGCAAAGCCTGTATCCCCAGAAGCCATGATCACAATCTGCTGAGCATGATCGGCGATTTCACCGTAGCGATCGGCTTCTGCGAGGTACCATTTTCCTCGTTGGAAGGCAGTCACCACTAGCGGCGCACTAGAGCAACTGAGAATGCAGTCCTCTAGCGCGTGACAGAGCGAAACAAGAGTGTTTTTGTAGTACACACCAAAATTGAGGGGGCGTTTGCCGATCGCTCCCGGTTGGTGAGCCACTCTGAGATCATCGAGAATCGAACCTTCCAGCATATGAATGGGAGAATTAAGAAAGCGGGGGATTAAGAGGCAGTAACGAGTTGAGAATTGGGCTTGTCGATCGGCGCGGTTAACGCTTCTTCAAGGTCGGCGCGTCCGAGTCTTTCTTCTAGAATATCCATAACTTCGCGCCCAAAATCATTGGGATTGCGTTTCCAAGCTTGCAAACACACTTCCCCAAAGAATGATCCGAGCGGTTCTGGATTCCAGAGCAGTTTTCGGACTGTCCAGGGTTTGACGTTCATTGGGTCGTATCCTGGCTCAAGGATACCGTTTTTGAAAGCGTACTCTTCTAGATGGGTATGCGGTTGCAGACCGATAAAGAAAATCGCAGGCTCGACTTTATCGGCTCCAAAGATGCGTTCAAGTTCACGATGATACGCGATCGTTTGTCGAATCGTCTCCGGTCGCTCATCGATCACGTTAAATGAATAGTTCACTGAAACGAGATCGTTAAATCCAGCAGCCTTGAGATCGCGACAGTTTTCTAGAACGGTTCTAAGGTTGTAGCCCATTCTCATTTTACGAACGAGTTCTTGCGATCCGCTCGTAATACCGATTTCAAAGTAGTTCATTCCGGTCTTGACCATCAAATCCGCAAGCTGCGGCGTGAGATTGTCCGCCCGAATGTAAGCTGCCCAGTGAATATCCGTCATGCCTGCATCGACAATTTTTTGCAGCAGTTCGATCGCATCATCCATGTATTTGCGAGCCGGAATAAACTGAGCATCGGTAAACCAGAAGTTACGAATGCCTTTGTCGTAAAGCTGCTTCATTTCTTTAACGACTTCATCGGCAGGATTGATTCGCACTTGCTTACCTTCAATCACCGTGTAAACGCAGTAGCAACAGTTGTGCGGACAGCCGCGCTTGGTTTGCACGCCGATGTAGAAATCCTGAGATTGAAAGTAATATTCAAACTCTTTCCAAATCTGGGCGATGTAATCGTAGTTGCAGGCAGTTTTTTCGATCGGAGTCGGAAACTCATGAATCATGCGATCGCGGGGTTTCGTCTCCCCGACGATGTAGCAGCGTTCATCGAGAAAATTCTGACCGCGCAGCAGTTTTTCCAGCAGCGTTTCTCCTTCGCCCACAGAAACGATCGTGCCTTTTGGCAAGGTTTTTGCCACTTGCTCATAAAACACGCTCACAGCACCGCCACCCACAACCACCTTTGCATCGGAGTTGTAGCGTTTAGCGCGTTTCACACCGCGCCGAATGAGATTAGAATTGCGCCACAGCTCGCCATAATAGCCCGATGCAATTCGGAGTAAGCCCAGTGCGCCTCGCGCTTTCAGCAGCGGATTCGAGGCGTAATAGTATTCAAACGTGTATTGAAGCGGGTTGCCTCCACGCCCACCAACCGGCGCGTAAATTTGAATGTCGCGCCACGAGTACACCAGCAAAGTGGGCTGAAACTCATCAATGCAAGCATCAAGCGCTGAGACATAATCCAAGGGCGGAACCGTGCCTAAATCAAAAATCCTTTGTGTAATGTTTGGAAACTGATTATGAACATGATCGGCAAGGTAAACCACACCGATCGGAAAAATGGGATTACAAGGCAGTCGAACGTAGAGAATTCGAGTTTCCATAGCATTTTACTCACAGTCGCCCGATGCAAAATCCCGCATCGAGATTCTGAATTTATTTCACATAACTTTACGATATCACTCACTTCACTTCTCTGCATGAAGATCACCAGTTTTATATTCGCGAGTGCAGCGCTCAACTGAAATTAATTTTCCGAATTAAATTTTAGATCTATTTTTACCGTATTCAGTATTCAAATATTAAGCAGGTTTAACTCTTTATCGATCGCTTGATATGGCTCAATTTCAACGCACAAATCGTCTTAAAAAGCAACATTGGTAATCGCCTTTACAGTTGCCAGGGATCGCCCAGTGTTAGTGTTCAAATACAGCCTGTTATTTAGCGTAGGATCTTCAACTGCCATGCCTCAAACTCTTGATCCTCTACCCTTGGGTGGATCTGATCCCATCCTGTGTTGTTATGTGAATGCAACGAGCCAAATTCAAATTGCTCGGATTACAAATGTGCCGAATTGGTATTTTGAGCGTGTAGTTTTTCCGGGGCAACGGTTGCTTTTTGAAGCGATGGCTAACGCTCAACTTGAAATTCATACGGGAATGATGGCAAGTGCGATCTTGTCGGACACTATTCCCTGCTCAAGCTTGATGGTGAGCGAGGAGGGCGAAGACGAACCGTTTCCCAAAACTCTAGGATTAGCGATGGCTTCAACAGACTCATAAAGTTTTGTGTAACACCATTTCTTTAAGATTAGTCATTGCTCAAGAGTACGACTTACGGGGTATAAACACTGATTTCAAATCAATAGCCACGATCGCCACAACCGATCATGGCTGTTTTTTTGCACAATGAAGAAGACAAATTCGGTGAAGGCTTTGAATTTACCTTCTTTTATTTGGCTGTGGCGGATTGCAGCTTGGGCGATGGGTCTAACGATCGCGGCATATCTGATTCAAGTCGCGACTGGATCAGATATGCTGTTTGGGGCGAAACGGCTGCGATCGCTGCATATCGGTGTGGGGATTGCGATCGCGGTTCTTGTTCTCGTTTTACTTGGCATTGGAATTGTCGGAACGCTAGGGCATTACGGCAGTTTGGGGCATTCTAACCATCTTTGGTCAGGGCTAGCAGTGGTAGAACTCATATTTCTCTCCGCTTGGAGTGCAGTGCAGATTCCAAGCCAGCCTTGGGCGCGATCGGTGCATGTAGGCGTAAACTTCTTGCTGTGTTTGAGCCTCGTCTGGGTATCGATTACGGGTTGGCAGGTGGTGCAGAAATATCTCTAACGGGTGCAGTCGTCCATTGGTTGTGTTTGACGATCGTATGGACTCGCCAAGCTTCGGAAGTCTGGGGAAAGTCCGATCGGTAATGTCCGCCCCGACTTTCCGTTCTGAGCGCTGCACTTTTTAGGATCAACACTGCAATATCGAATAAGCTGTATAGCTCACCCCACGATCGAAGGTCTTGAGCAGAAAGATTCAGCTTAAGAGCGCGATCGGGTTTGAAAGTGCATAAAAGCTGATTGAGCGGCAGTTGCATGAATTCCTGCTGCCAAAATTGAACTTGAGCGATCGCCGCATCTAGCGTTTTCTGCTCTCGCGAAATTCCTGCACTTTGCCAAACCAACCGACGTAAAGCAGAACGAAATTGCTCAATTGGCTCCAGGTCGAACTCAACTGATAAAGGTTCAACCGCTTTGAGAGGGGCTGCGGAAATCGGGTCTAGCGATAACGATCGGAACTGCGCTCCAAACACCAAACATTCCAACAGAGAATTGCTTGCCAGTCGATTGGCTCCATGTACTCCGGTACTTGCGGTTTCACCCACGGCATAGAGATGCGCGATCGAAGTCTGATTCTCTAAATCCGTCCCAATTCCCCCCATCCAGTAATGCGCTGCGGGTGCAACGGGAATCGGATCTTTGAACACATCGACTCCCCACTTTTGGCAAACCTGAATAATATTCGGGAATCGATGTTGAATCGTCTCGTCTGGAATCGGGCGCAAATCCAGCCAAACGGTAGCAGTCGCAGGATCGGCTTCAGTTTTTTGAATGTGATTGAAAATAGCGCGGCTCACCACGTCGCGAGGAGCCAATTCACCAGAAGAATGATAATCAAACGCAAACCGATACCCAGAGCGATCGATCAAATGCGCCCCTTCTCCCCGCACCGCTTCACTAATCAAAAATCTTGGCGCACCCGGTTTGGTCAATGCGGTTGGATGAAACTGCATAAATTCTAAATCGCGCAGAATTGCTCCAGCTCGATGCGCGATCGCCACTCCATCTCCGGTACTCACCGCCGGATTGGTCGTCTGAGCAAAAACCTGTCCCCCTCCCCCGGTTGCCAAAATCACCGCCTGAGCGCGAACCCAATGCACCTCAGACTCGTAAATCAAACAAACCCCTTGACACTGATTTTCCGAATCCAACCACAAATCCAGCACAAAGGTTTGGTCTAAAACCTGAATATTCTGTCGTTCTAGCACCCGTTCGGCTAAAACACTCACTACGGCTCGCCCGGTCGTATCTGCCGCATGAAGCACCCGCCGTCGAGAATGGGCTGCCTCTAAGGTCAGCGCCAATTGATGATTGTGACGATCGAACGCCACCCCCAAATCAACCAGATGATGAATACATTCCGCCGCATTTTCAACTAAAAACTTAACCGCATCTTCATCACACAAGCCCGCTCCCGCAGTCAGGGTATCCGCAATATGTAGCGAAGCCGAGTCTTGGGGGTCGATCACTGCCGCAATCCCACCCTGTGCCCAATCACTAGCAGAGCGAGCCACACTATCTTTTGTAATCAAACCGACTCGATAATGCTGAGGCAGTGAGAGCGCTGTATATAACCCTGCCGCGCCTGCCCCGACCACCAACACATCATACGCAGATTGCAACATCGCTTTCCCTGAAAATAAAAATCGCTCTATGCAGAGTTTAATCTGCATAGAGCGTCAGCCTACAAAGTGAAAACTATATTAGCGGTAAATGCCATTGTTATAGCGATCGCCCCCTTCCACTAGCTCTTTAGACACTTCAGTGGTCACGAAGTTATCTAAATTTGCTTCTAGAAGTTCCTTTTGCTTGTCGGTCAAGCCTGGAATGTTGAGCACATCTTCTACCGATTCATAAGGCGCATTTTTCACAATCAAGCCTGCCAAAGTCGGGTACAGTCCCGGCAGTTGGCGGAAAGCACGAACATTCGTGTTGTTCAAATCGAGCTTCTTGCCATACTCGGTCGCCATCTTATCTTCCACGACGTTGCGGTAGTCTGCCGCGAATACCGTCACTCTATTCAAGTTTGCTGCAACTGCGGTTTGGGATAACCAACCCAGACAGCCCATCACCAAACTTAAAACCGCCACAAAGCGAATCAAACGTTTCATTGTTAGTCCCTCCCAACTGGATCGAGCAAACGCAATACACAGCTTTTATTAGAGCCTATCATCTTGCGGATACGATCGGAGAATCTTGCTTCACGGAAATCAACGGACAGTCCCTAACGTTGTGCGGAGAAAGCGATCGAGATCGGCAAACGAGCAAGCATGAGTTGGAGTCGGTGTGTCATATCCTTTGAGTTCAACGCTGTAGCGCTCCAAAAACTGCACATTGCCGACTTGCTCTGCCAGATGTTGATAAGTTCGCTCACCTAAAGCAATATCTAATCCAAGCTGCTTGGTCGCGGATTCTAGCCGAAATGCAGCGTTCACCGTGTCACCTAATGCCGTGTAATCTGGTCGATCGCCGCTGCCGGTGTTGCCCACCATCGCAAATCCCGTATTCACCCCCGCCCCAATCTTTAGCGGAAAGGGTAGCGGGTATTGATGATACAGATTGCTGGTCATGTCGTGTAGTGCAGCGATCGCCTGACAAATCCGTAACGCTTCATCTCGATCGACTCCCTGCGCCCCATGCGTCCAAACCGCCATTACAGCATCGCCAATATATTTATCGACCCAGCTTCCATACTCGCGGATGATGTTGCCTGCCTGCCGAAACCAAGTCCCGATCACTTCAGACAAAAGCTTCTCGTCGAGTTGGCGCGTTAGCACCGTAAAGTCGCGAATATCAATCACCAGCACTGAGATTAAACGGCGGACGTGTAGGGTTGCCGTTGCTGTGAAGTCTTTAGAGTCGGAATCACAAGCACCTAAAGGTGAGCGCTTTAACGGACAAACGAAGTCCAGTTCTGTTTGCCCAAAGGTTAAGCGATCGCCATTCTGTAACGTGACTGGAATACTGACTCGCCGCCCGTTAACAAAGGTTCCATTCCGGCTGCCCAAATCGATCAGGTAAAATTCCCCGGTTTCCATCGATTGCAGCATCGCGTGGTTGCGAGAAATCCAACGATCGGGAATCACAAAGGTATTGTCTTCGCCCCGTCCGATCGTCCAGCAGTTGTTTCCCACCAACGGAAGCTGGCGGCTACTCAAATCGCTGCTGTGCAGCACAAGGTGGGGAATGGGTTGGAGAATGACCACAGGCTCAACAAGGAAAGAGTGCATCCTTCCTTATGATGCAACGCTGGACGCTGAAATGTTTCAGTAGTAGCGCTTGGAATATGAGGGTAAGGTAAATTATTTTTCCCCGTAATTTCCGCAATTCTGGCAAGAGCGATCGGGGAAGAGTTCTCGCTTCTCAGGAATTATGCGAGAGTCGCGGCAATCCAAAATAAACTGTCAACCAGGATTGTACTCAGCACTGCGCCACCAAATGCTATCCAAGGTGCTGTTTTCAACCGTAGCGAAGCTACACCGACACCGAATAGCACCGCTGCCAGTACAATCACCCAGAAGATGCCCGCCGGTGTGTACATCTGCATCAGAGCTTGCTGAAAGACGGGCTGCACGGCATCGGGTTCAACCTGCATGAGCTTGCGCCAGTAGGGAATCAGATCCGTGAGATAAAAGTAGACATCAGTGAGGGCAGTTCCAAAGAGCGAGCCTAAGTAGAAGAAGTTTCCCAGCTTGCACCAATTTTGTCTGAGGCCCCAAATCGCGATCGGGAGTCCGATCGCTTCGATCGGGAGGTGCAGCGTCGGTTCCCAGCGCATCCAGCCCCAGTAGAGCGATCCAGCCAACCAAGTCCAAGTAAATCCGGTGAGGAGTTCGCCCCAGTGCTTTGTGTGAGGTTTTGCGGAAAGTGCGATCGAGAGCCAAACCCAGACTGAAGTTAGCATCAGGCAGAGGAGCGGGAGCGATCGTACAAGGGGAGCTTCAAAAAAGACGGGAACCGACACCAAAAAGACCGATGCACCGAAAATGAGAAGCCCACGGGGGGGAGCAGAGCGCTCAACGAAGGAAGATTCAGAAACCGCAATCACTTCAGCCTCTGGAGAGTAGGTTGTTTTGGAATGGGGCGGATAGGTAAGCAAGGATTCTTAAACCTGTTAATTTTGTTAACTTAACTTAACACTACCATAGGGAATCTTCAGGCTGTCAATTGAAAAGGCTGAATCATTCCTTTCGGCGGATACCCCCTGGGGGGATGCCTCTAATCGTAGTGGAATTTTACGGAAATCGCTGAAGAATTTCGGAATTGATCATCAGCATTTTTTAGAAAAGCTGTAAACTCACAGCGAGAGTGTTGTTCCTCAGTAGGTTTAAAGAAGCGCATGATGCCAGTTTTTCTCGTCGCAAATCAGGTCGATGGTCTTTTTGCTTTGTTTCAAGGCATTGTGTTGGGCTTAGTCCAAGGCATTACAGAGTTTTTGCCGATTAGTAGTACCGCTCATTTGATTATTTTTACAGACATCTTCGGCTGGCAAAATCAATGGAATAAAGCCGCGATCGATGCGATTCAGTTCGGTAGTGTGATCGCCGTGGTCATTTACTTCTGGAAAGACATTCGGGCAATTCTGTCGGGCGCATTGACGGCATTTCAGCGCAAAGACTGGAATCGCGAGGAATGGAAAATTCTCATTGGCATTGTGATCGGCACGATTCCAGCCTTAGGAGTGGGCTTTGTGCTGAAGAAATTAAATATGCTGCCAGAAAGCGTATTAGTCATTGCCACGATGTCGATCGTCATGTCGCTTTTACTGGCATTGGCAGAGCAAATCGGAACCCGAAAGCGCGGCTTTGATGAACTGGAGATTAAAGATGGGATTTTGGTCGGGTTGGGGCAAATGATTGCTTTACTGCCTGGAGCTTCGCGATCGGGCTCGACTTTAACCGCAGCATTATTTCTCGGATTGCGTCGAGAAACCGCTGCGCGATTCTCATTTTTGTTAGGAATTCCAACGCTGGCGATCGCAACTCTCGTTCAAGCGCAAGATGTGCTACAAGAAGCCGATAAAGGTTTACCGCTGCTTGTGGGCGTTGTATCAGCGTTCATCTTTTCGTATTTATCGATCGCTTGGCTCTTAAAATTCCTTCAGCGTCAAAGCACCTGGATCTTTGTTTGGTATCGTCTGGCGTTGGGTGTCACGTTGTTCGTTGCGATCGCCACAAAGCTTTTGAAGGAAGTTTAGACTAGAAAAGCCGTGTAATTTCGAGTCATGAGCGAGCTTTCTATCCGTCCAGCTTTAATTACCCGTGTATTATCAGGGTCGATCGCAGAAGAAATTGGGTTTGAAGCGGGCGATCGGGTGGTGTCGATCAACGGTGAAACGCCCCGTGATTTGATTGACTATCAGTTTCTATGTGCAGATGAATTCATCGAACTCGAAGTGCTGGATCAAAAAGGCAAAACACATCACATCGAAATCGAGAAGGATTACGATGAGGATCTGGGCTTGGAGTTCGATACGGCATTGTTTGATGGCTTGATGCAGTGTACGAATCGCTGTCCATTTTGCTTTATCGACCAGCAACCCCCCGGAAAGCGGGAAAGTCTTTACTTTAAGGATGATGACTATCGATTGAGCTTTCTCTACGGGAGCTACCTCACCCTAACCAACCTGACTCAGCGCGAATGGGATCGAATTGAGCGCATGAGGCTTTCGCCGCTTTATGTTTCGGTTCATGCGACGGAGCCAGAGGTAAGAATCCGCTTGCTCAAGAATCTCCGCGCAGGGCAAATCTTGGAGCAGTTGCACTGGTTCCAAGAGCGGCTGTTACAGATTCATGCTCAGGTTGTATTGTGTCCTGGCATTAACGACGGCGAACATCTCAGCCGGACGATCGAAGATCTCGCCCAGTTTCATAAAGAAGAAATCCCAGCGGTGGCATCGATCGCAGTTGTCCCAGTCGGTTTAACGCAATTTCGTCCAACTGAAGATGAGTTAATTCCCGTTTCACCGGAAAAGGCGCGAGAAGTGATCGCCCAAGTTCAAGCACTGCAAGCTCGATTTCGCAAGGAATATGGAGCGACGATCGTTTGGTTAGCGGATGAGTGGTTCTTAATCGCTGGAATGGACTTACCGCCCGAATCCGATTACGGAGACTATCCGCAGATTGGCAACGGAGTGGGTTCAATTCGACTGTTTCTGAAAGAGTTTGAAACGGCGGCGAAACGATTGCCGAAGAAAGTTACACCGAGCCGGAGTTATGTTTGGGTTTTGGGAAATGCAGTTGAGAAGGCCTTTACGCCTTTGCTCGATCGCTTCAATCAAGTTGAAGGCTTAACCGTTCGCATGATTGCTCTCAACAGCGATTATTGGGGACAAAGCATCACCGTTACTGGATTGCTTACAGGTCAAGATATCTTTAACGCACTTCAAGGACAGGATTTAGGCGATGGCATTCTGTTGCCGTCTGTGATGCTCAAGCAAGGTGAAGCAGTATTTCTCGACGATATGCGCGTCGAGGAACTGGAGCAAAAGTTGAGCGTGAAGATCTCGATCGTTGAAGGAATTGAAGGTTTGATCAGGAAATTTAATGAATAACGTAAACATCTTTGAAGAAGTGTGGCGCAAATCCTAACTTTACTGGAATAATCAATCTGTCGGATGATTCAGCTTCGTTCGACTACCACCGACGGTAATTTGTCGATCGTCTAGGAGAGAACACTTTGGATTCGCGCACATCAGAGTTATTAAAAACCTCGTTGACACACTCAGCTTCTCAAGAAGACTTCAGCGAGTATGTTGCTCATCTCCAATTGCACATGGCACTTCAAGCCCGGAATTTAGTTCCTAGCTTAACGAATACGCCAGATAGTCGAGAACAGCTCCTTCATCAAACACAAGCAAACTTTGAGAAGTTCGCTTCTCGGATGTTTTTATAGATTTTTAGGTTTCCGTTGATAAACGCTTCACATTGATCAGGGCATAATGCCCTGATTTTTTTGCTGTGTTTGGGCGGTTACAGCCCCCTAAATCCCCCACAATTGGGGACTTTGAAGAGATTAATCAAGACTATCCTTGAATTGATTCTCGTTGAGAAAATACTCCTCAAATTTGTGATTAGAGTGCTCTAGCGATCGAGGCTTCTTCAGGCTTCTCAAAGTCCCCCAGAATGGGGCATTTAGGGGGCTAAAACCGATTAAAACAAAGCGACAACGCTCGATCGCACAAAGACCCCTAGTTCGATCGATTTGCTATTCCTGCTCATCCTGAACCCGCGTCTTACGTTGCATAATCTCCTTCACCACCAGCGTTACTACTGCAAGAAGCGCCAGCAATACCGCCGCCGAGTAAGCCGATTCAGTCGCATACTGCTTGTACTCTTCTTCCACAAACAACGGCAAACTCTGCGTCTTTCCAGCTAAGTTCCCCGACACAACCGACACCGCACCAAATTCGCCCATCGCCCTTGCGTTGGTCAAAATCAACCCATAAAGCAATCCCCAACGAATACTCGGTAGCGTCACCCGCCAAAAGGTCTGCCAGCTACTAGCTCCCAGCGTGTTTGCCGCTTCTTCTTGTTCTGGACCAATTTCTTCTAGCACCGGAATCACTTCCCGTGCTACAAACGGCAAGCTAACAAACATCGTTGCTAACACCATGCCCGGAAACGCAAAGATAATCTTGATATCTGCCGCTTCCAGCGCAGAACCAAACCAGCCATTTCGCCCATACAGCAACACCAGCATTAATCCAGCAACCACAGGCGAAATCGCAAACGGCAAATCGATGACGCTGAGCAACAGTGTGCGACCGCGAAACTGCTTCCGTGCCAGTGCCCAAGCTGCACACAACCCAAAAATGGTATTCAGCGGGACTGAGATTACTGCGAGTGCGATCGTTAATCTCACAGCAGTTATAAAGTTCGGCTGCCGCAGATTGGCGAGAAACGGACCGATTCCCTTCTTAAACGCCTGATAAAACACGTTAATCGCAGGAATGTAAATAACCAAAGCGAGAAACCCGATCGCGATCGTAATCAGCACGATCGGCACCCACTCAATTTTCTTTTTTGCCGCTGGTTTGGAACGGGGAGAAGAAGCGATCGTACTCATGATTAATGTCCTACTCGTCGAGTTGAAGAACCTGTATCGTAGCGACGACCCCAAGCCTGCAAGAGGTTCAACCCCAACAGCATCACTAACGAAATCACCAACAATACAATTCCGATAACAGTTGCGCCAGCATAGTCGTATTGCTCAAGACGCTGGAAAATTAACACGGGTGCAATTAAATCTTTAAACGGTGTATTTGAAGCAATGATCACCGTTGAGCCATATTCACCGACTGCACGCGAGAATCCCAACGCCACACCCGTTAAGATTGCAGGCAACAACGGCGGTAGAATCACATACCGAAACGTTTGCCAATCTGATGCGCCCAAGCTCCAAGCCGCTTCCTCGATTTCTTTTTCCATTTCAGCGAGTACAGGCTGCACGGTGCGAATCACAAACGGTAAGGAGATAAAGATCATCGCAATTCCCACCCCTAACCGTGTAAATGCGACTTTGATTCCAAAGGGAGCAAGCAGCGAACCGATCCAGCCATTCTCGCTGTAAACCGTGGCTAACGTTAACCCCGCCACCGCAGTGGGCAGCGCAAACGGTAGATCAACCGACGCATCAATAAATCGTTTGAGCGGAAAGTCATAGCGAACTAACACCCAAGCAATCAATGTGCCAAACACACCATTGATTAGCGCTGCAATCAGTGACGTTGTAAACGTAATGTCATACGTAGCAAGCGCGATCGGGCTGGTCGCAATTTGCCAAAATCGCCCCACGCCAACCGTGGATGCCCTTAATAACATCGCAGTAACAGGCACAAACAGCATCACGGTCAAATACCCGATCATGATGCGCCATGTCCACGGAGCCTGCACAATCGATCGAACCATCACTTTCCAAACTGGGACTTTCTCAGATCCTGTGGGACTGGAAGCAACCATCATCAATCACTCCAAATGAGAAATTCCGCGATTGTGAAGCAATCGCGGATCAACTATCAACTCTACTATTGTTTGGAGGCAGCTAGCGTTTGATCAAATACGCCACCATCCTCAAAGAATTTTTGCTGAACTTCGTTCCAACCGCCAAAGTCTTTGATCGATGACAATTTCGTTACAGGAGGCAGTTTTGCCGTATCCGCTTTCGCTCCAGCAGCACTATCGAGCGGACGGAAGCCGAGCTTGAGAAATTCAGCTTGGGCTTCGGGCGTGAACAAGAACTTCGCAAATGCTTCTGCAACTTCGCGGGTTCCGTGCTTGTCCACGTTTTTATCGACAACAGCCAACGGAGTATCGATCGAGATATTTACATCGGGTGCAACATAGTCGAGCGCTTGGTCCTTCTGCTTCGCCAAAATGACTTCATTTTCATATTGAATCAACGCATCGCCTTGACCTTGTTTCGCAAAAGCGTCCGTTGATTCGCGGGCATCTTTCGCCAACACTGCAACATTTTTGTATGCGTTGGTGACAAACTCTTTCGCTTTCGCTTCATCGTTGTTGTTGCGCTTGAGGGCATCATTCCACAACACTAGAAAATTCCAGCGTGCGCCGCCTGAGGTTTTCGGATCAGCCGTGACCCATTTCACATCGTCGCGGGTCAAATCTTGGAAGGTTTTAATATTTTTGGGATTGCCGGGACGCACGACGATCGCGGCTACCGTTTTCGCCACTGTGCCATTATTCGCCACTCTGGTTTCCCAGCCGGAATTAACCAGCCCAGCTTTGACCAGTTTCTCGGTATCGGCGGCTAATGCCAAATGCGTAATGTCCGCTTCTAAACCGTCGATCACCGCGCGGGTTTGAGAGCCAGAACCCCCGTAGCTCTGCCTAAAGGTGACATTCTGACCTTTTTCCTTTTTCCATTGTTCAACGAACTTTGGAATAATCGCATCATGCGCCGCTTTTGGAATGGCGTAGGATACCAACGTCAATTCAACATCTTTTGCTGAATTGGAAACCGGACTGGCATTTCCTCCCGTAGCAGGCGTTGAAGCATCATTGCCACTGCCGCAAGCCGCGATCGCAAAGCTCAAGCTCACACCAATCACAAAGAGTGAAACCGATTTGCGTAGCGATCGAGGTGTCCAAAACGCTTGAAATCTTTGGGCAATCTTCGCCCACTGTGTCTGGAATCGCCAACCCTTCATTGTGTTCTCCTTATTCTACGGTTTGTCACTAATATTTCCGTATTTTTCTTCGATTTTCATCGTATCGGGGAACGGAGAAGAATGCAAGAAGAATCACCGTTTTATCGAGTGGGTTATGCGGGATTCGCAATAAATGCTGCAAAAGGTCTCAGGGTTAGCAACATTTACCTCGCTAAAGATGTCAGATTGTGTTTCTATCTGTACTCTAGAAGCTGCACTGTTTCCCTGTCTCCATGCTGATTCGTTCTTCTAAAAGTGCGATCGCTGCCATGCTGCTGACGATCGCAACATTAAGTGGCTGCACTACTCAACGTTCTGAAACGGGAAGTGAACCTCGACCCGCACAGGCTTCTACCCCAAGTCGCACAATTCGCACAGAAGTGCTTGAACCGCAGCCGATTCGAGTGGATTTGGCGCAGCTCCCACCGCCAAGTGAACCCGACAGCGCTTCAAAGCCTCCGTCTGTGGTGCCCGTTCCAGACAATCCGGTGTTGCGGGTTCCGGCAGGATTCATGGTGAATGTCTTTGCCGAAGGACTCGATCGACCGCGCTGGCTAGCACTCACTCCGAACGGCGAGGTCTTGGTGACTGAAACTCGTCAAAACCGGATTATGCTGCTTCAGCACCGAGATGGCGCTGTGTTTAGCCGTAGACCCTTTGCCACTGCCGAAAATGGATTAAATTTACCGTTTGGAATGACGTTTGCAGGCGATTCGTTTTTTGTCGGCAACACCGATGCAGTTCTACGGTTTCCCTACGCAAATAATCAAATTTCAGGACGAGGCGAGAAAATTACAGAGCTTCCAGGACAAGGGTATAACCAGCACTGGACGAGAAATGTGGTGGCATCCCCTGATGGACAGAAGCTTTACGTTTCTGTCGGATCGCGATCGAATGCCGATGAAGAGCCTTTACCCCGCGCCTCGATTCAAATCATGAACTTGGATGGGAGCGGTCGACAAACTTTTGCCTCTGGGCTGAGAAATCCAGTTGGACTCGACTTCAATCCCCAAACCGGAGCATTATTCGCCACGGTGAACGAACGTGACAACCTCGGAGATGGCTTAGTCCCCGATTATCTCACTCAAGTCGAAGCGGGCGCATTCTACGGTTGGCCTTACGCTTATCTCAGCGCCGATCGTCTAGATCCCCGTCACCTTAAGGCAGATGGTAAAAGCACTCGTCCTGATCTCGCGGCAAAAACTCGCACTCCTGATGTTCTGTTTGAGGCGCATTCTGCTGCACTAGGACTGCGCTTCTATACAGGCAATACCTTTCCAGAAAAGTATCGCAACGGTGCGTTTGTCGCCTTTCGAGGATCGTGGAATCGTTCACAAGGAACCGGATATAAAATTGTGTTCGTGCCGTTTAGCGAGGGTCGCCCTCAAGGGCAGTATGAAGACTTTCTCACCGGATTTCTGCTTGATCCAAAAATCCCAACGACTTGGGGTAGACCTGTCGGATTGCTCGTTCTAAACGATGGCAGTCTTTTATTTACCGACGAAGCAAACAACCGGATTTATCGGATTCAGTATACGGGAAAATAATGGGCAGCGTTGTACGGGGAACTACGGCTTCTTGACATGTCCCTAATGTGCGATCATTTGTTCACCTGACATACTATGTAAAGTAACGTTGAGGAGATGACGTTTTGAGTAACGCCAGCCAATCGGGAAAATCGCCGCAAGATCCGCCATCGTTTGACGATATCCCGATCGCGGAACGTGAAACGGTGGTTGAACTCGCTAAACCGAAATCTCAACTACTTCCCTGGCTGTGGGGGCTGGGGGGACTCGGTGCGATCGTGCTGCTGTCTGGCGGCGGTTGGTTTGCGTATCAAGCTGCACAAACTCGCAGCAATCCCACTGTGGCAGCCTCTCCTTCTCCGGTTGCTTCGCTCAGTCCCCAACCCGCAGATGAGCGCGTTCTCAATCATTTTGCCTATCCCGAAGCGCCAAAATCTGAGCTAGAACCCATCAGCGCCGATGGAGGCATGAAGATGCGGATTCCTGCTGCAAGGGCGTTTCGAGAGATGGTGGCAGCCGCAAGTGCAGAAGGAGTCATTCTGAATCCAATTTCAGCATTTCGATCGATTAGCGATCAGCAGCAGATTTATTTCGATATCAAAGCAGAGCGATCGCAAACGCTACAACAGCGAGCGCTAGTGAGTGCCCCACCCGGATACAGTGAACATCACACGGGCTATGCGATCGACATCGGGGATGGCAACGTTCCTGCCACGAATCTCAGCCCAGATTTTGAAAAAACGCCCGCGTTCCAATGGCTCAGCAAGAATGCCAACCGATTTAACTTTGAGATGTCTTTTCCGAAAGGCAATAAGCAAGGGGTGAGCTATGAGCCTTGGCACTGGCGGTTTGTTGGAGATAAAGCCAGTTTAGAAACGTTCTACAAAGCGAAAGAGTTTCAGCAACCGCAAGCTTCACCTTCTCCGAGTCCCTCATCATGAATCAAACGGCTCTAAATCTCGTTGCCATTGGTATCTTTGGCATGACGCTCTCCACGCTGCTCACTCCCATGCTGCATATTTCGCCTGCGGTTCCCGCGATCGCAACGTTCAGTATCCTGGGACTGGCGACGCTGGATTCGTTTCAATTGCAGGGGAAATTTGGCACGATCGCGCTCGATTGGTTCGCCAGTTTTTCGCCGGAACATCGCGATCGCGTTCTACGCCACGAAGCCGGGCATTTTCTCACAGCGCAACAGCTTGAAATTCCGGTTGTGGACTATACCTTGAACGCTTGGGAAGCCTTTCGGCAAGGTCGATCCGGGCAAGGTGGAGTGCAATTTGACACGCAAGAACTTGAATCAGAGTTGAAGCAAGGCAAGCTGTCGGCTCAACTAATTGAGCGTTACTGTACGGTTTGGATGTCGGGAATTGCCGCAGAACAATTAGCGTATGGAAATTCTGAAGGTGGTGCGGACGATCGCCAAAAATTCCGCGAGACGTTAGTAAAGTTAGGCATTCCCGCTTCTGAACTGCCCCAGCGCGAACGCTTATCAATTCTTAGAGCCAAAGAGCTTCTACAGAAGCATCAAGCGGCTTACGATGCGTTGGTGACAGCACTGCGGGAAAGGCAATCGATCGAACAGTGCTACAGCGCGATTCAAAACGCAGGCTAGAACCAATCTTCTTGCTCCAGCGTCTCAATCACCTGCAAGCCTCTTGCATCGCCAACTTTTAGCATTGAGGCTTTTGCATCCTCACGCACTCCGCTATCTTCGTCTTCCGCAAACGCTTCAATCAAGGCATCGATCGCGGTTGCATACACCACATTCGAGGGCATTTCGCGGCATAACTCACCCAGCGACCACGCACAATTACTGCGAATCGCTGCAACCGGATCACGCCGCAGCGCCTCAATTAATGGCGGTACAGCAGCAACTACAACTTCATATCCCAACGTTGCCATCTGCGCGAGAGAACTCGCCGCCCACAGTCGAACCGCAGAAATATCCGTTTTCAGCGCCTCGATCAACGTATCGAGCGATCGTCGATCGCGACAATTTCCCAACGCCCAGACAATTCCTTTTCGCACATAGCCATTCCAATCTTGGCGATAACGATCAATCAACGGCTCAACCGCATCAGGACTCGGATTTCGACCCAACGCATACGCCGCACTCACCCGCACCAACGGACAAGAATCGCTCAACAGCGTAATTAACTGCGGAATCGCACGATCGTCCTGCACATCGCAAAACACCCGCGCCGCCAACATCCGCTGCTGAATATCCGCTGCGTTCAGCAACGGCAACATCGCATCCGCATCCGGTTTCGGCGTGACTTCATCAGCGATCGCCGGAATGTGATCTAACGGGTCTTCTAAATCCGCTTCAATATCTAGAACGGTTAAATCGTCATCGCTATACATAAGAAGTATTTTATCCAGCTATTCGATCGATTTGGTCATCCATCGCGACTGAGTTTCGTATCCCAGAGCGCGATAAAGTCCGAGTGCAGGCAAATTTGTTTCAAACACTTGCAGCCCGATTTGTCGATCGCCGCGTAACTTTGCCCATGTTTCAGCGTAGCGCACTAGCGCCGCTCCTATTCCCTTTCGTCGATGATCCGGCATCACATACAGCAACAAAATATGAGCTTGTCGATCGCCAGTGCCTTGATCGATCGCGCTTCCAAGCCAGAGTCCAGCGATCGGATTCCAGTTTGATTCATCCGATCGTCGCACCCAGATGAGCGGCGTTTCGGGTGAAAAAAATCGGTCGATCGCGTCCTCAAGCTGAGGAAATTCGCCCTTGAAGAGTTCACGATAGGTGCATTGCATAAAGCTCAGTAGCCGATCGCGTTCGCGTCTAGAGCCCGTGCCACGTTCAAGCGAATACCCTGGAATGAATTCCGTCACTGCCTTTAAAGTTGGGTCGGATCGTTGGGCAACCCTTGGATAAAGGGTGCAAGATTCGGCGGTAGTCCTGCGACTGCATCGGCATCAGGAATCTGAGCCTTATCGCTGGTTGGGTTCGCTTCTTCGATCGGAGCGGGGGCTGCCATATCATTTGGCAAGAAAATCCGCGCACTGACGACAACCAGCGAAAACACGAACACCAAAACAACAATCAGCGGGGCAATGTATTGACGGAAAAAAGCCATGATTTTTAGCAGAAACGATCGCGGATAGAGCCGGAGCTTTGCTGTAAAGTTCCTTTCCTTATCCTAAGTCGATTTGCTCTGATCCAAACGATCTTTTTAAGCCGTAGAATCCGTGTTGAGCGGCGGAACGATCGCATTAACCGGAAACCCGAACACGAAGAGACGGTTGGGAATCTGATCAACCTCGATCGGCTGAATCTGCGCCACTTCTGCCTCACTCGATAGCATCACCAGCAGAACGCTAAGCGGCACCTGTAAAAATAAGTTAGCTGCGAAAAATCCAAGCGCTACCACAATCAGCCCTGAGCCTCTAGCTGGAATCGGGGTGATTGCTTCTGCAATCGGCGCGATCGCATAAATTTGCTTCAGTACCAGAAATAAAACAAACGCCGCACTTGCGATCGCGATTGGATTGCGGCGGGCGACAAACATTGCCAAAATCTTTCTTTGGAGTTCCGTTAGCTGCGAGGGACGGAGCGCCACTGCCAACAGACTATAAATATAGAAGGGTTTTTGAAGCTGCATCCAGGCGATCGGCGCAATGCCCGCGATCGCGACAAGTCCTAGTTCTACCCAAGGCGGCAAAATTGGATCACCTGCTGCCAACCCCAATAAACAAACAAGCAGGGACAGCGGCACGGCTGCAATCCCTGCAAGATGAATCCACAAGTACGGATCAGCCCAAAACGATCGCATATTAAAACGTTCGTAGTAATGACTGAATCAGTATATCGTTCAAAGTGGAAGAGGGGAGAAACAGAGAAATGATTACAGTTTCTCTTTGATTCCTCAGAACTCTATCAAATTGGGCTAACCGGTTGCTCCGTTCGCTGCTGTTTGAGGGCTTGAAGCTGTTTGAGGAGCAGATCAGCCTCCGCTTGCAGGTCGAAGAACTTGGCTTGTTGATCGACAGGATAGAGCAATTTGATCTTTTCCTGCGCGGTAGCCACGCTACACGAGTACGTGTTCGTGGCTTCAGATGCACCCCGCTGAGAACCGCAAACCGCAGTGTTACTAAGTTGTCCGTTTGAAGCGTTCATATTCATTAGTAATTTGTACTTACTCACACCACCAGAAGATCTTAACTCAAACTTAACAGAAGTTTGTATTCTGGTATCCACTTTTAGACGATAGCAGATTCCCTCAGTTCCAGAAGAAATTCGCCAAATCCAAAATCTGATGATTAACGATTAAAATCTGGCTGCATTTGAAGCCGCTAAACACAGTACACTAGGATTTTGCAACTGTATTTCACCCTCTAAAGATTGATTCCTGTGACCTTACGCCTGTCTCTTGCAAACCCCTCTCCCTCCGAAGAACTGCCTAGAGTCCAACCCTGGCGCGGTTTAATTCACGGCTATCGACGCTACTTGCCCGTAACCGATCAAACGCCTGTAGTAACGCTGCACGAGGGTAATACACCCTTGATTCCGGTGCCTGCAATCTCGCAAGCGATCGGTCGTCAGGTGCAGGTTTTTGTGAAGTACGACGGCTTGAATCCGACGGGAAGTTTCAAAGATCGCGGGATGACGATGGCGATCTCAAAGGCGAAAGAAGTAGGGGCAGAGGCGGTAATCTGCGCGAGTACCGGAAATACTTCAGCGGCGGCGGCAGCCTATGCTCGTCGCGGTGGAATGCGGGCGTTTGTGCTGATCCCTGATGGCTATGTGGCTTTGGGTAAACTGGCGCAAGCGCTGTTATACGGAGCCGAAGTTTTATCGATTAAGGGCAACTTCGATCGCGCCCTGGAAATCGTGCGCGAAATGTCGCAGAATTATCCAGTTACTTTGGTCAATTCGGTGAATCCCTATCGTCTAGAAGGACAAAAAACGGCGGCATTTGAAGTCGTTGATGTCTTGGGGGATGCTCCCGACTGGCTTTGTATTCCGGTGGGCAATGCCGGAAATATCAGCGCGTACTGGATGGGATTTTGCCAGTATCACCAGGAAGGTCGATCGTCGAAATTGCCAAAAATGATGGGCTTTCAAGCGGCAGGTGCATCTCCGTTGGTCAAGGGAGAACCGTTTACGCATCCAGAAACCTTAGCAACGGCGATCCGGATTGGTAATCCGGCGAACTGGAATCGAGCGATCGCGGTTCGAGATGCCAGTCAAAGTAGCTTTAATGCTGTGACTGATGAAGAAATTCTGACAGCTTATCGAATGCTGGCAGCAAATGAAGGCATTTTCTGTGAGCCTGCGAGTGCTGCATCGGTAGCAGGATTGCTAAAGGTGAAAGATCAAGTTCCAACTGGGGCAACGGTGGTTTGCGTCCTAACTGGAAACGGTTTAAAGGACCCGGATTCAGCGATCAAGTTCAGCGAAAACAACTTCAAGCAAGGAATTGACCCTGATTTAAGTACGGTTGCGGGAGCAATGGGATTCTAAGCGCCTGTTTTAGCGGTCGAGCAACGATAACTCCAATCACAGCTTCCACCCGATTTAGATAAGTTTCTAAGTCGGGTGGTATTTTTACGCTAGCTTTCGTTGCTGCACAAATAATTCAAACTTCTAACTCAAACTTCGCCGTTTTTGCTGCCTTCATTCTGCATTGCTCGCATCCCCGTTGCGATCGTACTCCGAGTTGAGGCGCTGTGTGTAAATTAATACAAAACACGGTAGAAGAAATCCTTCTACCGTGTTTTGTGATCAAGAGGTTTGCTATTTTGCGTCTTTGCAGCTAATCTCACCGAGCTTTAGGCGACGAGCTTCTTGGGCAACACGATCACACATCTGACGACTTCCAACTTGGCTTTGGAATGAATTGAACTCATCGATCGTGAGTTTCGGGTTTTGGCTAGCGAGAATGTCATAAAAGCTCTTACGAAACTCCTGACACAACCCACGAACTCGATCCCGCGCCCCTTCATTCACTTGATTGATGTTTTGGCAAACGCCGCTTGGGACATTTCCGCCTGTGACTTGTTGGAGTTGACTTTGCAGGGCTTGGCGGCGCTGTTCTAGGGCAACCGCAGAACGGACATACCGAGTGAATGCGGATTCCTGAGCCGATGCGGAAGAATCAAACACCTGGGCGATCGAGGGAGCCGATAGATTCGGTGCCCAACCTGCCAAAACCGCGATCGAGGAGAATGCTCCTAGCACGATCGAACGTTTGATTAACCAACGAGAGAGAGAAGAGAGATCACGGTTCATCATCATAGGACAGTGTGACATTCAGAGAACTAGCACACAAGAGAGGTACAAGGAATCTGAATTATTTTACTTGCAAGAAGTTCCAGAAAACGGGAAGAAGGTTAAAAATTTCGAGGTCTACCCTGATCTTCACTGCTTAACTTTCAGATGCGCCTGACTTGCGGTGAGGATTGAACAATAATGAATTATTGAGTTTGATGACTACTTATGACGGGTCAACTTCTCAACACTGACGAAATCAGCATAGAGCTAGATATTAGCCATTTGACGATCGAGGACGATACGCTTGTAGATCATCTCCAATCAGAAAAGCAGCAACGACTGTTGGTCGAGCCGCTCTACAGTTCTAAAACGCTACCGTCCCCATTTCTCGCCGCTGCAAATGTTGGACTGTTCTATAAGCTGAAAGGCGATCCAGTCGTGCCTGATGTCATGCTCAGTTTGGGAGTGCAGTGCGCTGAGGACTTTTCTCAAAAAGAAAATCGTTCCTATTTTGTGTGGGAGTTTGGCAAGCTGCCAGAAGTTTGCATCGAAATCGTCTCGAACCAAGAAGGAGATGAGCTTGCTTTAAGTCGCAAGTCGCAGCAGAAAGGAAAGACGACTGCTAAAAAAGATCTTTATTCTCAAATCCGCATTCCCTATTATGTGGTGTTCGACCCGCTCCGACAAATTCAGGGTGAGAACGAAATGAACGGAGCTTGGTTACGAGTTTGGTCGAATTTTGCGGGTCGATATACAGAACTGACTCCATTAGAGGGCATTACTGAGGTCGGACAGTCGGTTTGGCTAGAGGAAGTAGGACTGGGACTCACGCTCTGGGAAGGACAGTTTGGAGAAGACCTGACGCGGCTTTGGTTGCGGTGGTGCGATCGATCCGGGCAAGTCATTTCCACGGGTGCGGAACGAGCGGAGGCAGAACGGCAACGAGCAGAAGCAGAACGGCAACGAGCAGAAACCGAACGCCTCAGAGCCAATAAAGCTGAGGAAAAAGCTCAACGATTAGCAGAACGCCTACGATCGATGGGAATTGACCCCGATGAAGTTTAGCGGTTTCGGAAAATTTCACACAGTTCGATCGTTTTGGTCTGAAGCGTGATCGTTTCATCGTGACCCCGTTTGAGGCTGAATTCTAGATTGAGCAGCAAGGGGAGAGCGCTTTGCAGTTGGGTGAGTGAGGTTGAGAAGAGTTCTTGTTTGAGATAGTAAAGCTGCTTTGGGTTGTTTAGCTCCGCAGCTTTAGCAATTTCTCGATCGTCTCGCTCTCCTGATTCCAGCATCAGCTTGATCCAGAGGCGTAACCGAAATTGTCCAACCAGTGTACTCACAATCCGCAAGGGTGGCTCATTTTGCCGCAGTAAATCGCTCACCAGTTCTAATGCTTCTGCTGTTTTTCCTTGCCGGATTGCTGTCAGCAGTTGCAGTGAACTTTGTGTACTAGCAGTGATTAACGGCGCGATCGCGCTTTCATTCAATGGCTTTTTAGATTCACCTGCAAACACCTTGAGCTTTTCGATTTCGCTGTAAAGTTGGCGTGTATCGTTGCCGACCGCTTCGGTAATGTAATCGATCGCGCCTTGTGTGAGTTTCAGATCTAATTCCTGTGCAACTCGCTGCACTTGTTTGCTAATAAGTTCAGTTTTCCAGGGTGGAATGAGGGCGAATTCTTCAATGGTTGCGTACTTCTGGAGCAGTTTCGTCGATTTTAGTCGTCCATCGGGTTTGGTCGAACTGGTCAATAGAAGCGTTGTCGTTTCGGGCAAGGCGATGAGGGTGCGATCGAGTTCCGTTAAGAGATCTTCGGGGCAGCGCTGTGCCAGAGTTGTTTCTGCTAGCCATACAAGGCGATTTCCGGCACCAAATGGCGGAGTCATGGCTTGATTCAGCGCTTGAACGATCGCATCGTTTTGATCCGCTGAGAATTTATCAAAATTAAAACTTTCCCACATTGGGTCAAGTGTCTTTTGTTTCAGGCGTTTTACGGCTTGGGAGAGCGCAAAACTATCCTCGCCCCAGTAAAAGTAAATCCCCATACTAAACTCCGCTTCCCGTTGCCCTAGAGTAATACCCGATCGTTAAATCTCTCGTAGTAGGATGACACTTTACCGTTAGATTTAAGAATGGATTTCTAATTTATCGATTTACGGCACGAGGCGATCGCACATTGGACGAGAATTATCAAACTTTCCTCAATCGCGTGATGCGGCTAACCCTGCCGGACACTTACAAGTCTCAGGTGCAGCACATCCAGAAGTCCCCAAAGTTCCAGCGCTCTCCGGAGGGTGTGTGGATTCCGACTGCGTTTCCAGGCTACACGGTGATTACGCCGCCTGGATCTGAAGACGGCAAAAATCGGGGTCTCTATGAATCTCTGAAGCATTACCAGAATCGGATTGCCCAGGCGCTAGGGACTGAGATGTTTGCACCGATTCCAGCAGACAGTTTTCACGTGACGGTTGCGGATCTCATTTGGGATGGCGCATATCTTCATGCGGCAGAATCTCCGGGATTTGATGAGCGATTGCGCGATCGGGTGGCGAGTAGTTTCCGTCAGTCTCAGCCGATTAGCACCGGAGAGGCGATTCGATTCCAGGTGGTCGGATTAATGGTTATGGCAAGAGCGATCGCGGTTTGTCTAGCAACCGTGGATAGTTCAGGATACGAGCGAATTTTGAAATTCCGGCGATCGATCTATCAAAATCCAGATCTCATCGAGATTGGGATTGAGCAGCAATACTACTTTACACCACACATTACGCTGGGCTATTTTGGCAAGCTGTCACCGGATCTCGATCGCGATCAGTTGAGCCAAACGTTTGATCAGTTACACCAAGACTGGTTAGAAAATTATCCCGATAATGAGTTTTGGATTCATCAAGCAGAGTTTCGCAAGTTTAACAACATGGTGGAATATCTGCGAGAGCCAGATTGGGCGACGTTTCAATTTTAGGGAAGAAGTGGCGGTTGTTCGGGAGTGCGATCGCCACTCTTTCCTATGCTTCATCGGGATCAATCCCTAGTGCCCGGAGTCTCTCAGCCAGTCGTTCGGCGCGTTGGCGTTCTGTCTCGGCACGTTGGCGTTCTGCTTCGGCTTGGCGGCGTTCGATTTCGGCGCGTTGACGCTCCATTTCTAGACCTTCGGCTCCAGTTGGAATCACTTGGCCGGAGCGATCGCACCATCGCAACCAGAGGCGCGTTATTTCGTCTTCAAACTGCCCTTCCCAGAGAGATAGACCCAATCCAACGGCTTCGAGCCAGACGAATTGCCCCGGTTGCGAGAGTCCCTCTAGTGGAGTCAATTCGACATAGCCGCTTTGTGCGATCTCCCACACGCGGAGTAGTGCGCCATTCATATCAGCCTGAATTTGCTGAAGTGGATCGAACACCACATAGCAACGGGCACCGATCTGAGCATAAATGTCTTTTTTCGCTGTCGTTTTCCCTTTCTGTCGAGATTTCTGGCTGAGGGTAACTTTATCCCCTTCTTGGTTAGAAACGATTTCAATACAGACTTCTGGCACTTTACCGAACTCCCACACAAAATAGGATCGGTTTCGGCGTTGCGAAAGATCTTCAGCGCGTTGGACTCCGAGACTAAGCATCGCATCCGGTACGATTGGATCGCCCTTGAGCTTGTAGAATAATCCAACATTTGCAGCCGCTAGGAAGGGGGCAGGCAGCGCTTTGGAACTATAGAGCGGTTCCACTAATAAGCGTTGCTGTTCTTCAGATTGAAAATTGTCCACGGGGGTATCGTCCTCGATCGCCAGATGGCTGATGTCTAGCTCTGTAATGATGTCTTCGTCATTCAGCAGATCTTGAGACATAGACAATCCCTCAACTCGATAGGACTATTATGGCGCGATCGTCATTTCAACCGCTCAACCAGGTGATCGCCCACTCGCAACGCATTCGCCATCACGGTCAGCGACGGACTCACACTCGCATTTGATGGGAAGAAGCTACTATCCACCACGTAAAGATTATCGACTTCATGGGTGCGACAGTTGAGATCTAACACGGAAGTATTTGGATCTTCGCCAAATCGACAAGTACCGCATTGATGCGCCACCACTTGAATCGGCATATCACTGCGAGGATGGGCAGCGCGATTGAAGATTGAAGGTTGGGACGCTTCGACTTGTTTGAGCGTATCAATCCACCGATAGACTAAGCGATCGTGCGCCTCAACGTTGTTGGCGGTGTAGTCAATGTGCAGCTTATCTCCGACAAAGCGGATACGATTATCGGGGTTCGGTAAGTCCTCAGTTTGTAGCCACCAACCGAGCGATCGCGTTGCCAATTGGCGAATTCCAAATCCGGGCAACACTCGCGAAATCGCAGAGAGAACTGGAGGTGCTTCGGTAAAAATCACATCTTGCAAGATGCCACCTGAGTTCTGGACATGACCCATTGGATAGCGATAGTCACCATTCCCCCAGTAAAAATCATTGATCCCAACTGTGCGCTGGAATAGTCCGGAGTTCGCGTCTGCCATCAGTTGCACCACAACTGATAGCTGTTGCTTCATGAGATTGCGCCCGACTTGATTGGAATGGTTCGCGATGCCGTTTGGGTGCTTCTCGTTTTGCGATCGCAACAATAATGCCGCAGAGTTGATCGCACCACAAGACAACACAATGATATGCCCAAGGAAGAGATACGATTGTTCACCGATCTTAGCTTGAACAGCCTTGATCTCTGTTCCAGAAGGATTCGTATGTAAGCAAACAACCTGAGCAGAAGTCTTTAGCGTGACATTCTCGTAGTCCAGAATCGGAGTAATCCCCGTATCTTCTGCATCGGTTCTACCTTGCTGATTGATGCCCAGAGGTAAATAGGCGGGATGTAAGCCTTGCTTGGAAAGTCCATCACACACCGTTTGAACGTGTGATTCGTGCGAAACCTCAGAAAATGGATAGTCTTCGCTGTGTGTGGGTTCTGTAGGATCATCCCCTAGCTTGCCGTGAACTTGGTACAGCTTTTCAGCTTCAGTGTAGTAAGGCTCAAAGTCCGAGTATTTCACGCCCCACTCTGGAGAAATGCCGTCTTGATGCTCAACGGCTTCAAAGTCTCGATCGCGCATTCGCATCAAGACTCCGCTATAGATTTTTGTATTGCCGCCGACACAATAGCTGGTTTGAGGATAAAACGGCTCTCCGTTGTCGTCGTACCATTGTTCTGGAGCATGAAACTGTTCTTTTTTGAATAGTTCAATGTCCTGAGCTTGAGAACTTTCTCGAATCGGAAAGAAGCCACGCTCTAGAACCAGAATCTTTTTGCCTGTAGGAGCAAGCTTACGCGCTAGAGTACCGCCTCCTGCACCTGTACCGACAATAATCACATCATAGAATTGATCATCAATAATCATGGCGCTGCTCCTACTGCCAGACGTAAATCAGAACATACAAAATAATCCAGATGACATCGACAAAGTGCCAGAACAAAGAGGTCGCTTCGACTCCAAAGTAACCACTGTCATAGTTACCAGGAATAAACGATCGACCAATCATCACCGTTTGCAGTAGGATTCCACTCAGAACGTGCAAGCCATGAAACCCGGTTAATAGATAAAACAATCCACCGAATACGCCCGATGTTAGTCCAAAGCTCAGTTGACTCCATTCAACAGCTTGACCATAAAGGAAGTAACCCCCCATTGCCATTGTTGCTAGCAGAAATAGTCGAAAGCCCCAAAGCTTTTTATCATGAAGGTATCGTTCCGCCACATAAATAACAAAGCTACTGGAAACAAGAACGATCGTGTTGATCAACGGTTCTCTTGTCTCTAGATGAGTAACTCCAGGCGGATACCAATCAGAATTGCTGGTTTTGAACACACTGTAGCCGACAAAGAAGCTGAGAAAAATTACGCTCTCAGACAGCAGGAACACAATAAAACCGAATTTACTGTTTTCTGCTTCCTCGTGTGCCTGCTCGGATCGAATATCAGCTTCTACAGATTGCGCGATCGAACGTTCTGTGGTCATGTCGTTACTCCATCAGCGGGGACAATCTCGGACTGATTCTCGACAAGCGGTTGATTTTTGCCGTACTGATAAGGCGGTGAAATCACCACAGGAATTTTTTCAAAGTTCTCGACTGGAGGCGGCGAAGTTGTGAGCCATTCGAGACCGATCGCCCGCCAAGGATTGTTCGGTGCTTTCTCTCCCTGAATCCAAGAACTCACCACGTTCAGAATGAACGGTAGCACTGAAATTCCGAGCAGAAACCCGCCCAGGCTTGCCATCACATTCCACAGCGCAAACTCAGGATCATACGAAGACACGCGGCGCGGCATTCCCATCAGTCCCGCAAAGTGCATCGGGAAGAAACACAAGGTTGTGCCAATGAAAGTCAGCGCAAAGTGTAGCTTTCCAAGTCCTTCGTAATACATTCTCCCGGTCATTTTCGGGAACCAATGATACAAACCTGCATAGATCCCAAAGACGATCGTGCCGTAAATCACGTAATGGAAATGAGCTACGACAAAGTAAGTATTGTTGACGTGAATGTCGATCGGCACTGATCCCAACATCACCCCAGTAATGCCAGCAAACACAAAGTTTGTGATTCCAGCGAGAGCAAACAACATCGAAGTCGTCAGCCGCAGCTTTCCGCCCCAAATTGTTGCCACCCAACCAAAAACCTTAATTCCGGTTGGAACAGATACAAGCAGCGTGGTGAACATAAACAGAATTCGCATCCATCCGGGAGTCCCACTGGCATACATATGATGCACCCACACCAAGCCGCTAATGAAGGTGATCATGAGCGATGAAGTCGCAATCACTCGATATCCAAACAACGGCTTTCTTGCATAAACCGGCAGCACCTCGGAGAACATCCCAAACACGGGGAGCACCATCACATACACAGCAGGATGAGAATAGAACCAGAAGAAGTGCTGATACAACACTGGATTTCCGCCTCGCTCTGGCGCAAAGAAGCTGGTTCCTAACGTTAAATCGAACAATAGCATCACGGCTCCGGCAGTCAGTGCGGGCAATCCATAAAGCTGAATGAGCTGTGCGGCTAACACTGACCAGACAAACGCGGGAGTTCTATACCAGGTCATTCCGGGTGCGCGCATTCTGACGATCGTCGTCACAAAGTTCACGCCACCAAGAATCGAGGACACCCCAGAAATCGCAACTGCAAGAATCCATAGCACCTGACCATTAATCAGATTCCCGGTGGGATTTTGTAAGCTAACAGGTGGATAAGCCCACCATCCTGACTGTGAAGGACCACCCGGAACAAAAAAGCTCGCGATCATCAAAATCCCAACTACAGGGATCATCCAGAACGAAACCGCATTCAGTCTGGGAAAAGCCATATCTCGCGCCCCGATCATCAAGGGTACTATATAGTTACTCAATCCCACCAATACGGGAAACGTCCACATAAATAGCATGATCGAACCGTGCATCGTGAACAATGCGTTATAGACTGTTCGATCGACCAAATCCGCTTCGGGTGTAATCAATTCACCGCGCATGATCATCGACAGCAATCCGCCGATCAAAAAGAAGACATACGCCGTCACAATGTACTGAATCCCAATCACCTTGTGATCAGTGCTGAAGGTGAAAAATCGCTTCCAGTTATCGGGCGCACCAGGATACGGTTGCTGGCGGGCGACCTCGATCGCTTCTACAGGAACATTCGTCATCGCAATTTATCCAGTTATTTTAATTTGCTAAGCAGCGGGGCTAGTCGGTTCTTGTTTGGGTGCAAAGTTTACAACCGGAGGTGGTGCAGGTTCCACCGTTTTCCAACCTCGAACTACGTTTTTCTCAGCGCTGCGGGCGTGTTCTGCGGCAGCGGGATTAAAGGCGGGAGTGGGAGATTGGCTCGCAGCAGTGGCTAACCAGCGATCGTAGTCTTCCTGAGATTGAACGACGACATCTGCTTGATTCGAGGCAAAATAAGTTCCACTGTAGATCGAGTCTCGCAGGCGATATTTTCCAACCTGAACAGGCGTGAATTCAAAATCGATCGTTTTGCTCGGAATCACATCTTGCTTTAACCGAAATGCAGGGACATAAAATCCGTGTAGCACGTCATCTGAGTGCAAAGTGAGATGAATGCGATGATCAACCGGTAAATGTAGCTCGGTGCTCGTAATGTTCTGAGCCGGATAGCGAAAGATCCAAGCCCATTGTTTTGCAGTCACATCGATCGTCTCGGTTGGAAGCCCTGGCTTCACTTCATTCAAGTTGACTGCATAAGCGGCTTGCATCTCCATTGGATTGTGCAGATGCACCAATTCCATTGGACCTCGAATTGCCATTGCATCATAGATTTGATAGCTATAGGTTGCAATCCACAGCACCAACGCTAAGGGAGCCGCTGTCCAGAGAATTTCGATCGTCGTATTACCTTCAACGTGCGGTCCATCGCTAAAGTCATACTTTTCGGCACGCTGGAACAGTACCGAATACAGCACCACTAATGAGATACCCAGCAAAATGAAGGTTCCGATCCCCGTCAGAATGCTAAACAGTTCATCATATAGCTTTGATTCAGCCGAAGCCTGCGGTGGAAACCAAGAGTACGCCTGCTTTGCCATCCAAAAACTAGCAGTCGTTAGGAACGCAACAAAAGCGCTGATTACTAAAATCGGACGAAGTTTCATGAGCTTCTACAGTTTAAGGTCGGGGTTTTCGCCTGCTTTAATCAGTTGATCTGCCGTGATGTGAATGCCAAATTCGCCGCCTAAATGCGCTCCCAGTGTTCCTTGCAAATACATAATCAAGAAAATCACAAGACCCGCAGCGATGTAGCTCCACTGTACCTGACGCGCCATATCTTTTCGCCAAGCAAACCGCTGAAAGCCTCGCCACACGGTCATGGCAACAATCAAGGTTAACAGCACCACACCGCCAACCCCATGCCAAGTCATTGTAGTTAATGCCTGCAATCCCCAACCACTGCGGACATCGGGGATCGGATCAGCCAGAAGCATTTCGTAAAAGCCAGAAGCAACCGTGAAAAACGTAATCACAGCCGCTCCGAGCATATTGAACCAACCGACATCGAATAATCCCGATCGCGTCACCGGAATCGAGAGATACTTAAACAGGGCTTTATCCACCGGAAATAGCACCCCGACAATATCAAACGAAATCGCCACAATGAACAATCCCAAGGTTAAATGCACCAGATTGGGATGAATTGGAACTACATACGGTAAATGATTCGCTCCTAACTGATCTGCTAATTGATCAAGGAGTTCTGTTTTAGTCGTCACAGTTGTCCTCCTTTTATCGCTTCGACGACGGGAACAGAATGGAGTCCATAGACCCACACTAATAAGTCCCCTAAGTAAGTCTGAGCAATGACCAGTCCCACCAGTGCAACACTGGCAACAATATAAGGGGTTGGAAGCTGAGGCTTGTTTTGCATCCGGAGGACATAGCGCCATCCGGTTACAGCCGCCAAAATTCCAGACAGCGACCAACCCAAGATGGAATGTAAATTCAACGTCGAGACAGCAGCATCATAAGGTTCTGCAAGTCCCGCTTCAATCTGTCCAAAAATGACGGCAATAAAGATAGAGACCGTGGCAAATACCAAGTTCCACCAACTGACCTCTGCTAGTTTTGGATTGCGCGTCAAGTAGCTGACCATATCGCAAACAAACGCGAACAATACCATCGCGATGACAAAATGCACCACGATGGGATGGATGGTATCGGGATACGGCAAATTATGCTCGTTGAGCGGTGGGAGAAGAGAGTCAAGCACGAGTTCTCAAAGGTACAAACGACACTAGGAATAACTTAAGAGGCGATCGCGCTGAAGTTGTGCGCTCCTTAGCAATGTTTTAATCTTTATCGGTCAATCGCTGGTTTGAAAATTCGGTGGTTTGAAAATCACAAGTGCATCAAAACCATAGCGTAAGCATTTGATTCGAAAATCCATCTAGAGAAAGGCAGATTTGGCTCCAATATTCTCCTACTCGAAGTTTCTTAACAAATCTGTGTGCGACCTGAGCACAAATGAGTATCATGAATTACTTTTGAAGCTTCCTGGAATCGCTGATTTACTTTCTGTTGCAGTTCACAAGATTACCTATTCACGCTTAAAACGTTATGGTTCAAACAGGCTCTTCAATTCTCTTTGTCAATCCCAGTAGCGGTAATGATGGTGCTGCCGGAACGTCATCGGCTCCGCTTAAGACGATCGCCCGCGCCCTTCAACAAGCCCGCTCTGGTACTACGATTCAACTCGCTTCCGGCACCTATGGCACAGAGAGCGGTGAATTTTTCCCGATCGTGATCCCGTCTGGAGTGACGGTGATCGGCAACGAGTCGAATAAAGGCAGTGGAATTTTAGTTCAAGGAGGCGGGAACTTCTTGAGTCCGACTTGGGCAGGACAGAATATTACCTTCCGACTCGAAACCAATGCTCAGCTACGCGGTGTGACGGTGACAAATCCGAATTCGCGCGGAACAGGCGCTTGGGCAGAATCGACGGCCCCGACGATCGCGAATTGCACCTTCACTAACTGCAAACGCGAGGGTGTGTTTGCCACGGGAACGGCAAACCCGATCGTGACCGATTGCGTGTTTGTGCAAAATGATGCCAACGGTGCTTCTTTTTCTCGCAACGCTAAAGGAGAATTTCGGCGCAATGTTTGCCAGAATACTGGATTCGGGCTTGCGATCGGCGATGATGCCGCGCCATTAATCATTGAAAACCGAGTGTTTCAGAACCGCGCTGGAATCGTGTTGAGTAATGCAGCACGTCCGGTGTTGCGGGGCAATACGATCGAGCGAAATACCGAAAGCGGCGTTGTCATCTTAGCCAGCAGCGCCCCGAATTTAGGCAGCAGTCAAGATCCCGGCGGCAATACCATCCGCGATAACGGCGAGTTCGATCTGCAAAATGCGACGAATCCCCAAATTACGATCGTCTCGGTCGGGAATCAATTAAATGCGTCGAGAGTTCAGGGCGCAGTTGATTTTGTCGTGAGTCAAGTCCCAACGCCCACTCCGACTCCAACTCCAGTTCCAACGCCCACTCCGACTCCAACACCCACCCCGACTCCAACTCCAGTTCCAACACCCACCCCGACTCCAACTCCAGTTCCAACACCCACCCCGACTCCAACACCCACCCCGACTCCAGTTCCAACACCGACTCCAACACCCACTCCGACGGCTGGATTGGCAGACATTCGTGGACATTGGGCAGAAACATTTATTCAGGCGCTCGTCGGTCGGAATCTGATTACTGGATTTCCAGACAATACCTTTAAGCCAGAGAATTCATTAACTCGCGCTCAGTTTGCCGCGATCGTGGCAAAAAGTTTTAATCTGCCGCTGAAGCAACCTGCAACAAACTTCTCTGATGTGCCCTCAAATTTCTGGGCAGCAGAAGCGATCACAAAAGCGAATCGCATGGGCTTTATTACTGGATTCCCAGATGGGACTTTCCGACCGGGCTTAAATCTCACTCGGACACAAGCGATCGTCGCGCTGGTTAATGGACTAGGGCTAACAGGTGGAACATCGAGTCTATTAGCGTTGTACAGCGATCGCGCTCAGATTCCAAGCTTTGCCACTGATAAAGTCGCTGCCGCAACGCAGCGCCGCTTAGTGGTGAACTATCCGAATTTGTCACAACTGCGACCTTTGCAGGAAATTACCCGCGCTGAAGTGACGACGTTTATTTATCAATCGTTAGTGGCATTGAGTCAAGCACCGACGATCGCATCGGCTTACATTGTCAATCCTGATGCAACTAACATCGCCTTTATTGATGTCACCAATCATTGGGCAAAAGATTTCATTCTGGGCTTATCCGATCAAAGCTTGATTCAAGGATTTGCCGATGGCACCTTTAAGCCGGATGCACCAATGACGCGCGCTCAGTATGCCACCTTGATTGCGCGGGCATTCAATCCAGCACCAAAGCGGGCGGGAGTCAGCTTCCCGGATGTGCCTGGAGATTTCTGGGCAAGGAGTGCGATCGACCAAGCCTATCGCGCTGGCTTTATTTCCGGCTTCCCGGATGGAAGCTTTAAGCCGAATCAGAATGTCACACGACTGCAATTAGTCTTGTCGCTGACCAGTGGATTTAGCATTCCATCTGCCAATGCGAATATTTTGGCACTATTAGACGATCGCGCTGCAATTCCGCAATCGGTGCAAGATCGAGTAGCCGCAGCAGTTCAGGCAGATATCGTCGTGAACTATCCAAATCAGAAGCAGTTCAACCCGAACCGAGAAGCGACCCGCGCTGATGTTTCGGCAATGGTTTATCAAACGCTGCTCAGAGATGGACGAGTTGCATCGGTCGATTCTCCCTACATTGTGACCGCATAAACGTGACCGCGTAAATCGAGAGCGGCGAGATTGGGCTTGCTCAAATCGCCGCTTTATCTGCATTACAGCCTTGTTACCAAAAGGTTGACGCTTGCAAGGAAATTCCGACAGAGTAAGATGAAAGGGACAGTTACATCCCTGTGCCCATGAACCGCCAAGATCAGTTTCTCGATACAGCCCTTGGTCTTGTCTCGACCCAAAGTTTTCCCGCGATCGTGGGCACTGCCGACATGATGCTGAAATCATCCGGTGTGACGCTGGTTGGCTATGAAATGATCGGCGGCGGCTACTGTACGGCGGTGGTGCGCGGCGGCATTTCGGATGTGCGGTTGGCGGTGGAAGTGGGAGCCGAAACCGTTGCACAATTCGGCATGAAGGTTTCAACTGTAATTATTCCGCGTCCAATGCCAAATTTGGATGAAGTGTTACCGATCGGCAGTAAGCTTGCCGCAATGATTGGCAAACATAGTACCAATCAATTTAGTAATCTCGCAGTTGGGTTGCTTGAAACTCGCGGTTTTCCGGCAATGGTGGCAGCCGCAGACGCAATGCTCAAGTCTGCGGATGTAACGTTGACGGCGTATCACACGATCGGTGATGGCTTGTGTACGGCAATCATTCGCGGAACTGTAGCAAATGTGGCGATGGCGGTGGAAGTCGGAATGCAGGAGGCTGAACGAGTCGGAGAACTGCATTCTGTCATGGTGATTCCGAGAGCGCTGGACGATTTGGATCAGACCTTACCGATCGCAACGTGTTGGGTCGAAGAACTCCAGCCGCTACAAATTCCAATCACGGTCAAGGAAGTCGAGAAGCCACTGGTGGCTTTGCCAGAGTTGGTTGAGCTTCAGCCGTTAGAATTGCCTGCACAGGTTGAGAGGGCATTACCGCAAGCACAGGCAGCCGAGTTTGAGCCGACTGAGAAAGAAGCGATCGAGGTTGAACGGACGATCGAGCCTACAGAGAAACAAGCCATTGAGCTTGAGATCGAGCAGTCAGATGAGGGTGACGATCAGGCTTAACTCTGTGCAAATTCGTAGATGGGAAAATCATTCGAGAAGAACGAATCAACCCTGCTTGCTAGCTCTCAGAATAATGGCTTCTAGCCCTAACAGAAAGTAACGCGGAGTTCTTCCAATGGCAATCAAAGCGATCGCGTAAACTCTTAGTTCTTTGCTAAAAATGCTTCATGAAACATGACAACGCCTTGTGGAACCTTTTCGTTAAACGGCAAGGCAAGGAAAACCTCTTGAGGAACTCCCTCAAGAATCAGCCCTGGATAATTCCGAAAACCGAACCGGCTATAGTATTTGGGATCACCCAGAAGAGCGCAACCTTGAGCGCCCACCTCTTTCAGCAAGGACAACCCTTCATTGATCAGTGATTTTCCAATGCCTTGCTTCTGATACTCCGGTAATACAGAAACTGGGCCGAGGCCATACCAGTCTCTTGTACCGTCAGAAATTGTTACAGGCGAAAAGGCAATATGCCCGACAACTCGCCCATCAATCTCCGCTACAAGCGAGATAGTCAGTGCGCCAGCGGCACGTAATGAGTTTATTATGAATTGCTCTGTGTGGTTGCTGATTGGAAGCGTTTTGAAGGCAGCGATTGTGACTTGAGTGATTGCCTCAGTATCTGACGCTGTTTCTTTTCTTATGATCATTTCAAGCTCCCACGAGGTTGGATTGCTTAATCTCCTTACAACGATCGCTTCAAGTTTTTCTTGATCCTTCCACTACAATCCACTTTTCACTGATGATAGAGGACGATCGGCAAAATACAAAAAGCATTCCAGCGATCGCCCTCTATCCACTACACCAGTCCAACTAACTTCTCGCTCAATTCCCACATCCGCTTACCTTTTGCATCATCACTCGCCTTTTCAGAAAGCTCCTGCACAAAGGATTCGCGTCCGGCTTGCTGGCGATTGCCCCAACTCCAATGCACACCCGATTGTTTAAACTCAGGATCAGCGACCACTTGTGCCACACGCTCTCCTGCAAGTTCCTGAGACACATAGCCCCCAGTAATGTTCTTTTGGAACCACGGGAAGACTTTTTGGAACACAGGTAAGCTATTGCGGAACAAGGGAGTATCTGCAACACAGCCCGGATACAGTGAATTAAAGACAATCCCGGTGGAATCGTGATAGCGGCGATGCAATTCACGAACAGTGATCATGTTGCACAACTTACTATCTTTGTAAGCTTTGCCTGCTTTGAATTTTTTGCCGTCGATCATGGCGATCGGTGCTTTGAATCCTGCCTCGAAGCCTTCTAAATTGCCTAAATCTGCCGGAGCGGGAATTGGAATCTTTCCGCCGAGTTCTTTCGAGTTTGCTGTAACCGTTCCCAAAATGATCAAGCGAGGATCAGCGTGAGCGGAATGCTTCAGGTCTTCCAGCATCAAATTGCACAGCAGGAAATGTCCAAAATGATTCGTTGCAACACTAATCTCGTAACCTTCGGGGCTGCGTTGGGGTTCTTTGAGCAGAGGTAAGTATACGGCTGCATTACAAACCAACGCATCCAGAGACTTTCCACTTTGGCGAAACTGATCAACAAACTTGCGAACACTGTCTAATGAGCCTAGATCAATGTGCATCAGAGTATAGCTATCCGGTGACATCGAGAGCGATCGTGCCGCGCTGTCTGCCTTTTCTAGATTCCGACAAGCCATCACCACATGCCAACCTCTTTGGGTCAAGGCTTTTGCAGCGTACAAGCCGACTCCAGAGGAAGCACCCGTAACCACCACGGTCGGTTTTTGATCTTGTGCCATTTTTCTTAAATCTTCGTGAATCGTTGACTGCCTTCATGTTCCCATAAAGCGCGATCGCCGAATTCGTGTCGAGCCGTTACAAAATATTGAGTAAAACCCGCGATTTCGTTGCAATTTCGCAATCTAATTTGCGATCGCGGCAACTTTTTGCGTCAAGTTGGTCGCACAATGAGAACAGAAGTTCGGGAAAACGTTTTTATTTGTCCCTCTTTTTCTGCCGCTATGGATGCCACGCTTGAACTTACTTTGCAGATCGTCGTAACCGTGATGGCGGGAATTGGCGCTCAGGTGGTGGCAGAATGGCTAAAAATTCCAGCGATCGTGTTTTTGCTGCTGTTTGGGGTGATTCTGGGAGCGAGTGGGCTGAATTGGCTGCACCCGGATCAGTTGGGCACAGGATTAGAGGTGCTGATTGCGCTGTTAGTAGCGGTGATTTTGTTTGAGGGTGGGTTTAATCTGCAATTGAGGGAACTCGATCGCGTGTCAGGTAGCTTGCGGAATTTGGTGACGATCGGGGTGTTGATTTCGATTTTGGGGGGCGCGATCGCAGCGCATACGTTAAGTGAATTTCCCTGGTCGATCTCGTTTGTGTATGCGGCGTTGGTGGTGGTGACGGGACCTGTGGTGATTAACTCGCTGCTGCGGTATGTGAGAGTCGATCGACAGGTGGCAACGCTTTTAGAAGGAGAGGGGGTGTTGATTGATCCGATCGGCGCGATTCTAGCGGTGGTAGTGCTGAATGTGGTGCTGAATGGACAGTCAGATTTGATCGGTGTTGCGATCGATTTGATTGTACGGTTGGGAATTGGGGCAGGAATTGGCGCGATCGGGGCAGGATTGATGGGCGCTTTGTTAAGAAGAGCGACGTTTTTATCGGATGATCTCAAAACGCTGGTAGTGCTGGCGGGATTGTGGGGATTGTTTGGGTTGGCGCAGACGATTCGCAGTGAAGCAGGATTGATGGCGACAGTGGTTGCCGGGATTGTATTGCGGGCGTTTGCGCTACCGGAAGAACGATTGCTCAAGCGATTTAAGGGACAGTTAACCACGCTAGCGGTTTCGGTATTGTTTATCTTATTGTCGGCAGATTTATCGATTCCAGGAATCTTTGCGCTGGGTTGGGGTGGATTGTTAACGGTATTCGCGCTGATGTTCGTTGTGCGCCCCTTAAATGTATTCGCTTGTACGTGGAATAGCAATTTGAATTGGCGACAAAAAATCTTTCTCAGTTGGGTTGCGCCTCGTGGAATTATTGCGGCTTCTGTAGCATCGATTTTTGCAATTTTGTTAACGCAACGCGGGATTAACGGCGGTGATTCAATTAAAGCGCTGGTATTTTTGACGATTATATTGACGGTCGTATTACAGTCTGTGAGCGCACAAGCGATCGCTAACCTATTAAAAATCACTGCAGAAGATACAACAGGTGCTGTGATTGTCGGTTGCAGTCCGCTAAGTTTGCTGATTGCGCGATTGTTTCGCGATCGGGGAGAGTCGGTTGCGCTGATTGATACTGAACCTGATTCTTATCCCACTGATGCAGATCTCAGAGTGTTTATCAGCAGTGCTTTAGATACCGATGTCTTAGAAGAAGCGGGACTTGCTGCTGTCGGAACATTTCTGGCGATGACGAACAATGGCGAAGTGAATTTGGTGCTGGCGCAACGAGCGATCGAAGAATTTTCGCCGCCGCGTGTTCTCTCGGTTTTTCCCTCAGATTCTGCCGCTTCAATGAAAATTCAGCCTGCATTTGCGCCGCAGTTTAACCTGAAAACCTGGAATCAGTTTTTATCCGATAGCGCAGTTAAGCTGGGTGAAACTGAGTTTAACGAAGAGAATTTTGAGGTGCAGCAAGCTCGGCTTCGATCGATGGCTGAAGCAGAAACGCTGTTACCTGTTTTGCTGGAGCGTGATCAGAGCCTACAGGTTTGTCCAGCAGACCTAACTTGGCAGGTGGGCGATCGGTTAATTTACTTACTGCACGATCCAAAACCGAAATTGCTCAAGGTTCTAGGTGGCTCAAATCAGACGCGATTGACGTTAGAGAAGCTGCCTGAAATCGAGGAAATTCCAGAAGAACTAGAGATTAATATAGAGAATTGCAAAACCTCATAAGGTTTGAGGATAAAATCCGCTAATTTAAGAACATTAAAGCTCCTTAACCTCTCATTCCGCATATGAGAATTCAATTAGACCGAAAGTTAACAATCTGTCCTAAAAATCTGCTCTGCACTATCCGCAACACTCGCTTTGAGATGGGTAAAATTCGGCTCTTACTCTACACCGATCGCGGATTGCTTCTCGGCGATATTTCTCCGGAGTGCCTCAAGTTTTCTTCTGCTGAAATTCGCTCTAGGCTGCGAGAAAGAGCTTGCACCCTGCTGCAAGACGATGATATTACACCCAATGACAGCATTAGAGAACGCGCTCTTGAACTTTTACAAGCGGCGCAAGAAGACGTGAAATTTCCAACCCCATTGGACTGGTGGTTTAAGAAGTTTGAGATTTTTTCCGAAGAATCACAAGAAATCGAAGCCACTCGCACTGGACTCTCTGACTATTATTTGATGGAGCGATCGCGCTTGCAAAAGATTCTTGACGACGATCGCGACTAACTCAAACACACAACCCAAAGCCACAACCCAAACCTAAAGCGATTTGCGCTAGTGTTGAGGAGTGGTGATGGACACTTGATCGTGATACCGCTTCAGAAATTAACGGCTTCTTTTGGGTTGGCAATGCTGTGTGTGTTGCCCTTGTCCGGTTGTTCTAACCTTCCCGGTGCAAGCTCGCTGCGGGATTCGCTTGCGGCTGACCCGCGACTTGGTGGATCGCCGAGTCCGCAAGCTTCGAGTCAACCGATCGTCCAGTTGCCCTCGAAGTTCCCGGCAGAAATTCCTAAGTATCCCAATGCCACGCTGATTGATGCCCAATCAACGGGTGAACTCCCCACTGAGCAAAGTGCTGATTTGGTGACTCGATGGAAAAGCTCGGATGCTCGCGATCGCGTGTTTGGTTTCTACCGCGATGAACTGCAAAAGAACGGGTGGACGCTCGAGCAGCAGAACGCGGATCAAGGGCAGTTAATTGCATCGCGGCAGGGGTTGAAAGTCGCGATCGGCATTCAGTCAGAGCAGAACGGAACGAATTTTACGATCGAAACGAAGTCCGAAGCGAATCAAACGCCAAACACCGCACTAAAACCCGGTGATCCTAACTTTGTTGGACCTGTGCCGCAGACTAATGCTGCTCCACCTGCGAATACTTCTAGCACTCAATTTTCTGACCTGGATAAAGCACCGCAGGAACTCCGCAGCTATCTCAAAGACCTCGCTCAGCTTGGCATCTTCGACGCTCAAGCAAAGGCAAACAATAACCGCTTTGACCCGAATAAAAACATTACTCGCCGCGTTTACGCCCGCTGGCTTGTGACGGCAAACAATCGGATTTACAGCGATCGTCCCGCTCGTCAAATTCGGTTAGCGGTCAATACGGGGCAATCTGCGTTCCGGGATGTCAATGCCAAAGATCCAGATTTCGGGGTGATTCAAGGGTTGGCAGAAGCGGGATTAATTCCAAGTCGGCTGTCTGGAAATAGTGGAGCGGCATTATTTCGCCCAGATGCGCCTTTGAGTCGAGAAGACTTGATTTTGTGGAAGATTCCGGTGGATACGCGGCAAGCGCTACCGAATGCGACGATCGAATCTGTGAAGCAATCTTGGGGATTTCAGGATGCCGATCGCATCGATCCAAAAGCACTCAGAGCCGTATATGCTGATTTCCAGAATGGCGATCAATCTAACATTCGACGCGCTTTTGGCTACACGACCCTATTTCAGCCCAAACGTCCGGTGACTCGTGCGGAAGCGGCGGCGGTACTTTGGTACTTTGGATTTCAAGGAGATGGGATTTCTGCCCAAGATGCGTTGAAAGGGGGAGCAAAGCCCGGATAATGTTTCTGGACAGAAAGTGATCTTACGATTATGAAGTTTCGCTCTTTTCTCAATGCCGTGGCTGCGATCGTGGTCGTTCTCCTGCTAGTGGCAACGATCGGGTTTAGCTGGATTTTTGCTCAAAGTCCGCTCAGTTTGCTCAAAGGCAGCCCAAAGAGTACGCCGACTGCGGTGATGTTTGTCTCCAAGCAAGCGCCTCTGATGGCTTCGCTATTAGTCAATCCGGATCGATTAGAGAGTTTGCGTCAAGTGGTGGCAAAACCGAGCGATCGTGCCGCAACGCGCCGGGAATTTGAGCAGTTTGAGCAAGGCATTTTGGGAAGTGCGGAGCTAAATTATCAACGAGACGTGAAACCGTGGTTAGGCGATGAAATTACCGCAGCGATTACCAGTCTGGATGTCGATCGCGATGACGAAAACGGTAAAGAAGCGGGTTACTTGCTGGCATTGGCGACTAAGGATACCGAGCGATCGCGGGAGTTTCTTCAGCTTTTCTGGCAGAAACGCGCGATTGCTGGAACCGATTTAGCCTTTGAGGATTACAAAGGGACAAAAATTATCTACGGCAAAGTCGAGACGGAATCTATCCCGATGACGATCGCAACTGCCGTGGTGGGTCGTCAGTTTGTGCTGTTTGCGAACAGTCCGAAAGTGCTGCGGAATGCGATTAATAATGTCCAAGCAGTAGAACTTAATTTGGAGAATTCAAGCGAATATCAGCAGGCGATCGCAGCGCTCGATCGTGGGCGAGTTGGCTTTGTGTTTGCTAATCTGCCGCAGTTAGCTGCGTTGAATGGTCAGGAAATTAATAACGCTGGTTCTGCGGCGATCGCGCTCGGTTTGGATCGCAAAGGATTAGTTGCGGAAACTGCGCTGATTCGGGGCGGTACAGAGTCTAACTTATCGAAACAGACGATCGATGCGTTGAAATATATCCCCGCGATCGCGCCCGTTTCAGCAGCCGGGATGAATTTAGATCAATTGTGGTCAGGATTATCGAGCGATCAAACTGTCTCGAAATGGATTAATTCTCCAATCTCATCACTCGGAAAGCAATGGAATCTGAACTTACCGCAAGACATTTTTAGCTGGGTCAAAGGTGAATATGCGCTGGCATTGATTCCAGATGCAGCAGCATCGGATTGGGTATTTGTGGCAGAGAAAACCGCAGAGGCAGACAGCGCGATCGCACATCTTGACGATTTAGGCAAAGCGCAAGGCATTACAACGGGAACGCTGCAAGTTGGAGATCAACCTGTATCCGTTTGGACGCGATTGGACTCTACAAATGCCGCCAAGAAAATTGATGCTGAAGTGGTTGGAGTTCATACGACGATCGGAAACTACGAAATTTTCGCAACTTCGATGGATGCGATGAATACGGTTCTCAATGCGAAAAAGAATGTTTTAGCCAATAGTAAAACATTCGATCAAGCGATCGCAGCATTACAAAAAGAGAACACCGGATATCTATACGTTGATTGGGAAACGGCACAACCGATTTTAGAACAGCAATTACCGATTCTCAAAGTTGCAGAACTCGCAGCAGAACCGATTTTTGAACATCTACGATCGCTCACGATTAGTAACTACGGCAATCAATCTGGAGTGCAGCGCGGCGGTGTGTTTATCCAACTGAGTTAACGTGAATTCGATGAGTTCCTCGCTCCCATTCAGTCCCGCCCCGAAATGGAATTCGGGGGCGAATGAACAACGTAGCCAGGGGATTTATCGAACTCAAGTTAAGTTAAAGCGATCAAGTGAAACCTGATTTAGCAATGAATCAGGTTCACCTTTTGCTTGACGGGCAAACCGACGCGCTAGAGGAGGCACGATCGCCAACGGATTACCAAATCCTGAGAAAACATGAAGATTTTCGTGCCCTGGAATCTTCCCCACAAGAGGGAGACGATCGCCGCTAAATGCCACTAGACAATGCTGCCAACTGCCCGGTAAGGCTCCAATTTTCGGCAATACGCGGCTGATCTTGTTTCGCAAGTCTGCTTCACTTTGAGCGGCATCGATCGCAGCACTCGGATCAGTTAAGGTGCGGCTGACTTGTCCAATCAGTAGCCGACCATCGAGAAATTGCACCGCTCCAGCATCGAGAATTGCGGGTGCGGGTTCTTCTCCCAGTTGATCCCAGAGGGCATCATCTCTACTGGCATTTGCTTCGAGTTGAAATCGCTCCGCTTCAGCAGGCATCACCAGCGTACTGAGGCGTAAATCAGTCGAGGGAATTTCGATGATTTCAGCATGAGTAAAGTATTGAGCGATCGCAATTCCCGCTTTTTTCAAGAATTGCCGCGTCAATCCTCCCAGACAACACACCACATTTTCTCCCAAGAATTCGCCTTCTGTAGTGTTGACTCCCCCTTCAATTAAGTTCGTCACTGTAGCAATTTTGTAAGTCCCGCTTGATTGCTGCATTGCTCCAATGTATGCCTGTGCTGTTTTTCCCGCATCGATATGTCCATGTTTAACCGTGAACGCTCCAGCAATTCCAGCCGGATCAAGCAAAGGTTCGAGGTCGCAAGCAGCTTCAACCGTGAGAAATTGGGGCGGTGTGGCGAAGTTGGCGTAAGCGGCAGTAAGGTTTGCCGGATCTGATTCGGGAGCGATCGTCAGCAATAGATCAACTTCACGAAATTCAATATCGGCATCCAGTTCAGTCAAAAGCGTTGGATAAATTGCTTTGCTCTCAGCACAGAGTTGGCGAGTTAGATCAGTCGTGCCCGACCAGTAAGCGATCCCTCCGTAACTGAATCGAGTAGCAGATTGAGAATTCGGATCAGCCTCTAGAAGAAGCACCGAAAAGCCTTGCTGTGTCAGTTCATAGCTGAGCGATGCACCAGTAATGCCCGCACCGATCACAATCCAATCGTAGGTCTGCATAAAAAGAGAGGAAATGATAGGGCGAATCGATCTTCGGACTAACCCGCTTTTTGCAGTTCGTCCAGTTTTGCAAGCACTTCGCGACTGTGAATAATCGGATTCACGCCTGTAAAGGTGGCTCGAAGTGTTCCTTCTGGATCAATGATGAAGGTATGACGCGCCGATCGTACTCCCACCCAAGATCCGTAAGCCTTACTGACTTTTCCCTTGGCATCGGCAAGAAGCGGAAATCTCAAGCCTTCCGAATCGCAGAAATCTGCATGAGAATTTACATCATCTGCGCTAATCCCCAGAATTTGAGTGTTGCGATCGAGATATTTCGGCATATCTTCCTGAAATTTCCGCGCTTCTAAAGTGCAACCCGGAGTAAAGTCAGCCGGATAAAAATAAGCAACGACCCATCTACCGCGATAGTCTGAAAGCGAAACCGTTCCGCTTGCTTCATTACTCGGTAGCGCGAATTCCGGCGCGGGCTGATCGATCGGCGGCAATGTTCCACCCATTGCAAAGGCAGGAACCGTCAGATTCAAGCTCATGACGATCGCACAGACACTCACAATCAAACCCCTGAGCAAATTTCGATGCATCATACAACTCATCTTTGAAATAAAACTTCATTAAAGTTTACCGTGATTGATGCCATTTGAAGTTTTAGAAACACGATTGCGTCTATGTCTTACAGCAGAACTTTGCAAGACTGAGGAACCCTGGGTGTCTCATAGGGTTTTCCGTCTGTCATTGTAGAAGAGGCAATTACGAAAAAATGTAACGAAAGCACCAGATGGTTTTAGCTTCTAAGGTCAGTGCCCGCAAAGAACTCAAAGCGTTTTTAAAGCTTGCAGTCCCACTCGCTAGCGCCCAAGTCGCGCAACTTGCAACCGGGTTTGTCGATACCGTGATGATGGGGCATCTGGGGCAAGAAACCCTGGCGGCAGGGGCATTAGCGACGATTACATTCTTTTCGTTTGCAGTGACTGCGAGTGGGACTGCGATGGGCGTAAGTCCATTGGTTGCAGAAGCGTTTGGCGCAGGAAACAAAGTGCGAATTGAGCAAGTCACGCGCCAAGGATTTTGGCTCTGTGCGGGATTGACAATTCCAATAATGATTGCGATCGCGCTGTTCGATTCGGTGATGCAATTTTTGGGTCAAGAAGCAGCGATCGTCAAACTGGCAAATGTATATCTCGATGTTTTGCTATGGGGTGTGTTTCCGTTTTTGGGATTTGCCATGCTGCGGGGTGTGGTTGCTGCAATTTCCGAAACCCGCCCAATTATGATCATTGTGATCGCTGGGACCTTGTTTAACATTGCTGGAAACTATGTTCTAGGGTTTGGTCAGTTTGGGTTTCCGCGTTTAGAGTTAGCAGGACTTGCGATCGCAAGCGTACTGAGTCTATGGGGAATGTTTCTCGCGCTGGTTGCCTATGTTTTGAGCCATCCGAAGTTAAGGCAATATCGATTCTGCGATCGTATCTATCCGCCTCAACCGCAAAAGATTTACGAATTGCTCAAGGTTGGCATTCCGATCGGTGTTTTCTCCGCGCTTGAGATTAGTGTTTATAGCGCTTTGACCTATGCAATGGGGCTTTGGGGTGCAACGGGTTTAGCGGCACATCAGATTGTGCTACAGACGATCAATCTGATTTTTATGGTTCCATTGGGAATGTCCTTTGCGACAACAGCGCGAATCGGACAATGGCTGGGACAGCGTAATCCTATGGGCATTTGGCAAGCAGGAAAAGTAAGCCTCAGCGTCGGAGCAATTTGGACAGGATTGATTGCACTGTTGCTGGTGCTCTTTCCGCGCCCGATCGTTGGACTGTATCTTGATGTGCAGTCTCCAGAGAATGCGGAAGTCGTTGGATTAGCGGTTTCGATGTTGCGGATTGGAGCGATCGCGCATTTCTTTGATGGAGTGCAAAAAATTGCTTATGGTGCACTGCAAGGCTTGAAAGATACTCGTGTTCCAATGATTGTGAGCTTGCTGTGCTATTGGTGCGTGGGATTGTTTACCGCGTATGTACTGGCGTTTCCGTTGCAGTTAGGCGGAGTCGGATTGTGGCTAGGAATTTTGCTTTCGGTTGCGATCGCGGCTGTAGCGTTTGTATGGCGATTTCAACGATTGACCTCGAATCGAATTGCGAACGCGAGTTTATAGGTAGTTAAAACAGGTAGTTAAAACAATGAGACACCTAGAGTAGATTCTGGGTGTCTCATCTAAGCTATTGCCTGATCGCGCCTACACTCTTTCAGCAATCTGATACGGACTGGTTAATTTCTCAAGCTGTTGGATCAACAAGCTTAGGAACAATCCCACATCCGTCACCACGCCGACCGACTCGATCGATCCCCGATCGCTCAGCTTCGTCACCACGGCTGGATTGATATCCACACAAACCATCTTCACGCCAGAAGGAGTCATATTACCGACCCCGATCGAATGCAGCATCGAAGACAGCATCAGAATCATGTCTGCTCCTTCGATCAAACGAGCATAATCCTGCTGTGCTTCGATCAGATCCATCTTCGTATCGGGTAATGGCCCATCATCTCGGATTGATCCCGCTAACGAGAACGGGACATTATTACGAACGCACTCATAAAGAATACCGTTCTTGAGAACACCTGCTTCAACGGTTTTGGCAATGCTACCGTAACGGCGCACCATATTAATCACCTTCAAGTGGTGGCGATGTCCACCCCGCACCGAAACGCCGCGCTTCATGTCTACACCGAGCGACGTTCCTAGCAGCGATTGTTCCATATCGTGAACCGCGATCGCATTCCCACCCAAAAGCGCCTGAACATAGCCTTCCCGAATCAGTTTCGCTAGATGTTCACCACCGCCTGTGTGAATCACAACAGGTCCAGCAGTTACGACTACACGACCGCCTTGATCTCGAATCTGCCGCAGTTCCCAAGCGATCTGCTCGACGACTAATTCGACTCGCCGCTCACTCGATACGCCTGCACCCATAAAGCTGAATTCTTGAGTATTGCGTTGTTCACGCGAGGATGACTTACGAATCGTGCGAATGCCTTCGACTCCGACCACAACACGATCGCTCGTCGTTAGATCTCGCAGGAGCCTACACTGTGCGGACTTGCCATCCAGAGACACTGCGATCGCGCCGTCCATGCGTTGACGATCGACCCTCACCCATTCCCCGTTTACTCGCACTTCAGTTGGGTAGATTGTCGTCACATAGAAGTCATCGGGTGCAACGCCATCTTGGATCACAGGTTCAAGCTCAGCATCACACAGCTCTTGAGGACGCGGCAATGCACCTAGATCGATCAACTGCGACATAATCGTTTCCATCACTTCATGCGATGGAGCCGTGACCTTCACTTCTGCTGATGAGGTACTTTGGCGCTGAGTGCCTAAGTTAAAGTTCAAGACTTGGAAGCTACCGCCTGCCTCGACAATGATATCGAGAGCGCGATTGATCACACCCGAATCGAGTAAGTGACCATCGAGTTGCACCACTCGGCTTTCGATCGTTGCACTCGCATGAAGTTCAACGCGAACAGGTTCTGTGACACGCAACGTTAAGCATTTCGCTGCACCTCCCGCTTTGAGAAATTCGGTTAGCGGGGTTTCTAGCACCTGAAATCCTGCATCCGCTAAGCGCTGTTTTAGGTCTGCGCTGGCTTTATTCATGATCACAATGTGATCCACGTTTACCGCATTACAAGCAAAATTCACGGCATCCGGTTCAGAGATTGCAATCCGTTTTTCAGCCGGAACCCGCATTTCAATTAATCGATTAGAATACGCATCAAACGCAGGCGGATAGTACAGCAGATAGCCATTGTTCAATGGACAGAAGCAAGTATCGAGGTGATAAAAGCGATCGTCCATCAAGCGCAGTGATAGCACTTCAACATCGAGCCATTTTGCTAAGTAAGGATGCGAATCGAGTTCCGATCGGAAGCCATATCCCGCCCAAAGCCAGCGACCTTCACGATCGAATAGCGCATCGCCTGCGCCTTCAAACGGTAACTCTGGCGGTAACTCGTAAACTGTAAAGCCATTCTCCTCAAACCACGCTTTGAAATACGGTTCTTCGCCTTGACGCTCTGGGTGATAGAACCGACTGAGAACGGCAGTTTCGCCGAGCACTAAGCCTGCATTCGCTGTGAATACCATGTCTGGAACGCCCTTCTGAGGCAGCACCAGATCAACGATCGCGTGCTCTTTGATCAAGCGATGCAGTCCTTGCCATTGTTCCACAGCGCGATCGCGTGATGATTTATGAATGTTGCCTTCCATCCACGGATTAATCACATAATCGACATCGTAGTGGTCAGGCGCACACATCAGAATCCGAATCGAGGAGGTCATAGAAAAATCTGGGTAATGGGATAATCTAGGCAGTCTACCTAGTGAATGGGAGTTTGATCCGCGAAGTTGTATCGGTCAATACGGAAGCTTTAGGACACGGTTCGTATCAGAAGCGTGAATCGATCCATTCTAAGAACAAAAGGGATGTAGTTCTCGATATTTTAGGGAATATTTTGAAAGGCGTTGTTCACTGATCAGATGAGTATAGCGACAAAAAGCCCAGTGGCGCGACACCACTGGGCTGGTAGCTGTGAAAGTTGATACTCTCTAATGAAATGACTTATGCGCTAATCATCGCAGCGTCGGTGCAATTCCTCATCTGTAAAATCACTGAAATGCGGTCTGCAAAACGCCGAAAGCTTCGAGAATCATGCTAGAGAATCCGTATTCACACGATATGTTTTTGCGCTGCATTTCAGGGATGGTTAGAAGTTTTTCACTCGTTCATCAAGCAACGGTATGCAACTCTGGCGCGCTTTGAGTAATCTTGCCCGTTGTTAACCAAGTCTCCAATTCAGCAGGGGCTTGAACTCGATTTAACTCGGTTCTCAGGGCTTCACCCTCAAGCACTTCTCGCTCCAGCAAGGATTGAGATAGTTCCTCTAGCAGCGATCGATTATCCTTCAGAAGCGTTAAGGCAATCTGATGCGCGTTATCGACGATCGCTTTAACTTCGCGATCGATTTCCTCGGTCACTTTAGCGCTGATTTGACGACGCGAGGGAGCGTATCCTTCGATAAACTGCTGCTGCATCTTCTCAAAGGCAACCGGACCTAACTCCTCGCTCATTCCGTAGATGGTTACAGTCCGTTCTGCAAGATCCGTCGCTTTTTGAATGTCGTCACTCGCTCCGGTCGAAACCTTGCCGAAAATGACTTCTTCTGCCGATCGACCACCCAACAGCGTGGCAATCCGTCCCCGAATTTCGTCTTCTGCCATGAGGAAACGCTCTTCTTCCGGTAATTGCAGCGTGTAGCCTAATGCACCCACACCACGCGGGACGATCGAGATTTTTTCAACCTTACCGCCACCGGGCATCAATGCACCAATCAGCGCATGTCCCACTTCATGATGCGCGACAATCTTCTTCTCAGTTTCGTTCAGAACCCGCGATCGCTTCTCTAGCCCTGCAATCACCCGCTCGATCGCTTCGTTAAAATCTGCCATCACAACCGAGTCCCGATTGTTTCGAGCTGCAAGCAGCGCCGCTTCATTCACCAAGTTAGCTAAGTCTGCACCTGCAAATCCGGGGGTACGAACCGCGATCGTCGAAAGATCGACATCGGTTGCCAGTTTGACGTTGCGAGCGTGAACATTGAGAATCGCTTCACGTCCAATCTTGTCAGGACGATCGACGACCACTTGACGATCGAACCGTCCAGGACGACGCAGTGCCGGATCTAACACTTCTGGGCGGTTAGTTGCTGCTAGCAAAATCACGCCTGTATTGGCATCGAAACCATCCATTTCAGTGAGCAACTGGTTTAGCGTTTGTTCGCGTTCATCGTTGCCGCCGACAAAGTTTCCAGAACCGCGAGACTTACCGAGCGCGTCTAACTCATCGATGAACACAATACAGGGGGCTTGCTGTTTTGCTTGCTCAAACAAGTCACGAACGCGAGAAGCACCGACTCCGACAAATAGTTCAATAAACTCAGAACCAGAGATCGAGAAGAATGGAACCCCTGCTTCTCCAGCGATCGCTTTTGCTAACATCGTTTTCCCGGTTCCAGGGGGTCCTACCAGCAAGACTCCTTTCGGAATCTTCGCCCCTAGACGTGAATATTTCTCCGCATTCTTGAGAAAGTCAACAATCTCTTGCAGTTCGGCTTTAGCTTCGTCTACTCCTGCCACATCGGTGAACTTCACGCCCGTTGTGCCTTCCGAATAGATCCGAGCTTTGCTCTTGCCAACAGTTAGCGCTGCAGCTCCGCCACCTTGACGGTTAATAAAGAAGCTGTAGATTCCAAAGAAAATCAGCGGCGGTAACACCCAACTGAAAATGGTGCTGATCCAACCGTAAGGACTTGGAGTGGGGGCACTAAATTCAACATTGTTATCGCGCAGAATCTTCGGCAAATCGAGATCGATCGCCACTGGAGTCGTGATATACACCGGAGCACGAGTCCCATCCTGAGCAGGCTGCGTTGACTTCAAGGTGAATTCAATTTTGTCGTTTCCAATAATTGCTCGATCGACATTCCCCGATCGCACTTGAGAGACGAAATCACTATAAGCAACTTGCTGAGATTGTGAACCAAAGCTTGGTACTACAAAATTCAGCAGCAATAGTAGCGTGAATACAATCAGCAATCCGCCTCCGAACTGCCGAGGGCGCTGGGTGCGCTTATTGTTTGTTTCTACTGGCATTGCGGATTTATCCCGAATCGTTTTTTCCATTGTAGAAAATGCACTGCGATCGCTCCCGTCAGGACGCTCTGCCAAAAGGTAAGGATTTCCGTACTTTATCTGTTGTTTGATTTGCAGAACTAGGAAAAATAGTCTTTCTCTGTATGATTGAGATAAAGATGAGAACGCAAATTCTATGCTTCTAGAACTAAAGCGAATTGAGGTTCCACCAGGGCAGCGAGTCTTATTACAAGAGGTTTCCTGGGAAGAATTCGAGCGAATTTTAGAAGAGTTGGGCGATCAACGTTCTGCCCGGATTGCCTATGACAATGGAACTTTAGAGATTATGACCCCATTACCTGAGCATGAAGCAAATAAGGAAGTTATTGGGGATTTAATTAAAGCGTTGTTAGAAGAATTAGAAATTGAATTTCTGACTCTAGGTTCAACCACGTTTAAGAATCAAGAAATGCTCAAAGGCATTGAGCCGGATCAATGCTTCTACATTCAGAACGAGTCGAGAATTCGGGGCAAGAAGCGCCTAGATTTGAGCGTTGATCCACCCCCCGATCTCGCCCTTGAAATTGATTTAACTTCTCGGACACACCCAAGTATTTATCAAGCATTAGGAGTTCCAGAACTGTGGCGGTTTGAGAAAGGAAACCTCCAGATCAATGTGTTGCGAAACGGTCAGTATGAAGTTTCAGAGCGAGGGGAAATTTTTGCCAATTTACCGATCGCACAAGTTATTCCACAATACCGAGAACAAAGCGACATTATTGGCAGGAATGCCGCTTTGAAAGCATTTCGACAGTGGATCAAGCAGCAGATCGGTTAAACCTGCACCTTTCTCTACAGGATTGGGCGCAAGAAGCGGATCATCCATCTGGATAAAGTTTTGCCAGCCAAATTCGTTAACCTGCGGCAAGATAAGATAAATAACGCACTTGTTTGAAATTTCCTGGACTTCAATGGCTACTCCTCTTAGCGGCGCTCAAATTCGGCAGACGTTTCTTGATTTCTTTGCACAGCGCGGACATCAACCGTTGCCTAGTGCGTCGCTCGTCCCTGAAGATCCAACGGTGTTGTTGACGATCGCCGGAATGCTGCCCTTCAAGCCGATTTTTCTCGGTCAACGTCAAGCTGAATTTCCTCGCGCTACGACTTCTCAGAAATGTATCCGCACCAACGATATCGAGAATGTGGGACGCACCGCCCGACATCATACGTTTTTTGAAATGTTGGGAAATTTTAGCTTTGGTGATTACTTTAAGTCGCAAGCGATCTCTTGGGCTTGGGAACTTTCGACCAAAACGTATGGCTTGCCTCCAGAGCGCATCATCGTCAGTGTGTTCCAGGAAGATGACGAAGCGTTTGCAATCTGGCGCGATGAAATTGGCATTCCTGCCCATCGGATTCAGCGTATGGGCGCAAAAGATAATTTCTGGAATTCAGGCCCGACTGGCCCTTGTGGCCCTTGCTCAGAGTTGTATTACGACTTTCATCCAGAACTCGGAGACGATCACATTGATCTCGAAGATGACACGCGCTTCATCGAGTATTACAACCTGGTGTTTATGCAGTACAACCAGGACATTGACGGAAATCTAACGCCGCTTCAGAACAAGAACATTGATACAGGAATGGGTCTGGAGCGGATGGCACAGATTCTTCAGCAAGTGTCGAATAACTATGAAACGGATTTGATTTTTCCGATCGTTCAAACCGCCGCGAAGATTGCTGGAATCGATTACGCGAGCGCAGATGAATCGACCAAAGTATCGCTGAAAGTGATTGGTGATCATGTGCGTGCTGTCGTTCACATGATTGCAGATGGCATTATTGCCTCGAATGAAGGACGGGGCTATGTGTTGCGGCGATTAATTCGTCGGGTGGTGCGTCACGGACGGTTAATCGGTATTAATCAGGATTTCACCCCGGATGTTGCTGAAACTGCGATCGCGCTAGCTGAATCGGCTTACCCAAATGTGCGAATGAAAGAAACAGTGATTAAGTCGGAACTGAAACTCGAAGAAGAACGGTTCCGAAAGACGCTCGATCGGGGCGAAAAGCTATTAGAAGACATTCTGAACCGCGAACAAAAGCAAATTTCTGGAAAAGATGCATTTGAGCTATACGATACTTACGGTTTTCCCGTTGAACTCACTGAAGAGATTGCAGTTGAAAAAGGTTTAACCGTTGATATGAAAGGCTTTGAAGCTGAAATGGAAGCTCAACGCCAACGAGGTCGGGATGCTCATAAAACGATCGATCTCACAGTTCAAGGCACATTAGATACGCTGGCAGAAACCCTCCAGGAAACAGAATTCTTAGGCTACAAGCAACCTTCTAGCCCAGCAGAAATTCAACTATTGTTAGTGGATGGCGAAACCGTCGATCGCGTCGAATCTGGAACCGAAGTGCAAATCGTTCTGAATCAAACGCCGTTTTATGCAGAATCCGGAGGTCAGATTGGCGATCGCGGTTATCTATCCGGCGAAGATTCCGTGATTCGGATTGAAGATGTGAAGAAAGAGTCTGCTTTCTTTGTCCACTTTGGACGAGTGGAACGCGGAACGGTGCGAGTGGGCGATCGTGTTACTGCTCAGATTGACCTATCCTGTCGTCGTCGCGCCCAAGCCAATCACTCTGCCACACACTTACTACAAGCAGCACTGCGTAAGATTGTTGATGAGAGCATTTCGCAAGCGGGATCATTAGTTGATTTCGATCGCTTACGCTTTGACTTCAACTATTCCAAGCCCTTAACACCCGAACAACTGCAACAAGTCGAAGAACAAATCAACACCTGGATTGCAGAAGGACATCAAGCAGAAATTGCTATTATGCCGATCGCAGATGCCAAAGCAAAAGGCGCAGTCGCAATGTTCGGTGAAAAGTATGGGGATGAAGTCCGCGTAATTGATTTCCCTGGTGTTTCGATGGAGCTATGCGGCGGAACCCATGTGAACAACACCGCAGAGATCGGATTGTTCAAGATTGTTTCTGAGACGGGAGTTGCGGCAGGAATCCGACGGATTGAAGCCATTTCTGGTGCATCTGTGCTGGAATATCTCAACGTTCGTGAAACTGTAGTTAGAGAGTTAAGCGATCGCTTCAAAGTCAAACCCGAAGAGATTTCCGATCGGATTACTTCCTTACAGACTGAACTGAAGAACACTCAGAAGCAGTTAGAGACTGTGAAGGGACAGTTAGCGATCGCCAAAGCTGATCAACTCTTAGCTGAAGCTGAAACCGTTGGAGACTTCAAAATTCTCGTTGCTCAACTCGAAGGCGTTGATCCTGCTGCACTCCAGAAAGCGGCAGAACAACTTCTGCAAAAGTTAGGTGAAGGCGCGATCGTGCTGGGTTCAATTCCCGAAGCTGGAAAGGTGAGCTTTGTCGCGGCGTTCAGTCCAGCGGTGGTGAAGAAAGGACTGCAAGCAGGGAAAGTAGTGGGCGCGATCGCGAAAATCTGCGGCGGTGGCGGTGGTGGTCGTCCGAACCTAGCACAAGCGGGCGGACGAGATACGAGCAAACTACCGGAAGCCTTGGCAGAGGCAAAACAGCAGTTGCAGGCTGGACTGGTCTAATAAATCTCTAAATACTCGCTAGAGCACCCTCATAAAGACGCGATAAATCGCGTCTTTATGAGGGTGCTGACAGCTTGGGACTGATACCTTACTACTTGGTGCGTTGGTTACGACGATAACGAGCTAAACAAGCTTCTAAATCAGTGCAAGACTCAGCATCTAGGCTGGAATCACCCTCGCGATTACACATCTCGATGCAATGTTGCAGCGATCGGGGTTGTGGTTGACGCATTTCTTTGAATAGCAAAAAGCAGTCTCGAAACATTTTTTATTAAAGGGAGTTAACAACAAAAAAGATAGATCTCCAACCTTTGTAAGCGCTGGAGATCTCCAATCGAACTTAGTTATTACGATAGTTTGCATCAAGCCAGCAGCGAGGTAGGGACTCCCCCGAAGGGAACACCAAAGCCGTCTTTGTGTACTTTTCCGGGTCTTGCTCTTCCTGCCCTGCTTGATCGCGGGCGGGAACCATCTCTTCGTTTGGATCAATCAAAAGCTTCACATCCAGAACTTCGAGTAAGTTACCCGTTTCTTTCTCTTGCAGCAACATACAAAGCCTTCCTTGGGATACTGTGATTAGGATAAAGAACAATCAACGAATCGAAATTCGTCCTAAGACAGAGTTTCGTCAGGATTAATCGCATTCTTGAAGTCATCAGCGATCGGTTGTGCTGCTCCCATCACATCTTGCTTCATGTCATCCATCATCTGCGAAAGCTCTTGGCGAGTTTCAACTTTCAAGAGATAGCGGTTCACAAACCAAATGGTATAACCGATTCCAACCAGTTCTAACAATCCGCTGATGATGGGAATGCTCGTGACAAAGCCAATGATCCCAAAGATGACATTCAGTGCAAACAAGCCGGCTAAAATTGCACCAAGCACATAGACGATCGGCTTATACTCTTGCCAGAACGCCGAAATGTACTTCATTGGATCACTGAAAAAGTCTTCGATCTGAGCGTGGTCGCGTTCCCAAGCAGCAAGACGACGCGCTTCGATCATCTCTTGCTCGGTCATTGTCGGAGTGGACTCAATAGCAGAGCTAGATGGCATTTCAATTTGAGTAGTCATGTTAGTTTCCTCTAGGATTTACGACAGCGATCGAACCAGGTTTGATAGGTTTCTTTGTGTTTCGAGTCTTTGAGTGTAATTTCGATCCGAATTTCGGCACAGTTATGGTCGGGAGTCCGGGCGATCGCATCGAGTAGATCACTCGCTGCTTTAGGTGAATCGAACTCACCCTGAATCGTGTTACTATTCACGATCGCGTTTCCATTCGTATACTCTTTGCCATTAATTTGGCTCTGACCGAGATCAATTTCTGCAATTCGCTCGTAAGTCGGATCAACCCGCTCAACAATCAATTTTTCTCGTCGAACCGGAACCTCAACAATTCGAGTTTCGATCTCTTTGCGGACAACAATTTCGCCCACTTTTCGCTTATCAGAACGGACAACTAGCCGTTCTTCTAGCAGTTGAATAACTTCTTCGGGGGTGAGAACTTCAGAAGTCAGGGATTCATCAGCTTGGGGGATCATAGCGGCAGGATGAAGAATAAAGGATCGAAGGATGAGAGTTACCTTTCATCCTTCGGCAACGATTGCTAGAGATTAGAATTTCTTCTCAACCATCGGAGTACCATCGACGTTGAGATCAACCTCTTCGCGACGGATTTGATCTTCTGCGGTGACGACATCGTGATCGACAACCTTCTTCACGCGCACTTCTTCACGCACAAAGGCTTCTTTCTGAATGTCAGCGACTTCTTCGTAGACTTCGACTCGCGCCACTTCACCTTCATGAAAATCAGCTTCACCCACAGTCACAGGCATTCCTCCCGTCACCGGAGTCCGTTCAATGACGACGCGCTCTTTCTCGACCGGGACAGAAACACGAGCGGTTTCAGTCTCGATATGCTTACCGACTGTCACTTCACCCGTTTTTTGACGAGTTTTGCTAGCGATCAAGCGCTCTTGGTAGAGACGCAAGGTTTGATCATTGTCCAATCCATAGAGATCCGGATCGCGATCGTATCCATAGCTTGAGCGATCGTAGGTCATGTCTGCATTCATTGCAGCAGTCGTCGGACGATACACTCCCCGAACTTGCTCTTCATGGTCATAATCGACCAATCGCTCTGGATCGTAAGTCGGTAGACTTTCCACTTGAGCTTTGGTCAGATTGTTTGCATAAACCCGGTGATCAGGATAAGCAATGCGCCCTTGCGCGATCGGCATCAAGACTTTTTTGCCTAAAATCCATAATCCTGTGTTGATTACGAGATAGCGAAACGATCCATCATCATCAACTAGAACATCATCGACTGACCCAACCTTTTCGTTACCAGAATACACATCAAATCCAATGACATCATTGTTATCGAAGTGTGTGCGATAGTCAGGGTCAAAATCTTTAATCTTATGAAGAGCCATAGCAGTATTTCATGGTTAATTGCGAATTATTTCTACAATAGAAACCAAAACGATTGACGACATCATTCTTTTGGAGCGTCAGGTGAAGCCAAAAGCAGTAGTTTTTGAACAGCTTCGGCAAAAATCTGTGTGAGAATCAAGAAAACGATCGCAACCGTTTATTCTATGGCTCAAGTTTTATCAAAAGACCTCGATCGACAACTGGTGATTCAGGGAACCTGGGAGCATTTCAAGCACATCCAGAAAGGATTTGCAGAAACGCCAGGAGTAAAGCTGTCTTATTACAACGGAACGATCGAGATCCTTAGACCCGGAGAAAATCACGAATACTTCTCTCACGTCATTGGCTATCTAGTGACAACCTTTCTTTTACGCATCGGGGTTTCTTTCAAGCCAACGGGAGCAAAAACTCAGAAAAACCCAGAAAAAACTTCTGCTCAGGCTGACGAATCATACTGTATCGGAGACTTCAAGCCGATTCCTGACTTATCTATCGAGGTTGTCTTCACCAGTGGCGGTGTAAATAAACTGGCGAAGTATCGGGCGCTAGGTGTGCCCGAAGTGTGGTTCTGGGAAGATGGCGTTCTAAAGCTTTATCACCTGCGCGAAGACGGCTATCAGCAGATCGATCGCAGCGAACTACCAGGACTCGATCGATTAGATATCAATCTATTGCAGCGCTGTATTTTAATCGCTGAAACCGACTTTGCAGAAGCAGTACAAACCTTTCAACAGTCGATCTAAAAGCTCCATTCTCGAAGCGCGATCGCAATTCCCTGCCCTAACTTCGACTCTTCTGGCTCAACCTTGGCGAGCTGCTCCAAATGGCGATGAGCTAACTCTGCATTCAATGTCTTCAATGCTGAAATCGCATGAAATCGTACACCATCTTCTGTATCCGCTAAGAGTGCTATCAGAGAACTTAAAGCTTCCACATTACCCAACTGTCCCAAAGAAAGCGCGATCGCTTGGCGAGTCACAGCGGAACGCAAAAGCGGCAAAACATTTAACAGAATTGCGGTTGCTTGAAACTTGAGGGTATCTGAGTCAATCCGTCCCAGTGATTGAATAATTTCGAGTTGAATCGCTTCCGGCAGCGCCAATTGTAACAGCGCATCTTCTAAGTAATTCAAAGATTCAGGCAGTTTCATCCAACTTAATGCACGCACTAGCTCGAATGCTAAGCTCTGCGGTGTATGCGGCGATTGCAGAACTTGATACAACGCTATTGCTGCTTCAGAAGTTCCCCGCCTTCCAAGCGCGATCGCAGCTTGCTTACACACTTCTAGATTCAGGTCCAGAAGCATTGGGCGAAGATAGGTCACTAAATTTGGATAATCTTGACAAAACCCTAATCCAGCGACCGCAGCTAATCTAACCTGCGCGACTGGATCTTGCAGTGCATCAATGAGAACAGTCACAATCTCAGGCGCATGAAAACTACTGAGCGCTTCGATCGCAATAGCGCGAACCTGAGCATTTGAATCCTGAACTACCTGCATCAACAATGGAACCGTTTCCGATCGCCGAATCTGCCCCAACGCTTGAACTGCAAACAGTCGGGTAGAAGCACCTACCAGCAAGGGTTCTAACATCGGAACAGCAGATTTTCCCATGCTGGCTAACACTGAAACTGCCATCGAATTTAATTCCTGACTTTGGGAATTTTTCAGCAGTTCAATCAAAGCATCAAGCACTTGTGGATGTTTAAAGCTGCCTAAAATACGAACCGCAAACCATTGCGCCTCTATTTCTGCTTCTTCATCGTTTAACAGTTCAATTAAGGGTGCGATCGCATCCGCCCCAAAACTCGGAAAGAGCTTACCAATCTCCCAACGCTCCTGAAAACTGCCGCCTTCTAGCACCTGCATCGCTAAATCGAGCAGCACAGTCGTAGTGTTTGGATTGCAGAACAACGATCGTTCAGTCCCACCCAACTCATCGTTTAAGAGAATCTGCTGCAAACTGTAGCTCAACTGTCCCCAGTCCTGCTGATTTGCTGCGGACTGAGCCTGTTCTAAAATCTCGGAATAGCTTAAGTTCTGCACAATCTTTGCCTGCCGTTCTGATCACACATCAGCATTCATCTGATGTTACTTTGCCACAGAAGCCAGCGATCGTCTTAGCAGAAATTGAAAAAGCGCATCGATCGATTGCAATGTTTGCATTAGCGCAGTAGAGCATTAATCCCTACCGCGCTAATGTTTTAGATTTTGTTTTAGATTTTGTTTTAGATTTTGTTTTACATTTTGTTTTACATTTTACCGTTTTGCATCACTTGTTGGAGATGATGACGGATTTCTTGAGCCGTTTGAATGTCTGCATCTCTCAGCTTGCGGAATAGTTCAGCACAGGGCTGAGACTGCATTTGTTCTGCGTCTTTGATGTATGTTTCGTAAGCTTTTACCGCTTCTGCCTTATTTTGCAACGCTGTGAGCAAGTCATACTCAAGGTTACTGATGGCTTCATTCCGAATTGCAGCCTGAGTCATAAGCCAAATCTCCAATGATTTAGGTTTGACTTAACAATGGATCAATGCCGATCGACCTTCCTCTATCCAAAAGCGCATTAACCCAATTTTACCTGAACATTCTGTCCATTCATCTGAACGGGATAAGTCTGCAACGGTTTTGCGGCTGGGCCTTTCTGCACTGTACCGTCTGCGGCAAATGCCGCCCCGTGACAAGGACAGACGAACGATTTACGCTCTTTATTCCAACCGACCAGGCAGCCCTGATGGGTGCAAGTCGAATTGACTGCAATCAGCGTTTTTGAATCAGATGGACTACGAACCACCAAAATCGGAGCCGGGGACTCGGTTTGTAGGAAACCTTTGGCATCGAGATCAGCGATCGTCCCGACTGTCTCAAGTCCCTTAGCGTTTGCTTGCCCATCGCCCCGTCCCATACAAGCCGCAAGAAATGCAGTCAACCCTGCTGGAACTCGACTCATCAGCCAACCGACTCCAGCCCACGATAAAAATGCCCGACGACGCATCGCGTTCTCCTTCTTCTCTTTGTTCTAAGGTACGCTGTTGAACCTCTTTCTAGCGACAGATGACGAAAACGAATAGCGATTATGCAAAAACGTCATATTACGACACACTTTGTAACAACAGCTACGAATTTTCTCTCTTATCCCGCTTACCTTTACTGCATTGGTCAACGTCCAACCCGAATTACATCAACTTGGGGAGGCGAAACGATCAAGTTTGTGTTCGCTCTGGAACACCTTTATCTATAGGCTCAATCCATGACAGACACCCTTGCATCCGCGCCCACTCAGAATAAGTTTGAAAAACTCAAAGCAGAGAAAGACGGTCTTGCAGTGAAAGCAGAGCTGGAGCAATTCGCTCGTCTCGGCTGGGAAGCAATGGATGAAACCGATCGCGATTATCGCTTGAAATGGCTGGGCGTATTTTTCCGCCCCGTTACCCCTGGCAAATTCATGTTACGGATGCGAATTCCGAATGGAATTTTGACCAGTGGACAAACGCGAGTGTTAGGAGAAATCCTACAGCGTTATGGCGATGACGGCAATGCGGACATCACCACGCGCCAGAACATTCAACTGCGCGGCATTCGGATCGAAGATTTACCGGACATCTTCCGCAAGTTCGATCAAGCTGGATTAACGAGCGTTCAGTCCGGGATGGATAACGTTCGCAACATCACCGGCTCGCCCGTCGCTGGAATTGATGCCGATGAGTTGATCGACACTCGCGGACTGGTGCGGAAAGTGCAGGATATGATCACGAACAATGGTCGTGGCAATCCGAGCTTTAGCAATCTGCCGCGTAAGTTCAACATTGCGATCGCAGGCTGTCGCGATAACTCAGTTCATGCAGAAATCAATGACATCGCGTTTGTGCCTGCTTACAAAGAGGGGACACTCGGCTTTAATGTCTTAGTCGGTGGATTCTTCTCAGCAAAGCGCTGTGATGCAGCAATTCCCTTGAATGCTTGGGTTGATCCGCGTGATGTCGTCGCCGTTTGTGGAGCGATTTTGACGGTGTATCGCGATTTGGGCTTGAGAGCCAATCGTCAGAAAGCTCGCTTGATGTGGCTGATTGATGAATTGGGTCTTGATGCGTTCCGCGAAGCCGTGGAAAACCGCTTAGGCTACAAATTCACGCCTGCTGCTCCGAAAGATGAGATTCTCTGGGACAAACGCGATCACATCGGCATTCATGCTCAAAAACAACCGGGACTCAACTATGTTGGGCTGCACGTTCCCGTAGGACGGTTATTCGCTCAAGACTTGTTTGATCTGGCTCGAATTGCAGAAGTTTACGGCAGCGGCGAAGTTCGCTTTACTGTGGAACAGAATGTGATCATTCCCAATGTTCCAGACTCTCGCGTTTCAGCATTGCTGAGAGAATCGATCGTCAAACGCTTTTCGATCGACCCGCAAAATCTCTCCCGCGCTTTGGTTTCTTGCACAGGTTCACAGTTCTGTAACTTTGCCTTGATTGAAACCAAAAATCGTGCAGTTGCTTTGATGCAAGAACTCGAACAAGAATTGCACTGTCCGCGTCCGGTACGAATCCATTGGACAGGTTGCCCGAACTCTTGTGGACAACCGCAAGTAGCAGACATCGGACTGATGGGCACAAAAGTTCGCAAAGACGGTCGCACGGTGGAAGGTGTGGATCTCTACATGGGTGGCAAAGTTGGCAAACACGCTGAACTGGGAACCTGTGTGAGAAAAAGCATTCCCTGTGAAGACCTCAAGCCCATTCTGCAAGAGATTCTAATCGAGCAATTTGGCGCACGTCCTTGGTCAGACTTACCAGAATCTGCTCGACCTGCTGAGATCGGATCGATTACCCTCGATCGACCCGCAACCGAAACGCCCAACGGTCAATCGACAACCGAAGACTTTGAGTATGTTCTCAGTTCTCCGGTGGTTGTGCCAACACCAGTGGTAACACCCGCTACCGTAAGTTTTGTTCGCTCAGGTAAAGATATAACCTGTACTCAAAATGACTTCATTCTTGATGTTGCTGATCAAGCAGAGGTTGCGATCGACAGCTCTTGCCGCTCTGGAACCTGCGGTAGCTGCAAATGCACCCTACTCGAAGGTGAAGTCAGCTACGACGGTGAACCGGATGCTCTAGACGCAAGCGATCGGGCTGCCGGAAAGATCCTCACTTGCATTGCTCGTCCCGTCGATCGCATCGTTCTCGATGCCTAAGTTTGTTCGCTCACACACATCAGCACTTGCTGTGCTTTCCCTTTTATTCCCAGTACACTTTCTCTAACAATCATCCATGTCTAATCTTTCAAGACGTAAGTTTCTCTTGACCGCAAGTGTAACCGCTGCTGGAACATTGATCGTCAATGGCTGTAGCACAGGGTTGAACAAATCGGCTTCATCTTCATCCTCGACCAGCAATACTTCTCCGAGTGCGGTTCCTGCGGTCAACAGTGGCACGGCTGAAGCTCCGGAAACCCCCACTGCAAAGCTAGGGTTCATCGCATTGACTGACTCTGCACCTTTGATCGTTGCATTAGAGAAAGGTCTGTTTGCGAAGTACGGCATGACCAATGTGTCGGTCAACAAGCAAACCTCTTGGGCAGTCGTGCGGGACAATATAGAACTGGGTTCAGAAAGAGGCGGAATTGATGGATCTCACATCTTGAGTCCGATCCCCTATTTCATGACCGCAGGTAAGATTACTAAAGGCAATACACCTGTGCCGATGTACATCATGGCGCGGCTCAACACTGATGGTCAGGGCATCTCAATCTCGAATGACTATGCAGATCTCAAGCTTGGATTGGATAGTTCGCCGCTAAAAGCGAAGATTGCGGCAGCCGCATCAGCAGGCAAGAAGTTCAAGTGTGCTGTGACCTTCCCTGGCGGCAACCATGATCTCATCATGCGGTACTGGCTAGCGGCAGGTGGAATTGACCCTGAAAAAGATGTGGACATTGTGGTTGTACCACCGCCTCAAATGGTCGCCAACATGGAAACCAAGACAATGGATGCGTTCTGTGTGGGTGAACCCTGGAACGATCGTCTCGTCTCTAAAAAGCTTGGCTATACAGCAGTCACTACAGGCGAATTTTGGAAGAACCACCCAGAGAAAGCATTCGCAATGAGAGCAGATTGGGTCGATAAGAACCCGAAAGCCGCAAAAGCGCTAATGATGGCAATTCAAGAAGCTCAAGTTTGGTGCGATAAGGATGAAAACAAAGAAGAAATGTGCAAGATCATTTCCGCCGATAAGTACGTGAAAGCTCCGGTTGATGACATCCTCGATCGTTCCAAAGGCAACTTTGACCTGGGCAATGGTCGCACCTTGCAAAATAGCGACCTGCTGATGAAGTTCTGGCGTGAGAATGCGTCTTACCCATTCAAGAGCCACGATACCTGGTTTGTTACCGAGAATATACGCTGGGGCAAGTTGGAGGCAAATACAGACGTGAAAGCACTGGTAGACAAAGTGAACCGTGCTGATATTTGGCAAGCGGCAGCAAAAGCGATCGGTCAAGAAGCAGCAATTCCAAAAGACCTCGATTCTCGCGGACTCGAAACCTTCTTTGACAAAGTGGCTTTTGATCCGGCAAACCCCAAAGCTTACCTCGATAGCTTGAAAATCAAAAAAGCCTAACTGAGTTCAAAGCAAAAGGGTTAGAAGACTAACCCTTCATTGTTCACCGTCATCCTGAATCTACTCCTCTCATGACTATCAACCCGTCTCTTCGTCCCGCTCGATCGTCTAAGTTCTCAGGAACGTTCAAAAAATACAGTCGCTCGATTGTTCCGATTATCATTTGTGTGGGTATTGCCTTAGTGGTATGGCAAGCGCTTTGTATGAGTCCAGAATCGAAGATGCCTGGTCCGATTAAAGTGATTGAACAAACCTGGAGGTTGATTCTCGACCCGTTTTATGACAATGGCGGTACGGATAAAGGGCTAGGTTTGCAAATTCTGATTAGCTTGGAGCGGGTGGCATTAGGATATTCGCTCGCGGCTGTTGTCGGAGTTGCGCTGGGTGTTCTGCTGGGTGTAAGCAAATTCATGCAGCGCGGTTTAGACCCGATTGTTCAAGTTCTTAGAACGGTTCCGCCACTGGCATGGTTGCCGATTTCATTGGGAGTTTTTCAAGATAACAACCCGGCTGCCATCTTCGTAATCTTTGTCACTGCGATTTGGCCCATTGTGATTAACACGGCTGTTGGTGTGCAACAAATCCCGCAGGACTACAACAACGTTGCAAAGGTTCTGAAGCTATCCGGCAAAGAGTATTTCTTTAGCATTCTAGTTCCGTCTACAGTTCCTTATGTGTTCGGGGGGTTGAGAATTGGAATTGGGCTAGCGTGGTTGGCGATCGTGGCTGCGGAAATGCTCAAAGCAGAGGGCGGCATTGGCTTTAAGATTTGGGATGCCTACAACGCAGGCAACGAAGACAGCATGAGCCAAATCATTATCTGTGTGTTGTTAGTCGGTTTGGTTGGGTTAGCGCTCGATCGTCTGGTTGGCTGGCTTGGCTCACGCATTACTTCGGATCACTAAACCCTTCACCCCATTGCTGCATATGTCTGTTTTTCTAGAAGTTGACCACGTTGATAAGGTGTTTCCGCTCAAGGATGGCGGTGAGTATATTGCGCTCAAGAACATCGAACTCAAGATTAAACAAGGCGAGTTCGTTTCCTTTATCGGACACTCTGGTTGCGGTAAATCCACGCTGTTAAATATCATTGCTGGATTGGATCAAGCATCCACAGGCGGTGTGATTCTCGAAGGTCGGCAAGTCAAAGAGCCAGGACCCGATCGCATGATGGTGTTCCAAAACTATTCGCTCTTACCTTGGAAGACCGTGCGCGAGAACATTGCATTAGCGGTCGATAAGGTGATGAAAGATGCACCCCTAGCAGAGCGTCGGAGTGTGGTTGAACATCACATCGATATGGTGGGTCTACGGAATGCCGCTGATAAAAAGCCGAAAGAACTATCCGGCGGGATGAAGCAACGAGTTGCGATCGCTCGCGCTCTGGCAATTCGTCCGAAGCTGCTTCTGCTCGATGAACCGTTTGGGGCATTAGACGCACTCACAAGAGGCAATCTCCAACAGCAGTTAATGTCGATCGCTCAAGAGAACAATCTCACCTGTATTATGGTGACGCACGATGTGGATGAAGCATTGTTGTTATCCGATCGCATTGTGATGTTAACCAATGGACCGGAAGCTCACATCGGACAAATCTTATCGGTGCCGATTCCCCGCCCGCGTCATCGTTTGGAAGTAGTGAATCATCCTAGCTACTATGCGTTACGCAACGAAATGATTTACTTCCTCAATCAGCAAAAACGCGCCCAGAAACGCAAAGCCAAAGAGCGGGTGACGATCGCCCGCAATGGCTTAGAGAAGGTCAATCTCGAAATCGGCTTTGTTCCCCTCACAGATTGTGCGCCGCTTGTTGTTGCACAAGAAAAAGGCTTCTTTAAGAAGCACGGACTAGAACAAGTCACACTTAGCCGTGAGCCTAGCTGGAAAGCGATTTCGGAAGGCATTCGCACGGGACGACTCGACGCGGCTCAAATGGTCGCAGCGATGCCCTTAGCGATGACGCTCGGATATGGCGGTCATGCCCCTCAGCCTGTCGTGACTGCATTGGTGACATCGCGCAATGGAAATTCGATCACGCTGAAAAAATCTTTCTTGGAGCAAGGAGTCCGATCGCTCTCTGATTTCAAACGCTTCCTTGAAGAGACGCAAGATCGCGCTCATACTTTGGGTGTGGTTTATCCGACTTCAATGCACAATCTGATGCTGCGGTATTGGTTAGCATCCGGGGGCATTGATCCCGATCAAGATCTATCTATCACCGTTGTTCCACCGCCGCAAATGGTTTCTAACTTAGTGGCAGGCAACATTGATGGTTACTGTGCGGGTGAACCTTGGAACTCTCGCGCTGTCAAAGAAGGATCAGGCTATGTGATCGCAACCGACCTAGATATCTGGCAAGGACATCCTGAGAAAGTGTTAGGCGTGCGCGAAGATTGGACACATCAACATCCAGAGACGCACAATGCTCTAGTTAAAGCTTTGCTCGAAGCTTGTGAATACTGTGACGATCGAAGAAACCGCGAGGAAATTCTCAGTTTGCTAGCGCGTCCTCAATATGTGGGTGCAGCCGCAGAATTTGCCCGTCCTGGATTCATTGATGCTTATGACAAAGGGACAGGCGAAACCCCGGTCAATCTCCTGCGCTTTAATCAGTTCCATGTAGACAATGCGAACTGTCCCGGTCGCGTCGAAGGACTTTGGATTCTAACTCAGCTTGCTAGATGGGACATTACTCCCTTCCCGCGCAACTGGGTCGAAGTTACCGATCGCGTCCGTCGCGTTGATCTCTATGGTCGCGCTGCTCGTGAAGTTGGCTTCCCCGACAATGAAGGCGATCGTCATTCCTTTGCTCTGTTTGATGGCAAAGTCTTTAATCCCGATGATCCGATCGGCTACCTGAACAGCCTAGAAATCCATCGCGAGATTCGCATCGAAGAAGTCAACCTTGATGCAGTTGAATCATCGATTGCAGCCTAAGCTTTAAGGATCAGACACCTTCTGATCCTCACTCCTCTACTCCCCACTCCTCTACTCCCCACCTTATGCAAATTCTCTCCGCTCAAACCTCCCAAACCGAAGCCCAATCCACCGCTCCCTTTGTCGAGATTGAGGGAGTTTCTAAGGTCTACCCGAAAAGAGACGGTGGTGAAGCCGTCATTCTCCAAGATGTTAATTTGACCGTCGCTGAAGGTGAATTTGTCTGCGTGATTGGTCACTCTGGCTGTGGTAAATCGACGTTGCTCGACATGGTTTCGGGATTCCGTCAGCCAACCTCCGGTGAAGTGCGCGTTCAAGGTAAACGAGTCGTAGAGCCGGGACCCGATCGCATGGTCGTGTTCCAAAACTACTCACTTTTGCCCTGGAAAACTGCATTCGAGAACATTTATCTCGCGGTAAACGCAGTCTATCCAGAAAAGTCTAAAGCGGATAAAACCGAAATTGTGCATCAGCACTTGGCAATGGTTGGACTCGAAGAAGCAGCCCACAAAAAGCCAGGACAGCTATCCGGGGGAATGAAGCAACGGGTTTCGATCGCTCGTGCCCTCGCCATCTATCCAGAAGTGCTGATTCTTGATGAACCGTTTGGAGCATTAGACGCGATCACCAAAGAAGAGCTGCAAGAAGAACTATTGCAAATCTGGTCACAGCATAAAGTCACTGTGTTAATGATTACGCATGACATTGATGAAGCGTTGTTTTTGTCCGATCGCATCGTGATGATGACGAATGGACCAGCCGCGAACATTGGTGAAATCATGACTGTTCCATTTGCACGTCCCCGTGATCGGGCTGCCTTAATGGAAAATCCACAGTACTACACTTTGCGAAACCAAGCGCTCGACTTCCTGTTTGGTCGCTATGCCCACGATGATGAGTAAACGTTGACAAAGCGGATCGTACCGAACAGAGCTGAGGGTGTGTTCGGTACGATCGCAATCAGATGCGCTTGTAGCGGCCGGATTCAATCTTGAAGAAGTCTCAGCTCGTAACTGATAACACAGTTCCACTCGAAGCACCCCAATCAGAACGAACTGAGACTTGAAGGCTCTATCTCTCACTGTTGGCTTTGTGTGACTCATGGTTCGGCTTTGTCTTCTTTTAGGGCTGGTTCCCCCCCCTTGATCTCATGACTCCAATCTTGTGCTACTACATCAATTCAACTAGACAGCTTCAGCAAATCCGGTTACAAAAAAATCCTGACTTATCCCTCGATCGCATTGTATTTCCTGGTGAAAAATTCATCTTTGAAGCCTTACCCGAAGGACTGCTAGAAATTTATACGTTTACTGCAACCGGACTGCAACTGCTGCAAACGATCGCTTGTCCGCACCTTCAAGTCCTTCAGCGTCCGCCAGCAGAACTTGAGACATAACAGGGAGAGAACCATTTATGGCTGAACCAACTAAAACGCTCTGCCCCTACTGCGGGGTTGGCTGCGGCTTAGAGGTGCTGCCGCCTGCCTTGCCGGGTAAAGCCATCAACCGCGCCTCAGATGGAACCCCGATTTGGAACGTGCGCGGCGATCGCGCTCATCCCTCTAGTCAAGGATTAGTCTGTGTCAAAGGAGCAACGATCGCAGAATCCCTCCACAAAGATCGTCTGCGCTATCCGATGCTGCGGGATTCACTCGATGAACCGTTTCGACGGGTGACTTGGGAAGAGGTGCTCTCTAAGATTGTTGATCGCATTCGTTTAGTGAAGTTTACGCAGGGCGTAGATGCGATCGCGATGTATGGATCGGGACAGTTCCAGACCGAAGATTACTACATTGCACAGAAGTTAATGAAAGGCTGTCTCGGTACCAATAACTTTGATGCAAATTCTCGGCTGTGTATGTCTTCTGCGGTTGCGGGATACGTTCAAAGCTTTGGTGCAGATGGGCCGCCCTGCTGTTATGAAGACTTAGAGCAGACCGATTGTGCGTTTCTGATTGGAACAAATACGGCAGAATGCCATCCGATCGTCTTTAACCGCTTTCGTCGCTACCACAAGAAAAATCGCGATGTGAAGCTTGTGGTTGTCGATCCTCGCCGGACTGAAACGGCTGAAGCGGCTGATCTGCATCTGGCAATCAATCCCGGTACAGACATCGACTTGATGTATGGGTTAGCTCACCTATTGCTGCGCTGGGGAGATATCGATCAGGCATTTATTGAGGCAAACACGAACGGGGTTGAAGACTTCAAAGAAGTGGTTCGCCACTATCCGCCCGATGTCGTATCCGTGCGGTGTGGGATTGCTGAAGTGGATTTGCTCACGGCTGCACACTATTGGAGCAAATCGAAGCGAGTGCTGTCCATGTGGTCGATGGGGATTAATCAATCTTCAGAAGGCACAGCAAAGGTGCGATCGATTATTAATCTTCATTTGCTCACCGGACAGATTGGCAAACCAGGAGCCGGACCCTTTTCACTTACTGGACAACCGAATGCAATGGGAGGACGGGAAGCCGGTGGATTGGCTCATCTGTTGCCGGGATATCGATCGGTCATGAACGCCGAACATCGCGCTGAGCTTGAGCATCTCTGGCAGCTTCCTCCAGGAGCAATCTCGCCGCATCCCGGTCGCACAGCTTGGGAGATGATCACAGGGCTGGAAACCGGAGAAATTGGGATGTTCTGGGTAGCAGCAACGAATCCAGCCGTGAGTATGCCAGATTTAGAGCGTACCAAAGCGGCGCTGCGTCGATCGCCTTTCACGGTGTATCAAGAGTGCTACTATCCAACTGAAATGGCGGACTATGCTCATGTGTTGCTACCAACAACGCAATGGAGCGAAAAAACGGGAGTCATGACCAATTCTGAACGGCGCGTGACGCTGTGCCCTCAGTTTCGAGTGGCTCCGGGTGAAGCGCGAACCGATTGGGAAATTTTTGCAGAGGTTGGACGACGATTGGGCTATCGCAAGCAGTTTGCGTTTAACTATTCGGCTGAAGTCTATGCAGAATTTGTGCGAATTACCCGCGATCGACCGTGTGATCAGTCTGGATTGAGTCATACTTTCTTACGCGAAATGGGCGCAACGCAGTGGCCTTTTTCCAACACAGCCGAACCAGCGCCACAAAAGACCGAGAACGCGAAACGGCTTTATACCGATCTGAAGTTTCACACTCCCGATGGCAAGGCGCGGTTCTCTAGCGTCTACTCGCGTGGATTAGCAGAACCGCCCGATGGCAACTACCCGTTTGTGTTAACGACAGGTCGATTGTATGGACATTGGCACACTCAAAGCCGCACCGGACGAATCGAGAAAATTCGTCAAATGTATCCGAATCCATTTATTGAGATTCACCCCAAGGATGCGAATCAGTTAGGCATCAAAGCTGAAGAATGGATTGAAGTGCGATCGCGGCGAGGTAAAGCAAGATTTCCAGCCAAGATCACAAAAGCGATTCCGCCGGGAACGGTGTTTGTGCCGATGCACTGGGGTGCATTGTGGGCGGAGCAAGCCGAAGCGAATGCGTTAACGCATGAAGTCGCTTGTCCAGACTCGAAGCAGCCCGAACTGAAAGCCTGTGCGGTTCAGTTGATTCCGATTGCAGCGATCGATGACTCCGATCGTGAAAGCAACACCAGCGAGTCAACGCAGGCTACACTTCTTGCCTCTGCTTCTTAGGGGTTTCTGCAAGTATAGATTCTACCTAATCGTTGTTGATAGAATCCGCGATGTAACAAAACACACGATTCTCTTTACGGCGATCGCCGTGACTCGGTATGCTCTCAGCAGTAGAGGTGATAGGTATTTATGCGGCGATCCCTTTGGAAATCCTTGCGTGAGGGACTGAGAGACGATAATTTTCTCGGTTTCCTCGAACGAATCGAAGGCTGGGTTTCCAAGATCCTGTCGATCATGATGCTGCTGGTGATTTTTCTATCAGTCTTTCAACTCGGCAGAGTGCTGGTTGTTGAACTCACGTCGATTTCACCGAATGAAGACTCGACCAGAGTTTTGTTTACAATTTTTGGTTTGTTTTTGAATGTCCTGATCGCGTTTGAGATTCTAGAGAACATAACCGCTTACTTGAAAAAGCACGTCATTCAAGTCGAGTTAGTCATCGTGACTTCACTGATTGCCGTAGCTCGAAAGATCATCATTCTCGATTTAGAGAAAACCGCTGGACTCGATTTAATTGCGCTGGCAGCCGCGATTCTTGCTCTTTCGGTTAGCTATTGGCTGGTTCGCAAAGTTCCCCCAAGAAATCTTCATTAAGGAAGCGATCGATGAGTGCTTTTTTTCAGTTTGAATCTGATTTTGTTGATTCGCTCCGCTGCATTCCGATGATTGTGCGATACAAGTTAGATACTTGCGGTGTCAAATTAAAGTTACATCAATGGAATAAGTTTAGTGAATCCGATCGACAACGGACGGTTGATGCACCTTGCAGCACAGAAGATGAGATTCGCAAGTACAGAGAATTATTACACCAATTGATCGAGCAGCGTACAGGAGAGACAGCAACGGATTTAGCGATCGACGAGAATCCGCCGTGGAATGATACTGTGAATATTCCTGAAAGCGTAACTGAACAAGCCGAAAAAGTCGGCGTCACTATTACGCGATCACAGTGGGAATTGCTCACGCCAATTCAACGGTTTGTATTGATTAAGTTAAGTCGATCGTCGCATGAGAATGCGAATTTTCTACCTGCTGTGAAGGAATTTCAGGTTGATGCTGCTGACTGAGCCGATTTTACGCATTATTGATCATAGCGGCGCTGCAATTCAATCTCTGATATCGGTCACAAATTTAGTTTTTGTTGTAGGGTGCGATCGACCCCATTAATTAGGAAATAGAATGACAAAGCCTTCCTGGGTAAAGTGTTTGTCGTGAGTTAGAACTTCAGTGATTCCGAGTTGGCGCATCGTGTTCATCGAGATGCAATCGGTCAGACTGTATCCTTCGTCGAGCCTAGTTTCCTAGAGCACTAAACCTTCTAGAAACGATCGGTGAGATTGTTCGATTACCTCAATATCCGAACCTTCGAGAATGTCTCTGGCTAAATTACCCGCTCTTTGTCGCAGTTGAGTACCGGACTTTGAGTAGAACGCAAGTAATTCGACTAAAACTTTATCAGTGGTGATGAGCTTACAGGGCTGAAGCGCTCTAAAGCTTTGTCGCACTCTTTCATGCCAAGTGTCTCCGGGATCGACAAAGGCAATCCAGTAGAATGTGTCTGCAAAGACTTGCCTCATGGAGTTGTTTTCGGTGTTCCGTAGATGTAGTGGTCGTGCTGCTCTGCACCGTCAGTTGGAAGTTTACTCAGTTCTTCTGACGATAAATCTTTGGTGAAATCTTCTGCGATTTGCCAAATTGATTTACCTGTTTTGGTCGTAGTGGGCTGATTGTGTTCTTGAGAACTGGAAGAGCGTGTACTCATGCTCTCGGCTAGATGAGCAATGAGGCGCAGTTGTTCTTCAGGGGTTAGCTGTTCTGCGGCTTGGATGAGTTCACTCAGCTGTTTTGTCATGATCTTGTCTTCTGCTTCTCAATCTCTGATATTGGCAATAATAATGTCTCTTCAATTTGCTGTCGCACGTTACGATCGAGTGGTAGTGGCAATTTAGACTATGATCAAAGCCAATCGTTTATTTAATTTCTTCTCGAATGATAGAGATTCATAAGCAGTATGTGTTTGATGAGAATGGCACTGCAATTGCAGTTCAGATCCCGATCGAGCAATTTGAACAGGTTGAATCTATTCTGAATAAATCTGGTCAGGTGATTTTGATGCTTGAAGGTGAGAACGAGGATGCAGCTTGGTTGAATTCAGATCTTTCAAATCTAGGTAGCTCTGGGAATTATGAGTGGCAACCCGGAGAATTAGAAGCAGGAAAACCGATAACCTTTGTTCCTGGTCATGGACTCGTGATTGAAGAATGACGACCAGAGCGCTTCAATTTGGTGATGTGGTGACGGCTCGATTTCCAGAACAAAATCCTCAAGGTCGTGAGCAGGAGGGAATTCGCCCTGCAATTGTGGTTGGTTTTCCGGCTCGATTAGGAGTGCTTCGATTTGATTTGGTGATTGTGGTTCCCTTGACAACAAATCGCGGACAAGATTGGGCGATCGCTTCACCCCAGTTGTATCCTGTTTTTCCATCAGGAATTACAGGTTTAAGGTCATCCTCGATCGCGCTTTTAGATCAAGTTAGGTCGATCGATGTTCGCAGAATTCTGAATTATCGTGGCAGTCTAACAGCAGAGCAATTCGCTCCAATTCTAAATGGACTTCAGCAAATGATTAATGCCTAAAAGTATTTCAGATAATGAACTGGCAGGGATTGCATTTGATGGGTTGTGTGCGATCGTTTCACTGGCTTCGCTTCTCAATCTCTGAGATTGGCAATAATAACGTCTCTTCAATGTCCTGCCGTACCTCGCGACTCACATAACAATCGCTATTGAGACAATCTACTAACAGGGTATTTGCATCGTAATACTTTTGAAGTAAAGCTCTTTGGGCATTAGTGAACTGCCAATCGTGACCAATATTGCGATACTTAAGCATGAAAGTACGAAGCTCCTTGCTCAAAAGTTTCTTCAAAGTCTCCGTTAATTTTTCATTTTCAAAAGGTGCTAGAAACTCCTGATAAATTAAGACAGTCTCTCGTTTCCTCAGAGGTGGCAGAATCGGTAGCACCTAGAAGAAACGCTTCAATCTGGTCAGAATAAAAATAATTCAACTCAATAGCATTCAATAAACACCACACAAGATTCTGATCGAAGGCTAACTTGCGTAGGTTCTCTTGTCCATCTTGAAACGCATTTCCGAACAGTATGTCCTCATCTGTAATGCCAAGAGAGCAAAGAAGATTAATATTTATGCCCCCATAAGGCTCAATCTGCCCTAGAGAGAAATAGAACGCACGAATAATTTGTCTACTGAATGGAGCCTCAACTGATTGTGCTTTCTCATGAACCCAACTCATAAAGCTATAAAGTTTTTCATCGCCTGCCAATAGTCCGTCAACTCTAGTTTTGATTTGTTGTAGAAGGATGCTGGAGTCAGGCAACATATTGACTGTCAGTAAACAGACTTCTCGCCACCTCAAATCATGAAGCTGTTGGAGCAATAGTTCGTAGGCTGATTTCTTCATTATCTCTTGTGCAACAAAATACTCCTGAAACGTCAAATGCGAAAACGAGTAGATTCCCGTCGCTCGTGCAACTAATAGCCCATGTTGGGATTCAATCGACTTCAAAACCGCTTCACTATCGACTTGTAGCGCTTCTGGATCAGTTGCCACATCGGGTAGATTGCGAATGTAATCGCTGATGTAGCCTTCTAGAATCCGTTGTTTAATGAAATAGTCTTTATTTGTAAAGGTAGTCAGCGCAATCTGGCTTAAGAGGTCTTCTTTGCGCTTGAGTGAGAGTTTCTTGTAAACCTGATCGCGATAAATGCCCCGATTGGCATCCCATTTTGTCAGCAGAACGCGCAGACCGCGATCGTACAATTCCGCCCGATTCTTCGGAAATTCTAGCGACTCTTCACATTCCAAGCAAATCAGCGTTAGTAACAACGGATTCGAGGCTAATTCTTTGATCGGTTCATTGTTGTTGAGATTTTCGATTAACGTGGTCGATCGTTCTTCTGCATGATCCGGATCTTTACATTGGAACCAATTCAACACAAAGGTTGCAATCTGTTCATCATCAAAATCTGCTACCTCTACTTCAGTAAACTTCTCAAACGTATATTCTTTGGAAGCAATCCGACAGGTCATCACAAACTGATTCTTCGGATATTGCCTTGAGAATTGCTCAATGTGTTCGATCGTGCGTCGTGTATCTTCTTCGCGCACTTCATCCAATCCATCCAGCAATATGAGGAGCTTTCCTTGATTGAATAATTGCTCTGCGATCTCAGCATTATTTCCTGCATTCACAATCGATCGAATATAGCTCCTGAGATCCGGCTGCTCATCTAATTCTGCAAACCGCTTCAACGTGATAAAAATCGGAACGCGATCGCCAAACTCAAGGCTCTCGATACAAGCCATCGCCAAATACTTCAGAAATGTAGTCTTTCCGGCTCCAGGCTTGCCCAACACCATTGACTTACTGTGCCGCTTCACTGCTTCGAGTCCCAACACTCGCTCTTCAGTAATGCCGCTCAACCCAAATCGATCGAACTCCTCAAGCGTCGAACCCCTCAGCAATTGCTCAATCTCTAACCGTCTATGCTTGGTCAAGCGCTCCAAGATATTCACATTGGTATAAATGCCACGATCGCCCGTTAGCTCGATCGGCTGCGTCATATCCAACACGCGCATCGTGCCGCATTGCTCCTGAATGAACGATCGCACACTTTCGCGAATGCTTTGCACGATCGCATCAATCTCACTGCTATCAATCGCTGTATCGGACTCTGACTCCCTAATGTTTTCCCAGTTCAGATCCAGCGCTGTGCAAATTTCGATGAAATTATGTTTGTCGATCGCCTTTCTTGCGAAGAAATTACTGATTGGCTGACGAGTTTTACAATTGATTTCCTCAGCTAGTGCCTCCTGCGTCCATCCTTGAGCCTTGTAAGCTTTACGTGCAGCTTTAATTCCTTCTTCAGAAGCGCGTAGCGATTGACGTGCCATAGCAATTGCAGTGAAATTCTTTCCTAATCTTTTAACCGATTTCACTCAATTCATGCAATTTAGACAATAGATAAGCGCTGGAATCGACAAGCTTTCATACTGCGCCTTGAGAGATTGAGAGTGTAATCACTCAGAGGTCAATCCCGATGACAACTACAACCAGTCAGACTCAAGCTCAAATTCCTCCCGCACCCGTTCCATTGGAACCGCCTCAAGGAGATCCGACAACGACGCTGATTCTTGCGATCGCATTTCTTATCAAAACCACTGCCGTCTCGATCGCTATTCTGCTCAAAGCGACTAAGCGCTAAATTTCAAACGCGATCGTCTCCTCACTCTGCGTTTCACAATCCAACACTCGCGCTTGAGTTTCAAATACTCAACGACGAGTCTCAGATACTCAAGCACGAGTCTTAATCACTCAAGCGCGACTCTCAAATACTCGACGACGAGTTTCAGATACTCAAGCACGAGTTTCAGATACTCAAGCACGAGTCTTAATCACTCGTCGTTGAGTATCTGAATCTGATTCACGAGGATTGATCGCTCGCGCTTGAGTCATTAAGACTCGTTCACGACTGTTTAAGCTGCATTGATGAGTCATCAGAGTTCAATGTCGAAGAAGAGAACGGCGATCGCCTCTCTGCTCATTCATACGGTCAAACGCTAAATTTCAAACGCGATCGCTAACAAGAAATCAATTTGGCGTACAGTGATCAAGAGTTGGGTCGCCCAACGGTAGCGCCCTTTGTTTCCCAGATTTCTATGTCGATCGCGTCTTCTTCCCTACCCGAACAACTGCTGGATCTTGCCTTACGCTCCGGAGCCGAATGCGCCGAAGTGTTTCAATCGCAATCGCTGTCTCGTCCGGTCTTTTTTGAAGCCAATCGACTCAAACAACTCGAAAGCACCGAAGCCGAAGGAACCGCCCTACGCTTGTGGAAACAAGGTCGCCCAGGATTAGCCGTAGCTTATGGAGCCGTTGAACCTCAAGCACTGGTTGATCGTGCCCTTGCCATCAGTGAACTGAATGAACCCGAAGAAATCGAACTCTCTCCCGCTTCGCAACTGTCTTATGCCGATGTGGGGCAATCGGTCAGCGTGGAGCAGTTAGTCGAATGGGGCAAAACCGCGATCGAACTGGTACGCGATCGCTATCCAGAAGTGCTGAGTTCTAGCGGTTGGGATTGTGAAGCGGAAACGACGCGCTTGATCAATTCCCACGGACTCGACTGTGGCTATATGGATACGACGTTGAGCGGCTTTCTCGAAGTGGAATGGGTTCGAGGAGATGACTTTCTCAATGTTTCCGATGGGCAAACCGAGCGCGATCGACTCGATCCGGTAGCGATCGCTCAACAAGTTTTACAACGCTTGGACTGGGCAAAAGAGAATGTCTCAACTCCGGTTGGACGAGTGCCGATTCTGTTCACCTCGAAAGCGGTGGATATGCTGTGGGGAACGGTGCAATCGGCGTTAAACGGAAAGCAAGTGATCGAAGGAGCATCACCCTGGAACGATCGACTCGGTAAGCTGGTGACTTCAGAAGCAATTACACTTTCACAACAGCCGAATGCAGGACCCTTTAGCTGTCCGTTTGACGATGAAGGTACACCGACTCGAATGATTACCTTTATCGATCGCGGTGAACTCAAGCTGTTTTACGCTGATCGCACGACTGGAAAACTACTCAGTAGCGGCACGACCGGAAACGGATTTCGATCGGGCTTAGGCAGCTATCCGACACCGGGATTATTTAACTTGCTGGTTGAGCCAGGAAAGAAATCGCTCTTAGAATTAATTGCGTCGATCGACAACGGCTTGATCGTGGATCAAATGCTTGGCGGTGGTGCGGGAATTTCGGGTGAATTCTCGGTGAATGTCGATCTCGGTTATCGCGTTGAGAAAGGGCAGATTGTCGGACGGGTCAAAGACACCATGGTTGCAGGAAATGTTTATACGGCATTGAAGAATTTAGTCGAATTGGGTGGCGATGCAGATTGGAACGGGTCTTGTTATACGCCCTCTGCGATCGTCGAAGGCTTATCCTGTACAGGTCGCACATAAACCCCACTTTTGATGCGTCAACTTGAGGCGCTACAATGTGACGGTTGAATTCGAGCGAACCTACCTTGATTGAGCGTTACACCCTGCCTGAAATGGGCGATTTGTGGACGGATCACTATAAGTTCAAAACCTGGCTACAAGTTGAAATTGCAGTGTGTGAAGCACAAGCAGAGCTAGGTTATATTCCCCAAGAAGCCGTCGAAGAAATTAAAGCCAAAGCGAAATTCGATGTCGATCGCATTCTCGAAATCGAAGCGCAAGTTCGTCATGATGTGATCGCATTTTTGACCAACGTGAATGAATACGTTGGTGATGCTGGACGCTATATTCACCTAGGCATGACCAGTTCAGACGTGCTGGATACCGCACTGGCGCTGCAAATGGTGGCAAGTCTAGATGTGATCATGACGCAGGTAGAAGCGCTGATCCAAGCGATTCGATATCAGGCGCAACAACATCGCAATACCGTGATGATTGGTCGATCGCATGGGATTCACGCAGAACCGATCACGTTTGGATTTAAGCTTGCAGGCTGGTTAGCTGAAATGCTGCGCCATCGCGATCGTCTCTGTGCGCTGAGGAAGTCGATCGCGGTCGGTCAAATCTCCGGCGCGGTTGGAACTTACGCCAATATTGATCCGCGTATCGAAGCGTTAACCTGCCAGAACTTAGGATTAGAACCCGATGCCGCTTCAACGCAGGTGATTTCCCGCGATCGTCACGCGGATTTTATGAATGGCTTGGCATTGTTGGGAGCCTCGATCGAGCGGTTTGCGGTTGAGATTCGCAACTTGCAGAAAACTGATGTCCTCGAAGTCGAAGAATTCTTCTCGAAAGGACAGAAAGGCTCGTCTGCAATGCCGCACAAGCGGAATCCGATTCGATCGGAGCGCTTGACCGGAATGGCGCGTCTACTTCGAGGTTACGCAACCGCTGCACTCGAAAACGTCGCACTCTGGCATGAGCGCGATATTTCGCATAGCTCGGTCGAAAGAGTTGCCCTTCCAGATGCCTGCATCCTGACGCATTTCATGCTGGTTGAGACTACAGATTTGATCAGAAATCTGCTGGTCTATCCCGAAAACATGGCGCGAAATATGAACGTCTATGGTGGCGTTGTATTTAGTCAGCGCGTGATGTTGTCGCTAGTGCAAAAAGGTTTGAGCCGGGAAGATGCTTATGCGATCGTCCAATCCTGCGCTCACCAAGCTTGGAACCGCGACGATGGCAACTTCCGCAAACTCTTAAGCGAAGACCAGCGCGTAACTCAAACCTTATCGCCTGCCGAACTCGATGAATGCTTTGATCCACAAGTTCACCTGAAGAACTTAGATCAGGTTTATCAGCGCTTAGGCATTTAGCGCACTTGAACTGCAAAGGTGTATTCGTACCCTTTGTAGTTCGACTCAAACTGAAGCGTGTAATCTCCGGATTCGGGTAGCTTGCCCGTCCAGGAACCCTGCTCGTCTGGCTTCTCGACCAACATCTTGCCACTAGGCGAAATGACCATCGGGAGAAACTTGCCGCGATTGCTGGCACTCGTCAAGGTCATTTGCTGCCCTTTGGCGAGATTGAGGCGGTAACTATGCGTTCCGCCACCGATGAAGCGATCGCGAATCTCGATCGAGTCTTGTTCCCTGCCAAACTGAACGCGCTCGGTTTTTTCACCACAAGTATTGTCCGTTCTGTTTTTGGCAATCCATCCGGGCGTTTCACCGCTGATTCTGAACCAGCCATCTTGCTCTTCTTTGACATCCACATACGTCCCATTTTTTAGCTGTCCGACAATGTTCTCGGTTGTGGTTGCTTTGGGAGACGATCGTACATTTAGTGGTGAATCTGGATCGTTGACTCTTGCCATAAGGATTCGGCATTTCTCAACCGTTCGAGTGGCTTGAGTAGATGTATTGCCTGGTGTATCAGGCTCAGAATTGGGTGGAGTGGGAGATTCTGAAGCAGTCTCGTTGCTTGTATTGCTCTTTGTGATCGGCGTAGGAGATTCTGAAACAGATGGAGAAGGACTAACAGAAGGGCTAGGAGTTGTGCTGTTGTTTTGTGCGATCGGTTGAGATTGAGGCGTAGAAGCACAGCCTGCAACCAGTGTAAGAACCGTAACAACTCCAATTAGGCGTGACCAGGAACCGTGAAGCAGCATAGTCTAAAAGTAGTATCGTAAAGTCTGCTTCAATTGCAATTGCGCGAATCACGGAAACATCTGCAAGCGCTAAACTAAAAATCCGAACTGTCTTGATGCTTATGTTGGTTGCTACTTTCTATAAATTTGTTCAACTGCCAGACTACGTGGAGCTACGATCGCCCTTGCTTGCCCTCTGCCAAGCCCAGAATTTGCGGGGAACGATTCTCCTGGCACAAGAAGGAATTAACGGTACGATCGCTGGCTCACAAGACGCGATCGACACGGTTCTAGAGTTTCTTAAGCGCGATCCACGATTTGCAGAGTTAACAATCAAGGAATCTGAAACAGAGTCATCTGTGTTCGATCGCATGAAAGTCAAGCTGAAAAGAGAAATTGTTACTTTGGGACGTGCAGAAGCTGATCCAACCCAGCAAGTCGGAACGTATGTAAAACCGCAAAATTGGAATGAGCTAATTTCTGATCCAGAAGTGACGGTGATTGATGTGCGAAACCAGTTTGAAGTGGCAATCGGTAGCTTTAGGGGCGCGATCGATCCACAAACTGCTTCATTTCGACAGTTTCCGGATTATGTCCAGACTGCACTTGATCCAACTCAACATAAAAAAGTTGCAATGTTTTGCACAGGCGGAATTCGCTGTGAAAAAGCTTCGTCCTATATGCTCGCTCAAGGTTTTGAGCAGGTTTACCATCTCGAAGGTGGCATCCTCAAATATTTAGAAGAAGTACCCCCGGAAGAAAGTCTATGGCAGGGTGAATGCTTTGTATTCGATCAGCGGGTCGCAGTGACTCATAGCGTTAGCGATGGTTCCTATACCATGTGCCGAGCCTGCGGTCATCCAATTTCACAGGCTGAACAAGCTTCACTGCAGTATCAGCCGGGAGCGTCTTGCCCGTATTGTGTAGATTCCTAAAGAAACTGGTGTTTATCATCCAAGGGGCAGACTGCACTCCTGCACTGGACAACAAACACCAACTCAACTGCTCGAACTCCTTTCACCATAAGCAAGCCGCACAAGAAACGGTATTCCCCAAACGGGTACTTCGGCTGGATCGAATTCTCCCCACAGGTTGACGGATTACCACGCCCGATCGCAAACAATGAAGAGTCTCAACTTTATAGGATGCGACTATGGCAAACTCAACTCAATCTGCAAATCTTGATCAAACGATCGCGCTGTTCAACTCTGACCTAGTTCAAATCGACCCAGAGGCTGCACTTGCCAATATTGAAGCTTGGCAAGCACAGTTGAAAGGAACCGAACTTGCAGAAACTTTGGGAGAACTTAAGCTTGCGATCGATGGCGGGACTCGTAGTGGTGAAATTGGATCGATTCTGTCTGATCTCGGAAAGCAAGCAACTGCCGCCGCAGCGACTGAGCAAGGAGAAGCAGCAACAAAGCTGCAACAGTTAGGACAGATCCTTTCTAACGCAATGAAGTAAACAAATAGAACGCTAAGACGATCCTTGATCCTCTTAGCGTTGACTTTTAATAGAGGAAAACTGAGCCGTTGTTTTCGACTCGCATTGTGATGCTATCGCTTGCTAAGTTGGTTGTGGCATCCATCGTGACTTCGATCGTGCCAGGTGTGGCGGATTGTTTCAGAGTGATATTCAGCAAGCCCGCATCTTGACGATCGAAAGTTAAAGTGGTTGGAACCCGCAACCCTCGCAGCGTGACGGTTCCGCGTCCAGGTAGCGTTCTTACCTGCGTATCACCAATCGCCTGATAGGAAACTGCGGCATTGGTTTGATTAATCAACGTAACATTGACGCGATCGCCGTTAAGAGTTACTTGGGCTTTCGGTGCAAATTGTGCTTCGAGTGTAGGAGCAACTGTAGGCTGGGTAGATTGAGAAAATCCGGGACTAATTGCTCCACCGATTGCGAATGCAGTCGCCAAGACTCCAACCCCGATTTGTCTCAACATATAATCAATCTCCTTGTCCTTAAATTCGATTAAATCTATGGGGTATTAGCATGTTCTTCCCATTGAATTAATGATAATTAAAAAATTGCACTTTTCATCATTACAACGTTCCCTCTACTGAAAAGAACACTCAAAAAAATGGGCAATCCTAATTGATTACCCATCGCTAAATGCTCAATTTTAGTGATATCTCAAACAGCACTTTAACGCTCTAGCGATACAAATGAAGAACCTCTGCTATGCCCGTTTTGGCTATACTTCTCGGCTAAAATCTGACGATAAACCGCTTCATAACCATCAACCATCTGTTTTACACTAAAGTTATTTTCAACGTGCTTGCGACAATTGAGTCGATCGACCTCATGAATTCGATGCACTGCTGCAACACATTCATCCACGTTTTGACACAAGAATCCAGTTTTTTCATGGGCAATTACCTCGGAAGTTGCTCCAAGTTCCAGCGCAATCACCGGCGTTCCCGCTGCCATTGATTCAATCATGACGAGTCCGAACGGTTCCCGCCACGTAATTGGAAATAGCGTTGCGATCGCATTTCCCATCAGTTGATTCTTCTGAACATGATTTGCCTCGCCCAGATATTGAATCTGTTCCCCGTCAATGTGCGGCTTGATTTCCTGCTCAAAATAGTCCACATCGACACGATCGATCTTACCTGCCATTTTCAGCGGGTATCCCGTGCGCTTGGCAATCTCGATCGCATGGTGTGGCCCTTTTTCCGGAGAAAGTCGCCCTAAAAAAGCCAGATACGGCGGCGTGTCTGGCTGAGAATAAAATTGATGGGCGGAAGGATCAATCCCGTTATAGACAGTGGCAACGTAATTCAATCCTAATCGGGGTTCTCTCTGAGTATTAGAGATACTAACGTAGGGCTGGGATTTCGCGAAACTAAAGGCTTTCTGATTATCTAAACTGAATGTGCCATGTAAGGTGTGTATAGTAGGCGTTTTGACCAACTGAGCGCAGGCTAAAGCGGCAAAACCGATATGTGAATGAATAATGTCAAAGTTGTGAGCATTTTGATAAACGCGATTTAGCTCGATCGCTTCATAAACATTGAATTCCTGAACTGATGGATCAAGGCGTAGTGCGGTAGGGTGAATCGCATCGAGTTTTGCCTGAGTTGTAGAATCCCCAGTCGCAAACAAGGTCACATCGTGCCCTCGGCGAACTAGCTCCTCGGTTAATAGACTCACCACGAGTTCTGCACCTCCATAAGCTGGAGGAGGAACCGTTTCCCATAAAGGAGCAATCTGAGCAATCCGCATTGTAAACCTCGCAATAAAAGAATTAATGAAGAGCATACGATTATTTACGGAACTTCCACATCTGGCTACCGAGTTACGGCATTGGATAGATGAGTTTATTGAGCTAATCGCTCAAGGGGTTTCAACCGTTTTCAGACATTCGTTTTCGGACATTAGATTCTTCAATCAACTGAATTCGACCCAAGCGGACGGCGTAGAGTAAACGATCAATTGCTTGTTTTTCTTCGTCGCTGGTCTGATCGTTGAGCAGAGCATCTCTAAGATGCTGACAATCACGCAGGGCAATTTTTCCAGTGCTGCTAACTTCAGCAAACAATTCAGAAAGTGTATCTGCGGGCAGTGGAAGATTGTTCATTGGAAAGCGTGGGAAATCATCGTAACCTTAGTATCGACGCTCTACCCTGTGAAGTCGGTGACAGACTAAGGACTGGCTTGTGACTTTTTTCTACCTCAAAAGTGATTGATATCACAATGATTGTTGCTTCAGATAGCTTTCGTGACTTAAACGGTGGAGCGTTCCATTCTTAGTTTTGTAGTTTAACAACCGGATCATCATCGATCGACAGCATAAACTGAATCAGATCGGTCTGATCTTGAGGCGTGAAGCCAGCCGCTTGATCCACCCAATAGTTGTGCCCGCTGCCATCACTATTGATGTTTTGCAGGTCAGGGTTAGCACGATTGGCATCGACCGCAACAGATCTAAGACTACGATCAACCAATACTCTCAGACTTGCTTCTGGATCAGGTGCGATTCGTTTCATCCAAGTTCCTGCAAGTCCCATTTCATCAGGATTAACTACTGCATAGGCTCCGTCACTTTGGGGCGCGATCGCGCTTGCACTGGCTGCAACTCCACCATCATGTAGATAAGGTGCAGTCACGGCAAGTCCAACTAAACTTGGAACTTTGTAGCCTCCGGTTGGGGGATCGATCGCATAAGCTGCTTTGAGATCTTGTGTGGGTGTGATATCTGTAGGCACAGCGATCATGGATGGATCAACAGGCAGAGGGACAGGGGTATTTGGAAGATAGGCTTGGGGTTCTCCAAGAATGCGAGTAAATTTCGCCAAAGCTACAGCGCGAGAGGGCTGGGCTTGGATTTCATCTTGTGAAACGACGGCATGATTCGTGAAGTATCGACCACTATGACAGCTTGCACAGTTCGCTTGCTGGAAGATTTTCGCACCTCGCTTTAATGTATCGATGTCGATTTCGGGGGTTGCGGGTGGAGCTAAGGTATTTTGAAACGCAGACATTGCATTTAACTGCTCTCCCGCTTTGTAGCCTGGGGAACTTGCCATTAAGCCATCTAGAATGAACAGTGAACCCTGCGGAAATCCAGGGGCTTTGATCACTTCATTGATTGCAATTTCTCTAGGAGTCGGATCAACCGATTGAAAGAAGGTTGAAGGTTTCGCGCCGTTTGGTAATCGGAAGCGTCGATCGGCAGACTTTTGCAGCATGACACCGAGGTAAGTCTCTTTATCGATGCCTAATAGCTTCTCGCTGGCATTAGCTCCTGTTGTTGGATCAGAGTTGGTCGCGTGAACATTGTTGTTGAGTGTGGTTAAGCCGTGGAACCAGCCGATCGAGAAGCCTCCGCTCCATCCGTAAGGATATCCTTTAAACGTATAAGAAGAGGGGTTTTGGGAGGGATTGTTCTTGTTGTCGCCAGTTGAATCAAAGTTACCCGGTGCCCAAGCAAGAAATTGAGCATCCACCGCGTTTTCTAATGCTTCTGGATCAGGGAGCTTTGCGGTTTGCCCTTGTGCATTGATGTAGCTTAAGCTTTTTTCACTTGCGGGAATGGTGGTTGGATTGACTCCGGTTTGTCGAAACATTGCAGCAGAATTGGTTGCAAATGCTTGTAATAGTCCAGAATCCAAATCTGTGTTTGGTGCGCCTTCAATTACTTTCCCGGATTCGAGATCGACTGTGGAATGACATAAAGCACAAGTTAATCCGACTCGTATTTTTGCGCCCGATTTCACAGTCTGCATTCCCAAAGGTAAGAGTGATCCGGCTGCAACATCCAATCCAGTATCAACTTTAGTTCCGGCTTTGAAGAGATGTCCGCCGATCGTTAAATCTTCTGAAATTGGGATCTGCAAGTTGGTTGTAGCTTGACCCTTAAGGGCTAGAATCGCCTGACTCACGCTGATGAGATTAATTGGACCATTGATCGCGCCCAGAACATCGGTAAAAAAGCGTTCATTGCCAAAGGTTTCTCGATAAAAGGCATCTCGACCCAGCTTGATTAGATCTTCGGTAATCTCGATCGCGCCATTTTCTGGTGCAAGATACGATCGTCCCTGATCGGTTTGCAGCAATTTCTCAGCTTCTGCTTTGCTCACAGGATGTCCCAACACATCATAAGACCCAACTTCTTGAGCCGTTGGCTGGAACGCAACTACATTTGCAAGCTTAGGAGCGCGGGTTGGGAGTGCAAGCTGCAAACTATAGCCCAGAATGCCAACCAACAGCAGAACTAAGAGAATTAACGTCGATCTCGAAAACGCCTTCATACCTTGCACCAGAAATGCTCTTTAATCGATAGCTAAAAGCGGATCAGCCTACCTATGTCTCAAGGGAGATTGCAAAAAAGTCCACCGAGAATTCCGGTGGACTTGATCGCTTTCTAAGAGTTAGAAATTATTGACCGAACGCATCTTTGATTCCTTCAACTGCTTTTTTCACAGCACCCATGTTGTTGTCGATCGCGTCTTTTGTCCGAGACGCATCTTCATCTGCTCGCTTCTGGATAGTTGATGCATCTTCTCGTGCTTTACGTGCAGCAGTGCTATCTCCCTCTGTCGAGCTATTGACCTTGCTCGCATTGCTCTTCGCTGCGTCTTTCACTTTGTCTCTAACGTTGTTCACCAAGCCCTTGGAGTTGTCTTCAGTTGCTTGTGCTGCACCTTTAGCAGTTGTTAAAAGCACGGGAGCCGCGTTTGCACTTGGGGTGGAGAACCAAAGCGAGGTCATCATTAGAACAGCAAATAATCCGGTGATTAAACGCTTTACAAAATAATTGAGTTTCATAGGATACAGTCTCCGTAAAAATTAGTCTCTTACGTTTTACTGGAAGCAGCGAACCCAGCATATCGTTCTCGCGGTAGAAGTTCCTTTGTCCCAAGGCTTATTAAGTCTGCCTCAGCGATCGCACAGTTTCTTTGACACACATTGCCGCTTGATCGATCTCCTCTTCAGTGTTGAATCGCCCAATTCCAAAGCGAATCGAAGCATAAGCTAACGCATCAGGAACTCCGATCGCGCTTAACACATGAGAAGGTTCTATCTTTGCAGAGGTGCAAGCGGAACCGGATGACACTGCGATCGTAGATTGTAATCCCAGCAGTAAAGCTTGTCCGTCTACCCCTTCAATACTAATGTTCAAATTTCCCGGTAAGCGCTCTTGTGGATGTCCGTTGAGATGAATGCCATCAATGTTTAATTGCTGCCATAAGCGATCGCGCAATTGCCGAATTTGCACTGCTTCAGAAGCTGGATCAGCAATTTCAATTGCTTTACCGAGTCCAACAATCAAAGGAGTATAAAGGGTTCCCGATCGCATTCCTCGCTCATGTCCGCCTCCGTGTAACTGTGCTGAGAGTTGAACTCTCGGATTTTTTCGCCGCACATACAATGCTCCAATCCCTTTTGGCGCATAAAGCTTATGTCCTGTGATTGACATTAAATCAATGTGATCAACCATGAGCGGAATCTTACCGATCGCTTGGGCTGCATCAGTGTGAAAAAGAATGTTGCGCCTGTGGCAGAGCTCACCGATTTTGTCGATCGGCTGTAACACTCCAATCTCATTGTTTGCTGCCATGACTGAGACGAGAATGGTATCCTCGCGCATAGCTTTTTCGAGTTCAGAAAGATTGATCAGACCGAAGCGATCGACCCCTAGATAAGTTACTTCAAACCCCAGTGATTCCAAATAGCGACAAGGATCTAAAACCGCATTATGTTCCGTTTGCACTGTAATGATATGTCTTCCCTGGCTGAAGTAAGCTTCTGCAACTCCTTTGATTGCTAAGTTATTGGCTTCAGTTGCACCACTGGTAAAAACAATCTCTTCGGGTGTAGCATGAATCGTCTCTGCAATAATTTCGCGGGCTTGTTTAACAGCGACTTCTGCCTCCCAACCGTAAGCGTGAGTCACACTAGCAGGATTACCATAATGCTCGGTGAAAAAGGGTAGCATTGCGGCTAAAACGCGATCGTCTACCCGTGTGGTGGAATGGTTATCGAGATAAATCGGACGCATCTACGGTAAAAGCCTTATAAGGACTACCTTCATTCTAGTGTTTAGCCTCAACGCTCAAGTTTGCATTCTTCCTTCCATCACAATCCGATAGTAAGCTTTGCATACACGCGGAGCCATTCCGATCAAAATCCTGTGCCTGCTGTGGCGCAAGTAGGATTAATGTTCATAACACTGAGTTAGCGATACCTCAAACACATCTGCGAATGCGATCGCAAGTTCTCGCTTCACGTCCTCGATCGTAATTCCCGGTACAAACTGCTCCAAACTTCCCACAGCCTTATCTGCAATTCCACAGGGCACAATGCGATCGAATCCACTTAAGTCAGGATTAACATTCAAAGCAAAGCCGTGCATCGTGATCCAACGACTGACTTTGATACCGATCGCGGCTAGTTTTCGATCTTTTACCCATACTCCGGTCAGTCCCGGAATTCGCGTTCCCATTAACCCATAGACCGCTAACATCCGGATAATCACTTCCTCTAACTGCCTGAGATACCAATGCAGATCTTTTTGATAGTAATTCAAGTTCAGAATTGGATAGCCTACAACCTGCCCAGGACAGTGATAGGTTACTTCTCCACCACGTTCGATGCGATGTAGCTCGTACTCAGACTGATTCGGATCGAACCTAAGAAAGCCCAGGTCTGAACCTTGACCCAAGGTATAAACCGGAGGGTGTTCCAGCAATATTAAAACATCATTAAGGTCGGGGTTTTGTTTGCGGGCATCCGCTAGAGATCGCTGCCACTCCCAAGCCAATTTGTAAGGCATTAAACCTTGAGTATAGAGAAGACACGATCGCATCTACGTATTAATCCCCAAACACTTCACTTTGGATTACTTTTATAAAAAAATCAAGCGGAATTAAGATGAAATTACCGAACATTTGAAATCAAGAATTGTCAACAGATGCAAAACATTTTTAACCAGATGGTTTGCCACAATACAAAGTGTTAGTGTGAAATTAATCACCCACCACTTTACGGGAGGAGATAGCTTATATGAAGCTTGTGATCCAGGGAAAGAACATCGAAGTTACGGATGCAATTCGAGAGTACGTTCATCAAAAAATCGAGAAAGCGGTGAGCCACTATCAAACCCTCACAACCGAGGTCGATGTTCATCTCTCTGTTAGCCGCAACCCCCGTCTGGTTAAGCAGATTGCTGAGGTTACGATCTACGCGAATGGAACCGTTGTTCGAGCAGAGGAAGGGAGCGAAAATTTATACGCAAGTATTGATTTAGTTGCAGACAAAATCGCACGTCGTTTAAGAAAATACAAGGAGAAACGATCGCACCATCGCCACGATAAATCTGTTGCCACCGTGGACGATCAGCCGATGATTGAGAATCTGAATCTCGATCGAGAGCCAGAGCTTCCAGCGCAAGTGATTCGCACCAAGTATTTCTCCATGCCGCCGATGAGCGTGGATCAAGCGATCGAGCAGCTTGACCTGGTGGGACACGATTTCTATATGTTCCGCAATGTCGAGACGGGTGAAATCAACGTCGCCTACGAGCGCAATCACGGTGGATACGGTGTAATTCAGCCCCGAAATGGTAACGGGCACACCCATCAAAATGGACACCAAGCCCAACAAAACGGCAGTGGTAAACACACGAGCGACAATGTGGAATCGCTGATAAGGTAACAAAAAGGGGTGCGTTCAATCGCGCCCCTTTTTGTTAAGACAATCTGAGATTTTGATGTATCAAATCAAAACAGCTTGATAATCCAAAATTATCAGTCCTCAGGTTGAACAATCTTCGTCTTTCAACAAGAGCAGATATTTTATCAATTGCTTCAATTCAGATGTCGAACATTCTCGATTTTCACACTCTTCACTGTGAAGAATCGAATTATGTTTTTGCACTTTGAATTGAGCAAAGATTGCTATTTCTATTCATGCGATCGCACTGGATACGATCGCGCATTCATTTACTTCTAGGAGGATGGTATGCAAAGTAATTCGATTGGCATCCGAAGCGTGGCGATCGTAGGTCCTTACCTTAGCGGCAAAACGACTTTACTAGAAAGTTTGCTTTGGGTCACAAATGCGGTTTCTCGCAAAGGCACAATGCAAGATAAAAATACAGTCGGAGATAGCAGCCAAGAAGCCCGCGATCGCCAAATGACGGTTGAAGTGAATACGGCTTACACGACTTATGAAGGCGTGCGGTTTACATTCCTCGATTGTCCCGGTTCGGTTGAATTTGCTCAAGAAACACTGAATGCGCTGATTGGTGTAGATGCGGTTGTTGTGGTCACGGAACCCTTAGTCGATCGCGTTCTCACTCTGTCGCCATTGTTCAAATTCCTAGATGACTGGGAAATTCCGCACTTAGTTTTTCTCAACAAGATGGATCGCGCTGATGTGGACTTTATGGAAGTTCTACACGCGCTGAAAGCAGTTTCAAGTCGTCCATTGGTGCCGCATCAATACCCGATCGGACGTGGAGAAACACTGACTGGCTTTATCGATTTAGTCACAGAACAGGCTTATCACTATCATCCGGGTGCGCCTGCTGATCCGGTTGCTTTCCCTGCAGACCTCAAAGACCAAGAGCAACTGGCGCGGATGGAAATGCTCGAAACCTTGGCAAACTGGGACGATCATTTATTAGAAGAACTCCTCGAAGAAATCGAGCCACCCCAAGACGAGATTCTGCAAGACTTGAAGATGGAACTGGGTGCAGATTTGATTGCGCCTGTGTTCTTTGGCTGTGCCGATCGTGACTTTGGTGTCCGACCTTTGCTCGATGCCCTGCTCCGTGAAACGCCAGAACCAGAAACGATCTCAGAACATCGCGGCATCAAACCTGACAACACCGAAATTGCTCAAGTGCTGAAAACTTACAATACGCAACAAGGCGGTAAGCTTTCGCTGATTCGAGTGTGGCAGGGAACAATCACGGACGGTATGTCCTTAAACGGGGTTCGCATCGGTGGAATGTACCGCTTGATGGGTCAGCAACAACAAAGTATCAATTCAGCTCAAGCAGGTGAGATTGTTGCACTCGCTCGGATGGAAGGCATCAAAACCGGAGACACACTCACTACTGGACAAGCGCTCTCACTGCCGAAACCAGAGCAAATCAAACCTGTTTACGCAATGGCAATCCAGGCAGAGAAGCGCAATGATGAAGTGAAGCTCACGGGAACATTAGCGAAACTGCTTGAAGAGGACTGTGGTATCTGTTGGGAGCAGCACGGCGACACGCATGAAATTATCTTGTGGGGACAAGGTGAAATTCATTTGCAAGTGGCGCTCGATCGCTTACGCCGCAAATACAATCTGCCGATGACGACACATCTACCGCAAGTTCCCTACAAAGAAACCGTCCGCAAATCAACGAATTCACACGGACGCTACAAACACCAAACCGGCGGACATGGACAATTCGGAGATGTGTATCTCGATATTCAACCTGTAGCGCGTGGCGAAGGCTTCCAGTTCGGTGAAAAGATCGTTGGCGGCGTGGTTCCCAGACAATACATCCCTGGCGTTGAAATGGGAGTGCGAGAATATCTCTCACATGGCCCGCTTGGATTCCCGGTGGTTGATGTTGCTGTGACTTTAACTAATGGCTCCTACCACAGCGTTGATAGCTCAGAGCAAGCGTTTAAACAAGCGGCTCGAATTGCAATGCAAGAAGGCATGGCGAAATGTGAGCCTGTGCTGTTAGAACCCATTGTCAAAGCGACAATTTCAGTTCCTTCAGACTTCACCTCGAAAGTGCTGCGATTGTCAAGCGGTCGGCGGGGTCAAGTTCTGGGCTACGATGCCAAAGATGGCTGGGCGGGTTGGGATGATGTGATTGTTCTACTGCCGCAAGCTGAGATGCACGATTTGATTGTGGAACTACGATCGCAAACAATGGGAGTCGGCTTCTTCCAGTATGAATTCGATCATCTGCAAGAAGTCCCCGATAAGTTAGCAGAGCGAGTCTTGGTGACAACTGGACCCAGTAACGGCAATCGATCGAAGTAAGTCTCGTTGATATTTTGCTTAGGAACAATACTGAGCGATCGAGCCGAGTCGATTGCCTCTGTAATTAAAAGCGCCAACCCGTAGTTTTGCAATTCACACTACGGGTTCTTTTTGTGTCACATTAACACTATGTGATGTTTTGTGAAGTGCTAATGGAACTCAAAGTTTTACCGAAACAGGCAATTCTGGCAAAAACATTTCACTGGATTAATGTTGTGAGCTTGTTTGTCATGCTGACGAGCGGATTGCAAATCTACAACGCTAATCCGGTGTTTGGGGGTAGAGCAGGAATTCAAGTTCCGCCACTCTTTACGCTAGGGGGCTGGCTTGCAGGTGGGCGAGACTGGCACTTCGCAGGAATGGGATTGTTTTCGCTGAACTTGCTCTGGTATGGAATTTATGTTGTCGTAACGCGACGGTGGAAGCATCGATTCGTGGGCGCAAACGATATTAAAGCCTTGCAAATCGGGAAAAATCCCAAGCGAAAATATTACGCTTGGCATCGGGTTGCTTATACGGCGATCGTTCCTATCCTGCTACTGGCGATTCTCAGCGGCATTGGTATGTACAAACCCGCTCAATTTCCCTGGATTGTCGAGATGTTTGGAGACTGGCAGGCGATGAGGATTGTGCATTTTTCTAGCGTTCCGACCGTGATTGGATTTGCGATCGTTCATTCCTTTCTCGCGCTCAAAGTCGGTGGCTCTCGATTGATTGACTCAATGTTTTGGTAGTCGTAATGCAGAATTTTTCGCGGCGTGAATTTCTCAAAATTGCTGGAGTTTCAAGTTCAGGATTGATTCTTGGCGGCTGTGGCGTTCCGATTTTTGCCGATATGGTTGGTGCAGCCACAGAACCGCTCAATCAGAAGTTCGAGGAACTGTTATTTCAGCCTGAAAAGCCTGTTCCTGAATTTGCAGCCAGCCAAATCGAATCAGATAAACTCATCATTAATACCTTTGGCTTTACCCCTGTTCTTGATCCAGCAACCTTCCGATTAATTATTGATGGCGAAGTGAACCAACCGTTATCGCTGAGCCTGAACGACATTTACAAATTACCGCTAACCTCGATGATCATTCGTCATGTGTGTGTGGAAGGATGGGCAGCGATCGTACAGTGGGGCGGAGTGCGGTTGCGAGATTTGATTCAACTGGCGCAACCCAAACCGGATGTGAAATACGTTTACTTTCAGTCTGCCGATCGCTATTCCGAAAGCTGGGACTTACGATCATGTCTACATCCCCAAACATTGATGGCATACCAGAAAAACGGTGAACCCCTGCCGATTCAAAACGGTGCGCCCCTAAGATTGGCGTCTCCGATTAAACTGGGGTACAAGCAGAGTAAATGGGTAACGCGAATTACTTTAGTCAATCAACTTGGACGATCGCGGGGCTATTGGGAAGACCAAGGTTACGAATGGTTTGCTGGATTGTAGCTTCAAATCTGAAGACAATCGGAAATCCCACCCTCCATTGTTTGCTGTGAGCGATATGCTGAAACACAGATTTGAGGAAACTTCATGCCCTGGCAGCGTCCAGACGGTCGGCAACCCGATCAACTCCGTCTCACCACTTTCACCCGTCGATTTACTAAGTTCTCCGCAGGTTCGGTTCTCGTTTGTTGCGGGGATACTCAAGTGCTTTGCACCGCCAGCGTCAAGCCTAAAGTTCCTCGATTTCTCGAAGGCAAAGGGCAAGGCTGGCTCACCGCAGAGTACCGAATGCTACCGGGAGCGACCCCCGATCGTCAAGAACGTGAACTGCTCAAACTCTCCGGGCGTACCCAAGAAATTCAGCGCCTGATCGGTCGCAGTTTGCGATCGGTGCTTGACATGACCGCACTCGGAGAACGCACGATTACGATCGACACAGACGTGCTGCAAGCCGACGCGGGAACCCGCACCGCTGCGATTACAGGCGCATTCGTAGCGCTGCATGATGCAATCGACTCCTTGATCCAGTGCGGCGACCTCGATCGCTCTCCGATTCAGCATCAAGTCGCCGCTGTCTCGGTCGGCTTAATCGAAGGCGATGCGTTTCTAGATCTGAATTACCCCGAAGATGTCACTGCTGACATTGACTGTAATGTGGTGATGAATGATGCCCTAGAAATCATCGAAATTCAGGGCACAGCAGAGCAGGGAAGCTTCACCCGCCGACAACTAGATCAAATCATGGATCTTGCAGAAAAAGGCATCAAAGAATTGTTAGAATTGCAACGGCAAACGCTAGGAATTCATCCCCGTTATTAAAATCCACGCAACAAACTGCTGCGATGTGCCAAATGTTCAGCAGAGTTCAGGGAAAATACAAAGAATTGCCGCTAAAAAGACACGTATCATAGGTACAGTTAGAAACTGAGACCCCTAGCCCCGCGATCGAGTCAACGAGTCGGAGTATGTTTCAGCAAGAGCATCTGTCAGTTAACAGTAACCTCACCGTATTGAACCACGTCCAAAGATGGTTCGAGGGATTTTGGCATCAGCACGACCCTCACTTTCCCCGCCGCGAAAATCAGCTTCACCGCCTTAATCTCGCTTTGGCAGAAGGATTTACGAATGCAGTGCGCCACGCTCATTCTGGACTTTCAAACGACACCTCGATCGATATTGAGGTTGCCCTACACGACGATCGCATGGAAATCCAGATCTGGGATTGGGGACAACCTTTTGATCCCAACAATATCCGAGAACCCCAGCCCGGAACTCTACAGGAAGGAGGATATGGCTGGTTCTTGTTGCGTCGCTTAGCCGATGAAGTCAGCTACGATCGCCGGGGACAGCGGAACTGCCTCAAGATTGTAAAGTACACTCCCGAAAGTCGAACGGCTTAGGTGTCGAATTTGTGTTGACGGGGCTAGACTAGAAAAATAGAGACACCTTTTCAGTAGCATAAGCGTCTCTTGACCCGCTATAGTTTCCCCGCACTATAGCTTTCCACACTGTCCCCCAGGCAAAAGGCAACTCATGATGAAAGGCTCCCGCAACCTCGCGCAATCACTGTCCCTAACTAAAGCGAAATCCAAAGTGACAAAAGCTGCGCTTGTGGGCTGGCTGCTAACTCAGACCGTGCTGATGAGTGCTCCGGCAATGGCTCAAGCGCGCCAGACCTTGAACTATACGGGATTGTTAAAGAAAATTGACGCAGGTGAAGTCGAGCGAGTCGAAATTGATGAAGCTCAGAGCATTGCGCGAGTCCGCCTCCAGGGACAGAACAAGAACGAGCCGCCAATCGAAGTGCAGCTATTAGAGCGCAATCCAGAACTAATCGATCGCCTCCGCAAGAACAAGGTATCTTTTGATTCTCAGCCCACCGCCGATAATAGCGTCGTTGTGGGACTGGTTGCGAATCTGCTGCTGTTCATGTTGCTGATTGCTGGATTGCTCTTGATTCTGCGCCGATCGAGCAATTCTCCGGGTGGTCCTGGACAGGCGATGAACTTTGGTAAGTCTCGCGCTCGATTCCAAATGGAAGCCAAAACGGGTGTGATGTTCGATGATGTCGCAGGCATCGAAGAAGCCAAAGAAGAACTGCAAGAAGTCGTCGCTTTCTTGAAAAAGCCAGAACGCTTTACGGCGGTAGGAGCGCGAATTCCGAAAGGTGCGCTGCTGGTTGGATCACCCGGAACCGGGAAGACTTTGCTGGCAAAAGCGATCGCAGGTGAAGCAGGTGTTCCGTTCTTCTCGATCTCTGGTTCTGAATTCGTCGAAATGTTCGTTGGTGTGGGGGCATCCCGCGTCCGCGATCTGTTCAAGAAAGCGAAAGAGAACGCACCGTGCATTGTGTTCATTGATGAAATCGATGCAGTCGGACGGCAACGGGGAGCCGGAATCGGTGGCGGCAACGATGAACGCGAACAAACCCTCAACCAGTTGTTAACCGAGATGGACGGGTTCGAAGGCAACGCTGGAATCATCGTCATTGCTGCGACAAACCGCCCAGATGTTCTAGACTCTGCTTTATTGCGTCCAGGACGATTTGATCGCCAAATTACGGTTGACTTACCCGATCGCAAAGGACGACTGAAAATCCTCGAAGTCCACGCCCGCAACAAAAAACTTTCAGATGAAGTGGATTTAGAGAAAATTGCACGTCAAACTCCCGGATTTTCGGGTGCTGAGTTAGCTAACTTGCTGAATGAAGCTGCGATTCTGACTGCACGTCGTCGTAAAGACGCGGTTACGATGCTGGAGATTGATGATGCGATCGATCGTGTGTCGATCGGGCTTGCGAAAAATCCACTGCTGGATTCAACTCGGAAGCGCATGACTGCCTATCACGAGATCGGACACGCTTTACTCACGACCCTTTTGGATAACGCTGATCCGCTCAATAAAGTGACCATCATTCCGCGTGCGGGTGGAATTGAAGGATTTTCTCAAACGGTTCCCAATGAAGAAACGATCGATAGCGGCTTATACACTCGCGCTTGGATGCTCGATCGAATTAAAGTGATTTTGGGGGGTCGGGCAGTCGAAGCGGAAGTGTTTGGTGAAGACGCGATCGACGCTGGAGCGGCAAGCGACATCGGCAAAGTCACTCAGATTGCTCGGCAAATGGTGACGATGTTTGGTATGTCGGATTTAGGTCCGGTAGCACTGGAAAGTTCAGGCGGCGAAGTATTCTTGGGGCGGAACATGATGCCACAATCCGAATATTCTGAAGAGCTTGCCAGCAAGATTGATCAGAAGGTGCGCGAGATTGCGAAGTTCTGCTACGCGGAAGCGCGGCGACTGTTGCGGGAAAATCGCCCCCTCGTCGATCGCTTAGTTGATGTGCTGCTGGAGCAGGAAACGATCGAAGGTGATCAGTTCCGCACGATTGTTCAAGAGTACCGCGATAGCTTATCGCAGACTGCCAGCGTTACAAGCTGAGATGAGAAAAAGCCCTTTCCGCAGTTTGAAAGGGCTTTTTTAGGGCATTTCTAATAACGTTCGATTAACGCGAAGTAGACTCACGTAAAAAAGCAGTTGATCGTTTTGATCAACTGCCTCAAAAATCTAAGCGTTGGCAGACTACATCATTCCCATGCCGCCCATACCACCCATACCGCCCATACCACCCATGCCGCCCATACCGCCTATATCAGGCGCAGCAGCAGACTTCGGTTCAGGCTTCTCAACTACAAGTGCTTCAGTCGTCAGTACCATCCCCGCGATCGAACCGGCATCTTGAAGCGCCGATCGCACCACTTTTGCCGGATCAACAATCCCTGCCGCTAAAAGATCCTCGTACTGGTTGGTCAGCGCGTTATAGCCCTGGTTAAAGCTCATTTCTCGCACTTTCTCAACCACGACAGATCCTTCAACTCCTGCGTTATCAGCAATCTGGCGCAACGGAGCATCGAGTGATCGCACAATGATATCGACACCGATTTGCTCTTCCGGATTAAGACTCGCTTTCAACTCTTGCAGCTTGCTTGCCAAGTGGATTAGCGACACGCCACCCCCCGGAACAACCCCTTCAGCGACCGCTGCTTTGGTTGCGTTCAGTGCATCTTCGATTCGGAGCTTGCGATTTTTTAGTTCAGTTTCGGTTGCGGCTCCCACTTTAATGACAGCAATCCCGCCCGATAACTTAGCAATCCGTTCTGCGATCTTTTCTTTATCGTACTCAGAATCACTGCGCTCAACTTCTTGACGCAACTGAGCGACCCGCTTCTGCACATTCTCACCGCTGGAATTATCAGAAACGATCGTGGTCGAATCCTTGGTCACGATAATTCTGCGAGCCGTTCCCAGCATTTCTGCGGAAACTGCATCCAAGCTTAGACCGATCTCTTCTGAAATCACTTGTCCATCGGTAAGAACCGCAATATCTTGCAGCATTTGTTTGCGGCGATCGCCAAAGCCCGGTGCTTTGATCGCAACCACATTTAACACACCGCGCAAACGGTTCACGACCAGCGTTGCCAGTGCTTCTCCTTCCACATCTTCCGCAATGATCAATAGAGGTTGACCCGCTCTTGCGACTCGCTCTAACACCGGAACCAATTCTTGAATCGAATTGATTTTTTTATCACACAGCAAGATTGCCACGTTTTCGTATTCGACGATCAAGCGTTCTGCATCGGTGACAAAGTAGGGCGAAAGATAACCGCGATCGATTTCCATCCCCTCCACGACTTCGAGTTCAGTCGCCAAAGATTTCGATTCTTCAACCGTAATCACACCATCGCGACCGACTTGATCCATTGCAAACTGAATCATCTGTCCGACTTCTTCGTCGTTTCCAGCCGAAACCGTTGCCACTTGAGCGATTTCCGTACCTTCAACGGGTTTTGCTGCTGCTTGAATCTCGATCACCATTTTAGCGATCGCTTTGTCCATGCCGCGCCGTAAGCTAATCGGATTCGTGCCTGCGGCAACGTTCTTTAAGCCTTCGCGAATCATGGCTTGGGCGAGAACCGTTGCGGTTGTGGTTCCATCTCCGGCTAAATCTTTGGTTTTAGAAGCAACTTCGCGAATCAAAGAAGCTCCCGTGTTTTCGAGTGGGTCTTCGAGTTCGATTTCTTTTGCGATCGTCACCCCGTCATTCACAATCTGAGGTGCGCCGAATTTCTTTTCTAATAAGACGTTCCGACCCCGTGGCCCTAACGTGACGCGCACTGCATCCGCAAGTGCGTTTACGCCGCGTTCTAGCGCCTGCCGGGACTCTTCATCAAAGACAACAATCTTTGCCATAAATTTTAGCCAGTTCTCCACCTAGAAATTTAGCACTCACTGCGACAGAGTGCTAAAGATTCGGAAGATCGGAAAACCGTATGTTCTAGAAATTATTGAGATTTTAGGTATTGCTTCAAGCTCAATAATGTTCCCGTTTGTCCGAGGCTGATCGGTAGCAGCGAAATTCCTTCGATGCGGGATTGTACCCAACCATTGCCCCATGCCCACTCATGAAAGCCGTCGATGCCTTGGCTCAGAAGAAATCGAATCCGGTTTGGTTCTGCAAGTTCGACTTCGTGCTGAATGGTGATGAGTCCAATTCGTCCGGTGAGCTTTGTGCCAGGGATGAGCGTATCCGACATTCCGACTGAAAATCGCTCAAACCACAGCCAGTTCTGTAATTCTTTTACTTGAGTCAAGCTCTTCGCCAGCGTTTCTTCTGAGGCTTCGAGTTCAATGCGGAGGCTGCTTTGCTGAAATGTGCCAAACATAGTCAAATCGACCCGTACCGTACTGTTTCAGTATGGCAGATCGGCAGAAGGGAGCGCGTGGCTCTAAAATTGATAAGCCGTTATTTGTGACTGTCGATATGAGTAGCGTTCTTGTGATTGGAGATGCCGAGTTTGAAACTGAAGTAATGAACGCTGCTCAGCCTGTGCTGGTGTATTTTTGGGCAGAGTGGTGCGGTCCCTGTCGATTGATGGCTCCGGTGATGAATGCGATCGCGTCGGAGTATGGCGATCGCTTGAAAGTGATCAAAATGGAAGTTGATCCCAATCCCGAAAGTGTGGCGAAATGCAAAATTGAAGGCGTTCCGGCGTTTCGGGTTGTGCAAAAGGGTGAGATTACACAATCGGCGGAAGGCGCAATGAACAAGCAGAAGATCAAAGACCTTTTAGATCAAAGTTTGATTACCGCGTAAGAGGGAAAAATGCAGTTTGCCAAACGCTTAGAGCCGCTTCAAGCTAATGTTTTCGCAGATATGGATCGTGCTAAGTCGAAAGCATTATCTGCGGGACAGAACATTATTGATCTATCGCTGGGATCGTCTGATTTGCCCACTGAGGCGCACGTTATTGCGGCGATCGACCAATCCTTGCATGATCCTTCGACGCATGGCTATTTGTTGTTCCACGGCACACGAGCGTTTCGACAAGCTGCGGCGCGTTGGTATACCGATAAGTTTGGGGTTACGGTTGATCCTGAAACCGAAGTGTTACCCCTGATTGGATCGCAGGAAGGAACAGCCCATTTACCCCTGGCTGTGTTAAATCCGGGCGATTTTGCTCTGTTGCTTGATCCGGGTTATCCATCTCATGCAGGTGGAGTTTATTTGGCGAGTGGGCAAATTTACCCGATGCCGCTAAGGGCTGAGAATGGGTTTCTTCCCGTCTTTGAAGAGATTCCGCCTGCGGTGTTGGCGCAGTCTCGGATGATGGTTTTGAGCTATCCGCACAATCCGACGACTGCGATCGCGCCTCTGTCTTTTTTCCAGGAAGCGGTGCGATTCTGTCAAACTCACGATTTAGTGTTAGTTCACGATTTTCCTTACGCTGATTTTTATCTCGGTTCTGATCCGATGCCCTCGGTGCTGCAAGCTGATCCAGAAAAATCAGTGTCGATCGAGTTTTTCACCTTCTCGAAGTCCTATAAAATGGGCGGTTTTCGGGTGGGTTATGCGATCGGGAATGCAGACTTGATTCGGGCACTGAGACAAGTCAAAGCAGCCGTTGATTTCAATCAGTATCGCGGCATTTTGAACGGTGCGATCGCGGCATTAACAGGCGATCAATCGAGTGTGCAAAAAGCGGTTGAGATTTATCGACATCGGCGGGATGTGTTTATCGATCGCTTGCATCAGATTGGCTGGAAAGTTCCGATTCCCGAAGCGGCAATGTATGTTTGGGCAAGACTACCGGAACCTTGGGTGAAGGATTCGATCAGCTTTGCGGTCAAGCTTGTGAAAGCAACAGGCGTTGCCGTTTCTCCGGGTGCAGGATTTGGTAAATCTGGCGAAGGATATGTGCGGTTTGCGCTCGTGCATGAACCAGAGAGATTAGTCGAGGCGGTCGATCGCATTGCCAAGTTTCTGTGAAGACGCATCTCTTGAGATAGTTCTCGAAGATTCGCTTTAACACGAGCGATAATCGATCGCAGTTCAAAGCCTAGCCAATTCTTAAGGCTGCAACATTACAGGCGCTTTCTGATCACCACTCAATACAATCACTTTTGAATTCTTAGAATTTGCCAGTTGTTGCATAGCTTCAATCTGCTTAAATCGCAGGGTTTGATCGGTCAGTCCTTGCGAGAGAATTTTTTGTGCGTCTGCATTTCCTTGAGCTTCGATGCGTTTGCGATCGGCTTCTTGGCGCTCTCTATCGAGAACGAACCGCATCTGCTGGCTTTCCTGCTCAGCTTTAAGTTTTTCTTGTACCGATCTTTCTAGGGCTTCAGGAAGTTTGACGTTCCGGAGGGGCGTTTCTTCGATGATGATGCCGCGATCTCGCAAGCTCTTGTTCAGATTGTCGCGAAGCTGCTGTGCAAGTTTTTCTCGATCGCTGGTGTAAATGGTTTTCAATTCATAAGTCGCGGTTGCACCTCGAATAGATGACCGAATTTGGGGCGTAAGGATCACTTCTTCATAGTTTGTGCCTACGGTTTGATAAAGTTGCTTTGCCTTATCAGAGTCAATGCGATAAAGCACACTGACATCAATACTAAGCATCAGACCTTCTTTAGTGGGGGTTTCTAGGGTTTCTTTGACTTCGCGAATGTGAGTTGAAAACTTAGTCAGTCCAGCCAGCGGATTTTTGAGGTGAATGCCAGGAGTAAGGGGTTGATCTGAAACCTGACCGTAAAGATCAATAATGCCGATTTCTCCAGTTTGAATCACGGTGATACAGCGTAGAAGGGCAACCAGTCCACCGAATCCAAGTAAACCAGACACAATCAGCATTGGAATCATTGTTCTGCGATTCAGCGTATAGGCTTGCATACAGATTATCCCTGTTCAGTTAGGTAGAGCTAGCGTACCCAAAAGAGACTGCACGCTTTCTATCGAGCGACTATAAGCACGATCGCATTCACTCCGAAAACCCTAGCTCATCTCTGGAGCAAGTGGACGACGCTGTGAGGACTTCTCTTTTGCGGTCGCTTTAGTAAAGAGCTTTCCAACTTCTTTCAAATCAACATTACCGCCGCTAACAATCACACCAATTTTGGCACCTGGAAAAGAAACAATTCCTTCGAGCAATGCTGCTGTTGCTAGAACGCCTGTCGGTTCTACCACAATCTTGAGCCGCTCCCAAATCAAGAACAGTGTCCGTAAAATGGCTGCTTCGGACACTGTAACCATCTCATCAACGTACTCAAGAATTAACGGAAAGGTAAGTTCTCCAAGCGAAGTGGTTCTGGCACCATCTGCGATCGTGTCCGGATTCTCAACCGTTTGTAGCGTTCGACTGTAGAACGATCTCCTTGCATCATCGGCGCGCTTGGGCTCAACTCCAATCATCTGACAGTTCGGAGAAAGGGTATCGGCTGCGATCGCACATCCTGAGAGCAACCCACCTCCGCCACAGCAGACTAGCAAGACGTCTAAATCGCCAACTTCTTCGATCAGTTCTTTTGCGGCGGTTCCTTGTCCTGCGATCACTGGCGCAAAATCAAAGGGTGGAATTAAAGTTAAACCACGATCGTCTGCGATCGATTGTGCAACTTCTTCTCGCTTTTGCAGAGCGCGATTGTAGAAGACTATCTCCGCTTCATAGCTTTGTGTTGCTGCTTTCTTTACCTCTGGCGCATCGTTTGGCATGACGATCGTCACAGGAACATTCAGAATTTGACCTGCTAGGGCTAACGCTTGCCCATGATTGCCGGATGAAAACGCAATCACACCCTGTTTACGCTGTTCATCGCTCAATTGAGCCATTGCATTGTAAGCACCCCGGAACTTAAACGACCCCGATCTCTGGAAGTTCTCACACTTGAAAAACACCTGAGCGCGAGTTCGCTGATTCACTGTGTTTGAAGTGATTACAGGTGTTCGGTGAGCAATTCCTGCGAGACGATCGGCAGCCGCTAAGATATCCGAGTAAGTGACAGGCATTACTTGTTGTAGAAAAAGGCGATTTCTTTCTCTTTCAGCGGCGCGAATCCTGCTGCTTCCAGCATTTGATTCAGTTCAGCTTGAGGAATGTGCTTTGCTCCGATGCGAACAATGCGCGATCGCATCGTGTTTGAGACTCCACTACGTTGCCGTCCCGCTTCTAGCGCCATCACTTTGTTGTATAAGTCTAATTTCTCAGTTGGAATCGGAGAGCCATCAAAATCGATTCCTTTGGCGATCGCAACATCGATCGCGTCTGCGCCGGTTGTATTTTGATCTTTTGTATTTTGATTTTCGGTACTCATGTTTGTCACGTTCCCATAACCCGTTTTAGGCATCTTATCAGGCGGTGATGCGATTTCTACTCTGGTAGCTGATTCGGATCGATGCCTTGCGATCGCAAATAGTTTTCTAATCGCTCCCGCGCTTGGCGTTCTTGTTCTGCTCGTTGGCGTTCGGATTCTTCAGGTAAAGGAATTAACTCGCCTTCTGCGGTAAACCAGCGTAATTGGCGATCGTGAACCCCCAGTTCTAGCCCTAATTGCTCACTCGGTAGTCTGTCGCCCTCGTTGGGTGCGATCGCGACGTAAGTTCCACCGTTTAGACGAAATCCGGCAAACTCTAGCGTTTCGGGATGAAACCAGTAATACTCTGGAACGCGCCAAACATCTTGATAAAGGTCTTTTTTCTTGCCGCGATCGACCGTAGCCGTCGAACTAGAAAGCAACTCGATCACGACGTTGGGATATTTGCCGCCTTCTTCCCAAATTGCCCAACTGCGCCGATCGCGCTTTTCCGCTCCTAATACGACAAATACATCAGGACCACGAAAATCTCGTTTCTTGAGTTGCTGTTCGTTGTAATAAACGGTTAAATTGCCTGAGATGTAGAAGTCTGAGCGATCGCGCCACCAAAATTCTAGTAATCGAATTAGTAGATCAATCTGACGGCGGTGAAAATCAGTTTCCAACGGTGGCTCATCACTATAAAGGTTTGTTGGCGGAAAAGTGACATCCTCTGGTAAATCTGGTGCTTGCGTTTCGTCTACAAGCGGGGGAATTACGGACTGAGACTGAGCAGGAGTCGCATCGAGTTGAACCATATCCGCAGGCTCCAATAACGCTGTCTCTAGTTTAACGGGTGGCGATCGTGCCGCAAATCGAAAACTTTTCCAAGAATGCACGAGGCACGATACCGGGATCTACTAGAATGACTATCTGTGGAAAACGCCTCAAAATAATCATTGTGCAAATCTCCACACCTACTCACTCTGCCTTTCGCCGTTGTTATGCCCAAGGTTCTTGTTTCTGATCCGATCGACCAAGTTGGAATCGATATTCTGTCGCAAGTTGCTCAAGTTGATATCAAAACTGATCTGACTAAAGAGCAGCTTGTCGAAGTGATTCCAGAATATGATGCGCTGATGATTCGCTCCGGGACTCGCGTGACGGCTGAAGTGATCGAAGCCGGACGGAATCTCAAAATTATCGGACGCGCGGGAGTCGGGGTCGATAACGTCGATGTGCCTGCGGCAACCCGAAAAGGCGTAATCGTTGTGAACTCGCCCGAAGGAAATACGATCGCTGCGGCAGAACACACGCTCGCAATGATGCTGTCTCTGTCGCGATACATTCCCGAAGCGAATGAAAAACTCAAACAAGGCAAATGGGATCGTAAAAGCTACACCGGAAACGAAGTCTATAACAAAACTTTGGGTGTCGTTGGTTTAGGTAAAATCGGTGCTCACGTAGCAACTGTGGCACGCGCAATGGGGATGAAACTACTTGCGTATGATCCATTTATCTCAACTGAACGTGCAGAACAGTTGGGTTGTAGCTTGGTGGAACTCGATGTCTTGTTCCAATCGGCGGATTACATTACGCTGCACATTCCCAAAACTCCAGAAACGACGAATCTGATTAACGCGGATTCGATCGCCAAAATGAAACCGAATGTTCGGATCATTAACTGTGCGCGAGGCGGCATTATCGATGAAGCCGCCATCGCTGAAGCCTTGAAAGCTGGAAAGATTGCCGGAGCCGCACTGGATGTGTTTGCAGCGGAACCGCTCGGAGAATCGCCGCTCAAAGCCTTGGGTAAAGAAGCCGTGTTAACGCCGCATCTGGGGGCATCAACCGAAGAAGCTCAAGTGAACGTGGCGATCGATGTCGCAGAGCAAATTCGGGATGTGTTGCTGGGTGAGCCTGCACGATCGGCGGTCAACATTCCGGGCTTGCGTCCTGAAATTATGGAGCAGTTGAAGCCATACTTACAGTTGGCAGAAACGCTCGGAAAGATGGTCGGACAGTTAGCGGGGGGGCGGATCGAATCGCTGAACATTGGACTGCGTGGAGATCTAGCAACCAATCAAAGTCAGCCGATCGTGATTGCAGCATTGAAAGGATTGTTATCGCCTGCTCTACAAGAGCGCGTCAACTATGTGAACGCTAGCATCGAAGCAAAAGAGCGGGGAATTCGCGTGATCGAAACTCGTGATGCTTCGGTCAAAGATTATGCGGGTTCGCTGCATCTATCTGCCAAAGGAACCCTCGGAGAACATTCCGTCACGGGTGCTTTGCTGGGTGACGATGAGATTCGGATTACCAGCATCAATGATTTTCCGATCAACGTTCCGCCAAATCGCTATATGCTGTTCACTTTGCACCGCGATACACCAGGGATCATTGGACAAATTGGCTCATTGCTCGGTGAATCTAACGTCAACATTGCCAGTATGCAGGTCGGACGCAAGATTGTGCGGGGAGATGCCGTGATGGTTCTAAGCATTGATGATCCGCTACCAGAGAACATTCTGAATCAAATCAAGGAAGTGTCTGGGATTCGCGATGCTTATACGGTCACGCTGTAAGGATCGTCATTGCGATCGGGAGTGGGTTGCCCCGAATCATCCAGTCGAATCTTGGCTTGATTCCCCTACTCCCTACTCCCCACCTCTTCATCCTTCAATCAATCGCGCACCCTATGTCAAACAGTTGGTGGGAAATTCAAGTTCTCTGTGATGCAGCATTAGAAGAAACCGTGATCTGGCGCTTTGATAACTTTGGTTGTCGGGGTGCTTCGAGCCAAAGTAAAGGATCATCGTCTTTGGTGTCTGCTTATGTACCACAGCAACAAGTACAGCTATTAGATCTATCAGCGCTAGCATTGTTGTTAAAACAGGATGCCCTTTGCATGAAGTTGACAACGCCGATCGTGCAATGGCGCATCATTGATGAGGAAGATTGGGCGAGTAGCTGGAAAACCTACTGGAAACCGCAAGAAGTGGGCGATCGCTTCTTGATTAATCCCGCTTGGCTGCCCCTGCCCGAGAAGAGCGACCGAATTGTGATGCAGCTTGAACCCGGAGTTGCATTTGGAACTGGAGATCATGCCACCACGCAACTCTGTCTAGAAGCGTTAGAGATGCGATTAGGGGCTGATTCGGAGAATGCGACGATCGCGGACATTGGCTGTGGATCGGGTATTCTTTCGGTCGGTGCCTTGTTGCTTGGAGCAAAGAAAGCCTATGCAGTTGATACTGACCCACTAGCGGTAAAGGCAACCTTAGAAAATATTGAACTAAACCAGATTGATCCAAGCCGATTAATCACTGCTCAAGGCAGCGTTGAACAATTGGTGAAACTGATTGATCAGCCCGTCGATGGTTTGGTGTGCAATATTTTAGCGGAAGTAATCATCGATTTAATTCCACAATGGGAACCACTGGTTAAACCCAGCAGTTGGGGAATCTTGAGCGGGATTCTGCTTGATCAAGCAAAGCCTGTTGCGGACACCTTAGAAGCAAATGGTTGGATCGTCGCAGCACTTTGGAAGCGGGGGGATTGGTGCTGCTTGAATGCGCGTCGATCGTAACCCTTAACCCCGGGGTTGTGTAGTCGAAGCCGTTCCCGTATTCGGTGCTTTGAACTGAAATTCATAAACAAACACTCGAATCTTATCTTCAGCGATCGCCGGAAATCGATTCGGCTGGTTCGCGTCTTTTTGAACGTACTCGATCGCTTTGTCGTTCAGAATCGGGTAGCCTGTGCTATTGAGAACTTGCGGTTTGCGATCGGCGAGAGGTTTACCATCCTTGCCAATGAAGATCGCGATCGCGATGGGATGCTGTTTATAGTTGCTGAGTGGAAATGCTAACGGGTAGTCAAGTTCTTTGAGCGGTTCTTGAGGCTGACGCAGGCGAACGTACTCCCAAGTCGTACCTTTCGCCGTCAACTCTTCGGTGAGTTTTTGAGCCGCTTGAATGCTGTCCTGCTGGGATGTGCCCTCAGAACTGTAGCGAGTTGCGGCAAGGAGTCGATCGTTTGAGGTTGTGGGTGGGGGGGACTGAGTTGTCGTGGGTGGAGGGGATTGAGTTGTTGTGGGTGCCGAAGACGGCGTTCCAGTCGATGGCGGTGTGGCTTTGGCAACATCGGTCGGGTTTGCTGGAGTTAATCCCGCGATCGATCCACTGGGGCTAATTGAGATATTAGGTTGGGCTGACGGTTGGATGGTCGGTGTGGATGCAGGAGGTTTAGGCGGCGGTACGATTCTCGGCTGTTGGGCGGCGAGTCGGCGCAGCAACTCATTAAAGCGATCGGCTTGTGAGATTTGAGGCTGTGAGGGAGTCGGAATCGGCGGCGGATTCAGGATCGCCGGGGAGTTTAAGTCGGGAATAGTGTAGAGCGGATTCGGGATAGCGGATCTCCCCTGTGCTGTGATGGGAAGCTGTGTTTTGCTGTTCGGCGTATTCGGCACAGGCGGCAGGGCAAGCCGCGACGAGGAAGTTTGAGGGTTGCTACCTTGAGAGGGTTCGAGCAGGCGGACTCGTCGAACTTCTGCTTCTGGACGGGGTTCGTTTGAGGACGTGAAGGCGGGTAAAGTGGCAAATATCAAAAGATGCGCCCCGATCGACCCTAACATCGCGAGTGAGGCGGGTTGCTGAAGGGTTTCCGGTAGGGTGCGAAAGAAGTTTGCAAAAGAAGACATACGTTGAAACGGCTATTGGGCGACGATCGCTCGAAGTTATTCAGCATTTTAGGACAGGGTGAGCAGAATTGGGGGTCGGTTTTAGAAATGGAAACGCGATCGGCTGCTCGGATAAGCAAACTTTTGGGGGAGTGAGAATTGTGAATTCCTTGTCATCGTGAAGCGAGTAGTGCAAATTTACCGCTATACTTTAGCAACAATTTAGTACGCTTGGGCTAACTGGAAATTACTTGATCATTTTTCATGCCAGATGTAGAGTAGTGACTATTATGTAAACACTACTCGTAGCGCTCTTAGATCAAATTTCATTTAGCGCAAGTCCACGAAAGGAGTCCCACATGGTTCAGGATATCACCCGTCCAAAAGAGGTTTCTGGCTCTAGTGTGCCAGAGTTTGACGATAATAGCAGTCAATTTCCGGCTTCGGCTCCTGCTGCGAATCCGGTGTTTTACAGAACCTACAGCCGTAAGCTGAGCGAAACTCGGCGCGAGTCGTGGGCACAAGTGAGCCAGCGTACCATTCAAGGACTCGCTGACCTTGGACAATTTACCGAAGAAGAGCAGGCATTGATTGAATTAATGCAGCGATCGATGCGCTGTTTGCCGTCGGGTCGGTGGCTCTGGGTCGGTGGCACGACTTGGATCAATCGCCCGGAGAATTTTTCTGGCGCGTATAACTGCACCAGCACGAATTTAACCGATTGGCGGGCATTTGGTCTGATGATGGATCTCGCCATGATGGGAAGCGGGACGGGTGCGGTGCTGGAGCAGAAATATACCGATCGCTTACCTGCAATTCGCAATCGATTGAACGTGACGATCACGAGAGAAATTGGCGAAGTTCCGGATTTTCTGAGAGCCGATCAGACTGGGGTTGAAATTGAGGGGAATTCGGTCACGATCGCAGTTGGGGATAGTCGTCAAGGTTGGGTGAAGTCGTATCAGACTTTATTGGAGCTATCGAGCGATGATCGTTTTACCGCAGATGTGGAAGTTTCGATCGACCTTGGTTCTGTACGTCCGGCGGGTGAGCGCTTAAAAGGCTTCGGTGGAGTCGCAAATCCGATTCGACTGCCTGCGTTGTATGAGCGTTGCGTCAAAGTTTTAAACCGTGCGATCGGACGCAAACTCTCTCCGATCGAGTGCTGCTTACTGATTGATGAAGCCGCGGCTTGTGTGGTGGCAGGTAACATACGTCGATCTGCGGGGATGCGTCAAGGCAACAGTAACGATGCTGAGTTTGCGGTTGCAAAAGATAACTTGTGGCAGCAAGACGATCAAGGTAACTGGCGGATTGATCCGGATCGTGATGTGTTGCGGATGGCGAATCATACTCGCGTTTATCATCACAAACCGACGCTGCAAGAATCGATCGATGCGGTTCGTAAACAGTTCTATTCGGGTGAAGGTGCAATTCAATATGCACCGGAGGCGATTGCTCGATCGAATGCAGATATCTTGACCACTCCCGAACTTAAAGCTGAATTCATCCAAGCTTATGAAATGGGCAATGGGAAACAATGGATACAAGAGAAATATCCAACTATGCCAGATTCGGAGCTTGAACATCGCTTAGAGCGGTACGGTCTGAATCCGTGCGGAGAAATTCTTGGTATAAATTTCCACTGCAACTTATCTGAGATTCACTTAAATCAGATTGATCCATTGGATTACGAAGCTCAGGAGCAAGCTTTTACTGCTGGTGCGCTTTCGGTTGCAGCTTTGTTGAACCACCAGTTCCAAGAACCACGCTATCAATATTCGCGTGAGCTTGATCCGATCGTAGGTGTCTCCTTCACCGGATTGTTTGATTTCTTTGTTCATGCGTTTGGTGTGGAATGGTTGCGCTGGTGGGAGGCGGGTAGACCCGATACTGTCACCGGATTGCAGTTCAAAGCGCGGGAACAAGAGTATCTATCGCGCTGGAAAGAGATTGTGCATCGGGTGGTGGGTGAGTATTGCGATCGACACAATATTCGTCGTCCGAATCGCTGTACAACTGTTCAACCTGCGGGAACGAAGTCTCTGTTAACGGGTGCAAGTTCGGGCTGGCATCCTCCGAAAGCTCAACGCTTCATTCGTCGGATTACGTTCCGCAAAAATGATCCGGTTGCTCTAGCTTGTTTGGACTATGGATACAGCATTGTTCCATCGCAGTCGGATAAAGATGAAAACGGCAATCTGTTGAATGATCCGTTTGATCCGCGTTGTACAGAATGGTTAGTTGAAATTCCGGTTGAAGTGCCTTGGGCAAATCTTCCGGGGGCTGATCAAATTGAGATTGAGAAATTCTCGGCTTTGGCACAGATGGATTTCTATCTCCAAGTTCAAAAATACTACACAGCCCACAATACCAGTGCGACGATCGAACTCCGTGAAGATGAGATTGAACCTTTAGCAACTCGGATTCATCAAGCGATCGAGAACAATGAAGGATACATTAGTGCAGCATTGTTAGCCAGGTTCGATGCACCGTTCCCCAGATTGCCGTTTGAGAAGATTGATAAGGCGACTTTCGATCAATTGCAAGCGGAAGTGGTAGAGCGTCGATCGACGGATGACTTTTATGCAGCATTAGTGCGGCATGACGGCGGCGATTTAATCGAGGCAGGTCCGGCAGGATGTGACTCGGATAAATGTTTGTTCTCTGACACGAAGAAAGAGAATGCTTAATTGATTCCAAAGGATTCCGAGTTAACCCGGAATCCTTTTTTTATCGATTAAACGCCGATTTTACAAAGCTTCCAGCATCGCGAAACGGTTGCAAGAAAGACTGTTTAGACTGAAGAAACACGCGAGCGCAGTTTCTTCCGGGCATTCCTGAAATTGAACCGCCTGGATGTGTTCCTGCACCAGTGAGATAAAGGTTCTCGATCGGTGTTTTATAATTAGCAATTTCCGGCAACGGTCGGAAGAACACCATTTGTTCTAGCGTCATATCAATGTGATAGTAATTACCTTTGTATGATCCGAGCCGTTCACCGAGTTCAGCCGGACTTTCAACAGCGCGTCCAATTGTTGCCGTTTTTACGTTCGGCGCATAATCCGCTAATTTATCGACCACGCGATCGGCGACTTTGTTTTTGAGTTCATCTGTCCAACCTGTGCCATTCAATCCGGTTCCTTCCGCGTTTTCGACGTGATACGGAGCAAAGAACTCGATCCAAACCGTGTGATGTCCTTCAGGAGCCATTGTGGGATCGAGCATTGTCGGTTGAACAATGTACATTGATGGATCAGCATCGGGAATTCGACCGATCGCCGGATCAGTATGAGCAATCTCAACGTGCTTAACAGAATCCGCAATCAGCACTGATCCAATCAAGTATTCATCTTTGTGGTCGTGATGAATGAACTTTAGCGGTTCTGACATTGCTAAATCAATTTTTAGAATCGTTTCATTATTGTTAACGATTCTACGATCGAGCCGTTCTCGCAAATGTTCATCAGCACTATCTACCTCGCTTGGATCAATTAGCTGTAAGAACACTCTTCTAGCATCAATATTAGAAATTACGCCATATTTTGCGCGATATTCCTGACCTGTAGCCACTCGCACTCCAACTGCGCGACCTTCATCGACCAAAATCTGCTTGACCATTTGTTCAGTCAAGATTTCTCCGCCTAAGCTTTTTACCAATCGCACTAATGCTGCGGTGAGCGCGCCCGTTCCGCCTCTTGGACGTGCCATTCCGGGATGGTGGCGCATTGCCATCATCATCGCTCCGATCGCGAGATTCTTCTGCGAGGGTGGAACACCCATTTCTGCGGCAAGCCGAGCGAGAGGAGCTTTTACTGTTTCGGTATCAAAATATTCGTGCAGAATGTCCTCTGCACTTGAAAGCATTGTTCTGATAAAATCTAAAGCTTTGTTTGTCGAACCCACAACGGATAGAAAATCTTTGACCTTCTTAACGTCATAGTTCCGGGCAATATCAATAATTGACTTTGGCGGCGCATTAAAAATCGGAATCATGGCATTGATCGTGCGCTGCCATAGATCCACAAACTCGGCATACTTTCTAGCATCTCGCTCACTGTATTGAGCAATTCCTGCACAAGTTTTCTCAACGGATTGATGCGCGAGAAAGTAAGTTCCATCAGGATGCGGACAAAAGACAACCGGATCGCAGTAAAGATACTCTAATCCATACTTCGTGAGTTCTAGTTCCTCAACTACTGGACCTAAATGAATGAACTCATGATCGATCGCGCATCGATTAAACCTAAACTCTGGCAATTCTGGAATGAGTGCTTCAGTCGTTGCGGCTCCTCCCGGAACTGGACGCTTTTCCAGTAACAGAACTGTGTAGCCTGCTTTGAGTAAATAAGCGGCACAGACCAAACCATTATGACCTGCACCAATGATGATCACATCGTAATTAGACATACTGGCATTCTCCGATCGCTAGATCCTAGCTTAGAAGAATCTATCGACAAGTTGCCTATTGTTAACTTTCTAGTACGAAACGCTAATCTTCCCCTATCCAAAGGTCAATCTTTTAGGCTTCTGTGAGGTAACTTAGCGCACTTTTAAGTCAACCAACGGAAAGATGTTGCTTTCGGGTGGGTGCGGCAAACTCAGAATTGAATGGATGCCGATCCTAAGAATAATTAAAAGTGGAGAACACAAAATGGTAGCAACAATGGATGATACCAAGCGTCTAGCGATCGCGATGAAGCTTGCAGACATCAAAGCTGTCCAGGAACTTCTTATTGCAAACGAACAAAAGTTCATCTCGGCAACCACCGACTCTGAGTTGGTGAAGCGTTTTCAAGATATGTTAAAGGACGACCAGAAGAACCTGGGTGTCCTGGATACGGTAATCGTGCAATACGGCGTTCAGTCTGAACCGAAAGAAACGATCACCGAAATGGCGAAGAAGATTGGCGAAATGATGTCGGGTTCTGAACTCACCTTATTTGAAAAAGTCTTCCAGCATGAACTGTTGAAGCACCAACAAGTCATGTCGGGCATCGTAATTCATAAAGCGGCTCAAAAAGTCGGCGCAGATATCGAAGCTGCAATTGCTCCGCTCAACACTGTTAACTTTGAAAACCGCGCTCATCAAGAGCAATTGAAAGGTGTAATCGAACTGTTGGGCGTGCGTGAACTCACCGGAATGGATGCAGATCAAGGTCTATGGGCACGCGTTCAAGATTCAGTTGCAGCATTGACGGGTGTTGTGGGTAGCGTTGTTACTCAAACCAGCGACAAGTCTGACATGAACATCCAAGACGTGCTCCGCATGGATCACCAAAAGGTGAATGTTCTGTTTGCTGAAATCAAAGGCACTCAAGATCGTGCAAAGCGCAAAGAATTCTTCATGCAATTGAGCGGTGACCTTCGCGCTCATGCGATCGCAGAAAACGAAGTAGCTTATCCGGCAGTTCGCGGCAAATATGCAGAAAGCGACCTGCAAGAACTCTATGATGAGCAAAATTCCTGGTTCCCCGCACTTGATGCGATGGAAAAAATGGATACGATGTCGGATGAGTTCATGTCTTCGCTGAACCGCCTGATGGACGAAATTATGGATCACGTCCGCCAAGAAGAAAGCACCTTCTTTGCTGCACTGCGTGATAACTTCAGCGATAAGCAACTGGAGCAAATCGCATCTGAGTTCAAGGCGAAGAAGAGCGAAGTTCAACGTCAAGCTGCGGGCATGTAGTTTGAGTGATGATCTTCTAAATCAGGGTTTGATTTAAGGGGTTTTGAATCGGGGGGTTGGTTGCCAGCCTCCCGATTTTCTGTGGATAATCATTCTATGACTCTAGAAGAACTGATCCGCTCTCATGATCGATCGCGCCTAGAAGCCCTAGCGCTACAAAATCCCAGTTTTGGAGTTGATGCAAACAATGTTCGAGATCGCATTGATTCCCGTTTGGCATTGTTTAATCAAAGTTACAGTGCGATTGTCGATTGCTGTTCTGAACTAAAACTATCGCCCCCGATCGAAACAATCTGGAATCTGTGGCTCCCGTTGGCAATGCAGATCGCAGAGTGGAAACCGAGAGATCGGGGCTTGATTCAAGGTTTTCTAGGTGGACAAGGAACCGGAAAAACGACTTTAACGCGAATACTCACGGTGATTCTGAGTCAGCTTGGGTATCGGGCGATCAGTTGGTCGATCGATGATTTATATTTGCCGTATGTTGATCGGGTTGCCCTCAGAACGCGTGATCCGCGCATGGTGCGGCGAGGTCCACCCGGAACGCATGATGTTCAACTTGGCATCGAGATTCTGACGCAATTTCAGCAAGGTCAATTTCCGATCGCACTGCCTCGGTTTGATAAATCTGCATTTGGTGGAGAAGGCGATCGTACTCAGCCGGAAAGCATTAATCACGCAGATATCGTACTGTTTGAAGGCTGGTTTGTTGGAGTGCGTCCGATTGAGTCTGAATTTAGAGTTGCGCCGATCGTCACCAAAGACGATCAGCAATTTGCGCGAGAGATGAATCAGCAATTGAAGAACTATCTACCTCTGTGGGAATTGCTCGATCGATTAATTGTTCTGTATGTTCCAGACTATCAATTGAGTAAACAATGGCGTAAACAGGCAGAACATCGAATGATTGCTCAGGGCAAACCGGGAATGAGCGATGCAGAAATTGATCAATTCGTGGAGTATTTTTGGAAAGCATTGCATCCAGAATTGTTTATTACACCGATGGTGGAACAATCTAAAACTGTAGACTTAGTGCTTGAAATCGGAGCAGAACACACAGTTACGCGAATCCTTTAACCATGTCAGGAATGAGCCGCTCTAAATCTAAATTCGCCGCCGCTTGCGCCAGCTTTTCTATATCAGTTGGATTGCTCAGATAAGGCATTAATCCGAGAACAGGGATGCCTGTTAATCGTTCAATCAATCTGACCGATGCCCAGTTTTCGATTTCCTCATCGGAAGTCGATCGAATACAGTTCAGCACAATTCCTTTGAGGTGAACTTTCGATTGTCGCGCCAGTGCTACATTCGCCACTGCTTGCCCGATCGCGCCTAATCTCACAGGCACCACCAACACCGCAGGTAAATGCCAATCCCAAGCCCAATCTGCAACGGTTGTTTCATGCGTTACAGGCGATCCTAATCCGCCTAACGCCTCGACCAGCACAAAATCACGCTGACTCCGCAATGCCTCAAACGCCTTCCACACAGGCTCAAGGGCGACTCGCTTGCCCTCTAGATCGGCTGCGATCGGCGGAGCCAAGGGAGCTTCAAAATGCAGTGGATTTAACTCCTCGGGGGTTTGATTCAATTCAAACAATTGACGATACAGTTCACGATCGCCCACTCCCGTCTGCAACGGTTTCATTACGCCTAGAGAACGTGATTGACAATACTTCTGCCAATACGCAATCAACGCGGTTGTTAATACCGTTTTACCTGCATCAGTATCCGTCCCTGTGATTAAAAGTGCATTTGGAATCATTTCGCATCCACACTTAATGTGAAATTAGTTTCACGATCGCTGGTGACATCTACTTGATAAGCGCCACCTCGCGGGACAATGCCCTGCCACGTTCGCAGATTTACTGCATCTTCAACAGTCTCCCCACTGGGGTATCTTACTGTAAACTTTGCACCTTGAGAAATATTCAGCGATAAAGCTTGGTTGGCTCGAACATTAATCAAATAACGGCGCGTTGTATTGGTATCTACTGTATTACTCACTTGAGTTCCGGTTTGACCCTGAGGAATCGTAATCACTTCTTCGATTACAACAGGATTAGGAGATGGAGAAACTGAGGGTGACGGAGGTGTGGGGGTTTGCAGCGTCACATTCAGCTTAAAGTCGCTCTTAGGGATTCCTTTAACGGTTCTGAGTTGCACCGTGTAGTTTCCTGTAAATGGAAGTTCGCCAGCCCAGTTAGAAACGCGACTGGCAGCGTTATCGACTGGATCACCATTCGGAGCTAACACACTGAGCAACACACCCTCGCTACCCAAGCTGGTGTTCAAGCGCTGTCCTTGAGTCGCAGGAACAATGAAGTTTAAGGTTTCGTTCGATCGCAAAGTCCCACTCCGATTGATTGTTCCACCCGACAAATCTAATTGTTGGCTGTAGCTCACCGGACTGGGAGTAGGTGTGGGTGTGGGTGAAGGGCGAGGCGTGGGAGTTTTGGTTGGAGTGGGCGAAGTTGTAATCGTTGGAGTCGGAGTCGGAGAGGCGATCGGCTGATTCGCGTTCATCAAAGCGCGGGTAATTGTCCAAGCGCCTAATCCGGTTAATAGCACTAATCCGGTACCGATCGCGAACACTGCCCAAGGATCATCCCAGAAAGAACTGCGAGTTGGAACCGAGGAGTCGCGCGTTTGTAAGTTCGTGGGCGCAACGGTAGAAGGATCACGATGACCCACCGCTACCGTTTCAGCACGAGAAATGTTGGTTGGCGGCACTTGGGTTGGCGGCACTTGGGTTGGTGGCGGAGTTGCAGGCAAAGGTGCGATCGTTGCGGGAGATTGCAGTGCTTGAATGACTTCGGTTGCAGACTGAAAGCGATCGCCCACTCGATAGCTCAACATTCGATTCAACACTTGAGCGAAGCCTGGCTCTAGATTGACGAATCGCTGCCATCGCCAGGTCATCGTATTTTCATCAAACAGATCTTGCGGCTCTCGTCCAGTAAGTAGCACGACTGCTGTGACTGCTAACGCATACAAATCACTATTTGGATAAGCGCGTCCGGTTTGCATTTGTTCGGTTGGTGCATAACCGAGTTTGCCAACCGTTGTATGTTGTTTATTGGTTTCTTGTGCTTGAATGCGAGTGGCGAGATCTTTGACCACACCGAAATCGATCAGCACGGGAAGCTTGTCGCGATCGCGCAAAATAATATTATCCGGTGCAATATCCCGATGAATAATGCCCTTGCCGTGAATGTACGCAAGCACAGGTAAAACTTGCCGAACAAGCTGCGTCACTTCGCTTTCTGAAAACACATATCCGCGTGCTTTGCGCTCATCCAGGAGCGATCGATACGTGCTGCCCTCGACATAATCTTGCACAATAAAAAAGCGCTGATCCTGCTCAAACGTGGCGCGAAACTGCGGGATTTGGGGATGCTGAATTTGATAAAGCGTCTGGGCTTCTCGCTGAAATAATTCTTTAGATTTATCCAGAGCGTAAGGATTATCTTGCGGCGGTGTGAGTTCCTTAATCGCACACAGTTCATTGAAACGTCCTTGATCTTCTGCAAGGTAGGTTCGTCCAAATCCTCCCTGTCCCAAGACGCTGAGAACGCGGTAGCGACTCTGTAAAATTGTGGAAGCGGGGATAGGTGGCTGCATATCGGTCTCGATCGCGTACAAATCACTAGAGGGACAAGAAAGAACCGGAGTTCCAAGTAATTAGTTATATCGTATTGCAGATAATTTAGATTAGGACTCGATCGGGCAGTCGAGAACTGAAATTTCAAGGTAATCTAGGAAATCTATCGCGCGTACGATTGCCGTTTTCTGAAGTCTTACCCAATTTCCATGCACACTTTTCTTCCCATTGCGTATTTCAAGAATCAGTTTGTGCCGTTTGCTGAGGCGAATTTGTCGATCGCAACGCACGCACTTCATTATGGAACGGGCGCGTTTGGCGGATTGCGCGGCATTCCTAATCCGGAAAATCCCAATCAAGTGCTGTTATTCCGGCTCGATCGTCACTGCAAACGCCTCAGCAGCAGCGCCAAATTCTTGAGCTACGATTTGCCTGCGGATAAGATTGAGAGCATCATCACCGATTTTGTGAAGAAGAATCGACCGGAGAGATCGTTCTACATCCGCCCGTTTGTCTACACTTCAGATTTGGGAATCGCACCCCGTCTGCACAATATTGAGAAAGACTTTTTTGTTTACGGGCTGGAGTTAGGTGATTACTTGTCTCCAGAAGGAGTGAGTTGTCGGATTAGTTCCTGGTATCGCCAAGAAGACCGCAGTTTACCGTTACGCGGCAAAATTAGCGGCGCTTATATCACGTCTTCGCTTGCCAAAACCGAAGCAGTTTCCTGTGGGTTCGATGAAGCAATTTTGCTCAACTCACAAGGAAAAGTGAGCGAGGCATCGGGCATGAATATTTTTGTGGTGCGAAACGGGGAATTGATTACGCCCGGATACGACCAGGATATTTTGGAAGGGATTACGCGGGACAGTATTTTGACGATCGCTCGTGATCTGGGGATCAAAGTTGTGGAGCGCCCGGTTGATAAGTCAGAATTGTTCATCGCCGATGAAGTCTTTTTGAGTGGAACCGCCGCGAAGATTACTCCAGTGAAGCGGATCGAAACGTTTGAATTTGACACAACTCGACCGATTACTGATCGCTTACGCGAAGTGCTGACGGCAGTCACCGAAAATCGAGATGAGCGCTATCGGGAATGGGTGAACGCGATCGATATTGGCTAGATATTGGCTAGATAGGCAATCTGCAACTTTAGATTTCAGTTGACGCTCCCACTAGATTCAGCGGCGGGACTGTCAACTGTCTAAGTCAATTGTTTAATAAGTACAGGAGTTCTTTCGGGTGATGAATCAAAAAATCAGGATCGTTCTTGCTCAAAATCTCAGCCGCATTTAATCCCCAAGTTGCTGCAACAGAGTAAACGCCGCTTTTTTTGGCGGCTTCAATATCGCGAGTTTCATCACCGACATAATAAATCTGATTGGAATCAAACTTTCTTTGTCGAATGATTTTTTGAATCAATCGACTTTTACCAAATAGGGCATAATTTGCAGAAATCAGATCAAACGTGGATGTAAGGTTTTGCACTCTGAGAAACTCTTGAATATTCTTAATAGAATTGGTTGAAACAATTCCTAAAAAGCATCCCTGCTGTTTTAGTTCTAGTAATGTTTCTCGCATTCCGGGAAAGAGCTGCAAATTTGGGATCTCTTGATTCAGTTCTTGAGTAAAGCGACGAATCAGAAAAGGCAACTGCCAGACGGGGATTTGCGATCGCTTAAGGGCTTCTCTTGATCCCAAACATTTGAGTTCTTCTAAGGTTTCTTCATCAAAAGGGGGAAATCCAAATCGAATCGCTAAACGATTTGTAATTGCAATCCCAATCTCCACGCTATCAACAATGGTTCCGTCAAAATCGAACAAAATAACTTTCACAGGTAAAGTTCAAAAATCGTATGAATAGGGTTAATCTTCATTCACAGTCTAATCAATTTTAATGTCAGTCTGAATCACTCCTCTCAGAATTCTTTAGGCTAAATGGGTAGAGAACTTAGCACTACGTTCTTTCTCTATTGTGCCAGTTTAATATTTGCGAGGAACTGTATTATGTCGCAACATCATGCTGCTGAACTGTTTAAAGCGGTTCAAAAAGATCATGCGCTCAAAGTTCGGTTACAAGCAACGAGCGATCCTGAAACCTTTGTCAAGATTGCTAACGATCGCGGTTACACAGTCACTGAGTCAGAGGTAGAGGAGTGGGTTAATCGTTTTCCTGCATCGGAGCTTGCGGCTCTGTTTAATCCTGGAGTCGGCGGACGGCAGCGTTTGATTCCCCGATAGGTGGGAAGCGGGGAGTGGGGTACTGTTCTCTTTTTAGCCCCGCTCCCTACTTTTTTCCAGTGCATGATGGATGCGACAGAATAGCGAAAAAGGGTCGATCGTCAGACATTTGCCAAAATAAGCTAAGCTGAATTCCGATTCTGTTGCTGATTCTCTCCATGCGCCACTCTGCTTTGCTTGTTTGCCTGCTGCTGGTTGGATGCACCCAGTTAGAGGCGACAAAATCGCCCCCTGCTGAACGCCCTAAACCTGAAGAAGCCAGCCGTAAAGTTGTATTTCCGCCTCCTGCGCCAACGGCACCGCTAGCGCTTGCACCCACCACTCCAGATCCCAATACCAGCGCGATCGTTCAGCAATATCTCTCAAAGCTGTCGGCGCAAGGGTATCCACAAGCAGCTCAAGGTATTTGGATTCAATCAGGCGATACCCTGCTGGCAAATCATCAGGGCACAAAGCCCTTATCGGCTGCTTCCTTAACCAAGGTTGCAACTTCTCTGGCTGCACTGCAAACCTTTGGCGCGGATCACCGATTTGAAACGGTGATTGGAACGACTGGAACAGTTGAAAACGGGATTGTTAAAGGAGATTTGATTGTTCAGGGTAGGAGTGATCCGTTCTTTGTTTGGGAAGAAGCGATCGCGCTTGGTAATGCACTGAATCAGCTTGGCATTAAACAAGTCACAGGCAATTTGATTGTCTCTGGACAGTTTTTTATGAACTTCGAGACGGACTTGGGTAAGGCAGGAGCATTGCTCAAAGAAGGATTGAATTCAAAAGATTGGTCAGGTGAAGCGATCGCGCAGTATCAAACGCTTCCTGCTGGAACTCCAAAGCCGCAGATTGCGATCGCGGGTGGTGTTAAAGTCGCCGCTAATCCTCCGCAGTTCACCCAGATTGCGACACACCGATCGCTGCCTTTAGCTGAACTTTTGAAGAAGATGAATCGCTTTAGCAATAACGCAATGTCGGAGATTGTTGCAAGTTCGATCGGGGGGGCAAAAGTTGTTTCACTCAAAGCAGCACAAGCAGCAGGTGTGCCGCAGAATGAAGTCATTTTAGTCAATGGTTCAGGGTTGGCGGTTGAAAATCGCATTTCTCCGCGTGCAGTCTGTTCGATGTTTCTCGCGATCGATCAGTTGCTTAAGCCTGCCAAGATGACGATCGGGGACATTTTCGCGATTGTGGGGACTGATCAGGGCATTCTCGACGGACGTAAGCTTCCAACTGGATTAGTGACAAAATCCGGCAGCTTAAACGAAGTCAGTGCCCTTGCAGGCGCATTACCGACCAGCCAAAAAGGGATTGTTTGGTTTGTGATCATGAATGGGGGCGGCGCGAATTTAGAAGGCTTTCGGGCGGGGCAAGAATCCTTGCTGAATACCCTTGCGAATCAATGGGGTAGAGTGCCAACCGCTCCGAATGAGCTTGCGTCTAATGGCGATCGAGCGAATCTTAAATCTGTGATTGAGAAAGCAAACTAGCTCATACCGATCGAGTTTTTTCTACGATTGATTGCTTTACAATGGGCGTTAAATCTTGAAAGGGTAGATCTATGACTTTCACAGACAATTTCCCGGCAGATGATATCGAGTCAGCAGGTTCAATTTCTGTAGCAGAGTTAAAGCGTCAACTCGACGACTCCCTTCAGCAATTGTCACCAGAACGATTACAAGTGCTTGCTGACTTTGCTGCTTACTTGGCAGATATTGAAAGCGAAGCTGCAACTCAAGAACTGTTAGCGATTCCAGGGCTGCTAGAACGAGTTCAGCAAAGTCAAGCAACCCCTAAAGATCAATACATCAATTGGAGAACTCTGCGTTCTGATGTATGAGGTTCTTTTGCACGCAGATGCTCAAAAAGTTTATGTTGATGCTGATAAAGCGTTGGCAAAGAAGATTGCTCGATGTTTGCAGCACTTAGAGCAGTCGCCTCGAATTCACCCTAACATTAAAGCTCTCAAGGGAAATTATGCAGGCTACTATCGTTACCGTATTGGTGACTATAGAGTGATCTATACTGTTGATGATGATCTGGTGCAGGTATTTGTTATCACGATCGTTCACCGGAGCGAGGCGTATGAACCCGGCTAAGGCGTGTCTTGCTCTAAAAGTTTTGTTTTGTCAACGATCGCGCCCCCCGCTGTCAGTTCGAGTTGCCGCCCGCGCCATTCTACAGTATTGCCAAAGAAGCTATAACACCACAGACAAAAGCTTAAACAATCGCGCAGAGGCACAAGTAATAAGAGACGTTTTGCGATCGCATCCCGTAAATAATGCACTCCAACCAACCAAGCTGCAAAGTATCTCACTGTCCAAGTTGTAATTAGAACAATCCAACCGAGAACAGAAGCCTGTGTCATTGTGAAAAATATCAAACTGCTGACGGTTCCGTAAGTGAAAATTAATCCAAGATAACTCGACGATCGAGCAAATCGAGTGTTCCGAAACCAGCGCGTTTGATGCTTTAAAAGCTCTGGAAATGTTGCTGTCGAGAGTACATGATCCACAACATACTCAGAAAGAGCAACTTTATAGCCTGCTTTAGCTGGAAGATACCCAAGCTGAAAATCGTCTCCGATGTAGTTTGCAATTCTCTCAAATCCTCCAATTTCAGCTAAGACAGATTGCTTGATCGCGATCGTTGCACCAAACGCAAACGCCATTCCCTCTAGCTTTCGAGCCACAAGCACACCCGGACAGAACTCTGTTGAGATACTCAATGCTTCAAATGCAGAAATGAGATTTTGAGAGCGCGATCGATACATACAAGTGACAACGCCAACGGTTGAATCACTCAAAGGCTGTATCACTTGCTTGAGATAGTTTGGATCAACCCAAATATCGCTATCTGCTAGAACTAAAATGTCATACTTTGCTTTGAGTGCAATGTTATGTAAGTTATTTACTTTGGGATTGATGCCGATCGCAGTCGAATCAATCACTAATTGAATGTCTTGATCGGGAAAGGCTTGAATTAATTGTTGAACGATCGCAATACAAGGATCATTTTCATCTTGTGTTCCAAAAATAATTTGATAGTTCGGATAGTCTTGTTTGCAGAATGATGCAAGATTCTCATAAGTGTTCTCATCGAGTCCGCAGACGGGTTTGAGAACTGTAACGGGGGGCTGAAAATCAAAGTCCTGCTCGGACTTAGCGCTAAAGAACTGGAGTGCAGCCGCGATCGCAAACAGATAAAAAATAACCGTTGATAGACTCAGAACAAAAAAGATTGCAAGAAGCAAAGTTCCAGCAATCTGAATTAGGGTTTGGACAAGCGGGTCATTCATCTGGATTTAACCGATCGACACAAGCGCGACACCCACACCGACTAAAATCGTTCCAAGCAGTCGAGCGCGTGAGATATTTTCGTGCAGAATGAAACGCGCTCCAAATAGGCTAACAACATAGGTTAGAGAGGTTGAGGGATAGACCAAACTGAGATCTGCCCAACTTAACAGAGAAATGAATAGAAAGAAGCCGACCACTGTAGAAAAGATTCCACAGCTAATTTGAACGTTATTGAACACATGCAACAATCGGCGCGGTAATGTTTTCAGCGGAAATGGATGAAACTCGCCCATCTGCTTCATGCCTGCGCTGATGAAAATATTACCGATCGAGTCTGCAAAGACGAACCCTAATAATGCAATCCAAATTCTCGTATCCATGATGCCCCGCTATGATTGATGTTTTCGATCGTCCCAGCCGACCACGAATGCGCCTGCTGTGATTACACAAGTTCCTAACAATCGAATTGCAGAAACCTGCTCACGCAAAATCAGGATCGCCATTGCGGTACTGAGAACATAGGTAAACGCAGTCATCGGAATCACGTAGCTCAGATCAAAGCGTGACATCGCAGCAAGATACAACAATAAACTGCAAATTAGAAAGGAAATTCCTAACCAAATCCAAGGACTCGTCAGGAACTTAACTGCAACCATCAATAGTGCGCCAATTTCGACAGAGTTGATCGGCCCAATTTCACGCATTCCCCGGCTGATCCACAAATCTCCAAATACCTGACAGATAATCAGAAGCAGCATGATTACTGTTCTACTCATGAATTAGAACCTACGGCTAACTCAAATCCATGAGCTTCAAGAGCAGCGCGAACACGATCGCTCAGCAATGCCTCTAGCTCGACAAACCCCAGATTGAGCGGGGCATTACTTGGCTCTCCAGGAACAGTAATTGCGGGATGAGAATAGATTTCTACCCGATTGGCTGTAATTCTTGGAATCAGTTCGAGCAAATACGATTCTGTCATTCGTCCCGTTTGGAGCAGTCCATAAACGCGATCAGCAAATTGAATCCGGTGCTTCTTCAAAAGGGTCTCTCCATAGCGTCGCAATCCAGAAAATACTAACGATCCTACAGTTTTTGCGATCCAACCGGAGCGATCGATTTCCAATGCAATGCTCAATTCTTCTGAAGGCAAGCGAATTTCTAGAATCTCGAATTCTGCTGCCAAATCAACTAAATGCCGCAAAATAACAGGGTGAGCGTGTAAATGCAAATGTCCATCCACATGAGACAGCTTCAAGCCCGTTTGCCGAAATTTCTCAAGCTGGGCACGGATTTCAAGCGATAATTCTCGTTTCGCTTTGGCGTTAAATTGATATCGCAATCCTGCCCAACCCGGATCATTAGAAAAGTTTCCCTCAGCATCAACCAAACTGGGAATTTGTTCGGGTGGCAATGCCGATCGTCCCATTCCCAACACTAAATGCAATCCTACCGCTAGCGAAGGATTAGCTTTCGCAAGCTCGATCGCTTCATCGGCAGCGTCCCCCGTCACCATTAGACTGGTGCTGGTGAGAATGCCCTGCTGATGAGCGGTAATAATTGCCTGATTGACTCCAGATGAGAAGCCAAAATCGTCGGCGTTGATTCTGACCCACCGACGATCGACCTGAGTGGATGACTCTAACATTAACGGCTCACTTCGGCTTTCATCTCGGTAGGGCGACTGGGCAGGAGTGTTGTCGCTCGGAGCGCGATCGCAGCCAGTCGAGGTAATAATCGCGGTTCGAGTAAACGATCGTCAAATCGACTCATGCGCTGCTGATTTTCGCTGATGGTTGCTGATAAAAACTGTGGCAAGGTCAAATCATCAACGAAAGTTTTTGCGCCTGTTGCCGTAAACCCTTCATTTCCATCCTTTGTCAGCACCATTTTGCCTAAGTTAAACAGTGCGCGCCCGTAATGGAAAGCAGAATGTACACCCCGCAAAAGGTCTGATCGTCCTTGTTGCGCTTGAACATAGGTAATCCAATTGACGAAGAACACAATATGCCGTGCTTCCTCATCCAGAATCGGATCAAACAGCGTAAACATCGACTCAGGTAAATACTTCGCTTGACGAGCTAAGCCAAACATTCCAAAGGCAAAAAATGAATCTAAGCATTCCCCGAATCCGAAATCTGCGAAGGCTTGAGTAATATTTTTCGGTAGAACGGGTGCGGGGGGTTCTTCCACTTGTAAATCGTAGTGTCGAATCAGACACTCGATCAAACGAGCATGACGAGATTCTTCCTGTCCTTGAAGCGCGATCGCCGCTCGAATCTCAGGATCGTCGATCGTGTCTGCCATTGCGCTAACCATCATGCCTGCTTCTCGCTCGGTGTCGAGTGCAATTCCCCAAAACGGAATTCGCCGCAAGCGATCGAGTTCGACTTCATTGAGTTCTGGAAAGTTCATTGTCTCTGGCTCATACTCCAGATGAGTTGCCATAAAATCTTGGCAAAAAAGCTGCTTATGTTCCTCAGATCCAAGCTTCATAATCACATTCACACCCAATAACTGTTCAGAGAAGGCTCTCTATATGATGGTATGACCTTCTGGGAATCGCAAGGATACATCGAGTATTTTTAAGGTGAGGTTTAGGCTATTTCAGTAGTCGCGATCGCTGTTTTAGTTCTCACGATCGCTATTTCAGCGCATCGCTCCCGTGTTGATCGACCAACGGTAATTCCCCCCTACGCCTAAATCCTAGCCGATCAGAAAAGCTCACGAAGTGCAGCAAATCAAAGCCGCCTTTCGTGAGCTTGGAGAAATCGAGCGATCGGTCTCTAAGGTTAATCCCGCTTACACCGAAGCTTGCTGACGTTGATACAGCGACCAATACAAGCCCTTCTTCCGCAGCAGTTCATCGTGTGTTCCTTTTTCAGCAATCAATCCCTTCTCCATCACCAAAATCAAATCTGCCCGTTTCAGAGGCGCAAAACGGTGAGCAATCAAAAACACTGTGCGATTGTCTGAAATCGACTGCAAATTCTGTAAAACCTGCTGCTCGGTCTCACTATCGAGTGCGCTCGTCGCTTCGTCTAATACCAAAATCGGGCTATTCGAGAGGAACAATCTCGCCAACGCAACCCGCTGCCGTTGCCCCCCAGAAAGGGCTGTTCCCCGCTCTCCTACATTCGTTTCGTAACCTTGAGGCAGTTCGCTCACAAAGTCGTGCGCCGCTGCCATTCGCGCTGCCTCAACGACTTGTTCGGCTGTAATGTCCGGACGACCAAGACTGATGTTATCAATAATGTTGCTATTGAAGAGAAAGTCCTCCTGCAACACAACTCCCATCTGGCTGCGTAATGAATGCAGATCTGCGCTCTTGATGTCGAAGCCATCGATCGTAATCTGTCCCGCCTCCGGCAGATACAAGCGCTGCAACAATTTCGACAGCGTACTCTTCCCCGATCCACTGCGTCCGACCACGCCCACCAGCATCCCCGGCTGCACGTCGAATGAAATGCCCTTCAGTACGGGTTCTTGGTTCGGGCTATAGCGGAAAAAGACTTGATCAAACGAAACCTGTCCCTTCAATGGCGGCAACACCAATCCAGTTCCGGGTTCTGCTTCCGGCGCAACGTTGAGAATATCGCCGATGCGATCGACCGACAACAATACTTGCTGTAGGTTCTGCCACAGTTGCACTAATCGCAATAAAGGTCCCGTCACTCGACCAGACAGCATCTGAAACGCCACCAACTGACCCACGGTTAACTCTTGCTTGATCACCAAGTGCGCCCCAAACCACAGAATCAGCAAATACGAGAAATTCGTCAGAAAATCACCCAAGTTATTGCTGATATTAGAAGTCGTCGAAGCCTTAAAGCTGGTGCGAATATAGCGAGCAAACAGCCCCTCCCAGCGATCGCGTGACGGCTTTTCAGCACTGTGCGCTTTCACCGAATGAATCCCCGTGACCGTCTCCACCAAAAAGGATTGACTATCCGCACTCCGGTTAAACGTCTCATTCAGCCAATTTCGCAGAATTGGTGTGGTGGTCAGCGTCAAGGCTGCATATAAAGGCAAGACCGCCAAGGCAACACCCGTGAGCGGAATGCTGTAGAAGAACATCAACGCCAGATAAACGACTGCAAAAATCGAGTCAAGAATCACGGTTAAAGCTGTTCCCGTGAGGAATTGCCGAATATTCTCTAATTCCTGCACCCGCGCTACGGTGTCCCCAACCCGCCGCGACTCAAAATAAGCCAACGGGAGCCGCATCAAATGCCGAAACAACTGGGCAGAAAGGCTCAAATCTAATCGCCGGGCTGTATGCGTAAAGATAAACAACCGCAAAATCCCTAGTAGCGCCTCAAAAATGGCGACTCCTAAGAGCGCTATCGCCATTACATCCAGCGTTGGAATACTGCCCTGCACCATGACGCGATCGATCACTACCTGAGTAATCAGCGGAGTCGCCAATCCCAACAGTTGCAGCGTGAATGAAGCAAACAGCACTTCTCCGAGCAAGCGGCGGTATTTCCACACCGCAGGCAGGAACCAGGTTAAATTAAATCGCTCTTGCTTCTGAACCGCTTCAACCTGCCACAGTTGCCCATCCCACACCTGATCCACAAATGATCGATGCACCGCTTGTGGAGCCATGATCGGATCTTGCGGATCAGAAATAATCCAGCGATCGCCCCTCACTCCATACGCCACTACCCAACGCGGCTCTGCCGTATCATTCCAAAGCATCAGCGCCGGAAAATTCAGCAGCCGCGCCTCTTTCCAGGTCGTCTGAATTCGGCGCAACAGTAGCCCTAGCTTTTCGGCTGCATCCACCACATTCGTCGGGCGCTGTCCACGCAATTGGCGCTGCACCCAGTCAAGCTGCACTGGATTTTGCAGATGATTCGCCACCATCGTTAAACAAGCTGCCGCGCTATTCATCCCTGACACAAATGGGAAGCCGGACACAGGCTGCGGCGACTGATCCAATTGCGGCATATAGCGCGATCGCGTAATTGCCCAAAAGCGATCGACATCGGGTGAATGTACGGTCGTCCACTGTTCACTGCGCCACTGTACCGCTTGCACATCCCCACTAGCGGCTCTCGCCTTCCATCCGGGTAAATCTAATAAATCGCCAATCCAGTCTCCGGGCTGCAAAACGCGGGAGCTGTTATCTTCTCCGACCAAGCGCACTTTTCCGCTGAGAACAATGATTTGAACTCCAGCGTCTTCACTCGACCAAAGCACTTCGCCTAGCTTGTAGCGACGCGCTTCAGCAGTGGTTTTAAATTGCACCTGTTGTTCAGGACTGAGAAAACAGAGGGGCGGCGATTCCCAGGGGAGAGTGGTCGCGAGGTCGTTCGTTAACATGGGGGCGTTGAAAATTAGGGGGCTAAAATGCGGACTAAGATGATGCCGTTTTTCAGTCTAATCGTTTACCTGAAGTTTCACGGTCATCTTTTGAATTTTCTCAGCGATCCAACGATCGAACAATTCCGTCGTTAGCATCTGTTTTAATTGCTGATTATCTAAAGTTGCAGGGATCACTTCTTCAATCCGGAAAAGCGCCCAGCGATTTTCGAGTTCAATCGGGCCGACAATATCGCCCACATTGGCAGAATCGATCACCGCTCTGACTTCATCGGGCATAGTGCCGCGACTGACCGGCCCCATCATGCCGTTTGCGATTCGATCGTCAGCGATCGAATGCTCCCGCGCCAGCGCCTCAAATCGCTCTCCTTCTCCAATTTGCAGCTTCAATTCGTCTGCTAATTCTTTGCTTTCGACAATAATTCGAGACAGCACCACGCGATCGAGAAATACTTTTCGCTCAATAAAGTATTCCTGCAGCTTTGGCTCAGTCGCCAGGATCTTTAGCTTCTCGTTCTTAAAGTTGGTTGAGATTTGCTGGTGAAATGCGGTGTAATCCAGTCCATTGCGGTTGAGCCACTCTTGGAACTGCTTTGGATCAGTGAGTTGCTGCTGAATCCGAAAGTCAACGACCGCTTGTTCGATTACGGCTGGATTAATATCAAGGTCATCGCGATTTTTTACTTCCGTCTCGATAACATACTGACGTAGAATATCTCCAATAAACCCCTGGAGCTTTCCAGAGGTTTGGAGGTAACGCAGGGAATCGCGCAGGCTGAGTGAGTCTTCGTCAATCGTGAGAAAAGCGTTGGTTTCCATACGGATAATCTGTTGCGTGTGTCCTAATCGATCGTATCGCGCCCGGGTCGCCTGAGAGGTTTACTACAGGTTAAGAACGTCTCGGCGATCGCAGACCACTGCGATTAAACTAGAATCCTGCACTTCTGGAGTCCGCAATTTCAACCAAATCCTGTCGGACTTCACGGCATCTTCAAGGAGGGTACGGAGAAAGCGCGAAATTTGAAGCTGAAGTGTTGTGCCGTACCACCGAATTTCTGCGTAAATCCTCTGAGCTTGAATTCTGATATTTCAGTCTGGAATCTTTACGAAGTTCTTCATCACCTATAGAATCTTTAAAAGATCTAAACTCCGACCGGGAAACCGGGATTTATGGCATGATCGATCAGTAACTATTTGCGATCGACAGACACTCAAGAGGAAATTACGCGATATGGCTCTTCGACTAGGTGATACCGTTCCCAACTTTACTCAGGAATCTTCTGCGGGAACGATCGATTTTTATCAGTGGGCAGGCGATAGCTGGGTGGTTCTCTTCTCCCACCCCGCAGACTACACTCCAGTTTGCACTACAGAATTGGGTGAAGTGGCAAAGCGGAAGCCCGAATTTGACCAGCGCAATGTCAAAGTGATTGCGCTCAGTGTGGATGATGCAGAATCCCACCAAGGCTGGATCGGCGATATCAACGAAACCCAAAGCTGCAACGTCAATTATCCAATCTTGGCAGACAAAGACAAAAAGGTGTCTGAACTGTATGACATGATTCACCCGAACTCCAGCACGGGTTCAACTCTGACGGTGCGATCGGTGTTCATTATTGACAACAATAAGAAACTCCGCTTAACGCTCACCTACCCTGCTAGCACCGGACGCAACTTTGACGAACTGCTGCGCGTGATTGATTCGCTGCAACTAACCGACAACTACAGCGTTGCAACTCCGGCAAACTGGCAAGATGGCGACGATTGTGTTGTCGTGCCTTCGATCCCAACCGATCAAGCGCGTGAGAAATTCCCCAAAGGCGTGACCGAGGTGAAACCCTACCTCCGCATGACTCCGCAACCGAACAAGTAAGCTTTCAAATTGCTGTGATTTCATGAACTGGGTGAGCTTCCTTACCCAGTTTTTTCTATGGCATTGAGATTTTTGATCGCTTGATCCACCCAATCAGACAGTGCCGCTTGCTCTTCGATCGAAAGGTCAGTCATCATCATTGCGATCACGGACTGGGCGATCGGGGGCAGCGTCGTTTTCATTTGCGCTCCGGCTTGCGTCAGCCAAATCCGCCAAACTCTTCGATCCTGGAAGTCACGTTGACGGCGAATTAAGCCGCGCTCACTCATGCGATCGAGTACCCCCGTCAAAGTGCCGCCGACCTGCTGGAGTTGATCGCTAATTTCAGAAGTTGCCTGTCCATCTTCTTGCCACAAACAGCATAAGACGACCCAGTGAAACGGCGTGAGTTCATACGGCTCAAGCAGTTCCTGGAATCGGCGGGTTCCTAGCTGGGCAATAATTTTGATGCGATAACCGAGATTATAGGGAGCCAGCAAAGCCTGCCAACCCTCAGCATGGGTGGTAGCGGCAGAAGGAGACAAATTGGCGATGATGCGATCGATGATGCTGGACAAGTGTTCGCGTTCTGGAACCGGAATTCCCTGCAAGGCGGCTTCTCGAATTGCGACTGCGATCGGTGGGAGAATGTCTTGAAGCTGCCGTCCTGCATCAGTCAACCAGATTCGCCAAACTCTTCGATCCTGGAAGTCGCGTTCACGGCGAATCAAGCCGCGCTCACACATCCGATCGAGTACCCCCGTCAAAGTGCCGCCGACCTGCTGGAGTCGATCGCTGATGCTCGATGTTGCCTGCCCGTCTTCCTGCCATAAACAGCACAAGACCACCCAATGGAATGGAGTCAACTTATAGGGATCAAGCCGTTCCTGAAATCTGCGACCGAGCAGTTGAGAAAGGAGCTTGATGCGGTATCCGATGCCGTGTGGAGCCAGTAAACGTTTGAGATTAGCGGGAATTTGTTCAGTGTCTGAAGAGATCATCTCATTCCTAAAATTGCGTATTAAACGACTTAGATCTCGAAGCTCGGCGTAGCAAAAAGCAAAGTAGGAAGATTTTAGCTTAATTAAATTGTTTAAGACAGAATTAAGGGATTAACGATTGCCGTTTGGATCGTAATACCAATTTAAAAAGCAAAGGCATTAAAAAGCAAATGCAGCAGGTTACCGATTCTTCGCATTCTGTAATTGTAGAGATACCATTAAACGCCCTCCTACCAGAAATTTCGCAATGATCGGTTATGTGCAAACTTCACCAATCAAATTGGGAGCAGGAATGAGTAGAGCGGCAAACCGACGTTGATGACAATTTCCCACAAATTGGTTCTATTCTCACATCAGAAACTTAGGAGGAGTCAGCCAGAATAGGCGGCTATTGCCGATCGCGCCTCCGGTATCCGGTAACTCTAGCCCGACTACACCTGCTTTTTTCAGGATGAGGCGATCGCGGACTTCCCCCCAAATCAGCAATTCAGCCCACCCACTTAAGTCTGGTTCATGTCCTACCAGCGCCAGTGTCTTCTCCGGCGTGCGCCACGCTTCGAGCCAACTAATCCAGGTCTGAATATTTCCGCTTGGCGCAAGATACCCCTCAACTTCGAGTGCATCGCCTAAGTCAGCCGCTTTTAGAATTTCAGCCGTTTGCTTCGCGCGAGCCAGTGGGCTTGTCAGAATTAGATCAAACTCCAATCCAAACGATCGCAGCCGTCTTGCGACTTGCTCGGTTTTGCGCTTTCCTTCGGAAGTTAGGGGTCGCTCGTCGTCGTTGGTGTAATCGCCGTGCTGTCCCGCGAGTCCATGCCGGATGAGGTAGAGTTTCATATATGAATCAAACGTCTAGGGTCTATTTGGATCTTTACCAAATTCGTTGCCCTAGACGCTTCTTGCTTTAGATTAATTTACTCCTTTGGGATAGTGCTGCTCTGGATTCACCAGTCGCAGTAATTTCTGCTTCACCTGAGCATCAAACACTGACCATTTGGTTTTGGCGTATTCGCTATTTTCCGTAAAGCCTGAAAGAAATCCCATCGGAATCTCAAAGCCGCCTGCTTGCGATCGTCCCCCGCCAAAGAAGCGTCCTTGAGCATCTTGTCCAAATGCCTCTTTGATAAATTCATCCGGGTCAAGCGTCAGTTTATTTGTGCGGAGTGATCCGACAACGAATTCAAGTTCTTCGTCTTCATCGTGAACGATCCCATAAACTACAGCAGTATGCACGTTTTCTTCCGTCACCAAGAAGTCTGCCGCTTGAGGAATTGCGTCACGATCGTCGTAGCGCAAATAGCCCACTCCAGCAATCGAAAAGTTGTTGTGAACGGTGCGATTTTTTAGCGATCGTTCAATCACTTCCATCACTTGCTTCGATCGCGAAGACTGCATCACTGCATTCAGCAACTGCGCGTCGTAATATCGACTTAAAAAAGCAGCCGCGAGAAAATCTTCTTCCTGCGCCTGCATCAATCGATTGGTGTCCGATCGTAGTCCGTGCATTAGCGCAGTCGCACACTTCACATGCTCAGGAGTACTGGTATCAAACTTCAGCATTCCTGATTGAATATATTGCGTCAGAATTGTCGCAGTGGCGCGGGTGTAGGAGCGAATGTCAACGAATTCAGCGTGGAGGTCGTCTTGCATACTGTGATGATCGATCACAACTGTAATCGGGATATTCGATTGCAGAACCGACGGCAGAAGTTGGCTTGTAGTTCCCTGGTTGTCAATCAGCACACAGCCTTTATAAATCGAGAAGTCCTTTGTTTTTGCGGTTTGTGTCGTCAATCGTTGAAGCGGTAAGGCGGTTAACTTCACAAGCGCAATGTTTTCTTGATGTGAAAGCGTTCCAGCATAGGCAATTTCCGCTTGAATGTCGTATCTTTGGGCAATTAATTTATAAGCCCAAGCCGAAGAAAGGGCATCGGGATCAGGAAAATCCTGTAAAAGTATTAGCTGACGCTCACCGCGATGCCGCTCTAGAACTTGACGAAATCCTTCGATTTTCTGCTCTTGCTCCGGAGAACGAATGACATCGTAAGGGTAGCGTCCTCGGTGGTCATGAGCCGCGCCATTTGAAGTTTTCGGAAGGTCGTTGCTCTTGGCTACGGTAAGGCTATTTGACAGAGGATCAGTTGGATTCAGCCCAGAAATACCAGAGTCTGGTTCCATTGTGATGAGTGAAGTGAATGGCACAGTCGAATCAGATTGCATACGTTAGAGTTGTGCAGAAAATAGAACCAGCCTCGGTCGATCGCGCCTGACCAGCGCGGTACGATCGTAGGCACTCTTTGATCTTCGCAAAAAAGTTCAAAAAACGGCAGAGCGATTTGTTCAGTTTCCCTCATTTGATAGAGCGAAAACCGATCCGGAGCGGCGATCGCTCGAATCCTATTCTTCTCGCACTCCCCCAATGACATATTTTTGCCATTCTTGGTTTACGCCGTTCTTGACGTGCTTAGTGACTTCAAAATAAAGACTGCTGTGCGGGCGATGTGGCGGATTTCGCAGCGGCATAGCGGCTTCTTTAGGGGTGCGGCTGCCTTTTTTGACGTTGCAGCGCACACAAGCCGTAACGATATTTTCCCAAGAATCTCCGCCGCCTCGCGATCGAGGAATCACATGATCCAGCGTCAGATCGTCCCCGGTGTAGCCGCAGTATTGGCAGGAATGCGCGTCGCGGTGCAGTAGATTCTTGCGGGTGAGCGGAATCTCTTTGTAAGGGACGCGCACATAATGGCGCAGGCGAATCACGGTGGGGAGTGGAAACCCCGAATAAATCATCTTTCCGTTATGCTCGACTTGCTCAGCTTTGCCTTTGATAAGCAGGACAACTGCTCGCCGCCAACTGGTAATATTGAGCGGTTCGTAGGAGGCATTGAGCACCAGAACCTTTCCCATTCGGATTGTTTTAGGACACGCTTATTTGCACTGATGCTAACATATCCAACCGATTCAGTGCTGGCTTGGGCGATCGTCGAAAGAAGCGATCTCGACTCACTTTTCTCCGTTTGGTCTTTTTTGTAAAGTGAGAGTCAAGCAATTGAGGTATAACTGTCGGCGGCTTCGGGATCGAAAATTAAGTTTTTCGATTTTGAAAAAATTGTTGAAATAGAATCAAGAGCCAATAGGCAAGTGGTGGCTGAGGAGTAGGAGTGATGCTGAGTTGGGATCAAAGTTCGAGTATTGCCTTGATGCAGCGGGAGCGGGCTTGGGTTGAGATTGATTTGGCGGCACTGTCTCATAATGTGCAGCAGATTCTTAGCCTGATTTCTGCCAAAACTGAGCTAATGGCAGTGGTGAAAGCTGACGCTTATGGGCATGGGGCAGTGACGGTGGCGCAGACTGTTTTGCAAGCAGGAGCGAGTTGGTTAGGGGTGGCGACGATTCCAGAAGGAATCGAGCTACGTGAAGCGGGAATCGAAGCGCCAATTTTGGTTCTAGGTGCAACCCACACCGCAGAGCAAATTCGAGCGATCGAGCATTGGCAGCTTCAGCCCACTCTCTGTACTCCCAAGCAAGCCTTAGTTTTTTCAGAATCGGTGCGGCGGGATGTGTTGCCAATTCATCTCAAGCTGGATACGGGGATGTCTCGCTTAGGGACTTCTTGGGAGAATGCGGTTGAGTTTGTGCAATTAGTGAAGAGCTTGCCGAATTTGTCGATCGAGAGTATCTACTCACATTTAGCAACTGCTGAAGATCTTGATCCGACCATTCGGCAACAACAGCAACATCGCTATGAATCGGCGATTCGTGCTTGTGGGTACAACCTGCGTGGAAAACATCCCCGCTTTCATTTAGCCAATTCCGCCGGAACGATCGTCGATCCGAGCTTGCACTATGACATGGTACGGACGGGGCTTTTGCTGTACGGACTTTACCCGGCGGAACATTTTCGCTCGCACTTAGATTTGCGTCCGGTGATGCAGGTGAAAGCGCGGGTGACGCAGGTGAAAACGATTCAAGCAGGAACGGGTGTGAGCTATGGGTATCGGTTTATTGCCGATCGTGAAACTCAGATTGCGGTGATTGGCATTGGTTATGCAGATGGCGTGCCGCGTAATCTATCGAACAAGATGACTGCGTTAGTTCGAGGACAACACGCGAAGCAAATTGGGTCGATCACAATGGATCAGTTAATGTTGGATGTCAGTCATATTCCAGCGTTGCAGGAAGGTGAAGTTGTAACGCTGTTGGGGCAGGACGGCAACGAAAAGATTCTGGCAGACGACTGGGCAAATCTGCTCGGTACAATTTCTTGGGAGATTCTCTGCGGATTTAAGCATCGGCTTCCACGGGTTGCAGTGGGTAAACCGTTCGTGAAGCAAGAAATGATTGAGCGTCGATCGGGTCAAAGTCGCGATACTTCGCGATCGTAGGGATGAGGAGAAGCCACACCATTAGGCTCATTGCTTCTCAAAGGCTGGGATGGATTCCGGTTCTGCGATAGCACTCGTAAGCCATGCTTGCATCGCAGGCAATGCGAGCATGGTATCAGCATAAGCCTGACACACGGGATCAAGCTTGACATCATACGTACGGAATCTCAGCACAACTGGAGCATACACGGCATCTGCGATCGTAAATCGTCCAAATAGAAATGCTCCTCCCGTGCCATAGGTTTCGCGGCAAGTCTTCCAAATTGTTGTAATACGATCGATATCTTGCTGCACTTCTGGCGTAATTTCATAGTTTGGAAAGTGCGCTCGACAGTTCATCGAGAGTTGGTTTCGCAGGGGTAGAAAACCTGAGTGCATTTCCGCACAGACCGATCGAGCGATTGCGCGCCCGGTACGATCACCTGTCCACCACGAGCGCTCCGGATACATTTCGCTGAGGTATTCAAAAATCGCCATTGAATCCCAAATCGATCGAGCATCGTGAATCAGAATCGGTACTTTCCCGTTTCCAGCAGGGCAATATTCCCGAATTTGGCTCGTTGATTCGGGGGTATAGAGTGAGATTTGAATCTCATCAAACGGCAACTCAAACTGTTTCAATGCAAGCCAAGGACGTAATGACCACGAGGAATAGTTTTTGTTGCCGATAATGAGGGTGAGAAAAGCCATAATTAGATACAAAAGCAGCTACGAGCTAAGCATACTTCAGCAATTTAGCGCTCTCGTTCACCCATCGTTAGAGGTTTGAGGATAAAGCCCTAATTGTTTTGCAATCTCACGAGCAATATGAATCAGAAATTTTGCACCATCGGGATTGTTCTCATGCGCCATCATGGTTGAGACTTGAACGAGCGTTTGCACAAAGCCAGCATCCAACAAGTCTGCTTGAGCATCTAGCACTTCGGGTTCTTGTCCATTGGGACAGGCGAGTAATTGCTGAATCAGTTCAAGGTATTGAGTTTGTCTAGATTCGGTGATAGCTTCGGTCATGGTGAGTGCTCCTTAGATACTTTGTTGCCAGAGTCGTTCTAAGCGATCGACAGTTCGCTTGAACCTTGCGGATTGATACGATCGGTAAGCCGTCCGAACTGGGAAAAGAAAGAAAAAGCTCATGCTGACGAAAGTAAGCGCTTTAGAAAACTGAGCCGGGGGATGATCAACGAACTGCAAATGCAGGTGCCAAACTAGCGCAAACGTCAACAGTGCAGGGGCGACCACAATCACTGTGATCAAACTAACTGCGAAAACATCGCCTAAATTGGATCTCATGGTTCAGAAAGGTTTTGCTGTGTGAGTATCACGCTCGAAGAAAAATCGCGACTGGGGTTGAGTATCCCCATAAATTTGAAAGGTGAGTGTTGGCTCATCGCTGATCGCTTCAACACAGTGAATTGCATCAGGCGTGAAGCTCACAACTTCGCCAGGAGCAACCACTTTCTGCCCAATCCATTCGAGTTTGTTGGGATAATCCGGATCACCCGATCGCCGCCAAAAAGTATGCTTCTCTTGACCCTTTAAAACTGCCGTAATCCCCCAAGTGCCATGATTGTGAATCGGAGACACGATACCAGGTGCAAAAGTGACATTTTGCACGGTTAACGGATACCCGATCTCGTCGTACAAAGTTAGAACGGAACTTCCAGTTTTAGGGCAAGGTTCAAGGCGTTGAGTCCGAACATAGTAAGAGTTCGTAATCAGCTTTCGCACTAAGCGGCGTAGTTGTGGCAGGTGATCCCATTCATCTGCTTCGTTTCTGACCTGTGCGAGTAGATCAATCACCTCGGTTAGAAAGCGATGTAGATAGTAATGTTCTTCAATTAAGTCCCATTCTCGTGCTGAGGGGCGAGTTTCACACAGCCCGTCGGCCACAATCCAGTCTAAAGCTTTCATTGTCGTTAGAAGGTGATGGATTGATACATGCTCACACTGTTAAAACCTTATTCGTCGTTCTTCCAAGTTGTGACAGCAGCAGGAGGGCTTTGACTTCTGTGGGGACATCATGCCCGGAAAGGGTGGTGGACATCGCTAGAATTGGGTGAGAACATACAACAGCACGAACAAAATGATCCAGATGACATCAACAAAGTGCCAGTAGATTTCTGTCATTTCGATGCCTGTGTGCTTGGTGGCTGAGTAGTGATTGGGGCGGCGCGATCGCCAAATCACACCCAGAATCATCAGCAAGCCGATCAAGACGTGCAAGCCGTGAAATCCGGTCATCATGTAGAAGCAGTTGGCAAAGGTGTTGGTGGTTAATCCATAGACCAATGTGGCATATTCATAGACCTGTCCGCCTAAGAAGATTGCTCCCATTAAGGCGGTAATGCCGTACCAGAGCCGCATTCCTTTGACATCGTTGCGTTTGATGGCAACATCGCCTTTGTGAATCACAAGGCTACTAGAGACCAGAATAATAGTGTTGATGCTGGGGACAAGTAGCTCTACTTCGGTTTCTTTGGGTGGAAACTCTGGCGTGATGCCTCTAAGAAATAGATAAGTTGCGAACAGTGCGCCGAACATCAAAGACTCAGAGATCAGGAAAGTCAGTAAGCCGAGGGTTCGGAGATCGGGATGTTCTGCGGCGTGATCGGAGCTATGGGAATCAACAATTACTTGAGTCATGATGAGGAGGAGGGATGCTTAGAATGAGGGAAGTACGATCGAAAAAAAGAGTTTGCTTCGATGTTGAATTTGGGAATCCCCTAAACTCCCAGAATGGGGGATTCAGGGGCACAATCCGCCCAAACCGCAGCGAAAGTCTCGTCAACTCGCGTTACTGATGGGCGCTGGATCAGTCGAGGGATCTGGATCAGTCGAAGCTTCTGATTCGGTTATGCCATAGTCATATGGGCCATAAGTGACGATTGGTAACACTTCCCAATTCTCAACAAGGGGTGGAGAGCTAGTTGTCCATTCTAAAGACAAAGCATTCCAGGGATTATCACCTGCTTCTTTACCTTTGCTCCAACTCCAAATCACATTGAAGTAGAAGGGGATTACTGAAACTGCCAGGATATAAGCACCGATCGTACACAGTTGATTCACAGAGGTAAACTGCGGATCATACATAGCAACACGGCGAGGCATTCCTTGTAAGCCCAGATAGTGCATCGGTAAAAAGGTCAGGTGAGTGCCGATGAACGTTAATGCAAAGTGAATTCTTCCAAGTGGCTCACTCAGCAATCGACCCGTCATTTTCGGGAACCAGTGATAGATCCCCGCATAGATGCCAAACACAGAACCACCAAATAGAACATAGTGGAAGTGACCCACCACATAGTAAGTATCGTGAACGTGCAGATCAAACGGAGCCGTACCTAAAGTTACGCCACCTAGACCGCCCATCACAAACATTGAGAGTAGACCAACCGCAAATAACATTGCGCTGGTAAACCGAATTTTTCCGCCCCATAATGTAGCGACCCAACCAAAGATTTTTACCCCGGTTGGAACGGCAACAATCAGAGTCGAGATGGTGAAGAACATTCTCATCCAGCCTGGAGTGCCGCTAGTGAACATATGATGCACCCAAACGAACAATCCGACTAGACAGATTGCCAAGCTCGAATAGGCGATCGCTTTATATCCAAAAATCGGCTTGCGGGCATGAACCGGAATTACCTCAGACATGATCCCGAAGATCGGTAGAATCATCAGGTAAACCGCAGGGTGAGAGTAGAACCAGAACAAATGTTGATATAAAACAACGTTTCCGCCTGCATCGGGCTTGTAGAAAGAAGTTCCAAAATTGATATCAAACAGCAGCAATACTAAGCCGATCGTCAAAACTGGGGTCGAAAGCAGCGCCAAAATCGAGGTCGCCATAATCGCCCAGCAGAACAAGGGAACCTGCGTCCACTTCATGCTAGGAACTTTCATCTTCCAAATTGTGACCACAAAGTTCAGCGATCCTAGAATTGAGGAAGTTCCAACTAACGCGATCGCAGCAATCCAGATTGATTGAGCGATCGGAGCCGTAATGATGCTGAGTGGCGGGTAAGATGTCCAGCCTGCTTGCGCTCCACCAAATAGGAAGCTAATCACAAGCAGCAATCCAGCCGGAGGATTGAGCCAAAACGCGATTGCATTCAGCTTTGGAAATGCCATATCTCGCGCCCCAACCATGAGCGGCACAAGGAAGTTACCAAATCCACCGATCGCGGCTGGAACAATCCATAAAAAGATCATGATTGTTCCATGATTGGTCATGAAGGCATTGTACAGACTGGTATCTAATAGGTCAGAATCGGGGGTGGCAAGCTCTGTCCGAACGGCAACCGCCATCAGTCCACCCACTAGGTAGAAAATGAATGCAACCACAAGGTATTGAATACCAATCACCTTATGATCGGTGTTAAAGGTGAAATAGTCATACCACTTCCACGCAGGATGCGAAGGTAGCGTAACCTCACGGGAAATTATTAAGTTTGAGTCCTGAGTTTGAGTCATGGTTCTAGGGGTGCAATTGGGTTAAGGTATCGGGACTGATGCCGAGATCATTCGCATAAGGGGCAAGAAATTCCGTATCCGAAAGCGATTCAGGTCGAACAGCAACCCGATGTTGAACTTCAGTTGCCTGAGCTACCTTGGTTTCTTCAACCCATTTTTGGAAGTCTTCGGGCGTGTGAACTACTACGTTCGATCGCATTCCACCGTGAAAAGCACCGCAAAGCTCGGTGCAAACGATGGGGAACTCACCCAGCTTGGTTGCAATGAATTGCAGTTCTGTGTTCTCACCGGGGATCACGTCTTGTTTGATGCGGAACTGAGGCACCCAGAAAGAGTGAATTACATCCTGCGCTTTCATGTTCAGAATCACTTTCTGTCCGAGTGGAACGTGCAGTTCACCGGGAAGAATGCCTTGTGCAGGATAGTCAAATAACCACGCATATTGCATCGCTGTGACATTTACATTCAGTTCGGTTCCATCTTGCGCAGTTAAACCATAGGTTGGAATGCTTGTTTTCGGATCAGTGCTAACTTCAGCCGCGTCTGCAAGCATCGGAGCCGCGATCGCAGATCCCATTGGGTCGTGATTTGCATGAGCCACAGTCGAATGGATATGTCCCATTGCTGAACCTGAAGCGATACCGCCCATATGTTCATAAACATCGACACTATAGATACCCAACCCGACTACAATCACGCTTGGAATTGCAGTCCAAAGCACTTCGAGCGCAAAGTTACCTTCGATCGAAACGCCATCGGTTTCATCGCCAGCCCGTTTGCGGTATCTGATCAAGAAATACAAGATGGTTCCTTGTACCACAATGAATAGTGCCGTACCAATGCCAACCATAACGCTAAAGAAGTCGTCTACCCAAGGGGCTTGTTCCGAAGCTTGAACGGGTAAGAGATGGTGATTTTGGCTGACCCAGAGGCTAATTAATGTAATCACAATGCCTGCAAGAAGGGTCAGCAAAGAAGTAGGAATTTGTTTCATGATTTGCTGCAAACAACTTTGGAAACAGCGGCGTTGCAAAAGTAGAAAAGCAATTCTTGAGGCTACAAACGGTGAAACATCTAGTTTTGAAACGATGCCGTAACCCGATAGAATTATGGCACAAATGATAAGCGGATTTGTTAAAATTCCAAGTTAAGAAGATCTTAAAATCTGATGTATTTCCGCTTTACTACTCTGTGCTCATCGCTTCTAGGATGTCTGACAGTAAGCGCGTTTGCGAGAAATTTGTATCAGCAATTACAATTAAACTCTTCGCAATTAATCGCATTCAACATAACTTCATCTAGCAAATTAAAATAGAACTCAAGGCCATTAGGATTGCAAACTCGATCAATTAGAAATATCTAAGTTTTCAAGAATTGTCACTTCGAGCAATTCTTATTTTGTTTATCATGAACAATTATTTTTAAATTATTAAAACATCCTTGATTTGCTCAAACTGAACAAAACGAGTACAATCACTCCCCTACAAAAGAACATACTTGTTGATTTGCATGAGTTTTTTATTGCTCATCTTTGCTGTTTGTCTTAACTAATTTTTCAATGCCTTAATGTTCCAATAGTTCGGACAGAATTTTGACAAGAAAGCTACCCATCGCTTAGGGTGCAAATAATCACAAACGCACCGAATGGATAGCTATGGAAGCCATTGTACAAAGCCTGCTTGTCAAAGTGGGCCAGATCGCAAACCGCAAACGAAATTCTTAGTGACTTTATTCACAACGATGTTGCTGGTGTGTGGCAAAGCCAGCTTCACGAACCTGAGCCGCTACAGCGGTTTGAGCGAGCGGACTTACCGCCGACAGTACAGACAGG
>JACJNX010000041.1 GCA_014695255.1 Cyanobacteria bacterium FACHB-63
TTGCAGGTGTCATCGGAATCGACGGGTTTGAGGTCGCCTGCGGTGGGATCAGGACGGCTCGAAATGGCAGTACTGAGACTGGCAGTTAAGCGATCGACTTCACCAAATAGCCACGCGATGTAATCGAACGTATGAGAGCCGAGTGCGCCCAACGCGCCGCCGCCTTGATCTTTGCAGGCGTACCAATTCCAGGGGCGAGAGGCATCAGCGCGACTAGAGACGAGCCAATCTATTTTAATTAAGCGTTTCTGTCCGACGTAATCTTGCGTAAGCAGATCCGCGAAATGCTGCCAAGCAGGAACGAAACGGAACTCAAAGTTCATGCTGGTGACGACGCGATTTTTCAGCGACCGACGGTACAAATCTTTTGCTTGAATCACGTTTAATGCGGTGGGTTTTTCTAGCAGCAGATGTTTTCCGGCATCGATCACTGTTTTTGCCATATCGAAATGCAAAAATGGCGGTGTCGAGATACTGACGGCATCAACGTTTGGCAGTGACAGAACTTCCTCGATCGTCGAGCAAGCGTGAGGAACTTGATGAGACTGTGCGATCGCCTGTGCTTTTTGTGCGTCTCGATGATAGACCGCAACCACTTCAGTTCGTGGATGTGCTTGAAGTCCAGGAATATGAACTTTCTGCCCAAATCCCGTTCCCACAACTGCTACACCAATCTTAGAGCCTGCCATTTTATTGAAGTTCGATCGCGTCTTGCTCAGTCTACTGCAAAATGGAATCGATCGAGGCGTACTTAACCATGGGCAGGCTTATTCTCAGTTAGAATCACCATTAACGCTGGAGTTTAGGAGCAGGGTTATGCGGTTTTGGGGCGCGTTGCGGAGTCAAAGTGTTGAAACGGTGATCAATCCGATCGTCGAGAAATTTAAGTGGCTGATTGTGAGCGCGATCGTGCTTCTGATGTTCGGTCTATTTGGTTTACAGTTATTGCCGCATCCGAGCGCGACTACAGTTGAGGTGAGAAACCTCATCTTCTCAGAACTACAAAATGCAGATCAACTCACCTCAGCTACAATGACTGCCAAAGCAACCATCCGCCTTGAAAAACCGAGCGAAGTTCTTGGCTTGCAAGTTGGACAAACCAATCTTGTTTACGAAGGCGTATCACAAGTGCAAGCAGGCATCAACCTGAAGCAATTGCAAGTAAAATCCGTGAGTCCGGGCAAAGTTCATTTGGTTCTGCCTGCACCTTACCTTCGAGACATCGGATTAAACGTTGGTCACTCATCAATCTTAGCGAACTATAGTGAATGGTTTGCTCCTAAAGCTTCTGCTGAACTAGAAGAAGAAGCACAAATTAGAGCGATCGCAGCAATCCGCCAAGAAGCTTGTGATAGCAACATTCTTGAAGCAGCCAACAACAGCGCTAAACAATTGCTCACTGAAGTGCTGAAAAAACTGAACTATGAAACGATCGTAATCGAAACTCAGCTTCCCCAAGATGGAACCTGTTCAAAGTGAAGTGATTCGGATACTTTGATTCACCCCTTGGCGCTTGTGTCGAGGGGCTTTTGCTGGCAAAGCTTGTTTCCATCGATCGAACACTTCTAATCGTTCGGATGCTTTGTCTTTTTGACGATCGCTTTCCGCAGTCGCGACAATCCAAACACCCCAAATCCAAACAACGGATTAAACGCAAAAGGAATCGGCGTGATCGCTGAATCAGTAAATGTAACCTGATTCAATCTAAATTCAGCACTCGCAGCGGTTGTATTGTCTCCGATGAAGATCGTGTTTGCAGTTCTGTAAGGGTTCGGGAATGGTGCTGTACTTTCCGGCGTATAATCTCGTAACGCACCTGTCAGAATGGGAGTCCCATAGTTCTCGTTCGCATAGAGAAAATATGTAGCTCCCAAAATTGATAAATCATATCGATTCACATTGGTTCTTGTATCAAATGCTGTGCTTTCTGCCTGTGTGAATCGAGGTGGTTTCGCTGCTCCAGTTGCTTGCGCCCAAATTTGATCGACAAAAAAGCCAAGCTCGATCGCTCTTGCAGTATTGGAACTTACAATCAGAATGTTTAGCCCTGCTCGATCGTCTTTTCCATCTGCATTGATATCGGCTGGATTTGAGCTTCCTAAAGGATTGCGCGATTCTTGAAGCAGTTGAATGTCAAATCGAAGATTGTATCCTACAGTTGAATTAAGCGGAGTAGCAGTCCAACCGTAGCCTGACAAAATATTGTTATCGGAAATGCTACTGAATACGACTCCGTTTGGTTCTGGAGTTTCAGTTGATGCTCCAGTAGGAGGGAACGCAAAGGGATTGCGATCGACATACTGCCATCCTTGGTTATTAGGGCGATTGTTCGGAGGCGCACCAGCAGCACCATTGTAGAGAACTGTCGTGAGTGCAAAAGCACTTTCCGAGCCGACAAGCAGAAAAGCGCTGGTCAGAGTAGCCGTTAATAATCGTTTCATGTGTAATCAACCGGGAAAGTAAAGCGGGAAAGTAAAGCGTTGACTGTAGAGTTCCCAATTTGTCAGAGGCTGCAATGATTGTGCAGCGAATTACATTGAACAATGCAAATTAAACAAAGACGGGTTGAACCTCCTCTTGACGAATCACGCGGTGATAAATTCGCAAACTTTCCTGCGCCATCAACACTTGATCAAACTGCTGCGATCGAGTCTGTGATGCGATCGCAAACTTACCGCGCAGATGTGGCTCCCGTAGCAATCGATTCGCAGCATTCGCCAGTGCGGCCGGATCATTCAATGGCACGGTTAATCCCTCAACCTCATGGCGGCTCACCCAGGTCACTCCACTATCTGGAATTGCTGCATTAATCACAGGGCAAGCACTCGCCATTGCTTCCACTTGCACCAAGCCAAATGCCTCGCTCCGAGCGTTCGACGGAAACCATAAAGCGGTCGCAGCACGATAGGCTCCAATCAGTTCATCCTGGCTGATCTGCCGCTGAAACACCACACGATCGCTTACGCCACAATCGATTGCATGTTGCCGCAGAGACTCAGCAAGCTCTCCTTTGCCCACAATGATCAAAGTTCCGGGGACTTTTTGCAGGGCTGAAATTGCAATGTGCAGCGCTTTGTAGTAAACCAGCCGTCCTACACAAAGCCAGATTGGACCTGGATATGTAGCTCTAAGCTTTCTCTCATGCGCGATCGCAGCCGCACTCGGTTGCCGATAGACCGACAAATCAACGCCTAATGGCAACACCTCAACACGCTCTTGGTACGGGCGCAAAAAAGTTGACCCTGCTAGATAGCTCGGATTCGTGACCAGAACCCGCGCTGCACGTTCATATACATAGTTCAATAAGGGATTTACAACATGCTTAAGGACTTGCTGCTTTACAATGTCACTGTGATGTGTCACCACGAGCGGCACCGAAGAATTTGCTAACGCCCAATGCAATGCCATTGCAGGATTGGGGGCGTGTAAATGAGCAATATCATAGGCAAAATCTTTTCTGCTGAAGTGCTGAGAAAAGGCAGTAAACAAATCAAACCGCGCTACTGTTCCCAATCGCCCCAAGCGAATCACGCGAACATTGCGATCGACTTCTTCGATGGTAGTCGTTCGACTCGTTTCTTGACCAGTTTGATCACATGCATTCACACAGACAACGTCAACTTTTGCGCCTAATGCAGCTTGTGAAGTTGCCAATGCTCTAACGTGAGTTTCAATTCCTCCGGGTTGGGGTGGATAGTATTTTGACAAGTGACAGATTCGGATTGGAGCACTTGGATCACGTTCTACAGCTCGAGTAGGATGGGACGATTCAAGGTGATCTGAGGTTGGCAAGTAAGACATGGCAGGGATAGCAGTGTCACAATATAGGCAACAGGCAAATTGCAAAAGATAGAGCAGTGCAACACAGAAGCAGCAAAGCGGCGGCTGTAGAGACAATGCAGCTTGGTAGATGCTTGAACTCCGGTGATTGGATTGTACTGAGTGTCTTTTCTTTTGAAGCTACGTGAATGCGCGGTTATTTCAACTGCTTGCTCAAAAATTGCTCAAAATTCTAGTTATTTCTCACAGTGTGCTGATCAAGCTAAACCACTGTGCTCTCAATTCAGCATCTGAACTGAGTAGAAGCATTGGAAGCTGGGTTCGCATATTGCACAACGATCGCGCTAAAAGACTCCGACTTAAAAGATCGGAGTCTTTTAGCTCAATAAAACCCGCTATTAGTTCCCTAACAAAAGTCGCAATAGTCCAAATGCTCCCGTAATCGGGCTGACAACGGCACCTAATATATCAGACACCTTCGCGGTCGCACTGCGATTGACCACAATAACATCATTCTGACGAATCGCTGGATTAGAAGTCTCGTCTAATCCTCTTGTCACATCAAACTTGAACTCTCGACGATCGACTTTCCCGTCCGGCATCAATCGAACTAGCTCAACCTTTGCTCGATTTCCTCGTCCTGGATTAATTCCTCCGGCAGCTAAAACAGCTTGCATCAGTGTAGAATTCGGACGCACTGCCACTCCTCCGGGTCGCATCACCTCACCGACAACATTCACTTGAATCTGCTCTGGCGAGAAATTGCTCATCGCTACACTGCTTACCTCGGTAGGATCGAGTTTAGTTGCAGTTGGAATAAAAATCGTATCGCCATCTTTTAGCGGTACATCCTGCGCTAGCTCACCCGCTTGCAAATACTTCCACAAGTTAATCTTGATTGTTTCTTGTGAACCATCGACTTGAGGACGACGGACTTCAATCTCCCGAATGTTTGCCATCTGAGCAATTCCACCTGCGGTCTGAATCGCTTTAGAGACGGTGGGCCATTGGCTTCCCCCTTCAAAAGAACTCCGCTGCCCCAAGCTGGACTGTGTGATTTCGCTGCCGATCGTGCTCACGATATAAGATCCCGGACGATTGACTGCTCCAATGATGCCAATCTTCAAAGGACGAGGTGCGAGCAAACTTACCGTAATCACCGGATTTTGCACAAACTTCTTGTAGCGCTCTTTTAATTGCTCGGTTGCTTGAACGATCGTTAATCCCTGTACCGAAACGCCACCAACCCACGGCAAATTCAACGCGCCATCGAGCAAAACAGTGTATCGCGGCTCAAACGTCAGCTCAGGGATATCAAACATCTCCACCCGCACCAGATCGCCCGCACCCAGCTTATAGCTGCTATCGACAGGTACGGCAACCGGCGCGGCAGAAGGTGCAGGCTGCACTCCAGGAGGAACAGGCGACGATTGCAACACAGGCAGCGGCATCGATCGAGCAGTCGGCATCGGGGACTGTGCTAAGGCTGCAAAGGGTTGGACTGCGGTTGCCGTGAGTGCAAGACAAACGCGGGAGATCAAGCGATTGAAAGCTTTATTCATAATGCAGTCACATCAACGAAGTAGGAAAAATCGG